>NZ_CANNGT010000007.1 GCF_947504225.1 Brumimicrobium ulvae | reverse complement strand
CGCCACTTTTATAAAAACCTCATACATTCATTTGTGTGAGGTTTTTTTGTTTTATGCTATTTGCTCCCATTGGGAGAACACCGTAAATTTAAATCTTCGATTTATAAATTTTCGAGTGTCCACGAAGGTTTACAAAATAAATATTCTAATTTTTATCCAAACTCCGTTATATAAATTATTATAAACTATTTTCCACAAGAAATAAATTGTTATTTCTTGTGGTTGAGCTGATAAAATTGATGTGTATTTTCTTTTTTTAAAAAGGATTTGTTGCATGAACCGTAACTTCTGGAATATATGCTCTGTTGTCCATCTCTAGAGTATTAACTATTGTAATAGCAATATCTTTAGGTGTTAATTTATTTGATTCTAATGGTCTTTCAGTTCTGTTTTGTTCATCTCCAAAAGCTGTAGGGACTTCACTTGGGTTAACCTGTATTACACGGATATTGTTTTTCCTCAGCTCACCTTGCCAACATTGTGTCATTCCTCTGAGCGCGAATTTAGATGAAGCATAAATAGATCCAGTAGGATAACCTTTTAATGATGCCGTTGATGCGATGTTAATAATATTTCCATAGTTCTGCTTAACAAAAAGCTTACTAGCTCCTTGCGCTACCATAGCAACTCCAAATACATTCACTTCATATACCTGCTGTAATTCTTCTCGAGTAAGTTCTAATAATGATTTTCTGATTCCAATACCTGCATTATTTACAAGTATATCCAACTTTCCATGCTCTCCCTCTATAAATTTATAAAGCTCATCAATCTGTTCATCTTTTGTTACGTCACATTGAAAGGGAATAGCTCCAATTTCTTTTGCGACATGAATGGTTTTTTGATGATCTCTTCCAGTGATAATAACTTTCGCTCCTTTTTGAATCAATAGCATTGCTGTTGCTTTTCCTAATCCTGAATTTCCTCCTGTCACCAATGCTGTACTTCCTTTAATTTCCATATTTATTACTTTTATATTTAAAACAAAAAAGGGAACCTTTTGGTTCCCTTTTTTAATATTTATGTTGAATGTTATTTTAATAATTCAGCCATCTTCTCACCAATTTTTGCTGGAGAGTCTACAACATGAACACCACATTCTCTTAAAATTGCTTTTTTGGCTTGAGCAGTATCTTCATCTCCTCCTACAATAGCACCTGCGTGACCCATTGTACGACCTGCTGGTGCAGTTTCACCTGCGATAAATCCAACAACCGGTTTAGTTCCGTTGTCTTTGATCCATCTTGCTGCTTTTGCTTCAAGATTACCACCGATTTCACCAATCATAACGATTCCTTTAGTTTCAGGATCGTTCATTAATAATTCAACAGCTTCTTGAGTAGTTGTTCCAATGATTGGGTCACCACCAATACCAATTGCAGTTGTAATACCTAATCCTGCTTTCACTACTTGGTCAGCAGCTTCGTATGTTAATGTTCCAGATTTAGATACAATACCAACAGATCCTTTTTCAAATACAAATCCTGGCATAATCCCTACTTTCGCTTCACCTGCAGTGATAACACCCGGACAGTTTGGTCCAATTAATCTACAGTCATAAGCAGAAATATATTCTTTAGCTTTAACCATATCATTTACAGGAATACCCTCAGTAATACAGATAATTACTTTAATCCCTGCATTAGCAGCTTCCATAATTGCATCCGCAGCAAAAGCTGGTGGAACGAAAATGATAGATACATCTGCACCTGTTTTATCTACAGCATCTTGAACTGTGTTAAATACTGGTTTGTCTAAATGTTTTTGGCCTCCTTTTCCTGGAGTAACTCCACCAACTACGTTTGTTCCAAATTCGATCATTTGACCTGCATGGAAAGTTCCTTCACTACCTGTGAATCCTTGTACAATTACTTTTGAATCTTTATTTACTAATACGCTCATTTTTCGCGGGTTTTCTACTTATTGTTAATTTGCCCAAAAATAGAGTTTACTCTACTCAAAGACAAGTAAAATCTAAAGAATATTTTTTAACTTTTTATTTTCATTCACCATTCTATTTTATAGCGAATACTTTACCTGAAATAGATCTTATATTTATCCTGGTTCTTTCTCTTGCCAATTGTTAAGGTAACATTTCTTCTTTTTGAAAAGACGCAAAACTAGATAGTTAACGTGTTTGATCGAAATGATTTAAAAATAAATTACTTTTTTTCTTTTTGTAAAGATTTTTATCCTTATATTTGCAATAGGTTATTTAATCATAGTTGAATAATCGGGTTTTATAGTTTTAGCATGGTTTAGCAAAAAGAGGAATAAATGTACTGCATTTATTCCTCTTTTTCTTTGGAGCTATTTTTTCCTTATTCAATTCAAAAAAAAAAGAGCCAAGACTTTTATATCTTGACTCAATTCATTATCTAATAGAATTAATTATTGCAACACGCTTACACGTTGTGTTGAAATTAGATTTCTGCTTTCATCCATGATATGAAAGAAGTAAACACCAGGCTTCCAGTCACTCACAATGATTGCTGTTGATGCGGTTGAAAGTGACACTTTATCAATCAACTGACCACTGGCATTGTAAATCACAACTCGTGATGCTTTAGAATTGATTTTCTCTATGGTCACCTTGTTTTTAACAGGATTAGGATAAATATTTATTCCATTTTCTAATTCCCCTTCACCTATAACGGAAAGATCGTCATTGACGTTAATACTTGTACAATATACTGTTGTGTCACATTCTCCATATGCAGTTAAGCAAATATTATAGTTTGCTTTCTCAGCATAAACATGTGTCGGGTTTTCGAGTGTAGAAGTGTTTCCGTCACCAAAATCCCATAAATAAGCACTTGCATTAGTTGAAGTATTGTTGAAGGTAACAGATAAGCCATTTTCATTGGTAGTGAAACTTGCAGTTGGAGCAGGAGTGTTTGGGGCACTTAAACTGTATGATCCTGAGACAGTACAACCTATATCATTACTTGCCGTTACATGGTAAGTTCCATCGCCAATACCTGACCACGTTGAAGAGGAGGGGCCATTGTTCCAATTGTAAGTAAAGTTATTGCCTCCATTTGCATTAACAGTAATACTTCCATCTTCTGTGTTTTGACAGCTTGGATGCGTGATTGTCTCGTTAATTGAAAGCTGTAGCGTGTAGGTTAATGCGAAATTGATAGTCGTATCACAGCCACTTCCATCCGTAATGCTTAAACTATAATTTCCTGGAGTAAGATTGGAAATACTTGATCCTGTTTGTCCATTATTCCACAGGTAACTATAGGGTGGGGTTCCAGCAGTAACGTTTACTGAGATTTCACCGTTGTTTACTTGTGAACATGCCGGGTCGTTGATTGTCGATGTCACTTTAATACCACAAACACTTCCTGAACTTAGAGTCACACAGAAATCTTCAATTTCTCCTGATGTAAGGTCTCCACATACGTTAGGTAGCGATGAATTAGCAAGACCTTGATAGGCCATTTGAACCCTCATTCGCGTACTTCCTGTTAAAGCAGTAGCCGGAATCGTTAGGTTGTCTGTGAGCACGCCAGTTGCTGCTGTACCTTGATCATAGATCATTTCAGAAACATCAAATACACCATCTTGGTTGATGTCTAACCAAATTCGAGTATATTCTTCTAGCGCTTGACCATCATAGCCAGGTGTTAAGGTGAATGGATAGTTTTGGCCAAGAATCAATGCGATAGGACTGTCATTCAAAACATATCCATTGTTATCTCCTGTAGTGATTGTATTTCCGTCAATAAGGAAAGATTCAACCCATTCGTTTTGTTGACCTAGAATGGCTTTCGGAGCTTCATTATTATTGATTGAATTCACCAATATGGCTCCATCAGCTTGCGAAATCATAATTGCTGGGATAGTCACATTGTTGTTTGTCCCACCCATATTAATTGTACTTGGATTGGCAACATTGTTGATGATAATCACTGCTGTAGCACCTGCATTTTGAGCATTCATTGCCTTGTCTGTGAAGTTACAACTCCCTCTATAAACAACTGCAATATTTCCATTTACAGCTGCACCATTAGTGAGTGGGTTACAACCCTCATTAGGATTCGCAGAGCCATCATTAACAAGTACTAATTCACCATATTGATATCCATTATCTACGGGACCTCCAAATGAGGTAGATTCTTGATAGCTATAATTTCCTTGAATGGAAGCAGGACTTGTTACCGTTAGACTTAATGCAGGGTTGATTGCATTTGTTTCGCAATAATTTAAGTCAATACAATTTCCACAACCTGAGGTTTTAAATGTTCCAATGGCTGATGAATTTCCGATTTCTCCAGAACAGTCTGAAGTAATTCTAAATTCATATTCTGTACAGCTGGTAAGACCTGTGAATGTATAACTATTATTTGTTGTTGTGTAATCTGTCCAAACTCCAGTTCCCGCTATTTGTAGAGATACCACATATGAGGTTGCATCAGGATTATGGTCAAATACAATACTCGCATCATAGTCATTAACTGTAGTTACATTGATGTTGTTGGGCGTTGAACAAGAACTACAGACATCAAGCATGAGTAGGTCAATTGAGTTCTTTGCATTTATTCTCCCTCCGGTTATCGTTCGGTCTATTAGATGTTGACTTTGATCCACTCCATTATAAAGGGCTTGCATTACCATATCTGCTGCTGCTTGTGGATTACTCATCGCTAAATTATCTAAATCACTACAGGGAACACTGTATAATAGACCAATGAGGCCTGCTGTTAAAGGGCAAGCGAATGAAGTTCCAGAAGTTGAAGTGTATTGACCATTTGCGGCGGTCGTATAAATGCTAGACCCTGGTGCTGCGATATTGATGGTTTGTTCTCCATAACCAGCAAAGTCTATGATGTCTGAAGAATTGGTTGCCGTCACTCCAATCATGTAGTCACTTGCACAACCTGTTGGAACATCACCAAAGGTATCCACATCCTGATTCTGATTTGTAGTTGCTCCAGCGTTGAGGATTCCTGCTTGACCTAAATCATCATAAAAACTACACCAAATTGGATAGCTATTTGGGTCTCCACCATCTACCCCCCATGATGCACTTGTAGCAACAACAAAAGCACCATTTGCACCATTGGTCTGATTCCAAAGTAAACGTGCGCTTAATGCATAGTTGTAGGCCGCAATAATATTTGACTCTGTAAATGGAGAATTATGTCCAGCAATGTCCATAATTTTAACATTCCAATTGATTCCAGACACTCCTATTCCGTTATCGCCTTTTGCACCCATCATTCCTGCACAACTTGTTCCATGAGAACCTGTTCCAATAGCATCATTGTTGGTAGAAACATTCCAACCGTTGTAATCATCAACATATCCGTTTCCATCATCATCAATTCCATTGTTTGGAATTTCAGCGGTGTTGATCCACTGATTGTCTTGTAAGTCTGGGTGATTAATGACATCAGCACTTTCTATTAAGGCAATAACAATATCGTGACCATTTGCTGTGGTTCCACCTGTAGTGATGTCCCAAGCCAACTCAGAATCGATGTTGTCATGGTGCCATTGATTGGTGTACAAAGGGTCGTTTGGCGCAGCCCTTAACTCTACCTCTCTGTTGGGTTGTGCAAACAATACTGTATTCACACGGTACAATACTTCTAATACTTCATCAATATTTGTATTGTCATCATTGAACTTTAATAACCATATATCTGAATGTTGAGAAAGTACTTCAGCTACCTCTAATTCAAAGTGAGTTGGAACAAGTTTACTGAGCATTGCTGGATCCTCATTTTTCTGCATTCTAACAATGATATTGTCACTTATGGCTTTGGGAGAACTTTTTGAAAGTTGTCCTAGAGAAAATGAAGAAACAATGATAAATAAAGAGAATAACGTTAGCCTTATTGTTTTCATAATATGTAGTTAATTGTTTTATAATTTTAGCATTTGCAAGATAAAGGAAAAATCAGAAAAATAAGTCTTTATGAATCAAAATAGTTCTCTATTATTGTAATCCCAAAGTGGGTGATGTAGGATGTGTTCACCACTAACTGTAAATAACTCCTTTTCCGTTGTTCAATTTGTAGGGAGTAGTTTTGCTCATTTACTCAAAAGCCTTTCAATAAAATCAGGTGTAAAATTTAAAGAAGGATACTTTGAGCGGAAGAATTTTTTATATTTGTTCAGTCATGGCTGAAAAAATCGAAATATCTATTGTGGTCCCGCTTTATAATGAAGTCGAGTCACTACCTGAATTACACGAATGGATTGTCTCTGTAATGGAGGCCAATAAATTCACTTATGAAATTATTTTCGTGGATGATGGAAGTAAAGATGGCTCTTGGGATGCTGTTTTGAAATTAAGGGCGAGCAATACAAATGTTCGTGGGATTAAATTCCAGCGAAACTATGGGAAGTCAGCTGCTTTGCAGAAAGGCTTTGAAGCTGTTAAAGGAGACTATGTGGTGACTTTAGATGCCGATCTTCAAGATTCACCAGAAGAAATTCCGGAAATGATTCGAATGATCAAAGAGGATGGTTATGACATGATTTCTGGGTGGAAAAAGAAAAGGTATGATCCGCTTTCTAAAACAATACCAACTAAATTATACAATTGGACAGCCCGCAAGTTAACAGGTATTTATTTACATGATTTCAATTGTGGACTCAAGGCTTATCGTTCTATTGTGGTGAAAAGTATTGAGGTGTATGGTGATATGCATAGGTATATTCCACCGTTGGCCAAGTATGCAGGATTCAATAAAATCGGAGAAAAAGTAGTACAACATCAAGCAAGAAAATTTGGTACAACAAAGTTTGGACTCAATCGCTTCATGAATGGTCCTTTAGATTTGTTATCAGTGGTCTTCATTGGAAAATTTGGTAAAAAACCAATGCACTTTTTTGGAGCTATTGGAACTTTACTTTTCTTGATCGGATTTGGATTTGCTTTATATCTTGGGATAGATAAAACTCTTAGTTTCTTTTCCGACCGACTTTCGCCTTTAATTGCACAACGTACAGAGTTTTATATTGCATTAACCGCAATGATTATTGGAAGTCAATTCTTTTTGGCTGGATTCATTGCAGAATTGATTGGAAGGAACTCCTCTTCAAGAAATGTTTACTTAATTGAAACTGAAATTTAACATGTTGAATGCAAAGAAGGATCCTACTTGGACTTTGTTTTTGGATCGAGATGGTGTAATTAATCAAAGGAATTTCGAAGGCTACATCACAAGGGTTGAAGATTTTATCTTCTTACCGAAAGTGATTGAAGGACTTAAGCTGTTGGCTCCACAATTTTCCAAAATAATTGTCGTTACCAATCAACAAGGTATTGGGAAAGGAATAATGACTGAAGGAGATTTAGACGAAATTCACAACTTCATGATCAAAGCTTTAGCAGTTGAAGGTGTTTATATTGATAAAGTCTATTTTGCAAGTAATCTAAGGGGCGAAGAACCAGACAGAAGGAAACCAAATGCTGCAATGGCACTTGAGGCAAAAAGTGATTTTCCAGACATTAATTTTGAATATTCGGTGATGGTTGGAGACACTGCGTCTGACTTGAAGTTTGGAATGAATCTTGGAATGAAGACTGCGTTAATTCAGTCTGAAGAAAAAGTGGATATAATACCTGATTTTTCAGTGAAAAATTTAAAAGAACTAGCAAATGAAATTATTAGATAAAAGTTACATTTTAGGCTTACTTGTTTTGGTTGGTTTTGGTTTCGGACTTGAAGCCCAAGTAAATCAAACTGACGCTAATGGTAAAAAACAGGGAGAGTGGGTTAAGTTTTATGAGAATTCTGAAATAATTCGGTATAAAGGTCAGTTCAAGGACGATAAACCAGTAGGGAAATTTGTTTATTATTACCCATCAAAGACTGTTCGAACAATTATTGTTCATGACGAAGGAAGTAATCGATCGGAAGCATTTTATTATCATGAGAATGAAAAGTTGATTGCTCATGGAATTTATAGAAATCAAGAAAAGGATAGCGTTTGGACTCACTTTTTACCTACAGGTCATTACAGCTATGAGGAAACTTATGTTAATGGTGTGTTGAATGGTGAACGCATTACTTATTACGGTCCAGAAGTTACAGATACAAAAACTAAGTTAGTTTTGCGTAAGGCCAATTATAAAGATGGTCGTCTTCACGGAGAATTTATAGAGTACTTTCCTGATGGCGTGGTGAAAACCAAAGGACGTTATTCTTCTGGGGTATATGATGGTGAGATTGTAAAAAATCATCCCAATGGTAAACCGATGATTATTGAACGTTGGAAAAGAAGAAAAAAACATGGTTGGTGGACAACCTATGACGAGGCAGGAAAAGAATTGGGGAGGAAATATTACAGAAATGGAGAGCATTTAGAAGACGAAGCATTGACCAAGCACTTACAAAACCTAAAAGAAAAAGGAATTAGCCCAAATTATTAGTATCTTGAAACCACTAGATAGAATGATATGAATAGACCTTTAATTATATTGGCTGTTTTGATGGTGTTGATTTCTGCTTGTAAGGAAAAAGAAACTGTTGACTTTGGCTATTCCTACTTTCCCATGGAGGAAGGTCATTTTATTGAGTACGATGTTTTGGAGGTATTTCATGATGTAGATTTAAACCCTCAACATGATTCTATTCGATATCGTTTAAAAACAAAAATAGGGGAAGAATTTGTCGATAATTCAGGACGACGTGCACGGAAATTTTTTCAATCTAAATATGACTTAAATTCAGGAGATCTGCTTGACCACCGTGTATGGACACGAATAATTGATGGAGGTAGAGGAGAGGTTGTTGAGGAAAATCAGCGGAAAATTAAAATGATATTTGCTGTCAAAGAAGGAGTTGAATGGGATGTAAACGCATTTAATCCAGAGGAAGAAGAGCTGGTGTACTATTCCAATGTCAATTCAAGTAGGACCATCAACAATATCTTTTTTGAAGAAACAACAGAAGTAGAGTATGATGATTTCTTTTCCTTGGTGGATTATCGAAAAATGTATGAAGTTTACGCTAAAGATGTAGGATTAATTAAACGCAGTTTTAAAGATTTAACGATCCAAAACTTTGACACGTTAGATGTAAGGAAAGGTTCTGAAGTACATTATCAAGTAATCGATTATGGTCTAGAGTAGATAAATCACTAGCTTTATATAAAAAAAACAATGACTTGCCTATTTTGTTTATCAGCTTGATAATTAGTGTTATCCCTATTTTGATTCAAGAGGTAGATGTAAACGTAAAAAAAATCATAATTTTTAAATAATGAAAACTTGTTTAGTTTCTATCAAAAGTCTATATTTGCAATTCGTAAAAAAAAAGGGGAGAAGTTCTTTTTTTAATAAAGTAAAAAAAAATCTCCAAACCCTTGGCTAATTCAGAAAATATATATTTCTTTGCAGCCGCTTTTGTATTAAGCATAAACTATTTTTAATTATGTCACGAGTTTGTCAATTAACAGGGAAAAGAGTAATGGTAGGGAATCATGTTTCTCACTCTAATATTAAAACAAAACGTAAGTTTTACCCTAATTTAGTAAAGAAGAAGTTTTATCTTCCAGAAGAGAAAGAGTTTATAACCCTTCGAGTTTCAACTTCAGCGTTGCGTACTATCAATAAGAATGGTATTACTGCATGTGTGAAAGAAGCAAGAGCGAAAGGATATTTAAAATAGTCAATAACCTTAGTAGAGTTATTCACTAGGAAAAAGAAAGAAAATGGCAAAAAAAGGAAACAGAGTTCAAGTAATATTAGAATGTACTGAGCACAAGGAGTCAGGTAAGCCTGGAACTTCAAGATATATTAGTACTAAGAATAGAAAAAATACGCCTGAGCGTTTAGAATTGAAAAAATTCAATCCTATTCTTAAGAGAATGACAATTCATAAAGAAATTAAATAGTTAAGTTATGGCAAAGAAATCAGTAGCATCGATTCAAACAGGTGGTGGTAAAGCGCACACTAAAGTGATTAAGATGGTGAAAAACGAAAGAGGAGCGTATTCTTTCCGAGAAGAAATGGTACGTAACGAAGAGGTTAAAGATTGGTTCGCTAAAACGAAATAACTATAGCATCTTTAATCAATATTATTTTATAATTAGCTTCTTGCCTTTGGTAGGGAGCTTTTCTTTTTTTTTAAACTATGGCATTATTTGGGTTATTTTCTAAGGATAAAAAAAAGAAACTTGATGAAGGTCTTGAAAAGACTAAAACAAGTTTTTTATCTAAACTAACACGTTCTGTTGTTGGTAAATCAAAGGTTGATGAAGATGTTCTTGATGAATTAGAAGAGGTGCTAATTACATCTGATGTTGGTGTTCAAACAACCATAAAAATTATCGATCGTATTGAAGAACGTGTAGCGAAAGAAAAGTACGTCAATACCAATGAACTGCAAGGTATTCTTAGGGAAGAAATCGCAAGTTTATTGGAAGAAAATAATACAGGCGATATTGAATATGAGATTCCAAGCTATCCAGACAATAACCCTCACGTAATCATGGTTGTAGGTGTGAATGGTGTGGGGAAAACAACAACTATCGGAAAGTTGGCTTACCAATTCAAAGAAATGGGGAAAAATGTAGTGCTAGGTGCTGCAGATACTTTCAGGGCAGCTGCTGTTGATCAATTGATTATTTGGTCTGAACGAGTAGGGGTGCCGATTGTGGAGCAAGGTATGCAAGCGGATCCAGCTTCTGTTGCTTTTGAAACACTCCAGTCAGCAAAAGCGCAAGGTGCTGATGTTGTTATTATTGATACCGCTGGGCGATTGCACAATAAAATCAATTTGATGAATGAATTGTCTAAAATCAAAAGAGTAATGGAAAAAGTGGTTCCAGGTGCACCACATGAAATTTTACTCGTTTTAGATGGTTCTACCGGTCAAAATGCTTTTGAACAAGCCAAACAATTCTCTGCTGCAACTGAAATCAATGCTTTGGCAATTACAAAACTTGACGGTACCGCTAAAGGTGGTGTTGTTATTGGTATTTCAGACCAGATGAAAATCCCTGTTAAGTACATTGGGGTTGGTGAACAGATGAAAGACCTACAAGCCTTCAATAAAAAAGCCTTTGTTGATTCTTTATTTGGAGAATAGTTTACATTTTCTTGTGTTCATGTAACTATACTTATTTACTTTGCAAAAAACATATTTTTAAAAACCCTTTAACTAACGTATGAAAAAATTACTTTTTATTCCCATTACAGCATTTTTTGTGGCGTGTAGCTCATCACCAAAAAATGCTTCTGAAATTAATCTAGAAGATTTTGAACAAAGAATATCTTACGCATTAGGTGCTGATATTGGAGCTAGTTTCAAAAGTATTCCTGAAGAAATTTTCGCTACCCTGAACAAGACAGAATTAGAAAAAGGGTTTTATGATTACTTATCGTCAAAAGACCTTTCTGCCAAAGATTGTAACGACATGCTCGAAGAAACACACGCGAGTGGTCAAGGTATCGATACTACCAATTACACAATGAAAGAAATATCTCATTGTTACGGAGCTGTTTTTGGTGAAGGATTGAGAAAATCACTTGTTGTGAAAAACGGTTTGGATATAGTTAACTTCGATGTGGCCAGAATTGGTTTTGCAAACTCTTTAGTTGGTGCTGATACAATTATTGACCTCAATGAGCGTCAAACGATGATCATGAACTTTCATAATGACTTGAATAAATCGAATGGAGAAAAGTTTATGATGGATATGGCCAAAAAGAATCCTGATAATGTGAAGGACGAAAATCCAGATGAAGAATATATATTTATTGAAAATACGCCTGGTGAAGGTGAAGCGATTGACTTGAATAAAGAGTTTGATATCCTTCTAACGATTACTAGTATTACGGGTGATACCTTGGTATCCACTTATGAAAATACGGGACTTCCTGAATTTCAGAACTCAATGATCTTAACAACAGATGATATTTTAATCCCTCAAGTATGGAAGATTGCTGCTAAAGACATGAAAGTTGGTGGAGATTATTCTGTTTATTCTTCTTATGAATTAGCTTTTGGTGAAGATGGTGTGTATTCACCTAATGGTCAAGGATATTTTATTCAACCTTTTACCGCTATTGGAATTCACACTAAAGTTTTAAAACAAGCTGAGCGTTATTCTTCAATTAAAGAACAAGGTAGAGAAATGATTGAAGCAGCAAAGCAAAGACCCAATACAATTGTTGACCCTTCAGGGTTTGTTCTGACAACCTTAGAAGAAGGAACGGGGAAAAAAGTAAAGGAAGGGGATGATGTTCAAGCTCATTATGTTTTATCGCTTTCCAATGGAGAAGTGATTCAAAACAGTTATATGACATCTGCTCAAGGTAATCAACCTGCTCCATCTTTCTCACTGAATAGTGTTGTTAAAGGTTGGCAATTGGCGATTCCTAAAATGAGAGAAGGTGGTCGTTATAGATTGGTTTTACCTTATGATTTAGGGTATGGTGAAAACGGAAACCGTGGAATTCAACCTTACGAAACTTTGTCTTTCGAAATCGAAGTCATTAAATCAGGAGCGCCAGGTACGCTTGTTCAAGCGCAACAAATGGCACCACAACAGCAAATTTCACCTGAACAATTGAAGCAACTTCAAGAGGAACTTCAAAAACAACAAGAACAATAATATTTTGAGGAATTGAATACTTCAAAATCAATTTTAGAAAAGGTTCGTCTTTCCATTGTGGAGGGCGAACCTTTCTCTTTTGATATAAAACGTGACGATTTAATCGATCCAATTATTTCAGGGAATAAATGGAGAAAATTACAATACAACTTATTAAAGGCAGAAGCACTTTCTAAATTCGGAATTCTGACTTTTGGTGGTCCTTTTTCTAATCATTTGATCGCCACAGCAAAAGCTTGCTCAGTTGCAGGATTAAAGTCAATGGCATGGGTTAGAGGAGATGAATTAAGGTCGGAAAGTAATGACACCCTAAAGGCTTGTGCCGAGTATGGGATGGAACTTGTTTTTATCTCCCGAAGTGAATACCGCAAAAAGGATGATGTTTTTTTCTTAAAGGAGTTGGCCAGTAAATTTCCAGATTACTATATTGTCCCGGAAGGTGGTAAGAGTTATTATGGTGTGGTTGGATGTCAACATATTCTGCAGGAAACAACAAACGATTATGATCATGTCTATTTGGCTGGTGGAACAGGAACAACAGCTGCTGGTGTTTTGCTGAGTGCTTCTGAAAAAACTAAAGTTCATGTTGTCTCTGCCTTAAAAGGAGCATTTCTTCAAAATGATATTCAACAGTTACTAAGACAGGTATTGAACGATGAGAATGGTGTAGCATACTATTTGAAACATTTGGTAATGATCAACGATGGACATTTTGGTGGATATGCAAGAGTAAACCAAGAGTTGTTGGACTTTATCAACCAAGTGTATGCCGACCTAGGGTTAAAATTAGATCCCATTTATACTGGGAAAGCAGTTTTTGCTATGGTGAAAGACTACAATGAGGGATTGATTGGTCCAGAAGATAAAGTTTTGTTTATTCATACAGGAGGGCTTCAAGGTGCAACTACATGGAAGGATGAGCTGAGTTTTTTATAAATAAAGGCTAAAATAGAAAGGTTAGCTAATGGCTAACCTTTCTTCGCTAAACTATACTACAAAAACGCTCTTACATTTATCCGCAAGTGCAGATTAGGAGTAAGTGTCCTCGTGTTTTAACACCTTTTGATTTAGGAAAGGCATATCTTTTAAGACATAAACTTACAGTAGGTTGCCTGTATAAGTGTTTATTCTTGTTTTATTGTCGTTACCTCAAATGTAGGGTATTTATTTTGATTGAAATGGAGCAAACCAGCGACTGGTTGTTTTAAGTTTCCGAACGGGCGTTTTTAATTATCGAATGCTTTTCAATTATTTGATGAAACTCATGTATTTATCGATAAAACTATAAAAGCTGCCCATAAAGGACAGCTTTTAAACTCAAATGCGTTGAAATGCTTAATTTTAGAATCTACCAAATGCGCTAACTCCTGCTGTTGCAAAGAATATACCTAGAATGATAGATAATCCAACGGCAACTAAACTAAGGATAACCACTGTTTTCCAATACAAGAAAAAGTTTTCAGCGAATACATCCATGTTAAAGGTACCGCGATCAATACTGTTTGAGACTTTCAATAATAACAGTGAGATGTAAATTCCAATCCCATACATGGCCAAGTAAATAATCCCGACTACTGGCATTGCAAAAAGTGAAAATAATCCACCCAGTATTCCTAGTGAAGAACCTACAATACCTAAAATAGCTACGGCTTTAACCCAGCCTGATGCTTTGTTTAAAAATGTTTTTGCTGTGTTTGAAATCACATCTTGGTGAGCTCCATCGTTAGATAAATTGTGCTCGTCTAAATTTTCCATAGTAATGTTTTTTAATGAAGAGAACAATATAGGAAAAAGTTTCAATTTAATTATAGTTTGTTTTAAGAAAAATAAATCAACATAATTAAAAGAAAAAAGCCAGCTACAAGAGCTGGCTTTTTTTGTAATATGAGGGGATTTATTCTACTTCATATTGTTCAAGGTTTCTTAAGGCCTCTTCAAATGTTCCGTCTGTTGCTGCGTCAACAAATGCTCCAACAAACATAACTGCAACAACAACAACGATTATTGAAAGGATAACACCGATAATACCAGTGATTAATCCACCTGAAGCTGCTCCTGAACCTCCTAAGTTAGGATCTGCTTTGATTTTACCTTTGGATACGATAGCTAAAATGATTGCTAAGACTCCACAAATTAATCCAACTACCCAGAAAAAGGATAATACAATTGATACAATTCCTAGTACTAGGGATGCTGTTGCCATACCATTACTGGCTTTTGGCGTGTTTAGATTTTCACTCATAAATAAATAGTTTAGTTTATATTACTAACAAAACTAATAAAAAACTAGACATTAAAGTCATAACCAATTGATATTATTTTAACATTGTTTTAAATATTTAATAAGTTGTTCGGTGATTGTTCTCCGAGCTTATTAACAACAATGTTTTGAGATACAAAAAAAAGGAGTATAAAAATACTCCTTTTGTTGTGTTTAATTCTTAATTGATTAATCTAGAATAATAATCTCATCGATTGAATCACCTGCTTTAATTTTATCAATCACCTCTAAACCTTCTGTTACCTTCCCAAAACAAGTATGGTTTCTGTCTAAATGTGAAGTGTTGGTTCTGCTGTGACAAACAAAAAACTGAGATCCACCTGTATTTCTTCCGGCATGCGCCATCGAAAGTACTCCTCTATCGTGGTATTGATTGTCTCCATCTAATTCGCAATCGATAGAGTATCCTGGTCCTCCTGTTCCGTTTCCTTTCGGACATCCGCCTTGTATTACAAAGTCTGGCAATACACGGTGCCATGTTAATCCATTGTAAAATCCATCTTTTGATAATTTCACAAAATTCTCAACTGTCTTTGGAGCATCCTTTTCGTAAAACTCTACGTGCATTTCTCCACGATTTGTTTTTATAATTCCTTTCATAATCTTTTGTTCTAAATATTTTCAGTGCAAAGATATATAATAAAGAGCTATTTATTAAATGTATGTAAAGGAGATTGTAGCATAAGGGGCGCGCTTTAACATTTGTTGTTGGTTTCTCTATTTTGACAATTGTTTTGCTTGACTATGAAGCAATCTTAAAACTTATCCTCGCCATTTTAAAACATTATCCTTTTATCTTTGTAGTTTAGTTATAGAACGACAGAAAGATTCAAATTATATATGAAAACAATTACAATTAACCGTAGAAAAACCACTTTTTTTAGTGAATTAGCCAATCAAATCAATGATAATCAAGAAGCTTTAGAAAAGTATATTCAAGCGCCTTTTAGTATGGCTAATTTTGAACAGCAGATTGCTTTAAAACAAAAGCAATTCTCAATTGAACAAAGAACACTACTTCATGAAATTGTTTCAAAACAAATGTCAGCATATTCGCACTTCGATAAAGTTGCCAAAAATATTGATTTACTAAAAGAAGAGGATACTTTTACAGTTACTGCTGGACATCAGTTGAACGTGTTTGGAGGACCCTTGTATGTCATATATAAAATTATGGATGCTGTACGTTTGGCTGAAAAACTCAAAACGACTTATCCTGATAAGAATTTTGTTCCAGTATTTTGGATTGCTTCTGAAGATCATGATTTTGAGGAAATCAATCACTTGCATTTGTTTGGAAGTACATTTTCATGGGAAACAGAGCAAAAAGGGCCAGTAGGACGATTTTCTTTGGAGGGAATTGAGCGTTTAAAGGCAGATATTCTTAGTAAATTTGGAAATAATCCAGAATATTCTGAATACCTCGATCAGTTTTATAAGAACGGGAATTTAGCAGAGGCCAGTACAGAATTCATGATGAATTTGATGGGAGCCTATGGACTCATCACTTTAAATGCCGATGATGCTCAGTTGAAAGCTTCATTTGCTCCAATTTTAAAACGTGAAATTGAAACACAGTTCTCTGAAAAAGAAGTAGCCAAAACAACTCAACAACTTGAGGAAGACGGATTCCATGGTCAAGCAATGGCGCGTCCCATAAACCTTTTCTACATTAAAGACCAATTTAGAGAACGCATTATTCCTTTAGAAGAAGGTAACTTCGAGATTGGAGAAACAACGATCGAGAAGGTAGATCTATTAAAGGAACTTGAAAGTCATCCTGAACGTTTTTCACCAAACGTAATTCTAAGACCTTTATACCAGGAGTTTATTTTACCTAACCTTTGTTATATTGGTGGAGGAGGAGAAATGGCCTATTGGCTTCAATTTAAAGGAATGTTTGATCAAACAGGGGTTCCTTTTCCATTGGTTAAGGTGAGAAACTCTGTTCAGTGGTTCGATAAATCTACGATTAAGAGAATAGATAAATTAAATTTGAACTATACCGATGTTTTTGAATCTATTCATGAAGTGAAAAAACAGTATGTTTTGGATAATGCAGAGCTTGAATTGGATTTTACTGTCTTGGAACAAAAATTAGCTGATTTAATTCATGAACTTGAACATGCTATTATTGCTGTAGATAAAGGTATGGAAGGATATGCAAAGAGTGAGTCTACCAAGATTCAAAAGCAATTGGATAATGTTCAACAAAAGATGATTCGCCATCAAAAGAAGAAAAATGAAGATGCGATGAAGCAAATAGACGGAATCTACGCTCGTTTATTTCCTAACAATGGATTGCAAGAAAGGTATGACAACATGATTCCTTTGATGGGAAAATATGGACCAAAAGAATTTGTTCAAGCGGTTTATGAAATGATTGACCCAGATGAAAAAGAATTGATTTTAGTCCTGGAGGAATAAAGAATTTCTCTTTATTTCTTTAATTTCATGTTGAGAATCATCTCATCATCCCAGTCGTAACATGTTTCATCACAGTTTTGGTAAGATTCCCTAGTTAGCTTATCGCTATTGATTACCATAACTGTGTCTCCATCAACCAAATATTTGGCTGTGGCGGTATAGCGCTCGTTCACTGGCATAAGGTAATATTCTACACTATTTGTAGTATAGAAATGATCGTACAATGTACCATTATCCATGTTCCCTTGATAGAACTTTACTTCAATAGGAGTGGAGGAAGGGTTTGTTGAGAATTCTAACTTCACATACAAGTCATCAGGAGCTTGTGTATAACAAATTTGGTTGGTGTCACAAATGTCTTTGCTTGACTTCGTGCATGAAGAGATGATCAGTATTGCTGTAAAGGCGAGAAGTATAGTTTTAATTGAATTTTTCATAGCGTAATGTCTTAGTTGTTTTTCTCGTTGTTGATGTATAGACTCAACTTCAGGTTAAATGTGTGAGGATGTGCATAAGGATTTTGACTAAAATATAAATATCCAAATGAGAATCTCGACATTTTTGAAAATTGCCAAGAAAATCCTCCTCCTGGTGTTAAACCAAATTCTTGATTTCTGTTTTTACTTAAACCTTTGTAGGTTCCAAAAAAGTATCCTGCTTTCAATAAGGCATAAAGTCCGATTTTGCTGTTGTTTGCAAATTCTAAAAAGTAGAACCTTTTCTCTAGGTCGATAGAGAATTGAACCACTTTTTCTTCAACTTGCCAATATAAATTGTCAGCTTCTTTAAATAAAACAGTTTTGTAATACGGTCTAAAACTCCCGTTAAAAGTTACACTAAAGTCATATCCAAGCTCTTCAAGTCCTAATCCAAAATCAAATAAAAAGTCTTGGTGATTGAAGAATGTCCCCATGTTTATTCCAAATTTGGGCTGGAAGTAACTAACTCCGAAGGGGTTTAGCGTTATAGGTTGTGCGTATGATTTTAAAGGTGCGCTCAGTAGCGTAGTGAGCAACAATAAAATCGAAATTGTTTTCTTTAAATTTTTAAGTAGCATAAACATCCTTGTTAAACGGTGATTTAATGCTGTAAATTTAGTATTATTAATAGAATCTGACAATGCATTTCTGAAAATGTTGCTAGTTCAGTGCTTGCTGATCAATTGTTGATTGCGAAAAATTAAGTCCTTATTGGATATAATAGGATGCAAATTGTACTTCATCACTTAAAAATCAAGTGCACCTTCCAAGCGTAAGGATAATTAGGGTAACAAAACAGGGAATCTCTAATTAAAGTCTTCCGTTAAATTCGTGAAAGAATGAATTGAAAAGATTAAGCCATTTGGCGTTCTTTCTTGATGTTTTCGTAGGCTTCCTGGATTCTTTGGAATTTCTCTTTTGCTCCTTTTTGATATTCTTCTCCCATCTGTGCTACTTTATCAGGGTGGTATCGAATGGCCATTTTGCGGTAGGCTTTTTTGACTTCGCTGTCACTTGCATCTTTACTCGTTCCTAAAACTTTATAATCGCTTTCTGTATCGCGGTGGAACATGTTTTGAACACTGGTGAAATCCATGTTTGGAATTCCCATCATAGCAGCCAATCTTTGAAGTAGGTTCATTTCTGTTGGTGAAACGGAGCCATCTGCTTTTGCAATTCCAAAAAGGTAGTGTAGCAATTGAACCCGTACTTCCGGTTGGGTGCGTGTACGAATATCATTACATATTTCCTGAAGCGGAAGTGGTTGAGGTTGGTCTATGAAGGTCTTTAAGGTTTTTAGGTGTGATGTGGTAAATTGATTCCCAAATTGCTGTTGCAAGAATGACTTTACATACTCTAGTTCAGATTTCATTACCCTGTCATCAGCTTTCATTACAGAAGCTGAAAGCGCAAGTAGCATTGTGGGAAAATCGTAACGTTGGGTTTGACGTTGATAAAAATCAAAGATGTCTTGAGTAGATCGAAAGTTGTGTTGTCTTCCTTGTCCACCTCCTTGGTTTACGTATTTGGCTGCTCGCGTAAAGTTGTCAATAAACGATCCGAATAAAAACCCTAAGAAGGCACCAAAAAATCTAAATCCTGTAAGATAAAATCCTAATCCTGCTCCAATCCACTTAAAATATCCTGTCATAATACGAATGAAAGGAGTGGACATAATGCCCACTCCTTTTTAAATTTATACTAAATCAATACTTCTGTTTACGAAGTCTGTTAATGCTTCACCTTTAAGCATTCCTTGTGCCAACATTGCTAAGTCGGTAAGTTGCTTTGCTTTTTGAGCTTGCTCTTCACCTTTCGCGGCTAAAATACTAGAAATTTTTGGGTGATTGCTGTTTACAATCATGTTATATGTTTCTGGAAATGCGCCGTAGAAACCTGCTCCTCCCATGGCTTGCTGCTCTTTCATTCGACGAATGAACTCAGGTTGAGTAACCATGATTGGGGCTTCACTTTCAGACATGCTTTCAAATTGAACTTTGAACATGTCTTTATTTACAACGCCTTCAAATACCGGTTTTAATTCTTCCTGTTCTTTTTCACTTAATTTTGATGGAATTTCTTCGTCTTTTTGAATCAACTTGTCTAAAGTATCAGCATCAACGCGTGCAAAGCTAACGTCTTCTAAACTCATTTCCATTTTTTGAACCCAGTGTGCAGCTAAAGGACCTTGTAATTCGATCACTTTGTATCCTCTGTCATTTGCTGCCTTAACAAAACTGTATTGTTCTTCTTTGTTGTTCGTGTATAGGAATATCGTTTTTCCGTCTTTGTCTGTTTGTGTTGCTTTAACTTCTTCCTTATATTCTTCCGGCGTTACAAATTTACCGTCTGTGGTTTCCATTAAGTGAAAGGCTTTTGCTCTTTCGGCAAACTTGTCATCAGATAACATTCCGTATTCAGAGAAAATGCGTAAATCGCTCCATTTTTCTTCAAAATCCTTACGGTCTTTGTTGAACATTTGCTTCAGTTTGTCTGACACCTTTTTAGAAATGTGAGCACTGATTTTCTTTACATTGCTATCACTTTGTAGGTAAGAACGTGAAACGTTTAATGGAATGTCTGGTGAGTCAATAACACCGTGTAAAAGCGTTAAGAACTCTGGAACAATTTCCTCTACGTTATCTGTAATGAATACTTGGTTCGAATACAGTTGAATCTTATTTTTCTGAACCTCTACGTTTTCCTTTATCTTTGGAAAATAAAGAATTCCTGTTAGATTAAATGGATAATCTACATTCAGGTGTATATGGAACAATGGATCTTCAATTGTTGAAGGATAAAGTTCTCTATAGAATTTAGAATAATCTTCTTTTTCTAAATCAGCGGGCATTTTTGTCCAAGCTGGGGAAGGATTGTTAATTTGATTCGGAACTTCTTTCGAAATTTTCTTTACATTTCCTTCTTCATCTTTTTCTCCTGACGGATCATCGATTTGCTTCGTATATGTTCCAAAAATGACAGGCACTGGTAAAAACTTACAGTATCGGTCTAAAATTCCACGAATTCTCGCTTCTTCTAAGAATTCAGCCGACTCATCAGTAATGTGCAATACGATATCTGTTCCTCGTGTTGCTTTATCAGATGCTTCGATTGAATACTCTGTTGTTCCATTACTTGTCCACTTAACGGCCTTAGCATCGTCGTAACGTCCTAGAGTATTGATTTCTACTTTTTCAGCAACCATAAATGCCGAATAAAATCCTAATCCAAAGTGTCCGATAATGGATTCTTTACTGTCAGAATCTTTATATTTCTGTACGAATTCTTCTGCTCCAGAGAATGCAATTTGATTAATGTACTTGTCGATTTCATCTGCAGTCATACCAATTCCATTATCTCTAATGGTTAAGGTTTTGGCTGCTTTATCTAAAATTACTTCTACTTGTAAATCCTTAACTTCTTTATCATATTCTCCATTTTTGGATAGCACCTTTAATTTCTGCGTTGCGTCTACCGCATTCGAAACTAATTCACGTAAAAAAATCTCGTGATCTGAATACAAAAACTTTTTGATGATCGGGAATATGTTTTCCGTCTCTACACTAATATGACCTTTTTTCATTGTTTTTTGATTTTTATTTGACGAATCTGTAGAGTCAATCTTTATGCCATCAAGATTGAACTGTCAAAATGGCAAAAGTTGTGATCATATTGTGCGAAACTCGAATGTTAAGATTTTGTTTTCGGACTTTTTGACGATGGTTGTTTTGAGAAAAGAATATGCTGATGTTTTATCGAAGATACAAACATTTAGATTTACATTAATGTAAAATCGAAGGTTGTGTAGGTTGGCGGTGTTAGTTAAAGGTATTAAACTTTCGGAAACCGTGAAATGTTCTATTTGCTGTAAATCGTGTTATCAGCATCTCTATTCAGTTTCCACGTCATTTTTACTGATCCATCCGTATAGTATATATTCTTCATAACCAATTAGTCTTTGATAATATTCACCTATACAATATCCTTTTGATGTTTGCATAGAATCTATTCGTACCAACACCCAGTTTTTACAGTTACTTTCTTTTACTATTTTTCCTTTTTGATTCATTGGCAGACTCCCAATTATATTTCTGATATTACCATCACAATAAGAAATCATAGGTTTATCAAATTCAGAGCCTGAATAGCGGATTTTAGAATCTTTATTTACTTTAAAACCATTCTGGTTATCTTGATTAATAGAGCGTATTATTCCATAATAATCTTCACGTGAATAAAAGACATGAGACAATCCAATTTGCTCTCCTGTAGATATTGAAAAAGGTGTAATAATGTTTAATACCTCCGCACAGCACGGATAGGTATATATTAATAATTCACTACCTAATATTTCTGATATTTCTCCGGGACGTGATAAGACTTCATGCGGTTGTCCTTTATCTACTTTGTATAGTTTGACTATTCCTGATTCATGACCTCCACATAGTTTACCATCAAAAATAATAACAGTATCTTGTTTGTTTACACTAAAGAATGAGAAGTTTCTACTGTGAATATCTATAAACGATTTAATTGTATCCTTTTCTGAATCAACAAATAAACAGAAGTCATCTAATGGTAATATACGTGTTAAGTATTCAGTTCTTAGAATACTATCAATCTCTATTTTATTGGTTTGTAGAATAGAGTTTTGTCCAATAGAATGCGGGATAAATGTTAGTGAGAGAAGGGTTATCAATGTCTTTATCATTTTGACATGCTATGTAAATTATTTATATAAACGATTTATTAATAGAAATATTTAGTTTGAATGTCATTGCTTATAACGGTCAGCAGCTAGGAAGTCGTAGGGACTTTAACCACCATTTTCTTTTAAAGTTAGGAGTTTTTTTTAACCTTAGTTGAGTTTACGAAGAATAAACCCGTATATTTTTTGGGTGCAGTTATAGTACGTACATTATCCACCTTTCAATCCTAATTCATTAACATTCTCATTAACTTTTTTCCATGAAGATTTATCAAGGTTGCTAGGGTCTGTATTAATTCTCCATTCGAAGAGTGGCGTGATAGGTATTACTTTTTGGTAAGTTTTGTTGTAACCAAATGCTCCAAGATCCTCCCATACATATTCTATTCTGTTGTTTGGGTAACCTATCTGACGGTAAAGAATGGCTTGAGTTTTAAACCCTGAACCGAAACTAAATGTTTCTGCTAAGAAATTGATTGGAACACAAACAATAAATAGTCCGAACACAACAGTGTAAATCCAATGTATGCTCTTTTTCATTGTGAGTACTAATGTGATAAACGTAATTAGAACAATGAGATTTATAGTTGGGAAACTTATATCATAAGTATATTCTAATGGGGTTACAATGACAAGTAACGCCACAACAGTAATAAGTAACCATATTATTTTTACGTACTTCATTTCAAGGGTGGTTCGCCATGGTGTTATGTACTATAACACAATGGCGAATTTGAAGTGCTAAAGTTAAAGATTTTCCGGAGATGATACGTGAATAGAAGCCACAATTATCACTACCTCACCATGATTTTATACAGAATGTCAGCTGCTTTTTTAATAAATCTGACCTTTTGCTTTTAACCAAACTATATCTAAACCTGTGATTTGTTTTATTTTCTCTAGTTCTGTTGGTGTATGATAACCAAGTACAAAATCTTGTCCTCCAGTGTTAAAGAAAGTGAACTTACCTTTAGTGTTATATTTGTCAGTTAATTCTTGAACCAAGTCAAAAAGATTACCGTCAGCCCAATCATCATTAACAATTAAGTCCCATTTGTATTTATCACCGTTACAATTAAATGACACCCATGCGATACCTTTTTCGATATCAACATAGTCTTTAATGTTGTTGAATTTTAACTCATTGTTTGAAATTCTAGAAATGCTTTTCATGATATCTATGTAGGCTCCGTGGTCTTCAATTGCTTCTAAATCAAAATCCAAACATTTATCGGTTAAAGGAGTCCAAGGCTCTCTTTCAATTGTTTGTCCTAATGTTTTATACATAAGACGATATGGCTGTTCTTCAAATTCCTTGTGACCATCTTGCCATCGATTAATATCAGATGTATCACATCCTTCATTTAAGGTGTATCCTAAGTCAACAAATATTTTTAACTGTTCATCAAAAGTAGGGGGTGTATTCTTACATCCTAAAAAACTAAATAGAGAGCTCAAAAATCCCATGTATAATATTTTTTTCATTTTGTTGTAGCTAAGGATCTACGCAAAAAAATCGCTGTTAGCCTTAAAATTAAGCAATAATTTTAAAGGTGAATGATTGAGCAAGGATGATTTATCTTTCGAAGCGTAATTTTTGCAGTGTTTTTTTTTGGTGTTGTGTGTGCCGTTTAACATAATTATAAAAGCTTAAGCCAGCCTAGAGGATCAATCTTACGCATCTTATACCATATTTCGAAGTACAGAATTGTCGCGCTGTCAGTTGTTTTGATCGAACCTATTTTTTGTTCTTCTGAAACTCTATGGCCTTGTCTTAATGAAACACTTTCTAGGTTTGAGTATATAGTGAAATACTCTCCATGTTTAATAATAACCATTTTAAAGTTAGTAATATGCAATATTTTATACACAACGCCTTCTGCAACTGCAATTGCATTTGAAGTTGAATCACAAGCTACTTTGATAATATTTACTAGTGGTTCTGCTGTAGAAACGATATTGCCTTTATAGTTTTGATCCACACAACATTTTTCAGCTGAAATGTACTTATCCGCAGGAATGATTAACTGACCCTTGTTTTTTTCAAATCTAAGAGTTTCTGTAGTGTCTGCAATAGTCTGCCCAAAATTGCTAAAGCTTATCACAATAATTAAAATTGACATTATGTTTCTTGTCGTTCTCATCTCTATGGCATACAGCGTGTTTATATATGATGTGTTACGTGTTTCAGCAACTAATTTAGTAGATAATTACCGACCAAGAAAGTCTGCAAGAACTTTCGCAAGTAGGCAAGAAGCAATTAATGAACTATAAATGACGTGTGCTCATCCAGAGCATCCTTACCATACAAAAGTAAGGAATTAATCTAAAGGGTGCAAGTCTGCACCGATGCGTCTGCAGGCGCACTCCGTCAGCTTAGCTGGCGGAGCCGTCTACTCAATGTGTGCTGTGTAAGCTATAATAAAGATGGAGGTAGGTCCTCCGATGAGGGTTTTTAGGAAAATTCATCAAACCACTTCTATGACGTGTCTGAGGCAACAAAGATGTGTGAAGCGATAGAAGAAAAGGCTGTTTAAAACAGTCAGGTATGGATAGAAGAGATGAGCGAAAGCGAACCTTACGATGAAGTGACGAAATGGCCAGTTGTTGTCAAAACCTGATTCATATCGAGGAATCAGGGATAAGTATAGAGGGCACCTAATTACTGTCTATACGGCAACCGTCATAAAGTGGGCATGACTTCTATCTAGGCTTTATTGTGGAACCACAGGAAGCCTATGTGCTATGCGAAAAGGAAAACACAAGCAGGAAATACCTGTGAGTTGATTACTAATGAGCACATAGGTGGCGGATGAAGTTGTAGTAGTGTGGATACTTCTGTAATGGAAGAGGAGCAAAGGACTTCAGTTATACAGTTTAATATTTAGGAACAACTTAAAATTATAAGGATGATTTTTAAAGAACAAACAAAGTCGATTCCCATAACCAAGGAGATGGTGTGGGAGGCTTACAAGAAGGTGAAAAGTAACAAAGGAGGTGCTGGAATAGACCAACAAACGCTATCGGAATTCGATAGTGTACGTTCCAAGGAGCTGTACAAAGTTTGGAATAGATTAGCATCAGGAAGTTATTTTGTACCTGCGGTAAAAAGGGTTAATATTCCTAAGGGAGGCGGTAAAACCCGACCTTTGGGCATTCCCACTGTAAGCGATAGGATAGCTCAACAAGTGGTAAAACAGTACCTTGAGCCTCGATTGGAATCCATATTTTCTGAAAACTCTTATGGATATCGTCCCAAAAGAAGTGCGCATACAGCTATTGAGATTGTACGTAAAAATGTACTACGATATAGTTGGGTAATAGATTTAGACATTCAAGAATTCTTTGAAAATGTTGACCATAGCCTTCTTTTGAAAGCTTTGGAACGTCATGTTTCTGAGAAGTGGGTCTTACTCTACATCAAAAGGTGGCTGGAAGCTCCAGTAATACTAGAAGATGGAACGGTTAAAATATCCACGGGCAAAGGAACTCCTCAAGGAGGTGTTATTAGCCCATTGCTGTCTAATCTATACATGCATTATTGTGTGGACAAATGGTTAGAGAAATTCTATCCACAGGTAAAGATGGTACGTTATGCAGATGACTTAATTGTTCACTGCAGAAGCCACGAGGAAGCTGTTCATACACTTTCAGCACTTAAAGAACGTCTGAAGGAATGTGGTTTAACCGCACACCCTGAAAAGACCAAAATAGTGTACTGCAAGAAAGAGGGCAGAAACCTCAAAGGGTTTCCCGTGCAATTCGATTTCTTAGGATTTAGCTTTCAGCCGATTAGATTCAGGTTGAAAAAGGGAGGAAGTTTCCTCCAGTTTGATTGTAAAATGAGCAGAAAGTCCAAAGTTCGAATCACGGGAGAACTCCGTAAACTTGATTTTCATAATAAAACTCAACGCGGTATTCAAGATTTAGCAAATTTGTTAAATCCAAAGATTCGTGGTTGGATTCAATATTATGGAAAGATAAGTCGTAAGAGTCTGCACCCTGTTTTCTACTACCTACATCAGCGTATGATCAAATGGATATTGAACAAGTATAAACGCTTCAAAGGAAGTAAAATAAAAGCCATAAAATGGCTTAGGTTTATTACAAAGTCATATCCAAATATGTTCTATCATTGGGAATTGGGGTACAAACTGGTCTAAATTTATTCAGACCGTATCGACTGTATAACAAGAGCCGTATGAATCGAGAGGTTCACGTACGGTTCTGTGAGAGGTTTAGGGGTGAAATTCCCCTTTACCTACTCGACTGGGCGTTCGTGCTTTTTTTTCGTCTGTCTGTCAGCGTTGGCAAAGACATACTTTTTGGCAAGTTTTGGCTTGTGCGGCTGCTCTGAGCGACTTGCCAATGTGTATGGATGCGTAGGGTTGACATTAATCTTCTAGTTTTAATGCTACTTCTCTAAAGCTATCCAATGCTGCTTCTATATTTTCTATTATTTCCTGAGCCAAAATATCTGGTTCAGGTAGGTTTTCTAGATCAAGCATGTTTTCATCTCTCAGCCAGAAAATGTCTAAGCTCGTTTTGTCTCGGGCAATAATCTCCTCGTATGTATACTTACGCCATCTTCCTTCCGGGTTTTGTTCAGACCATGTTTCTTTTCGCTCGTTTCTATTTTTGGGATTGTAGCAGTCTACAAAGTCTTTCAAATTCTCAAACTTAAGCGGACTTTTCTTCAATGTATGGCTGATGTTCGTTCGGTAATCGTAAAACCAAACTTCTTTAGTCATCACATCTTTTGAAGCTGGTTTTGCATCAAAGAACAAAACATTTGCTTTCACACCATGGGCGTAAAAAATACCTGTGGGCAAACGAAGAATGGTGTGCAAATCTGCCTTTTCCATAAGCTTCTTGCGAACCGTTTCACCAACTCCTCCTTCAAAAAGTACATTGTCCGGTAAAACAACTGCTGCTTTTCCAGTTGTCTTCAACATGGAAACAATGTGCTGTAAAAAGTTTAACTGCTTGTTAGTGGTAGTTACCCAAAAGTCATTTCGATTATAAGTTAGATCTTCCTTTTCCTCTTTACCTTCTGCATTGGTAATGGTGATACTACTTTTCTTTCCAAAAGGTGGATTTGCTAAAACATAATCAAATAATTCACTGGGCTTTTGGAGTAAAGCATCCTCTCTTCGCACTGGTGGTTCTGAGGTAATGTCACCAATATTGTGCAAAAACAAATTCATTAATGCCATTCTTGCTGTAGATGCGACTATTTCCCAGCCATGAAAAGTTTCTTCCTTTAAAAATCGGGTTTCCTCTTTGTCTAATTTGCTTTCTGCTGTAAGGAAATCATAAGCGGATAAAAAGAATCCTCCTGTGCCACAAGCTGGGTCGGCAATTGTCTTTTTAGGTTCAGGGCGAACGCATTCCACAATAGCTTTGATTAAGTCTCTAGGAGTAAAGTATTGACCTGCGCCACTTTTTGTATCCTGAGCATTTTTCTCCAAAAGCCCTTCGTACATATCGCCTTTAATATCGGCATCCATGCCCACCCAAGATTCTTTGGCTATCATTTTTACCAAACGATCTAATTTGGCAGGGTCTTGAATTTTATTCTGTGCTTTGGTGAAAATCTGACCTAGCATTCCAGGCTGTTTCCCTAACTCTCGTAAAAGCTCAACATAATGGGCTTCCAGCTTTCCACCACTTTTCGAAGCAATACTGTCCCAATTATATTTTTCGGGAATGCCCGATTTTCTTTTTTGCGGCCCTTTTTCATACTCATCCGCCATTTTTAAGAATAGTAGAAAAGTAAGTTGTTCTAAATAGTCAGAATAGCTTACACCATCATCCCTAAGCGTGTCGCAAAATGACCAAATTTTTGCTATTAAATTATTTGTTGTCATATTCTTATATCTCTGTGATTATTTCCTCTTGCTCAATATCAAAATGGATATAGGAGAAAGGAAGATTTATAAATTTTTTAATGTGGCTGAGGTAGGTTTTAACTTCCTCAGATGGTGCAACGTGTGAAACCAATACAATGCCTTCTGCTTCATTTGCATTGGGGTAAAGACAATATTCCAATAATTGTCCAATACCTTCTCTGATGGAAGTTCTTAAACTGTTATAGGTTTTGATTTCGTAAAAAATGTAGCCTGTATCGGTTTTTCGAGTCACGTCAATTCTTGATGCCCCATATGCCGTACACTCTCGTTTCACAATTGCCTTACCATACTTCTTTTGAAGGTATTTCAAGAATTTGGTTTGCAGAATATTGTGTTTTAACTCGAGTTCAATCTCTCTCTTTCTCCCGGTTCTTTTACTTTTTGTACCAAGGTCTGCTTCCTCACTTCCTGAGTCTTCAAATGAAAATCCAGTTTTTACTCCAACGTCAATTTTCTCATTAAGACCTGAAGGCAAATCCATCAGAGTATATCGATTGGAGGGGATTTCATTATCATCCAATACAGGAATTAGCTCGGCTGGAATTTCATTGAGTTGAGATGCTTTGAACTTCACATTGAACAACTGTTCCGCTCCTTCCTTAATCCAAGTGTCTAACTGCCCAGAATCAAGGTTCAGATTATACAGATCAGCTTTCATTTCATCATACCAACCTTCTTTCTTGTAGTGAGCTAATATCTTTTCTGATTCTTCTGGTAACAGGATTTCAACATCTTTCAGGTTGGTTACCCAAAAACTTTTGTTTGATTCCGCGTCTCTGGTGTAAAGTGTGAGGTCAAAAACCTGACCTTCATACTTTGAGCGAAATTTATGGATGGGTTCTAAAAAACCATATTTGTACCCATTAATCACTTTGTCACCATCAAATAACCATTCTTCGTGACCAAACCCATGCTCATTCTCAAAGCTTGCATTGGTTGATTTACCAGTTAAACCAGATGGTTTTACCCACCCGTTGGTGTTCCAGGTGATGCGGGCAATTTTTGACTCCTTTGAAAGTAACTTCTTTAAGTGATTATGATGTGGTAAATATTTCTGTACGTAGGCTTTGCTTTCTGCGATGAGTCTATTCCAATTGTATTCATCCAGTTTGTCAAATGGAATTCTTGGCCATTCCCAACTGATTAGGTTTTTGTATTCTTCAAGCAATTTGATTTTATACTCCGGAAGTGCTTTTGTCGTCTCGAAATAGCCATCCAGCTTATAGCCGATAAATTCGTCAGATCCATTTACCTCCACATTAAAGAAAACATCTTTATCCTCACCGCTGTAAATTCTTGGCCAGAAATATGGTTTGATGCGGGCTACATGACCATTGAGCCAATTTCCATCTTGCTTTAGCCTGAACCCTTCCACCAAAATTTGCTCTGCCCAAAATTTGGCTTTAGCAATAATGGGATAGAGTTTTTGTCCGTAATATTGATGCGCTGTATTGGATTTTCTATAATCGGAATTAACGATGGAGCTATAAAATTCCAATTCTTCTTTTGTAAAGAAGTTATATCCATCTTCATAATACCGAAATTCAAAACCCAATTCATTTTCGACATATCCACGGTACGACTCATTAGATTGAAACTGTAATTGCTCTTGGGTGGCTAGTTCATAGGCTGTTCTTACCAGATGTTTAAAAGGATACTCCTTGCCATTTACGACCACATAGTATTGACTCCAAACAAGATTTTTGGGAATACCTTGTTCATCAATGATGATCGCAGCTTGCTCAATGTGGGTTCTATTTAATGCTTCGAGTTTCATGTTATTTCTACAATGTCCTTACCAGAAGTTTTAGCCAATCATATCCAGTCAATTCAGAATAAACCATTATGCATGCTTTTGCTGTACTTGTATATGCTTTTCGTTCAGAATCAACCATTTTTCTAAGCTCTCTAAAGCACTTGTCCATCAACCCCTTTTTGGCTTCTCGTGTAACAGAATTGTCAATTGCCTCTTTAGCATCTTGTATATGCTCTATGCATTCATCCCAAACAATCTTTCTATCACGATTCAATTGATCCAAATCCAAATGATAATAGAAAATTGATTGTTGGACTCTGTCAATTTCTTCTGGGTCATTTGTAGCCGGTACAGGAATGCCTTTGTCAAAAGTTAATAGACAGACATCAACTGGATTCAAAGGATCGAGTAAAACAGGAACTTCACATGCCGTGTTTTCTTCATCATTTGCAACCCTTCCATTGATAAGGTCTAAAGGAAAACAATCTCCTTTGCCTTTTACATCTTCACATTCACCAATTCGATCTCTTCTTAATTTATTTGAGTGTATTCCTGATAAACGAAAATTGCTCCATTCATAGGCTAGCCACCAATATCCATTTGTTTTGTGAATAGTGGATTTGCTTTTAGGATCAGTATAATCATCCTTCTGACGTGATTTACTCTTTGGTCTAAAGTGATCAACTTCGAAATCATTGTTCCCAATTGGAGCCTCTGAATACCAACATTTATGATGTGAAAGTTCTCGCATTATGGGCTGAAGCTGATTCCATTCGGGATGATTTCGGATATATTCTTTTTTCTGTGGTATAGTCATCCCATTCATTGCATCATGCTGAGCTTGCTTTATAGCTTCCCATCCATTAGCCTCAACGGCTTCTCTGAATCTATTTCTGTCGATATACCTCATTCGCCCTTTTCTTCTTTTAAGATTTCATCAAGGACTTCCTTTGCAATTCGGTCTAATTCTTCTGATTCTTCTTTTGTGTATTTCCTATTGGTAAACTCTTTGTAATTGCTGGTTAGTTTTAGGTATTGGTTATATCGACTATCCGCAGTATCATCTCCAAAGCCAATTCTATCGAAATACTTCTTTAGTCTTTCAAATTGGTTTCTTTCATCCTCGTCCAACTTGCCATGCGATATTTTCGCTTGAAGGAATCGCTTTTGATTCAGTAGGTCTTCTAGTTTTTTACTCATTAAAGAAGGAATGCCAAACAATTCACTAGTTAGAATTTTTGAAACACTCATTTCTCTTGGGCTCATATAAGGATTAAAAGCCTCCGTTTTCCCATTTTTGTCTTTCTTGAAAATTTGCACTTGATTTTTCTTCAGATTGCCAATCACCAGCGGATCATGCGAACAGAAAATAATCTGTGTGTTTTCCTTTCTTTTCACTACTCGGTCCAGATAATCCAGAAACTTCCATTTCCACATGGGATTCAAATGAGTGTCGGGCTCATCTAAAAGGATCAAGGATTCTTCGTCTTTAGTGAATTTCAGCAAGCCCAAAACGGTGAGCAATTGCTTTTCACCTTCACTCAATTCAGCCATAGACAACTCACCATCCACACCTTCTTTCTGAACCTTGATTTTTACATCATGTAGCATGTCGGAAATGTGGATGCTTTCCAAGGCGTTAAACAACTCGATTTTGTTTTTATACTTGAATTCAACCAAGTCCAAAAACGTGGCTTTGTCTCTAAGGTATAGATATAGTCTGTCTTGGGTTTCGGCCTTTTTATAAGACACTTCAACCCTTGCCTGATGTTGAATAGGGACAAATGAGAACAAAAGTAAATCCTCTAAAAATTTCCGAACCAAGCCGGTAGCACCCCAAAATAATGCATCTTTATTTTTTCTTGATTTTGCCCAGTCTGGTTCTTTCAACATGAAAAGTGCCGAACCAAAATCATTGATCTTTAATTCTTCTTTGAGAAACTTAATCGTTTCATCTCCTTGGTCTTCTTTGAACATGTAGAAGGCAATCAAGGCGAAGTTGGCATGGATATTTTGAGCAAGGAATATTCTCCTGATGGTATCGAATTGACCAATTTTTGCGCCTGCTTTGATTATCTCTTCATAGTAGAGCTTTTGGTGCGGAATATATAAATCTGCAAGGCGGTCGCTTATTCCAGAATAATAGATGAATACATGCTTGGGTAAATAGTGCTCAATGTTTTTGGTAACCGTGGTGGTTTCCGGTTTTCCATTTACCACAAAGGCGAATTTCCCTTTTTCAAAGGTGATTTCAATGGCATTGCTTCGGCACTCATATTTGATGTAATAGTCAAAAGGCTGCTTTACCTTCCTGTTGTGATTATAGATTAAATCCAAATCCCGAAAAATAATGACCAAGGCTTCTAAGAAATTAGATTTACCTGTGGCATTGAGACCCAACAAAACGGTTTCCCAAGCATTTTCATCAATATCAATCTGAAAATCCTCCAGGTTCTTGAACCGTGTTTTTATATGTACTTTGTCAATCCTCATTTTGCCAAGCTTAGTAAGGATTCAGTGCCTTTTTTGACTTCCTTGATTTTAGACTGAATTTCTTTCAGCTCTTTATAAAAGTCCTCAATATTCTCCTTGTGCTTGCTCTTTTGCCAAACATCTTTGGCAAGCATGGGTTTGTCTGAAGTTTTGAGTACTTCTTCAATGCTCAGTTCTTTACTCATCTTCTTAGTGTTTTTAGGTTTTCTTTTCTTTTGTTGTTTCTGCTCTTCCAGGTACTTTTTCTTTTCTGCCTGTATGCGCTTGAGGAGTTCTGAAGCAGGTTCATCCATAGGGTCTTGGGGCACCAATTTCCCTTCAAACGCTTTCTTTAAAATGGATTGCCGAAGGGCTTCTGATTTCTTCATGCCTGATTCAATCGTTTCCTCAAGGTTGTCGATGATTGAGAATTGAGATTCAATTAATGATATTATTTCCTCCTGTTCTTCAAATGAGCAAATCGTTACAGGCGCTTCACGCATATTTTCCAAGCTCAAAACAGGTCTTCCAACACCATACACTAATCCGTTAATCATTTTCGCGCCATAAACATCTGACTGAAAGTATATATGCAAAAAAGGTGTTACTCTCGGATTTATAGGTTTCATCAATGCGACAGATTGACTTACATAGGATTCAGGTATATTCTCTTTTATATAGGCGACCTTTCCAACATTTGCACCTGTGATTGTCATTAAAAGATCCCCTTTTTGAACCAAACTTCTTTTTCCTTCAACATTTTCAGGAAGGTTGACAAAAGCAGCATTTTCAATTTGGAGCTTATTTGTCTTAATGTCTTGTGTCCTAATAAAGTAGGCACCTGTTTCTGAGTAGTATTTTTTCCAATCTCTCGATCCACTGGTCACATAATAAAGCAGATCGTTATTCCTGATCCATTTCCAATCTTTTGGTATTTCAGGTAATTGATCCAATATATCTTTATTTAAAGGTGGAAAATCTACTGGTTTGGCAGGCTTCCCCGGCTTTCTCCCTTTCTTCCCATCCCTCTCCCATGCCTTTACCGCAACTTTCCATTCCTTGAGCTCTTTTTCGTAGCGGTTTTGGCGTTCTTCTTTGATGCGTTCCAGCAATTTTTCCGCAGGTTCGGGGTTGTTTTCTTTGCGCCATTGCTCGGTGAGTTTGCCTTCAAAGGCATGTTTCAACGAAGCCTGCCTATAGACCTTCAATTGGTTTTGTGCCAAATTGAGATTGGCCACTCCATTGTCTAGCTCGCTGAAGAGTTCTTCTATTTTGGAAACGATTCGGTGCTGTTCGTTGAGTGGGGGAAGGGGCATCTCAATTCCCCAAAGAATTTGCGGATCAACATGCGGAATACCTGTTCCCTTTGTATTTGAATTAACATATGAAAATTGCGAATCAAGAAAATAATAAAGGTACTTCTGTGAGAATACGAATGGACGAAACCGTGTTATGGTTGAACCTAAAGCTCCATTTACTCCTTTTGAAACCCAGCCGCTTCTTGCACCATCCCAAACCATAACAACATCATGTTCATCAATGATTTGAGATGATTCCTTATCTGCAAATTGACGTATTTCTTTTTTCTCAAAAGCTTTGATATCCAAATATGGAACTGAATTTTCAAACTCAATTGGTTCAAGTTTTTTAGGCTTTTTCCCCTTTTGATAAAGAATAACATCTTCAATTGAAGTCTTAATCCAGCTATCAGGTATATTATAATCTCTGCTCATCTATGCTACCAATTCTTTATTCAATTCATCAATAATTTCTTCCATGCCGTTCCCAAAGAGATTCCACATTTTCATCATGCCGCCTTTGGCATCAAAAGGGCTGTAATCCAAATCGTCTTTTTCAATATGGAAGGAAGTGGCAATATGCTCTTTCATCATGCGCAACCAGTTCATTTGTTCTTCGGTGTATTTCAGTGTACCCGCTTGTTTTTTAAACACCCATTCCTGAAAGCGTTTGTCTACCACTTTGTTGTAGGGGGTTAATTGCTCATCCAGTCCCATTACCCTTCGTATCAAACTTACCAGAGCAATCATTTCATTAAGCGGTTGGCTTCTTTCCAAACCATCTATATGCTCATATGCCTGCCAAATGCGAAGGGGTGCTAATGTAGGTTTGACGGCTTTGAGTTTTTCCAATAACTCCTTCACCATTTTATAGGTGAGTTCTTTTCGCTGATAAGGTTGAGAATAAAACCAACTCAAAGCCAGAATCTCGTCTTTGTGGGTTTCAATGTAGGTTTTGAAATCCGTCACCAGTTCAGCGGCTTTCTCTTGTGCCAGCGTGTCCCATCCCGCAAACTCCAGTTCATCAATATTCACCACATCAATAATCTGTTCCAGCGACTTGCGCACATTGTCCACATATTCAATCAACTCACCCGTAATCGGCAAGGTGGCTTGTTTGGCTAGTTCTTGTTGTGCTTCATCTACTTGAGCTGGGGTTGGATGTACAAATTTGGCAATAGCGAAATCCTGTACTTTGTCAGGGTCAAATACCCCCAACAAATCTTTGGTCATTTGATTAATGGATTTGCCTTTCGCCAATTCTTGAAATTTGCCTTTTTCGTCAGGTGTGATCTGTTTTTCAATCCTTCCCAATCTTCCAGCAAGGGAAGTAAACAAATCCTCATCCACATTGCCCATCATGGCAGCATACAACAGGTCTTTGAGCGCCACACCTCGTTTGCGTTCCAGTGGTCGGCTGTCGGTCTTAGTGGTTTTCATCACGCCCACGGCATCCACAATAACAAAATGGTCTTTGGTGGCAATAGCCGAAGGAGTTACTTTCTTCAAATCTTCTAGCTTGATGGTTCGCGTACCACGGCCCTTCATCTGTTCAAAGTAGCCTTTGGACTTTACATTCCGCATAAAAATCAAACATTCCAAAGGCTTCACATCTGTTCCTGTAGCAATCATGTCCACGGTTACTGCTATTCGTGGGTAATAATCATTTCTAAAAGAAGATAATACCGTTTTCGGGTTGTCATCCGTCTGATAGGTGATTTTCTTACAAAAGCTATTGCCTTCGCCAAATTCTTCCCGAACAATATTGATAATGTCATCCGCATGGCTGTCGGTCTTGGCAAAAATCAGCGTTTTGGGAACTTCCTTTCTGCCGGGAAATATTTCAGGCAATTTGTTTTTATAGGCCTTGATCACATTTCGGATTTGGCTGGGATTCACAATGTCTTTATCTAATTGATTGGACGTGTAAGCCACTTTTTCATCCAACTGCTCCCAGCGTTTACGTCTGCTCAGCTTTTCCCGCTTATCAACAAACTCTTTGGCTTCTATTTTTGCGCCTTCCTTGGTGATTTTAGTCTCAATCAGATAGGTATCGTAAGTAACATTTACACCATCTGCCACGGCATCTTCGTGGGGGTATTCACTCACCACATTTTCATTAAAGAAGCCGAAAGTCCGTTTGTCAGGTGTCGCTGTTAATCCAATCAGGAAGGAGTCAAAGTATTCTAACACCTGTCGCCACAAATTATAAATAGAACGGTGACATTCATCAATAATGATGAAATCAAAAAACTCCACGGGAATTTTTTCATTGTACACCACCGGAAGCGGTTCTTTAGGAAGCCAGCCTTTTTCATTCGGGTTTTCCTCTTCTGCTTTTTCATCCAGTTCTTCTCCCTTCAATATGGAGTACAAACGCTGGATTGTACTGATACAAACATGGGCATCAGGATTTACAAATGATGAAGTCAATCGCTGAACAGTATATAGTTCTGTAAAAGTTCTGTTTTCGCCTGGAGGAATAAAAGCCATAAATTCCTGTTCGGCTTGTTCGCCCAGGTTTTTGGTATCCACTAAGAACAGGATGCGTTTGGCATTTCCGTATTCCAACAAGCGGTAAATGGATGAAATGGCCGTAAAGGTTTTGCCTGCACCAGTTGCCATTTGAATCAAAGCTCTCGGACGGTTTTCCTCAAAAGAAACCTCGAGATTTTTAATAGCTGAGAATTGACAGTCTCTGAGTGTTCCTTTGTCTAGTTCAGGGAAATTAAACAACCTTCCTCTAAGCGTTTTATCATCCTTTAATTGTTGCTTTATCGTTTCCGGTCGATGAAATGAGAAGATGTTTTTCGCTCTTGGTTTTGGATCTCGTGTATTGGTGAATCTTGTGATTATACCAGTTGATTCATAAATAAAAGGTAGTGGTTCATTGTTGAAGTACTTCAATTTACTAGCCGCATAAGTCCCGGACTGTTCTTCTACAACAGAAAGGTTTTGACCTTCTTCATCTTTCTTTGCTTCAATTACGCCAACAGGTTTTCTGTCCACGAACAGAACATAATCAGCAGGTCCAACTTCGGTTTGATATTCTTTTACTGCAATCCCTAAAGCAGCACTAAAATCAAGCTTTTTCTTATCCTGAATAACCCACCCAGCAAGACGCAACTTTTGGTCGATGCGGTCTCTCGCTATTTGTTCTGGGTTTTGGTTATTCTTTTGATTCATTCTTTATTGTTCAATTCTTAATATTCAATCTTCTTCTATTTTTTCGAGCGTTGGCAAAAAACAGCTCTTTTGGTTTTTTCGAGGGTTGGCTTTTGTGTCGGCAAAAACCAAATGTGCTGTTTGTACGGCTGGTTTTAGCTTGCTTACAACAATTGGCTATACGCAATTACACATATATCACCTCTATATTTCCCCACCAAATATAACATTAATTTCAATACTAAACCTCAACTACAACAGGCCTTTTCAATTGATTATAAAAAAAGTAAAAAATTTAACCCACTTCCTACCCGAATGATTATACGTATAATAATCGTTTAATTCTACGCTTACTATTCCAACACGAAGCTTCGATTTCCACCCCGACGAAAACCGGTAGCTTTGTGAACTTCTTTTTGTTTTGCAAGGCAAGTGAATTTGTGTAGCGACCTTGTGAAGCTCCCACAAATTGCATTGACTGCCAAAAAGAATAAGCAAACTTAATAGTTTGAATTTGGAAACACAGCAATATTAAAATCGATTCTTTTGAGCTTCTTTTAATTTTTTTCTTGTCGGCTGATGCTATGGCATCTCCTAAAGAAAGAAAAGTAAAATAATTCTCAAAATTTATTCAATTTATAAAAATCGTCTGTTTTCAAATACAAACTACAGGTTGTAAGCGGAATTAGTGGCCAAAAAATGAATTAGATAAACTGAAATTCCTTTCTACAAAACACACATTCACAAAAGATATGTTTATTTTCGCAACTCATCAAAAATGAAAGAAATGTCAAAAAAACGTCCATTGATTTTAGTCACAAACGATGACGGAATTCAAGCGAAAGGATTGCGCAGTCTTATAGAGGCGGTAGAACCTTTTGGTGATATCGTAATTGTTGCGCCAGACAAACCTCAATCGGGAATGGGACATGCGATTACAGTAAATGATGTTTTAAGACTTGATCCTTCTCCTTTGTATGAAAATTACAATGCTTATACTTGTACGGGAACTCCTGTAGATTGTGTAAAACTAGCCATTGCCGAGGTGATAAAAGGAAAACCTGATCTTTTGGTTTCGGGCATTAATCATGGAGAAAATAGCGCTTCGAATGTGCTTTACTCGGGAACAATGTCTGCCGCGGTAGAAGGAGCAATGGAGGATATTCCTTCAATTGGTTTTTCACTCTTGGATTTTGACTCAGATGCAGATTTTTCTGGATCTCAATGGGCCGTTAAAGAAGTCGTTGGCCGTGCATTAAGTGGAGAGTTTCCTAAAAGTATTTGTTTGAATGTGAATATTCCCCAATTGAAAACTGAAGAGATTAAGGGGATAAAGGTGTGTAGACAAGCCAAAGCGTATTGGAAAGATAGTTTTGATAAAAGACAAGACCAGTATGGAAAACCATATTATTGGTTGAAAGGTGAGTTTAATCGAGACGATTGGAGAGAAGATACCGATATTTGGGCCTTGGACAATGGGTTTGTAAGTGTAGTACCAACACAGTTTGACATGACTGCTTACCATGTGATAAGCGAAATCAATGAATGGGAATTTTAAGTTTAAATAAAAGGAATGGGAGTAATTAATAATTTAGGGAAAAAGCTGGACAAGAAAGTAATCGGTTTAATTTTCGGAATAGTATTGCCAATACTCGGCTTTGTCTTTTTCTGGCAGTGGAAACATGATACTAAATCATTAAGTGAAGTTTATCGTTTTATGGCTTCAAGCTCAAACAATAGAAACGAATTGTTGATCTTTCCGGTGATTCCTAATTTACTTTTATTTTATTTTACAAATTTTCAATGGCGATGGGATAAATTTACAACAGGACTAGTTGCTGTTACCATTTTTCTAACTGTTATTGTTGCATTATTAATTCTTTTGTGAAAAAACTATATATCATAGCTGGTGAGGCATCTGGAGATTTGCATGCAGCAAACCTGATGAAAGCAATTTTAGAGGAAGATGCTAATGTTGACTTTCGATACTGGGGTGGAGACAATATGGCAGAAGTTGTTGGTAAACCTGTGAAACACATCTCGGACCTTGCCTTTATGGGGTTTGTTGAGGTAGTTGCCAACTTAAAAACCATCCTTGGAAATATTAAGTTTTGTAAACAAGATATTCTAAAGTATAAACCAGATGCTTTGGTGTTGGTGGATTACCCCGGATTCAATCTGAGGATTGCAAAGTGGGCTAAAGCTCAGGGTATTCCAGTAATTTATTATATCTCACCGCAAATTTGGGCGTGGAAACAAAATCGTGTTCATACCATAAAGAAAGTGGTGGACAAAATGTTGGTCATCCTTCCTTTTGAAAAAGAATTCTATGCTAAATTCGGAATGGATGTGACTTTTGTTGGACACCCTTTATTGGATGCAGTTGAACAATTTATTGCCAGAACAGATAAGGTTGATTTGTATGCCAAGCATAACTTAGACGAACGTCCGGTGATTGCGCTTCTGCCTGGAAGCCGTAAACAAGAAATCAATACGAAGCTTCCAATTATGTTGGACAGCTTATCGAAATTTGATGAGTACCAATTCGTTATTGCTGGTGCGCCTGCAATGCCTAGTACGTTTTATGAACCTTTTTTAAAACACTCTGAAAACGTAAGGTTAATTCATGGTGAAACTTATGATTTACTTTCTATTGCCACCGCAGCTTTGGTAACTTCTGGAACGGCAACTTTAGAAACAGCACTTTTTGAAGTGCCTGAAGTGGTTTGTTATAAGGGTTCCTCTATTTCATATCACATTGCAAAACGGTTGATTAAAGTAGATTATATTAGTTTAGTCAATTTAATTCTTCAAAAAGAAGCTGTTAAGGAATTGATTCAACAAGAATGTAACGCAGAACAAATAGAAAAAGAACTTCAGTTGATTCTGCCAGGACAAGCGAAAAATGAGAAACTAAAAAAGGATTATTCTGAATTGCTCAAAATTCTAGGTGAAGGTGGAGCAAGTAAAAAAGCAGCAAAAGAAGTCTTGATTCAATTAACCAATAAATAATTATTTTCGTGGAATGAAGCGATTACTCCTAATGTTTATCTTAATGGTCTCTTCGCCAATAGCGATGGGAAATGATATTAACATAGGAGTTTACCGTTCTCACAACATCCAACGCATTGACTTCTCCTATTATGAAGGAAGTTATATGATTTTTGGAGATACCACACCTTTTGGCGCACTGCTGCCGAATGAGTTTGTTTCGATTACACGCGTGGGAAATAAAGTTGAACTTAAAAAAGGGGTGAGGTCACTCGGTACTTTTAATCAAGTGACATTGAAACCTACGGGAAATCATTTTGCCTTGCGATTGCGTCCCAGAACACCTGTTTTAAAAGAAAGAAAATACCACGATGGATTTAAAATTTCATCTGGAAAGAAAGGCCTTTCCATTGTAAATGATGTGTCTTTTGAACATTATCTTGGCGGTGTGGTTGAATCTGAAGGTGGTGGTGGAAAACCCATCGAATATTATAAAGCTCAAGCGGTTATTTCAAGAACTTACGCTTTGAAGTACTTTAATAGGCATGCAAAAGAAGGTTTTAATTTATGTGATCAAGTTCATTGTCAAGCTTATTTCAATAAATTAATCTATACAGATGATATTCGAAAAGCGGTGATTGCAACGGACGGACTTTATATTGTTGATACAATGACCAATCAATTGATCGATGGTTTTTTTCATGCCAATTGTGGAGGGCAAACCAGTAGGTCTGATTATGTGTGGAGAGAAGAAATTCCATATTTACAACCTTTCAAGGATACATTTTGTATTTACACCCGTCAAGCAACTTGGGAAAAGAGAATTCCTAAGGTAGAATGGAGAAACTTTTTAGTCAACACTTATTTTTATCCCATTGAAGACAGCTTGTACAAGCAGGTTGTGTATACTTTTGAACAAGAGGACAGAAAAGCATTTTATTTGAGTCCACATTTAGGAATTCCATTACGTGATTTAAGGTATCACTTCAAATTAAAATCTACTTTTTTCTCTTGCTATCCTGAAGGTCAAGATGTGGTGATTAAGGGCCGTGGCTTTGGACATGGCGTTGGATTATGTCAAGAAGGAGCTATGGGAATGGCAAAACACGGATTAAATTACAAACAGATTCTTTCCTTTTACTTTGAAGGAATACAGTTTAAGCACTATTTTGAAAAAATGTTCTTTAACCAATCTCCCTACAATACCATTGATTTTTAATGGTTCATTTACTTTGAAAAAGCGCCGTCTTTATACTGAACCAATTGAACATCTAACATCCAATTCAATACACCCACTAAATGATGGCGTTCAACTCCTTTAAGTTCTGCTAAGAATTCTTCCAAAGTAAACGCTTTTTCCTCCAGTAGATTTTCGATAATTCCTTGAAGTTCTTCGGCGCTGTAATTTGACTTTTCTTCTGCTAAACAGATGTCACACTTGCCACACGGCTTTCCTTCTTGTCCAAAATACTTTAGGAGCAAGATGGAGCGACAAATGGGTTCTTGAACAAAATTCAACATGCTTTCCAATTTCTTTAATGCTACATCCTTTCGTGTTTGGTAAACCTTTTGGTCGATGCGCATGTATTCATCGGGTAAGCGCTCATGAAGCAAGGTTACTTGGGGCAGTTCAGATTGCCATGAAATATCAGCCAGTCCTTGTTTTTCGATGTATTGTAATTCTTTGTGAATCTGTGCTGTTGATTTTCTGAGTTTCTGCGCAATTTTTGCTTCGTTGACTTCATAGTAGTTGGAAAAAATCCCAGGATTACTTCTAGATATTAATGAAATTAAAGGGTCGTATTCTTCGTTTTTTAGTTGGAAGTTGTAGAGCGTTTTGTTGCTTACAATAAATTTCAGTTTTGTTGGATGAAAAACAGCTTCGTTAAAGAGAATTGACCCGTTTAGTTGAAGGATTTTTAATGCGTTATAGGTCGGTAAAGGCTCAAAATCATATTTCTTTACCAATTCCTTGATGTTAAGACCGTAACTTTCATTCATTCCCGAGCCAATTGCGATACTGAAATGATTACACAATGCACGATATACCGTTTTGATGAAGTCAATAGGAGGGAATTGTTGTGCTATTCGTTGTCGTAATTTAACTAAGTCAACTTGCGAATAAAACGCCATATTTCTAGAGGCTTTACCATCTCTACCGGAACGACCTGCCTCTTGGAAGTAGGCTTCTAGATTGTTCGGAATTTCATAATGCAACACAAAACGCACGTCTGGTTTATCGATTCCCATACCAAAAGCATTGGTAGCAACTATAATTCTAATGTGATTGTTTAGCCAAGCATCTAATTTTTTCTTCCGTTCCTCCCCTGGGAGTCCACCGTGATAAACTCCTGCAGAAAGGTTGTGCGCAATGAGTAAACGGGCTATTTCTTTGGTTTCTCTTCTTGTTTGACAATACACGATTCCAGTGGATCCACTAAATCTTTTGCAAGCTTTAAGAATAGCATTTCTCTTATTTTCAACAGCATAAACTTCATAAGAAATATTGTCACGCGCAAAATCACCTTCAAAATAATTGGTGTTGCGCATTTGAAGTTGTTCTATAATGTCTTTTCTGACTTCTTCGGTTGCTGTTGCCGTAACAGCAATCATCGGAACCTCAGGATGAATCTCGCGCAGTTTATAAATTTCTAAATATGGAGGACGAAAATCGTGTCCCCATTGGGAAATACAATGAGCTTCATCAATGGCAATGAGTGAAACTTGCATTTGTTTGAACCGGGCCAGAAAAATATCTGTTTTTAATCGCTCAGGAGAAACGTACAAAAAGTCTAATCCTCCAAATTTCGCATTGTCAAGAATAATGTCGATTTCTCTTCTCGACATTCCTGATGTGATGGCCGCAGCTTTTAATCCTTTTGACTTTAAGTTTTTGACTTGGTCTTGCATTAGCGCAATCAAAGGGGAGATGACCAAGCAAATCCCTTCTCTAGCGATTCCTGGAACTTGAAAACAGATTGATTTCCCACCTCCGGTTGGCAACAAAGCGAAGGTGTCTCGGCCGTTAATGGCACTTTGAACAATGTCCTCTTGTTGCTTGCGGAAACTCTCAAATCCCCAGTATTTTTTTAATATCTCAACAGCTGTCAATGGTCAGAAATTTATTTAACAAATGTAGTTAAAAATAAAGCAAATTTGAAGGGTGATTAGTGAGTCTATTGAAAAAACAGTATATTTGCAGCAATATCAAAAATAATATGGAAACATCAAAATATACAATCAAAGCTACACGAACTCAAAACAGTAAAATCAATGAAGTGGATTGGGATAACATTCCTTTTGGAAGGGTTTTTTCTGATCACATGTTGGTCATGGATTTTAAAGATGGAAAATGGGGAGAACCTGAAATTATTCCTTTTGGAGATATGGCATTACACCCAGCAACATCTGCAATTCACTACGGACAGTCGATTTTTGAAGGGATGAAAGCATACAGAACCAAAGATGGTGATCCAGTAGTTTTTCGTCCTGAAATGAATGCTCAGCGTTTTAGAAAGTCTGCTCACCGTATGTGTATGGCTGATATTCCTGAAGATTTATTCTTGTTTTGCTTGAATGAGCTATTGAGATTTGATGATCAGTGGGTACCGAAGAAAAGTACGAATTCAATGTACATTCGCCCATTCATGTTTGCAACTGATGGATATACTGGGATTAAGCCTTCTGAAACATACCGTTTCATGATATTTACATGTCCGGTTGGTTCTTACTATACTGAGGCCATTAATTTGAAAATTGAGGAGGATTATACGCGTGCAGCAGCAGGTGGAGTTGGAGCAGCAAAAGCAGCAGGTAACTATGCCGCTTCTTTGTATCCAGCGAAATTAGCGCAAGATCAAGGTTATCATCAATTGATTTGGACCGATGCTCAAACTCATGAATATGTAGAAGAAGCAGGAACGATGAATATTCTTTTTGTTATTGACGGAAAATTGGTGACTCCTAAAGAATCGGATACAATTCTTGCAGGGATTACAAAACGTAGCGTAATTGAAGTCGCTAAGGACTGGGGAATGACCGTTGAAGAACGCAAAATTACAGTGAAAGAAATTATTGAAGCCATTGAAGAAGGTAGAATGACGGAAGCGTTTGGAGCAGGAACTGCTGCAACAATAGCACCTGTTAAAATGATTGGATTTAAAGGTAAAGAATATCACCTTCCAGGAGAAGAGAAACGTACTTTCTCGAAGAAAGTAGTGGAGGAACTAGACAATATTAAATACGGAAGAATTGAAGATCGATTTGGATGGGTTAAAAAAATCTAATTTATCTTTAAAAGAAATAAGAAACGACTCAATTGAATTGGGTCGTTTTTTTTTGCACCATGTATTGTTTTCTGCGATAAACACTCATTTCAACCTTAATCACGTTAAACAAACTAAAAACTTAAGCAGATCAATGCTTATTTTCGTTTTAAAAGAAGATGCTTTAAGATTATCTTTATATTTTTGAACATCATGAAGAATTGGATTGTTGTTTCATTGTTGTCGTTTTTATTGGTGGGTTGTGGAATTTCCATGGGAACACGAATTGATAACGGGAACTTAAGTGTTTTTTTTCTCGAAGCGGTTCCGAAAGATAAAGCCATCGCTTTTGCCAAATATTGGAAAAATGAAGGTTTCGTTGGAGAAGAAAAGCAAGTTATTCAATTGGATAAAATCGATGGTGTGATCGTGGTGAAATTGATTGAACGTGAAATGTATCACAAAAATCTACTAAGCATCACAGAGGAAGCTATGATTCAACAGCTTGAACGTGATTTAAAAAGAGACGTATTTGGTTTGGAAACGCAAATCATGATTACAGACAATACTTTTCGACCCATACTAAAAAGATAATTATATGAAAATTTCAGGTTCTATATATTCTGATAAAAACAGAAGTTTAAAAGAAACTATTCTAGATCTAGAAGCCCATCAAGTGGATTTGCTACATGTAGATTGTAATGATGATTTAAGTGTATTTGATGATATTGCTCAAATTAGAGAATGGTGCGATATGCCGATCGATTTACACATCATCACAGAAACACCAGAAAAGTACTTTGATTTACTCAGAAAACACCCCGTGGAATATGTAACCTTTCAGTATGAACAATTGAAAGATAAATTAGAGATTCCAGCAGATATTAAAGGTGAAAAAGGATTGGCGCTAATTACCCCAACTCCAGTGTCTGCATTTGATGAATATGCTTCATATGACTTTGTGCTTTTTATGGCGACTATCCCTGGACAAAGTGGTGGCGTTTTTGACCCTGAAAATTTTAGGAAAATACGTGAATTCAAAAAGAAGTATCCAAATAAAAATGTACACGTAGATGGTGGAGTAAATGGAGAGGTTTCTTTTATTCTCCGCAATATGGGAGTGCATTCTTCCGTCTCTGGTAGCTTTTTGTTTAAAGGGGCAAGTGTTGGTCATGCATTAATGGACCTGACAAAACGCGCTATTCAATCTCAATTTAAAATTCGAGATTTTATGATTCCATTGGAAGAATGTCCGGTCGTTCAATATGAAACCATTACTTTCAAAAGGGTACTCGAAGCCATCGATCAAGGTAAACTGGGTTTTACAATAATTGAGAAAAACAATCAATTTGATGGGATTATATCTAATGCTGATGTTAGAAAAGCAATGATAAAAAACTTTGAAGATATTGCAGGGCTAGAAGTTACTGAAATGATTAATCACGACCCCATTACAATTGATGCAGAGGCAAATGTAGATGACATGTTAAACCTTGTGCGTAAACAGAGTTTTCCAGTGATGTACTTGCCAGTAATCAATGCAAATAATAAAACTGAAGGAATTGTTACCTTCGTAAACTTAATTAAAGGAGAAATATGATTTTAAAATTAAATACATCTGTAAGTGCTAATGATGCAGCACAGTTGGCAGAAAAACATAAAGCATTTCATATCCATTATAATGGAAGTCAGCATTTGATCACTTCTTCATCAATGAAAGAAGTTCCTAATGAATTAGCTGCTAAGGTTGAAGAAAGCTGGGTCTTTGCAAATGACATGCAATTGGCTTCTAGAGCATTTCAACAAAAAACACGTGAAATTAAAATTGGAGACCTCACAATTGGAGGTGATACAAAAAATACCATCCTCATTGGAGGACCTTGCTCTGTAGAGTCATTAGAACAAATTCAGCAAAGTGCGCAATTGATAAAATCTCAAGGGTTAACTACGCTTCGTGGTGGTTGTTATAAGCCAAGAACAAGTCCTTATAGTTTCCAAGGTTTAGGATTGGAAGGTTTGAAGTTATTGGCTCAAATGAGAGAAGAACATGGTTTGAGTGTGATTACGGAAGTAAGGGATGCTACTCATGTTGATGAGGTGATTGAACACAGTGACATTATTCAGATTGGTGCAAAAGCAATGTATGATCAAGGGATTTTACGTGCATGTGCGAAAATCAATAAACCGGTCTTACTGAAAAGAGGATTTGGTTCAACTTTACAAGAGTTTGTTCAGGCAGCTGAGTTTATTTTGTCTGGTGGAAATGACCAAGTTATTTTATGTGAAAGAGGGATCAGAACTTTTGAAACCAATACACGTTTTACATTAGACCTTTGTGGAGTAGCGTATTTACAAGAGTATACAAACTTGCCCATTATTTTAGACCCTAGTCATGCTTTAGGATACCGATATGGAATTGAGAAATTAGCAAAAGCATGTGTGGCTATGGGGATTGATGGACTTTTAATTGAAGCACATCCAGACCCTTCTGTTGCTAAATCAGATGCTGCTCAACAATTAACCCATGAACAGTTTGTCGCTTTGAAGTCAGCCATAGAACCAGTTGCAGGGAGTGTAGGATATAAAATTGTATAATGAAATTATTGACCACAAACCTTGAAGCTGTTTTAAAGCGAAATGGCCGCAGTTTATCGCAGTTTTTAACTGAGCATAATGTGGCTAAGGTAGCTGATTTGAAATTGGGTGAGCTTGAACTTTTTTGTTTTCAAGAAAAACTACAGCTCACCAATCTTCTTTCTTATAATTTATCTGTTGATAAACAAAAACTGAAAAAGCTAAAATTGCTGATTCTAGATGTTGATGGAGTAATGACTGATGCAGGAATGTTCTTCTCCGAGAATGGGGATCAGATTAAAAAGTATAATGCCAAAGATGGTATGGCGATAATGGCTTTAAAAAAACATGGTGTTGAGGTCGGTATCATTTCTTCTGGATTTAAACTTGAAATGGTGAAAGCCAGAGCAGAACTTTTAGGCATCGAACATTTATATGTTGGACGAGATCCGAAAATGGAAATACTAAAAGGATGGTGTGAAAAACTAAACATTGATTTGGCTGAAGTTGGTATTATCGGTGATGATATCAATGATTTGCAGGTAATGAAAAGTGTTGGGTTTTCTGCTGCTCCAGCTGATGCTGTTCCGGTTGTAAAGCAACATGTCGATTTGATTCTTCAAGCTAAGGGGGGGAGAGGTTGCGTGCGTGAATTTATAGACCATTATTTACTGGACGAACCTTTACAGGGTAAGTAGTCAAAATAATGGACTAATCTTCACAGAGTTCTTTTTTTGAAGTTTGGGTTGGAGATACTATCGCTTGATTTACTTGCTTTGCATTAATGAACGCACCATTAGCACCCAATGCTTCTAAAGAATCATCAAACGATTGACTCTTGAACTTGTTTTCTTTTTCTTTCCACTTGGGGATTTTCCTTTCTTTTAACATCATAATTTCTAAGTTTAGTATTGATATAGCAAAAATGAGTCCAATTTTGTTCTGGAAAATAAAAATCACTCCCGATATCGAGAGTGATTTTCTTTATTGTTAGGATAACTGTCTCTAATCCACTTGAATAATCAAAACACCTAGTTGTGTGTTCAACCCCATAATTGGAGTGGCAGCGTAGTGGTGGTTATTGTACATTTTTGTCATGGCCTCTTTGGCATTCACTAAACCAGGATCACCAAAGTTGGTGTTTTCATCTTTCTTGTTTGTACTTAAAAGAGCAACACTTGTGTTATGATCTACAAGCATAACCTTTTCAACATCAAATGTTTTAAGGGTTTGTAAGAAGTATTGATTAACTTGATTCATGTTTTCGGCAATCATTTCACTACGCACGGCAAGCGCCAAAGTGTTTGAAAGTTGTTTTATGTTTTCAACTTTTATCCTTTCTATCTCTGCTTCATGCTCCTGTGTTAGGGCAGTGATTTCTTTTTCGTATTTAGATTCCATTGCTCTGTTTGCGAAATAACCCCATGCCGCACTAATAATTAATAGCACAAAAAGGAAGAGACTTAAAAAATGCTTTTTCCAAAAAGGCTTCTTTTTAGGCGTTTCTTTTCCAATGGAACTAGAACCTGCCATTGTATCTTTTTTTACTGGTGTGTTTTCATTTGTTGTCATTAGTCTACTTTTTTCAATGTTAAACTACCTCTAGGTGTTTCTAGAATTAAATTTAGTCCTTTTAAATGATATACTGGTTGACCACGGAGAATAGTTAAAATTTCATTCTCTAAATCTGAAGTTTCACCGCAGTACATTCTTGTGGAGGCCAATTGTTCAACAATCATTTTGTTGTATTCGAACCTTAGGTTTCCATTGACTTGATTACATCCAGCAAATCCACTCATTTTTTTAGTGTTGAGGTTGAATTCAAAATGTGGACGTTCTTTTGGAAACTGTCTCGCGGTAAGTGTTTCACCATTTAATTTTTCAAGTGCCCAAATGTCATGTATTTGAGGTGTTCCTCTGTAAAATCCACATCCTGAGTAATCGATTCCCTTTTTTTCATTTGTTTTACGCACCATTATGTTAACACTTTTTCCCGTTTCCATGCAGTCTACGATATCTATATTCACACGTATGATGTGTGTTTTATTTTCGCTGAATAATTGAACGACATCAGCTCCTTGTGCAACGATTTTTTCATTGGTGTCTGAAGTAAAATAAATGTTGTTTTTGGTGTCTGTAAAAACAATTTGACCTCCAAATCGAACAGATAGCTTCCAAGACTTGTCTTGAGCGTTCGCATAGAAATCAACAGCGGTTGGTGAAGGGTGTTTTACTTGTCCCATTTCAGATTGATTTTCCACTTGTTCCTTCTTTTTGTTGTTTTCTTTAGAGTTGCCGCATCCCACACTGAGGAAAAGTACACTCGTTAATATAATTGATGTTATAACTTTCATATTTGTTGTTTTTCTATTTATTTAAGGTAATCGTTTTTATCTAAATTAAGCCATTCTATAGTAGAATTTGCAAAAATATCTTCTTTTACTTGTTGCGAAAGATCACTTTCTTCAATAAACTTACCAATTTCTAAATCACCGAGTGGAAAAGGATAGTCTGTTCCTAAACAAATTTTAGAACTGCCCTGTACCTTAATCATGTATTTCAACATGTCGATGTCATGAGTGATACAATCTATCCAAAACTTCCCTAAATATTTTCTAGGGTTTACATCGTTGTCAATGGCCACTAAGTCTGGTCTGCAATTAAACCCATGTTCAATTCTTCCTATGGTCGGAATAAATGAACCTCCCGCATGAGAAAAACAAACCCTTAGCTTAGGAAGTTTTTCCAATGTCCCACTGAATATTAATGAACAGGCTGCGCGCGAGGTTTCTGCAGGCATTCCCACCAACCATGGAAGCCAATATTTTCTCATTTCATCAAAGCCCATCATGTTCCATGGATGAATCATTACTGCGAGTCCAAGTCTTTCACAGGCCTCAAAAATAGGGAAGAAACGTTCTTCACTTAAATTTAGTCCATTGATGTTGGAGCCAATTTGTATTCCTTTCATTCCTAATTTATGGATGCGCTCTAATTCCTGAATGGCCAACTCCGTATCTTGCATAGGCACCGTTCCTAATCCAATGTAGTTTTTTGGGTAACGCGTAACCAAATCTATAATGTGGTCATTTAAAAACTGGCTGACTTCAAGACCATCCTTTGGCTTTGCCCAGTAGGAAAACAATACTGGTATCGTACAAACTACTTGCACTTGTGTATTGAAATTTTCATATTCTTTAATTCTGACATCCTCTTCCCAACAGTTTTCTTTAATTGTTCGAAAATATTTACCTCCTTGAATCATATCGGCTTTACCATCATCTCTTTCTTCAAGGAATATAAAATCACCATATCCAAACTTTTTTGCCCAATCAGGAAGTGTCTTTGGAATGATATGGGTGTGCATGTCAATTTTTAACATAATGAAAATATTAGTTTAAGCTTAAGTCGACAAAATACCAAAAAATATTTTGATTTGAATTGCGAATCTATTTTAATTGAAGCTGAAGTCAGAAGCTAATCATTGGTGGAATACAATATTTTATTGTTCAATAAACTAAGAATCTGTATATTTGCACAATGTACTCAAGGAATTATCTACTATTCATTGGAATCATAGCTCTAATGCTTAGTGCTTGCGGACCAGCGAGGTTTGTTGAGCCCCTGTCAAAAAATGAAAACGCAATTGGAATCGATTTGGGAGGGCCAATGGTTAAGGTGCCAGGACTTGCTACTATACCGATTCCTTTTTCTTCTGTTACCTACGGTAGAGGGGTAAGCAATAATTTAACAATACATGGAAGTTGGTTTACAACCGCTGCAGTATTTGGTGTTGCCCAAATTGGGGGCGGTGCAACCTACGGTGCATGGAAAAGCAAAAATCAAAAACATGGTGCTTCTGCTATGCTTGGCTTCAATACGGCTATAGATGTGTTCGAAAATAATTTTAAGTTTTGGCCTCAATTGGATGCACATTATTATTATAAATATAATTTCAGGTCCCTATCGCAGGATGACTTGCTCAACAAAGGGGGGAGACCAAGTGCCAATATGCTGTATGTCGGGATAGGGTCTTGGTATGAATTGAGTAGTGTAAAAGCGCATGGTGAAAAACAAGAAACGGTTGTAGTTCCAATGTTAAATTTAGGACATGATTTGAATTGGAAGAAATGGACCTTTAAAACGGAACTTAAGTTACTTGCTCCATTTTCATCGAATGAAGATATCGTTTTAGATTATATTAGTATAACAGGAAAAAAAGGTGCAACAGGTTTGTACTTTGGATTAATTAGAAGATTTTAAAATGAGAGGTATTATTTCCATCGTGTTAATTGCTGTATTCATCCTTTTCGTAGGATGTAGAAAGCGATTGGACGATTTCTTATTTAATAATGACAATAGCATTACTGAATATCGTTTAGATAATTATGCAGGAGAATTGTCTTTGGAGCTTCCTACAGATTATTATATCCCTGAAAGTGACATCCATCAATTTGAATTTACCATTGAAGATGGAGAGGAAACCTTGAAAATTGCGGCAATTTTTGTAGGAGATGTGAATGCCATTCAAACGGATACAGTTATTTTATATTGTCATGGAAATAGAGATCACATGGATCATTATTGGCCCAGACAAAAGCTATTAAGTTATGTTGGACACCAAGGGAGGTTTGGCGTTTTAATGTTTGATTATCCTGGTTACGGCTTGTCTGAGGGTAAGCCCACGGAAGAAAACATGTATGCCGCAACAGACGGTGCTTTAAACTGGTTGAAAGGAAAGGGGTTAGAAAATGATCGCTTAATTGTATACGGTTATTCATTAGGAAGCGCAGCGACATGCAAATCGGCAGGGGACAAATCATTTGCTCTACAACCCCATAAAATTGTACTGGAAGCGCCCTTTGCCAGCAGTGCAGTTATGGTGCAAGATGCCTCATTAATTAATATGCCTTCTTCCTACATGGTGGACATTAAAATTGATAACGCTGAACAAATTAAACAATGTAATGTTCCATTGTATTGGATGCATGGAATTGATGATGATTTTTTATCCTTTACTTCACATGGACAATTGGTCTATAACAACCACAATATGAGTTGGAAAATTAAAAGTGAAGTGCCTGGAGCAGGACATAACAATGTGCCTGTTTTTATTGGTCTTGAGGAATATAAGCAAAGTCTTCTCAGTTTTATTTTGAGTGATTCATAATTCTTTTAAAATATTTTAATGTTTAGACAACCTTCACTAACCGCCAAACGTTTATAGCATAACAAAAAACAAATTTATGTCTCGTAGTTTATATTTATTAGTTTCATTTTTAGTTGGGTCAGTCTACGCACTGGGTCAGCAAACAGTTTGTCTTGGTAACGATGCATCTGCATGTGTTGGAGATCCAATAACTATTGAAACATGTGGTAGTGGAGGAGGAATTAACTCTTCTATCTTTACATTATCGAATCCAGCTTCATATAATTTAGGTGATGATGATTTTACAGGAGTGATTAACCTTGGGTTTAACTTTAGGTTTTATGGAGCTGTGTACAATCAAATAATAGTAAGTGATAACGGTACAATTTCATTTAATGTTGCTCAAGCAGGTGGTTATGCATCATGGTCTGTAACAAATATACCGACAACTACCGCAACAATGCAGAATTCCATTATGTCTGTTTGGCAAGATTTATACCAACCTCAAGGAGGGAATATTTACTTTGAAGTCATTGGTGCTGCCCCTAATCGTATAGCGGTTGTATTTTGGGATGGACTTTCTATGTTTAGTTCTTCTTGTCATGCGCCTAATTTATGTTTTACAGGAGCAGTTTTACTCTACGAAGGAACTGACGTAATTGAAACGCACATTTCAAATAAAACAACTTGTATGGCTTGGGGAAGTGGTAGAGCAACACATGGTCTGAACAAAAACGGATCAATTGCTCATCCTGTACCAGGAAGAAATAATCAAGTTTTTGATTTGCAAAATGATGGGTATAGATTTACTCCAACAGGACCCGATAATTATACTTTAACACCCATTCCATTCGCTATTGTAACTACAGCAAATAACAACAATATCGTTTGGCACAATACCAATGGAGATTCTTATCCATATAATAATGGAGAATTGAACACAACAGCTCAAACAGGTGAAGTGGGATATTTTATCGCAAGTTCTACTTGTGGTACAGGAGTAGGAGCCGTTTCTGATACTACATTCATTACAGGATTAACTTCAAGCGTGACGGCTTCAGCTCAAGACGATGTGTGTTCTGCGGGAATGGGAAGTGTTACTGCAACACCGACTTCAGGAGTGTCTCCTTATACCTATGATTGGCCTGGTTTAGGGGCGACAACACAAACGGTTAATAATGTTTCTGCTGGAACATATACTGTAAATATGACTGATGGAAATGGATGTGTTTCTTCGACCAATGTTACGGTTGGAGATACCCCTGCAAATTATGATTCTAGTGTAACACCAGTTTCTTGTCCGGGTGGATCAGATGGAACGGCAACAGCTGCAATGGTTCCTGAAATTGGAAATGTAACTTATCAATGGAATGATGCAAATAACCAAACAACCGCAACTGCTACAGGTTTGCCAGCAGGTACATACGAGTGTGTGATTACTTCTGATATTGGTTGTTCAAACACTGTTGTTGTGGCAATCTCAGAAATCCCAGCGATGCAACTTAATGTTGTAAATCAAGTTGATGTAACTTGTAACAGTGGGAATGATGGAATTGTAACTGTTGAAATTACTGATGGAACTGCGCCTTACACCTATAGTTGGACAGGTTCTAATTCAACTTCAGCAACAGCAGATGATTTGGCTGTTGGTACTACAACATTGACTGTAACAGATGATAATGGATGTGTGATTACAGAAGACTTTGTAATCAACGAACCACCTGCTTTGTCTGTGGGGAGTATGTCACAAGACACCATTATTTGTATAGCAGACTCAGTGCGACTATTTGCAAATGGAGCAGGAGGAAGTAGTGCTTATATTTACGAATGGACATTAAATGGTCAGGTAGTTGGAAATGGAAGTGAGGTTTATGTTACGCCAACAGCGAGTTCAACAGAATATTGTGTAACAATTACTGAGCAGTGTGGTTCACCAGCTGCTACTGGATGTGTGAAAGTTGATTACCCTGCTGAAGTAGACCCAACTCTTTCTCCTGATAAAACAGGTGAATGTTTCCCGATCGAGGTGAACTTTGATAATACAACCAACACCACTGAAACAATCAGTTATACTGTTTGGAGTTATAGTGATGGAGAGCAAGATACTGTTCCAGGAAGTAATTCAGCTACTCATGAATTTGGTGTAGGGGTATATGATGTGGAAATGGAAGTGGTAACCAACAGAGGATGTCGTTACTTTAAAAGCTATCCTAATTTAATTGAAGGATATCCTTTCCCAGAACCGAATTTTTATGTGAATCCAAATCCAGCTTCAATTTTCGAACCTACTGTGGATGCATTTAGTCAATCAAGTAATGATATCGTTTCATACGAATGGATTGCTGAAGGAGCGGAGCCTAGTTATTCTTCGCTTCAAAATCCAACCTTTACTTATCCGGCTGAAATAGAAAACTATCCTTTAATTCTTGTGGTAGAAAATGCCTATGGATGCTCTGATACACTGCAAAAATTAGTGCGAATTCAAAATGAAGTTTTACTCTTTGCACCAAACTCATTTACTCCTGATGCCAATGGATTTAATGATAAATGGAGAGTTCATATTTCTGGTGTAGATGTCTACAATTTCCACCTTGAAGTTTTTAACCGTTGGGGGGAAAAAGTTTTTGAATCTTTTGATCCAGAAGGTTATTGGGACGGAACATATGGAGATAACATTGTTCGAGATGGTTCGTACATATGGACTATTACAGCATTGGATTATCAAAATGATAATAAATATGAATTTAAAGGTGTGGTTAACGTTCTTAAGTAAATAAGAAAACACCAAGTGAATTTTATTAAAGGCTACATTGAATTGTAGCCTTTTTTTTATGCGTATTACTAAGCTTTAGATTTATCTAAACTAATATTTTATATTTGCTGTTTAAACTTAAAGTTGCTATGAATCATTTAACACAAAGTGAAGAGAATTATATCAAAGCCATATACTATCTTGAAAAAACGCTTAATAAGCCTGTTGGTACAAATGATTTAGCAAATAGAATGGAAACAAAAGCGAGTTCCGTTACTGATATGGTAAGGCGTTTAGCTGAAAAATCCTTGATACAATACGAAAAATACAAAGGCTGTGAATTGACGGAAGAAGGAAAAAAAGCGGCCTTAAAAACAATTCGTAAACACCGTCTTTGGGAAACTTTTCTTGTAGAAAAACTTAGTTTTGGTTGGGATGAGGTGCATGAAATTGCTGAACAATTAGAACACATTCAATCTGTAAAGTTGACCAATCGTTTGGATGAATTTCTAGACTTCCCCAAATTTGACCCGCATGGCGACCCTATTCCAGATCAGAATGGAGAAATCATACATCGTGAAGAAACTGTTAAACTGATTGATTTAAAGATCAATAAACCTGCGGAAATAACAGGAGTGGCTGATAGTTCTGCTTCATTTTTGAAATATTTAGATAAGCATGGAATCGAGCTAGGAATGGCCATACAAGTAAAGGACAGATTCGAATTTGACCATTCGACAGAGGTTTTGCTAAACGATAAACTGCTAAACTTGTCGGCAGAAGCGTCTTCGAAAATTATTGTTCAAATAAAATAAAACCTAATCATAACAGAATGGAATTTCCAAATATAGAACTTGTAGGATTAAATGATGAAGTTCTTACGCTGTCAGCATTAATTCAAAAAAAGCGATTGAATTTGGTGCTTTTTTACAATACCAATTGCCTTGGGTGTACAGGAAGAGCAATTCCATTGGCCTATAATCTTCAACAAGCCTATAGTTTTATTAACTTGATTGTGATCCATTCTAATTTTCGACCAACACCTTTTTCGAGTGAAGAGGTGCTTTCTGTTTTTACGGAACAAAAAAGTCCTTTCAATATTTACCGTGAAGATAAACATGAATTATATGATTACTTCAATTGCGAAGGAACTCCTCATTGGGTAATGATAGACGGACATGGTGAGATTCAGCATTCCTTTTTCGGATCGCAAGAAGGAGCACAAATGAAACTAGAATATGCCCTCCAAGAGGTAGCACAACAGTTTTCCTAAGTATTCTGTTTACAACTTTTAATATCATTTGTGTTATAAGCTCAGTTAAATCGCTATTTTTGATGCATTAATTTTAATTCTTGTACTATAGAATTAAGTAGCGTTAAACATACATGAGAAAATTGTTAATGATTATCGTTGTGGTAATTATGGGGAATGCTTTGACTGCCCAATCAGTGAAAGACACCATAGATACGCCAAACGGAAAGATGTTGATTTACGAAAATCGTACATGGGAATATCTTGAAGATCTAGAATTTGACGGAGTCTTGAATGATGTTGTTCATGAATACTTTGAAAATGACTCTACATTGAATTATGAATGGCCTTGGGATAGTGATAGATGCTATTCTTCAAACCGATCAAATGATTTATCATTACTCAACGATACACTTTGGCTATGTGTGACGGATTCTTCTTATTCAGACTTCGTTATGCCTTTTGATGGTGTTGTAACTTCACGATATGGATATCGTAGAGGACGCTATCACAATGGAATTGATATCAACTTGAATACTGGAGATACAGTTGTTGCCGCATTTGATGGAAAAGTTAGGTATTCAAAATACAATAAATCTGGATTCGGTAACCTTGTAGTAATTCGTCACTATAATGGACTAGAAACTTTTTACGCTCACCTTTCAGAATTAATTGTTGTTCCAAATCAGTGGGTTAAAGCTGGAGATCCAATTGGTTTGGGTGGAAATACGGGGCGTTCTTATGGGGCACACCTTCATTTTGAAACACGCTTTTATGATGCGCCTTTGAATCCTGAAGAAATTATTGATTTCAAAAACAAGAAAATTAGAGACCAAAACTTATTTGTTCATAGAGGATTGTTTAGACCAGGAGCTGCTCCTAGTCATTCTTCTGAATTTGCCAGTTCTGCAGGTGTTGCAGCCCCCGTTTATTACCGGGTAAGAAGTGGAGATACTTTAGGGCACATTGCTAGACGAAACAGAACCACAGTTGGACAGTTGTGTCGATTGAATAACATTAAGCCTACAACAACCCTTAGAATAGGACGATCGCTACGTGTAAAATAATTTCTAGTTGGGACTAATCTAATTGGTTTTCTCCGCTCATTTGATTATCTTAATCAAATGAATAAAAGAAAGCTAAAGATTGTAATTGCTATTGATGGTGGTGGAATTAGAGGTGTTTTTCCTTTGATGATTTTAAACCATATTAATACCTTAATTCGAGCGAATAAAATAGCTGACAATATTAATAAATGTGTTGATTTTATAGCAGGAACATCTACAGGAGCAATCATTTCCGCGGGATTAATCGTAAAAGAAAATAATAAGTATATTTATTCTCTCGAAGAATTGTTGGGGCTATACCAGGTTCGAGGCCCTCAGTTATTTAATCTTGCAAATCCAAAGCATGAAAAGTCGGAAGGATTAAGGTTGGTCCTGAAAAGGAAGTTTAAAGGGATACAATTATCAGATCTAGACCTTAAGTTTGCCTTTGTTAGTTATGACATTGTAAACAGTCAACCTTTTGTTTTTGGTTCAAATAAAATAGTTTTATCAGAGGTCTCCTTAAGTACAGCTTTGGCTGCATGCAGTGCAATACCAGGTTACTTTCCCTCAGTTCATTTAAATGGTTATGAATTGATCGATGGCATAATGACAGCAAAAAATCCTGCAGAAATCGCTTATGAAGAAGCAAGAAGCTACTTTCCTGATGAGCCTATTTTGCTCCTTAGTTTTGGAACAGGAAAGTTAGAAGGGGAAATGTTTGATGATATGGAAGAAGAAGTAGAAAGAGTAGATGCTTCATTAAAGCAGAAATCTAGAAAGGAGGATAATTTATTCTATTATCGTTTTCAGCCTGAAATTATCCATGCAGACCCCAAAATGGACAATGCTACCCCAGAAAATATTGCGGCATTGATTCAAGATGGAACAAGCTACATTCAAAAGAATAAAGCGTTATTCGAACAGTTAATTCAAGATTGGAAAATCAAGGAATAAAAAAACCTCAACATTGCTGTCGAGGTTTTAAATACATTAACCTGTAGAAGTTAATATTTGATCCGTTGAGATTGTTTACGAGAATCAACTTCTTTAGTTTCAAAATTATTTAACTATTTTTCAAATAAAGCAATGGCTTCGATATGACTCGTGTGTGGGAACTGGTCTACTAAACTTACTTTCTTTGTTTTATAACCATATTCCTCTAAGGTTTTAATGTCTCTAGCTTGAGTCGCTGGATTACAAGAAATGTACACTATTCTTTCTGCTCCTAGTTGAATTACTTTGAGTAAAGTTTTTGGGGCAATACCTGCTCTTGGTGGGTCCAATACTATTGTATCAATCTTACCTTCATAATCCGGATAAGCTTTTAAAAACTTACCGACATCGGCAGCATAAAATTCTACCCCTTCGATATTGTTTCTCTTGGCGTTACGTTGGGCATCTGCAATAGCTTCTTCCACAATATCAACACCTATGATCTTCGTGTCTTGAGTACGTTGGGTCAAGAGTTGTCCAATGGTTCCTGTACCACAAAACAAATCCATAACGACTTTATTGTTTAAAGAACGTTTGCCTTCGAAAACATAATCTAAAGCTTTGTTATAAAGTTGTTCTGCACTTTTTGGGTTGGTCTGAAAGAAGCTCTCCATGCTGATTTCAAAAAACAATCCGTTGAGTTCCTCAATGACATGGTCTTTTCCAAATACCAAGGTGCAATCACCGTTTTCTATCTTTGCTCTATCGGCAACGTTATCGTTAATGGTGTGTTGAAATCCTGCAATTCGATCTCCCATTTTTTCTTGTAGAAAATCACCAACAGCTTGTAGGTCAAATTCTTTTAGCCCTTCAGAGGACGTTACTAAATTAATCAGCAACTTATCTTCATGAAACGATTTACGAACAACGATATGCCTGAAAAAACCCTCTTTCTTTGGTGGGTGCCATGCAGGTAATCCTGTTTTATAAAGGAATGCTCTAAATTCTTTAAGGAAGGTTTCCCATTGTTCGTCAAATAATCCGGAAGCCTTGTTTAAACTTTCCACTTTCCACCATGTTCCCCTGTGTTTAAAACCTAAAGCGAATGCGTCATCTATCTCTTCATCGGTATGAATATCATGCTCAATACTAGAGAATGAATACTCCATTTTATTGCGGTAATGGAAGTGTTCTGGAGATGGAATAAACGCATCAAAAAGATCCTCGATATTTTGCAGATTTCCAAGTCTACGATAAACTTCTAAAGTCACTTTTTGTTTTAATTCCTCTTGCAATTTAGGGGGTACATGAATATACGGTGCTCCGCTTATTTCTTGATAAGGAGATTCAACTTCCTGCGGAGATCTTTCCAAAACTTTCAATAAGCTACATTCAGCATGCTTTTTTCTTTTTTTGACAATTCTAGCCAATACTTTTTGACCAGGAAATGCATTTTGAACAAAAAGAACGAAGGCTCCATTTTCATCATGGAGACGAGCTATTCCTTTTCCACCAAAAGCCATATCTTCAATAACAAGTTCTATTGTTTGACCACGTTTAATCAATGAGAATAAGTTTTAAGGTAAATATTTTAAAAAGGAAGAGGCGGATTACATTAAGCCCCTAATAATTCCTTTTTCGCTACTTTTCACGAAATCAACAACCATTTTCTTTAAATCACTGTCTGGTAACTCCTCAGCTAAAGATTGAAGTCCGTTAGAAATATTACTGTTTTGAACAAATAATATTCTGTAAATATCTTCAATGGTTTTGATGTCGCTTTCAGTAAAGTTTCTTCTGCGTAAGCCAACAGCGTTTATTCCAGCATAACTTAATGGTTCGCGAGCAGCACGTACAAATGGTGGTACGTTCTTACGGATCAGACTTGCTCCAGCAATAAATGAATGTGCACCAATGTGCACGAATTGTTGTGCAGCAGCTTTTCCTTCAATAATGGCATAATCATCTATGGTCACATGCCCAGATAACCCAACATAGTTGGCTAAAATTACGTTGTTTCCAAGGATGCAATCATGGGCCACATGAACATACCCCATGAGTAAGCAATTGTCTCCAACTGCAGTTTTCATTTTGTCAGTTGTTCCACGGTGAATCGTAACACATTCTCGAATAGTGGTATTGTTTCCTATTTCAACAGTGGTATATTCTCCTCCAAATTTTAAGTCTTGAGGAACTGCACCAATCACAGCGCCTGGGTAAATTTTGCAATTGTTTCCAATTCTAGTTCCAGGGTAAATGGTTACGTTAGGACCAATGTGACAACCGTCTCCAATTACAACATCTTCGTAAATAGATGTGAATGCCTCAACTGTAACATGGTCACCAATTTTAGCGTTAGACGATACAGAAGCAAGATTACTGATCATTTTCTACTTTATCTTTAATTACTTGTGCTAACATTTCAGCTTCTACAGCTAATTTTCCGTTAATATAGCCTTTTCCAGCCATATTTACTAGACCTCTACGTATAGGAGAGATTAATTTAAGTTCAAATACAACAGTATCACCTGGAACCACTTTCTGTTTGAACTTTACATTGTCAATTTTCATGAAATAAGTCGAGTAGAGGTGTGGTTCATCCACTTTGCTTAACGCAAAGATTCCTCCACACTGAGCCATCGCTTCAATTTGTAGGACTCCAGGGAAAATTGGATTTCCAGGAAAATGACCTGTAAATTGAGGCTCATTCATGGTGATGTTTTTTACTCCAACAATCGTATCTTCTGTAATTTCCATCACTTTATCCACTAATAAGAATGGATAACGATGAGGCAACATTTTTTCAATGTCGTTTATGGTATATAAAGGCTCCTTTGTTAAATCAAATTTACGTGGACCATTTTTTTGTTTCTTGATCTGTTCTTTTAAAACTTTAGCAAATCGTGTATTTCCTGAGTGACCAGGACGTGCCGCTAAAATATGTGCTTTAATAGGTTTTCCAACAAGCGCTAAATCTCCAACAATGTCAAGTAATTTATGACGGGCAGGTTCGTTTTGGAACTTCATCTCATAATTGTTCAGGGTTCCAATTCCTTTGTATTCAACTTGTAATTTGTCTTTTCCTAAAATTTCAGCAAGATGATCTAGCTCTTCTTGAGTTACATCATCACGTTCAACCAAGATGATGGCGTTGTCGATATCACCTCCTTTGATTAAACCATTTTTGGCCAAAAACTCAAGTTCACGCAAGAACACAAAAGTCTTACAAGAAGAGATTTGGTCTTTAAATTCATCAATTTTATAAATCGTGGCGTGTTGCGTTCCTAAAACAGGAGAGTTGTAATCTACCATCACTGTTAAACGGTAAACACTATCAGGAACAGCTAAAAATTCAATCCCTTTGTCAACGTCTTCCCATGGAATAACTTCATCCAGTTCTAAATAGTCCCTTTCAGCTTTTTGTTCCTCATACCCAACCAATTCGATGGCATCAACAAAAGGTCGAGAACTCCCATCCATAATCGGAATCTCTGGACCTGAAATTTTGATTAAAGCATTATCGACTTGCATCCCGTAAAGCGCCGCTAAAACGTGTTCAGTTGTATATACTTTGACTCCATTTTTCTCCAATGTAGTCCCTCTCTCTGTAGAAACAACTAAATCCGCATCAGCTTCAATAATAGGTTCTCCTTCTATGTCGGTACGTTGAAATTTATATCCGTGATTCTCTGGTGCCGGACACAATTCAATGGTCACTTTTTCACCTGTGTGTAATCCTATTCCTAGTAGCTTAACAGCGCTTTTTAATGTTCTTTGATATTCAACCATAGCTTAATAATAAACCGATTAACGGTAAGTTTATTTAAGTTTTTCTTCGATTTCTTGTAAACGTTTTAAAATTGAGGGTAATCTTCTAAATCCAACATATGACCTTTTAAAATCATCGATCGGAATTCCAGGAGAGCCCATTAAGGTGGTGTCTGATTTTTTAACGCTTCCAGGTATCCCGGATTGCGCAACAATCTGTGTACGGTCAGCAATTTTGATGTGACCACTAATTCCTACTTGTCCACCCACAAGTACATTTTGTCCTATTTTAGTAGAACCTGCTACACCTGCTTGAGCAGCCATGGCAGAGTTAATTCCGATTTCAACATTGTGAGCAACTTGAACAAGATTATCTATTTTTACCCCACGTCGTAAAATAGTAGAACCCAGTGTTGCTCTATCAATTGTTGCGTTTGCTCCAATATCAACATGGTCCTCTAAAATTACGTTTCCTATTTGCGGAACTTTTTGGAATTCCCCTTTTTCATTTGGTGCAAATCCAAAACCATCAGATCCAATGACAGCTCCCGCATGAATTAAACATGATTTTCCAATTACACAATCATGATAAACAGAAGCGTTAGGATGAATCGTTGTGTGATCTCCAACGCTTACGTTATCACCTATGAAGGTATTGGGGTATATTTTTACGTGGTCTCCAATTACTGCGTTTTCTCCAATGTAAGCATTGGCACCGATGTATACTTCATCTCCAATCTTTGCTGAATCAGAAATGAAAGCGTTTTTTTCAATCTTTGGTGTTTTTTGACGCATTTGGTCATAGACCTCAAGTAATTTCGCGAAACAACTGTAAGGATCATCAACCTTGACTAGTGTTAAGGTAGCAGGAAGTGGTTTTGAAGGTTCAAAAGTTTTAGCAACTATAGCTATTGAAGCATTGGTACTGTAAATATGTGATTCATATTTAGTGTTTGCTAAAAAAGTAAGGGTGTTGGGTTGACCTTCTTCAATCTTTGAAAGCCCTGAAACCTTTACTTGTTCATTTCCTTGAACCTCACCTTCTAAGATGCCTGCGATTTGCTCTGCTGAAAATTCCATTCTTCAAAAATATAAAAAGAGTTTATTCAAACCCCTTTGTTTTACTTTATTTTTCCACAAATCTACCTTTATAATTATAGATTCGGAGAGGGATAGCATAAAAAGTATTTTTCTACAGGCTCAGAAAGTGCGTGAATGTTCAAATTGTCAGCCGCCTGACTTACATCTTTCACACTTCCATCTTTCATCAATAGATTAATGTTTTCGCGCTGTTCATTGTAGGCATTGTTCCTTAATATAGCCGTACTTACAAAAAAGCCGGCTTCGTTTTGGTCTAAATCAAAATGGACTTTAACCAAGTCAATTTCATATTGAATACGTTCCTTAGAAAAAGGTGTGGTTGAAATTTCTATCTTAAAAAGTTTTCTATTGATCAATTGTGTGGCCAATAATGATAAAACTTTATCCGTATCAAATTGCCATACTTTTACTGCTCCCATGATGTCAAAATCATCTAAAAGCGCAAATTGGTTAAGTAAGGTTGGGTCGTTTTCGAAGTCAATGAGTTCAATGTCTTTTTCTAAAAAGAGTTTAAACGGTGGACTGGCGAAAAGTTCCTTTCCAGATTGTACAAGCATTTTTGCACGACGTAATAAAAAAGTGAGCATCACCTCAGAAGAAACCACGGTCTTGTGCATATAAACTTGCCAGTACATTAATCTTCGGGCCACCAAAAATTTTTCAATTGAATACACTCCTTTTTGTTCCACCACCAATTGGTTGTCGGCAACATCGAGCATTGCAATAATGCGGTCACTTCCTATTACTCCTTCAGAAACCCCAGTGTAAAAACTGTCTCTGTTCAGATAGTCCATGCGGTCCATATCCAATTGACTCGAAACAAGTTGATGGAGGAAAGGCTTATCATGTTTATCTTCAAAGATAGCAATAGCCATGTCCAACTTACCTTCAAACTCTTCGGATAATCGCTTCATAAACAACAAAGAAATCTCTTCGTGACTTACATTTTTAACAATGTCGCGCTCTAAAGTGTGGCTGAATGGACCATGACCTATATCGTGCAATAGAATAGCAATCAAAACTGCGGTTTCTTCTTCTTCCGTTATTTCAATTCCTTTATACCGTAAAGCATGAATAGCTTTGGTCATTAGGTGAGTCGCTCCAATAGCATGATGAAAGCGAGTGTGTAAGGCACCAGGATAGACCAAGTGTGACATCCCTAACTGTTTGATTCTTCTCAATCGTTGGTAGAAAGGGTGTTCTATTAAATCGAAAATTATATCCTTTGGTAGGGAAATAAAACCGTACACAGGGTCGTTAATAATTTTCTTCTTGTTATTTATGTTGAGGTTTGGACGCAAATCTTTACTTTTATAATATCATGTAAAATTAAAAATAATCAGACAATGCAGGTGAAAATTCTTTGGGCAGATGATGAAATCGATTTATTAAAGCCACATATTTTATTCTTAAATCAAAAAGGTTACGAGGTTGAAGCCGTTCATAGCGGGAGTGAAGCCATTGAAAAATGTGAGACTACAGCTTATGATATTGTGTTTTTGGATGAAAATATGCCAGGAATTTCAGGATTAGATGCTTTAACTAGAATTAAGGAGCTACGGCCACTTGTTCCAGTTGTAATGATTACTAAAAGTGAGGAAGAAAGCATTATGGAAGAGGCAATTGGTGGTAAAATTGCTGATTATTTAATTAAACCTGTTAATCCAAATCAAATCTTGTTGAGTCTGAAAAAAACTTTAGATCAAAGTAAACTGGTTTCTGAAAAGTTAAATACAAATTATCAACGGGAATTTCGACAAATCGGAATGGATCTCGGAGACCGTTTATCTGCAGAAGAGTGGAAGAGCATGTATAAAAAACTTGTGAATTGGGACCTTGAGTTTTCAAATATGGAAGATCAAGGAATGCAAGAGGTTTTTGATATGCAGTTGAAAGAAGCCAATTCGGCATTTACAAAATTTATTGAAGAAAATTATCTGGATTGGGTGAATGGAGTAGAGGAGTCACCACAAATGTTACATACTTTATTTAAAGATAGAGTAGCAACACATTTGAAAGCGCCTGTTTATTTAATTGTTATCGATAATTTGCGCTATGACCAATATCAAATCTTGCGTCCTATGCTGAGTAAGTATTTTACTTTGGAACAGGAGGATATCGTGTTTTCCATTTTACCCACAGCAACGCAATATGCAAGAAATGCATTTTTTGCGGGATTGATGCCTAGCGAAATTAAGAAGAAATACCCTAAACTTTGGGTGGCTGAAGACGAAGAGGGCAGTAAAAACAACAATGAGGAAGAGTTGTTACAAAAACAGTTAGACCGTCTTGGGTTCAAAGGAAAGTTAGGGTATAGAAAAATTACTAACCTAGAATCTGGTAAAAAGCTTGCCGAAAATATGAGTCAGTTGAAGAACAATGACCTCAATGTAATTGTCTACAATTTTGTTGATATGTTATCGCACGCACGTACCGATATGAAGGTTATTAGGGAATTGGCAGATGATGAAGCAGCATACCGATCATTAACAGCAAGTTGGTTTGAGCACTCACCGCTTCAGGAAATCATGAAAGAAATAGCCAAAACAGAGGCAAAGGTGGTTTTAACAACCGATCATGGAACTGTTAAGGTGAATAATGCCATAAAAATTGTTGGACCAAGGGAGACCAATACAAACTTGAGGTATAAAATTGGGAAGAATTTAAACTATAAAGAAAAGGATGTTTTTGAGGTGAAAAACCCTGATGATGCTTACCTACCAAAAGACAATATTTCAGATGTTTACGTTTTTAGTCGCAACAATGATTTTTTTGTTTACCCCAATAATTATAATCATTTCGCAAAGCATTATATGGATACCTTCCAACACGGTGGTATTTCTTTAGAGGAAATATTAATCCCCTACGTAGAAATGAAAGGAAAGATTTAAGCAGGAAAAAAAGCTGAGTTTCAAAAAGTGAGTATATTCGTAACGCCAAAAAACAGAATGAGTAGATGAACTATCATGCACATACAGAGGAAGATTTGATTTTTATCAGCAAGGATTTTCTTAATTTATTTGATGAACACCGTGTTTTTGCTTTTAAAGGAGAAATGGGAGCGGGAAAAACGACTTTTATTTCCTATCTTGCTAAAGCAATGGGCATTGTAGATGCAGTTAGTTCGCCAACTTATGGCTATGTCAATGAGTATGAAAGCCCATATTATGAAACGGTTTATCATTTCGATTTGTACAGAGTTGAAAGTGAAGACGAAGCCTATGACATTGGAATTGAGGAGTATATTTACGGTGAATCCATTGTTTTTATTGAATGGGCAGAAAATATTGCGAACCTTTTGCCAGAAGATTGCGTATGGGTAAACATAACAAAAGATGATCAAGAAGGTCGTGTGATTGAAGTAGATATATGAAGACAGATCCAGAGATTATAAAAAGCCTTATGAAGGAAGGTCGATTGCTTCCTCAAGAGGAAATGTTGGAGATTGCCAGAAAAAAAGGGAGTCTAAAAATAGGAATTCCACGTGAAAATTCTTTTCAAGAAAGGCGCGTTGCTTTAGTTCCAGAAGCAGTTTCGTTATTGGTGGCCAATGGTCACGAAATTAAAATTGAAACGAAAGCTGGGGAGAATGCAAACTTTTCAGATCGCGCCTATTCAGAAGCTGGTGCTGAAATCGTTTACGATAGGAAAGATATATTTCAATGTGATATCGTTTTTAAAGTAGCACCACCTATTGAAGAAGAGGTGGAAATGATGCGGATGGGTTTAACTTTAATCTCAGCACTTCAAATCAATATGCAACCGAAGCAAATTTTGCAGAAAATGATGCAAAAGAAAATTACAGCCATTGCTTGGGATTACATGCGTGACGAAGAGGGACATTTTCCCGTGGTCAGAGCGATGGGAGAAATTGCAGGAAATACCTCCGTTTTAATTGCCGCTGAATTACTGAATGCCTTTAAAAATGGTAAAGGGGTAATGCTAGGGGGAATCGCTGGAGTTCAACCTACTGAGGTGGTGATATTAGGCGCTGGTACAGTAGGTGAATTCGCTACTCGATCAGCTTTAGGGTTAGGATGTTCAGTTAAAATGTTTGATAACTCCCTGGCGAAATTGAGAAGATTGCAGACTTCGGTAGGTCATCGTATTTACACCTCAATTATTCAACCTAAGGTGTTAAGTAAAGCATTAATGCGTGCTGATATTGTGATTGGTGCGGTAAGGTCTCCTTTTGGTAAAACACCTTGCATTGTTTCTGAAGAAATGGTGAGTAACATGAAGACTGGGGCCATCATTATCGATGTGAGTATCGACCAAGGAGGGTGTTTTGAAACTTCTGAATTGACGAATCATGAATCACCAACATTTGATAAATATGGTGTAACTCATTATTGTGTTCCCAATATCGCTTCGCGTGTTTCTCGAACTGCTTCTTTTGCGATTTCAAATATCTTTGCTCCTGTTCTTATCAAGATGGGGGAAAAAGGAGGAGATAAAGAGTTAATCAAAAGAGATCACGGGTTTAGGAGTGGTGTGTATATGTATAAAGGAACCTTAACAAGTGAAGTGTTGGGAAAAGTATTCGATTTGAATTACAAAGAAATTGAACTTTTATTGATGGGGATGTAAGTTTCCTCCTATTTTTGCATTTAAATAAAAGAAGTTATGCAAGGCGTTTGGAAAAGGTTCAGGTACTATTTAATCGGATTTTTAATTGGGACAATCTTTGTCAGCATTTTATTTAAAGATCGTGGATGTTCGTGGACACCTACCAACAGAGTGAAAAACGCTATTCAAGATAAAATAATTGTTTTTCCAGAAGATCAAATTCCTGCCCTGAATAAACTGGGACTAAATAAAGACAATATTTATAAGTTTTTGGTAAAAGGGAGTGTTGATTTTTCAAACAGCTTAAAGGATCAAAATTTTTATCCTAAAGTGTACATCATTGAAGAAAACGACTCTATTGATAAACGGTTACAGTTCTCTTTGTATGAAGATAGTTATATCTCAGTTGTACATGTTTTAGATCAAGGTGAAGCACCTAAGCGTTACGAACATTTGGAAGGCTTTGGAGATATGGTTCGTTTACCAAAAGATTCTTCTTTGGTCTTTGTTGATAAATCAAATTACACACAATGCAAGGCAAGAGGACTGGCTTCTATTGACCCTCAGGATATTACTAATGCAATGAAAGCCACAGGGAAAGTCAACTTTACGAAAAGTGATTTAATGTTGACCAAAGCTGTTCAATACATTCATTTTACACAAAATGATACGATTGATGTTGAGGCGAAAACAATTTGGTTTGAATCTCGAATTACTTTTAAAGATTTCTTTTGGGATGAAAAGCTACCGTGTGAAACTGAATAAACAAAGGTCTTATTCTTCTTTCATAACTGGATTTTTCACACCAGCTTCGACTTTAATTTCAATGTGGTTCTCCTCCGGCGTAATGGGGCAAGAATAACGATGAGAGTAGACACAGTAGGGATTGTACGCCGTGTTGAAGTCTACTTTAACAGTTTTCATATCATCTGTAATTTCCAAGTCTAAATAACGTCCACCGCCATAGGTTTTTTCAGGTGCATTTCCATCTTTAAATGGAATAAATACATAATCCTTGTATTTTGGAAGGGTGAAACCAACACTTTTGTATACAGCAAGTTTGAATTTCTCACCATTGCGCTTGAAGTGCAGATAACCAATACGTCGGTATTCAGGTTTTCTTGTCGTTGTAGTTGGCATTTCAAATACCTTCCCTTTTTTCTTTTTGAATTTTGCGGTGAGGATCCAACTACGGTCTATCTCGAAGTATGAAAGAGATGCTATTATGGATTGCTCTTCTGGATTAATGATTGAATCTGTATGTAGCAACTTTTGATTGAATTCATCCCTTACGTTTTGGAGGGAATCCATATAATTGTCTTGTGCATTTAGGGTGGAATACGAAATCAATAAGGTAAGTCCAACATTCAATAATCGCCTGAAATTTGTTTTCATAAGTGTAGTGTTAAATTTTAAAAAAAAAGGGGCTAATTTCTTTCACCAAAAATGGTACTTCCAATTCTCACCATGTTGCTTCCTTCTTCGATAGCAATTTCGTAATCACCACTCATTCCCATAGAAACAACTGTGAAGTTTTCATTGAATTTAAAGTAGTGACTTTTAAAAATTTGAAAATAATTGTTCAAAGTTCTGAATTCATCCTGAATTTGCTCTTTATTGTCTGTGAATGTAGCCATCCCCATAACTCCACGGATGTTGATGTTTTCCAAAAGTGAGAAATTATCATCTTCTAACATTTCCTTGGCTTCATCAAAATTAAATCCAGATTTACTGTCTTCTTGAGCAATATGAAACTGAATTAATACATCGATAATTCGGCCTTCGTTTTTAGCTCTTTTATTGATTTCTTTCAAGAGTTTGTAGTTGTGAACGCCGTGAATTAAAGTTACAAATGGGGCAATGTACTTTACTTTGTTTGATTGTAAATGGCCTATCATATGCCATTCAATATCCTTGGGAAGGGCTTTGTATTTATCGGTCAGTTCCTGCACTCTGTTTTCCCCAAATATACGTTGACCAGTTTCGTATGCTTCCATAATGGCCTCATTTGGCTTCGTTTTAGAAACAGCCACTAGGGTTACATCTGAAGGAAGGTTAGCTTTTACTTTTAATAAATTCTCTGAAATCATTCGTCTATTTTATAAATGGTTAAGCCACTGCGCATTTTCGGTTCTATCCAAGTAGATTTTGGTGGCATAATTGCGTTTTCATTAGCAACTGCTTTTAGTTGCTCCATGGTCACTGGATAAAGTAAGAATCCTACTTGATTAACACCGGAGTTTACAGAATGTTCAATGGCCAAAATGCCGTCTTCGCCACTTTGAAAAGAAATGTTTTCATCAGTCGTTAAATCGTGAATTCCTAAAATAGGAGATAAGATGTAACGGGTCAATATTTCAGCATCAATACTACTTACAGCATCGAGCTTTGTGTGCTTGTTGATTTTAAGACGCAGTCGGTACCAGCTCCTGTCAACAAACATATGAATGTCATGTAATTGCTCTGGTGGAGTAGGTCGTTGAAGCTCAGTTACTTCAAATTGTTCTTCTACTAAAGTGAGTAATTCTGATTTTGTATGTTCATTAAGTGATTTACAAAGTCGATTAAAAGGCATGATATTCAAACGTTCTTCATCGATAAAGAAACTTAAGAAAGCATTGTAGTTTTTTGTGCTGTCATAATCTCCTCGCCCCGCAATAGCATCATGTAAACGTACTGAAGAGGCAGACCTGTGATGTCCGTCGGCTATGTAACAGGTGTCTATTTCTGTATAAGCTTTTTGAATTCCTTTTACTTCTTCTTTGTTGGCAATCCACACTTCGTGAGTTGTTTCATCTGTTGTCGTGAATTCATATTCTGGACGTTTTTTTACGATTTCTGCCAAAATAAGGTCAAGTGCCTCACTTTTTTCATGACTCAACAATACTGGTTCAGCATTGAATCCGACAACGTCAAGGTAGTTGGTGAACATAGCTTCTCGTGAAGCTAATGTAGCTTCATGTTTCTTTATTTTATTGTCTTTGTATTCTTGAACACTAGCTCCACCAATAACTCCAAGATAAGAATGATTTGGCGTCGATTGCCTGTAAATATACAAAGCCTCCTCACTGTCTTGAATCAGAATTCCTCTTTCTTTGAACTCTTCATATTTATCTTTTACTTTCAAAAACCGTTCAATAGAATTGGGAGCCGTTCTTGTGTCGTCATTTTCAAAGAATTCAGGATGAATAATGTGGATAAAAGAATAAGGGTTGGACTCAAGCTTGGCCTCGAGAATAGTATGTTTATACGTGGCTACAGCTCGAGATGCTACTAAGTGCGCTTTGCTTCGAACAGGACGTATAGCTTTAAAAGCTTTAATTTTTGTCATAGTTTAAACATTTCTAAATTGCATATCTAGCAAGTTGAACAAAGATATAAATATGTTTCAAATGCTAAGGTATTATTCATTTTGCAGGATGATTTTATCGCTATTTTAATGGAAAAAGTATTCTTTTTATAATGGAGTGCTTGAAAATCTTATTTAAGCTGTAACTTTGCAGCATGAAGACAAAAACGCTGAAGAAAAACAAAGTGAATGTTGTCACTTTAGGATGTTCAAAGAATATTTTTGACTCAGAAGTGCTTATGGCACAATTGAAAGCCAATAAATTTGAAGTAGAACACGAAGCAAAACAAGATGATTCTGAAATTGTCATTATCAATACATGTGGATTTATCGACAACGCAAAACAAGAATCAATTGATACGATTTTACGTTATGCACAAGCTAAGAAAGAAGGGCAAGTAGATAAAGTATACGTTACAGGATGTTTATCACAACGATATAAAGACGATTTAGAAAAAGAAATACCTGAGGTTGATGCTTATTTTGGGACACGTGAGTTACCACGTATGCTAAAAACATTAAAAGCAGATTATAAACATGAATTGGTTGGAGAGCGTTTACTGACAACTCCATCACATTATGCTTATTTTAAGATTGCAGAAGGATGTGATCGACCGTGTTCATTCTGTGCTATTCCCATCATGCGTGGTGGACATAAGTCTACTCCGATTGAAGATTTAGTAAAACAAGCTGAAGGCCTAGCAGCAAAAGGTGTGAAGGAATTGATGTTGATTGCACAAGACCTTACTTATTACGGTTTAGACTTGTACAAGAAGCGTGCATTGTCTGAGTTAATTGACCGTTTATCAGATGTTGAAGGCATCGAATGGATCAGATTACATTATGCATTCCCTACAGGATTCCCAATGGATGTGTTAGACGTTATGAAGAACAAAAGCAACGTTTGTAATTATCTAGACATGCCTTTGCAACATGGTTCGACACGTATGTTGAAAGCGATGAGACGTGGAACAACTCGTGAAAAAACAGAACAGTTGATTACTGATATTCGTAATAAAGTTCCAGAAATAGCTATTCGTACAACATTGATTGCAGGATACCCTGGAGAAACGGAAGCTGACTTCCAAGAAATGTATGACTGGGTTGAACGATCTAGATTCGAACGTTTAGGAATCTTTACTTATTCACATGAGGAAAATACGCATGCTTATAATTTCGAAGATGATGTTCCTGCGGCTTTAAAGCGCGAACGTGCTGATGCAATTATGGAATTACAATCAGGAATTAGTTATGATTTGAATCAACGCCACATTGGTCAAGTAAGAAAAGTTTTGTTCGATAGAGCAGAAGGTGATTACTTTATTGGTAGAACTGAATATGACTCTCCAGAAGTAGACAATGAAGTATTGATTAAAGCAGCTGATAATTATGTCCGTATCGGTGATTTTGCTCCAATTTTGATCACTTCAGCAGATCATTACGATTTGTACGGAAAGTTAGCAGATTAGATAAAAGAAAACGAGTGAATAAAAAAAAATGGACTATTTATTAGTCCATTTTTTTATACCTTTATCTATATACTCAGAGACTAAATCTGTGACGTAAGCTTTGTTTTTGATATAAAAACTATCCACAACAGACTTTACAATCAATTTCCATTGTGCTGTCTTCTTCATTTCAGATTTACTGATGAAACTACTGCTTACTTGTTCGTATAGAAAGTCAACAGACATACTGATTAGATATTTCTTCAAATCGAATTCGCCCTCGTAATTTTGAGGTACATGTTTCTCTAGCTTGTCTTCGAAAAAGCTAAACAGATTTTCTGGATTTAAAGCTGCTTTTAAGTTATATTCTATCTTAACTTTTGACAGCTCTATTTCTTGAGTTAACCGCTTTTCCTTTATTAATAATTCTTTATAGTGGTTTTTTTTACTCATCGTTCTTTGTCATTAGTCTGGTGAAGAAATTCAGTAAATAATCGGTGATATTCCTGTTGAATAGACGCATTAGTAAAAGTGTGGCTAGTGGTATTGCTCCAACAATCACAAAGCCTAATGCAATTGATCCCAACAGCTCTCCTATAAAAAAAGCCAAGGCAAAGCCAAAAAAAGTAAAGCTCATTATTATTAATATGACTGTAAGTAGTCCATAGCTCGCTCCAGTAGCAACCTGAGCTGATTTTTTTGCACTTTTAACTTTAAATAATTCAAGATAAGAAGAGGCTAATTTTTTAACCTCTTCAATGCTTTTTTGGGTTGGATTGTCTTCCTTCATATTTCTTTGTGGTTGTCCTTAAGGTTTATTTTAATTAAGATTTTGCTTTAGCCTTCTTAAGTAGTTCTTCACCCTTGTCAGATATTGCGTCTTTTGCGTCCCCCAACTTATCTGCAATCTTTTCTCTTGTCTCTTTTCCACTTGCTGGCGCTAATAATAATGCTACTCCAGCTCCTACTACTGCACCTGCTAAAGCTGCAGCAATTATTTTTGATGTATCTCCCATTTTTTTGTTTTTTATTGATTTATAACAATATAACAGTTTAATAAGGTCCATCAAAATTATGAATCATAAAAAAACTAAAATAAAAAAGAGACCATCCTTGCGAATGATCTCTTTCTGTAAATTAAATGTTATCGTAAAATTACTTTCTGATAATCAATTTGTTTGTTTTAACAACTTCACCGTTTGCGTTACGTACAGTATAAATGTAAACACCATTATTTAAGTGGTTAACATTAACTTTTTCAGTACCGCTGATTGAAGTGTTTACAACTTCTTGTCCAGTAACAGAGTTAATCGTAACTGTTCCATTTTCTAAACCATCAACTTTGAAGTTAACAAAGTTCGTTGCTGGGTTAGGGTAAACTTTGATGTCTTTTGTATTGATAGTAAGTGACGTAGTTGCACCAATTGTAAAAGAACCGCTGTTGTCAGCGAATGTAGCTAGCTCTTCTGTTTCTCCATTAGCTCCCCAGATATCTACAGCAACAATAATATTGTCACCAACATTAAAACCTGCTGCGGTAAGGTCTAGTTCTATTCCACCTAGCATTGCAGGAGTAAATGTACCACCACTATTTAAAGATGTCGCAACCGGCAATGTTTGACCAGTAAGAGGTATAATGTTAACTTGGTCTTGTAATTGTCCAACCATTGAATACTGCATTTGTGTAGTCGCATTGTACAAGTAGAGAACTATAGTATCATTTTCAATTAAATCATCTCCTAAGTTACTAACTTCAAAATCAAGGTTTTGATTAGTCGTTTGAGGAACAGTAGATGCATCAACAGGATCTGTTAATGTTAATGATAAGTCTAGAGAACGTTGTGCTGAAACTGCACCCGCAAATAAAGTTGCTAAGGTTAATAAGTAAATTTTTTTCATAGATTTTTATTTTTTAGTTCACCCAAATATAATAGAATATTTAGAATTGACTGTTTTTATGCTTGTTAAATATTTTATCGGTATTTATTCGTTATAGTCGGTTTTCAATTGGATAGGCATTTGGGTTTTATAACCTACAATCATCTACTTCTTTTAATTTGATTTGTTGAATGACCTCCAAGCTATAGTAGTTAAACTCTTGCGCAACCTTTCCACGCAATTGATAAATACCTCGACCGCGAAAAGGATATGCTTTTATGCTTGGTGGAAAATGAACAGTGTCAAAAATTTCTCCGTTGTAATCTTGAAAGGTGCCGAAATTCATTAAATCACCACGTTTGGTGCGGGTGGTTTTGATGGCTACTAAATAACCGTATACTGTGATGTGTTGGCCTGTGTGTTTTTCTAAGTCATTGACTGATATGTAGTTTTTAATTGGCGAGGATAATAACTCGAATGGATTATTCAAAGGAAAGCCTAGTAAGTCGAGCTCTTCAAAGGATTGCTCTAATTCATCTACTTGTAGCTGAGGTAACTTATATTGTTTCGTTTCCTGTTGAAATAAAACTTCTTGATGCTTTATAACTTTTGATTTTTTATAAAACAGATGTGCTTGCCATTTCAAAGCTTGTTTGTCATGTGAAATTTCACGAAATGCGTTAATGCGAATCAATAAAAGCAAATTCTCTAGGGTGGGATGTAGCATTCTTAGGTACTGATCCAAAGAGTTGAATTTACCATTTTCTTTTCTATAATTGAGTAAACGAACGATTTCTTTGCTGTCAATTCCCATAATAAGTTGAAAGCCTAAATAAATTGTCTTTCCTTTGATGATTGTTTCCCACTTGCTGTTTTGAATACACGGAGGTTCAATTTTAGCACCTAATCTTCGTGCTTCATGAATGTAAAATTCGGTGGTGTAATAACCGCCAAAATTATTGATTGTAGCAACCATATACTCTAAAGGGAAATAGGCTTTTAAATACAAACTTTGGAAACTTTCTACAGCATAAGATGCAGAATGTCCCTTGGAGAATGCATAGCCAGCAAAGCTTTCGATTTGTTTCCATATGGTTTGAGTGAGTTCGTCTGCATATCCTTTTTCTTTACAGTTAGAAAAGAACTGCTCTTGAATGGCGTCGAATTCTCCCCGCGAACGGTATTTCCCCGACATTCCTCTGCGTAAGATGTCTGCTTCGTCTAAACTTAATCCTGCAAAATGATGGGCCACCTTGATTACGTCTTCTTGATAAACCATAATTCCATAGGTTTCTGGCATTATGGATAGCAATAATGGATGTCCAAGCTTTCTGCGTTCTTGATCTTTGTGACGCAAAATATACTCTTTCATCATTCCTGAACTGGAAACTCCCGGACGAATGATAGAACTCGCAGCAACTAAGTCTAAATAAGTTGTTGTGTTGAGTTTTTTCATTAACATACGCATGGCTGGAGATTCAACATAAAAACAACCCATGGCTTCTCCGTTTTGTAACAAGGATTGAATTTTCTTGTCTTTTTTGAAGAAGGTGATGTCGTGAATGTCGTGGATTTCTTTTTCGGGTTGATTATATGCAATAATATCTATGCTTTCGCGAATTTTACTCAATCCACGCTGACTCAAAATATCGAATTTATATAAACCTACATCTTCTGCTTCAAGCATAGAAAATTGAACGGTTGGAAATCCTTTTGGCGGAAGAAAGGTTGCACTCAACCAAGAAGTTGGCTTTTCACTGATGATGACTCCTCCTGCATGTATGCTCAAATGGGAGGGAAGTCCTTCGATGTACTTTCCATATTTTAAAACCAGCTGACTCATGTGGTCTAACTCATGAAGTTGATATTTGCCCTTGGCTAATTTGTCAATCTCAGTTTTTGGAAGTCCCAATACTTTCCCTAATTCACGAATACAGCTTCTAAATTTATAAGTGTTATAGGTGCAAATCAGTGCGGTGTTAGGAAAACGATTGAAAATGTACCGCAAAACATCGTCGCGTTCTCTCCATGAAAAATCAATGTCAAAATCGGGCGGGTTTTTTCGGTAAAGATTGATAAAACGTTCAAAATAAAGGTCTAACTCTAAAGGGTCAACATCTGTTATCCCCAATAAATAAGCGACGATACTGTTGGCACCACTGCCTCGGCCAACATGGAAGTATCCTTGTGATTTAGCATAATGAATAATGTCCCAAGTGACTAAAAAGTAAGCCATATATCCTTTTTGTTCAATGACTTCAATTTCTCTTTCTATGCGATCAGTAATTGCTTTGGCGGTATCATTTTCGGTTGAAAAATCGGCCCAAGGATAACGTTTGCTACGTCCTTTCAAACAAAGCGATTGAATTAATGCTTTATCTTCCTCCATTGTTCCCGTATATGTGCGAATGTTTTGTGGCTCCGCATCATCGTTAAACCCAAAATGAATTTGACATTGAGATAATAACTCAAATGTTTGATTCAAGATGAAATTGGCATTAGAAAACAATGCTTGGAGTTCTTTATAGGAATAAAATTGTTCTGTACTTGGAGCTTGTTCTTTTTCTGAAAGCTGTGAAAGTAAAATGTTTTTATCAATAGAACGCAATAAACGGTGGGTGTTGAATTCTCTCTTCGTTTGGAAGGTCATGAGTTGAATTGCCAACCATTTTTCCTTCGGAACATCTTTAATGAAGGGGAGTTTGTTGATTTCATGAGCTTGAATACCTATGAATTCATTGTCGCGTAAGGTCTTTGGTTTGTTCTTCAAAGGATAGATGATTTTGCAATTGGCTAAATAAGGCGCAGCTTTTGGAAAGTTTAAACTTTCATGTAAGTGTTGGGTCAGGAAAGCATTGAGTTCATGAAAACCCCTGTTGTTTTCGGCAATGATGAGGTAACAGTGTTCAACTCCATTGCGAATGTCTACTCCTGCAACGATTGGAAACTCGATTGATTGCGCATATTTTAGACTGCTCAATATTGCTGTTGTGGAATTGATGTCGCTTACCACCAAACTTGGGAATCCACAGTCCTTTGCCCACTGAATGATTTTTTCAGGAGATTTCATGCCGTAGCCGATGCTGTATTTTGTGTGGATGAACATTTTCTTACTTTTATTTTAAATGTTTTTATACTTTTTGTGTGTCGAAGGCAACACTTCAAAGGTACCGAAAGCACTATTTTACTTGTTCCAGCTTGACCTAGCGTACATTACACTTTGTTTTCCAAAACGATTCCGAATTTTATCCATGGCTTGATATAAGTTAGAGTATTTACTGTCGTCTGTAAACAGGCTAATTTGTTGTCCACCTTGCACCAAATGACTCAAACGTACGCCGACCAATCGAATCATTACACGGCGTTGATACAATTGATCAAATAGTGCTACGATTAACGGAATAATCTCATGATCTGCTGCTGTGTAATGAATTTTACGTTGCAAAGTTTTGGTTTGAAAATCAGAATAACGAATTTTCACAGTAACACAAGCGGTTACTTTATTCCTTGTCCGTAATTTGTACGTTAGCTTTTCTCCCATAGCACATAAAAGAGCGCGCATTTGATGAACATCGATACTGTCTTGTTCGAAAGTGTGTTCAGCGGATATTGATTTCTTTTCATTGTATTGAATAACCGGAGAATGATCGATTCCATATGCTTTTTTCCAAATGGAACGGCCCATTTTTCCAAAAACCTGCTCTAATAATTCGACAGGCATCTCTTGGAGCGTTTGAATTTTCTTTACACCTAATCCACAAAAAGTCTGGTAGGTTTTTAATCCCACCGAAGGAATTTTACGAATGGATAAAGGCGCGAGAAAATGGCGCTCTGTACCGTAATCAACATTAATGGCGTTATTCGGTTTGGCTTCTCCTGTTGCAATTTTAGAAACCGTTTTGTTTTCCGACAAGCCAAAAGAAATCGGCAAGCCCGATTCTCGAATGATGCGTTCTCGCAATTCTTTTGCGTATTGTAAACATCCGAAAAACTTATCCATTCCTGAGAGGTCAATATAGAACTCATCAATAGAACTCTTTTCATAAACAGGAGCGGCTTCCTTAACAATGTCTGTAATCATTCGAGAATATTTACTGTAGGTTTCCGAATTTCCAGAAATTACAATGGCCTCTGGACAACGCCTTATGGCGAGTTTCATGGGCATCGCAGAATGAATTCCAAATTGACGGGCTTCGTAACTACACGACGCGACCACTCCTCGGTCTGATGTTCCTCCGATTAAAATAGGTCTGCCTATCAAACGACTGTCAGCAAGTCTTTCGCAAGAGACAAAAAATGTGTCCAAATCCATGTGGACAATTGCACGGTGTTGTTGTTGCATTGTTTTTCAGTTTTACTGTGTTTGAATAAAAAAAACCAATATCTGCGTTGCACTTTATTTTGAAAGCAGTCATTGACAAAAGTCAACTCCTTGGATTTCAAAAAAAAAGTGCGCCTTGCTATTGAACTTTATAATTCAAACACTTCAATTATTCTTAAATAAATCAATAAAACTGCATATCGTTTTGAGGAATAGAAACTTGTATTTTTACCAAGAAACTACAGGCACAAATGTAATAAATGTTTATATATTAATCTTATTTTTGATTAAGATATAGTCAATAAATATTCTTAAAGAAAAGATTTAAGTTTAAACTAACTGTAGGTTAGCCGCAGTGAACGCAAAGATTTCGCAAAGGGGTGCAAAGATTGAGGGGGTAAGGAATTTGAATATCCATTCGATTAATTCCATAACACCTCAACAAAATTTGTGTTTTGTTTTAAACCTCGCTATCTCTGTTATCTCCGGGAAACCTCTGCGACAAAAAAAACGCGTTCTTAACGTTCACTACAGTTAAGTTCCGCCTCAAATAATCACCTTCGTTGTATATTTCAATTCTTCCAAAACAATTTGTGATTCAATATCACTGATGTTAGAAATAGAAGCAACGTCATTCACCAGGAAATCTCGGTATTCCTTAATACTTGAAAATCGAGCTTTGGCCAAAAAGTCATAAGAACCAGAAATGTGATAAAACTCAGTGATTGAATCTAATGATTCCATTTGTTGTATAAATTCTTTTCGTTTTGAAGCATGATGGTCTTTAACAGTTAGATTCAAGAAGACTACGATCGACTTTCCCAATAAATCAGCATCCAATAAAGCAACATATTCCTTGATATATCCAGCTTTTTCTAGTTTCTTTATTCTTTCATAAATAGGAGTAGTGGTTAAAGAGAGTTCTGAGGCCATTTCTTTAGCGGTCTTTAGGCAGTCCGTTTGGAGAATTTCAAGGATTCTTCGATCAATTTTATCCATGTTTAGAGATTTTAACTACGAATATAATGTTTAACAGTATAATATACTAACTTTTATCTAATAGTATTTTATATCACTTTTTTGATTCAAATTTGCAGCGATTTAATCTTTCAAATAAATCAAAACTTAAATAAAAAGTTTTATATCTAAAATAAAAAATGAAGAACAAGTATCAAGATTTAATAGAGCAGACATTCGACTTCCCACAGGAGGAATTTAGTGTTGAAAATGGCGAGCTTTCCTATAGAGGTATCGACATGAATGCTTTGATTAAAAAGTATGGAACACCATTTCGTTTTACCTATCTTCCTGTAGTTGGAAAACAAATTGAACGTTGTCGTAATTGGTTTCATACGAGTATGAAGAAGCAAGATTACAAAGGAAAATATGAATACTGTTACTGTACGAAAAGTTCACACTTTAACTTCGTATTGGAAGAGTGTACAAAACACAATACGAATATCGAAACGAGTTCTGCTTTTGATATTGATATATTGATTGCTTTACACAAGAAGGGGAAGTTAGATAAAGATACTTATGTACTTTGTAATGGATACAAAACAGAGGTGTACATCAAGAAAATCAAAGAGTTGTTAGGGCTTGGATTTACTCGTGTTATTCCTGTGATTGATAACTTCAAAGAGTTTGATATTTTAGATGAACAAATTGATCAAGAATTAGAAATCGGGATCCGTATTGCTTCAGAGGAAGACCCTAAATTTGAATTCTATACATCTCGTCTTGGAATTGGATACAAGGATGTGGTTTCATTTTATAATTGGAAGCTAAAAGACCATAAGAAATTTAGACTTTCTATGTTGCACTTCTTTGTAAATACAGGGATTCGAGATAACGCTTACTATTGGAACGAGTTGCATAAATTCTTAAGTGTTTATGAAAATTTAATTAAGAACGATGCTGATATCAAGTACCTAAACGTAGGAGGAGGATTCCCTGTGAAAAATTCCCTGGCTTTTGAATTTGATTATGAATATTTGGTTGAAGAAATCGTTGGGCAAATCAAACTATCTGCAGACCACGTAGATGCAATTCATCCAGATATATTCACAGAGTTTGGCTCTTTCACAGTGGCAGAAGCAGGAGGAATGGTGTATACTATTCTCGACCAAAAGAAACAGAACGATAGAGAGAAATGGAACATGATTAATAGCTCTTTCATGACAACTCTTCCTGATTCATGGGCAATTAACAAGCGTTTTATTATGCTCCCAATTAATCGCTGGGAAGAAAAGTACGAACGTGTTTTTCTAGGTGGATTAACATGCGATAGTGATGATTATTATAACTCAGAACAACATGTCAACGCTATTTATTTACCTGTATATAATAAGAAAGAACCAATGCATGTCGGGTTTTTCAACTGTGGAGCATATCAAGAATCAATTTCAGGATATGGAGGAATAAAACACTGTTTGATTCCAAGTCCAAAACATATTTTATTGAGTCATGATGAAAACGGAGAATTAGTAGATGAACTATTTGCTCCACAGCAAACAAGTGAAGAAATGCTTAAAATTTTAGGATACTAATGAGAACATTTGCAGGAATTCCCGAAGAATTTGGGAAACTAGAAAACGCAGCGGTAGTGATTATCCCTGTACCTTATGACGGAACTTCGACCTACGGGAAAGGTGCCGACAAAGGATTTGAAGCTTTAATGGACGCTTCAGAAAATATGGAATTGTACGACATTGAAACGAACTCTGAAGTTTATGAAAAAGGAATTTTCGTTGCACCAGCAGTTAAGGAGGATAAATCACCAGAATTAATGTGCGACGCAGTAGAAAAAACTACTGATGAGTATTTAGAGACGGGGAAATTTGTAAGTCTTTTTGGAGGTGAACATTCGATTTCAATTGGAGCGATTCGTTCATTCAAAAAGAAATACGAAAATCTTTCTGTTTTACAATTAGATGCACATTCAGATTTACGTCCAGAATTCCATGGGTCTGCCTGTAATCATGCCTGTGCAATGCATGCAGCTTCAAAAAACACGAATTTAGTTCAAGTTGGAATTCGCAGCATGGATTCAGTAGAATTACCATTCGTAAACGAAGACAACTTCTTTGATATGTACCGCATTAATTCAACTTCAAACTGGATGGATGAGGTACTTGACCAATTGGGAGAAGAAGTCTATTTGACAATTGATTTGGATGTTTTTGATCCCTCGATTATGCCATCCACAGGTACACCAGAACCAGGAGGGTTGTACTGGTACGATGTGATTACATTGGTGAGAAGAGTTATTGAAGAGAAAACCTTAGTTGGTTTTGATATTGTTGAGTTAGCTCCGATAGAAGGAGTTCCAGCGCCAGATTTCATGGCAGCAAAATTAGTATATAAAATATTAACTTATAAATTTAATTCATAATGGGAAAAGTTAGAGAATTTATTGAATACAATTACAGACATTTTAACGCTGCGGCTCTTGTAGATGCAGCAAAAGGTTACGAAAAACACCTGAACGAAGGAAAGAAAATGTTGGTTTCACTTGCAGGGGCAATGAGTACAGCAGAGTTAGGAATTTCATTGGCAGAAATGATTCGTCAAGATAAAATTCACATGATTTCCACTACAGGTGCAAACTTGGAGGAAGATTTAATGAATTTGGTAGCACACAATAGTTACAAGCGTGTACCACATTACCGTGATTTAACACCGAAGGATGAGTGGGCACTATTGGAGAAAGGATTGAATCGTGTAACGGATACGTGTATTCCTGAAGAAGAAGCGTTCCGTCGTTTGCAAGACCATGTTTTCAAAGTATGGAAGGATGCTGAGGATAAAGGAGAACGAATGTTCCCTCATGAATTCTTGTATAAAATGGTGAATTCAGGTGTTTTAGAGCAATACTATGAAATTGACCCTAAAAACTCATGGATGATTGCAGCGGCAGAGAAAAATCTTCCTATCGTAGTTCCTGGTTGGGAAGATTCAACTTTAGGAAATATTTTCGCTTCGTACTGTATCAAAGGAGAATTGAAAGCCTCTACAATGAAATCAGGAATTGAGTACATGATGTGGTTAGCAGATTATTACACGAACAACGCTGGAGAGGAAGGAATTGGTTTCTTCCAAATCGGTGGAGGAATCGCAGGAGATTTCCCAATTTGTGTTGTTCCAATGTTAGCGCAAGATTTAGAACGTGAAGACACACCATTCTGGAGTTATTTCTGTCAGATTTCAGATTCTACAACAAGTTTTGGTTCGTATTCTGGAGCAGTTCCAAACGAAAAAATTACTTGGGGAAAATTAAGCATCGATACTCCGAAATTTATTATTGAATCGGATGCAACGATCGTGGCGCCATTGGTGTTTGCATATTTGTTGGATCAGTAGGAAAGAGGATTTATATTTTTAGGATAGCGTGGGACTTAGGTTCTGCGCTATTTTTTTTGGGAGTGACGGAACGTGGATGACACGGATCTTCGAACGCTGATTTTTGCTGTTTTTTTTAAATCCGCTATAATCCGCGCTGCTTGCATCCGCGTTCCAATACAGTGCATGGGTAATTATTATTATCATCTAATCCTAATCCCAATCCCAACTTTAAACCGTAATTTTGCACCATGAAATTTGAAGATTATAAAATAGCGAAAGTAATAAAAACTGAAATCAAGAATTTGGGTTGGTCTAGACCTACGGATATTCAGTTTAAAGCAATTCAACCGATTCTCAATGGAGAGGATGTATTGGCAATTGCACAAACGGGAACAGGGAAGACAGCGAGTTTTGTAATTCCTATTTTAAATCAAATTCATAATCAGCTTGAGAAAAAAAAGGAGCATTATGTTCGTGCCTTGGTTATGGTGCCAACACGAGAGTTGGCTGAACAAGTTGAACAAGTTTTTATTGAAGTTGGGAAAGGAGTTGATGTCCGTACACGCTCCTTAATGGGAGGTGTTTCGCAAGATGATCAAATAGCAGATTTAGACAATGGGGTGGATGTAGTGATTTCTACTCCTGGAAGAATGTTTGATTTAATTTCTCAAGGAGTTTTAAAGGTTGACCGCTTGCAAACGCTTGTTCTCGATGAGGCAGATCATATGTTGGACTTAGGTTTTATTAAAGACATCGAGGACTTGATGCGTCATATTCCTCAAAAACGTCAGACTTTGTTCTTTTCGGCAACGATTGATAAGAAAATTAAGAAAATTGCCTATAACTTGGTACGAAATGCCATTCGTATTCAAATCTCACCGAAAGACCCTGTGGCTAAGAATATTTCACACGCAGTGACTTTTGTAGAAATGGATGATAAACGTTTCTTTTTAGAAAACATAGTCAAAGAAAATGAAGACCTGAAAATCATGGTGTTTGTCCGTACGAAAGTCCGTGCAGAGCGTGTTGTGAAAGCATTAGAACGTGTGAATATTGAAGCGGTAACCATTCATGGAGATGTGGAGCAGAAAGATCGGTTTGAAGTACTCAATAAATTTAAGAACGATGAAGTTTCTATTCTGGTTGCAACTGATGTAGCAGCACGTGGTATTGATATTCCAGGGGTTGGTGCTGTGATTAATTATGATTTGCCAGAAGATCCAGAAAATTATGTTCACCGTGTGGGTAGAACAGGACGCGGTAAGGAGAAAGGAGTAGCTATTTCTTTTTGCAGTGAAAACGAAAAGGTACTGTTGGCTGCAATCGAAGCGTATAACGGAAATCCAATTGCTGTTTATGACCTTTCAAAACAAGATTATAGCGCCATTATCGATGAATCCGAAGATGGAACAGATAATTGGAGAAAACTTATTGAAGAAGAGGAGAAAAGAACAGGAAAAACGAATGAATGGTAAGGTTAATTAGAAATTAGTCAATTACGAATTACGAATTACGAATTATTTGCCAATTCGTAATTCGTAATTTGATCATTCGTTATTAAATTTATCCTTCGCAACTTACACACTGAACAAGGTTCTGAACTACGAATTCTTTTCCAACACTTTGACTTCTTTGATAATAAAGCGTTTTAACGCCTAATTTCCAAGATTCAATAATTAAAGCATTGATGTCTTTTACCGGTAGGTTAGAGGGAATGTTTAAATTTAAACTTTGTGATTGATCAATAAACTTTTGTCGAATCGAGGCTTGTTGAATGATTTCCAATTGACTGATTTCTTTAAAAGTTTTGAAGACCGCTTTTTCCTCTTCTGTCAACTCCTCCATGTGTTGAACACTTCCTTGATTCAACATGATACTTCTCCATGTTTCTTCATTGTCAAGTCCTTTGTCCTCCAGTAATTGCCTGAGGTATTTATTCTTTCGGACAAAATTTCCTTTGGCCAATCCAGCTTTATAGTAGTTACTACTAAAAGGCTCGATTCCTGGTGAGGTTTGTCCTAATATTGCTGAAGATGAGGTGGTTGGAGCGATGGCTAAAAGTGTTGTGTTGCGCATTCCATATTCCTTGAGTAGTTCTGGCTCTCCATAAATGTTTGCCAATTCTCTAGAAGCTGATTCAGCCTGATCCTTGATGTTCGCAAAAATGATACTGGTCAATTGCTTGGCTTGCATTCCTTCAAATGGAATCATGTTTTTTTGAAGGTAAGAATGCCATCCCATAACTCCTAAACCAAGTGCACGGTGACGTTTTGCAAAGTTGTTGGCCGATTTTAAATAGTAGTTGTCCTCCGTTTTTGCAATGAACTCTTGAAGAACAGCATCTAAAAAATAAATAGCCAATTGTACCGCATTGGTGTCTTTCCATTCATCGTATAGTTCCAGGTTCATTGAAGATAGACAACAAATAAATGATTCGTCAAAGTTTGAAGGCAACATGATTTCAGAGCATAAATTACTGGCATTAATGCTCATGCTTTTATCCTTGTAAACTTGAGGTTTGTTCTTGTTTACGTTGTCGGTGAAGAACAAATAAGGCAATCCTTTTTGCTGACGAGATTCTAGTACTTTGGCCCAAATCTCACGTTTTTCCATGTCCCCTTCAATCATTTCATGCATCCAATAATCTGGCACGCAAACTCCTGAGAAAAGGTTTTGCAATGGACTTCCGATGTCCTTTATTTTAAGAAATTCTTTAATGTCCGGATGGTCAATATCAAGGTATGCTGCAAAAGCACCACGACGAACTCCACCTTGAGAAATTGTGTCCATAGCGGTGTCAAACAGCTTCATGAAAGAAACGGCACCACTACTTTGTCCATTGTCGGTAACTGCACTTCCACGACCTCTTAATTCACCGAAATAACCAGAGGTTCCACCACCAATTTTGGTTTGCATGATGACTTCACCCAATTTGTGGGTAATTCCTTCAATATAATCGGGGACGTGAACGTTGAAGCATGAGATTGGAAGTCCTCGTTCTGTTCCCATGTTGGCCCAAATTGGAGAACTTAAACTCATCCATCCTTTTTCAATCAATTCGATGAAAGGTTCTTTCAATTCTGGTTTGTATAATCTTTTACTTGCAGCATTGGCTACACGTTCGATAGCTCCTTTAACGGTTTCTCCTTTTAATAAATAACCTCGGTTGAGAATTTGCTCACTTTCATCATTGAGCCACCATAATTTTTCCATTTCTTTTGTTTAGGGTTGTTATGTATTCTGTAATAGACTGCTAAATAATCATGTGTTGATTCTTTAGAACAAGTCTGCTGCACTTATACTTTTATCGTGTTTTGTATATTCTGTTGGACGTTTAGCAAAGAAGTCATCTAATGAATTCGCGAAGATTTCTTCTTCAAACCACGCCATAGGTTGATATTGTTCTGTTGAAATATGATAGATTTTACTCAATCCTATTTCTTCTAAACTTTCATCAACTCTAAATTTCATAAAGTGCAGTAAGTTTTCTTTACTGATGGTTTCGATCTCTCCATCTTCAAAAATCCAATCCAATATTTCAGATTCCACGCTGATAGAATGCTCGACAAGGCGTTTGATTTCCTCTTTCGATTCTGCGTCGAAGAACTCTGGGTATTCTTCTTTGATCTTGTTGACTATGAAAACTCCCGCACTGGCATGAACTTGCTCGTCAATTGATGTCCATGAAATGATGTTGCTTACATTTTTCATCAGCCCTTTGAATCGAGTGAAAGACAAAACAATAGCGAATTGACTAAACAATGACACGTTTTCAATCAGAATAGAAAATAAAATCAGTGAAAAAACATACTTTTTGTTGTCATCAGATTTTGTGTGTTGAAGTGCCTCTTCTAAATAGTCTAACCTTTTTTTGATTGCAGGAACTTCAATGATGTGCTCAAAATCATCATCGTAGCCAAGTACAGACAGTAGTCGTGAATAAGCTTCAGAGTGACGGAATTCACATTCGGCAAATGTACTACCAAGACCATTGAACTCAGGCTTTGGCATGTGGTTGTAAAGATTCCCCCAAAAAGATTTTACGGCCACTTCAATCTGCGCAATGGAGAGTAAACTCTTTTTAATGGCTTGTTTTTCCTTTTCATTGAGAAGTGAATGAAAGTCTTGTGTGTCTGCCGTGAAATCAACTTCAGAATGTACCCAAAATGTTCTGTTGATGTTGTCAATGAAATCCAAAACTTCTGGATATTCAAATGGCTTGTAATTGATGCGTTTGTCGAAAATGCCCATTGTAAATAGTTTTTAAATAAGTTAAACAATGGCATAAAAAAAGAGGAGGAAAGCAGGTGTAAAACACTTACTTCAGAACCTTGTTTTTTATGCGAAAACAAAATTCATTTTGTTAAGATATGGGTGACCTGGCTTATGGTTTTATTGACCAATTACAGTTGCGCAACAGCTCATGAATTGAACATGATTCCCCCATTTTTTCATCCGATATTCATCGGTTTGACATTGTCAATATGTCCTAACAAATGGATTTTTGTCAAAGATAGATGAAGAATTCCAAGATTCAACTTTCAATAAAACTTTAGTTATAAACAAAATTTGTTGATAAGCCTTGAACTTGAAGCTGACATTGATTTGTCTGAAGAATTATTTAGCTCTGGAAAACTTTTTTACCTGCTTGCAAAATGAGATTTTATAAATTCGATAACCAACAATTCTTTTTATACAGGATATTAGTGTAATTTGGTTTTGTAAAACGATTTTAATCAAACAACTTATGAGAAAAAACAAACTACTATTGTCTTGCTTTTTACTTTTGTGTTCAATCTCAATTGGACAAGAAGATAAGAGCGTTGCTGAGGATGATTTGAGTTGGAATGAAACAAAATTCAGTAGAATGTTGGGTGTAAATGAGGAGCCTATTCCTATGAAAGAGAATCAAACTTCTGTAACCAATCGAGGATTTGTACTTCAAGCCCTTGGTCCAAACTATTACTCTTCGGCTGGATTTTTTATTGAACCAATGCTCAACAAGACAATGGCTATCCAATACGATTTAAGAATTCAAATTCAAACGATAGATTCAGATGCATTTTCAATAGGTCCTGGCTTGAAACAATCTCTTGTATTTGGAGAGGATAGATTTCGAATTTCAGTTGGACTTTCTCAAGGTATTGTTTTCAACGCAAGCAGGTGGAACGGAGGTTATGTAGATTATAATAATGAATTCTATACTCTTGAGTCGTGGAAAGAAGCACCGAAAAGCGTTTTTCTTTTTGGTTTGCATGTAGGACCTGAGTTTGAATTGGGACGTGACTTCTTTTACATCACACCTGAATTGATTCTGAACCAAATTAACGAGAGGAAGTATACTAAAAGTAAACCAGATCAATTGAGTACAGTCAGTAGTTTTAGCCTGACAATAGGTTTAGGTTTAAAGTTTAGATTGAGGAATAAATAATGCCAAAAAAAAAGCCCCGATTCTACAATCAGGGCTTTTATTTTCTTTTAGGAAACTTAATTATTCAATAATTTCCATTTCTTCAATTAAGTTGTGTGCTTCTCCATATTTTTCTATAATGAATAAAACATAGCGAATATCACAAGAAATTGTACGTTGGATGTCTTTTTCAAAGAAGATGTCTCCAGACATTGCTTCCCAGTTTCCATCAAATGCAGTACCGATAAGGTGACCATCTGCGTTAATCACTGGAGAACCAGAGTTACCTCCCGTAATATCATTGTTACTGATAAAGTTCACCACCATTTCGCCTTTTTCATTTGCATAACGACCAAAATCTTTGTTCTTGAACAATTCTTTTAGTTTTTCTGGTACATGGAACTCTGGGTTGTTTGGATCCTCTTTTTTCAACCCTTCTTCTAAAGTGGTATAAATGTCATATTTAACACCTTCTTTTGGAGAATATGGAAGAATAGAACCATAAGTTAAACGCAATGTACTGTTGGCATTAGGATAGAATGTTTTGTCCTTGTCCATTTCTCTATATCCTTTTACAAACAATCTGTTGGCACGTTGAATATCATTCATCGCTTGAATATATTCTTCTTCTTCAGTTACTTTTCCATAGGCTTCATCAATCGCAACAATCAATTGGTAAAGTGGATCTTTTTCTAGTTGCTTCAGTGGGAAACCTTTTGATTTCTCATCGTATTTCTGAACTAATGCATCAAATTTCATGAACTTTTCGTGAGAAGAAAAAATTGATTTCTTTCTTGCTTTTTGAACCAACTTACTCAATTGTCCTTTGTCACCCGCTTCTTTAACTAAGCTTGGTAACATTTCAGCTGGAATGTCATTATAGTACATTTTCAATACAGCTTCAAGGGTTTCAAACTCAATGTCCATGTTTGCTGCTTCAAAAAACTCAAACATACGCTCTTTAAAGTTGTTGTATGCCAACATTCCCATTCCTTGCTCTTCATATTGTTCAATAAAAGAGAAGCGGAACACATTGAGGTTGAGGTCTACAGAGTAAATAAATTCACTTTGATAAACATCAAGATAAACACTTTTGTCAGTCAACTTGTAGGTCTTTTCAATAGTACTCATCACATCAGCATATTCTGGATTTTCTTCAGCGAAAGCGTTGAATCGAGCTTCTAAAGCACGTTTTTTATCGGCTACCTTGTTGTTTTTTAATTGTTCAGATTGACCAATGAAATATTTCCAGTAATTGGCAACTTGCGCATGTTTTGAAGCGTATTTTAGACGAATCGTTGTGCTTTCATTCATGTATTTTTTCATGATGTCTAGCTTCACCTTACGGATTTCAACACGTTTTGGTTGTTCAAGATTAACTGCTTGTTCAACACCAAAAGAGGAAAGGTAGCGGTCTGTAGAACCTGGGAAACCAAATACCATTGCAAAGTCTCCTTCTTTATATCCTTTAATTGATACTGGAAGTGAGTGTTTCGGTGTAAATGGTTTGTTGTCTGCGCTGTACGGTGCAGGTGCGTTGTCTGCTCCAGCATAAATTCTAAACAAGGCAAAGTCCCCAGTGTGACGTGGATAAATCCAGTTGTCAGAGTCATGTCCGAATTTTCCTATTGATTCCGGTGGAGTCCCAGCTAAACGAACATCTTGGTATGTTTTAGTAATGAATAAGTAAAATTCGTTTCCTTCAAAGAAATCACGAACAAAAGCTTTGTTTTTTGAATCACCAAGTGCTTCAGAAGTCAACTGATCAGAGATTTCTTTAATTTTCATTGCGCGCTCCTCCTCAGACATGTCGTCTGTTAGGTTCTTCGTAATTTGCTCAGTTACATCTGCAATGGAAACAACAAATGTTGCAGTAAGTCCTGGAATGGCAATTTCTTCTGCGTGTGACTTAGCCCAAAAACCATCGTCTAAATGGTTGTTCTCGGCAGTTGATGCTTCAGCAATAGCATCATAACCACAGTGATGGTTAGTCAACAAAAGTCCTTTCTTAGAAATCACTTCAGCTGTACAGAAACCTCCAAAAGATACAATTGCGTCTTTAAGAGAAGAGTTGTTAATACTGTAAATTTCTTCTTGGGTTAAGTTCAACCCATTTTTTTTCATGTCTTCATAATTTCTACCCAATAAAAAAGGTAGCCACATTCCTTCGTCTGCTCTAGAGAAGCCAGAGAAAAGAACGGTGAACAAAAATAAAAATGCAACGGTCTGTTTTTTCATACTTTATGTTTAACGTTAATTTTAAATTATGGTTTGATCATCATTTTTAATGATAATTGAGCACAAAAGTAGTAATAACTCATCAATATATGAGAGAAATATACACTACTGTCAAATTTTAAGTCAATTAGGTCACATATTGACAGTAAAAAGAGTAGCGCTTTCACCGTATTTTAAAAATGGTTAAAAAAAAATGAATAACAACTTGACTTTAGGTTGTGTTTAATAAATGATAATTCTATATTTGCCAGCTATTAAATAACAAACGACACTTTAACTATGCGTAATAAAGGATTTTTTTGGTTTTTCACCATCTTACTTTTGGTAGTAAGTTTATATCAAATTTCATTTTCTTTCATCGGAAGCGGTATTGAAAAAGAAGCTGATCAGCTGGCTATTGAAAAAGTAGAAGAGTTGAAAGCAAATACTGTAGAAGGAGATTCTGCAAAGCTTCCTAACGGAACTTATGTGAACTTCGATACTGATAGAGAAGCTTACGATTTAGCAAAAGCTGCTTTTATCAATGAACTTTTAAAAGAAAAAAATGACGAAGTTGTTTTCTTAGGAAATACTTACAACGAAGTAAAAGACAAAAGTGTTTCTTTAGGGCTTGACCTTGAAGGAGGAATGTCTGTAACACTTGAGTTGTCTATGTCTGACTTAGTGAAAAACGCAGCGTTAAATCCTAGAGATTTACATTTCCTAAAGCCTTATGAAAGCGCATTAGAAGAATACAATTCGCTTGGTGGAGATTTTATCGACTTGTTTGTGGCGAAACACCAAGAGATGTTTCCTGAAAGATTGTTGATTCGTGAGTTTTCAACTGACGAGGTAGTATCTAAAATTTCAAACAAAGCAACTGACGAAGAAACGAAAGCTTACTTGAAAGGACTTTCAGAAGGAGCATTGGATGGTGTTGAAACGATTATGGAAAATCGTATTAACCAATTCGGTGTTGCGCAACCAAACATTACAAAAGACAATAACGCGAATCGTTTATACATTGAGTTGCCTGGTGTAAAAGATCAAGCAACTGTTAGACAGCGTTTGCAAAGTACTGCAAACCTTGAATTCTACCTTGCATACAAAGGTTTTGAATTAGGAGGGTTGTTTAATGAATTATTGGTTGAACGTTCTGATGAAGTAAGCGATTCTGAATTTGATGATTTGTTTAAGGATGAGTCTGATTCAACTGATACAGCAGAAGTAACAGAAACTGAAGCGGCTGATTCAACAACGATGTCTTTAGAAGACGAACTAACGATGAAAGATGAAGAAGCTACTGATACAACAGTAAAACTCTCTTCATTTGGACGTATGTTCCAAGTTGCTTTAGACGAAGAAGGACGTTTTATGGATAGTCCACTTCTTGGATATGCCAAGGCAAATGATACTGCAAAAGTAAATACAATCTTAAATGAGAAGACTGAAGAGATGATGATGGAAAACATCAGATTCCTTTGGGGAGCTAAAAATGAGAATGTTGGAATAAAAGATACTTTGTACTATGCTTTATACGCAATGAAAATCCCTGAGGATTTAAAAGCAAGAGTAGGAGGTACTGATATTGAAAATGCTCGTTTGTCGATTGATCCAGATCAATCAGGACGTGGAGTAAGTATTGAAATGAGTGATCGTGGTGCTGAAGAGTGGGCGAAAATGACCTCAGAAAACGTGGGTAACTTTATTGCAATTACAATGGACAATAAAGTATATAGCGCTCCAGTTATTCAAGGTGCTATTACAGGTGGAAATACATTGATTTCTGGTAGCTTTACAGTTGCTGAAGCACAAAACCTAACAAACTTATTGAATGCAGGTGCACTTCCAGCGCCATGTGTTATTGTTGATGAGGCTGTTGTAGGACCAACGATTGGTGCTGAAAACTCTCGTTCAGGATTAATCTCTTTCGCCTTTGCACTTGGATTGGTATTGATTTATATGGTGTTCTATTACGGACGCGCTGGACTTGTTGCTGATATCGCATTGATTATGAATATCGTGCTTATTGTTGGTTTCTTGGCTGCTTTTGGAGCTGTATTAACCCTAGCTGGTATTGCAGGTATCGTTCTGACCATTGGTATGTCGGTGGATGCCAACGTACTTATCTTTGAACGTGTTCGTGAAGAAATTAGAGAAGGTAAAGGAATGAAGTTGGCCATTAAAGACGGTTATGCAAATGCATTGTCTTCTATTATCGATGCTAACGTTACCACTTTATTGGTGGCTATTGTTTTGAAAACATTCGGAACTGGTCCAATCGAAAGTTTCGCAACCACTTTAATCATCGGTATCTTTACTTCTGTATTTGCTGCTGTTGTTATTACGCGTTTGATTTTTGAATCTCAAATTTCAAGAAACAAAGGATTTGCGTTCTCTACGCCAATGACAAAGAATGCATTTACTAACATCAATATTAAATTCATTAAGAACCGTAAGAAGTTCTATATCTTATCAAGTATTTTAGTCCTTGGAGGAATTATCGCAATTTCTGTTCGTGGTCTGAAACCGTCAGTTGAATTCGCTGGGGGTAGAACGTACGAAACTGTATTTGATAAACCAGTTGGGCAAGATGTTGAGACTTTAACCGATATATTGCGTGATGCATTGGTGGTTGATAATTCAAGTGCTTCTGTTGAGGTGAAAGTAAGAAACTCTGAATACCGTGTAGAAATCGCAACAGATTATTTGCAAAATGTGCCCAACTCTGAAGCTACAGTAAGAAAAGACTTACTAAAAGCACTTTCAGGAGTTGAAGACCAATTTGGTGTAGCGACAATCGAAAATAGCCGTTCGGTTTCACCAACAGTTTCTGAGGAACTACAAAGATCTTCTACTATTGCAATTGTCTTGTCATTAATCATCATCTTCGTTTACATCTTAATCAGATTCGGTAAATGGCAATATGGTTTAGGTGCTATTATCGCGATGATGCACGACGTTGCAATTGTACTTGGGTTGTTTGCATTACTGCATGGTGTCCTTCCTTTCAATATGGAGGTTGACCAAGCGTTTATTGCTGCGATTCTAACTGTTGTTGGTTATTCTATTAACGATACGGTTGTTGTATTCGATAGAATTCGTGAGTTCTTGAATAAATACCGTAGAAAAACACAAAATGAAGTTATTAATGATGCAATTAACTCTACATTAGGACGTACTGTGAATACTTCATTGTCTACCTTTATTGTATTGTTAACCATCTTCATCTTCGATGGTGGAGCAATTAAAGGATTCGTATTTGCCTTGATGGTAGGTGTGATTGTAGGTACTTATTCTTCTGTATGTATTGCAACTCCAATCGTCGCAGACTTATTGAAAAAGAATAAGCCTGAAGACAACGCTGATCAAATTGAGAAAGCTTAATTGAAAATCTTTATAAAAATGAAAGCCCAGGCAATTGTGTCTGGGCTTTTTTTGTGCTTGAAAATATTGGAAAGAAGTAGCTCGCTTACTGAATAAATTAATGGTTCTCTTTGTATTGATTTTTTGTTTTCTTTCAACTAAATGTGCTTAAGTTCACTATACACTTGTCTTTAAGCAAGGAACTATTAATTGAATTTTTTTCTACTTTCGAAAGGTTTAGCGTGTCGATTTCAACTAACGAATGTCCTAGCTTAAACAAAAAGTACCGAAGGTATGGTGTTTTTTATAACCAAGAATGTGAGTCCTTGGGGTGTAGGAATACGTAAAAAGCCAAATCCAAAATATTCAGCGAAATAGCACGCTATTTCACCGAATATTTTGAATTTGAAGAGTCAGATAATCACTATTATGGGTGGACTGAAGTCCATCCCAATAGCATACCGTATTTCTAGAATTTTCAAACCCGTATTTTATTTAAGCATATATTATATACAATTGCGGGCTGAAAGCCCAGCTCACTTCAACTGGATGCATCGCATCCAGTTGAAATAAAGGTTATACCAACGCACTGAAGGTGCAACTCAATATGGTTAATTTTGATTTGATGTTCATAAACTAATCATTATGATTGAGCTAAAGTCCACCCCAATAATATATCGTGCTGTTAGAATTTTCTAAGCCTAATAGTTCTTCATTATTGACTTAACTTTTATGAATAGAAAGAGATTTCTCGTCATCCCATTCCGAGTTTTCGGAATGGGACTCCATCGAAATGACAAGTGTCAGCGGGGGCACGGTGAAAAAGGAAGAAAAGCAAAGCTTTTCTTCCTTTTTCACTGACTAAACTCTATATGATTGTCATTTCGATCATTTCTAAGATTGAAGATATTAGAAATGGAGAAATCTAATAAAATACTTCTGGAATTATATTTTGGATTTGGGAAATCAAAGGCTAATTATTATAGGTGGACTAACATCCACCCAATAGGATCTCGTTCTTCTAAAATATTCTTCAACTAACTTTCTACCCACACAAATTCAAATAGAATTAAAATAATCGTATATTTATAACTGAATTAAAAAACAATAAAATGAGTGGAATGTGGATTGCCATAATAGTCGTTGCAGTTTTAGTAATATGGGTTATTGCTATATACAACGCCCTTGTAAGGTTAAGAGAAAATAGAGAAAACGCTTTTGCTGATATTGATGTTCAATTAAAATTGCGTCATGATTTAGTACCTCAACTTGTGAATTCTGTAAAAGGTTACATGGAACACGAAGCAGGAACATTAAAAGCGATTACAGAAGCAAGACAAGCTGCTGTAAGTGCATCTTCTGTGAATGATAAGATCGCTGCTGAGAAACAATTAGGAGCTGCTTTAAATGGATTGAACATTCAAGTAGAGGCTTATCCTGATTTAAAAGCGAGTACGAACTTCCTGCAGTTGCAAAATGAACTTGCAGATATTGAAAACAAATTGGCGGCAGTAAGAAGATTCTTCAACTCTTCTACAAAAGAACTTAATGTTTCTGTACAAAAGTTCCCAAACGTAATTTTTGCAGGTATGTTCGGATTTAAACAGGAACCAATGTTTGATGTCGGTGAAGCTGAGCGTGTGGTAATTGAAAAAGCTCCAGAAGTTAAGTTTTAAAAACTACCTTTCATCCAATCAAAAGAGTACCCTAAGGGTAGAATATGATAAGTTCATTATGATATGAAGTATGTTGGACTGCAACAGCAGATAAAAACAAATAATAGAAAATCAATTCTTTTACTATTGGCCTTCCCCTTTTTGGTGTTGGCCATGGTTTTTTTGTTCTTTTTTATTATTAATTATAATGAAGAAGGTCCTCCTTCATTGGATTTGGTCCTAGAGCAATTCATAAACGCCATTCCAATGGTATTTATCGCCGTGGGGATATGGTTTGCCATTGCCTATTTTTCGAATACTGCAATGATCAATAGTGCAGCAAAATCTCATTCTCTTTCGCGTAAGGATAATTTTAGGGTTTATAACTTAACGGAAAATCTTTGTATGAGTGTGGGGATGAAAATGCCGCAACTGAGAATCATAGAAAGTCCTGCCCTCAATGCTTTTGCTAGTGGAATCAATGAGAAAACATATACTGTTACTTTAACAAGAGGAATAATTGAACACCTAAATGATGAGGAATTAGAAGGGGTTATTGCACACGAATTAATGCACATTCGAAATCATGATGTGAAGCTGCTCATTGTCACCATTGTTTTCGTTGGAATATTTTCTTTCATTATGCAGTTTGCATTGCGCTCGCTGTTTTATGGGAATGCTTTTTCGAATCGAAGAAAAGACGACAAAGGAGGTGGAGTGGTAATGATTGTAATAATTGTCTTAGCTGCAATAGCCTACTTTTTGTCCATCTTATTTAAACTGGCCTTAAGTAGAAAACGTGAGTACTTGGCTGATTCTGGTGCAGCTGAAATGACACGTAATCCATTAGCGCTTGCTAGTGCTCTAGAAAAAATATCAGGGAATCATCATGTAGATAAAGTAAAAAGCGCCGATGTACAAGAAATGTTTATCGAAAATACACCCAAAGACGACGAAATAGGACTTTTTAGTGGAGTCAAAGGTTTGTTTTCTACACATCCTCCAATTGAAAAACGCATCGAATTCTTAAGACAGCTTTAAAGTAGTATAGTTATGCCGCACATTAAGAATGCTTTAATCCGTTATCGAGTTATTGACAAAGCATTAAGCAATACGTATAATCCTTATCCTACTAAATTGGATCTCCGTTATGCATGTGAAATGGAATTGTATGGAGATACCAATGGAAAACACATTTCAGATTCGACAATAGAGAAGGATTTGTATGCCATGCGCCAGGAATTAGACGCACCTATTGAGTACTCGAAGCGTTATAAAGGGTACTACTATGAAGATCCGAACTTTACCATCAATGAAAAGCCATTGTCGGAGGATGACATTGCTTCGATTCAATTTGCACTCAGTACCCTGTCTCAATTTAAAGAAACGGAAATGTTTCAGCAATTTGGTTTTGCATTGAATAAAATAATTGATCGTGTGAACCTAGATTCTGACTCAAGAGGAAAGGATACCGATATAGACCAGTACATCCAATTCGAGAAATCTACAGTGGCCAAAGGAAATGAATATCTAAAACCATTACTCTCTGCCATTCAAAAGCAACATATTGCATACTTCACTTACGAAAGTTTTGTGACACAAATTAGAAAGCAAAGAAAAGTTACTCCATTGTTGTTGAAAGAGTACAACAATAGATGGTACTTAATCTGCTATGACTCTGTAAAAGAAAAAGTCATTACTTATGCCTTAGACCGTATTTCAGATTTGGAAATCATTGAACAACAAGCTGAAAAGCCTGCAGATTTTAAACCTGAATTGTTTTTTAGGCACTCTATTGGAATCACTGCTTCTGCTGATGCTCGACCAGAAAAAATTGTGTTCATTGCTTCCAATATTGCCTCGAAATATATTAATTCTCAACCTTTTCATGAAAGTCAAAAGATTATCGAGGAAGATGAAAATCGTACAATGTTTGAGTTGTTTGCTCTTGTCTCTGAAGAATTAATTCGTGAATTATTGAGCTACGGAGGAGATGTTCAGGTTTTAAAGCCTGATGGATTGAAAGATGAATTGATGAAAAGAATCCAAAAAATGAGGGAGAATTACAATTTGTAATATTTTTTTGAACCGATTTTGATTTGAACTGTACAAAGGGACATCAAAATAAAACTCATGAAAAATTCAAATAACATTTGCCTTGTCGTCTCCTTTTTACTGCTTTCATTTTTGACCCTGGGCCAATCCATTAGCGGAAATATGAATTCTGAAAATATTGCCTCTCTAGGTTATGGTAATGTGGATATTTATAAAGGGGAGGAAAAAATCGCTTCAGTTTTAACAGATGCACTAGGAAACTTTCAAGTTGAATTGGATACTGGGTATTATCGCGTAGAATTCAAATATGAAGGGCACGAAAAACTCGTTACCAACATTCAGGTTAACGGTGATGAAAAAAATGACTTTAGTCTTTCCAGAAAAAAAGGGTATATCGCCCCGGTATATGAAGAAGTTGTTATTTCTGAAGTCCACTCTTCTGATGTGAAAAAAAGTAAAGAAAGACCCAGTAGGGAATTAGAGGCAATGTTTAGTGATGCGTTGAGCGAAAGTTCAGAAGCAAAAATCGTTCATGATATGCCAACGTTTGCGCCTAAAGAAGGAGGAAATGTGAGTGCAATGAAACTTACTGCAGGTGAAATTAATGACTTTTCGAAATGGGAAATGTGGAATGATTTTGCTGCTGGCGAACTATCTACTCACCAACAGAAATGGGATTTGTATTTCACAGAACGCTATACTGTTCAAGTAAAAAACGAAAATGGATTTCCTATAGTCGATGCCTTGGTTCAATTGCTCGATGTTAATAAAAACGTTCGATATGAAAGCCGAACAGACAATACAGGTAAAGCTGAATTATGGGGGAAATTAGGATTGAATGATTTATGGGAAGGAAATGCATCGGCACTTGTGCATTACAAGGGGAAGACTTTTCCAATTCGGCGTTTAATTGAATTTAAACAAGGGGTGAATTCATTGACACTCACTGCTCAATGTGGTGCGTCTCAACTTGTGGATATTGCCTTTGTTGTTGATGCTACAGGATCTATGGGAGATGAAATTAATTACCTGAAAGCTGAATTAAACAGTGTTATATTCAAAGCAAAAAACGATCATCCCGAATTGACTTTTAATTTTGGGAATGTATTCTACAGAGACAGTGGTGATGAATATTTAACACGTCGACATGATTTTACGGATGTACTCTCTTCTTCTATTGAGTTCATTAGTCAACAACATGCTGCTGGAGGTGGAGATTATGAGGAAGCTGTTGAAGTTGCATTGGAAGAGGCTTTGGATAAATTAGAATGGAGTAGAGAAGCAAGAACACGCATTCTGTTTTTAGTATTAGATGCTCCTCCTCATAATTCTCCAGAAGTGCGCCAAAAATTAAAAGATATTGCACGAAAAGCAGCTGCAAAAGGGATTAGAATTGTTCCGTTGGCAGCAAGTGGAATTCAAAAAGACACGGAATATTTAATGCGATCTTTGGCTCAGGGTACCAATGGAACCTATGCTTTTCTAACTGGTCATAGTGGAATTGGTAGTGGACATATCGAACCTTCTACGGATGAATATGAGGTTGAATTGTTGAATGATTTAATGGTAAGATTAATTGACACCTATACCTTTGTTGCTGATTGTCAAGAAGAAGATGACTTCGATGATTTGTTGACACCAGACCCTGTTGATTCATTGATTACGGTGGAATGGAATGTTTGGCCAAATCCAACACAAGGAGATTTAAACATTAAAATTAGTGAGGATGTTGGAGAGTTGTTTATCACTGATCTGACTGGGAAAATTGTCAATCGCTTTACGGAATTGAGGAAAGGTAGAGTACTGAAAACCAATATTGCGCAATATTCTAAAGGAATTTATCTCATTACATTTATTCATGAGGAAAAAGTTTACACTAAAAAGGTAGTATTAACTTAATTCAAAAACCCATGTAGAGACTCATAATGCTGGAATCTCTACATGGGAATTTAGTTTTTATTGGTCTTAGAAAGAATTAAAACAATGCTCCCAACTGGCTTCGGGATTAGTACATCTCGCTTTATCATCTAATATCTATTGCTTTTGCACTTAGAGAATTTTATTCTTATTTAAACCTAAGGCACTTTCAGTCCATTGTGGTTTACTTGAGCAATGGTGCAATGTGTCTCTCCTTCTTATCCTCATAAATATCAGCAATTGTAACCACAATTCCTGTTTCTTCAACACCACCAAAGTCTGGGTTTACCGCTGTTCCAAAAGAACGCATAGTAGGAGAGAGGTGCATGTAAATATTCATGAGTGGCGGTACATTTTCTCCATTTTCACGAACAAATTGAGTGAGAACTTTATAGCCTTCTTTAAAATCTAATCCTTCTAGTAGTTGTGCAAATTTATTTTCATCATAGGATTGCTCCAATGGATAAATTGAAGTTGCCAAGCCTTCGTTGTCTGGAAAATATTTTTGGAGGAAATACAATAAAAAATCTCTAGACTCTTCATGATAATCAGGGTACATGGTAACTTTCCCGAAGAAGTATTTCAGGTTTGGATAAATCACTGTTAAAACTCCTAGTCCGTCCCAAAGGTTGTCCAGCGCGAACAATCCTTTCCTTGGATTTACGGAGGGCTGGTACATAGGTTGAACCCAACTTCTCCCCAGTTCAATAGCATAGGGAAGGTATTTCTTTTTAAATTGACTTGAAAAGTTAAAATAATGTGAGGTACTCATAGGAATAAACTGGTCCTCTTCATCTGTAAGAATATCGATACAATTGATGAAACGCAAACCTCCAATGATTTCCTTGTCTTCTGGACTCCAAACAATGAGTTGCTGATAACAGTTCTCGCAAGTGTCGTATTGGTCAATGTCAATGGATTTTTTTGTTCCTCCTCCAGCAGAGCGGAAAGATAATTCACGTAATCTTCCGATTTCACGCATGGTGTTTGGAGAATTGTGATGATTTATGATGTATATTTCATTGTCACCTTTTCGTGTAACTCTACCAAAACGTTCTTGAGTTAACTCTTTTATAATGAGTTCGCGCTCTACAGGATCTATGATCTTTTCTACTTTTGCCATGTTAATCTTTTAATTGATAAACCTTGTCTTTTACATATTGCGCCCATTCATCGTGTGATTTTGAAGCGTCAAAATCTGCTGCATACAAGGGTTTGCCAAATTTAATGACTATTTTTTTATTGTGTTGCTTGTACAGTTCATTTACTAGGTATAACATTTCAATATTTGCTTTTATACCTAGTTTTTTACGAATTGTATATAGATTATAGAAAAAGTTGGTCAATTCTCCATCAATAAATATGGGTACGATGGTTTTATTGTATTTAATGGAACGTGTGACAAATGTTTTCTTCCATTTCAAGTCAATAATTTCTCCATTGATTTTTCGACTCACCAATCCTGCCGGAAAAATGCAAAGTAACTCCTCACCAGCAAATGTTTCGTCAACTTTTCTTAATGAAGAAGCTGCATTTTTAGCATGTTTGTTAACTCCAACAAAAATAGGTTGGAGGTTCTCAAGATGCATCAAAACATCATTCACCACGAATTTAAAGTCCTTACGCTTTTGATGAACTACGGCAACAAGTGCCATTGCATCCATGCCACCTAAAGGATGATTCATCGTTAGAATAGCTCCGCCTTTTTCAGGAACATTTTCTAATCCTTCATATTCTAAATCAATGTTGAACTTCTTCATGACCGATAAACAAAACTCAATAGGAGAATCGTTTTTGTGTTCATGAATGAAATCATTGACATCTTTTTCATGTAAAATGCGTTGAAGATATCGTACAACAAATCCAGGTAAATACTTTAATAACTTAGGGTTTTTATCATGAATAACTTGCTTAACATCGATGATTTTTTTCTGTTCGCTCATTCTTTCAAGAATAGTATAACCATTATAAATTACGAATTATTTTTTAAACAACCATGCTCCACCTCTGATCTCATTGACACGAGAAAGATTGGCTTTGGCTTCGCTATGACTAGAATAGCTTTGTGCGGCAACGAAATGTAGTCCACCAAATTGTCCAATGATTTTTGAATCAAAACCATGTTGTTTGAATTCACTCGCTAGACCTTCGGCATTGGAAAGGTCACTAAAACACCCAACAATAATGTGGTGACTTCCTGTGGAAGCTTGTGTGACTGGGGCAGGAGAAGGCTCTTTTTTTACAGGCTCTTCAACAACATCCTCTGTTAAATCATCTGCCGGATCACCCTGTATTTCATCATCTTCCTGACCGCTGTTAAGGCTTTCTTCATCTATGATGGTTTCTGGAGAATCGTTTTCAGTATCGTCCGTTAATTGTTCTTCTGGTAGTACAATTTCAGAATCGCTTTCAGCAACTTTTTCTACTGCGTCAAATTTATTCCAACCCATATATTCCTCAACTTTATCATAGTTCAGTCCGACCAAAACGCTCGAAGCGGCTATGAGAAGTAAGAGTATGATTAAAATCCAAAAGACAGGTTTCCTTTTCTTTTTTTCTTTCTTCTTTTCCTTTTTTGAAGATTTAGTTTTAACAGGCGCTGCAACCTTCTCTTGTTTTTTCGATTTTACAGGTGGTGTCTCCTTAATTGCCTCTTTCTTAATTTCTGAATCAAGGGCTTTCTTTTCTACATATACATTTTTCTTTGGCTGATCTTTGCTTTTGGAATCTGGCTGATCTTCAGCTGACTTTGTGGGTTCTACCTTTTCTTCTTTAGGAATAGAGGGAGTCGCTACCGGAGTAGGTTCCTTTGGCGCTACAGGCGAAGGAGAAGGACCAGCAACAGCAGACTGAATTCCACCTGTTTTTAAATTACCAGTAAAAATAAATTCACCATCGTCATTTTTTGAAAATTCACCCAATTGAAAAATAGAATAGGTTTCTCCTTTAGAAAGTTGAGCTTGTAAATCACGAACGAATTTCGCTACCATATTCTGCGCTTCTTGTATATCCATGTTGGATTCCTTGACGAGCAATTCAGATAGCTTTCCGTCATCATAGGACAGATATTCATTAAACATTAATTCTCCTGTTTCTTCATCTTCTATAACGATTGCTCCAAACTGAGGCAAAATAATTTTTGAATAGCGCTCTAGAAGCTGCTTAATGTATTTGTCCATAATAGTGTATTTTAAGTTTAAAGATAATTAAAAATCTTAAAACAAATCCTTAAAACTAAAGGTCTGATCTAAACGGATTCCTTTTTCAGTTTGTTTCAATGTACAGCATTCATTTTCATAGTCATGTTCCAAGAATAAAATGTATTCTTCTTCAGCTGCTTTTTTAAGAAACTTCTCTTTTTCACTCAAGGTTAAAAGCGGACGAGTATCATATCCCATAACATACGGTAAAGGAATGTGTCCAACAGAAGGCAGAAGATCGGCCATAAAGACTAAGGTTTTTCCTTTGTAACGGATGTGTGGAATCATTTGACTTTCGGTATGACCGTCAACAAAAAGTAAGTCAATGTCTGGAAAAACGTTTTTCGTGTAATTTGCATCTCGTGCAACGAATTTTAATTGTCCAGACTCTTCTAATGGTAAAATATTTTCGGATAGAAAAGACGCTTTTTCTCTGGCATTGGGTTCAGTAGCCCATTTCCAATGTTTTTCTGTACTCCAAAAAGTTGCATTTTTAAATACAGGTTGAAATTGATTTTCACCAACTCTTTCAACTGCACCTCCACAATGGTCGAAATGTAAGTGAGTTAAAAACACATCGGTAACATCATCAGGGGAGAAGCCTAATTTTTTTAAGTTCCCTTGAAGTGAATCTTCCCCAAATAAATAATAGTAAGAAAAAAACTTTTCACTTTGCTTGTCTCCAATGCCTGTGTCGATAAGCATCAAACGATCTCCGTCTTCAATCAGCATACATCTCATTGCCCAACTACACATATTGTTTTCGTCGGGAGTATTGGTTCTTGACCATAATGATTTTGGAACAACTCCAAACATTGCTCCACCATCTAGTTTAAAATTTCCGGTATTTAATGGGTATATTTTCATGACATTATTGACTTTTTGTGAAGATATGATTTTTAAAGGTAATGGGGAATTGAAATCAGTAAAATGATGTTAACGTTTTATCAACAAAATGGGGATTTTAGGCATAAAAAAAGGCGCTCAATTGAGCACCTTTAATTTTTAAATTGAATTATTATCTTTTATCAATTGGAACATAGTTGCGTTCAGTTTTACCAACATAAACCTGACGTGGACGACCAATTGGTTCTTTATTTTCAATCATTTCTTTCCACTGTGCGATCCAACCTGGTAATCTACCTAAAGCAAACATTACTGTAAACATTTCAGAAGGAATGTTCAATGCTTTATAGATAATTCCAGAGTAGAAATCAACGTTTGGATACAATCCTCTTTCGATAAAGTAAGGATCTTCCAAAGCGATTTTCTCCATTTTCTTAGCTAAATCTAATGCAGGGTCATTAACACCTAATTGAGCAAGTACATCGTCTGCTGCTTTTTTGATGATTTTAGCACGTGGATCAAAGTTTTTATAAACACGGTGTCCGAATCCCATTAAACGGAAAGGATCGTTTCTGTCTTTTGCTTTAGCAATCCACTTTTCAAGATCTCCTCCATCAGCTTGAATTTTGTCAAGCATTTCAACTACTGCTTGGTTTGCTCCTCCATGCAATGGTCCCCATAAAGCCGAGATACCAGCAGAAATAGAAGCATACAAGTTGGTTTGAGAAGAGCCTACAATTCTTACCGTAGAAGCAGAACAGTTTTGTTCATGGTCTGCGTGAAGAATCAACAATTTATTCAATGCAGCAGCGACAACTGGATCAGGTTTGTATTCCTCTGTTGGCATAGCAAACATCATGTTTAGGAAGTTCTCTACATAACCTAATTCATTCTTTGGGTAAATGAATGGATGACGAACAGCATTTTTGTATGACATTGCAGCAAGCGTAGGAAGCTTTGCAATAAGTCTGTGAATCGTTAAGTCAATAGCGTCTTCAGACCTGTTAGGGTCTTGAGATTCCGGATAAAAAGTTGATAAGCTTACTACCATTGAAGCTAAAACTCCCATTGGATGAGCTTTTGAAGGATAAGCTTCGAAAAACTGCTTCATGTCTTCATGAACCAAAGTATGGTTGGTAATGCTTTTCTTAAAGTCGATTAATTCTGTTTCAGTAGGCAATTCTCCATAAATAAGAAGAAAAGCTACCTCTAAAAAAGTGGCTTGTTCTGCTAATTGTTCAATGGGATATCCACGGTAACGTAATATTCCGTTTTCTCCATCTAAGTAGGTGATCGCACTGGTCGTACTTCCTGTGTTTTTAAACCCAGGGTCTATAGTGATGCAGCCAGTTGTACCTCTCAAGGTCTTGATGTCTATGGCTTTTTCGTTTTCTGATCCAGTGATAACAGGAAATTCGTATGTTTTCCCGCCAAGTTCTATTTTTGCAGTTTCGCTCATTTTGCTTAATCGTTTTTAATATACTTTTTAATTCGGCTGCCTAAGTTAATTAAATCTTTCGTTTATTCTAACATTTTTTGGCAGTTCTTTCATTGTTATAACAACTATTTCAATAAAATGTTTGCAATTATTTAATTTTCAGAGAATAATTTATCAAATCCCCTACGAAAATAATTTACAAATTCTCTATCGTATAGTCTAACATCATTCTAAATAAATGGTTTCTTGTGTTTCCACCATAAATTCCATGGTTTTTATTGGGGTATATAAATAGATCGAAGTCTTTGTTTGCTGCAACTAAAGCATCTATCATTTCCATTGCATTCTGAACATGTACATTATCATCTCCACCTCCATGAATGAGAAGATAGTTTCCTTTTAACTTGTCTACATGATTAATCGGAGAGTTGTCATCGTAACCAGAAGCGTTTTCTTGAGGAGTTCTCATAAAGCGTTCGGTGTAAATGTTGTCATAGTATCTCCAACTGGTCACTGGTGCTACAGCTATGGCCATTTTAAATTCATTGGCACCTTTGGTAATGGCTAATGAAGCCATGTAACCTCCATAACTCCATCCCATAATTCCAATTCTTTCACCGTCCACAAAATCCCATGATTTTACTTCTTGGGCAACGGCAATGGCGTCTTCTGTTTCGAGTTTTCCTAATTGTAAATAGGTAGACTTTTTAAATTTAGCACCGCGGTACATAGTTCCTCGTGGATCAAAGCTGATGACGATGTAGCCTTTCTGTGCTAAAAGTTGATGATAAGCTCCGTTACCTCCATCATAGGCGTCTTCAACCATGTTCGATCCTGGCCCTCCATAAATGTTAAAGTAAACAGGGTGTTGTTTTGTGCTGTCAAAGTGTGGTGGATATAAAATCCATCCGTTTAGGTCTTCTGCTGCACCTTTTAATGTGATGAACTGCTTGGGTTGAAAATCATAATCAATCAGTCTTTGTTTTAAAGCTTCATTGGTTTCTAGTAATTTCAACAAGTCGCCATCGGCAGTGTGAAGTGAGTAGACATTTGGCGTGTTGATGTTTGACCAATTGTTAACATAGTACTTCATTCCTTGTGAAAAAGTAACGTTATTGCTCCCTTTATTGTCGCTGATTTTGTCTTTGTTGGTTCCGTCAAGGTGAATGGAGTACAATGCGCTGTATTGCGGACCTTCTTCGGCAGAGGTGAAATAGAGTACACTGGTTTCCTCGTTGACTCCTTTGAATTCAATGACATCCCAATTTCCTTTCGAAATTTGTTGACTAGATCCATCAATTCCTATTTTGTAAATGTGGTTGTAACCGTCTTTTTCACTTGTTCGAATGAAGTGCTTTCCGTCGTTTAAGAAGTAAAGATTGTCATCTATTTCAACATATGCATCATCTTTTTCTTCGTAAACAACTTTTGAGGTCATTTTTTTGTCCAAGACATCAATCCAGTGGTATTTTAGATGGTTTTGATGACGGTTCAATGTTAAGGCCATCAATTTGTTTTCTTTAGTCGAAAATTTTATGCGTGGAATGTATTCATAACTTCCCAGATCAATTGCTTTGGTCTTTCCATTGGAGATCTTGGCTATTTTTAAGCAAACCATAGAGTTGTCCTCTCCTGTTTTAGGGTATTTGAATGTATAAGGACTAGGATATAGGTCGTGGAAATACATCATTGTGAATTCTTTTACTTCGCTTTCGTCAAAACGTAAGTAGGCGAGGTATTCGCTGTTTGGGGACCATTCGTAGGCTTTAACATAAGCGAATTCTTCTTCATAAACCCAGTCGGTTGTTCCGTTGATGATTTTATTTTGTTCACCATCTTTAGTCAGGGCAGTGACTTTTCCAGAAGCAATGTCTTTAATGTAGAGATTATTTTCAAAAATGTAGGCTACTTTTTTTCCATCTGGTGAATAAGATGCTAAGGTTTGTGGTTTTCTTTCAGAATCAAGAGGAGCAAGTGTATTGGTGTTTAAATCATAAAGAAAATACTCTGCAAAGAAACTTCTCCTGTATCTGCTTTTGCGATTAACTGTTAGGAGAAGCTTGCTTTCATCTTCGTTAAATTCATAGCCATCAACATTTAGTTTTTTTCCGTTATAAACAAGTGCTTTTCCGTCTAAAAGTACAGTTGGTTCTCCATTGATGTCCTTAAATGCATACTTCATAATCGACTTCTGTCCATTGACAAGTTTAAAACGTGTATAATGTTCTCCGTCTTTCATGGATCTAAATCCTTCAACGCTTTGACCAAAGAACTGATATTGTTTCCAGATGTTTTCTACACTTAATGATTGAATATTCTGAGTTTCTTGAGTGTTTGCAATGAAATGAGTCAATGCAACAAGGAGCAATGTGAATGTGATGTTTTTCATGATCTAAACTTCTTTTTTTACGAAGATAATAGAAAAATTAGAGGTGAAAGATATACATTAAGGAAGGAGTGTTGAAATAGATTGTGTTAAAAGGAGTGTTTGAAATAAAAAAATAATTGAGTAGGCTTTTAAAAATAGCTTCATCAATTTTTTTTTCAACAGCTTTAAGATTTAACATATTGAGTTGATATAAGCATGAAAAATATAAGGTAGTCTTTGAGAATAATGCTGTTAAAGCCTGTATTAGGGCCTTGCTAAATATGCTGATATTTAGAAAATTGAATTCTTAATTGTCATATCTGATCGAAAAAGTAGTTAAAAATAAAAATTGTTAATAATTCAGTAATATTAGATTCAATAAAAAGCCTTAATTTTGTAACGAAAATTAGAGTGTGTTCTCCTTGATGCAATATAAGTAGCTGAAACCACATTCTAATAGAATTAAAAAAAGAAACGATAGTGTAGAAAAGTTGTATTCATATAAGTTTATTCAAACTCACAACTTTATTGTTTTTTATTCGCTCGTAAAATCTCTCAAATAAATATAATAATTATGAAAAAAGTTTTACTTTCTCTAGGACTACTTTTAAGCGCTAGTATCAGTGCTCAAGACTGTTCAGAATTGTTTATTTCCGAATATGTTGAAGGTTGGTCAAACAACAAAGCATTGGAAATTTATAACCCAACAGATCAAGCGATCGATTTAAGTGATTATATCATTGTTCGTTACTCTAACGGTGCAACTTTCGCTGGTGCGGAATCTGCAGTTCAGTTGTCAGGAACAATTGCACCGAATGACGTTTATGTTGCAGTAATCGATAAAAGAGATCCAAATGGAACTGGTCAAGAAGCTCCAGTTTGGGATTCTTTACAGGTAAAAGCAGATGGTTTTTACTGTCCTAATTACAATGTTTCAAAAGCAATGTACTTTAACGGTAATGATGCTGTAACTTTAGAAAAAGGAACGTTGGCTGATTTAGATAATGGAACTACACAATTGATCGATTTATTCGGAAAGATTGGTGAAGATCCAGATGATGGAGGTAGCTATGATGGTTGGACAAACGAAAGTCCATTCTTTGGAGTTGGTGTTGTTTTAACAACAGATCATTCTTTGATTCGTAAAGCTACAGTTAAAAATGGTGTAACAGCAAATCCGGCATTGTTTGATGCCTTGGCAGAATGGGATACTATTCCAGCTGTAATTCCTATGCTGGATCAAAATGGAGACCCTGTTTTAGACGGAAACGGTAATCCTCGTATCGAAGGAAACTGGGCTTCATTAGGAATTCACGATTGTGAGTGTGGTGAATTGGCTGTAAATGCTGAGTCAATGATCAACTTATCAATTTATCCTAACCCATCTACAAATGGTGAGTTTAACTTTGCATCTGAAAGCAATATTGTAAACGTTGAGGTATACAGTGCTGTAGGTCAAAAAGTTTTTGCTCAAGAAAACAATGCGGGAATCCAATCAATTAACATTGGAGAAAACCCAGGTGTATATCTTGTAAATATTAAGACAGCAAGCGGAGTGGTAACATCACGTCGTGTAATTGTTAAATAGTAAAACATAAATTAATTAGGGGAGTTTAAAAGCTCCCCTTTTTCATATCAATACTTTTCAGTTGTGATAAATAAAATTATACTCCTCGCTTTCCTAATTCCAATGGTTGCTTTTGCTCAAAATGGAACGTTAAAAGGAAAAATCACCGATCATTCTACCAACGAACCAATTATTGGTGCCTACATCTATATTTCAGATGAATACAGGTCAAAAGCCGATATTGATGGATTCTATACAATTAAAAATCTTCCTTATGGAGAGTACGAAGTGAAAGTTTCCATGTTTTCATACGATACTTTAATTACAAAGGTCACAATTAATGCGCCTACTGTAACTAAAGACTTCGCAATGGGAGATACTCAAGAAATGGAAGAAGTTGAAGTTATTGGTCAATTGGCGGTAGACAGAAAGACTCCTGTTGCCGTAAGTCGTATTTCAGCAAAGCAAATTACAGAAGAATTGGGTTCACAAGAACTACCAATGGTGTTGAATTCAACGCCAGGTGTTCACGCAACACAGCAAGGAGGTGGAGATGGTGATGCGCGAATCAGTATCCGTGGATTTAACCAAAGAAATATCGGTGTAATGATTGACGGAGTTCCTGTCAATGACATGGAGAACGGTTGGGTTTATTGGAGTAACTGGTTTGGTTTAGACCAAATTACCAATCAAATTCAAGTTCAGCGTGGATTAGGAGCAACCAAATTAGCAATGCCTTCTGTTGGAGGAACAATGAATATTATTACTGATCCAACTGGAGGTAAACGTAAGATTAAAGTGAATCAAGAATATGGAACAGGAAACTTTCTAAGAACATCTTTATCTTATAAATCTGGACAATTGAAAAATGGATGGGGAATTTTGTTCTCTGGTTCATACAAACAAGGAGACGGATGGGTTGATGGTTTAAGTACGCGTGGTGCATTCTATTATTTGAAAATTCAAAAACGTGTTGGAAATCACTTGATTTCTTTAAGCGGATTTGGTGCGCCACAAGAACATGCCCAGCGTTCATACAACCAACCAATTCAGTATTGGGATGCAGATTATGCTAGAGACCTAGGAGTAGATGTTCCAGAAGGTTCTCCAAATATTGATAATGGAATTCAACACAATCAACACTTTGGATATTACACAGACCAAAATGGAAACCGAGTTTCAAGAGCGGAAAGAAGAAATTACTACCATAAACCGCAAATTACACTTAAAGATTTCTGGAAAGTAAACAATAAGCTATCTATTTCTAATATGGCCTATATCTCTATCGGTAGAGGTGGAGGAGAACGTTTGAAGAACTCAGGTGGTATTATTTATGACCAAGAAGGACATGTAGACTGGGATAGAATTGTTGCCAATAATCAAGAATATAAACTGTTTGGTACAATGTACCCAACGGTTGATCCTGCGCACCACCCAACCTTATTGAAATCATCTCAAGTTGTTACAGCTGCAGTGAACAATCATATGTGGATAGGTGGAGTTTCTCAGTTTGATTATAAGATCAACGAGTTTTGGGAAATTTCAGGAGGTTTAGATTACCGTTATTATAAAGGAGAACACTACACAGAGTTGCGTGACCTACTGGGAGGAAATTACTGGATAAATTCTCAAGACCAAAATGGTATTTCAAACATGAAAGTTGAAGGGGATAAAGTAGGATGGCAGCCATACCACAATCACCGTGATGCACTAGTGCAATGGGCTGGGGCTTTTGGTCAAGTGGAATACTCAAAAGGGAGATGGTCTGCATTTATGAACTTGTCAACTGTTGTCAATGGTTATAAAGGAATTGATTACCACCAAAAAAGAGAAATTCACTTGGAAGATACTGTGTTGTATATTGGAGGTCAAGATGTAGTAAAATACGATGGTGAATATTATCACCCAAATCATCCAAGTTTACAATACAACCAAACAGATTGGAAATGGTTAGCTGGTTTTACAGCCAAAGCTGGTGCTAACTTCAACATTACGGAAAGAATGAATGTGTTTGTAAATGCAGGATATTTGTCAAGAACTCCACAGTTCAGTAACGTAATTGACAACACTGACAATAAGTTTTTTGAAGAGATTTTGAATGAGAACATCATGGCTTTTGAAGCAGGATATGGTTATAGATCTAAAAAGTTTAGTGCCAATGTGAATGGTTACTTTACTTATTGGCAAAATAAACCATTCCCATTTGGAGTTTCTGTTCCAGATCCAAATGACCCAACTGAATTTGTAAAGGCAAACGTAAATGGAATGGATGCTTTACACATGGGAATCGAATTTGATGGAGTATATAAAATCTTTAAAAATCTTGCGATTGAAGGAATGGTTTCATTAGGAGATTGGACATGGCAATCGTCTGAACAAATTGATGTTGTAGGTCAAATATTTGAGTTTGATGCACGAGGAGTTCACGTTGGTGATGCTGCACAAAGTACTTATGCCGCTGCTATCCGTTATGAGCCAATACCACGTTTATATGTTAAAGCTGGATATACTTATTTCGATCGTTATTTTAGTGATTTTGACCCATTCTCTTTGAGTGTTTCTAGTGGGAATGGTGGAAAAGAATCTTGGCAAATCCCTTCTTACGGAGTGTTGTCTTTCCACGCAGGATACAGATTTAAATTTGAAAAATCTAGCCTTGTTTTAAGAGGTAATGTGTTTAATGCATTGAATACTATGTATATTTCTGATGCTAGAAATAACCAAAACGGAAGTGCTTTCGATGCCGCTTCTTCAGGTGTATTCTTTGGTCAAGGAATTCGTGTGAATTTCTCATTAGGATTTGAATTTTAATAATTGATAATTATAAATAAATGAAAAATAAATTTTTACTTATCGGAGCTTTGTTCTCAATGACCACATTGTTTGGACAAAACGACATTTCCGATGCTCGAAATTATCCTGTTGGTGCTGATGTAACTATTACAGGTGTGGCTTCTGATGGTGGTGAACTTGGTGGTTCTATTCGCTATATTCAAGATGAAACAGGGGGAATTCCAGTTTATGGATTTGGAACTGTTTCAGGTGTTAATAGAGGAGACTCTGTTACCGTGTCTGGAAAGTTAAAAGACTTTAGTGGACTGTTAGAAGTTGATCCAATTTCTAACTTAGTTAACCATGGTGCAGGAACTGAAGTACCTGCTTGGAACATTAATATTGTTGACCTTGGTGAAACGTATGAAGGACGTTTGGTAAGAATAGATAACGTATCATTCTCAAGTGGAGGAAACTTTGCTGGTGGAACGAACTATACGTTTACCGACGGTGCAAACAACGGGACAATTCGTGTAAATAATGGATCGTCTTTGGTTGGACAAGCTATCCCTAGTGGTGCTCAAACCATTGTTGGTTTATTGAGTGAGTACAACGGAACTTACCAGTTGTTGCCACGTGATATGAATGATATTTTTGGATACACTGCACCAGATAAGAAAATTGAAGTTCTTGTTGATGGTACTCCTTTGCTTGATGGTTCGACAGTTCATATTGGAACTGCAGCTTCGACAACAATGGAATTGAAAAACATTGGAATCAATAACCTGACTGTTTCAAATATCAGTTTTGGAGGTGCAGCTGCTGCAGACTTCTCAACAACCGTAAGTACCGGAGTTATTGCAGGGGGTGCTAATCAAACAGGAACTATTGATTTTACAGCTTCAACAACAGGTTCTAGAATTTCAGTTTTAACGATTGAATCTGATGATCCAGATGTGTCTGCTTTTACATTGAATATTTATGGTATTGGAACTGATGAATTAGCAACAGAACCTACAGTTGGTGCTTCTGCGATTGCTTTTTCTAATGTAGAAGCTTATGGAATGGGAGTATCTTACACGCCTTCTACAGATGCTGAAGGTTATTTGGTTGTTTGGAAACAAGGGAGTGCGCCAACTACAGCACCGACTGATGGACAGTCTTATTTAAGAGGAGATATGGTAGGTGATGCAAAGGTAGCTTATGTTGGAGATGGTGTTGCATTTAATCCACGTGGAATTCGTGCAAATATTGACTATCACTTTGCAGTTTATGCTTATAACGGTTATGATAATTACATTGATTATAATCAAGCGGAAGTTTTAACAGGAAATCAAATGTCAGGTGGAGAACAAATCGGAAACTATTATGCTGGAATCTCATCTACAAGTCCTAACTTGATTGACGAATTAACTGCTTTGATTAACCCACATACAACAAGTTCATACTTCATGTACAAAGGTTTAATGATGGATGGTTTTGAGGTAATGGATACAATTGGTGGTGATAGTTACGTAGTATGTTGTTACTCTGCTGAGAGAAAAGTATTCTCAGGAGCATTTGATTGGACAGCAACAGGGTATTCTCGTGAGCATACTTACCCCCATTCTTGGTTCCCAACTTTCCCAGCAAATTCAACGTATGGACAAGAAGAGGATGAATATATTGATTACCATAACTTGTACCCAATTAATCAAAATGAAGCGAATCAACCTCGTAGTAACCTCCCTTTTGGAGTAGTTGAAGAAGTATTGTTTGAATACCTTGAAGGAAAAAGAGGTAAAGATGCAAACGGTGCAATGGTTTACGAACCAACGGATAAAAATAAAGGGAATGCAGCAAGAACAGTTTTCTACATGGCTACTGCGTACAATGGTACGAATGGAACTGGACACAACTGGGCAATTCCTTCAAACCAAAATCAAGAAGTGTTGAAAGATTGGCATTTCCAAGATTTACCAGACAATTATGAAATTGCAAGGAATGAGTTGATTTATAGTATTCAAAACAACAGAAATCCATATGTGGATAGTGTTGATTTTGTATGTTATGTAGATTTTCACACAATGAACTATAACACAGAAGGATGTGAAGGGCTTGGTTTAACAAATGAGTTTGTAGACAATAACCTGTCTGTTTTCCCTAATCCAAGCAATGAAATCGTTTATGTTCAGTTGAATGGAGTAGAAATTAATTCAATTGATGTAAAAGACATGACAGGAAGAACTGTGGGAACGTTCTCTTCTTCAACTCAATATGTAGAAGTAGATGTGACAAATTTCAATGCAGGGACATATTTGTTGAATATTAATACTGAAAGAGGTAACTTAGTCAAAAGAATTGTTGTTCAGTAATAGATGAAATAAACCATGAAAATTTTACAAGTTTTATGGATTACAATAGTAGGAGCAGGTCTTTTGGCCTGCTCTTCTGCTTCTGTGTTTGTCCAAACCGATAAAGTTGACATCGACACTAATGTAACTCCAGATGATAGTCTGCAGGCATTTATAGAACCTTATAGAAAAGAACTTTCTGCAAATATGGATAGGGTTATTGGTTATGCTACTGGTGACTTGTTGCGTGATCGTCCAGAAGGCGCTTTAGGGAATTTTGTCATTGATGAAACCGAAAACTACCTGCGTGAAAGTGGATGGTTAAAAGATCAACACTACATCTCAATAATGAACCATGGTGGATTAAGAGCGCCCATCTCAAAAGGAAATATAACTGTAGGTGATATTTATAAATTAATGCCCTTTGACAATACTATTGTTTTAGCAAAACTACCGGTGAATGAGTTGGATTCTATCGTTAAATATTTGAAAAACTCAGGAGGAGAACCCATCGGTGGATTTCGAATTCATGGTGCGCATATTGATGGACCAGAAGATTTATCATTGAATGATACATTGTACGTTATCACTACTGATTATCTCGCGAATGGAGGTGATAATATGAGCTTCTTCACCAGAAGTTATGAAAGAAACAACACAGGAATCTTCCTGCGTGAAGCATTAATTAAAAGGGTGGAAGCGATAGATACACTTCGCCCTGTTTTGGATCACCGTATAAAATGGTAAAATGGAACGTCGAATATTTTTACAAAGAAGTTTAGTCGTTGGAGCAGGATTAGCAATTAGTCCTAGCTTGTTGAGTTATCCTAAGAAACCTGAACTCATGGAGAAAATCACCATTCTTCATACCAACGATACACACTCAAACATCGAAACTTTTCCTTCTACTCATGCACGCTACCCTAACCAGGGTGGTGTAGCAAGAAGGTACGCCATATTAAAAGAAATCCGCAAGACAGAGAAGAATGTATTGCTCTTTGATGCTGGAGATATTTTTCAAGGCACACCTTATTTCAATAAATTTCATGGCGAATTAGAAATGAAACTGATGACACAAATGGGGTATGACTGTGCCACCATGGGAAATCATGATTTTGATGCAGGAATTCAGGGCTTTTTAAATGCTTATCAATATGGTGATTTTCCATTTGTCTGTTCGAATTATGACTTTTCTAACACAGATATGAAAGGTGTCACCAAAGCGTACCAAATATTCGAAAATGGTCCATTCAAAATAGGCGTATTTGGATTAGGAGTGGCCCTTGAAGGACTTGTGGCAAAAGCCAGTTATCAAGACACCGTTTTTCAAGAACCTATTCCGATAGCCAACAGAATAGCTAAACACCTTCGCTTTGAAGAGGATTGTGATTTAGTGATTTGCTTATCCCATCTAGGATATAAACCCAAACAGTTTAATGACAATGATCAATTACTTGCTGCAGAAACAGAAAACATTGATTTAATCATCGGTGGACATACCCATACTTTTTTGCCCAAACCAGAAGTCCATCTCAACAAACGAGGTGAGAAAGTTTTAATTAACCAGGTCGGTTGGGCAGGACTGGCATTGGGCAGGATAGACTTTTATCTAGGAGAGAAGAAAAAACACAAACGTCATGAATTGGTTTTGGTCTAAAACCAATTCATGACGTTTGTGTTTTTTCTAGGGAGAGGGTTTAAAAATCTGAAAGATTTTTAAAAGGGAGAGGACGCCGATTAAAATCGGCAAGGCGAGTGAAAGGATTGTTGAAGTTCCTCTCCCTTATTTTTTAAAATTTTCAATTTTAAAAAATAACCTCTCGCTCAAAACAGAAAATTTTAAATTTTCTGTTTTCCTCTCCCTGCATGTAATCGCTAAAGCGATTGCATGCTAAGAGTATCTTTTTATCATCCCAGAGAGCATTCTTGAAATTTCATGTAACTGTGCATAGAATTCCTTGAATTTTTCATTCGGAATTTGTTGAACATCTTTCAGTAAATCAAATAGCGCAGCACACTCGAACACAGAGCCTCTAGAGATAATGTAAAAATGTTTTTTATCAGGACTTGTATGTCTGCCTGTTCCTTCTGCAATGTTCAGTAATATACTTAGGGATGCTCTTTTTAGCTGATCTCTTGTTGTGAAGTCTAGCCTGTTAAAAGATATAAATTCAATTACTGATTTATTATAAACCTTAGTTTTCTGGTAAACAATTAATTTTTCAAAATCAAACATAATTTTTGGATTTAGTGGTTAATAAATATGGGTTTGGTTATCACTCTAAATTAAGATAAGAACAATTATTGGTTCTCATTGTAAAATTTAATTTTTTTATTTAAAAAACCAACTAGCCCCCCTTATTCTTGCAAAATGGAATTTTTCAAGAATAACCTCTCCCTGCTTAAAGAAAATTTTCAATTTTCCTTAAGCCCCTTTCCCTACAAATCTAATTGGGTGTTGAAATTTCCCAAATTTCAACACCCAATTAGATTTGTTCTCGTACATTTGTATTTAAAATAAATTGATTATGTCTGTACATAAGAATGTAAAACGTGTAACCACTCATGTGTTACAAGAAATGAAGGATAACAACGAGAAGATTTCGATGTTAACCGGGTATGATTTTTCAATGGCTAAAATCATTGATGGTGCTGGAATCGACGTTATTCTAGTAGGAGATTCTGCATCCAATGTGATGGCAGGTCACGAAACAACATTGCCCATTACATTGGACCAAATGATTTATCATGCGGCTTCGGTAGTTCGCGCAGTAGAAAGAGCATTGGTTGTTGTTGATATGCCTTTTGGTTCTTATCAAGGAAACTCGAAAGAAGCACTTTCAACAGCTATTCGAATTATGAAAGAATCTGGAGGTCACGCCGTGAAAATGGAAGGAGGACAAGAGATTCTTGAATCAATCCAGAGGATTCTTACGGCTGGAATTCCAGTAATGGGACATTTAGGACTTACCCCACAGTCAATCTATAAATTTGGAACTTACGTAGTAAGAGCAAAACAAGAAGAAGAAGCAAATCGTTTAATTGAAGACGCAAAAGCGTTAGAAGCTGCAGGTTGTTTCTCTATCGTTTTAGAAAAAATTCCAGCAGAATTAGCAGCAAGAGTTGCTAAAGAAGTGAATATTCCTATCATTGGAATTGGTGCTGGAGGAGGTGTTGATGGTCAAGTATTGGTAGTTCATGATATGTTGGGTATTAACAATGAGTTTAATCCACGTTTCTTACGTAAGTACCATAACCTATTTGACGAGATGACTACAGCAGTGAAAAGCTACATTAGTGATGTGCGTTCTGGAGATTTCCCAAATAAAGAAGAACAATACTAAAAATGGCAATTGACGTTATTTATGAGGACAACCATTTAATCGCTGTAAATAAAGCTTCGGGTGATATTACCCAAGGCGATAAGACAGGAGATGAACCGTTACCTGAAAAGATTAAACGTTGGCTAGCCGAAAAATATAAGAAGGAGGGCAACGTCTTTTGTGGTGTTATACACCGATTAGACCGCCCGACTTCTGGGTTAGTAATTTTCTCTAAAACGAGTAAAGCACTTTCTCGAATGAATGAATTGTTCAAAAAACAAGAAGTTCAGAAGGTCTATTGGGCTATTGTTGAAACTAAACCTAAAAATCCACAGGGAAATTTGTTGGATTATTTACGGAAGAACAAAGATCAAAACAAAAGTTACTCTGTAAAGAAAGGAACGCCAGAGGCAAAGGAAGCTGAACTGGATTATCGATTGATTGCTCAAAGTGATCGTTATTTCTTGTTGGAGGTGCGTCCAAAAACAGGTCGTCACCATCAAATTAGAACACAACTGTCAAATATTGGCTGCATCATCAAAGGTGATGTGAAATACGGTGCAAAACGTTCCAATAAAGATGGCAGTATTTCTTTACATGCCAGAAAAGTAGAATTCATTCATCCTGTGAAAAAAGAACCCATCGAAATCACTGCAAAAGTTCCGAATGAGCCGCTATGGAAGTGGTTTGAGAAGGAAGTGAGGCAAAAGAATTAGTCAATAGCTCTTAAAATAAAATCGATGACTGAAAAGGAGAAAATGCTCAATGGAAAAAACTATAATTCCAGAGATCCGGAATTATTGAAAGTCTATCATAATGCAAGGAAGCTTCTCAAAGATTATAACAACCTCGATGCTGAATCTACGCAAGAACGAGAAAGAATTTTAAATAATCTTTTTGAATTTAAAGGGGAAGGCGTTTGGATAGAAGCACCGTTTTTCTGTGATTATGGTGAGAACATTTCAATTGGAGAAAATACTTTTGTCAATATGAATTGTGTTTTTTTAGACAATAATAAAATAAGCATCGGAAAAAATGGTTTAATTGGTCCGCATGTTCAAATCTATACCGCAACTCATCCTTTAAAATCTTCAGAGAGAATAATTCATCAAGGAAATACATCTTCTTATCTTACTTCAAGTAAACCCGTTAAAGTTGGAGATAATGTTTGGATTGGAGGAAATACCATACTTCTACCAGGCATAAGTGTTGGAGATAATGTTACAATAGGAGCAGGTAGTGTGGTAACAAAAGATATCCCAGATAATTGTTTAGCCTTTGGAAATCCATGTGAAGTGCAAAGACAATTGTAAAATAGGTGATTCGTGATGAATGGTAATTGGAAATCCGTTTTATTCATTTCGCCCCTTTTTTTCCTGCATGATTCTCCATCAGAAGTCATCTCGAAAATCCAAGATGGAGGGATCTCTTTTAGATTTGTTAATCGAGATCTTCTAAGGCTTATTCGGTCAACGCTTTAATTTGATTCAATTACCTTAAAGTATTGACTCGGAGCAACTCTCCCTTTGGAGGGAGATACAGAGGGAGGATATTTGTGCCTACCAAACACAAGAGAAGCTATTCTAAACACTTAGATTTCCTTGCCAACGACTCTAATTCTGTTGCCTTCAACAAGCTATCTATTGAACACTTTAATTTGAATCAACTATCTTTTCACGTGAATAAAAAATCCGCGACAATCCGTGTTGCTTGCATTCGCGTCATCCGTGTTCCATTACAGCGCAACTTGAAGCCTCGCTCCTCTTTTGAATAATCATCAACTTTCACCTTCTTTCGAACGCTATCTCCCTTTCAATTCCCTATCTTTGCAGAATTAAACGAATAGAACATTTACCATGGCTTTATTGATTGAAAAAGATACAATTTGTGCATTATCAACTGCGAATGGAGTAGGAGCAATTGCAGTTATCCGTGTTTCGGGCGATGATGCATTGAAATTGACTTCTAAAATTTTTTCTAAGGATTTAACGAAAGTTGATTCCCATACTGTTCATTTTGGAACAATTCGAGACGAGGAAAACAAAGTGATTGATGAAGTTCTGGTAACCGTTTTAAAAGAAGGGAAAAGTTTTACTGGAGAAAATACCACTGAAATTGCTTGCCACGGTTCAACGTTTATTCAACAGCAAATTCTCAACTTGTTGTTTAAAGCAGGTTGTCGAATGGCAAAAGCAGGAGAGTTTACTATGCGTGCTTATTTCAATGGTCGAATGGATTTATCTCAAGCCGAAGCCATCGCAGATTTAATTGCTTCTGATTCTAAAAAAGGTCACGAAATAGCCATGAACCAAATGCGTGGCGGTTATTCTGATAAAATTGCTCATTTGCGTCAACGCTTAATGGATTTCGCTTCTTTAATTGAGTTAGAGCTTGATTTCTCTGAAGAAGATGTAGAATTCGCTAGCCGAACAGAGTTGAATGAATTGGTCATTGAATTAAAAGAAAAACTGACCTTATTAACAGAATCTTTCGCCTACGGAAATGCCATAAAACACGGAATAAGCACTGTAATTGCAGGAAGACCCAACGCTGGAAAATCTACTTTGCTTAATGCTTTGTTGAATGAAGAACGCGCAATCGTTTCTTCAATAGCCGGAACAACCCGAGATACCATTGAAGAAAAGTTGACCATCGATGGTGTACTTTACAATTTTATTGACACAGCTGGAATTCGTGAAGCCACCGACGAAATCGAGAAAATAGGAGTGGAGCGCGCTATTTCAGAGGTCTCTAAATCGAATATATTGCTTTATGTATTTGATGCCAATGAACTGAGTAAAGAAGAGGTTCAAAATGACTTAAGTCGATTAGAGCGTGAAGGACTATCCATTGTTCTCCTCGCTAACAAAACCGAAGAAATGGATGCTTCTAAATTTGCAGCTTACAGTGAGGAGTACCCTGTAATTGCCATTTCTGCGAAAAACCACGAAGGTTTAGATGCTTTAAAGGCTGAGTTAGCAAAATCGGTCGAAGAATTAGCAACAGAAAGCGACACAATCGTTATCAATGCAAGACATTACGAAGCTTTCTCCAACGCCCTTGCCGACATGAATCAAGTAGAACAAGCCTTGGAAATGCAAATCTCTGGTGATTTATTAGCCATGGATATCCGCAGTGCGATTCGTCATTTGTCGAGTATTACTGGAGAGATCAGTACAGATGATTTGTTGGGGAATATATTTGCTAATTTTTGTATTGGAAAGTGATTAGATAGGCAGATATTTTATCAAAGCATTTTTTGAAATAGCGCTGCATTTCTTTTTCCCTAAATTTCATTTATGAAATTTCTTTGGGGATGGTACGGACGAATTGCAATTCGTCCGTACTGATGCCCAAAGCTTGAGCGCAAGCGCTCAAGAAGGAAAAGCCTCCCTTATTTCTTCAATCCTTCATTTAATTTTCTCTCAATCACTCCGAGAGGGAAAAATAGCGCATAATTCCTGCATTCTTTCCTATAATTTTCATGCTAGCGATGAGGAAAGAGGATTCTGCTTATTTTGATATTTTCTATTCGATTTTTCGCAAGCGCTCAAGAAGGAAAAGCCTCCCTTATTTCTTCAATCCTTTATTTAATTTTCTCTCAATCGCTCCGAGAGGGAAAAATAGCGCATAATTCCTGCATTCTTTCTTATAATTTTCATGCTAGCGATGAGGAAAGAGGATTCTGCTTATTTTGATATTTTCTATTCGATTTCTTTTCTTGATGTAGAGAATAAATCTATTCAATAAAAAGCATTATTTCTTTTTTCAAGTTCATGTTTTTCGTTATCTTCAATAGACCTAAATCGAAAGAAATGAAAAAATCAAATTATCCTAATCGGAAAAGTATTCGCTTAAGAGGCTATGATTATGCTTCGGAAGGTTGGTATTTTATAACTATAAATGCTAAAGAGTTCAAGCATATTTTTGGCGAGATTAGAAAAGGAGTGATGTATCCTAGCCGGCTTGGTGAAATCGTAGAAGAAGAGTGGATCGCTACAGGCGAAATTCGTAAAAATATAAAACTTCATTCTTATGTGGTTATGCCCAATCATTTTCATGCTGTTGTGGAGATTCGCTATTCCTTGAATAAAAAGAATGTACCAGGAAAATTCACCTCTCCTAAACAAACTTTGTCTGCTATTATTCGCAGCTTTAAAAGTTCTGTGACCAGACGAAATAATGCCGAAAAATTAGAAAAGAAGAATGAAGTATGGCATGGAAGATTTCATGATCGAATTATTCGAGATGAAAAAGAATTCGTGAATGTGGAGAATTATATTTTGAATAATGTGAGGGATTGGAAAAGAAGGTGATGAGATAGGCAGATATTTTATTAATGCTTTTTTAGAATGGCGCTGCATTTCTTTTTCCCTAAATTTCATTTATGAAATTTCTTTGGGGATGGTACGGACGAATTGCAATTCGTCCGTACTGATGCCCAAAGCTTGAGCGCAAGCGCTCAAGAAGGAAGAATTGCTTTTATTCCTGCATTTCAGCATCAATTTTCTCTCAATCACTCCAATAGAGAAAGATTTCTTTCATTTCTCCTTTTCTGCATCAATTTTCTGGCTATCGCTCCAATAGAGAAAGATAGCGCATAATTCCTGCATTCTTTCTTATAATTTTCATGCTAGCGATGAGGAAAGAGGATTCTGCTTATTTTGATATTTTCTATTCGATTTTTCGCAAGCGCTCAAGAAGGAAAATCCTCCTTTATTTCTTCAATCCTTCATTTAATTTTCTCTCAATCGCTCCAATAGGGAAAAATAGCGCATAATTCCTGCATTCTTTCCTATAATTTTCATGCTAGCGATGAGGAAAGAAGATTCTGCTTATTTTGATATTTTCTATTCGATTTTTCGCAAGCGCTCAAGAAGGAAAATCCTCCTTTATTTCTTCAATCCTTTATTTAATTTTCTCTCAATCGCTCCGAGAGGGAAAAATAGCGCATAATTCCTGCATTCTTTCTTATAATTTTCTTGCTAGCGATGAGGAAAGGGGATTCTGCAATAGAAAGCCCTCCCAAAATAATGGAAGAGAATATCTTAATAGAAAATGATGCTATCAAAATTATGACTAAACCAAGTCCGGACGGAACCAAAACTTATATTGATGAGATAAGTAAAACCCCATAACCCAAACCCAAATCCCACCAATTTTACTATATTTAAGCTTTAAATTTTATCTAACTTATTGATTCCATTTTATTTTTACACCACAGCATAAATACACCCCATGAATAAATCTTCACACAATAAACTTGTATCTTTTATTTGGTCTATCGCAGACGACTGTCTAAGAGATGTATATGTCCGCGGAAAATACCGTGACGTTATTTTACCCATGATTGTTTTGCGCCGTTTGGATGCGCTTCTAGAGCCTACGAAAGACGCCGTTCTAGAAGAACTGGCTTTTCAGCGAGACGAAGCAAAATTTACAGAGTGGGATGAATCAGGATTGCGTGATGCTTCTGGATATGTGTTCTACAATACCAGTAAATGGACACTTCAAAAAATAAAAGATACCGCAACAAACAGTGCGCAAATCTTACAGGCTAATTTTGAAGACTACCTTAATGGATTTAGTCCAAACGTGAAGGAGATTGTAGATAAATTCAAATTGCGAAGTCAAGTAAGTCACATGGCTGCAAAAGATGTTTTATTAGATGTCTTAGAAAAATTTACTTCACCTTATATAAATTTAACGCCTTATGAAAAAGAAGATCCAGAAGGTAGAAAGTTACCAGCACTCTCTAACTTGGGAATGGGGTATGTCTTTGAGGAATTGATTCGTAAATTCAATGAAGAAAATAACGAAGAAGCTGGAGAGCACTTTACACCAAGAGAGGTTATCGAATTAATGACACACATCATTTTTGATCCTATTAAAGACAATCTTCCACCTGTTATGACCATTTACGACCCTGCTTGTGGAAGTGGTGGAATGCTAACCGAAAGTCAGAACTTTATTAAAGATGAAGAGGGCTCCATTCGTGCCATGGGAGATGTGTATCTTTTTGGAAAGGAAATTAACGACGAAACCTATGCGATTTGTAAATCGGATATGATGATTAAAGGAAATAATCCTGAAAATATTCGTGTGGGTTCTACTTTATCTACGGATGAATTTGCTGGGAAAACTTTTGACTTTATGTTGTCTAATCCGCCTTATGGAAAGTCATGGAGCAGTGAGCAGAAATACATTAAAGATGGTAAAGAGGTAATTGACCCACGTTTCCAAATTCAATTGAAAGATTATTGGGGCGAATGGGAAGATGTAGACGCTATTCCTCGTTCTTCGGATGGACAATTGTTGTTTTTAATGGAAATGGTTTCTAAAATGAAGCCTTTAACACAAAGTCCAGCAGGTTCGCGTATTGCCTCTGTTCACAACGGTTCTAGTTTGTTTACTGGAGATGCTGGCGGTGGGGAGAGTAATATTCGCCGTTATATTATTGAAAATGACTGGCTAGAAGCCATTGTTCAATTGCCGAATAACTTGTTCTACAACACTGGAATAACAACTTATATCTGGATTTTAAGCAACAATAAAGCAGCGCACCGAAAAGGAAAAGTGCAGTTAATTGATGCAGGAGAATTGTACAGAAAATTACGTAAAAATTTAGGGAACAAAAACTGTGAATTCTCACCAGAGCACATCAACGATATCGTTAAGACCTACACAGAAATGAGTGAAGTTGAACACGACATTTCTACTGAGGAAGAAACATATTTGGAAGCTAAAGTTTTTGATAATGCAGATTTTGGGTATTACAAAGCGACTATTGAACGTCCAAAGCGTTTGAAAGCACAGTTTACTGAAGAAAAAATTGAAACATTGCGTTACGATAAGTATTTACAAGAACCGATGCAGTATGCTTACGAAACTTTTGGAGAAAGTGTTTATGAAGATATTAATGCACATGCAGATGAACTTTTAGAATGGTGCGAGCAAAACGATTTAAACTTGTCTTCAGCCAATAAAAAGAAACTCACAAAAAAGGAGACTTGGAAAAAGCACCAACACTATGTAAAATTAGCGAAGCAGTTAGCAGCACACTTTGGCGATACATTATATAACGATTATAATGTTTTTGAAAAAGAGCTGAATAAGGTTATCAAAACAGAAAAGTTAGACGCTTCAGCTTCCGATAAAAAAGCAATTCTTAACGCAGTATGTGAATACGATGCAGAAGCAGAAAAAGTCATTAAAAAAGTAGTGAAACTCTCTGGTGATAAACTTCAAAACCTCTTGAGCCATTTAGATTGTAAGGAAGAAGATTTAGCTGATTTTGGCTATTATCCTACCGACAAACAAGGCGAATACATCACCTACGAAACCGAAAGTGATTTACGAGATTCCGAAAACGTGCCTTTAAAAGACAATATTCACAGTTATTTCAAAAGAGAAGTACAACCACACGTAGAAGAGGCTTGGATAAATCTTGACGCTACAAAAATTGGTTATGAAATAAGTTTCAATAAATATTTCTACAAACACACACCTTTGCGAAACATTGAAGAAGTGACACAGGATATTTTAGAATTGGAAAAGCAAAGTGAAGGATTGATTGCTGAAATCTTAAACTTAAAGTAATGGTAGAAGTAGAAAACAAAATACAACGCTATACATCCTATAAAAACTCTGGAGTGGAATGGTTGGGAGAAATTCCTGAGCATTGGCAGGTAAAACCTGGTTTTACAATCTTGTTTGAAAGTAAAGAAAAGAATACTGGATTTAAAGAAAATACAGTTCTCTCTTTAAGTTACGGTAATGTTATAATTAAACCTAAAGAAAAACTTACAGGGTTAGTTCCAGAATCATTTGAAACTTATCAGTTGGTAGAACCTGGAGATATAATAATAAGACCGACAGACTTACAGAATGATAAGACTAGTTTAAGAACAGGTTTAGCTAAAGATAAGGGCATCATAACAAGTGCTTATATAAACCTTCGAATATTTAAAGGATATTCTAATAAATACTTTCATTATTATTTACATACTATTGATATAAACAAAGTAATTTACGGATTAGGTTCTGGTTTAAGGCAGAATATCAGTTTTGAAGATTTCAAAAGATTTCCTTTTCCTTTCCCACCCCTCCCAGAACAAACCGCCATAGCCCAATTTTTAGACGACAAAACCACCAAAATAGATGAGGCTATTGCCATAAAACAGCAACAAATAGCCCTATTAAAAGAACGCAAACAAATACTCATACACAAAGCGGTCACTCGTGGTTTAAACGACAAGGTTGCCCTGAAAGACTCTGGTGTGGAATGGATTGGGGAGATTCCGGAGCATTGGGAGGTTAGTAAACTTTTTGGTTTAGCTGATTTTGTTAGAGGAAACACACCTTTTAGTAAAGATGAATTATTGAATAAAGGAAGCTATGTTGCCTTACAATATGGGAAAACATATAAGGTTGACAAAATTGATGAAAACTATTCTTTTTACATAAATGATGAGTTTTATAAAGAATCCCAAATCGTGAATGATGGTGATACAATTCTAATTTCAACTTCAGAAACAATTGAAGATTTAGGGCATTCGGCATTTTATAGCAGAAATGATTTAGGATTGTTAGGTGGCGAACAGATAATGTTACACCCATATCAAGAAAAATTAAATGGTCATTATTTATACTTTCTTTCAAAAACATTTTCAAAGCAATTAAGAAAATTTGCTACTGGAATTAAAGTGTTTAGATTTAATATTAATGATTTAAAAACCATTTACATTTCACTTCCACCACTTTCCGAGCAAAGAGAAATCGCCAACTATATAGAAACCGCATCGGCTAAAATAGATACTGCGATAGGTCTAAAAGAACAAGAAATAGAAAAGCTACAAGAATATAAAAGTAGTTTAATCAATAGTGTGGTAACGGGTAAGGTAAAGGTGTGTTAAAAAAAGAATTTAATAATATGAGCGCATTAAAAAATAAAATAGAAGCATCAGATAAGAATATTAACGCTTTACTTAAAGACCAAAAGTTCTATATGATTATTTTCAAAGAGAATACCCTTGACAAGATAGAAATGAAGTTGTGAAACAACTTTGTGAACAAATTTGGTCATTAGATTACTACAATAAAATAAAAGAAAACCATGCATAGCAACACCAACGAACAAGCCCTTGAAGCGGCAATAGAAAAACATTTAACAGGAACCTGTTTAGAGGAAATCAAAGCACAAGGTTTGGATGTCAATTCCTTTTATGAAGGCAGAGACTTGTACCAAATTGGAAAAGATTATTTTATTGGGCAGTCGGTTAATTTCAATGCTCGTTTTGCTATAGATGAGCAATTCTTTTGGGATTTTTTAGAGAATACACAGAAAGAAGAATTGGCAAAATTGCAAAAGCAAAGTGATTGGAAATTAAAAATTCTCAATCGCTATGATCGTTTGGTGAAGAAATATGGAATTCTTTACCTACTCAACAAAGGATTGCAAGTTGATGATGCGAATTTCACTTTGTTTTATCAATTGCCATTGGCGAGCAGCAGTGATACCATTAAAGAACGTTTTGCACAAAACCGTTTCAGCGTAACAAGACAAGTAAACTACAGTCTTGATAATCCAAGAGAGGAAATAGACTTGGTTTTATTCATCAATGGTTTGCCTTTGGTCACCATGGAATTAAAGAACCAATGGACAGGTCAAAATGCTAAAATTCATGGTCAACAACAATACAAAACACAGCGAGATATTAAACAGCCACTGCTCAATTTCGCACGCTGCATTGTTCACTTCGCAGTCGATACAAATGAGGCGTATATGACCACAAAGTTGAATGGGAAAGATACTTTCTTCTTGCCATTCAATAAAGGAAACAACCATGGAAAAGGGAATCCACCACTTTCAGAAGGAGAAATAGGACACAAAACTAATTATTTATGGACTGAAGTCTTTACCAGAGAAAGTTTAGCCAATATTATTCAGCACTTTGTTCGTTTAGATGGGAAATTGAAAGATCCTTTGAGTAGTAAAACCTTGTTTTTCCCAAGATACCATCAAATGGATGTGGTACGAGAAATAATAAAGGATGCCAGTCAAAAAGGCGTTGGTCAAACCTATTTGGTACAACATTCTGCTGGTTCAGGGAAATCGAATTCTATTACTTGGGCGGCTTATCAATTAATAGAAACCTACCCCGCACATGAAAACGTGCCTGGAAGTAAAGGTTTAGAACAACCTTTATTTGATTCTGTGATTGTGGTAACTGACAGAAGGTTGTTAGACAAACAAATTCGCGATAACATTGCTGATTTTTCAGAAGTAAAGAATATTGTAGCTCCTGCTTATTCCTCAAAAGAATTGCGTGAAAGTTTAGAACAAGGAAAGAAAATTATCATTACCACAATTCAAAAGTTTCCCTTTATTATTGAAGGAATTTCAGATTTAAGTGAAAAGCGATTTGCTGTAATTATAGATGAAGCACACAGTAGTCAAGGAGGTTCAGCTCACGACAGCATGAATACCGCCATGGGGAAAGATTTCGATGAAGAAGACGAACTGAATGCACAAGAGAAAATCATCAAAGCAATGCAATCTCGTAAAATTCGAGAAAATGCAAGCTATTTAGCCTTTACAGCAACGCCAAAACCAATTACGCTTGAGAAATTTGGAGAAAAACAAGAAGATGGAACTTTCAAACCTTTCCATTTATATTCCATGAAACAAGCGATAGAAGAAGGCTTTATTTTAGATGTCTTGGCGAATTACACAACACTCAAAAGTTATTACGAAATTGAGAAGTCAATAGAAGACAATCCAGAATTCGACAATAAAAAAGCACAGAAGAAATTGAGAGCTTTTGTGGAGCAGCACGAACAAACTATACATACAAAGGCGGAGATAATTCTCGATCATTTTATTCCAAAGATTGTCAATACTAAGAAGCTAAAAGGCAAAGCCAAAGCGATGGTAATTACCCAAGGAATAGAATCGGCTATTTATTATTTCAAAGCCTTACAACGCATTTTAGACGATAAAGGAAATCCTTTCAAAATAGCCATTGCATTTTCAGGAGTCAAAGAAATTGACGGAATAGAATACACCGAAGCAGAGATGAATGGCTTCCCAGAAAAAGACACCAAAAACAAGTTCGACGAAGACGAATATCGAATTTTGGTCGTCGCCAACAAATACCTTACAGGTTTTGACCAACCGAAGCTAACTGCAATGTATGTGGATAAGAAACTGCAAGGCGTTTTGGCTGTTCAAGCTTTATCTCGTTTGAATAGATCGGCAAACAAACTTGGAAAGAAAACAGAAGATTTGTTTGTTTTAGATTTTTTCAATTCATCCAGCGACATTAAGAAAGCCTTCGATCCTTTTTACAGAGCTACTTCCTTAAGCGAAGCCACAGACGTTAATGTACTGCACGAATTAAAAGCAACATTAGATTCTGTTGGGGTTTATGAATGGACAGAAGTGGAAAACTTCAATGAGAAATTCTTCAACAAAGCCGACGCACAGGAATTGAGTCCAATTATAGATCAAGCTTCCCAACGTTTCATTCATACTTTAGAATTGGAAGACGATGAAAAAGCAGATTTTAAAATTAAAGCCAAACAATTTGTGAAAATATATGGTCAAATGGCTTCCATCATGACTTTTGAGTTGGTGACCTGGGAAAAGCTATTTTGGTTTTTGAAATTCTTAATCCCCATGCTTCCAGTCAAAAAAGACGAATCAGAAGTGATTGATGAATTATTGGAATCTATTGATTTATCGACTTATGGATTAGAACGCGTTCGATTAAATGAAAGTATAGGGCTAGAAGACGAAGACAGTTCTTTAGATCCACAAAACCCGAATCCACGAGGAGCACACGGAAGCGATGAGGAAAGAGATCCTTTGGATTTAATTATCAATAGCTTTAATGAAAGATGGTTCCATGGTTGGGATGCAACTCCCGAAGATCAGCGTGTGAAGTTTATTAGTCTTACTAAGTCGGTTCAAGAGCATCCAGACTTTAAGGAAAAGGTATTAGAAAACACAGATGAACAAAATAGAAATTTAGCTTTCCAAAAGATATTAGATGAGGTAATGTCGCAGAAGCGCAAGCAAGAATTGGATCTGTATAGGTTATATGCAAAAGATGATGCTTTCAAAATTGCGTTTTTCGATACGATGAAAAGAATGGCGAGTATTGGGGTTGAGGGTAAGGGAAGGTAGGAATATTTGAATATCTACTTTTTGGTTGATCACCTAGCGATCGATTTGGATTTCGGCAGGTTATTAGATTAGCTTTAAACTTTCTATTCAATTTTTTTTCCTTTTAATTGCTAACTCTTATTTTTTGTGTAAAAACTCACTTTTGTTCTTCAATAAAATCAAACATATTTATTTTAGATAAATAATTCCTCCATAAATCTACATTATAATATTGACTACAATGCTTAATTGAAATTATAGGTATTTCTTTGTTATTAAGTGTGATGCTAAAGTCCCTAGACACCTGGTTTTTGGAAACCCTGTGGTATTTTAATTTAGAATTATTTAATTTATTTCTTCTGCTATATATTTCAAATTTATCTAAAACAACACTTCCAATAAATAAGATACGATCAGGTTGTAAAACATCTAGAAGTTTAAAGAAGCTATCCCATCCTGCATAAATTTCCTTAGTAGAAGGTCTGGATTTATTAGAGTGCATCGGAACTTGAATAAAGTTATAAAAAGCAACGTTTTCCCATAATTCTGAAGTATCAGCTTTATCACTTCCAAAAACAGTTTTATGAAAGTTCGGAAACAAGCGTGCTTTTCTTTTGTCAGGATATTTTAGATATTCTTTTTTTATTCCAATATCATTAATTACGACCCTAGTGAAATTAACATTCTGATGTTTGTCGACTGAGGATTGCTCTTCTGGATTATAATAATGACTTTCTCCAACAATCAGAAGCTTGTTTTTCGAGTGGATATAATTTTTTCCAATCCAAGGTAGCCATGTTAAAGTTTTGTTTTCTACTAATCGATTCAAGTTTATTTCTGTTTTTTCCACATTAGGCGTTTTTAAGTTCCGTAAATTAATAATTTATCCCATTTGGCCTACAAAATTAATGTGCATATTTCAGCTCTCTCGTTTTCAAAAACACAAAATTCTTTACAGTCCCTTGTAAGTTCCTATACTTATTTGATTATTACTTTCTGCATCGGAAAATAACATAAAAAAACACCAGTCATTTCTGACTGGTGCTTTCAACAATCTATGGATACTACCTTTTACTACTTTTTGATTATTCTTTTTCTTGTTAAACCTTCCTTGGTTTGAATATTTACAATATAAACGCCAGGTGTTAATCCGTTGAGATCAATGCTGTTGTCTGGATGTAATTCTGTATTTAGTTGCTGACCAGAAATGCTTGTTAGACTTACGCTTTCGATCGAATGCTCGGTTTCAATGTAAAGTCGTTCACTAGCAGGATTAGGGTACAACTTAAAACTTTCTGTTTCGAATTGATCAATACCAACATTGGCGATTGTAATACAACTTGAAGTGTCGACACATCCATTAGCAGAAATAATTACAGCAAAATCACCGTTCATAGTTGGTGTGAAGCTTTGGTTGGTCTCTCCTGAAATGGGCAAGCCAGAATTGCAATCAATCCACTGATACGTTCCACCAGAAGCATTAGCTGTGATTGTAGCCCCAGGACCTGTGGTAGAAGTATCAACTGAACACATTTCAAAAAGTTCAAATCCGTTTGTTCCATCATTGGCTCTAAAAAACACCCTGTTAATTCCGTAAGACAATGACATGGGAAGTGCATCACCAGGTCCAACGTTAACCTCATGTTGAGTAACGATTGTTCCGTCCCAAGAATGTAACTCACTACCATCTGTTCCGTTATTGGCAACAAAGTATAATGTATTGTTCATTACCTTTAGGGCATTCGGCATTGAACTTGTCGGCCCAGGATTAATGTCTTCAATTAAGACTATATTCGCACCATCTTTTTTGAAAAGTTCTTTTCCAACATTTCCATCATCTGCAAGAAAATGCAGTTGATCTTCGTAAAACACCATTTCACTTAAGTTCGAATTTCCAGCTCCTGAGTTAATGTCTGTAAGGTCTACCATCGTTCCATCACAGTACCATAACTCTGTACCATTTGTTCCGTCATTGGCAATAAAATAAACACCTCCATTTGGGTCTATGTTAAAGTTAGAAGGAGAGGAACTTGAGGTCCCTGGATTGATGTCGAAAGGAGTAGCGTTTGTACCATCAAATACGAATAACTCCGTACCTGTGGCTGCAAGAGTCGCTGCAAAATATAAATAGCTTCCATCACTTCTTAAAAAATAAGGGTAAGAATCTGTAGATCCAGATGCGATATCATGAGTGGTCACAGAAGTTCCATCATATTGTCTTAATTCGTTTCCATTACTTGGATCGGATGCAGCGAAAAATAAATCACCATCATGCGCTTGAAACGCGCTAGGGTTTGACCCTTGCGGACCAGGGTTAACATCAGCGATCAATGAAATTGTTGTTCCATCAAACTTGAAAGGTTCATTTCCTACCGTTCCATCATCTGCTGTGAAAACGAGGTGATTATCATAAATGTAAAGATTGGATGGATTCGAGTTATTTGAACCTGGATAAATATCATGCAATATTATGTTTGTTCCATCACATTGCCATAATTCTGTTCCGTTGGTCCCGTCGTCTGCAGAAAAGAATAAACTCCCATTATATTCTACCATGTTGGAGATAAAACTACTTCCAGGTCCAGGATTGATGTCAAAGAGTGTAAGGCTGTTTCCATCATATTTGTAGAGTTCTTGTCCAGCAGTTCCGTCATCTGCAACGAAATACAAATCATTTCCTAAGGCTTTAAAATGATTAGGGTAAGAGCCATTCGCACCAGGATTAACATCTATTAAGGTGGTGGTAGTTCCGTCATATTCCCAAACTTCGTTTCCATTTGTTCCGTCATCTGCCGAGAAATAAACTTTATTTCCAACTTCTGTGACCTGTGAAGGGTAAGCATCTCCTGCTCCAGGATTAATGTCATCAACTAAAACTTGCCCATGAACAGCAAATCCAGTGATAGTAGCTACGATTGTAATCAACGATTTTTTCATCTTGTTTTATTTTTAGTGTGCACCCTACACGTTTAAAAAGGTGATTGGGTTGGAAAAACTTTCTAAAAAAAATATAAAATTAAATCTATGGATTCTAAATTTGGTTTGGAATGAATGAGGTAACTCCGTTGAACTATTATTTGGAATTTGTTATTTTAGGACTGTTTCTAAGACATAATTACATTTGAAAATAGAAAGCAATGAAAAATTTAATTCAGAATATATTCGCCATAGGCTTAAGCTTATTCGTCATTGGATGCAATAGTCAGGTGCCGGTGGATGAAGAAACAAAGACCAATGACACCACATTATTGATGGATGATTTTGTGCCCTTGATATCAATGGATTCCTTAAACAAAATTGAAGAGGAACTCGATGAAAAAATAAAGGCTTTTGAAAAAGAAACAAACAGTTTGAACAAATAATTAAACAATGAGAATATTCGCCATTTCTGGTTCAGCAAGTGAAAAAGGAAGTAATTACTTTCTTTTAGAAGCAATGAAAGTATTGTTTGAAGGAGAACATGAAATTCATATTTTTGACGCTTTGGCGGATTTTCCTTTGTTTAGTCCGAAAAGATTAGAACATGAAATTCCAGAAATTGTAAAGGACTTTAAAAAACAAGTTCTGTTGGCCGATGCTATTATTATTTCAACTCCTGAATACACGCACAATATTCCTGCAGTGCTCAAGAACATGATTGAATGGTGTACACATTCAGGAGAATTTGAGCATAAACCTGTTTTACCAATCACTTTCACACCTCATGAACCCAGAGGAGAATATGCCATGAAGTCTTTACTGTTTTCATTGAATGCCCTAGAGGCAAATGTTATTGTTCAAATTCCACTTTACAAGACGGATGTTGAAATCACAAATGAATTGATCATTCTTTCTGAAGCAACTAAAGAGGTTTTAGTAGCTGCTTTCGAGTTGTTGTAGCTGTTTTTAGGATTGTAAAAAGACGTTTTCTAACTCAAACGACAGAAATAAATAGGCTTATCAGACAATCTTCTCATCAACCAATTTTATTTAGACTTCAAAATAACCCTTAAACAATAAGGATTTTCTTCTTTGTAAACGGCTAAGTCTTTATCTTCAATTAGATAGTCAATATTGAATAAAGGCTTTAATTTTTCTTCTAAATAATCTTTTGAATATAAATACCTGTAATGTTTATCACCAATTGAGGATTTGAAAAATGTGATGGATTTTTTCTCGTTGGTAATGTCTTTTGATGACCTTGTTTCAATATAGAAGATGAAATTATCAGCTTCTGATTTGATTTTATTCAATAATTCATCTAGAATATCTTCCTTAATTGAGTGAACAAAGAAACGGGCATAAAATACGTTATATTGCTGTAAGTCTACGTTTAAAACACTGTCGTTGTACGTTTTTATTGAAGGGTCGCTGAGGTTGAAACTTAAATCTACTCCTTCGATATTTATTCCATTGTGATGAAAGTATCTTGTGTCTCGTAGGTTACCACATCCTAAATCAACCATTTGAATGGATCCTAGATTTTCGTATCTTTTCTCAAGATCAGACAATACAAAACGTGCAAAATCTGATTCTTTATTCAAATCCTTATTTGATTTGTAAAACTCGTCCCAATAAGATTTGTTTTCAAAATTCATTAATGTATTGAAATCGCTTTCTGATTCACTTACCTTAAATCGTTCGTTTGTTTTAACAGCATTTTTTGGTGAATCAGTATACGACCAATTGTTATTTGGGGTTTGCCAATCATCACCATATTGTTGATTTAAGACCACTTCAGTATTTGAAGGAATAACAAACTGATTGCCCTCGAAGCTTATTTCAGTTAATTCAAACGGCTCGAAAACATAATCGTATTTTAAACTTTCATTTCCATCTACATCAACATAAACAGAATGGTACCATTTTTCTTTATTTTTATAAAAAAAGAAGAGGTTGGTTTTAACATCATTCTTAGCGATTTCAACCATGAATCCGTCTTGTAACTTTCCAAAAAAACGGACCAGCGAGAAGTCTGCTGCTTTGATTTTTTGGAACATGTCTTTGGATATCGTTTTCACATTAACAGAAATATCTGTATTCGCATCGCTATCAATCAGCTTGTTATCACGATAAACCCCTAAAAGAGTTCCGTTTGATAACCAGTATTCAACACCTAATTCTCTAAAAATGGTATCTAATTCTTTGAGGTTGCTAATTGCTTGATTGTTATTCATTTTAATTTCTGTATGTGAGGATTATGAAGTAATAATGTTTACTTTTTGACAAAATATAAGCGGTAAATATAAGAAAAACTCTTGCAGTATTTCATCGCAACTGGAAGGATAGTAAAATTTGGTGTCTATTCTTTTGTTCTAAATTGATTTCTGCTTCAATCTTTTAATCTTTGCAGGCAATGTAAAGCTTCCCTTGATCGCTTTTAACATGTATAAAGTCCAAATTAATTTTCTAGTCAGAAACACAGAAAGTTTGTTGTTATCTAACGATTTAGAATAAGGTTTACGCATTTTTTCTGGTGGAGGAGTAATGAAGTTTTTACCATACAAATTAGAAAGATAGGTGGTTGTATCTCTAGGGGCAAAGAATTTATAGCCTTCAAATTCAAGCTCCTGCAAAGGAAATAGATCTTCGTATTGATATGGTTTTACTGCTCTAGAAAAAAAGATGTCGTTGTATATGTTTTCATATACGTGTGTTTTGTCTATTGAATCAAGCCCTTCTACATATTCAATAAAATTTTTCAAATAACGTTCACGTTTAAATAAGAAACTGCCTTTAAAAAGATGTTTTTGAACTAAATCTTGATTTTGAATTTTTAGTTCTTTCTTTTGATCAAAAATGTAGGCCAACAAATTCACTCGATCAATATCATTTTGAATGGCTTCAGTTGTGTTTGGTATAGATTTAACTTTAACCAAATCAATTTTGATAGGGTATAAACGATTACTCATTATTCTTGTATCGGCTAAATATTCTGAATAATGTGGAAATGGTCGATTGTCATTGTATAAAATATAATGTGGATATTTTGTAACAACCTCCTCTCTTAAAACCTTCACTAATTTTCTGTGATCAGCTACAGGGAAACACATGTCCAAATCATCATCCCATTGAATAAAACCTTTGTTCCTCACCGCTCCTAAAACAGTACCTGTACAAATCCAATAAGTGATATTGTGTTCACGGCATTTTTGATCGATAATTTTTGCCATTTCTAGTAAGGCGGATTGTGTTTCTTTAAGGTTTTTAAATTCCATGAATGTTTTATTTGAATATTTTATTTTTGCCAATGATATCTAGCAATCGTTCTGAAACGACTTTGTTTCCTTGTTCTGAAAAATGAATTCCATCTGGGAAATGCTCTTCTGCTTTTAAATCATCCAAATTTAAGAAAATAGCGTTCTTCTCTTTACAAACAGATTCGATTATTCCATTGAATTTCTGATAGTTTTTGTAGGTTCCTGGAATCTTCTTTTCTATGCGTTCATTGGGCAGGTTGATGGATAAACAAATCACTTTACCGTTGGTATTGTGTTGAATTTCATATAGTAATTTTGTGTATTCTTGTCTAAATACTTTTGCTGAAGTCCATGCACGTTTACCTCTCAATTTTACCAAAAACCTCATGTTGGGCTTGATCACATAAAGATGAAATGCCTTCATTGCTTTAATGAGAAAACTTCTTTTGTTGGAAAATAAAAAGTCGGCAAACCATCTCGGGACTTCTCGTGTTGCGGCGTCTGAACTTCCAATATTGATGATGTATAAGTCCCCGTAATTATTGATGATTTGAGGATAAACCTTGTGTAAATCGTACACCGTAGCACGCGTAAAGGCAAGGTTCTTCACTTGAATGATTTCATCTTGTTTATCTTCGTTGAGCTTTTTCTCAATAATTTGACCATAATTTTGGCTCGTCAAATTGTTGTGCGGTCTATTGCGCAATGCAACTGAATTACCCACAATAACAATTTTTTGAATCTTCATTTTACGTTTTATTTAAGAATTTTAGCACCGTATTTATCGATAAATCTATTTATTTCTATTGAAATGTTAAGCTTGTAAACAACAAAAATAAACAATATAACAAATGAACCTGAAATCAATATTGAAAGAACGATTGATTTAAAAACTACAGGAAGAAGTAAAGGAAGGCATATCGCTACCATTAGGAAAAGTGAAATGATAATCATTGGCCAAGTAAATGGATGCATTTTATATTTGATCATCACGAAAACCGTCTTTAAAATATTAAAAACAAGCATTGAAATACCTGTAGATAATGCCGCTCCAACAATATCATATGAATTAATGAGATAATAATTGAGGATGACATTTGAAATGGCTAATGTGAAGATGAACAAGGTGTTAACTCTAAAGTATCTTGAATAGGAGATAATTGAAAAATTAATACTCGTTACCATATCTATGATTTTCGTCAAAGCCAATAATAAGAACACTGTTTTGAACATCACCAAATCTTCTCCATTGGTCATCACGGCAAAAAAGGTCTCAATATTCAACCAAATCAAGGAGAACAAAATAATTCCTATAACATATAAATTGGCAGAAGCTGATTTGTACAGCTTTCTTATTTCATTCATGTTATTGTTATCGAAAGCTTTAGAAATCATTGGTCCTGTAATTTGAAAAACGGCTTTGGTCGGTATTTCAATCACTACAGATAGGAAAAGAAAGATGCTGTAATAGCCCACTTTTGTAGAAGAAAGGAGTAGTCCAATCATCACCACATCGATTTTATAAACCAAAATGTTTCCAACATGATTCATTGCGCCATAAAGCATGTAACGCACCATTTCGACATGTTTGCTTCTTTCAACCCGCTTTAAAATTCCAGATTTAAAATCCAATCCATTCAATGAATTCAAGTAGAGCAACAGTAAAATTACAATAACGATGTGATAGAACACCAAAACCCAACCTGCAATATTATAATTGATGAGTGAAAAATAACTCAGTAGAATGATTGCTGGAACAATAATTTTTAGACTGAAATTGGAAATAATATCAGGGTACACAATTCTCCCAAAGTTGAAGCTGTGCGCACGTAATACAGCGATGTAAACCATTAATACTCCAAGAGGTAGAATGATGAAAAGGTTTTCTGTTATTTTGTCGACATCAAAACCACCTAATTCTAAAATGGTGGAAAATGGCCCTTTAAACAGATAGAGTAGGGCAGAAATTAAAATAATGTTAAGGGTACTGTAGATGAAAAGTAAAGAGATAAAACCTTTTGTTTTGGTGCTTTCGAAGTAGGGAAAATACTTATTGACCAAGGCGTGACTCCCTAGGGAAAAGAAGGCGCTCAATAAAATAGCAGTGGATAAACTAAATTGAATTTCTCCGTATAACTCCCAATCTAATGGATAAATAAACATCGTACTTAATCCACCGACAATAATGCCTAAGTAATTTACAATCGAGTTTTTTAAACTTTGTCTTTGTACGATGCCCAATGCTAGTGTGTTATTTTAATCAACTGTTACAAAAATATGAATATTGAAGAGTATTTAGATTTTATTGGATTTTATTTATTGTGAAGATGTGTGTGAATTAAAAAATCAGCTCTAATCAGCGTTTGGAAATCAGTGTTATCGGCGTGCTAATAATGCGAGTGTGGTAAAATGGCACGCGGATGACACAGATGCTAAGGCAACACGGATGGTGACGGATTTTACTTTAAAAAATCAGCTTTAATCAGCGTTTGGGAATCAGCGTTATCGGCGTGCTAATAATGCGAGTGGGGTAAAATGGTACGCATATTTCGACAGACTCAATAGAACGATGAAATGGTTAATATGGTGTCGAATTCACGGATTAAATTGATCAATCTCCTAAAATTGTAAATAAAATCTTCTTTTGATTACCATGCTCATCTAAAACAGTCAACAAATGTTCTCCAACTTCAGGAAGATACTTAATGGAATGCTTTCCTTTTGTTTCTCCTAAATAATGATCGTCAACATGCCAAAACAAAGTCGCTGAATGATCAGGATGTGAAGCTTCAAAAATAATACCTTTCGAAATTCCATCTAAATCTAAGGTCCCTATCATTTTACTGTTGTGTTCTGGATAAATAATTGAAAAGGTGTGTTGGAACATTTTTCCTTCGCAATTCGGGTGAAAAGGAGGGAGGTTCTTATAATTGGGATGCGTACTCCTGTAAAAATAAGCCTGCAATGGAGGAAGTACAAATTGTGAAACGGTTTTGGTTTTTATTCCTTGACTGCATTCTTGTGTGTATCTGTACTCTTCATTTTCGTCTGTTAAATAAACCTCATGAAAATTGCACGATGGACCTCTTAGTGCATTTTGATGAACCTGAACTGTATCTGTTTTTGTGCAATTCATAGTATTTCTATGTCCGCTGTCTTTACAGATACTCATTTTTACTAGCTCATCATAAGGAGGAATAAACCAACTTCTCTCAAGAGATAAATGGGAGAAAACATCAAATAATATTGGACCTGCAGCTGTGGTTCCAATAATTCCAGGACGTCCTTCGCCTGTTGCATTCCCCACCCAAACGGCAACAACATAATCAGGGGTGCAACCAATTGCCCAAGCATCTCTGTTGCCATAACTTGTTCCGGTCTTCCATGCTATTCTTGAGGATGAAGAGTAATGTTCCCATGATGCCTCCAAGTGTGGACGATTAACGCTTAATAAAGCTTGAAAAGTTTCATAGATAGCAGCAGCATCAAGTTTAGAAGTTGTTCGAGTAAGTGATGAGTTGGTCGATGGATGCGGCAGGATTAAACTTGCATCTTCCCATGTGCTGGTAGTGTACATGTTTTCATTGTTGTAATAGTTTAATGTCTTGGTCATTCCAGCATAAGCATTGGCAACATCCCATAATGAAGATTCAGCACCTCCAAGGATTAAAGACAAACCATAATGTTCAGCACTTTTGGAAATATGACTTTGTCCTATTGATCTCAACTTATGAAGAAACTTGTCTATTCCGTATTGTTGGAGAAGATATACAGACGGAATGTTTAAAGATTTAGCCAAAGCTTCACCTGCTTTTACAGCGCCTTCGTTTTTTTCGTCATAGTTTTTGGGGGTGAAATGATCAAAATTCATGGGGACATCTGGAATCAACTGATTGTTGTGTATCAGTCCTTCTTGTATCATGGAAGCATAAAGAAAAGGCTTTAGAATACTTCCAGAGCTTCTGGGAGCACGGATGATGTCAACATACTTTTGATGTTCTTTTTCTGTTGCAGAATTCCCCAAATAAGTAACCACCTCGTTGTTGCGAACATCAATAACGAGTAATGCTGAGTTGTGAATATAATTATGATTCAAATGCATTTGGTGTTGTGCCAAAATTTGGGTGAACTTTTCTTGTTTACTCATATCCAATGTTGTCCTCATACGTTTCCCTTTTTGGCCTTTCTTGATGGCTTTTTCCAAAAGATGAGGTGCAAGAGAGGGCAGCTTTTTTGGAGCTCCAATTAAGGGTTCTTCTAAAGCAAGTTCATAGGTTATGGCATCAATCTTTTGATGTTCAAATAAGGTTTTCAATACTTTGTTGCGTTTTTCTAAAAGGATTGCTCTGTTTTTTCCTGGGTGAACTAACCCTGGAGCATTGGGAAGCACGGCTAAAGTAGCAGCTTGCGACCAAGATAATTCATGTGGTGGTAGTCCGTAATATCGCCAAGATGCAGCCTCTAATCCTACAACGTTTCCTCCGAAAGGCGCATGTGAAGCATAGAGGGTTAATAACTCTTCCTTGCTGTAGCGCAACTCCAAACGAAATGCCCAAATAGCCTCTATAGTTTTGTTGTAGAAGGTTCTGTCTCGATTTCTCGCCATTCTTGCAATTTGCATGGTAATGGTGCTTCCTCCGCTGACAATTTTTTGGGCTTTTAAATTACTTAAAATAGCACGGCCGATTGCTCGAAAACTGACTCCTGTGTGGGCATAGAAATCATGGTCTTCAAATGCGATTATCGCGGCGTTGAATTTTTTAGGAGTGCTGTCCATTTCTGGAAACCTCCATTGACCATCATCAGCAATGCGGGCATTCATCAATTGACCTTCTTTGCTGAGCAAAATTGTAGAAGTTGGGTGGTCAAATAAAACAGTAGGCAAACAACCTAGAAAGTAAACGAAGAATGCCAATATTGCAAAGTACGTTAACTTTCTAGGTGCAAAATAAAACCTGTATTTTCCAATCTTGATTCGCACAATTATTTTTGTCCAGGTGAAACAACTTTCACAAGTGCCCCCTTCTTTAAAGCTGAAATGCTAGCATCATACATGGCTTCGATATGAACCGCAGGCATGTAATATTCTCCTACATAAGCAGCATGAAGTTTAACCTTAATTGTTTTACTCTGATTTTTTCTTAAACTAAAGTAAGAGTAAATACGGTCATCGCGAATGTCTTGATAATCGATATGATTTCCTTCATTTCCTGAATAACCAAGGTCCATTCTTTGATTGCGAATCTCCCATCCACTTGGAAATATCTGTGATAAAGCCAATTCTTTATAATGACCTCTTTTTCCAGGATTTGAAACGGTTACTTCTACAGAGAAATCTGTTCCTTGCTCTATGGTGTATGGACTAATGATTTCATTGGCAGAATTTCTATAAACAACATCCAATAAAACATCTTTAGATCTTGAAATCTCATTACCTGCCAAAGGAGTCCCCGTAGCAATTATTCGAGCGAATAAGAAACCGTCATTTGAATTGTTGATTGTAAGTTCAACATTGGATTGACGAGGACTTACTTCAAGGTCGATGAGTTCAATGGCTTTGTTGCTGGAGATGTTCACTGTTTTATTTTGATAAATGAAGCTCGCTTTTATTCCATTCTTAGGTTTATTGTTTTCTGTAAATAAAGCAATAGCCATTAAAGAATAAGCAGTAGTTTGAGTACTCATCCATCTGTCTTGACTCAATACATCAGAAAGTTCCTTTACCAATACAGCAGCTTCTGTTTTTTCGCCCATAAGAGTTAGTGTTTCGATAATCATGGCTTGATCTCGGTGATGATTTCCATACGAGTGGCTTAATTCTGTATAAGGTGCAATACGCGTAGCTTTATCCTTGATAATACTTTTAGCGACTTCGTTTTTCCCAGCGATTTGATAGGCCGCAGCCAATCTCCATGCCGCTTGAATTGATAAGTCTTTCTGTGAACGAAGTTTGTTCATAGCACTGAGGACAGGTTCTCCTGCTAATGCTAAACTATATAATCGGTAGGCTTGGGGTAAATCTGAATTGCGATAATTGTTATGATTTCTAGCACTCCAATTTTTGGCTTGATTTTTTTGATAATTGATCCATTTTTCTTTCAACCCATAGGGTAAAGCATAACCTTTCTTTTCAGCTTCTAAGAAAAAATGTCCTGCATAAGTAGTTGCCCAATCTGAGGAGCTACCACTGCCTTGCCAGAAAGCCAACCCTCCGTCATTCAACTGATGCTTTTGAATCTTGTTGATTACCGAACGGACATTATTGTCTATTCTTACTTTGGTTTTTGCATCGATTTCTATGAGCGAACTCAAATACAATTGAGGAAATGCTCCTGAGGTACTTTGTTCAAGACATCCGTGAGGATAGCGAATCAAATACCCAAGTCTTTTTTCAAGATTAATAGGAGGGATAGTAGACAATTCTAATTTGGCTGAATTGCTATTGTCCATTCCCGGAAGATTTAAGCTACTCGTCCATGAAGCATTGCCGTCAATAGATCCCGCATTGAATACCGTAATGGGTAGATTGGGTTGTCGCACTTCAATATCTATAAGGTAGCTTGACTTTTCATTTCCACTTGTAGCAATCACTTCGACTTTTGCGGCGCCTGTATTTGTTCCTACTTCTAGGTTAAAGTTCACCACTTGATCCCCTACATTGTTAAAAGTGATTTGTTTTTGAGCAGAACCGACAACTTTTACTAGGTCGTTGGTTTTTACCTGGAGTTTTACATTCTTTACTTTTTGATCCATAGCAAAAACATTAACAGGCAATTGAACCTTTTCTTTTGGCCCTAAGACACGGGGTAAGGTTGCCAATACCATTAATGGTTTTTTAACTGGAGTTGTTTTCTCTGTACTTCCATAGGCGCCATCTTGCCCGGCAATTACCATTGTTCGTACTGAACCGATGTAGTTAGGAACGCTGATCTTATGTTTAGCGGAACTTCCTCCTTTTAAATGGAATGGTCCAATGAAACGCACCATAGGTTTAAATCGTATCGGTGTGTCGTCTCCCGGATTGATTTCCATATCTCCACCAATGGTTAATATGTTCTCTACTTTTGCGCCGTAAGCTCCAATCACATGGTCAAATAAATCCCAAGTTTTAACACCAAGTGCTTCACGAGCATAAAAGTGATTCCAAGGATGAGGTGTTTTGAAACGGGTTAAGTCTAAAAGTCCTTCATCAACTACAGCAATCGTGTAAGTCATATCGCGACTGTTTTTCTCATTTACTTCAATGGTAAATGACGATTCTGGAGCTAATTCATCAGGCATTTTAATCACTGGTTCAAGGACAGTTAAAGGATCTTTAACTATGATTGGTACGATACCATACATTCTAATTGGAGCATCATTTTCGGTTTGTTTGTGTTGTTGTAAGAAGGTGATGTGAACATAACAATTAGGCGCTAAATCAGCTGTTATTGGTAATTCGAATGAGGTTTCACTACCTATGGTTTCTATCCAAAAAGCGTCGATTACTTTCTTGCCATTCTCAATACTGATTAATGCTCTTCCATCTATTGCAGAAGGGAAACTAAGCTGCGCTTTCTCACCTGTGGAATAGGACTCCTTATCGGCTGAAAAAACCAACATGTTCGCACCGTCTGGTGTTTCACGACCTGCTCTTGACATCCAACTCGGCCAATCAAAATAAGCCATGATTCCGGTTGAATGTCCGCTCTTTTTATCGGTAACCTTGATGAGGTAACGTCCCCAATCATATTTTTCAATTTTGGTGCTTGTTTTACCGTCTCCGCTTGAATTTGTAGTAATGGTCTCACGTGAAATCGGAGTTACACTGTTTCTATTGATGTAACTCGCAACGTTGTTGGATCCGCTTTCCCACCACCAACTCCATTCAATTCTGTAAACTTCCACCTCCAACTTTCTATTGCCAACTCTTTCTCCTTTTTTGTTTAAGGAAACAATAGGAAAGTGATATGTTGAGTCTGTTTGTAAGGCTCCATATCTGTTGATTTCAGGAGATTGTATACCAACGAAGTAATCATAGGGCGCATAGTTTACAGCCATTTGATCTGTACTAAAGTCTCCACCTTTTTCAAACGCCCGTGTTGTAAAAATTGCTTTTAGCATTCCTGGTGCTTGATCATGAACCTCTATTTTTTCATTGAATGTTAACTTTCCTTCGTCGTTTAATTTGCGTTCTAAAAACTGCTCGTCGGAAGGATAAAAAGATTTGCTTGGATCATCAAATGAATATTTTTTAAATCCTTTAAACACTGTTGGGGTAGAGAGGAATTTTAAAGAGATATCTGTTTTTAATTGTCGTGCAGGCGCTCCATGAAGCCATTGAACTGATAAATCACCTTTAACATGTGGGTTGGATGCGCTGATGAGGTCATTGTCAATGTTAAGTTTGATTTTGAGACGATTAGGTTTGATGGTTTCAACTTTGATTGTTTTTGAAAATGTTGCTCCTCCAACTTCTACTCGTGCATTCCAGTTTCCTGTTGGAGCATCGGCATCGGTTGTGGTAGTGAAGTTATAAAAACCGTTGAGGGATTCTTTTCGTACTTCTCTTTTAACCAGTTGACCTCGGGCATTGAATAGTTCGAAAATGACAGGGTGATTCTCAGGGATCACTTGGTCTTTGTCTTCTAAGATGAAGTTTAAGAACAAAGTATCTCCCGGACGCCAAACGCCACGCTCACCATAAATGAATCCTTTAATTCCATCTTGAACAGTTGCACCATCGATGTCAAATCGACTTAAGGGTAATGCATTTCCATTTCCTAAACGTAAATAACCTTTTTTGTTATTGTGCTCTACAACAATGAAAAAAGGTGTTCCTTTTAATGCTTTCGTTCTGGCAATTCCTTTATTGTCTGTTGTTACTTCCGCAATTACTTGTTGTTGGAAATCGTAGAGCTTTACTTTTGCCGCTTGAATTGGTTGAGTACTCACAATATCTGTTACTGTTACCATGGTTTCACCATTGGTCCCCGATTTGGCAATAATCCCAATGTCAGAAGCGAAAATGTTTTTTACCACGCTTTTGTTTCTGTAGAAAGAGTAGGAGCATGGGTCGTTTTGTTTATTGTAATCATAGCCTTCGAAGTAATCATAATTGTAATAATCATAGCCCCAGTCGTTGATGTACTCCCATTTTTCAGCATCAGCATAATCTTTTTCATCCCAATCGCTTTCATCTCTAACAATATGTTCTTCACTTTCTGCATTGTTACACGGATAAACTGAATGGTGCTTTCTAAATCCAATTTCAACACGGTAGATGGCGCCTTGATCTACTTTGATGTATTCTGATAAATCCAGGTTAAACCTATTCCATTTCCCTAAATCAACTGGTTTGTCCTCGGCAAGATATATGGTTTTTTTGCGAATCACTCGACCAATACGTTTCAATTCATCACTGCCATCAAAATTGTTGTTTTGAAAGAACTGAGTAACGTTATTTTCAAAGATTTTAATGATACGAACATCAACGGCTTTGATGTTGACCGCCTCAAAAGGGACCAGCATATTGTTTGAAGAAGGCAAAATACTTCCTTTTCCAACCAGTCTAACCCCAGGTTCTATGGCTTTGAAATCTACACTAATACTTTCTGATTCTCCGAATTTGTATCCTTTTACATTTTGGATTGCAGCATTCAATATTAAAGTATGTACACCTTGTAAACGACCAGCAGGGTATACCCTTAATTCATTGGTTGAAATTGCTGTTTTGACATTACTTGTACCGCGAATTTCAACTAAACCTTTAAGGTTTTGATTGGACAGTAGTGGATCAGAAAAACGTACAAGAACATACTGTTCTGGATGTTGAACTATGGTTGTTCCAGTAATTTTAAAATCACTAAGTGAGGGCACTTCATGTTCCACATCTTGGCTTGCTTTATCTCCATCTGTGTATGTGTTCCAAGTCACTTTAACATTTCCCGCGGATTTCATTCTTTGAACGCTGTCTACAACAAGACTGTACAGTCGGTCGTTTCCTTGCTGGGTCCATTTTGCCTTTTTTGTTTCACCATTCACTGTAACTTTTACGTTTTCTTTTAGTGTTTCAGCAGAAATAACATCAGCGGTCATAGCAGTTCCTAAAAACTGATAGTAATCCATAGATTCATTGGAGTAGCTTTTTAGTCCATCCACGTCAAAATTGATCGCTTGTTTAATTATACTGAAAGGGAACTTGAAGGTTTTTAACTCTTTAGGGACATCATTTACTTTTCCCAAATCGAATTCAACCCAGTAGGTTTCGCCAGATTGAAGGTGTTCTTCTGGAATAAATTCAAGTGTATATTGGTCAGACCAAACTGTTTTTCCTTTCACAGCTGGAGAAATCTTAATGAAATCGTCTTTTATTGCCTGGTTAGGTATAATCTTTTTTGAATAGGCTTCAGTCAGCTGGATTTTAATTGGTGCGGCAGCTGATATTACTCCAGATGTAAAAGAACTGATGTGCTTTTGGAATTCAGGATTGATTTGAAATTCTTCAGGACTTTCTTCACTACAACTTGAGATGATGAAGGTTAGGGCTATTAAAAGTAGAAGCGTGCGTTGAAAGAAGTGTGGAATCATATCGATAGTTTAATTTGAAAATATCCTAAACTTTATGAAGTTAAAGAGAATAATTATGAGTGGTGTTAAGTGGGAGGTGGAACTTATTAACAAAATCATTTAGTTTGTTGATAAGCATCAGTTGTCTTAATGGTTTACGTTGTATTGGTATGCGGGATTGGTCATTGAAAGGTGAAAAGTGTTGTAGATCAGTGTTGTCTCTGTGGCACCTGCTCAAATGTCTGAAATCAAAACGATTTATAATTATTAATAGCGTGAGCAGGTTTTTTTAACTAACTTATTGTTAAATTAGAATCTTGGAATTTAATAACGCTTGTGAAATGGAAATAAATTGGGCAGATTTTACAAAAATAGAAATGCGTGTAGGAACTATCCTCACTGCAGAAATTTTTAAGGAGGTAAGAAATGCTGCTTATAAAATGACCATTGACTTCGGGGAGCATGGAATCCGAAAATCTTCTGCCCAAATCACGAAATTGTATCAACCCGAAGAGCTAATCGGAAAGCAAATCGTTGCCGTGATGAATTTTCCACCCAAACAAATTGCCAACATGATGAGCGAATGTTTGGTTTTAGGTGGAGTAGAAGGGGAGAAAGTAACACTCATCAATCCTGATCAAAAAGTTGAAAATGGTACTCGAATTGCCTAAGGATTATATTAGTACTTTTGCAATAAGACAATCTAATTGGTAAATATTAACGATAATTCAATGCAATGAAAAATAGAATAATAGTAATGATTTTCCTTGGAGGAGTCACCATGCTTTCATCTTGTAAAAAGGAACATGTTGTGGATTTTGGTAAAGAAGATCCAATAATAGCCGATAATAATGTCGTTAATGTTACAGGTACCGAGTGGGTTCGCGTTGAGGAGTCTTATTTTTTAGATAAAGAAATAAAAGGAATCGGCACAGTAGAAGGGAATATGGTACTCACCTTTATGGACTTCATTGATCAAGGGACTTACTTTTTATCTGGACACCTTTCAGACGATACTACTGTCGTGAGACATGGACTTCATTATTGGCCAAACGGACCAGGTTTGGAAGACATAGAGATTGTTGATGGGAAAGTATATTCAACTGGCTATTGGGATGGTAATGGATTGTGGGAATTTAAAATTGACGAAATCAATAGTTTGCCATACAATAGTTGGGACCCAGCTGGTGCATACGGAATTCAACCTAAAGCATTCACTATTTTTGGTACAGAGAAAATTGTTGGAGTTGACGCCTCTCCATACGTTCGTTCATTGTCAGGGAATATAAGTTTTCCCGATTTTGACCATTCTTCTACTGTTAGAATTCATAACCTTATTGAATACAAAGGAGACTTGATTTGTGCAGGGCAATTTACTTCTTCAAATGGTACTGTTTTGAATAACATAGCAAGGTGGAATGGTTCTGAATGGCTTGCTTTAGGAAATGGTGTAAATGGAGCGGTAAGAGATCTTGAGATTTTTGAAGGGAAATTAGTCGTGGGTGGAAAGTTCACAGCAGCGAGCGGTAATACAGATTGTTCACAAATTGCAATGTGGAATGGTACAAGTTGGGAACCAATGGATAAAGGCCTTATTGGCGGATTTAATGGAGTGCATAGAATTTTTGTTTATGAAAATCAATTATTTGCTGGTGGAGACTTTAACGGAACTACAGTAATAAATTCAGAAAACATTATAAAATGGAAAAATGGTAACTGGATAGGGTTACCGAATACAGTTCCTGAACCAGTCGGAGAAATAGGACTCTACAATGGGAAGTTATATGTTGCCAATAAATTCCATGTCATGAATGGAAACTTTTTGATGAGACTACAATAGGTTAATTACATACCTTCTCATTGCGATTTTCAAGTTGGTTTTAAAGAATGAACATGCAAAGATTGAATTGTAACCCCCCTCATACGAAATTCCCCCATTCGTAATTGTTTCCATTCGTAATTGATTATTTCACCTTAAACTCACTTGTTTTATGGAAAGTAATATTAGGATAATCTCTTTCGGCCATTTCTAATAGAAAAGAAGTTTCTGCCAAGAATACATAATTACCATCCTTGTCCTTAGCAATGCTTCCAACTTTTGCTTTTAAAAACTTATCTATTTCTGCAGGTTGATCTGAAGTGATCCAACATGCTTTATGATAGTTCATTGGCGTGAAAGAACACTTCGCACCATATTCATGGAGTAAACGGTATAGGATAACCTCAAACTGCAGTTGTCCAACTGTACCAATGATTTTACGACTTCCTGGTTCTTGAATAAACATTTGAGCCACTCCTTCATCCATTAATTGACGAATTCCTTTTTCCAGTTGTTTTGATTTCATTGGATCATCATTACGCAATTCTTGGAAGAATTCGGGAGAGAATGATGGAATTCCTACGAAATTAAAGTCTTTCCCTTCGGAAAGTGTGTCTCCAATTTTAAAGTTCCCCGTATCATACAAACCAATAACATCACCAGGATATGCTTCATCGACAATGCTTTTGTCTTGCGCCATAAAAGAAGTCGGATTGGCAAATTTCATTTTCTTTCCTTGTCGTACATGCTTATAAAAAGTATTGCGTTCAAATTTTCCTGAAACAATACGGAGGAAAGCAATTCTATCTCTGTGATTAGGATCTAAGTTGGCGTGAATTTTAAAAACGAATCCTGAAAATTTAGGGTCAGAAGGCTCAACAAATCCATCGTCAGTATCTCTGCCTCGAGGTGATGGAGAAATCTCAACGAAGGCTTCAAGTAATTCACGAACACCAAAGTTGTTTACTGCACTACCAAAGAATACTGGAGCAGTTTTTCCGCTTAAATAGTCTTCGTGGCTAAATTCATCATAAACACCATCCACTAATTCAACCTCTTCACGTAATTCGTTGGCTGCTTTTTCTCCAATAATTTCATCCAATTCTGCATTGTCTAAGTCATTGAATTTTACCAATTCTTCACTGATGCCCGTTTTATTTCCGTGAAATAAGCTTAATTCCTTTTGATACATGTTGTAAACCCCCTTGAAATCATCACCCATTCCAATAGGCCATGCAAGAGGACGAACACCAATACCTAATTTGGTTTCAATTTCATCCAGAACTTCAAAAGCGTCTTTACCATAGCGGTCCATCTTGTTAATGAAAACAATAACAGGTGTGTTTCGCATTCGACAAACTTCCATCAGCTTTTCGGTCTGACTCTCCACACCACTTGCATTGTCGATAACTAAAATAACGCTATCCACCGCTGTTAGTGTACGGTATGTATCTTCAGCGAAATCCTTGTGACCAGGAGTGTCAAGAATATTTATGTGTTTATCACGATAGTCAAAAGCCATTACGGAAGTAGCAACAGAAATTCCACGTTGCTTCTCAATCTCCATAAAGTCAGAAGTCGCTGTTTTTTTAATTTTGTTACTTTTTACTGCTCCCGCTGTTTGAATTGCACCACCAAACAATAAGAGTTTCTCCGTTAGAGTCGTCTTTCCTGCATCGGGATGGGCAATAATTCCAAACGTACGTCTTTTTTCTATTTCCTTTTGATTCGTCATAAATATCGGGGCATTAGTCGAATACATAAAAATCGCATTCGAATTCGTGTGCAAATGTAATGACATTTTATTATTTTCGTTGCGCTATGCTCAATAAAAAACCCCTTCAAACGATTGCACTGCTTGGTGTAATGATTCTCTTTTTCAGTTTTTCGATTGAAAATAAACCCGTAAACTATAAAGCAAAATCGAAGGCTGAAAAGAATGCTGAACGATCGCTGATTTCTGGTCAGCCAACTGCTAAGAACTATTGGGAACAGTATGTATACTCTAATTATCAGTGTTTAGGAGATAGCTCTTTAAGTTATGATGCTTTTTATAATGGTTTAAAAGGATATTACGCTTTAAAGGAGGAAGGGGTGCTAAAACAAGAAGGGATTTTAACCATTGTTGACTTTACTCAACATTCATCTAAAGAAAGGATGTATGTTATTAATGTGGAGACTTTTGAAATCATAAAAAAGTCACTATGTGCTCACGGAAAGAATACGGGAATGGAAAAAGCTACGCGTTTCTCAAATATTAGTGGTAGCTTACAAAGTAGTTTGGGGTTTTTCCTTACTGCCGAAACCTATTCGGGAAAGTTTGATTATGCCATGCGTTTGGATGGATTAGAAGCCGCTAACTCAAGGGCGAGAGAAAGGGGAATTGTTGTGCACGGTGCGAATTATGCGACACCTGATTTTTTAAAACGAAACGGAGGAGTGTTAGGTAGAAGTTTTGGTTGTCCTGCCTTGCCTAAAGAAGACGCAACAGAAATTATTGATGAAATAAAAGAGGGTACATGTTTCTTTATCTATGCAGACAATTTGAATTACCTAGAAAGTTCTGAGGTGATTAATCAATCAGAATTTCTGACTTTCTTTAAAGCTTAGTCGGGAAGTAAAATGTTCTTTATGCAATTGTAGTGTATTCCAACATAAGAAGACTTTTAATTTATAATGATTTTTGTCTGATTTAGGTTTTTGTTTGAATTCTATGATGTATCCTTGTTTTTTTATTTTAATTCATTGCAAGTCAAATAATTCTTAAACTAACCAATGAGAGTCTAAGGTGAAGCCAAAATCATAATCGCTCATGAGTCCCCATTAAATGTTAAAACTTTGATTTATTTTTAATTAAATCGAGAAATCACTTGCTATATCAGATGAGTAGAAGTATATTTGTGCTTTATATTTTTAATTATTTATTATGCCACAAGGAACAGTTAAGTTTTTTAACACAGAAAAAGGGTTCGGATTCATCGTACCAGAAGAAGGAAATGATGTATTCGTACACGCAAACGGACTAATCGACGAGATTCGTGAAGACGACAAAGTTGAGTTCGACATTGAAGAGGGAAGAAAAGGATTAAACGCTGTTAACGTAAAAGTTATCGGTTAGTATACAATTTATTTTAAGTACTCTAAAAGGCTACCGAATTTCGGTAGCCTTTTATTTTTGTCTAAACTTTTTTATTTAAAATCATTCTAATTAAGCCGATAAATGTATTATATTTGCTAGCATGAAAGTCATTATAGCAGATAGCAACGATATTGTACGTGTAGGATTACGCACCATCTTGGCTTCGGACTCAATTGTAAACGTTGTTTCGGAGGCTACTTCGAGTGAGGAATTACTTGAGCAACTAAAGTCTGTACAAGCTGATGTCATCTTGTTAGATTATACTGCCCAAAACTTTTCAATCGATGTTATTCCCAAAGCTTTAAACGCCAACAAAAGAATTAAGATTGTTGCAATTACTCCAGAGCAAAATCCTGCAATTATAATTGATGCTTTAAAATCAGGTGTGGTAAGTTACATCAAAAAAGATTGCGATATTCCTGAAATCCTTGCTTCTGTTAGAGAAACTGCTGGGGGGAATAAGTTTTTTTGTGGACAAATTTTAGACTCCATCCGTCGTGCCTCAATTGATGTGGAACATCTTGATTTGGAAAACTTCTCATGTGAACCGGTTTTACTTTCTGAAAGAGAACTTGAAATTATAAAATTCATCGCAGAAGGAAATACCAATGCCCAAATTGCAGAGCTATTGTGTTTGAGTCCTCACACGATTACAACACACCGTAAAAATATTATGGCTAAACTCGGGACAAAAAACACCGCTGGGATTGTTATGTATGCAGTGAAATCTAACTTGGTGAGCCCAAACAAGTTTTTGTTTTCAAGAGACCAATAGGGGGATGAATTTTTTAATTACGAATTACGAATTACGAATTACGAATTGAAAATTCTTCATCTTTCGCAAGCCATACGTAAATCATGATTTCATAGTTAATAATTTGCAATTTGCAATTTACAATTGACTATAATCTATCCCGTCAAAGTTTCCTGAACTCATCATCAAGAGGACCATGTTATTTGTACTTTCTTTTTCGATAAAGTCCAAAACCTCCTGAGTTTCTGTTTCGACTTGGACATTTTTACCAAATGCTTCGTAAACATCTTCTTTCGTAATCGGATCTAATTTTTTGTGTGCAACAACCTTTGGACTAAAGTATACCAATGCTTTATCTGCATTTTTCATGGCGTCCTTGTATTGCGGTAGAAAATCTTTCTTTAAAGAAGAAAAGGTATGCAATTCCATACACGCCACTAATTTTCGATCTGGAAATTGTTCCTTAACAGCGGAAGTAGTCGCTTTTAACTTGCTTGGCGAATGGGCGAAATCTTTATAAAGTATTCGTTCTGGAGTTTCGCTCACTTTCTCTAAACGCTTTCCAGCGCCTGTAAAGTTTTTCATTGCTTTTAAGAAGTCATTAGGTGATATACCTATTGCTTCAACAACATTTAATGCACCATATAAATTCTGTAAATTGTGCGCACCAAAAATGTTTAAAGGATAATGTTGACCCTTATATTGAAATACCGTTCCTTTTTCATTAACATCATACTGAGGAGTAGTATAAGGAACAGTTTTTAATCTGTCTTTTTGTCTTGTGGCAACTTCTTTTACATCAGGGTCTTCCTCGTTGTAAACCAATACACCTTTGTCTTCAATTATTTTACAAAACTGATCAAATTGGTCAACATAGTTTTCATAAGTAGGAAAAACGTTAATGTGATCCCATGCAATTCCACTGATCAAAGCAATATGTGGTTTGTATAAATGAAACTTTGGTCTTCTATCAATTGGAGAGCTTAAATATTCATCGCCCTCAAGAATAATAACGTCATTTTCTTCGGTTAATTTAACCATGCAGTCATAACCTTCAAGTTGTGCCCCAACCATATAGTCAACGGGGAAATCCAACACCTGTAAAGCATGTAGAATCATTGATGTAATGGTCGTTTTACCATGGGAGCCACCAATTACAACACGTTTTTTATTTTTTGATTGCTCAAAAATATATTCTGGGTAAGAATAAATATTAAGACCCAATTTTTTTGCTTTAGCAAGTTCTGGATTGTCAGCTCTAGCATGCATTCCTAAAATTACTGCGTCTAAGTCAGGTGTTATCAACGCTTCATTCCACCCGATTTGTTCAGGAAGTATGCCTTCTTTTTTTAATCGTCCTTTAGAGGGTTCAAAAATCTCATCATCAGATCCGGTCACATTGAATCCTTTTCTTGATAATGCAATGGCTAAATTATGCATAGCGCTTCCTCCGATGGCGATAAAATGAACTTTCATAAACTTCTTTAATTTTCAGTGTAAATTAAAGAATCTTTTAGAAATGAATAAAGTAAAATGAATAAAATTTCTCTGTTTTTTTATCTTGTTTAGCTCCTGTGTTGACTAATATTCGCCCTTATTCCCAAATAAAAGAGATGGTTTCACATTTTAAGACTTCTCCATTTTCAAATACAACTTCTAATTTAAACCGCTGTGGGCCAGTTGTAGAATCATTTTTGACCATTGCAAAAGGAATCCTGCGTTCATGCTCAAAATGGATCGAATTTTTAAGGAAGTGGTTAAACGATTCTACTGAAAGTTGTGAAAAACTATCTGTTGTGTCATTATAAAAAGTTCTGATTAAAGTATAATCATTCAAAAGTTCACCACTCGGCACTCCCATAAACTCTTCGTTTGATGTGAGCTTTACCGTTTGCGCTTCATGTTTTATGCCTTGTCTACCAGGTTCGCATTTTGGAGTGGCAAAAGCAGAGTTTAATCCAGATAAAGAATGATAGAAGGAGTTGTTGTTTTCGGCGACATAAGTGGACTCTAACCTAAGGTTAAATAAAACCGTGTCTGCAGCTGTTGTGTCTCCTGAATACAAAGGTGACTTACTCCAGGTGTACATATCGTTGTACTGATATGTGTTTGTCACCGAAAATAAATCTGCATTCATTGTTACGGGTTGCCAATATTTTTTCTCTTCTCTACAGCAAGAAAGAATTACTAACGATGATAGTCCAAGAGTGAAAAGTATACTAAGTCCTAATTTTTTCATTGTTGATATATTTTTAATTAATCCAAATTTATTTTTCTTCTGAAAAGAAATGGTTAGGGTTTTCCCTATAACGACGATAATTTAATGAAAAGGGTTTGTCTTTTTTTGAATTAAAATCATAGTTAATAAAATTTTAGGGCTATTTATTTTAGTAATTTTACACCATGAAGAAACGTCTATTCTTTCAATGTACGTATGATGGTACAAATTATTCTGGTTGGCAAAAACAACCTGAGGTAAGAACAATTCAAGGAGTAATTGAGGAGAAGCTGTCAATGTTATTTGGTCATCAAATTGTTGATATTGTTGGTTGTGGAAGAACAGATGCGGGTGTTCATGCCAAAGAAGCCTACTTTCATGTTGATTTAGCTCCTTCGTTTTCTAATGATCAATTGCTGTATAAGTTAAACAATATGCTTCCTCTGGACATTGCTATTAATGAGATTATTGATGTTGGACCTGAGGCCCATGCACGTTTCGATGCTACTAAGAGAACGTATCATTATTTTATTCATCAAAAGAAATTGCCTTTTCACCAGAACGACAGTTGGTTTTTTCCCAGGGCATTGTCCATTGAAAAAATGAATGAAGCCGCTAAGTATTTATTGGGCAGACAAGATTTCACCTCTTTTTCCAAACTTCATACGGATGTCAATAATAATTTTTGTGAAGTTTATCACGCAGAATGGAAGGAAGTTGGAGATCAGTTGCGTTTCGAAATCAGTGCCAATCGTTTCTTGAGAAACATGGTTCGTGCTGTTGTAGGAACTTTATTAGAAGTGGGGAAAGGGAATGTTTCACCTGAAGGTGTAAAGGATATTATTGCCGTTGAAGATAGAGGAGAAGCGGGATGCTCTGTTCCAGCGAAAGGATTATTTTTGCAAAGTATAGAATATCCTTATATTTGATGAAATATTACTTAAGGAATATAAAATGAATGCAATAATTGCCCAATTGACCTCTTTAATCACTACGCATAAATACCACTTATGAAAACAATTATTATTGTAGCCTTTACATTGTTGAGTGCGTTTATTGTTAACGCGCAAGGTTGGATGTCGCAAGGAGCTCGTGTGGGGGCGCTAGCAAACAATGGCGTTACATTCGTAGATGCGTTTTCTTTCCATCACAATCCAGGAGCTTTAGGATTTATAGAACAAGGAAGCGCTGGAATTTCCTACGAAAGTCGTTATGCTTTGAAAGAATTACAGTCTCAAAGTGTAGCCGTTGCTGTTCCTTTGAAGGTTGGAGTGATCTCAGCTGGTGGACAATTTTATGGTTATGATACTTACCGAACAACACGTGCGGGACTAGGCTACAGTATGAAGTTATCCGAAAAGATTTCTGCTGGTGTTCAATTCAATTATTTAGGTATGAATTTAGGCGCGTATTATGGCTCTAAACATGGAATTAGTGCAGAAGTAGGTGCTTTAGCAAAATTAAACAATAAAGTAAGCCTTGGGTTTTCAGTTGTCAATCTAGGACGAGCAAAACTTTCTGAGTTCAAAGATGACCGTTTTGGAACCTTGCTTAGACTTGGAATTTCCTATCAGTTGATTGAAGAGTTACTTATTGTAGCAGAAGTTGAACAAGAAGTTACACACGATACCCGTTTGCGTGCGGGATTAGAATATCACCCAATAGATTTATTGTATATCCGCGCTGGAGTTCAAGGTGCCCCAATGGATTTCTCTTTTGGAATAGGATTGAAATATGAACGATTTAAACTAGACCTATCAACACAGTATAATCAGGTTTTGGGTTGGACACCAGCAGCTTCTTTTATTGTCGATTTTTATACCCCTAAACGATAATGAAACATCTAATTCTTATATCGTTTTTAATTCTTGGAGCTTTTGTTTTTGGACAAAGCAAGAATGAAGTCATTCAACAAAGAATAGAGTTTATTGCACAAGATTTAGAAGCTGAGGAAGTTTCGTTAGAAGATATTTTTGATGTTCTGAACATCTACTATGATAACCCACTGAATTTAAATGCAGCAACACAAGAGGAACTTCAGTCTTTATTATTGCTGAATGACTTCCAGATTAATGCATTGTTGACATGGAGAGAGGAGAAAGGACCTTTCAATACAATTTTCGAAATACAAGAAGTAGAATATTGGGATTTGTTGACTTTAGAAAATATTTTGCCCTTCGTTCGTGTTTCCAAAGTAGAAGAAAAGAAATCCGGAAACTTAAAAACATATTTGCAAGAAGGTAAGGTGGAAGCTTATTTTCGTTTTATTCGAAACATCGAAGATAAAGCAGGCTATGCTGATGTTACAGACGAAGAAAGAGAGCAGAGTAGTAAATATTATTGGGGAGATCCAAATAAACTCTACTCGCGTATAAGGTATACCCATAAAAATGATTTGAGTATTGGAGTCACCATGGAGAAAGATCCAGGTGAACAATTGTTCGGAAAGAAATCACCTTACGGGTTTGACTTTTATAGTGCTCATGCCTATTACGCAGGAAGTAAATGGCTAAGAAAAGCTGTGGTTGGTGATTATCAAATTCAGGTGGGACAAGGATTAGCGCTTTGGACAGGGTATGGATTTAGCAAAACAGCAGACGCAACTTCAGCACGGAAAAATGCACGTGGATTAAGACCTTATACATCAACAGATGAAGTTCGATTTATGCGTGGTGCAGGTGTGGAATTAGGAATTAAAGATTTTTCATTGACTACTTGGGCTTCCTACAAAGGAGTTGACGGTTCGGTTGAAATGTTGGACACCCTTGATTCAGAGGAAGCAAGAATGGCTTCATCGATTAATATGACTGGGTATCACCGCACAACTTCTGAACTAGAACGTAAAAATAGTTTAATGGAGTTGATTTATGGCGCAAACTTCAAGTATGAAATACGTGGATTTCAAATTGGAATTACCGCTGTTCAACAAGCTTACGATGCCCTTTATCAACGTTCAGATCAATTGATGAACAAATACCAATTTGCTGGGAAGGAACTCTTGAACCTTAGTGCAGATTACTCCTATATTTTTAGAAATGTAAGTCTGTATGGTGAAGTTGCACAAAGCAGAAGTTCAAATGCAGTAGCTGTGATTCAAGGGGTAACAGTAGCCATGGGACGAAGAGCGTCAATTACGGCCTTGTACAGAAATTACCCTAAAGATTATCATACTTTTTATGCACAAGGATTTGGTGACGGTAGCAATACCAATAATGAATCTGGACTTTATCTCGGTGGAACATTCAAGTTGAATAAAGCTTGGAGTTTGAATTCTTATGTTGACTTTTTTAAATCTCCATGGTTGAAGTTTAGAGTCGATAGTCCAAGTGAAGGTCACGAAGTCTTTAGTCAGTTGAAGTACCGTCCAAGTCCAAGGTTTGAAACCTACTTGCGTGTTCGTGAAAAAGACAAAATGATTAATGCCAGTGGAGAGTATGAAGGGAATATCCGCCCTATAGAACGTTATAAACAAAGAAAATACCAATTAGGTTTAACAGCAGATCTTGGCTCTGGATGGAAATGGCGTTCTCGTATTGACTACGTTACAGACCAACGTCCAAGCAGCGGGAAACAAGATGGATTTGCATTGACACAAGACCTGCTTTATCGCCACAAGACCTTCCCTGTTGAAGTTTCTATGCGTTATGCCATTTACAATACCGACAGCTACGAAACCCGAGTTTATGCTTATGAATACAACTTAGAAAATGTATTCAGTATTCCTGCATACTTCAATAAAGGAAGTCGCGCCTACCTATTGTTGCGTTATACTTTTTTGAACGACCGTTGTGATTTATGGGTGCGTTATGCTGCGTTCATCTATAATCAAGAGGATGTGTTAAGTAGCGGTCCAGAAGAAATAACTGGAAATGTAAAAAGTGAAGTCGGAGTTCAGCTAAGGGTGAGGTTTTAAATAGGCGGTAAGCTGTAGGCTTTAAGCAATAGGCTATAAGCTGCAAGCAGTAAGCTTGTTTTCGGGTTTGAAATAGGATATCTTCATGTCGAAAATTCAGAAATAGAAAAAACAATCTAATTACGTTTTCGAAAAATATCAGCATACCACAATGAAGAAGAGCAAAAATGAAAAAGATTGGGAATGGTCAAGGCTATTTGATGTTTTTCGAAATATTGATTTTTGGATGTATATTGTTCTAGGCGTAATACTACTCCTATATAAGTGCAGCAAAGACTAAGTTGTTGTAACTACCGCCTAAATCTCCAAATCACTTTTCTCTAAAACATCCCAGGTATGATCCGCCAACAATTGAACAGTAGCTACGAATTCAAATGATTTTTTTGACCTTCCCCATTGGTCAGGGGCAATCAAAGAAAGCAAATAGGTCTTATCCTCTTTCTGATATAAATGATAAATATGATTGATTAAAGGCTCAAAGCGCATCTCGGCACCGTAGATTTTTTCTGAAATAATTTTTCTATCTTGTAATCCTTTTGCTTGACTGGCCAATAAATTCATTTGTTCATAGAGCTGTTTCAGTTGCATATCTGTTTGATGCTCCATGGCGTTCAAAGCTCTTCCTTTTAATTTCCCCTCATCTTCAGGTTTTACCAAAGCACTTCCAGCCATGTGAGGGTAAGGAAGATTGTGTGGATTTTCAGTAATATGATCAGGATCGATCGGATTGATAAAATCTTTATTTTTATTTTCGTTTTGCTCGTTTTCAGACATCTTTAATCAGCTTTAAAGGATATAACACGAAGATATGGATTTGGTTTAAAACGCTCAAGACTTTTTCTCTTTGTTTTTGAAGTGGGCTATTTAAAGAATAATCCTATTTTTGTATTCAAAGAAAATAAATATGGCAAACAATATTTTAAAAGGAAAGCGCGGAATTATTTTTGGGGCATTGAATGAAAAGTCAATAGCCTGGAAAGTCGCTGAATTAGCTCACGCAGAAGGAGCGGAGTTTGTATTAACCAATGCACCTATCGCAATGCGAATGGGAGAGATTAACGAATTGGCTAAGAAAACAAATAGTCAAGTTATTCCTGCAGATGCAACTAGCGATGAAGATATTGAGAATTTAATTGACCAATCAATGGAGATTCTTGGTGGTAAAATTGACTTTATCTTGCACTCTATTGGAATGTCTCCAAACGTACGTAAAGGGAAACACTATACAGATTTAAACTACAAGTTCTACAGCCAAAGCTTAGATATTTCTGCAACTTCTTTGCATAAAATATTATCAACTTCGATGAGAAAAGATGCGATAAGCGAATGGGGATCTGTTCTTGCATTAACTTACATTGCTGCACAGAGAATCTTCCCAGATTACAACGATATGGCCGATGCAAAATCATTGTTAGAATCAATCTCTCGTAGCTTTGGTTACCACTATGGAATTAAAAATAAAGTAAGAATCAACACCATTTCTCAATCTCCTACACCTACAACAGCAGGTGAAGGAATTAAAGGATTTAACGAGTTTGTTTCTTTCAGTGATAAAATGAGTCCATTAGGAAATGCTTCAGCTGAAGCGTGTGCAGAATACTGTATTTCTATGTTCTCTGATTATACTAGATACGTAACCATGCAAAACCTTTTCCATGATGGAGGATTTAGCTCAACTGGAGTTACACAAGAAGTAATCGATAAATTTACTGAAGAGTAATATTTGATCATAAATTTTAGAAAAGGGCACTGAAAAGTGCCCTTTTCTATTTGATAAGTAATTAATAATAAGTATGTTTATTCTGGTGATGTTTAAATCATTAACGATATACTATTATTAATTAACTCTACACCTATGAAAACACTATTGAAACTTATCGGATTAGCACTCTTGGTCTTTACATTTTCTTTTACAGATGTCAATAAAAAAACCATTGTTATTGACGTGGCTCACGGAGGAGAAGACCATGGTTGTGTGCATGAAAGCCATATTGAAAAGGAAATTGTTGCCAGCATTGCAAATAAGATCATTGATTTAAATCAAAATCCGAATACAAATATTGTACTAACTAGGGAGGCAGATAAATTTATTTCATTGGATGAACGGGCTAAGATGATCAATAATTTAAACCCTGAATTTGTAATTTCTTTACACGCTAATTATCACTATGATCAAGACCGTAATGGGACTGAAATATACATTTGTGAGTCTAATGCTGAAGCTCAGAAATCAAAAGAACTTGCAAATCATATTTCCCATAGCTTCAACGGTGATAGGATAAAAGTTAGAAATGCTAATTTTCAACTTTTGAAGAATGTGGAATATCCGATAGCATTTATTGAATTAGGCTTCCTATCCAATGCTGAAGATAGAACGCAATTAATAAGTGAAAAAGGACAAACAGAATTTGCGTATTCAATTCTTAGGGCCATAGAAAGAGGTGTGAGGTGAGAAATCGATCAAAAACAGCCTCAAATTTATTCAGTTGAAAACGGACCAATTACTAAGATGGAGGAGTTTGCAACTTCCGAAGAGGTAGGATAAAACTAAAACAAAATATTTAGAGTATGTAAACTATCGAATATTCAAACGGGGAGATTACCATATTATGGAAACCAGAAAAATGTATTCACTCAGGAATTTGTGTGAAAACATTACCGCAAGTTTACAATCCTAAAGAAAGGCCTTGGCTGAAGCCAGAAAACGCAACAACAGAAGAGCTGATCAATCAAGTATCGAAATGTCCTTCTGGTGCTTTGAGCCTTAAAAAGTGATATTTATTAAAAATAAAACAACCTATTTATTAAAGAAAGCATTTCATTTTTCAAGTTTGTTTCTTTTTCAAATCCGTATATTGGTCTAAATAACTCAAGAACTAATTTGTAAATGGGGTCGATTGGCATTATAGCGGTAGTTGTCCTCAGACTATTATCTGTTCGGTATAACTTTCACTTACCAACGAATTTGAAATTCAAAAAAACAACATCATAGAATTAAGTAATAAGAAAACAACAATTATGTCAAACACCCAATTAATTATAGAAGAAAGAGCTGCCGATATTGGTAACTTTATGGTCGGGCGTTTACTGCCTTTTCGTAAAAAGAGAATGGTCGGACCATTTATATACATCGACCACATGGGGCCAGTGAAACTTAACGAGCGTCAAAATTTCGATGTGCTACCTCATCCACATATTGGACTTTCCACGCTGACATTTTTATTCGAAGGCAGCATTATGCACCGTGATACTTTAGGAAATGAAGTCGAGATAAAACCTGGAGCAGTAAACTGGATGACTGCAGGAAAGGGAATTGTCCATTCTGAAAGAACACCAGAATATTTACGAGAATCTGAGTTATTTATGCATGGATTACAAATTTGGGTGGCTTTACCTAAACATTTAGAACAAATGGAACCTGAGTTTTATCACATAGAAGAAGAAGGAATTCCTGCTTGGTCAGACAGAGATGTAGATTTTAAATTAGTTGCCGGTGAAGCACTTGGGAGAAAGTCTTCTGTTCCAGTGTATAGTAAACTCTTTATGATTGAAATTAAAAGCAAGTCGGAACAAGTAGTCAGTATCGGAGATCAATTGTACGGAGAATCAGGACTCTATATACTAGAAGGCAGCATCAAAAGTGGTGGACATGAATATGGACCAAAACAGATTTTAGTCGCTAAAGACAGTACTTTGTGTGAGTTTATTATCTCTGCCAACAGTACAATCTATATTTTTGGTGGAGAAGCATTCCCAGAAGAGCGTTTTATCGATTGGAATTTTGTTTCTTCTGATAAAGCATTGATTGAAGAAGCAAAACAGAAGTGGAAAGAGCAAACTTTTGATAAAATTGAAGGAGATGATGAGTACATTCCTTATCCAACGCGTAGATAAATATTAAATAAAGTTATATTTCATAAGGTTGTTATCACATTGATAGCATATTTCTCCAAAAATAAGGTTGTCAAATCTTGAAACGGTTGGTTGAAAAGCTATGTCACCTTGAGGGATTTCTTTGAAGAAAGGGTCGTTTTTGCAGTGATTAATATGAATTATGATTTTCAGTTAATTTTGTCATTTTGTTTTAAATCATTTCCAGTAAATGATTATATCCTACAGCAGTTACGGTCGCCAAACCGAAACTGAGTAATGTTCCAATTAATATGTATTCGGTTAGGTTCCTGTCTTCAGCTCTCGATAAATCTCCAAACCTAAAAACAGATTTAGCAGCCAGTAAGAACCCAATTCCTTCCCAATAATTCATGAGAATGAAACCAAAAATGAATAATCTTTCTAGCATACCGATATATAATCCCGCATTTTTCATAGTTGATTTATGTTGTTCTACGGGTTTCCATTTGGGAATCAACACTTTAATAAGCACACTAATTACAAATGTGACGGTAATCAAAGAAATAGCTAAGAGTAAGGTTTTTTCATTGTTTATAGCTTGATAAGGAATTTTGAATGGCGTATAGTAATAAACAACCGCAGCCATAACAAGAAGATGAAGGGCCTGGTCAATAAAAAATAGAGTAATGCTGTTTCCTTTTGTTTCCCATTTTATCTTTAGCCAATCAATTACAAGATGACTGATTAAAATTACAAGTACACCACCCCAATACTTTAGATCAAATAAAAGTAGGGAAAGGAGTAAAAAGTGTATGATGATATGACACAGTAATGCTTTAAGTCTTGAACCATTTTTAGTGATTCTTTTCATCTGAATCATATTACTCGTTTGAAAAACAAAATCTCCCAGAATATGTGCCAAGAGTAGTTTCAGTGTTAAGATTAGCATAGTGCTACAATTTTTTCTTTATAATAATTATGTAAACGTAGTATTTCGTCATAACCTCCACGTTTTAAATGTTCACTTATATTTCCTTGACTTTTTTTGTTTAAAAACTCGGCCAATTCTTTTTGACTTTTATTTGGGTATATCAAGGTTGTTTTTATAATTTCAGATGTCGCTGGTGTCCATGAATTTATAGTAAGTGTTGCCAAAGAAAGTAATAAGTTTACAATGTGATCAAATTCCTGGTTCGAACTTCTGACCATTAAGGTTTCTCTTTTCATTACATCGAAGCATTCACCCGAATGAACAAATGCAGAGCCATTAGATTCTGTGATTTTCTTCGTAGGATATTCTATCTTGCCTATACCAATAGCCATCCGTACATCTAAGTTTTTATCTTCTTTGATACTTGCTTTTATGATTAACGCAACATATAATGCATTTTTCGCATCAACTTTCAATTGAAAACTATCCCCGCGGTAAATTTCCCAATCTTGGGGTTCTTTTCCTATTGTATTTAATATCTCTTTTAGGTTTGGTAACCATAAAGAGGGTTCTACTAAACGAGAATTAATTATATCTCCTGTTATTACAGCAATCATGACATTGTTAATTTATTTAATCAAATATATCTATTCTAAAGCAGATAAACAAGGTTATCTGTTTAAAAGCAGATAATTATATTTATCGGGCTTAGAGCAGATAAGTCATTTCTGCTTCGCTATTGTAATATAGGCTTATTGCCACTTTTTCTTTCAGATAAGAAATGGCTCTTCTTAAAAGTCTCATGACAATCCCACGAATGAGTTTGATCATAAAAATACCTATGATAAAGGTTACAGTGGCGAAATTAACTTTGGTTCAAAGCTAAAAGCGATATCTTAAACAATTGTTTTTACGTGTTCCCAAAATTCATTTTCCTTACAAACTGTTTTTTTTTATAGTAAATAATATGCAAAGAAATAAAAACTTTATAGAGCAGGAATACTTTCTTTGGATTGTTAAGTCATCGATTTTTATTTCTAAAGACTTAAGCGAAATTTATTGCTCTCCATCTGCTTCGAAAATAGACTTTCTATATTCAATTCCCCACTTTGCAATTTCATTGATGACAGGCGCTAAAGTTGCACCGTATTCTGTTATTGAATACTCAACTGTGATGGGCTTGGTATCCATTACTTTTCTATTGACCAATTGATTCATTTCTAAATCTTGAAGTTCTTTCGACAGCATCTTAGTTCCAATTCCGTCAATCTCTCTTAATAGATCCATAAAGCCTAGCTTATTTCCTTCAATTAAAGTTCCAATAATATGGAATTTCCATTTTCCAGATAAAATACTCATGGTGTCACTAATGGCTTGCATTCGTATTTGACAAACGGGTGTGTCATTGATTACTGATTTCTTTTTCATAACTTTAAAAATGCTTTAATTAATTCGTTTATAGCAGATTGTTCTAAGGTAGTTCCCTATAGGAAAGTACTTTCCAAAAGGAAATGCATATCAAATATACAGTTAAATATCCGTATATTTGTTACAGCAACAATGAAGTATTAAAAAGCAAAATGCTTAAGATGAATTTAAGCTTTTTTTTACTTCATACGCAAGCTAAAAATGAAAACTAAATAACATTATGGTGAACAGATTAAATGTGATAGTATTAATCATAGCCTTGTTAAGTGTCACCACTTCTCACGGACAAACAAAAAAAGAAATTATGAAGAAAGAAACAACAACGAATCCGCTTTTATGTGATATAGAAACTGGAATGTGTGAAACGACTGCTGATACAGGTCAAGACACTCAAGTTGATGCGAAATTATCAGAAAATAAAAAAGTGAAATTAGTTTACTTTACAGATCCTATTTGTTCTTCTTGTTGGGGAATTGAACCACAATTGCGAAAACTAAAATTGGAATATGGGGAGCATATAGAAATCGAATACAGAATGGGTGGACTTTTGCCGGACTGGAATTACAACAGTGGTGGAATTAGCTCTCCTAAAGATGTGGCAGGTCATTGGGACGAGGTAAGTGTTCATTATGACATGCCGATTGATGGTGATTTGTGGTTAGAAGATCCGCTTGACTCTTCTTATCCGCCTTCTATTGCCTTTAAAGCAGCAGAAATGCAAAGTGAAGAAAAGGCTCATTTGTTCATGAGAGAAATGCGCGAATTGGTTTTCTTAAAAAAGAAAAACATTGCGAAATGGGAGCACATGGCAACTGCAGCCAAGACGGTAGGCTTGGATGTTGATCAATTGAAGATTGATTTCGAAGGAAAAGCTAAAGATTTATTCCAGGAAGACTTAAAAGTAGCGAGAGATTACGGAGTAAGAGGGTTTCCAACGGTTTATGTGATAGATGATGTTGGAAATAAAGACATTGTTTATGGTGCAAGACCGTATGCTTTTTATGAAATGGCTATTCTAAAAGTAAACCAAAACATTCAGAAAAGTGAGTACAGTAAAAAATGGGAAGATCTTTTCGAAATTTACCCAACGCTAACAGCAAAAGAATTCTCAGAACTTTCCGGTACGCCAAGAGCAGATAGTGAAGCTGTATTGAATGATTTAACAGCAAAAGGGAAGTTGGAAGTGTTGACTACTAAAAATGGTTCAATGTGGAAAGTTGTTAAATAATGATTTTCACCCTTCGGTTCAATTGAAACCGAAAAAAAAAGATATAAATTATTAAACCAGTATAAGAAAGTCCTTGTACTGGTTTTTTTGTGGATCATCTATTTTTATGAGATCATCTATTTTATAGAAATAGAATGACTTTTAATAATTTACTCCTCAAATTGATTGAGCAAAGAGAAGAATTAGTCAAAAGTGAAGATGTTCTTAGGTAAAAATACTAGGTTTGTACTAAACTCAATTAAGTAATGGAATTATCAGCACAAACATTGATTAATCGACCAGTAGAATTGGTTTGGAATCAAATTATTGACATAAGAAATAGCGCTCAATTCATTGAAGGAATCATTAAAATAGAAGTTTTAGAAGAACCAGAAAATACCTTAATTGGTTTCAAGTGGAAGGAGACAAGAATGATGTTTGGAAAGGAGGCAACTGAAATAATGTGGATTACCGAATATAAAGAAAACGAGTATTACCAAACCAGAGCCGAGAGTCATGGATCGGTTTACATTTCAAGAATGGCTGTTGAGAAAGTAAATAGTCAAACCCAATTGACCATGTCGTTTAAAGGAGAGCCACAAACATTTATGGCGAAAATGTTTTCTAAATTAATGGGAGCAATGATGAAGGGATCAATGAAAAAAATAGTACTCAAAGATTTAGCAGATATTAAATTTGCTGTTGAAGCAAAATAAAAATGAAGAATGAAAACAACACCAGAGCATAACGAACGTATTGCAAAAATGACTTTTGCGTCAGTATACCCTCATTATGTTGCAAAAGTTAAAGGAAAGGGAAGGACAATTGAAGAATTACACCTGGTTATTGAATGGCTAACCGGCTTTAATGAAGAGGAGTTGAAAAAAATGATTGACGCTAAAATAACTTTCAAAACTTTTTTTGAAAAGGCAACCTTAAACCCAAATGCGCATCTAATTAAAGGAGTGATATGTGGATATCGAATAGAAGAACTACAAACACCATTAACAAAACAGGTAAGGTACTTAGATAAGTTAGTAGATGAATTAGCGAAAGGACGTAAAATAGATAAGATTTTGCGTACGCAATAGAGGATAAAAAAATGAATAGAACAAATAAGGTATCACTTGTTTTATCTGGAGGTGGCGCCAGGGGACTTGCTCATATTGGTGTAATTGAGGAGTTAGAAAGACGAGGATATGAGATCCATTCCATTTCGGGAACGTCTATGGGGGCTGTTGTTGGAGCGGTTTACGCCACAGGAAATCTTGAAGCATTTAAAGCGTGGATTTTAAACCTTGATAAATTAGATATCTTTAAATTAATTGATTTTACTTTAATCAATAAGGGATTGGTCAAAGGAGATCGAATTTTCAATGAGTTAAAAACCTTTATTCCTAAAGTGAATATAGAAGATTTGAAAATAAATTATGCTGCTGTAGCTGCTGATATAACTCATAGAGAAGAGGTCGTTTTTACCCAAGGTGATTTATTAGACGCTATTCGTGCATCTGTTTCTATTCCTAGTGTTTTTACTCCTGTGATCAATGGAGAGTCTATTTTGGTTGATGGAGGAGTTGTAAACAATATTCCTATTAATCATGCGAAAAGAATAGTAAATGACATTCTAATCGCAGTGAATGTGAACTCAAATGTCCTTCTTCCAGAAAAAGAGCCGACTAAGGAGGTAGAAGAAAAGCAGTTGTTTTACCAAGGTTTATTGAACAGCTTTTATGCAGGACTTTCCAAATTGATTCCCTACGAAAACAAAAACAGTTTAGGTTATTTTGACATCATGAATAACTCTTACGAAATGATGAGGGACCAATTGGTAAAATTATATTTGGAAATTAATCCACCTGATGTACTGATTGAGACTTCAAGAAGCATCAGTAGTATCTATGATTTCTACAAAGCTGAAGAATTAATAGAAAATGGTCAGCTAGCAGCCGAATTAAGTCTGAATAGCTTTGAAATTAAAAAACATAAAGTTAAAGCGTAAATGTTCATTTTAAGGCATTGCCTCTATATTTTAAAAATAAGTAAACGATGAGTGATGATAAACCAAGAGTAACAGGAGTTGGAGGGATTTTCTTTAAGTCTTCAAATCCTGATGAAATGAAAAATTGGTATAAAGAAAACTTGGGATTGGATACAGATCAGTGGGGAACAAATTTTGAATGGTTTCAAGGTGCAGATTCTTCTAAAAAGGGATTTACGCAATGGAGTCTTATGAAGGAGGACTCAACTCATTTGGATCCCTCTAAAAAAGATTTTATGATCAATTACCGTGTAGTACATATCGAAAAGTTGGTTGAACAAATGAGAGGGAATGGAGTTCAAATCTTAGACGAAATAGTGACTTTTGATTACGGGAAATTTGTGCATATTCTTGATAATGAAGGGAATAAAGTTGAGCTTTGGGAGCCCAATGACATTGAATATGAGAAGTTAGTAGAAGGGAGAACTAAATAATTAATTAAAATAAAAACCATGAAAGTTTTAAAAAAAGTAATTATTGTTTTAGCAATAATCATAGCAATACCATTGATTATAGCATTGTTTGTCAGAAAAGAATACGCTGTAGAAGAAGCGATAGTGATTAACCAACCAAAATCAGTAGTCTTTGATTATATCAAGCACCTTAAAAATCAAGACAATTTCAGTAAATGGGCGACTATGGATCCTAATATGGAGAAAACTTATACAGGGACAGATGGAACTGTAGGGTTTATTTCTGCCTGGAGTAGTGATCATGAAAATGTTGGTGTTGGAGAACAAGAAATCTTGAAGATTACCGAGGGAGAACGCATTGATTTTGAATTGCGTTTCTTAAAACCATTTGAATCCACGCAACAGGCTTATATGCTAACGGAAACTGTGAATGAAAGTCAAACGGAAGTAAAATGGGGATTTGAAGGGAGAATGGATTATCCGATGAACTTAATGTTGTTGTTTATGGATTTTGAAGAAATGATTGGGAAAGACTTTCAGGAAGGGTTGCAAAACCTTAAAACTATTGTTGAAAATAATAACGAAAAAAAAAGGAATGAAACTAGGAGCATTTTCGATTAGTCTAGCAGTTAAAGACATACATAAATCAAAGGCGTTTTATGAAAAACTTGGATTCACACATAAAGGAGGGAACATTGATCAGAATTGGTTGGTGCTAAAAAATGGCGATGCGGTAATTGGTCTTTTTCAAGGAATGTTCGAAGATAACATTATCACTTTTAATCCAGGATGGGATGGTAACGCACAAAACCTTGATGAGTTTGACGATGTTAGAGCAATTCAAGAGCACTTGAAAAGTTTAGGAGTTGAATTAACCAAAGAAGCAGATACTTCAACTACAGGGCCAGAACACATCACATTGACAGATCCAGATGGGAATAATATTTTAATTGATCAACACAGGTAATTATGGCAAAAAATAAAACCCAAGAAACAGAACAAAACGTCGAAGAATTCATTGAATCTTTTGCAAATACCGAACAAAAGAAAAAAGACAGTTTTGAACTGATCAAAATAATGAAGGAAGTCACCGGATTTGAACCCAAAATGTGGGGACCTACTATCATTGGATTCGGTTCTTATCATTATACATACGCAAGTGGACATGAAGGAGATGCTCCCCTTGTTGGATTCTCACCCCGTAAAGCAGAAATTTCATTGTATGTTTTTACCGGAGCTGAAGAGCATGAACACCTTTTAGAGAACCTGGGTAAGTTCAGAAAAGGAAAATCTTGTATTTATATTAAGAAACTCGAAAATATTGACCAAGAGGAATTGAAAAAAGTAATGAGGGAAACAATTCAATTTGTAAAAGAAAAGTATGGAGAAAGTTAAAGTCGAAATTAAGTGGGCAATGATCTTTCTATTGGCCTCTTTGCTATGGATGTATATTGAAAAACTATCAGGTTTGCACAGTACGCACATTGATCAACATTTATATTGGACAAATTTGTTTGCGATTATTGCAATTACTGTCTATGTTTTTGCGCTAAGGGATAAGAAAAAATCAGATTATAATGGTCAGATGACGTATTTGCAAGGATTGAAATCAGGGGTAATTATTTCTATAATTGTAGCTATATTTTCACCGCTAACGCAATGGATTACTGCAACAATCATTACACCTGAATATTTTCCGAATATTATTGAATATTCAGTAGAACAAGGCTATTATGGTTCGGTTGAAGATGCTCAAGTCTATTTCAATTTAGAAAGTTATATGGTTCAGAGTGCCGTCGGAGCCTTGATGATGGGAATTGTTACTTCAGCCATTGTTGCAGTATTTGTAAGATCAAAAAGCAAAGGATAAGGATTAAGTCATTAGGTGGGAATGCTAGCTAAATTACATGCTTTTGTTGAGTAAAACGATCCACTACCAATGAAATCGCTCCGTCACCTGTGACATTACATGCCGTTCCAAAACTGTCCATGGCAATGTACAAAGCAATCATTAATCCGATCATTTCTTCGTTGAACCCAAGCATTGATTGTAGAATCCCAACAGCGGCCATAATTGCTCCTCCAGGCACACCTGGAGCAGCAATCATTGCGATTCCTAAAACAAATATAAATCCTGAAAATAAGGTGAAACTAAATGGCATTCCCTGAAGAATCATTAGTGCCATTGCACATGCTGTTATTTTCATAATGCTTCCCGACAAATGAATCGTAGCACATAATGGAATAACAAAACCTGCTATCTTTTCCTTAACACCGTTCTTTATAGATTGTTTTAAAGTGATTGGAATAGTTGCAGCTGAAGACTGTGTTCCTAATGCTGTAAAGTATGCTGGCAGCATGGTGAAAAGTAACTTTAATGGATTCTTTTTGGTTAAAAAACCCGCAATGGTATATTGTAACAATAAAAGTAAAATATGTAAACCGAAAATGACTCCAATGATGCTGATGAAGACCGATAGAATAGAAAACACTTGACCATTGAAGGACATTCCAACAAATATTCCTAATATGAATAATGGCAATAAAGGAACAATCACTTTTTCAATCAACTGCATGATGATTTTTTGAAAGTCTTTGACGACCAATTTTAAATTTGATTGTTCTTGAAAGCTAAGCCCTAAACCTATGATGAAAGCTAAAACTAAGGCCGACATTACATCGATAATCGGAGGGATGGTGATACTGAAATAAGGGAGCAATTCTCGACCGGTTTCTGTGACTTGAGATACATTATTGACATGCGATTCTAATAGAGAAGGAAAAATGTTTGATGCAGTGAAATAGGTCATAAACCCAGAAAACAAGGTGGAACCGTAAGCAATCAAAGCTGTAAGGAGAAGGAGTTTTCCTGCACCTTTTCCCAAATCTGCAATCGCGGGCATAATGAGTCCCATGATAATTAAAGGAATGGAAAAGCTCAAAAACTGTCCGAAAAACGCATTAAAAGTCGTGAAAATTCGATTGATGGATTCAGGCAATACTTGTCCGAAAATAACTCCTAAGACGATGGCAATAAATACCCTGAACAGTAAACTTGAAAATAAACGTTTCATCTGATGAATTTATGGTTTAAAGACAACCCTGTCTTTAGTGCTTTTTTCAAAAGTCCAAATATACTCTTTAAGTCAGAATGGTGGACGCTACAATTGCGCTCTATACTCAATAGTTTATACCGATAAGGAATATCATTGATAAAGCTTTTTGCTGTTCTTATAGCGAATAGAGTATAGGATTCAATGATTTTTCGACTGTAAACGTCGATTATTGCAGCAAGTACATAAAGCCTCTTGCCATAGGAATATAGGTTATATCAGTCCTGGCATTGAGGCAATTTGCTTACACAATCATAAATATATTCAATATTTAAAAGCAAATTGTTATTTTGTATTGAGTTGATTTTGAAATTCAGTTAAATATTTTGCTATGTGGAAACCATCAACTAATCCATGATGAGCTTCTATAGAAATCGGTAACATTCTTTTTCCTTCTCGGATAGTAAACTTTCCAAATGTTATTTTAGGAACAGATTCTTTATGGTCAAAATTTGTAGGATGTAATAATCCGCTAAATGAATTCCATGGAATAGTTGAATGACGAATTAAATCCTTTTTAATATCATCGTTATTTAGTCTTAATCCTGAACAGTTTTTTACTGCTAAAATTTCATTTTTTAATTCTGCGTTAAAAGTCTCAAAATCTAAAGTAAAATTAACAAATCCAAAGCCGAAAGTTTCGTCTTCTCTTCCAACAGTTATTCCAGCATGAACTTTTTCGAATTCTATTATTTCATTATCAACGATTCTATATTTTAGTTCATCTACAGAATTAACTGCAATCATTGATTTATGAAGGTAATTTGCAAAGAAAGATATACCGTTTTCTTTAGAATTTTTATAGCATTCATCACAATCAACTTCTGTAACTATCCCGAAAGTTGGACTTACCATTTTTGAAAAAAAATCAAAATGCTCTTTTCTTTTCCATTTATTTAAGTCTATTTTTTTCATTAATAATTTGTTGTATTAAGTTTATGAATACGTATTCTTTGGTTTAGGTTGCCGCCAACGGTTTGTGCCTAGGCGCTCGGCCTAACTTTTAAAATAATTCGTTGAACCGAAGTTAAAGTTTTTTGATTCGAATTTATTGTTGTTTCGAAGAAAGATCTTAGGCTGGCGCTTGAGGCACTGTTATAACCCGTCTTAATGGCAGTACTTTTCAACTTGAATAACCTTATCATTTTTGAATTCTATGTAAAGACTTCCATAGTCAATACCTCTTCTACATGGCCCCAAATCATAATAGTAATCATCTGGGGAGCTCGCAATTCCGTTGCTCGGTTTGCCCAATAGATTTTCTATTTCTTTATGAGTTTTACCTTGTAGGTCATAATTGTTAATCAAATCATCTGTCATATCCCACCGTACGAATGATTCTTTACCATTCCAATTCTTCCATTTTTTTGAATCAAATGCCGTATTAGTACAACTCGTCAAAACTGCAACGAGCACTATTAAAATTAATATGGTTATTTTTTGGGACATGGTTTGTTCTGGTCTATGGGTTATAACTTATAACTTAATAGCGTTTTATCAGTTGTTTTCTTTCAATAGCTAAAGATAGTCGTAAAAAATTAATTGTCAACCCATCAG
>NZ_CANNGT010000006.1 GCF_947504225.1 Brumimicrobium ulvae | reverse complement strand
GGTGATTAACAATGTTAGAAACAAGTTAATTCACAGAGTTTATGCAGTGATTAAAAGAAATGAACCCTATGTAAAAAAGCCTGTATAATTTTTATGTATTACATTAAGGATGAGATTAAAGCTCTATCACGAAGTAGAATAAACGTTTAATAATCAGCAGATAGATCCGAAAAGATGAAAGTTTATAAAAATATTCATTTTAAGAAGAAATTCGTTTATTCGACATCGGGAAAGAGCCGCCCTCGGCAGGAGCCTGCGGAGCAGAAATTCTTTTTGCGGTAAAATTTGATTTTATTTAATTATTTTATGGTAAATTTATTTGGTTTTTATCATGGAAATCGGAGGGGTAAGATTTTTTGGTTTGATTCCAGCCTTTACTAATTCATTTAATTCATTTGCATAATACGATCCATATTTAACCCCCGCTTCTGTTTCATTTAGAAGTGTTGTCGCATTAATCGGACTAGTGATATAAATATTATTGACACATTTCATCCTCTAAACCGCTAAAATCTCTAAATGTGTTCTTTAGGTATATTTCAAGCTCTTTCTTTGATTTAATAATGGTTTTTCCTTCAATTACAATTCCTCCTTTTTTTTCAATCAAATTTACTATTTTTTCTAACATACTAATATAATTTGATTGTCCAGATTGGATATTTCTTGATAAGTTCAGATTTAGCATAAACTCATATCCAATATACTCATAGGGTTTATTTTTATTTGCTAAATATTCTTTTCTATTTTTAAAATCCTCAAATAACTTTCTTAGATACTTTTCGTCAATAAATATGTATTCACCAAACGAATTTTTTAATTTGAAAAATCTATATGACCAAGGTAAGTAAAATAAACTACTTGGAATTTCTTTTGATTCTGTGTATTCCAGACTAATATATTCATTTTTATATTTACCTTTAGTTATGAGTGCATTTTCAAATAAATCTCTTTCTTTAATTTTTTCAAAAAAATCATTAAAATTCCATTCCATATATTAATTAAAGTTAAAATTAAATTAATCAAAAATACTGTTTATTAATATTTTGATATTCTCCCATTCGATTGTCGTTAGGTTTTTAGGTTTATAATTGGCATCAACCAAAGCCTTTAACTCATTAGCCCCTCCGCTGCCGCGAGATTTAGCGCAGCTTCTCGTGGCCTAGGATATCCATACAAAAAACTCTTTCAAGAATCATAATCTAAAAAAACTATTACTAAATCAATCTATTTCAGCGACTTTATCAACGAATAATTTAAAAATTTGTACTTTAGAAGACGTAAAGTAAAGGATTCAGACAACCACGAGATGAACCACGGAGTAGCACCGAAGGTAATCCCGCGGTAGCGGGGGTATATTTGGATAGAGCCTGCAAGTAATTTTCAAAATTTTAACAAGTAATGGTAAATTAATATGAAAGGTTTGATATTTTTTTCTTTTTTAACATTGATGATTTTTACGTCTTGTAAAAGGGTATATTATGATTTAGGTCAAGAATTTTCTATAATATACCATAGTAGCACAAACGACTACGTTTTTACATACAGAAATGAAGGACTTGTAAAAAATGTTACTAAGTTCTATGCGGATGATTCAAATATAATTCTACAACTATCAACTTATGAGTACGTTTTAGTTAATAGAGTAGTGGTAATTAATAATTATGGTAAAAATTATAAAGAAATGAAAAGTGGTATGAAAACCTATGGTGATTTAAATAAGATTGAAGTAGAATTAGGATATACAGAAAAAATCGAGTTAAAAAATATTTGAACTCTAAATAAATATCAATACAAACTAAGGGCTGCCGCGAGATTTAGCGCAGCTTCTCGTGGCCTTGGATTTCCATACATAAATCCACAAGCTGTTCCGCTAGCTCTAGGACCTTCTTAACAAAAGCCTACAAAAATTGTATCCACATAAAAAAATTAAAATAAAGTTTTCTTCACTTCAAAAGCAAAAAACACCACAAATTAAAATAATCACAGAACAGACAATTTAACAAGTTTATCTTCAATAAAAAAGAGGCGTAACTTCAATTACGCCTCTTTTTTAGATGAGTATTTTGGGTTAATCAACCAGTTCTTTTTCAAAAGCTTCTTTTAAAACACCAATTGCGAAGTCAATATCTTCTTTGGTGTTGTATCTAGAGAATGAAAATCTAACGTTTGGACGAGATGTATCTGCATGGATTCCTTCCAATACATGAGACCCTTTGTTGCTGCCAGAAGAACATGCAGAGCCACCAGAACAAGCTATACCTTTTAAATCCAAGGTAAACAATAACATGGCTGCTTTAGATGTTTTTGGAAGACAAACATTGACTACCGTATACAAACTGTTTTCTGGTGTGGTGTCTCCATGAAAATCAACATTCTCGATGTTGGCTTTCAATTGTTCAATCATATACGATTTAAGATTCTGAACATGTTGTTGGTGTTCTTCTAAATCTTCATAGGCAACTTCCATTGCTTTTGCTAATCCTACAATTCCGTATAAATTTTCTGTTCCTCCTCTTAATCCGCGTTCTTGAGCTCCACCGTGAATAAATGGAAGTCCTTTGATGTTGTTGTTAAGGTATAAGAAACCAACACCTTTTGGACCATGAAATTTGTGTGCAGCGCAAGTGATAAAGTCAATGTCTAATGCTTTTAAGTCGAATCGATAGTGGGCCATTGTTTGAACCGTATCTGAATGAAAGTAGGCATTGTGTTGACGACATAATTCACTGACTTGTTCCAAAGGCAATAAATTTCCAATTTCATTATTTCCATGCATCAAGGAAACCAATGTTTTTTTGTCGCTTTTAGCCAATAACTCTTTAAGGTGATCAATGTCAACGTGTCCATTTGGAAGTAGCCTAACCAAAGCAAATTCTAGTTGATTTTTCTTACAAATGTCTTCAACCGTATGAATCACCGCGTGATGTTCAATTTCAGAAGTAATAATACGCTCAACACCTAATTCATTAACAGCGATATTAAAAACCATGTTATCTGCTTCTGTACCTCCAGAAGTGAAAATAATTTCAGAAGGCTTAGCATTTAGATAGCCAGCTACTTTTCTTCTTGAAGTTTCAATTGTACCTTTTGCTTGTCGTCCAAAAGAGTGAGTTGAAGAAGGATTTCCAAATTCATTTTTTAAATAAGGAATCATTTCTTCATAAACCTCTGGGGCAATAGGAGTCGTTGCTGCGTTGTCTAAATAAACTTTCTTCATGGTGTTCAATTCAAATATTGTTGTACAGTTGTGTATTGCGGTTGCAAATTAAGTGAAAACTTGATTTTAACCGAAAAAACAGCTTTTAAAAAAAGTGGATTATTGTATTCTTATGATAGAATAGTTTCAATTTCAGCCATAATATTTTTGGCCAACTGATCTGCTTTTACGTCGTTTTCACTTTCAGCATAAATCCTAATGATAGGTTCTGTGTTACTTTTTCGTAAATGAACCCATTCTTTTTCAAAATAGATTTTCACACCATCTGTTGAGTCTACTTCTTGTTTACTGTACTTGTCAGCCATTTTTACAAGAATTTGATCTACGTTAGTTTCAGGTGTTAGCTGAATTTTGTTTTTAGAAATAGTGTACTTAGGGTAACTGTCTCTTAATTCTGTTGCTTTTAATTTCGTATTGGCCAAATGCGTTAAAAATAATGCAATTCCAACCAATGCATCTCTTCCGTAGTGAAGTTCTGGAAGAATTACACCACCATTTCCTTCTCCACCGATTACTGCATTGACTGCTTTCATTTTCTCAACTACGTTCACTTCTCCAACTGCAGAAGCGTAATATTGATGTCCGTGCTTTTCAGTTACATCTCTCAAGGCACGTGTAGAAGAAAGGTTTGAAACCGTAGCTCCACCTTTTTTAGAAAGTACATAATCTGCTACTGCAACTAATGTGTATTCTTCACCGAACATTGTTCCGTCTTCACAAACCATCGCCAAACGGTCAACATCTGGGTCAACTGTGATTCCTAAATCAGCACCATGCTCAATAATGGCTTGAGATAAGTCTTTCAAGTGCGCAGGCAAGGGTTCTGGATTGTGGGCAAAAACACCTGTAGGTTCACAGTGAATTCCGGTTACTTTCTTCACTCCTAATGCGTCAAGTAATAAAGGAACAGCAATTCCACCAGTTGAATTGACAGCATCAACGATGATAGAAAAATCAGCTTCTGCAATCGCCTTTGTATCTACATACGGAAGACCTAAAACAGCATCAATGTGTTTTTGAATATACTCGTTGTTTTGGGTTAACTTCCCTAACGAGTCTACGTCAGCAAAGTGAAAAGCTTCCCTTTCAGCAATGTCAAGCACTCTTTCGCCTTCAGCACCAGAGATGAACTCTCCTTTTCCGTTCAGCAGTTTTAAGGCATTCCATTCTTTAGGATTATGACTCGCTGTAATAATAATTCCACCGTGTGCTTTCTCCATCATTACTGCCATTTCAACAGTTGGTGTGGTAGATAAACCTAAATCAATAACATTAATTCCTAAACTCCTTAAAGATGCAATAACTAAACTGTTCACAATGGAGCCAGATATACGCGCGTCACGACCAACCACTAATGTTAGTTTTTTCGCATTGTTTTCTTCCTGCAACCACGTTCCGTATGCTGATGCAAATTTAACGATGTCAAGAGGGGAGAGTCCTTCACCGACTTTACCGCCTATTGTTCCTCGAATTCCTGATATTGATTTTATTAAGGTCACGATTATTATTTTTTAAATTGATTTCTTGAAGTGCACCATTTTCAAACAAGCAATAGCTGCTTCCACTCCTTTGTTTCCATGTTTTCCACCAGAGCGATCAATCGCTTGTTGCAATGTATTGTCTGTGAGTACGCAAAAAATAGCAGGTTTATTGTATTTTAATCCTACGTCTTTTACACCATGTGCTGTTGCTGAACAAACAAAATCAAAGTGTTTTGTTTCTCCTTGAATTACAGACCCGATTGCTACAACGCCATCGATTTCGTCTTTTGCTAACAACCATTGCGCTCCAAGCGGCAATTCAAAAGAGCCAGGAGTGAAATGAACATGAATATTTTCTTCTTTTACACCGTTTTCCAAAAGGGCTTCTTTAGCTCCTTCGAGCAAATTGAGCGTAATATTTTCATTCCATTCTGAAACAACAATGCCGATATTAAAATCGGCACCGTTTGGTATACTGTCTTTATCGTAATGCGATAAGTTTTTATTTACTGTAGCCACAATTATTCAATTATAGAGTTTTCAGCTCTTGTAATAAATTTATCAATTCCCTTTTGACTCGCAAAAGATAAATAGTTTGTTTTGATGATTTTGTAGTATTCTGCCGCTTTAGAAAAATCTCCAGCTTCCTCAGCATTCAATCCGGCTTTGAAGTAAAATAAAGGTGTAGTCGTTTCGTTTTCGACACGCTCAGCAGCTTTAATGTACATCTTTACAGCATTTTGGTAATCACCTAACTCTGAATAACAATCTCCTTGCGTTCCGATTGCCAATGTCATTAGGTAAGTATCATCAAGCTTAACACCTTTCAAGGTATTCAATGCCAACTCATAGTCACCTTGTTCAAAATACAAGTTTCCTAATGCGTATTGCGATACTTCACCACCTTTATATCCATTGTATTCAGAAGCCAAGTATTCAAACTCCTCTGTTGCCAGTTGTGTTGAATCTTTTTCTAAATACAAGATACCGTTAGCAATCTCTGCTTTTGATGCTTCTTCGTTTGGACCCGAAACAAATTTTTGGTAAGACAGTACTGCAAGCACTATAACTGCAATTCCTCCAACTGCGTAAGTGGAGTATTTAAGGATCTTGTTTCCCTTAAACTGTTCGATAATTTCTTCTTTTGTAATGTTATCACTCATAATTAGCTATTTTAAGCGAATGCAAAAATAAGTTTTTTTTTCATCCAAAGCGAACTATTTATAAAAAGTCCTGTGTTAAGAACTAAATTAGATTTTCTTTCTCTCGATAAAACCCATTAAATTCTTACAATTTCTCTATCTTTACAGCGTGAGTAATCATCTATTTGTTTCGAAATTGAGCTTGATTAATTTTAAAAATTATAAACAAGCTGATCTATCGCTTTCGCCCGATATCAACTGTTTTATTGGTGAAAATGGAGCTGGTAAAACAAATGTTCTAGACGCAATTCATTATTTAAGTATGTGTAAATCTTACTTGAATCCTATTGATAGTCAAAATATTTTATTTGATGAATCTTTTTTTGTCATTCAAAGCATTTGGAACAGAGAAAATAATGAAGACAGTGTTTATTGTGGGGTGAAAAAAGGCCAAAAGAAGGTTTTTAAGAAAAATAAAGTCACTTATGAGAAGCTAGCAGACCACATTGGTCAGTTTCCAACAGTGATGATTTCTCCTTATGATAGAAATTTAATTCTCGAAGGAAGTGAAGTGAGAAGAAAATGGATGGATGGAATTATTGCTCAGTTTGACCGTAACTTTTTGAATGATTTAATCAAATACGGAAAAGTGCTTGCCCAAAGAAATGCACTTTTAAAAAACATGTCCAGTTATGGTTTTTTTGATCGCGAAAGCATCAGTGTTTGGGATGAACAATTAATCGCTTGTGGGAAAACGATTCATGAAGCTAGAAAAAGAATTATAGACGAGTTTATTCCGATTTTTCAAAAGTATTATAATTGGTTGTCGAGTGATAAAGAAGTAGTCAGCTTGGATTACCGTTCTCAATTGTTTGACCAGTCCTTTGAGGAACTCCTGAAACAGGCTGAACGTCAAGACCAAAGAAAGCAATATACCACTGTGGGTACACATCGGGATGACTTTATATTTACAATAAAAGGTCATCCAATCAAGAAATTTGGTTCTCAAGGTCAACAAAAATCCTATTTAATTGCCTTAAAATTGGCGCAATACGAATGGTTGCTGGCACGATTAAATCGTAAACCGGTTCTTCTACTGGATGATATTTTTGATAAATTAGACAATGAAAGGGTAGAGCGTTTGATGCAGATGGTGAGTGACCAAGATTTTGGACAAGTTTTAATTACCGATACAGATCAAGACAGAATTGCGCGAATCTTTGAAAGAAACGAAATTGAATATAAATCCTTCTTCATTGAAGACAATACTGTTGTTGAAACAGCAGCTAAAACGAATGTTATATGAAAGAGAAAGAACGTAATCAGAAGGACCAAGGAATAGATAAAATCATTGATAAGATGATGAAAGCTTGGGGATTAGAGGGGAAGATGAAGGAGATGGACGTGATTAATGCTTGGCCTGAGTTAATGGGACAAGGAATTGCACACCGAACCGAAAAACTGTACATTAGAAATAAGGTGTTGCATATAAAACTTAATTCTTCTGTGATGAGGGACGAACTGCATTATGGAAGAAACGTTATCATTCAGCGTGTAAATGAATTTGCAGGTACGAATATGATCAATGACATCTGGTTCGAATAGGAGGCAAAATTAACTACCAATACATTACTTTTGCTAACTTATTGCGACTTATGTTCTCTAAAATCAATATTAAATCGGATCTGGTAAAATCGGCACTTGTACTATCTTCAGGTACAGTCTTGGCACAAGCCATAAGCTATTTACTTACCCCATTCATTACCCGACTTTATTCGCCGGAAGATTTCGGAATATTTGGAATGATGATGCGTATCGTCGCTTTTCTTGCCGTTGTTGGTGCAGCGCGTTATGAATACGCTATTCCTTTACCGAAAAAGAATGCTCATGCTTTCCATTTGTACCGACTTTCTTTGCGCATTCTGGTTTGGACTGTTGCTCTGACCTTGGTAGGTGGATTGGTTTTTTGGGTCTTTAAAGACAATTCCAATAGCATGTTGTTCTACATTGTGTTGATCGCTGCAATCACTGGCTTTACTGTGTTTATTAATATAGGTCGACATTGGGCCATTCGTATGAAATGGTTTAAAAACATTACGGTTTCAACCATTCTGACATCGGCAACGACAAATACTGGGAAGTTACTTGCAGGATTAGCAGGACTTGGAGTGATTGGTTTGGCGGTTTCAACATTGATTGGACTCATTGTGGGGAGTCTTGTCTTTGTCTTTGATGCTTTTGGGATCTATAAAAAGGAAGGTCATCAAAAATCTGATGCACGAAGAGCGGTACTCGCCAAACAATACAATGAGTTCCCCAAGGTAAATCTTCCCCATGCCTTGGTAGACGCCAGTAGGGAGTTGCTCATTGCTTTCTTTTTAACGCTGTATTTAAGCACAACCGTATTTGGATCTTATGACCATTCTTTTAGAATGTTGAAAATTCCATTACTGTTGATTGGAGTTGCTATAGGACAAGTATTATATAATCGCATCTCCGTTGATTTCGCCAAAAAGAAAGCAATTTATCCCTTATTGAAGAGGTCGGTACTTTTATTGACCTTGATTGGGATTTTGCCTTTTACTGTAATTTACTTTTTTGGTGCGCCCATTTTTACTTTTGTTTTTGGTGAACAATGGACCTTGTCCGGTGAAATAGCAGCTGCATTGTCGCCTTGGTTAATGGCTAACTTTGTTGCCTCTTCCATTTCAATGGTGCCTTCTATTATTGGTAAGTTGCGCTGGTTCTTTTGGATTGGAATAGCCACTACAGGTATTCAACTCTCGTGTTTTGTCTTCTTTCCCGACTTAATGAATGTGCTTGGATTGACAGAAATAAACATGTTTGAAAGTATTTCATGGGTGATGTTTGTGCTCTTTTCAATCAGTACCTTGTGGCTGTTGAAGATTGTGAAAGGTTTGGATGAAAGGATTTAGCAATTCTTTTTATTGCCTTCGTTAAGCGATTATTTTTTGTAATTTTGAATGGTGGGGGTGATGATTTTATATTTGAAATAATACCATTAGAGACGGTGTTTAATTATTGATTTAAAGATGAAACGATTATTGTTTGTGCTTAGTGTTCTATTTTTTACAACTAGCTGTGAAAATACAAAGTTGACGAAAATTTCAGATTCTAATTTCATTGGAAACTGGGAGCTGAAAGATCGCGGAATTCTAGAAGGAATAGAAATTGAAATAGCTAGAGATGAAAAAGGTGAGTTGCATGGAGAAATAACAAAACTCAATGACAATAAATATGTCAATCTATTCATGGAAGTAGGAGATCAGTTGTTGACTGGAATCAGGCGAAATTCAAATTATGAGTTTACGATTACAGAAAAAAAGATAGCAGCGCCTCTTTTTTCAAGTTATGGACAAAGCACATCAAAAGACTATAAATCTATCTTCGATGGAGAGAATAAAATAGTATTAGGCAAGAAAGGAGCTGAAGGATTTTATGTGAGAATTCTAGATTGATGAATATTGTGTTTTTCAACCATTTATCGCTCTTCATCATAATCAAAACCATCTTCTAAAATTGGCTGCGCTGCAGTTGCACTGCTGCGCACTATTTTATTTTATGAAAACACTGGTTATCATGATGTCTAAACCAAATATTTGATTAACTTAATAATACAAACTTAAATCAAATCAGATGAAACAAGGAGTCAAGCACACCATTAAAAAAAATGCATCCTACTATTTAACACTTACTGTCGTCAATTGGGTAGATGTTTTCACACGTAAAAATCACAAAAAAGCAGTTGTTGATTCTTTAAGATATTGTATCAAAAATAAGGGATTGAATGTTTATGCTTGGTGCCTCATGTCAAATCATTTACATCTTGTTGTAAATTGTGATGAACCCTTTCAGCTCAGTGACGTTATTCGAGATTTTAAAAGACATATTGTAAAACAAGTGCTATTCCAAATAATGAATGAACCTGAAAGTAGAAGAGAATGGCTGCTAAGAGAATTTAAAGATGCGGGATTAAATAGCGCGAGAAATAAAGAATACAAGTTTTGGAAAGTTGGAAATCATGCCATTGAACTCTATAGCCAAGCTTTTGTTTGGGAAAAGATCAATTATATTCATAATAATCCTGTAGAAGAAATGTTTGTAAGAAACCAAGCAGATTGGATTTATTCATCGGCATCAAATTATTGGAATGGTGATGGGATATTGAAGGAGGTACATTGTTTAACGCCACCTTTAGAAACAATTAGATAGTATGAGAGATAGGCCGCAGCAGTGCAACTGCAGCGGAGCGGGGGAGAATAAAATAGTATTAGGCAAGAAAGGAGCTGAAGGATTTTATGTGAGAATTCTAGATTGATGAATATTGTGTTTGTCAACCATTTATCGCTCTTCATCATAATCAAAACCATCTTCTAAAATTGGCTGCGCTGCAGTTGCACTGCTGCGCACTATTTTATTTTATGAAAACACTGGTTATCATGATGTCTAATCCAAATATTTGATTTAACTTAATAATACAAACTTAAATCAAATCATATGAAACAAGGAGTCAAGCACACCATTAAAAAAAATGCATCCTACTATTTAACACTTACTGTCGTCAATTGGGTAGATGTTTTCACACGTAAAAATCACAAAAAAGCAGTTGTTGATTCTTTAAGATATTGTATCAAAAATAAGGGATTGAATGTTTATGCTTGGTGCCTCATGTCAAATCATTTACATCTTGTTGTAAATTGTGATGAACCCTTTCAGCTCAGTGACGTTATTCGAGATTTTAAAAGACATATTGTAAAACAAGTGCTATTCCAAATAATGAATGAACCTGAAAGTAGAAGAGAATGGCTGCTAAGAGAATTTAAAGATGCGGGATTAAATAACGCGAGAAATAAAGAATACAAGTTTTGGAAAGTTGGAAATCATGCCATTGAACTCTATAGCCAAGCTTTTGTTTGGGAAAAGATCAATTATATTCATAATAATCCTGTAGAAGAAATGTTTGTAAGAAACCAAGCAGATTGGATTTATTCATCGGCATCAAATTATTGGAATGGTGATGGGATATTGAAGGAAGTACATTGTTTAACGCGACCTTTACAAACAATTAGGTAGTATGAGAGATAGACTGAAGCAGTGCAATTGCGTCCGAGCAGGATCAAAGCGTGAATTGATTGGCTGCGCTGCAGTTGCACTGCTGCGCACTATTTTATTTTATGAAAACACTGGTTATCATTATGTCTAAACCAAATATTTGATTAACTTAATAATACAATCTTAAATCAAATCATATGAAACAAGGAGTCAAACAGACCATTAAAGAGATAGGCCGCAGCAGTGCAACTGCAGCAGAGCGGGATGAATGTTGTGTTTGTCAACCATTTATCGCTCTTCATCATAATCAAAACCATCTTCTAAAATACGTTTTCGGGTGGAATCAAAGCGTGAATTGACCAGACTTTTCTCAGGAACAAAAACAGCACTGTTTATTTTCGCTAAATCAATCAGGGTGTGGAATAAATGATCGGTAACATAAGGAGTGGATTTTCTCGTGCGCATTAAATCTAGCATTGCGGAGTTGTTTTTTCGATAATGGTCAGAACCCCAAATTACGAATGGGATTTCAACATTGGATTTGGGTAATTTCCCTGCATAATCGTGACCTAAATTCCCGCCTTCATCATAAATGTTTTCACCGTGATCAGCAGTGTACAGAACAATTGCATTTTCTGTGTTTTGATCTATGATTTTCAATAAAGAGTCTACAACGTAATCGTGGTACAGCATGCTGTTGTGGTATTCGGCTATGGTTTGTGATTTATCGTCATTTCCACTGAATTGCGCAAAATCTGTAGGATAACGATTTTTAAACGCAGAGTGATTCCCCATCATGTGAATGACTATAAACTGAAGTGAATCATCACTTTGTAGCATTTTTTCTGTGGGCTTAAAAAGCAATTCGTCATACGATTTCATTTGTGTTGATTCCATTGAGTTGCTGCTGGATAGGTTCACAAAAACCGGATGGGCAGCTTTACGTGCAAAGACTGTTACCATGTTTTCCCAAACTCCAATTGGGGATTGATTTGAAACCCAATAAGTGGAATAACCCGCCGAAGCAAAAACATCCATAATGTCTGTAGAGGCACTTAGTGGAATGTTATTGTCAAGCGCTGAAGCTGATAAACTGGTCAAGACTGATGAAATGGTATTGGAATAGGAGGAGACTACATTGTCAAAAACGAATAAGTCTTCGCGTTGACTTAAAAGTGGAGTAGTTTTTCTTGCTACTCCATATAACTGCATGTGATTTCTGTTGCAAGATTCTCCCATAATCAAAACAACAGTTTGCTTTTGATCTGTAGCTTTGGCTTCTACGAACTGAATAGCTTCGCTGTTTTTGGCGGTTTTGAATAGGTCCAATTGATTTTGGAAAGTAATGGCGACTTTCACCAAATTTGGTAGTCCTTTTCTAACCAATCTGTCGTTTAAAGCATTTTCTAAAATGAAACCAAAAATCCCCAAAAGAAGTACACCGTAAACATAGGTTCTAAAAGGTAATCCAGCATAAATCGGACGTTTTTTCCAAGCCAAAAAGAAGAAGAGGAATAATGGAGTAATCAAAAGTAAGTTGAATCCGATTTTTATACTCAGGAAATCAAAACTCTCACTGTAGTTGGTGGCTGAAATTACGAATAGGCTAGAGGTTGAAAGTGGACCTTTTAAAATAATCCAATGTAGGCCTTCGATAAGTGAGAAAAGCGTGGCAACGACAAGGACAGTTCTGTAGAGGGCTGTGCTTTTTAACACCCGATAAAGAATCACAATCAGTGTTTGCCAAATGAAATTAATCATGACCAAACGAGGTGAAACTAAATCGCTATTGATGAATAAACCAATGATTAGTGGAAAATTCACAATCAATGTAAGATAGAAAGGAAAAATTTGATTGATAGTACCGAGTAGCGATTTCATTATTCTAAAATGGGGCTGTTAAAAGCCTGAAGATAGTAAGAATATTTTTCTTCTCTTCCTCTGTGTGAATCATGTCTTGCCAGCTTAAAGGACGCTTTTCTTCACTCCATTTGAATTGCTCCACGCGTTCTTCATCTTTTTTTATGTCCTTCATCGGGTACAGCATACCGTCTGGACTTTCTCTATATGTTGCAGTTTCAATATCACCATCTTTAAATCCTAGGCTGATGTTAGCAGCGTAGATGCGATTCATTCCTTTTCTGTTGACAACAATAACGGTATCGTTTTCTTCTTCGTCTTCTAAAAAGTAAATGGTTTTGGCATTTCCTTCGATATCCACTCGTTTAATCTGGGTAGAATCAAAATATGCATTCATCGTAGTACCTGCAACTTGATTATAATAGTTTGTAGAATCTACATGTGTAATGACCAAACCTTGCTTTCTTAAAAAAGCACGTTGAATTTTATTGTCTTTTTCATAAATGGTAATGGTATCACCTGAAAGTTGTGCTTCTTTAGCCCATAAGGTGGGTTCGCTATACATATTCATTTCACCGAGATTCCTGTCGTAAATTAAAGAATCACAAATTCCTTGCATATCGCCGCGATAAAGTTTTACATTGTAGTAGGCTTGCATTAATGAAGGATCTCCAAGTGAGTCGGAGTAATTAAACAATGTATCTGCATGAATGTAGAGTGTGTCTTTGTCATCAAAGCGCTTGGCTAAAGCGTGTCCTGTAATAAAAGCAAACTTCTTTTTATCGTCGTTTACGGCATAGTCGCCCTGGAAAGCAACTTTGTTTGTGGTATCGATGATGTGTACATTTTTTTTTCCGATGTAAATGCTATCAGTAGCGGAATAATACAAACTGTCTCCACCAATGTAAATTTCTTTTCTATCGATGTAAGCATTCTCTTCAAAGACTCCAATATCTTTGTTTAAATCATACCAACCTTTTTCACAATACATCAAACTTTGATCATTTTTGATATGTGTTGGACCAAAAAAGAAAGCTTTTTTGCTTCTTCCGTTAAATTGAAGTGTATCTGTAGTAATGGTGTATTCGTCGTTGGAGTAAACAACATCTTTACTGAAGTTGAACTGTTCTGAATTCGGATAAAAATATCCTACGACACTGCTTAATTGGTCACTTGAAGAAATACTGGTAATTAACCCTTTGTTTTTATATATCCCTACATTCTTTTTAAAGTCGTAGTCGAGGGAGTCTGTGGTTAGTTTATACTCGTTATTTCTCACCCTAACATTTCCATACATTTTTGCATAATCTTTTTTAGTATCAAAAAGTAAAGAGTCGCAAAACATGTTGAGGGTATCTTGTTTATTCAGGTGAATATTTCCATAGGCCCGAATGGTATTGTGCACCAAGTTATAGTATGCCGAATCGCAATAAAGGCGGGTATCTTGTTTCTCAAAAACAACATTTCCTTTAACAATATAGTTTCCTGTTTTACCATCCAGGCGAATTTCTTCAGAACCTTCCAAAAGTTCAATAAATTCTTGGTCGAAGGCTGTTCTTGGAAACAAAAAAATTGCGCTTCCAATTAAAAGCGCAATTTTTAATATGTTAAACTTCAGTTTCAATGATTACTTATTATTTAATGTTTGACTTCTATCAGGTCCAACAGAAACAGTTTTAATTGGCACTTCAAGTTCATTTTCTAAATAAGAAACATAGGCTTTCAACTCTTCTGGTGCATCTGCGAAAGAAGTCAGTTTTGTTGTATCCGTATTCCATCCTTTAAATGACTTATAAACTGGTTCTATTTCAATATCTGTAATATCAAACGGAAGATAATCAACTTTCTTGCCATTGATGATATAATGAGTACATACTTTAATTTCCTCAAACCCATCCAAAACATCAGATTTCATCATAGAAAGTTCAGAAGCACCGTTGATCATGATTGCATATTTTAACGCTGGAATGTCGATCCAACCACAACGCCTTGGACGTCCAGTTGTTGCTCCAAATTCACCACCAGCTTTACGGATTTCTTCACCTACTTCATCGTGCAACTCAGTTGGGAATGGTCCCGATCCCACACGTGTACAGTACGCTTTAAAAATTCCAATTACGTCTCCAATTCTTGTAGGTGCAACTCCTAAACCAGTACATGTACCAGCAGTAATTGTATTTGAAGAAGTCACGAAAGGATAACTACCAAAATCAATATCCAATAATGTTCCTTGAGCACCTTCAGCCAAGATAGTTTTGCCTTCTTTCATCGCTTTGTTGATGTAGTGCTCACTATCAATTGTAGTCAAGGATCTCAACAAATCAATTCCTTCAAAGAATGCCGCCTCTAACTCCTCAATATTATATTCAAATCCTTCGTAGTGGTCCAACATTCCTTTGTGCTTAGCAACAAGGTTGTCATACTTTTCTTTGAAAGTAGGAGTGAAGATGTCACCCACTCTAATTCCATTACGCCCTGTTTTGTCCATGTACGTAGGTCCAATTCCTTTCAGCGTCGATCCAATTTTAGAGTTTCCTTTCGCTTGCTCTGAAGCAGCATCCAGTAAACGGTGTGTTGGGAGGATTAAGTGTGCTTTATTTGAAATCAATAAAGTTTCTTTAATCGGTAGGTTAAACTTTGCAAGGTTTTCGATTTCGCGTTGGAAAATCACTGGATCAATGACCACTCCGTTACCTACAATGTTTAAAGTGTCTTTTCTAAAAATTCCTGATGGAATTGTATGCAAAACATGTTTAATTCCATCAAATTCTAAGGTGTGTCCTGCATTGGGTCCACCTTGAAAACGTGCGATGATATCATATTTGGGAGTGAGTACATCAACTATTTTCCCTTTTCCTTCATCACCCCATTGTAATCCTAATAATACGTCTACTTTACTCATGCCTCTGGTGCATTTAATTGGTTAATGGCAGTTTGTTTGTCTGCCGAAATATTAAAAACTGTATTTAACTTTGAAATTTTAAAAAGTTCGCTAATTGTTTTGTTAGCATGGACAAGAATTAATTCTCCTCCTTTATTTCGAATGTGTGTAAATATTCTTAAAATAAAATTTAAGCCACTACTGTTGACCTGTTTTAATTCTTTTAAATCAATAATGAATTTTCGTTGACCTTCTGCCAATTTTTCATCAATGATGTCCATAGCATCTCCATATTCATCTTGCGATAAAATAGTTCCAGAAAATGAAAGGATACAAATTGAAGATTGTATTTGAATTTCGTAAGAAAAGCTCACTACTTATGTTTTATCAGATGAATTGTCAGTTACATTTTCATTTCTAACTCCATAAAAATAGAGTGAATGATGATCTATCTTTACGCCAAATACTTCTTCGATGGTCGATTTAATGTTTTGAATCCGTGGATCACAAAACTCTAATAACTCGCCAGTATCTGTTAAAACAAGGTGGTCATGCTGCTTAAATCCATGAGACTTCTCAAATTGAGCTATGTTCTTCCCAAATTGATGCTTACGTACAAGGTTACAGGCCAAAAGCAAATCTATTGTGTTGTACAATGTTGCCCTCGACACACGGTAATTTTTGTTCTTCATTTTGATGTACAATGACTCAATATCAAAATGCCCTTCGTAATTATATATTTCCTCTAGAATAGCAAAACGCTCTGGGGTTTTCCTGTGCCCATTCTTTTCTAAATACGCAGAAAATATACTCTTAACTGTTTCTTGTACGCTTTTCATACATTTATTGCATTAAAAGACAAAAATAAGGAAATTGTGAGATAGAACCTTCCTTTTCTGTAGAATTATAAAGAAGTTATGCACACCACTTTGAGAACAGCGCTTTTGAGTGAAATGTTTTGTGAATTTGAAATCGTGATACTGCTCAGTTTATAAACTTAATGTGATGAATGTTACCTTAACTAGTTGAAAATTATCTTATCTATATTTTGTTGATTAATAGTGAATTAAAAAAATAATTATGGAGAAGAAAGTAATGTTGATCACCGGTGGTGCAGGAGGCTAGATTTATTAGTGGAACAGACATTTTAGTCGATGGTGGAGTTTTGGAATGTATATTAAAATTCAGTTTTTAATTTCTTGGTCAAAAGTAAAAGCAGGAATACCTAAAAAAATCAGTCGAAAGTCTGAGAGGTTCCTAGTCGTACGATCATTTCTATCATTGAAGATTTTAGAAATGGAGAAGTTTAATATAATGACTTCTGGAATCATACTTTGCGTCCACATATTTTTACATCCTTTCGTAAAACATTGATTATTAAACTAATCTGTTCTTGTTGATCTGTTTTTGTTGATTTCATCTTGAAGTTCACGGCGAATTTTTTGTTCACGTTCTAATGAGCGTTTTCTTAATCCTTCTAATTCCTGTTCCGTTTCTAAGAATTTTGCTTTAGCTTCTTTGGTTTTTCTGTTCCCTTTTTTATAAATAAAGAATAGAATTAACGCGGTGAATACCAATAAAATAACAATGGTCCACATGATGGTACTGTACGATGATTTATTGGTTGAAATTCCCAAAATGTTGATGTTATCAACTTTCTTTTGTGTTTCTGCTAATTTTGTATTTAATCCTTCAATGACTTGTAGGCTACTGTCAATTTTAGCTTTTTGATCTGCAATCAACAGTTGAGAATTGCTTATTGTTTTCTCTAATACGTTAATTGAATCACGAATATCTTTTTGTAATATCTTTAATTTAGAATGCTTAATGACCTTATAAGCCTGATAAGAATTGGAGCTTTCGATTAATTCTTTAAATTGTTGATCGAGGTTCTTGTTTTCTTCGTTTTGACTATAGCTGGTAAGGCTAAATCCAATAAATAATGCGCTAAGTAATATAATCTTTTTCATAATGTTGGGAATTTGTGCTAAAATAGGTTTTTTAGTGGGTGGTGTTTTAGATAAACTACTAAAAAACCATAAAATTTTACTCTTTCTCAATGTTGTGGGAAGAATTGCTGAGATGATTCATGGTAATCTAAACTTCCTCTGCATGAAGTTTAAAGCTTACAATTTCTGGAGACATTCCAATTCTACCTGGAAAACCTAGATATCCGAAGCCTTTACTGACAAATAGATGTTGGTTGTTTTCAGTGTAATGGCCAAGCCATCTTTTGTATCTGTATTTTACTGGACTCCATCTCCAACCTGGTATGTCGACTCCAACTTGAGAGCCATGCGTGTGTCCACTTAATGTAAGGTCGAAATGTTTGGGGTGATTTCTGAGTAGATTCTCCCAGTGGTCAGGGTCGTGACTTAATAGAATATTGAATCGTTCTTGAGGAAGTGAATTTGTAGCTAAATCGATATCGCCATATTTCGGAAATGGTCCTTCACCCCAATTTTCAACTCCAATGATGTCAATTTGATCTGTCCCATTGTCAATTTGAATGTTTTCATTTTTCAATAAATGGAAACCTGTGTCTTTAAATATTTGGTCGAGATCGTCTAAGTTTTTTTGACGTTCTTCGGGAGAGTCAAATTTAACGTAGTCACCATAATCATGATTCCCTAAAATGGCATATTTACCGTATTTAGCAGAAAGATTTTTTAATGAATCAATATAAGGTAGCATTTCAGCCGCGCGATTATTGACTAAATCTCCTGTGAATACAATGATGTCGGGATTTGCTTCATTGATTAAAGACAAGCCTTCTTGAACAGCAGTTATATCGTCAAAACTTCCGGCATGAAAATCTGAAAACTGTACCACTTTCAGCCCATCAAAAGATTTTGGTAGTCTTATCATGGATAGGTCTAGACGCTTGACATGGAAATTATATTTTCCTTTAGTAACGGCGTAAATCGTCCCCAATACAGGAATTGTTGCAATACCAAGCGAAACATTACGCACAAAATTCCTTCTGCCTGAGAATGTACTGGATTTTCCTTTCTTCGCGAAAACTTTGTGGTTTATAAATAGCAGAATCCTATACAAGTCTTCAGTTAAAAGAAAAGAAGCAGCTAAGAGTTTAGCGATAAAGAACCCCAAAGAAATTCCGAAAAAAGTATTGACGATGATATTGGCATTATAAATTCCAACTGAGCCTCTATAAAGGTTAATCGCAAAACCACTCAAGAACAAAATGGAAGAGAATGGAATCAACCATTTTAAATACTTAAAGTATTTTTTGTTGACCGTTTTGCGGTAGCCTCTCCAAATATATAAGTCTAGCACAACAAGCGATGCTAAGATCATTGAAAACCAAATAATATAACGATAACTCATTGTTGAATGTATAAGATCAATAACATTTCCTTTGACTCAATTGGCAAGACGAAATGTTAACTTAAGAACAATAAAATCATAAAAAGGTTCTATATTATTAAGTTACTTGCTTAAATAATCTTCTTCACTTTCTTGTGAAACATCATCCCATCTTTCTACACGCTGAATACCTTCTGTCATTTCGAATTTTTCGATCAATTCATCTAAATGGTACTTGTCCATTACATAAACTTGTATTTTACCTTCAAAAATTCCATCGGTAGATTCAAAGCTTATAGAACGCATGTTTACGTTGTGCTGAAAGGAAATGATTTCTGTGATTTTATTTACAATTCCTAAACCATCAATACCAATCAGTTTAAGTTTAGCAATATGTTCTTTGACTTCTTGGTTTTTCCATCTGGCACTGATGCAACGGTAATTCATTTTTCCCATCAGGTTCTCTGCATTTGGACAATCCGTTCTGTGAATTTTAATTCCATTACTCACCGTAATAAATCCAAATACAGAATCTCCAGGTAGGGGATTACAGCATTTTGCAAAGTCATAATCAATGTCTTTAAAGTCGTCACCGATTACTAATGTGTCTTTTTTACTATCAATACGCTTACTGATGTCAGTCGCGTGTTTGATCTTATTTGTTTTCGGTTCCTTTTCTACTTTCAGGACACCACCCACATTTTTAATTCTGCGCAGTTTAGATAAATCTACCTTTCCTTTTGCAATTCTGATGTATAATTCAGTAGCGGTAGGAACGTTGTAGTATTTCTCAAGGATGGAAATATTCTCGCTGATAAAACGAATATTGTGTTGTTTGAATTTACGGTCTAGAATCTCCTTACCGTCTTCTGCAATTTTATTTCGTTCTTCGTTAAGCGCAGCTTTAATCTTTTGTTTTGCACGACCAGTAATTGCAAATTTTAGCCATTCTTCATTTGGTCTTTGCTTACTTGAGGTGATAATTTCTACCTGGTTACCGCTTTTCAACTGATGGCTCAATGGAACCAGTCGTTTATTTACTTTGGCGCCAATACATTTCAACCCTATATCTGTATGAATGTCAAATGCAAAGTCCAAAGTTGTTGCTCCTGTTGGTAGTACGCGTAATTCTCCTTGTGGAGTAAATACATAGATTTCATCATTAAATAAATTGAGTTTAAATTCATTCACAAAATCCATTGCATCTTCTGAATGATTACCAATCAATTCTCGAATTTCGCCTATCCAACGGTCAAACTTATTCTCTCCGTTTTTAGATTCTTTATAATTATAGTGCGCTGCTAATCCTTTTTCAGCGATTTGGTCCATTCGTGTTGAACGGATTTGTACCTCAACCCATTTCCCTTGTGGACTCATCACAGTGGTGTGCAATGATTCATAACCATTGGCACGAGGAGTAGAAATCCAGTCTCTTAATCGATCAGGATTAGGTTGGTAAAAGTCGGTAACAATACTGTAAACCCTCCAACAATCAGGTTTTTCTAATTCTTCGGGTGTGTCTAAAATAATGCGAATCGCAAACAAGTCAAATACCTCTTCAAAAGGCACTTGTTTACTTTTCATTTTTCTCCAAATGGATGAAATTGATTTCGTTCGGGCTTTAATTTCAAAGACATATCCTTCGTTGGTTAAAGCTTCTTTAATTGGATGTGTGAATCTGCGAATAAAGCGTTGACGAACAGCATGTGTTGACTTCAATTTACTGCTCACCTCTCGGTAGGCTTGAGGATTCATGTACCTTAAGCACAAATCCTCCAATTCACCTTTGATGGTGTAGAGTCCCAAACGATGGGCGAGTGGTGCATAGAGGAAATTGGTCTCTGAAGCAATCTTTAATTGTTTGTCAGGACGCATACTTTCCAATGTTCGCATATTGTGAAGTCGGTCCGCTAACTTGATCAACACCACGCGTAAGTCATCAGAGATGGTGAGGATCATTTTTCTGAAGTTCTCCGCTTGAATAGAAACATTCTCGTCAAAAACTTCAGGGATTTTTGTTAATCCATCAATAACTGAACGTACTGTTTTCCCAAACAGTTCTTCAATGTCATCCAATGTAATGTAGGTGTCTTCAACGGTATCATGAAGCAAAGCTGCAATAACAGCAGTTGCTCCAAGTTCCATTTCTTCGGCGCATATTTTAGCAACCGCAATCGGGTGATATATATAAGGTTCACCCGATTTACGGCGCATATCTTTATGAGCTTCGACGGCAACATCAAATGCTTTTCTGATTTGTTTTGTTTCTTCTCGTGTACGGTTATTCTTCGTTACACGTAGCAAACTTCTGAACGCGTTAAGGATTTCTTTACGTTCTTGTTCTAAATCAATTTCCGGTTTATTTTCCACTCAGTTAAAGTAATAATAAAATGTTAATCTGCAGGCAATACTTTTGTAGATACCTCTCCAAATCCAATGCGTACTCCATTGGCATTACAATGTCCACGCATTACTACAGTGTCATGGTCTTGAATGAACTTACGTTCTGAACCGTCTTTCATTTTAAGGGGTTGTGTACCTCTCCATGACAATTCTAACATAGAACCAAATGAACTCTTTTCTTCTCCTGAAATCGTTCCTGAGGCCATCATGTCTCCACAACGAATGTTACATCCATTGACAGTATGGTGAGCCAACTGTTGTGACATGTTCCAATACATGTATTTATAATTGGATTTACAAACGATAGTTTCTTCACTTTTTTCTGGAATAATTCCAACTTCTAAGTTGATATCATAGTGCGCATCTTCTTTATACTCCAAATATGGAAGTACTTTTGGGTCTTGAACGGGACCTTTTGTTTTAAATGGCTCCAAGGCGTCCATTGTTACAATCCATGGTGAGATTGAAGAAGCAAAACTTTTGGCTAAAAATGGCCCAAGTGGAACATATTCCCATTTTTGAATATCTCGTGCCGACCAATCATTCATGATGCACATTCCGAAAATGTAATCTTTAGCTTCGTCTGTAGAGATGCTTTCTCCTAATGGTTTTCCATCGTAGGTAATAAAAGCCATTTCTAACTCAAAGTCTAATAATTTACAGGGGCCGAATACTGGATCTTGGTCATCATTAGGCTTTTGTTGCCCTTTTGGACGTTTTATAGCTTGCTCACTTGGAATTATAGAACTTGCTCTACCATGGTATCCTACAGGAATCCATTTCCAGTTAGGCAATAACGCATTGGCAGGATCTCTAAATAAAGTACCTACGTTAGTGGCATGTCCTTCTGAAGAATAAAAGTCGGTATAGTCTCCCACCTGAACAGGCATTAACATTTCTACTTTGTCAACGTCATGCAACACTTGGTCAACATGATGAGCATTGTTCGATAAATCTGTGTTTTCTTTGTTGAATAACTTAGACAAACGGTTTCTTAATTCAGTTGTCGCTGATTTCCCTTTTTTCATTAAAGGATTTAAGGCATCAGTTTGAAAGTCCGCTTGTGCAAATGGTAGGTTTTTGAAATAACCCAATACATACAATGCGTTCAGGTCAATAACTTTATCTCCAATTCTTGACCCTACACGGGCAGCTCCTTGCTTTGTCTTGAATATTCCAAAAGGTAAGTTTTGAATTGGGAAGTCAGAATTTGCATCTACTTCAATCCAAGATTTTAATGACGGGTCGTTTGCTTTGATCATTTTATTTTTGATTTGATATTGTTTCAAGCAAAAATACTAAAGTCTTTCGATTCATCAAAGTAGAGTGTGAAGTGTTTTTGAGGGAAAACGACGTCTGAGGTATATTGTTTAAAAACCTTCAGTAATATTCATGAAAAAAGGGCAGAAAACTATTGTCCTGCCCTTTAAATGTGTTTCTGAACTTTATATTAGAACTGGAATAATGGATAGCCTGCCATCATTTCTTTCACTTCAGCGATAACTTCCTTGGTGATGCTTTCGTTTCCTATATTGGTCATTACTTTATCCATTAAAGCGACAATTTTTGGAATGTCATTTTCTTTTAGCCCTCGGGTTGTAATTGCTGGAGTTCCAATGCGAATTCCAGAGGTTACAAATGGAGACTCTGTATCAAACGGAACCATATTTTTGTTCACCGTAATGTGGGCTTCATTCAATGCGTTCTCAGCGTCCTTACCTGTAATTCCTTTTGAACGAAGGTCAATCAACATAGAGTGGTTGTCGGTTCCTTCAGAAATGATTTTATACCCTAGTTTTACAAATTCTTCTGCCATAATTTTTGCATTCGCAGCAACTTGTTTTTGGTAAGTTGTGAATTTAGGGTCTAAAGCCTCTCCAAAAGCAACTGCTTTAGCAGCGATTACATGTTCCAATGGTCCACCTTGTGTTCCTGGGAATACTGCAGCATCCAGTAGAGAAGCCATTGATCTTAAGTTTCCATTCTTCCAACGGATACCGAAAGGATTGTCAAAGTTCTTTCCTAGCATAATCACTCCTCCACGTGGTCCACGTAAAGTTTTGTGAGTTGTTGAGGTAACGATATGACAGTGCTCCATTGGGTTGTTTAATAACTTTGTCGCAATCATCCCTGCTGGATGAGAAATGTCAGCTAAAATTAATGCGCCCACTTGATCGGCTACTTTTCTAATTCTTGCATAATCCCAATCTCTACTGTATGCAGAAGCACCAACAATGATCATTTTTGGTTTTACCTCTTCGGCTTTCTTTTCTAAAGCTTCGTAATCGATACGACCGGTTTCTTTGTCCACACCGTAAAAGTGAGGATTGTAAAGTTTTCCTGAAAAGTTAACAGAAGATCCGTGTGTCAGATGACCTCCATGAGATAAATCAAATCCTAAGATGTTGTCACCAGGTTGTAGACATGCTAACATTACAGCAGCATTAGCTTGAGAACCTGAATGGGGTTGTACGTTGGCCCATTCTGCGCCGAATAACTTACACAGTCTATCAATGGCTAGCTGTTCAACTTGGTCAACGATTTCACATCCACCATAATACCTTTTTCCTGGAAGTCCTTCTGCGTATTTATTCGTTAATACTGACCCCATTGCTTCCATTACTTCTTCGCTTACAAAGTTTTCAGAAGCAATCAATTCGATTCCATTGATTTGACGTTCTTTTTCAAGTCCAATTAAATCAAATATTTCCTTATCTCGTTTCATTTTATATAATTTTCAACTTTAAAATATTACACTTTTCCTTTATCGTTTGTTTTCACGGAGCGTCAAGATAAAAACTTTATTTGAAATTAACTTTGAAAGCGCTCTAATTAAACTATTTCTCTTTATATATCGTAACGCCTGATGCTGTGGAATTGATGTGAATAATACGCTTTCTTCTCATTAAAAATTCCTTTTTCATTCAAGGTGTCAATGCGAACTCTTCCATGGGCATGAATGATTTTGTGTTCTGGTAAAATAATTCCAACATGGGTTATGTTGCCCGTTTTTTCAGAAGCGAAAAAGGCCAAATCACCTGGTTTTTGCTCTTCAAAGTGAATAGGTGACCCTTGTAAAACTTGCTGAGAAGCATCACGATTCAAGCGGTATCCGATTTGATGATAAACCGTTTGACTAAATCCTGAGCAATCTATTCCAAAAGGTGTACGTCCTCCCCAAAGGTAAGGTGCATTCAGGTATGATTTCGCCAGTTCAATGATGTCTTTGCTGTATTGCTTTGGTTCTGAGTCAATCCATTTGAATTGATAACCATCAATTGTGAAATTTTTTGATGGCGATAAAATTGGAGAACCTTTAAGTATTGTTTGAATTCCCCAAGGAGTTTCTAGTTTTAATGCTGCTTCTTGTTGGTATTGTGAGGGTGGATGCAATAGGAAAGAACTATTGTCCGATAGTTCAAGCACTTGTTTATGGTCTATCCAACCCACATATTGATCGTGAGCGATTTCAACTTTAATCCATTGATTTTGAATCTCTAAGTATTCTATTTTTTCCCCAAATAAGAGTTGTGTAACGATTTCGGAAGTGTCATCAGGTTTGGCTCTTACAGGAATAACGGATAGACCGCAAATTGCTATGGCACCAGTTTTCATTTCTTTTTTGGGAAATTTGGATGTTCTAAAATGTTTTTGACTTGTTGTATGTGTCGTTCATTGTGGTATATGACAAACATTAAGGCGTCACCAAGTCTTAATCTCACAATCTTGCTGATTGAAATAGGAACTTTTACCTTTTTTAAATTTACATTTTCAGCCTGCTCAAGAATAGTAATCAATTCTTCTTGGTGTTTTATAAAGTTTATTACAGCTGAATGATCGATTAATTCAGGGCTTAATGTTGGATTCAAGTTTCTTGGGGCTCTAAATTTACGTTTAACGTTGTTTAATCGACCCAGTTGCATTGAACGCCATGCACTTCTACCCAAAGGAGAAGGTACAAAATGTTCTTTTACGTTTTTAAACTTGGTATTTTGAATCTTATCCAGAAAAACCTGATGATAATAAGTAGAATAACTATTGAGGTGAGATAAGACTTCTTGAATATTCCATGCGTCTTTACTTGGTCGCCAAGTGATTTGATTTTCTCCTAAATGGGTACATTTTTTAGAAATCAATGAAATATTAGCATGCGTTATATTCCTTAAGTTTAATAATAATTCATCTGATAAAAATCCCTTCATAGTCATATGCTTAAGCAGGTCAAAAATAACACCATTTCCGATAGTCTCCAATAAAATACTGGATAAATTATGCTTTTAAAATAAGGATAGGTTTTTAGAATAAAACAACTTTGATAATCAATTGTTTTACAGGTGTTTATGCGGCAATATTTATGACTTTAAATATTCATGAATTTCCTTAGAAAAGGAAGGGAGGTAAATTTCGAATGGTTTATGATATAAAATTTAAAGTTTAGGCTTACCTTTACTACGAAAACAAAAGCAAAATTTGTATTGTTAAAATACAAAATATGCACTTTAATTTTATTTAAAATGGCAAACGTAAGAGATTTAAAAAGAAGCATCAACGGGATGATTTATGATGTAGTAGACGAGTGCTACAGTATTCAATTGTATAATGCTTCAAAAACTGAAGAGTCTGACGCTTTTATCGATGACGCAGCAGATTTCCAAGAGGAAATAATGTCAGAAATTAAGAAAGCAAAAGGAAAGAAAGACTTTAAAGCAATCGTTGAAAAAGTTGAGAAAACACAAGAAGAATGGGTTAAGCGTTTAAACAAAATGCAATAATCCATAGCTTATTTTTAGGTACTGAACCATCATTTCTCTTGAGCAGAGGAGTGGTGGTTTTTTTTATTCTAGGGTGATGTGATTTTGTATAAAATATTGAATATTCCTTTAGTTCATCTTCATTGGTCTCAGAGAGGGTTGAAACTCAGCACCCGATAGGACTCGGGATTAGTGTATATCGCTTTGGCTATAAAATCCTTATCAGTTAATAGATATTAGTTGTTAGCCAAAAAGTTTAATGTCTAATGTCTACTTTCTATTTTTTCACACTCTATTCAACCTTTGGTGTGAACCAAATTTATTGAAAAATAGAATATTTCTTTAAAAGCATTTGTTGTGAGCTATAAACACTTGTTCTTCCCGAAACGAGATAAGCTACGTATGTAGTCATTCCGAAGAATAATATTCCGTTAAGACCAAACATTTCAAGACCAATTATTATACTTGCGATAGGGGTGTTTGTCGCTGCTCCGAAGACTGCAATGAATCCCATTCCAGCCAATAAATCTAAGGGCAGTGGGATGAATAAAAACAAAAGATTTCCTAAGGTTGCTCCAATAAAGAATAGGGGAGTTGCTTCTCCACCTTTAAATCCTGCTCCCAAGGTTAATGCCGTGAGCAAAAGCTTAATCATAAATGTTTCGCTGTTCAATGGAGTTAAAAATGCGGATTGAATTACAGGCACTCCAAGTCCTAAATATTGGTTGATGTCAAAAAATAAGAACAGTCCTAGAATGATCATTCCTCCAAGCATCGGACGCAGGTATGGAATTTTGACATATGAGAAGAGTTTGGTGAAATAATGTTTGGACTGAATAAATAGATAGGACGCAATTCCAAATGCTAATCCTGAGATTACTGTGTAGAACAAGAGTTGGAATGATAAGTCTGGAAAACTTGTTAATGCATATTGCGAATGAGAAACACCCCAAGCTAAACATGAGTAGTGAGCAATAAATGAAGCAACAATTGACCAAAAGGCATTTTTCCAATGAATTGATTTATCCTTGGCCAATTCAAAAGCAAAAACAGCTCCTGCCAACGGTGTTCCGAAAACTCCTGCAAATCCAGCTGCGACGCCCATTCTAAGTAAGCGCTTTCTGTTGTTTTTTGTCCATTTGAATAGGTTTGTCATGGCATCACCGACGGCACCACCCATTTGAACGGCTGTTCCTTCTCGTCCTGCTGAACCGCCAAAAAGATGGGTAATGAGTGTCCCAAAAAATACCAATGGAATAATCTTCCAATGAATATGTTTTTTGGGTTTGTACATTTCTTGAATCAATAGATTATTGCCGCCTTCAACATGCTTTGCACCGAAATAATACATTAGCCCAATTGCTAATCCAGCCAGCGGTAAAAAGTAAACGAATAGCTTATGTGATTCTCTTTGTTGCGTCACAAAGTCCAGGCTAACTAAAAACAAGGCAGAAACACTTCCCGCAAGGAAAGCTACTATTATCGTAACGAAAAGCCACTTAAAAAAGAGTGTATATGTCGACTTCATTTAATCTACAGTTAATGTAATTAATTCGCAGAAGTCATCAGTCAAAATTGACGGTTTAGGGCAGACATCATTGCCAATGTTTAGGCAAAAATAGTTGTTTTATTGTTTTAAATCAAGTTGCATGTATGTTATAGGTGTAAAAAAGACAGTATTGAAGAAATTGATACAATAATCTGGACGGTGAGCGGAAAAGTAAAAGAAATACGTAGAATTTTGGCAAGTGAAAAGAAAAACGTTATTTTTGATTATGATGCGATGGGAAATCGAATAGCCAAACACATCTACAACAATCAAACTGCAATGCTAGAAAGGAGCACATACTACATTTTGGATGCACAAGGGAACCAACTCTCTATGTATGACCATAAAGTAACTGATAACGCAGTTGTATATTATTTATCTGACCGTAATATCTATGGAAGCTCGCGCTTAGGAAGTTTAAGAGACACAGTGAATATGTTTATACCGACAAACTTACCTAGTTACGGAGTTGTTGGAAATCGTAATTATGAGCTTTCAAATCATTTAGGAAATGTTTTAGCTGTTGTCAATGATATTGTTTACCCAATAAGTGATGACAGTACAACAATATTAAGCTATGAAGTTGGATTATCGATGGTTTCAGATTATAGTCCATTTGGAGTGCAGTTAGATGGAAGAACAATTCAGAATGAAATGTATTCTCCAGTATCAAATGATACTTCTTCACAAACAACACCAATTATAGCAGAAATATATAAAAATGAATTTGATTCACCACCAGCTACAACAAACCCATACACAGGTGCGACAACAACCTTAGATGGTAACTTATCGAATCCTGTATGGACAAGTTCTACAGGAGACTTCACTAACTACAACAGTACAGGTGCTGGAAGTGGGAAATCTATTGCGATACAGAACGCAAGTCCAGACACCTCATATGTAACATTGAGCTTAGATGTTGATAGTGGTTATTTATTTGATATCACAAGTTATAGCTTTGCGCATAGAAGCAGTAGCACAGGTTATGATAGCTATAAATTAGTAGTGAACGGAATTGAAATTGGTACAGGAAGTATATATGTCGCAAGTTCCGGAAGTACATTACAAAGTACTGGTGTTGTCAATGTTTCAAACGTTGTTTCTGGAGTAACAGGAACAGTGAACGTTGTTTTAAAACTATATGGTGGATTACATGGGAGTACAGGGACATTTAGAATGGATGATTTTATTTTAAATGGATATACTCAGGAAGAGAATACTGGGAATGGAAGTGGAAATGGATATGTGGTGATGGGAGGATACCGTTATGGGTTCCAAGGACAGGAAATGGATGACGAGATTAGTGGTAGTGGCAATTCTATTGATTTTGGCGCACGAATGTACAATCCAAGAATAGGTAGGTGGTTTAGTTTAGATCCTTTTGCTGCGGAATATCCATCTTTTAGTGATTATAGTGCAATGGCGAATAATCCAATACTTAATATTGATAAAGACGGTGAAAAGATATACATTTATTACACGACTAAGGACGAAAATGGAAAAACTATTAACAAAGCATATGAATACGGTTCAGGTTTGAAACTACCAAAAGATAAATTTGTTAGAAAAACAGTTAGAACACTTAATAGACTGGAAAAAAGAGGTAAAGACCCTTATGGAATTATTGATAAATTTGCTAATGATGAGGATAATCATGTAGCAATAAATGAGAATGAAGATTGGAATGGACCAGCATTTATTATTGAAACAGGAGAAGTTGTTTTTGAAGACAACGTTTCTAAAGAAGATTTTATAATACCTCCCGATCAAGTTAGTTGGAATCCAAGAGCGGGTTTAATTTCTCCTGACGGAGAGGAAAAAACAAACCCCCAAAGTATATTATTACATGAAATAGGGCATAAGTATTTTAATATGTTCATTAGGGGTACTGATGATGATAAAACAGGGAAGCCTGATGATTGGCTTATTGAAAATGTAGAACCTGCTGATGACAAGAATTGGAAAAGAACTAATCATAGAGAAGGATATTATTTGAAGACCATAGGGGGTACTTCTTCAAGATTTGGTATTACATACGGTAGATGGGGAAAAGAAGATAAAGTATGGAATCTAAAAAAAGGTGATGCTATTGAGGAAGGGGAATCAAGTTCAAGCACTGGAGAATCAGGAGGCACTTCAAATGAAGCACCGTCAACTAGACATTGGTAATATTGTATAATATTCAAGCCTTATGAAAATACTTTCGTTTATTTTATTAATTTTTATTTATACCACTTATAATACTTACGGGCAAGATATTTGTTTGAAGTTAGACAGTATAAAAATTACTTATATTCCTTTAAATATTGTTGACCCAATCATACATTTAAATGAGTATGATGTTAAGCACTTTAACAGTGATTTTGTTCATATATGTATTATAAAGGACTCTTTGTCGCTTTTGGAGCAATTTACTAATATTGAATTTAATGATGTGGTCTATATAGAAGGGGATATGGATACACGATTAGTAATAGAGGTGTTTAGCAATGGTAAAATCGTAATGTTACTTTTGATGAATAATAGAAAACAGTTTTCTTTTGATGACGATTCAAATCTTTTATTTAAAAATGATAAGTTATTTGATTGGATTAAAAGTCTCTCATTAGAAAACCTTACCTATTACCCGGATAATGCTCCAAAAATTCACAAATAATTGAGGTAATATCTCCAAAGCTTTTAGAAAAATGAAAGTTGGTTTATTATATCTTGTTCCGCTACTCCCGAGACAAAAGCATACAAAGACCTTCGATACAACGAAGGTCTTAAAATAGAGTTGATTTCAAATTCTATTAATAGAATACTTAAAAAAGTATAAATTAGTGGTGCTGAAATAGAAATCAGTTTTTAGATTCTAGAGAAAATAATAAAGCCAATAGTATAAAAAGGACTGTTATTTAACTTTTAGTTACAAACTTCACAATTCACTCTTCTGTTTTGTGTAATTCTATCCTTTTTGGCATCTAGCTTTTGATTTTTGAAATCAAGAACTATATTTTTGGAAGTGTAACATTCGATGGGAGTGAGTCCTGAAAGAGAACCATGAGGACGAACCGTATTGTAATCATTGATAATTTCTTCCAGACATAAAATCAAAGCTTCTATTGTTTCAGGAAGTTTTTTCCTTAAATAACGCTTTAATATTTTTTTATAATCCCCCAAGCTGCCGCGAGATTTAGCGCAGCTTCTTGTGGCTTTAGTTCTCCAAACACAGTCCTCAACCTCAAAAGAACCTACCCTTTCTTCACCTCAACCAATTTCTGCAAGCGATACATTTCATCTCTTAACCGTGCGGCTTCCATAAAATCAAGGTCTTTGGCTGCTTTTTTCATTTGACGTTCAGCGTTTTTCAAACTTTTCTCTAACTCCGAAGTGCTCATGTATTGCTCAACTGGATCTGCAGCAATTGTTCGGTTGTCTTCTTCTTCCGTTCGGTAATGGAATGCGTTTTCGTTGGTTTTGTTCAATGCTGTTGGAACGATTCCATGCTCCTCGTTGTAGGCGATTTGAATTGCTCTTCTTCTATAGGTTTCGTCAATCGTGCGCTCCATGGATTTGGTCATTTTATCGGCATACATAATCACCATTCCATTCACATTTCGAGCTGCTCGACCAACCGTTTGAACCAGTGAACGCTCATTTCTCAAGAATCCTTCTTTGTCTGCATCCAAAATAGCGACTAGACTCACTTCTGGTAAATCCAAACCTTCACGAAGTAAATTTACGCCTATTAAAACATCAAAGTCTCCCTGTCGTAATTGTTGGAGAATCTCAATACGCTCTAAAGTATCAACTTCACTGTGAATATAGCGACATAAAATCCCCATACGGTCAAGGTACTTTTGTAATTCCTCTGCCATTCGCTTGGTGAGTGTCGTAACTAGTGTTCTTTCTTTTAATTCTATTCTTTTTTGAATTTCTTCGATTAAATCGTCAATCTGATTTAAACTTGGTCGAACATCAATTTCAGGATCCAATAATCCTGTAGGACGAATGACTTGCTCTACAACAACACCATCCGATTTTTCAATCTCAAAGTCAGCTGGAGTTGCACTCACATATATCGTTTGATTCACAATCGATTCGAATTCTTCAAATTTCAAAGGTCGATTGTCCATCGCAGCTTGTAAGCGGAATCCATATTCAACCAAATTGATCTTTCTCGCTCTATCTCCACCATACATAGCTCTAATTTGTGGTAAAGTCACATGACTCTCATCTACCACCATTAAGAAATCGTCAGGAAAATAATCCAACAAACAGAAAGGTCGAGAACCAGGGAGACGCTTATCGAAATAGCGAGAGTAATTTTCAATGCCTTGACAATAACCTAATTCTCGAATCATTTCAAGGTCATATTCCGTCCGTTCGAGTAAGCGTTTTGCTTCTACGTGTTTACCCTCTTCTTTAAATTTCTCCACTTGCAGCACCATGTCATCTTGAATGGACTCAATGGCTGCTTTTGTGGTTTCTGGAGAACTTACAAAGATATTCGCAGGATAAATATTGATGGAGGTCAACTCACTTAACTTGTCGTTATTCTCAGGATCAATGGTGTAAATCCCTTCAATTTCATCACCCCAAAATTCAATACGCAGTGCGTAATCAGCATAGGCAAGGTAAATATCAACAGTATCACCGGTCACCCGAAAGGTTCCTCTTTTAAATTCATCTCCAGCACGAGAGTATAAGTTCTCAACCAACTTAAATAAGAATTTATTTCTGAGAATTTCGTCTCCCACACTTACCGGAATAATGCTCTTTTCAAATTCATTTGGATTTCCGATACCATAAATACACGAAACAGAGGATACTACAATCACATCTCTTCGTCCTGAAAGTAGGGCAGAAGTAGCAGAAAGTCGTAGCTTTTCAATTTCATCATTAATTGCTAAATCTTTTTCAATAAATGTGTCTGTTATGGGTAAATAAGCTTCTGGTTGATAATAATCGTAATAAGACACGAAATATTCCACCGCATTTTCAGGGAAAAACTGTTTGAATTCATTGTAGAGTTGCGCAGCCAGGGTTTTGTTGTGGGAAAGTACCAAGGTAGGACGATTCACATTTTTGATGACATTGGCCACTGTGAAGGTCTTACCACTTCCAGTTACACCCAATAAGGTTTGATGTTGGGTATCGTTTTCAACTCCAGCTGTTAATTCTTTAATGGCTTGAGGTTGATCACCCATGGGCTCAAAAGGGGAAACGAGTTTAAATTCCATGTTACAAAGTTAACTATTTTGTAGTTCTTAGAGGGATAGTTCAAGCGCTTTAAAATGAGTGTTTTTATTTTGTTAGCGTATGAGGTGATTTCTCGGTACTGCGCTTTGCCGAAATGAAATGGTGAAGGATCAGAAGTTCAGAAAAACTCAAAAGTGTAAATGACCGTCTTTATTAACCCTGAATAGCGTTAAATCCATGAATTCTTGTGTGTCTCGGTTGGCTTCTAAAAATCTCAACATCTATTAGTCAACTATTTTGATTATCATTAATATATTTCTCATGTGAACCTATGGTGCTTTTAGTTTATAGAGCTCCGGTTTTTGAATAGCTAACTTTCTATTGTAAAGTATTTGTCTTGAAATCGATCACTTATAAGGAGAAGGTTTTGTGGTTGAATAAGTACCGTAAAAACATTCAAAAATTGGCTTTTTCACAATATTCTTCAATAATTTCGTTAATCTTCTTTAAAAATTGCTTTCAAGCCATAAAAATTATACTTTTGCACGGATGAAAATTATTACACAAATACTATCCATATCCTTTCTGCTGCTAATGATCACATCATGTAGCGATTTCCAGAAGGTGGTGAAAGGGGATGATTACGAAGAGAAGTTCTTACAGGCCAATCGCTTTTATGACAATGGGAGTTATACAAAAGCCTTGACTTTGTATGAACAGATTTACCAACGTTTTCCGAATACAGATAAAGGACAAGTATCGTATTACAGAATAGCCAAATCTTATTTCGCAGAAAAAGACTATTACATGGCGGGATATTATTTTAATCAGTTTGCAATACGCTATCCAACAAGTGAAAATGCAGAAGAAGCATTGTTCATGACGGCCATTTGTTCTGTGAAAAATAGTCCAAATGCATCTCTAGATCAAGAGGAAACAGAATTGGCATTGAATGATTTACAGATGTTTGTACAGCGTTATCCGCAAAGTGAGTTAATTGATTCCTGTAACAGAACAATGGACAGGTTGCGTTATAAGTTGGAAAAGAAAAGATTCGAAGCGGTTCAATTGTATGATAAAATGGAGCAAAATAGAGCGGCTGTAGCTTCGTCGAAGTCCTTTTTAGATGAATATCCACGTTCTGTGTTTTTAGAAGAAGCAGCTTTGATTCAGTTTCAGAATGCTTACAGCTTGGCCATGAAAAGTGTGTTGAGCAAAAAGAAAGAGCGCATCGAAAACGCAATGGAATTATACGCTAAATACAGTTATCTTTTTGAAGACGAAAGTTACGCCAATAGAACAAGAAGGTATAATGATAACCTAGCCAATGAGCTGATTTTTGTTGCAGAACAATATGAATATAACGATATCGCAGAAGCATATGCTTTATCAAACTCATCTTCAGAACAGAAAAAAGTTTATTATCTCGAGGAAACAATCAAAAGATTTGATAACTTTGCCAAAAAGTATCCAAATTCGACTTTGCTTGAGAAAGCAAGGGTTTTTCACAGAAAAGCAGAAAAGGAATTAACCAATAGTTAATAATAATATATAAATATGAGCTTTAAAAATAGTAGAGCAGAGCGCACAACAATTACACGTGATACTGTTGATTTAGAAAAAGGAACAGGAAATATTTACGAATCTATTGTTATTCTTTCAAAAAGAGCGAATCAAATTAATGTTGATTTGAAAGAAGAATTAACACAAAAGTTACAAGAATTTGCATCTACTACAGATAATCTTGAAGAGATTTTTGAAAATAGAGAGCAAATAGAAATTTCACGTTTTTATGAGCGTTTGCCTAAGCCAACTGCTATGGCAATAGATGAATACGAAAGAGACCAAATTTACCTTCGTCAAATCGAAGAGTAGTAGACTGGTGATGTTAAAAGGAAAACGCATTGTTATCGGTATTACTGGTGGAATTGCAGCATATAAAATTGCTTTCCTTATAAGAATTTTGAAAAGTAAAGGGGCAGAAGTTAAATGTATTTTAACTCCTGCCTCTTCTGATTTTATTACGCCGCTGACCGTCTCTACTTTGTCCCAAAATCCAGCCTACATTAACTTTTGGAATAAAGAAAATGGTGCTTGGACAAATCACGTTGAATTAGGAGCTTGGGGAGACTTGATGCTTATCGCTCCATTGACGGCTAATACTTTGGCTAAAATAGCGAATGGGTTTTGTGATAATTTATTGACCGCTACCTATCTTTCTGCAAAGTGTCCTGTTATGGTTGCTCCTGCAATGGATTTGGATATGTACGACCATTTCACAACCCATGAAAATCTAAAAGCAATTGAAAAACATGGAATCAAGGTTATTCCCGCTGAAGATGGCTTCTTAGCTAGTGGATTAATTGGAAAAGGACGTATGGCCGAACCCGAAACAATTGCTGAGGAAATTGAACGCTTTTTTGTCAATGAACTTTCTATGAAAGGACAAAGAGTGTTGATTACTGCCGGACCTACTTATGAAGCCATAGATCCTGTTCGATTTATTGGGAATCATTCGAGTGGAAAAATGGGCTTCGCATTGGCAGAAAATTGCTTGGAAAGAGGAGCAGAAGTTGTCCTAATTACTGGCCCAACCCAATGTGAACTTAATCACCAAAATTTAACGAGAATAGATATACGAACTGCCGAAGAAATGCTAGCAGCAGCGCAAAAGCATTTTCCTGATTGTTCAGGGGGAATATTTGCAGCAGCAGTTTCAGATTATAGACCTAAAGAAATTGCCGATCAAAAGATTAAAAAATCGGATGATGAAATGCATATTGAAATGGTTAAAAATCCTGATGTTTTGCAAACAATTGGGAAGACAAAAGCTGACCACCAATGGCTGGTAGGATTTGCTTTGGAAACCAATGACGCGATAAAACACGGTGCCGGTAAATTGAAAAAGAAAAACCTTGATTTGATTGTAATTAACACACTAGAAGATGAAGGCGCAGGCTTTGGACATGATACAAATAAAATAACACTGTTGGACTTCAACAATAAAACCACTAAATTTGAGTTATCTTCAAAGAAAGTAGTTGCCAACAACATATTAGATTATCTATTGACATTAAAGAAATGAAAAGTATTCTCTTCATCGTTACCCTATTATTTACGACCTACCTTTCCGCTCAAGAGCTGAATTGTCAAGTCAACGTTCAATCTAATCCTGCATTAGATATTTCAACCACGGAAAAGGAAATCCTAAGTGAATTAGAACAAGCTGTGTTTGAAATCATGAACAATACTTCGTGGACCAAAGATGAATTTGCAGTCGAAGAGAGAATTAATTGTGTGTTTCAAATATCTATTACAGAGGTTTTAGGAAATGGTTCTTTCAAAGCATCGGTTCAGGTGCAGGCAACACGTCCAGTTTACAATACGACTTACAATACAACTTTACTAAATTTCCTTGACGAAGATGTTCAATTTACATTTAGAAGAGGAGCTAAAATTGTGTATTCAGACAATCAATTTACCGATAACTTATCTTCAGTTATGGCATTTTACGCCTACTATATCATTGGTTTAGATGGTGATTCTTTCGCTATGAAAGGAGGTGATCCCTACCTGAAAAAAGCACAAGATATCGTTTTACTAGCGCAAAGCAGTATGATTCCTGGATGGCGTGCTGATGAACGAGGAAGAAGAAATAGATATTGGTTGATTGAAAATACAATGCAAGAACTGTTCAACCCTTTGAGGGAGTGTTTTTATGACTACCATAGAAAAGGGCTTGATAATATGTATAGTGATCAAAACCTCGCGAGAACAGAAATTCAGTCTGCTTTGCAAAAACTATTGGCTGTGAATAGTTCTCGCCCTGGTTCAGTGACTGTTCTTAATTTTTTAAATGCCAAAAGACAAGAGTTGTCTGGAATCTATAAAGATGCAGACCGTAAGCAACAGGTGGATGTTGTAAATATGCTTAAAAGATTAGATCCGACAAATGCATCTAAGTACCAAGAAATCTTACAATAATGCTTAATCGTTTATCTGTTAATAATTTTGCGTTAATCGAAAACGCAGAGCTTGACCTAAACAATGGTTTTACTGTTATTACAGGAGAAACTGGTTCTGGAAAGTCAATTCTTCTTGGAGCCTTAAAATTGATTTTGGGTGAACGTGCAGATTACGCTGTCATCCGTGACCAAGAAAAGAAAACAATTGTTGAAGCGGCTTTCACGATCTCTGGTGATCATTTCGCTCGTTTTTTTAAAACGCATGACCTCGATTTGGAAAATGAGACCATCATTAGAAGAGAAATTAATTCGAAAGGGAAGTCTCGTGCGTTTATTAATGACACTCCAGTTCAGCTTGCTGTATTGAAAGAATTGTCTGAACGTTTAATTCATATTCATTCTCAACACCATACTTTAGAATTAAAAAATAAAAGTTTTCAGCGCTCTATTCTTGACGTTATCGCAGGAAATGAAAAGGCTTTAGCTAACTTAAAATCCTTATATTCAAAAGCTAAAGAATTGGCTAGAGAAATAAAATCACTAGAAGAAAATAAATCTCAGTTGGCCCTTGAGCATGAGTTCAATAGTTTTCAATTAGAAGAGTTGAGTAAACTTCAATTGGAGACCTTGGATTATGAAAATATAGAGAAAGAGGTTGAACGCGGAGAGCAGTTTGAAGAAGTCAAGGCAGCGTATCAATTAATTGCTCATGTGATTAATGCCGATGATGGTGTATTAAACTCTTTGAATACTGTGTTGAAAACAGCCAGCGTAAAAGATGAACAAATTCAAGAATTGTTGGAAAGAACTCGTTCTGTTCAAATAGAATTGAAGGATATTGGTGCAATTGCAGAAGATGACCTTTCGGACCTAACACTCGAGCCTGAAGAATTGACCCGTCACATCAACCATTTGGATGCATTTAATTCGGCCTTGCGCAAGCATAACCTTTCTTCTCAAGAAGAATTGAAAGATCTTTTTGATCATTTATCAAAAGAAATCAATGATTCAAGTCAGATTGATGAAAAGATTACGGAAAAGAAATTTGAGTTAGAACAACTTGAAAAGAAAGCCAAAGTGATTGCAAGTGAGCTTTCAGACAAAAGAAAGAAATCTGCAAAAACCATCGAAAAACAAGTTGCTGAATTATTGAATCAATTAAAGTTAGAAGGCGCAAAAATTCAATTTGACTTTCAAGCAATGGAACTGAGTGAATATGGAATTGATGATATTACGCTGTATTTTGCTCCCAATAAAGGAATGTCTCCTCAAGTGATTGAAAAATCGGCATCTGGAGGTGAATTATCACGCCTAATGTTGGTTGTACAATTTCTACTTTCTCAAAAACAACAATTACCTACAGTAATATTTGATGAAATCGACACTGGAGTATCTGGTGTAGTGGCTCAAAAAATTGGAGAACATTTGAAAAAAATGGGAGACACTATGCAATTGATGGCCATTACACACTTGCCTCAAGTTGCGAGTAAAGGAACTCATCATATTTTGGTAAAGAAAGAAAATGATAAAGGATTTACAAAAACATATTTAAAACCACTAAATAATGAAGAGCGAATTGAGGAAATCGCCAAATTGATGAGTGGAAGTATTATAAATGATGCCGCATTGTTAAACGCTAAAAACTTAATGAATGAGTGATAAGAAAATTATATTGATTGGTCTAATTTTTATCCTCCTGGGAATTGTTCTCGGAGCGATGGGAGCTCATTATTTAGAAACCATTGGAATTTCTGAAGAGAAAATCAATAGTTTTAGTGTTGGGAATACTTATTTGTTTTACAATGGATTAGGATTATTAGTGATTGCTTCACTTTCGGAGAAGTTTGATTTTGAATTAATTGCCCCTTTTAGGTCAATCGTTTGGGGAACTATTTTGTTTTCAGGATCAATTTTTAGTTTGGTTTTACTTCCTGTCATAGGTATAGACATTAATAAATTTTTAGGTCCAATAACACCAATAGGTGGTATTGTGATGATTTTTGGGTGGTTAGTATTGTTAATTAAGCACTTGGCTACCTATAAAACATAATATTTCACGCTATAAATAATTAAATGTGAATAATTAAAGCGAGATATTTATCAATTGCGATATATATCGGTTAAATTTGTAAAAGATAAAGCACTAAGCAAAAAAAATAAAAATCATGAATGAATTTGGTAAAAGAGGTTCGAATACCAATTTAAAAGAGGATATAGGTTTAGGTAACCTAGGAAATGTTTTTTGGAACATGAGTCCGGCTGAGTTAGTAGAAGATACAATTTTGATGGGAGAGGGGGTTTTGACCGATTCTGGAGCAATTGCAGTAAATACTGGCGAGTTTACTGGTAGATCACCAGAAGATCGATTTATAGTATGTGACGACAAAACTGAAAACGCAGTTTGGTGGGGAAACATCAACAAAAAGTTTGAACCAGCAAAATTCGATGCACTGTACAATAGAATGAAGGCCTACTTAACCGGAAAGGATATGTATGTGAAAGATTCGTACGCTTGTGCTGACGATGATTACCGAATGAATATTCGTGTGGTAACCGAACTACCTTGGGGGAATATGTTTGCACACAACATGTTCTTGCGTCCAACCGACGAAGAAATCCAAAACTTTACTCCTGAATGGCACATCGTATGTGCGCCTAACTTCATGGCTGACCCTGAAATCGATGGAACAAGACAATCAAACTTTGCAGTGATTAACTTTACTAAAAAGATGATTATTATCGGTGGAACGGGGTATACTGGTGAAATTAAAAAAGGAATTTTCTCTGTATTGAACTTCGTTCTTCCTCATGAGAAAAATGTTCTTTCTATGCACTGTTCTGCAAACGTAGGTGAAGATGGCGATACTGCTGTGTTCTTTGGTTTGTCAGGTACTGGAAAAACAACTTTGTCTTCTGATCCAAACCGTCGTCTGATTGGAGATGATGAGCATGGATGGGCTGACAATGGAAGTGTGTTTAACTTTGAAGGTGGTTGTTATGCAAAGACAATCGATTTGTCTGCTGAAAAAGAACCTCAAATTTATGGTGCAATCAAGTTTGGAGCGCTTCTAGAAAATATCGGATTTAAAGGAGAGTCTTCTACACCAGATTATGAAGACGATCACATAACACAAAATACTCGTGTTTCTTATCCTATAGATCACATTGATAATATTATGGTACCTTCTAAAGGGACTGCACCGAAAAATATATTTTTCTTAACGTGTGATGCTTTCGGAGTTTTACCTCCAATTTCAAAACTGACTTCTGGTCAGGCAATGTATCACTTCATTTCTGGTTATACCGCAAAGGTTGCAGGAACAGAGGCAGGTGTAACTGAACCACAAACTGTATTTTCAGCTTGTTTCGGAGCGCCTTTCTTGCCATTGCACCCAACCAAGTATGCTGAAATGTTAGGAAGTAAAATTGAAAAAAACAAGGTTAATGTTTGGCTCATTAACACTGGATGGTCTGGTGGTGGTCATGGTGTGGGTGAACGTATCAAATTGAAATATACACGTTCTCTAATTACTGCCGCTTTAACAGGTCAATTAAATGATGTTGATTACATCAAGGATGAAGTATTTGGTTTAAGCATGCCTGTATCTTGTCCAGATGTGCCTAACGAAATCTTAAATCCAAGAAATACATGGGAAGATAAAGCAGCTTACGATAAAAAAGCAAACGAGTTAGCGCAATCATTTGTGAAAAACTTCGAAACTTTTGAAAGTAATGCATCAGAAGAAATTATGAACGCAGCTCCAAATGTAATGGTGAAGTAAAACTTGCTTATCATATATTTTATAAAACAGCCAGACGAATCATTGTCTGGCTGTTTTGGTATAGAGTTTGCTCTTATTCAATTAAATTACTAAATTCAAGACTATGAAATATTTTACTCTTTTACTCGTACAATTATTGGCCTTTTCTTTATGGGCTAATGTTCAGTCTGAACCTGTGCCGTATGAACGTCAAGATTCTGACCATATCAAAGAAATTATGAAAGCTTGGGATAGTAATAAGGGGGAATACCTTTATGAAAGTATAGCCGCTATCGTAATGAAACAACAACAACCTGAAAGACCACAAGGAGTGAATCAAACTAGTTTTGAGTTACTGCAAATGATGGACGAACAGCGCATTGGACGTTTAGACAGAATCGCAGCTGTTGAATTGGAAAACGAAAGAAATACATCACGTGGTGATCAATTTTACTGGGAAGAATGGAGAGCCTATGTTCAATCAACTAAATGTGATATGAGCAATGGAAAATCACACGGAGATCCACATATGCTTACTTATGATGGGGAAAGCTATGACTTTCAAAATGCAGGAGATTATCTATTGACAGCTTCCGAAGATAATTCTTTCTACGTACAGACACAACAATACCGAATCAGTTCTAGTATTGCATTAAACGGTGGTGTAATGATGAATATTAACGGTGATCTTGTTGAATTTCGTTCTGCGGATAAAAAAGAAGGAGAAAGAATGATTCATATTAATGGTGAAGAAATTCAAAATGAACAATCTGACTTGGTTTTGGCTCAAGGTGGAGTTATTAACTATAAAAAGGGAAGACACATTGTTAAATGGCCAACGGGTGAACAAATGATTATTTCACAAAGAAAATTTAAACAAAATACTTTGTTTGATCTTCAGGTGAATGTCCCAAGCTGTAGAGATGATTACTATGGATTATTAGGAAACAACGATAGACAAAAAAATGACTTGGTGGCGTATGACCTTGAAACTGGTGAAGCAATCGACTATCAAAGAACTGCAAATTCTAACGATGATTTGTTTGGGGCCAATAGAAGAGCACCTGAGGTGTTGTCAAGACTTGAAAGCGAGTTGTTTTTTATCACTAGAAGATTTGGTGCTGTTCACCAATTAGATTCTACAACTTCTTTATTCCCAAACAGAATGACTGACATTCCAGATAGTGTTCGTTATCCTACTGAATTACTAACATTGGCACAACTTGAAGATGACCAAGTTGAAGAAGGTTTAAGAAAAGCCCGTGAAGCTGGAGTTGCTGAAGAAGATTTATATGGTGCGGTTTATGACTATGGTCACCTTGGATTAGAACCAATAGCCTACAATGATGAATATAAAGCGCCAAAAAGGTCTACAAAGTATAAAGAACCAGCAATCGATAAGAAAGAGGTGAATGGAAACAATAATAAAACCCAACCTCAAATTAGAATTAGACCGTCGATTTTTATTGGAACAGGTGTGCGAGTAACACCACCAAGACAACATCGACCATCTACATCTCCACGTCCAACTACGCGTAGTGGTTCTGCTCCAAGAACAGCGCCTAACCCAAGAGGTGGAAGGTAGAATATTGTATAGTTTACTTTAAATAAACCCTGAAGACAGTCTAGTTTTCTGGGTTTATTGTTTTCTTTGCTTTATAGAAAGTTGAAAATCTAACATGAATAAACAGGCGCAAATAAAAACTATTAATGGGGAGATTTACCTATGGTTCGATGAACTGTTCCTAGAACGGCGCAAAAATGGTCATTCAAAAGAAAAAATTGAACGAAAAGCCATTAAAGATAAAATTCAACAACTTTTTCCTGGTGCAATATTAAAACATGAAGTGAATGGAGCTCCAATCTTATTGAATGCTACTTATTCTAATCTTTCAATTTCTCATTATCGTGGTGGCTATGCATTGTATTTTTCCAATGAAAGTTGTGGTGTAGATATTCAATACTTCAAAGATACCTTGCTTAAAGGAAAGGACTACTTCGTTAATGCAGAAGAGGAAGAATTAGATTTAAATAAAACGAATTTGCATTTAATTTGGAGTGCAAAAGAAGCTTTTTTTAAAAAACAAAAAGGCAATATTTCAGATTTGAAAAAGGAGGTGTCAATAATGGCAATTTTCGAAGATTCAATTCAGGTCGCTTATAAAGGTCAAATTGAAATGGTGTTTTATCGCGTTTTCCAAGATTTTGTATTGGTGTGGACATAAATCTCGAACATTGAAGAAATAAATTAGAAAAGTCCAAATATATTTTATTTTTGTGTTTATTAACTAATAAGGTCATCGCATAAAAAACTAAAGTGAACAAAAGAATACTGGTCATATACTACTCCCAAACCGGTCAATTGAAAGAAATTGCACAAAATATGGTCGAACCATTCGAACAGGATGCGAGTTATGATGTCGATTATTATAATATTCAACCAATACAAGACTACCCTTTTCCATGGGATAATGCCTCGTTTTTTGGAGTTTTTCCAGATTCTTTTCAGCAAATTCCTACTGCAATTAAACCTCCTCCAGAAAAAGTGCTACAAGGAGATTACGACTTGATTATTTTAGCCTACCAAATCTGGTTTTTAACGCCAGCAATTCCTATTAATTCATTTTTGAAAAGCACTTACGCTGATCAAATAATCAAAGGGAAAAAAGTCGTTTCCGTCATTGGCTGTAGAAATATGTGGGCTAAAGCACAGCACAAAATGAAACAATTGATCCAAAATGTTGGTGGAGAGTTGGTGGGTAATGTTGCGTTTGTTGATCGTCACCTCAACCACATCAGTGTCATCACAATTGTCCATTGGATGATGGGCGGGAAAAAAGACCGAAAGTTCGGGATATTCCCTAAGCCTGGTGTAGCACAAAAAGACATTGACCAAGCTTCTGGTTTTGGAGAATTGGTGAAAAATGCGAGTAAAACAAACGATTTTAGTAACTTACAGAATGAAATTGCCGAAGCAGGAGGAGTAGATATTAAACCATTTATCATTTTTATGGATGAAAAAGCCAACAAAATGTTCAGTATATGGTCACGCTTTATTTTGAAAAACGATAAAAATCGTAAATTGAAACTCAAGTTTTTTAAAGCCTATTTGTTGACTGCAATTTGGGTGATTTCACCAATTGTATATTTGATATTTTTATTAACCTATCCGCTAAGATTAAATCAAATCAAACGTAAAAAGGCGTTTTATAGTGGTGTGAATTAGAACAGAGATTTTTATGGGAAATGTATATATAACCAAAGCCGCTAAGTTTTTACCTAACGACCCGGTGGATTCTGATACAATGGGAGATTTTATCGGATTTGTAAATGGCTCTGAAAGGGTCAAAAGGATTGTGCTCAGAAACAATGGAATTGAAACCCGTTATTACGCTTTAGATAAGGAAGGGAACATTACCCATTCTAATGCTGAATTAACTTATAAAGCTGTTGATGGTTTATTGGATGAAGGTTTTAAAATTGAAGACATCGAGTTGCTGTCCGTTGGGACCTCTTCTCCTGATCAACTATTGCCATCTCACGCTGCCATGGTTCATGGACAAATGAAAGGAAGTCAACATATTGAAATTAACTCTTCTGCTGGAATTTGTACCTCAGGAATGAATGCATTGAAATATGCCTATATGTCTATCTGCTCAGGAATGAAGAAGAATGCCGTTGCAGCAGGTAGTGAAAGAATTTCTCCGTGGATGTTGCAAGACAAGTTTTCCTATGAACTGGATACGGCAAGAAATTTAGAAGAGACACCTGTATTGGCTTTTGAAAAGGAGTTTTTAAGGTGGATGCTCTCAGATGGAGCAGGGGCTTTCTTATTGCAAGACCAACCAAATTCAAAAAACGAAATCAACTTGAGGATTGAATGGATGGATGCAATGTCTTTCGCAAGTGAATTAGAGACTTGTATGTACGCAGGTGCAGAGAAAAACCAAGCAGGAGAGGTTATTTCTTGGACTAATTATTCTTCAAAAGAATGGGCTGAGAAGTCTATGTTTTCAATCAAGCAAGACATTAAATTGTTGGATGAGAATATCATCGCAAAAGGTGTAGAAAGTTTAAGAGAAGTATTGAAAAGAAATAATTTCAAGGCAGAAAAGGTAGATTATTTTTTACCTCATATTTCTTCTTTCTTTTTCAAAGATAAATTGATGGAAGGCCTTCGTGAGGGGGGCGTAAATATAGCAGATGATAAACTTTTTATTAACTTAGATAAAGTTGGAAATGTTGGGGCTGGATCAATTTACCTTATGTTAGAAGATTTGTTTAACAATCATAAGTTAAAGCCTGGAGAAACAATACTTTTGTCTGTTCCAGAAAGCGGAAGATTTAATTATGCATATGCATTACTAACGGTAGTGTAAAATAAAATTTAAAATGGAATCATTAATACCTGAAAATCAAATTAGAGAACTGCTGCCGCAGAAATCACCATTTACTATGGTGAGTCATTTGGTAAAATTTGAGGAAGCCGCTATTACCACTGGATTGGCTATAGAAGCGACTAATATCTTTGTGGAAGATGGAATGTTTAATGAATCTGGAATGGTAGAAAATATAGCGCAGTCGGTTGCACTACATATCAGTTATGGTTATTCTTTAAAAAACATAAAAGCTCCGGTTGGATACATTGGTGCGATTAAAAATATTAAGGTTTTTGGGTTTTCAAAACTCAATGATTTTATCACTACTGAAATTAAGGTGATTACTGAATTTATGGGAGTTACCCTAATAGAAGGTCGTGTGATTTGTGATGGAGAAGTGTTAATGACTGCCCAAATGAAAACCTTTTTGTCTGATCAACCTGCTCAAGCTTAAATTGAATATTTTACACTAATATTGCTAACAATTACTAGAAAGATATGGAGTTACCGATGAGTATTCGAGCCTTCTTACCACATAGGGAACCTATGTTAATGGTAGATGACATCATTAAACTTAAAGGCGATTTTATCGAAACCACATTTGACATAAATGAATCCAATATTTTTATTGAAAATGGTGTATTAAACGAAATCGGAATTATTGAAAATGCCGCACAAACGTCTTCAGGGATTGTATGTGGCCCTCACTTTGAAGCCAATGAATCCAACGAGAATTACCGTGTAATGGGATATATTTCAAAAATTAAACGTGTTGATATTATGAAATTACCGCCTGTAAATTCACAGCTTAATACCAAAGGAGAGCTGATCTCAATGCATCAAGTTGGAGAGATGTACAGTTGTGAAATGAAATGTTTTACTTATTTGAACTCCGAAAGAATTGCAGCGTGTTATTTTAACCTGATTATTCATCCCGATCAGGAATAGAATCCTTTTGGCTCATTATAAATTAATAAAAACACTCTATATTTGCATTTAAAACTCATAGATTTGAGCAATGAAAAAAGATGAAATTCCACAAGATTCCGGTAGGCTAGAGGAAAAAAACATGAAAGAGCTTTGTTATGCTGTTGATGAAAGTGGTAAGTACGCTACTGGATTAAGCACTGGGTGGGAGGCGAAAAATATTGCTTTGGATGTGACCATGGAAAACTTGAATCAACAAATCGAAGAGGCTAAACAAGATGCAATTAAGGGAATCAAAAGTCCTATTTATTACTTTATGCTGCTTAATCGAATGGATTTGAGTGTATTGGCTGGGTATGTAGGAAAACCGAGGTGGATTGTGAAAAGACATTTTAAGCCTAAGGTGTTTAAAAGATTAAAAAATTCAACATTGAATAAGTACGCTGAAATATTTGAGGTGGACGTAAATACCATAAAAAACTTTAATGAATAAAATTGATTTTATCCACCATCAATCTGCGCATTGTGAAAATGGTGTCGCTTCCAATATTTTAAAGTTCAACGGTATTGATATTAATGAACCTATGCTTTTCGGTATTGGCTCTGGCTTGTTTTACATCTGTATTCCTTTTTTGAAAGTAAACCAAGCTCCAGCAATTAGTTATCGTCCGATGCCTGGATTTATTTTTTCAAGGGCCTCAAAACGATTGAATATTAAAATCAAAAGAGAACGTTTTTCTACCATTGATAAGTCTTTTGACGCATTGGATAGAAATATTGATCAAGGAATAGCAACGGGATTACAAGTTGGAGTTTATCACTTGCCTTATTTTCCTGATGAATATCGTTTCCATTTTAATGCACACAACTTGGTGGTTTATGGAAAAGAAGGGAACAATTACTTAATCAGTGATCCGGTGATGGAAACAACATCTGTTTTGACGAGAGAAGAACTGGCCAAAGTCAGATTTGCAAAAGGAGTATTCGCACCGAAAGGACATATGTATTATCCAGTTGAAATTCCAACAGAAATTGACCTCCCCAAAGCAATAATTGGAGGCATTAAAAAAACCACCTCAGAAATGCTGGCTCCTGTTCCTTTTGTCGGTGCCAATGGAATTAAGTTTGTCGCTAAAAAGATTCCTGGGTGGGCTAAAAAAGTAGGTGTGAAGAAAACCAATCACTATTTGGCGCAAATTATAAGAATGCAAGAGGAAATTGGAACTGGTGGTGGTGGATTTAGATTTATTTATGCTGCCTTTTTACAGCAATCTGGGGAACTGCTAAATAAACCGGAATTCTTAGACTTTTCTCAACAAATGACGGTGATTGGTGACGACTGGAGAGACTTCGCTTTGAAAGCATCTAGGATTTGTAAGCACAGAGATAATGACACAAATGCCTACGAAAACCTATCGGAAATGATGCTTAAAATTGCAGCAAAGGAAAAGCAGTTTTTTAAAGACCTAAAAAAATCAATCTAATAGAATGACGAATAGTGTAGAAATAAAAAATTTGTCCTTAAAATATAGTGGTACTGACTTTAAGGCCATAGATAATTTAAACTTAACTATTCGAAAGGGAGAGGTTTTGGGACTACTGGGTCCAAATGGCGCGGGAAAAACATCTCTTATTTCCATTCTCACAGGATTGATTAAACCAAATGAGGGAAAAGTCATTATTGAAGGTTTAGAAACCTCTAAAAATATTGAAGGAATTAGAAAGTTGATAGGCGTAGTTCCTCAAGAATATGCTTTGTATCCTAAATTAACTGCGAAAGAAAACTTGATGTTCTTCGGGAGTATGTATGGTGTGCGAAATCCAGTTTTAAAGCAAAGGGTTGAAGAAGGGATCGAACAAATGGGTTTATCTAAATTTTCCAATAAAAGAATGGATACTTTTTCAGGTGGAATGAAAAGAAGGATTAACCTGCTTGCTGGAGTTTTACATAGACCACAAGTGATTTTTTTAGATGAACCTACGGTAGGAGTAGATGTCCAATCGAAGCGGGTAATTATTGAATACTTGAATCAATTGAATGGTGTAGGAACAACCATTATTTATAGCTCACATCTATTACATGAAGCGCAGACTTTCTGTAGTCGTGTGGCCATTATCGATCATGGCGTAATCCAAATCGAAGGACCGACACAAGAGGTGCTCATCAGCGAAGGAAGGGTGAAGTCTTTAGAAGAAATATTCCTTGAAAATACGGGTAAAAAAGCCAAAGAATATGTATAAAATATTTCATGCTGTACTAAAAGAACTTCGACTTTTACGAAGAGACTTGCTTGGCTTTGCGATCATTTTTTTAATGCCTGTTGTGCTTATTATTACCATTACTTTCATTCAAAATAGTGTGGAAAATAATAGTGCGCGCATACAATTGCCGGTTTTATTGGTCAACCTCGATGAAGGAGATTTATCAAAAAAAGTAATTGAGAATTTAGAGACCAACAACAATATTAAAATCATCTCCGAAATTGATGGAGAAGCCATTACAGAAAACAGCGGACGTGGTTTAATCGCTAAAGGAACACAAAAAGTACTGATTATTATTCCTCCTGAATTTTCTGATTTTATTCAAAATCAAACAGATATCCATGTTAATAGATTGATGAGCACTGTTGTGCCAGACATGGAGGTAGAAGGAGATACTGAAAGTAATACTTTAACTAAAGAAGTTCAAATCCATTTCGATCCTGCGATTAGCAGTTCTATAAAGTCGAATATTAAAGGAGCTATAGAAAGCATGATTTCCGAGTTGGAGTCCAAAGCGATTTATGAAACTTTTGAGCGTGAATTGGATGCTGATTTAAGCTTTTTAACCGAACAAAAACTGGTTGTTTTTAAAGAATATTCTGTATCTGTAAATGAAATTGATATTGCCCCAACAGCAGTTCAACATAATTTACCTGCATGGACATTATTTGCTATTTTCTTTATTGTAATTCCTTTGTCCATTAATATTGTGAAAGAAAAAAATCAAGGAACTTATGTTCGGCTAAAAACCCTTCCCGTTTCTTCATTTCATTTAATGTTGAGTAAAATTATCGTTTATCTTTTGGTCTGTATGATCCAATTCTATTTAATGTTGATGGTTAGTGTCTTCCTTTTTCCAATCATCGGACTACCGGCATTAGATGTTGAAGGGAAGTTAATAGGGTTGACCGTTGTAGCGTTGTTCTCTGGATTAGCAGCAATAGGTTTTGGTGTTTTGATCGGAACTTTTGCTAAGACACATGAGCAAGCAGCTCCTTTTGGAGCAACGTCTGTGGTGATTTTAGCGGCCATTGGAGGCTTGTGGTTTCCTGTTTTTGCAATGCCTGAAACAATGCAGATGATTGCGAAGGTATCTCCCATGAATTGGGCCTTGGAAGGTTTCTATGATGTGTTGTTGAGAAGCGCTGGATTAATTTCATTGGCGCCTAACTTATTGTTATTGTTGACTTTCTTTATAATAAACATTACTATTGCAGTAGCGTATGAAAAAAAGATCAACCAATTATAAAATAATAGAGCATCTAACAACTACTTTTTCTTCAAGAGTTAAGTTTAATGAAGCCGATCCTTTGGGGATTGTTTGGCACGGAAACTATATCGCTTACTTTGAAGAGGGAAGAGAAGCTTTTGGAAGAACACATGGCTTGAGTTATTTGGATATTTACAAAAATAACTTTACTACACCGATTGTGAATGTGGTGTGTGATTACAAATTCCCATTGAAATACGGAGATATTTATACCATAAAAACAGCAATTTTAAATAACCCAACTGCGAAAATCATCCATAAGTATGAAATTTTTAATCAAGAAGAGGTCTTGGTGTGTGAAGGTGAAACTACACAAGCATTTGTTGACCTGAATGGCGAATAGGCATTGTACGCCCCAGCGTTTTATGATGAATGGAAAAAGAAAGTTAATTTTAAATAGTGAATTTACCTCAAAATATTATACCTGTTTATGTAGCCAATGGAAATTGTGTTACGCCTATGGGATTGAATCTTCTGGATAATGTTCAGGGAATTCTGGATGGACGTACAGCAATTGAACAAGTAAAAGATGAAAATCTTCAAAAAGAGCCCTTCTACGGTGCTGTGATAAATAAAGATTGGCTTGAAAATGCCTACTCAAAACTTGAGTATAATGGAGATTTCTCAACTTTAGAGAAAATGATGCTCCTCGCATTGGAAGATATCGTAAAAACTTATTCCGATCATTTAGACGATAAATGCGGAATTATCTTCTCGAGTACAAAAGGGAATATTGAGGCATTAACCCAAGACAATAAGGAAGCCTACTTTTTGCATTATTTGGCCAAAAAAATCAGCAAAGCAATAGGTATTCCTTCAGAACCTATTGTGCTTTCTAATGCCTGTGTTTCTGGTATTATGGCCATTTCAGTCGCGAAAAGACTGATTCAAACGGGGATTTACAATCATATGATTGTTGTTGGTGGAGATCTCTTTTCAAAATTTGTTTTCTCAGGATTCCAATCCTTTCAGGCGATTAGTAGTCAGCCCTGTAAACCCTATGACAAAGCAAGAGATGGAATTACCTTGGGGGAAGCTGCTGCCTCAATTTTTGTAACACAAAATAGGGACCTCATTTCTTCTGAATCTTATTACGAAGTAATAGGTGACAGCTCCATCAACGATGCGAATCACATTTCAGGTCCATCAAGAACAGGAGAGGGTTTATTTCAAAGTATTCGCAATGCAATGCAAGAAGCAAAGGTTAAAAGTCCTGAAATAGATTGTATTTCTTCACACGGAACAGCGACCAACTTTAATGATGAAATGGAAGCACAAGCTTTTAATCGTGTAGCTTTAGAAACCATTCCTGTTTTTAGTCTAAAAGCAATTTATGGACATACTCTTGGTGCTGCAGGTTTATTGGAAACAGTGATTTCATTAAATTTTGCAGATAAAAACCTAATTCCTCCTTCTTTGGGTTATAAAGATCATGGTTTGACTTTACCTTTGAACATCAATAATGAAATTCAAAAGAAGGAAATCAATACCGTGTTAAAAACCGCTTCTGGTTTTGGTGGCAGCAATACTGCAGTACTCTTTAAAAAATGCAAGTCCGATGGAAAATAATATTATTCATTACTGCAATATTAAAAACAATGAAGTTTTCCTTGATGGTAAAAAACTTTATTCTGGTCAGGATGGAGATCAATTTTTAGACTTTATCAAAGGAGTATATAAAAACTTTGAATTGAATTACCCAAAGTTTTATAAAATGGACCCGCTTTGCAAACTGGCAATCACTGCAAGTAGTATTCTTTTAGATGGAATAGACCAAGATATAGATCCTGATATGGGACTTCTCCTGTCTAATAAATCATCGTGTTATGATGTAGATGTTAAACATCAAGACTCGATTTCACAAGGGGAGGAGAGTTATGCCAGTCCAGCAAACTTTGTCTATACTTTACCAAATATTGCACTTGGGGAAATAAGCATCAAATATAAATTGAGAAGTGAGAATTCTTTTTTTATCTTTGAAGGCTTTAATCCTGAGTTTATGATTGATTATGCTAACAGTATGACCAAACTACGCAAATCAAGTTCAGTGCTTTGCGGTTGGATTGAAGTGAAAGAAAATGTATACAATGCCTTTATGTTTCTTGTTAAACCAGAAGCAGGCTTGGCATTCACAAAGGAAAATTTATTAAACCTCATAGAATAGAGAAAATGGAAGAATTAAAGACAGAACTCAAAGAAAAAATTATCGAAGCTTTGAACCTTGAAGATATGTCAGTTGAAGATATTAATGATACAGACATGCTTTTTGAAGAAGGTTTAGGTCTTGATTCAATTGATGCTTTGGAATTGATTATTATTTTAGATAAAGATTACGGAATTAAACTCACCGACTCAAAAGACGGTAAGAAGATTTTCCAATCAATTGAAACGATGGCTCAGTACATTACTGAACACAGAACGAAATAAAGGCAATGAAAGAGAAGGTGGCTATAACTGGAATGGGGATCGTTTCTGCAATCGGAATGAACGCAGAGGAAAACTTTTTGTCTTTGAAGGACAATAAGCACGGAATTTCCAAAATAGCACACATCGAAACGACTTTGAAGGATAAAATCTTGGTGGGTGAAATAAAAAAATCAAACCAAGAACTTGAAAGTTTACTCAACCTTCCATCAAAGAATAATTTTTCTCGTTCCTCGATGTTGGGTGCCATAGCAGCAAAAGAAGCTGTTCAGAGCGCAGGAATTTCAACTGATGGAAATACCTCTATAGGATTCATTAATTCAACAACTGTTGGAGGAATGGACATGATAGAAAAGTATTATAGAGATTTTTTGGATCAAGAAGAACTACAACATTATATTGAAGTTCACGATGCTGGTAGTAACACTGATTTAATTGCTGAACATCTCGGTATTCAAGGATTTGTAACCACCATTAGTACGGCTTGTTCTTCTGCTGCTAATGCCATAATGCTTGGAGCCAAAATGATTCAAAGTGGTCGCTTAGATCAAGTAATTGTTGGTGGAATGGACGGACTGTGTAAGTTTACCATCAATGGATTTAACACTTTAATGATCCTTTCGGATACCTATAACCAACCTTTTGATGACCAACGAAAAGGACTAAATTTGGGAGAAGGAGCAGCATACTTGGTGTTGGAGTCTGAAGCGTCATACCAAAAGAGGAACAAAAAACCTTTGGCTTATTTGAAAGGCTATGCGAATGCAAATGATGCATTTCATCAAACGGCTTCTTCTGAACAAGGGGATGGCGCATATTTAGCCATGAAAAGTGCTTTCGAAGTTGCAGGAATGAAACCTGAAGCAATTGACTATGTCAACGTTCACGGTACTGCAACACCCAATAATGACTTGTCTGAAGGAAGAGCAATGATTAAACTCTTTGACCAAAAAGTCCCTGATTTTAGTTCAACAAAACCTTTTACAGGACATACATTAGCTGCTGCAGCATCTGTTGAAGCGGTGTACAGTATTTTTGCGTTGAGAGAAAACTTGATTTTCCCGAGTCTTAATTTTCAGAATAAGATGGAAGAATTTGATTTGACTCCGCAACAGGAATTAAAAGAAAAAGAAATCAGCGCTGTACTCTCCAATTCATTTGGATTTGGTGGTAATTGTTCAAGCCTTATTTTTGTAAAATAAACGATTAACGAATTAGATTCATGGAAAGATGCTATATAAATGGGATGGGATGTATTTCTGTGCAAAATACATTTGAGGGAAACTTTTTAGAACATCCTATTGTATATTCTGATACCAATATAATCTATGCAGTAAAGCCAAATTACAAAGCCTTTATTCCGCCTGCTGCAATTAGAAGAATGAGCTCTGGAGTGAAAAACAGTATCGTTGCTTCGGCATTGGCTATTGAACAAGCACAGGTTAATGAATTGGATGGAATAATTACTGGAACCGGTATGGGCTGTATTCAAGATTCTGAAAAGTTCCTCGAAAAAATGATTGACTTCAATGAGGAGTATTTGACCCCTACTTCTTTTATTCAATCTACTCATAATACGGTAAGTGGGCAGATTGCATTAAAGTTAAAATGTAATGCTTACAACTTTACTTATGTCAATACAGGCGGTTCTTTTCCTTCCGCTTTGTTAGATGGATTAATGCAAATAAAAAATGAAGGGAAAAACAATATTCTTATTGGAGGTATTGATGAAATAGCAGATTATACTTTTAAATTATATCAGACCATTGGACACATTAAAAAGGACAATGAAGAATCATATCACATTCTTGAAAGTCGCTCTGAAGGTTGTGTTGGGGGGGAAGGTTCTACTTTCTTTGTATTAAGCAATGAAAAACAAGACCAAACTTATGCAGAAGTGCTAGATGCACATCTTGTGAATAAATTAAAAAAAGAGCAACTCGAAGGGTTCATTAATAATTTCCTTCAACGCAACAATATGAATATTAGTGATGTTGATGCGGTTGTATTGGGAAATAATGGTGACGTTAATTTTGACACCTATTATGATGAAGCGGAACGATTGTTTAAGTCCAATTCAGATTTACTCTATTACAAACATTTGTTTGGGGAATTCATGACGGCTCCTTCTATTGCTGTTTGGATTGCTTCTAATGTACTCAAAGAAGGCAAAGCCCCAAGTGTTTTATACAAGAACAACGAAAAAGGCTCTGACTCAATTAAAACAGTACTTATTTACAACCAATACAGAGGGAAAGACCATAGTTTAACGCTCTTGAAAAATGTCTAAACATCAAATAGGATATACTGTTTTTGGTGCTTTTACACTTCTTTATGTTTATGGATATATTGTAAATGGATGGTCTTTACTTTATTACCTTAGTTTTTTTGTTTTATGGTTTCTCTTGGTCGTATATGGTTCTTTTTTTATTCGTTCTAACTATCATCTAAAAGCGATTTCAAAGGTTAAAACGCAAGACAATTTTGTGGCGATTACTTTTGATGATGGTCCAACAGAATACACCGAAAAAGTATTAGATTTGCTTAAAAAAGAGCATCATAAGGCAACTTTCTTTTGTGTAGGAAGTAGAATAGAAAACAATCCTGAATTAACACAACGCATTATTTCAGAGCATCATTTGATAGGTAATCATACCTACTCCCATTCAAAACAAATGGGGTTTAAAAGTACAAAAGGTGTTATTGAAGAATTATCGCAAACCGACCAAATAATAAAATCTTTCACAGGTGCTTTTCCTAAGTATTTTCGTCCTCCTTTTGGGGTAACGAATCCCAATATTATGCGTGCAATTCGAAAGACAAAACACAAGGTTATTGGGTGGAATATCAGGTCTTTAGACACTGTAATCGAAGATGAAGAGAAAATATTCTTAAGAATTAAAAGACAATTAAAACCAGGAAGTATTATTTTACTCCATGATACTTCAGATAAATCGATTCGCGTTTTGGAGCGTTTATTGCTTTATCTCAACGAAATTAATTACCGCAGCATTACTGTTGAAGATTTAATTAAATTAGAATCATGATGAAATATATTGTATTGTTTTGTACTTTGTTTACCTTCAGTCTATTGGCTCAAGAAACAAAGTTAACCGCACAAGAGTTAAGTGCATTTAAACAAAGGGTTGAACAGGAGACTAAATCTCTGAAGTCAATTCGTACAGATTTTGAACAAAGTAAGCATATGGCTTTTTTGTCGAATGACATCCAATCGAAAGGAAAAATGTACTTGAGATCAGACGGATCTTTAAAATGGGAATATACTTCTCCCAATGTGTATAGCGTTATTTTTAAAAACAATTCTATTCTTATAAATGACAATGGGAAGAAGAGCACCGTTAGTGGTGAGCAGGACATGTTTAAAAAAATCAATCACTTAATTTCGGGAAGTGTAAGTGGAAAACTTTTTGACGACAAGGAATTTAACATTAGCTATTATAAAAGTGGTAAAAATATATTGGTTAAATTAATTCCTAACAATAAAACCCTAAAGAAATACATCAGTGAAGTTAACTTGTATTTTCCGCAACAAGACGCCACAGTTTCTAAAGTGAAATTAATCGAACCTTCTGGAGATTTTACACTGATTACTTTTATAAATAAAGAATTGAATGTTCAAATTGATCCGAGTATTTTTAATCACTAGTGTTTTTATTTTAATTACTACTGCTTGTAAACACTATAAAGTAGCGGGAACGAAAATTGAATCGTCAAAAGAACGAATTGTAGTTCCGTATTTCAATACTGCTGGAAAGGAATACCTCTACAACGCAAAAATCGACGTTTTTAATAATGAACTGAGCGGAATATTAGTTGTGAAAAAACTAGATGATAAGCGAAAAAGATTAGCCCTTTTATCTGAATTTGGGAACACGCTCTTAGATTTTGAGATGGTCAACAATGAGGTTAATGTGATCTACATTATGGAGGATCTTAATAAGAAATTGATTGTGGCTAAACTCAAAAAGTATTTTCAACTTTTAGTTCATTCTAATTATGAAATAAAGCAAACATATAGTTTTGAAAACGGCAGCAATTTAGTGTCAAAACTCCATGGAAAAAGAATTATCTTGAGAAACAACAACAATGCACAACTGATTTCCTTGCAACAAGTTTCTGTTTGGAGAGAAAAAGTTAAAATTGATTTCTATGCAGAAGGGAAGCACGCCGACTCAATACATTTTAAATCATTTGAGATACCGGTAAAAATCAAATTGAGAATGCGTAAATAACTCCATTCAACTAATAATATATTATTATATTTGAATAAATTGCTACAGCTTGATCATTAAAATTATGCATTAAGACGCTAAAAGAAACCTCTACATAAATGAATTTAGTTAAGACAAAACCACCGCTATTCAGCACAGACAATTTAAAAGCTTTAGACGCCCTAAGCTTAGCTCATTTTATTTCATTTGCCCCCTACGTTTGGGAAGCTTCAAGTTTGCTGAAAGAAAAACAAATTTTAGATATTATTGAAAATTCAGAAGGAGCTACTATTGAAGAAATAGTGTCTTTAGTAAATATTTCTCATTATGGTGTACGAATTCTTTTAGAAGCAGGACTTGGAATTGGTCTGATTTATATGAAAGAGGAGAAGTATTGCCTTACAAAAGCAGGGTATTTCTTTTTGAATGATAAAACCGTAGTGACCAACTTTAATTTTATGAAAGATGTCTGCTATGAAGGAGCTAGTTCTCTTAAAGAAAGTATCGAAAAATCTGAACCCGTAGGATTAAAATGCTTAGGAACTTGGGACCATATTTATGAAGGGCTTCCTTACTTAGAGGAGAGAGCAAAGAAAAGTTGGTTTGATTTTGATCACTATTATTCAGATATCACTTTTGACGACCTACTGCCTATAGTTTTTAAACATCAACCTCAAAAGGTGATGGATATTGGTGCAAACACCGGTAAATGGTCTTTAAAATGCATGGAATACGATAAAGAGGTGGAACTTGGTTTGGTGGATTTAGGAGTTCAATTAAATGTTGCGAAACAAAACATTGAAGAGGCTAATTTTGGAGATAGAGCTACTTACCACGAAATGGACATTCGTGACCCCAAAAATACATTGCCTAAAGGCTACGATATCATTTGGATGAGTCAGTTCTTAGATTGCTTTTCTGATGAACAAATAGTAGACATTCTAAAAAAGTGTCATACGGCAGCAGGGGAGAACACCATGGTTTTTATCAATGAAACATTTTGGGATTTACAAGATTTCGAAATTTCAGCATTTGCGCTTCAAATGACTTCGCTGTATTTTACAACAATGGCCAATGGATGCAGTCAAATGTATGATAGCAAGGTCTTTTTCAAACTCATTGATCAAGCAGGATTCAAGATTGTAGAACAACACAATATGCAAGGGATTGCACATACTTTATTAGGACTCAAGAAGAAATAATTTTAAACGCTAACCAGAAAGTACAAACTTTAAAACCATTCATTAATCACCCTCTCAAATCAATTACCCACTTTGGCTTTCTACCATTCGATGATAAAACCAATTTGTTTAATTCTTCAGGGCTGATAAATTCCATTTGTGGTACAACCCTAAGCCTTGCTTGAAATTGCTCTTTTAGCTTGCTGACGAATGCTTCAGAGGTGTCCATACTCGCCATTTTGACAATGACCTCATCTGTACCGAAATTAGTTGTTTGCAGCATAATCAGGTGTTCGGAAACTTCGTTAAAACCGTTTAAGACATTGTGAATTGCCGGAGGATAAAGTGTAGTTCCTTTGTATTTAATCATTTGTTGTGCTCTTCCCAAAACTGGCCCCACGCGATAAGTATTTCTTCCGCATTCACAAGGGGAGTAATCTATTTTAACTAAATCCCCTGTTTTAAATCGCACGAGTGGTAATGCCTCAATCCCTAATGTTGTAATGGTTAATTCTCCCACTTCACCCTTTTTTACGGGGTTGTTTTCTGCATCTAAAACCTCTGTGATGATCAACTCCGGATGAGCATGTCCACCACGCTGATATTCACATTCTGTAAAGGCTGTGCTCATTTCAGTTGAAGCATAGGTTGAATATAATTTGATGTTCCACTTGGCATTGATTCTTTTGGCCAGCTCAGATGGACTCAGGTCTTGATTTCTTAAGGGTTCACCTATGCAAATGGCTGCCTTTACACTGGAAGCATTAAGGTCAATGTTGTTCTTTTCTGCATAATCAATCATTTTCAAAAGGAAGGAGGGGACAGCAATTAAATAAGTAGGCTTATTGTTTAAAATAGATTCCCATTGCAAGGCAGGAATACCAGCACCTGTTCTGATAATTGCAGCTCCGAGTTTTCTAATTCCTAAAAAGTAAGCCAAACCTGCCATAAAACGACGGTCCATTGTGGTCATCAATTGAACAATGTCATTTTTTTGAATTCCGGCACAACTGAAAGATTGTGCTTCGTTAAAGGCCAACCGATCTAAATCTTTATCTGTCATCCCAAAGTTTACAGGTGTTCCCGTTGTTCCAGATGTACTTGCGTAATCAATGATGTCAATTGGATCTACACAAAAAAAGTCATTATTGTTTTGTTGTAAATCTCTTTTCGTTGTTACAGGAAGTTGAACCAAATCTTCCAATTTTTGAATCGAGTCAAGAGCAATTCCTGCTTCCTTAAACCGTTTTTTATAAAATGGAGAATGTTGCGCTACATAGCTCAGTTGAGCTCGGAGCTTTTCTTCTTGAATGGCCTTTATCTTTAATGGATCGTATGTTTCAACTTGAGGTGTCATTTTAACTTCTTATTGGTTTTTCGCAACATTTTTTCAATGTACTTTGCATCTGGCAATGTAGTAATTTCTTTTTGTAATGCGAGTTCAAATGATGACTTTGCTTCTTCATACATTTCTGCATTATAGTAAATTTGACCTGCTTTGTAATGAACAATCCATAATTCCGGATTAAGGGCTCTATATTTGGGCAATAAGTTCAAGTCAAAAGCTTCTTCCTCATCTACCATGGCCTTGTCAATGATTCTGTCTAACTTTCTATAGGCTTCATAGTCAGCAAATGCTTGACTGTATTGAAACTCGTCTTCTGGAACAGTTAGTGAATCTATGTATTGTGGAATATATTGCGTGGTTCTGTTATCATCAAAGATCTCGTTTAAATCATACGCTGTGAATGCGCCTAACTGATAGGGATGTGAAGAAATCCATATTTGACCTTTGGCAGGTTTGAAAATAACGGCATGATGTCCAAGAAGTTGGTTCAATGCTTTTTCATTGCCATACCCCAGTTCAATGTCGTTTAATCCTTCTTTGTCCCTTAAAATTTCTGCCATTTCTAGGTAGTCTACCTTTGGAGTTTCGTCCAGAAGTTCAGTCATGCGTTGATAACGATACAGCGAATGACTTTCTTCAATGGCTTTATTGTTTCTTTTGTCTTTTTGATAGGGCTCACTTTGAAAATGATTGGAGCAAACCAAACGAGAATTGTTGACTTCGTACACGCCAAAATTATCAGGAGACATTTCTATAAGCACCGCTTTGTTGTCTTTTGCGCTTCCAACCATTAAGGCTTCAGAAACAAATACTTCACTTTCTGCAGCAATGGCAATGGCTTCATCAATGGTTGATGCGTATTGTAATATTTCACGAGCTAAAATAGAAATTGGTTTTTTAGCAGTTAAAGGGATTTTTGATTTTCCTGCGTTCATGGTGATGGTCAACCCTTCTTTATTCATTCCTGAAACTACACCCAACATTCCCGGCCAACCAACCGAAACAAAAGGAATACCTTCATCAGGATGGATAAACAAAATGACTTTTTCTTCGGCAAATTCATCTCCAGCATAGAAGTCCAGATTTCGTCCGATGATTAACTCTCCATCTGGTGTTTGGTCTCCCCATAATGCCGTTGAGGTACAACCAATCATCGCCAAGTCAACTAAAGCGTGGCCTATATCGTGAGCACCGTGTAAATAAAGACTTCTGATGTAAGGAGGGGCGATATAATTATAAGTTTCCGGAACATATCTTGAAAGTCCATAGATTTCCGCTTTGTACTCTTCTGCGACGTGTTTATATAACTTTCTATTGTACCACTGTAAGAATTTCCTTAATCTTTTTTGTTTTCTTTCCGAAGGAACAAAATCTTTGATTTTATCGAAAAAAACATGCTCTTGTTTGTAAAGTAGAGAGTCCATTAGAGCACCAGCAAGTAAACCTCTTTCTAAAGGGTCTCCTTGAATGTAGAGTTCCCACTGTTGGTATTTATTTTTCGTAAGGTAATTGACTCCAGAAGAAAATAAACTATCGTTATGGCTTTCAACTTTTGGGCGATCAGCATTATAGTTTGTTAAATCGGGACGATGATTGACCGACTTTCGCATTCCACACGACCCAAAGACAAATATGAGTGTAGAAAAAACAAGAATTTTAAGGTTTAACCGTTTCATTTACTTCATCTTTGATTTTGTTAATGAGGTATTCCTTTCCAAGTATTTCAGAACAAGTTACAAAACCACCAATTGTAACTCCTAGCATTCCGTGCATATTTACACTTTGCCCAGTTAAAAACAAGTTAGAAATCTTAGTCCTCGCAGAAATAAAAGTTTTCATTGGATTTTCTGCATCCTTTTCAAAACCATACATATTCCCTTTCTGACCACCAATATAGTCTCTATATGAAAGTGGAGTAGAGGCATACACCGACAAGATGCTCTCGCGTATATTTGGGAATTTTTTTTCTAATTCCGTTAACAGTAATTCAATGTGTTTTTGTTTAAAGGCTTCATATTCTGGACCTCTATCATCTTTATGTGCCACAGTGTTTTTGGTATCTGCCCATTGTTCAACTTCGCTAAAATGCATATAGGTCATTACCGACATACTTTCTGCATATTTTTGATCATCGGCATGTACTCCCATTGAGGCCATGTATCCTTCAGGCCATTTCGCAGGATCATAGTTTGTTCCTTGCCAAACCATTGCCTTGTTTTTAAAGTGGTAGAAATTGTGATTCAAATATGGGAAGCTCTTGGGTTTAAAAGCAATGTAAATGCTAAATGATGAAGGGGTAACTTCTAATCTTTCAATTCTTTTTCTGAAGGACTTTCTAAAACGATCTTCACCAACCATCTTTATCGTTGCATTGAGGTCTATATTAGAAATGAATTGCTTCCCGAAATAAATTTTATCTTTCTTTGTTTTAACTCCGATAAGTTGGTTTTCATCATAGATGAACTCATTGACTTCTTGGTGTTTAAAGATTTCACCACCGTATTTTCTAAGTTGTCGTACCAATAACTTCGAGATTTGACTCCCGCCATTAATGCACCTCCAAGAACTTTGGATGTATGAATTTACCGATAAAGCATGAACATAAAGCGGTGTTTTTTCTCCATTTCCACCATACAGTGAATTCGAGCCTGCCAAAACAAGTTTTAAATCTTCATTGTCTGTTAAACCATCCAAGTAGTCTTTGGCCTTTATAGAAAGAACCGATTGATCGTATGGAGCACCTTCTTCAACGTTGTACATGGGAAAGGAATCACAAACCCTTCTGATTTTATCACAATATTTTTGAATGGTTGCTCTTTCTTCAGGAAAGAAAACACAAAGCTGATCAACAAAGTTGTCATATCCTTGGGCATGTGGATATTTGTTTGGATCTCCATCAAAGGTAATATAATCATAGGCGTCTTCATCCATTCTCTTCAGTCGAAGACCGTCTATTATTCCTAAGTACTTAAAATATTGATATAGATTTTGACCTTTTTCTAATCCTCCGATATAATGAACTCCTGTATCGAAAATTACTTTATCACGTACGAAAGTTTGAAGGTTACCTCCGTATTGATTGTTTTTTTCTAAAACACAAACTTTAAGTCCTTCTTTTGCTAGAATAATTGAGGAGACTAATCCTCCCATTCCACTGCCAATGATAATTATGTCGTATTGATTTTCCAATTTAAGTGCGCTTTAGGATGTAATAGTTTTTTGTATTGTGTTGTAAAATATATCCAAATTTAAGGAAAACTGAATGTTTATCAATTTCAGAAACCACAATTATTTGCTTAAAGTGATTTTGCTGTAATAAATGATTTAAAAAGTCAGTACTTATTTCCGTTGTAAGTAGCAGAACTTCAGTGTTTGTTAAAGAGATTTCTTCAATGTATTGAATTCTTCTTTTTTGCAATAAATAACTTTGTTTTGCAATGTTTCGTAATGCATCATTTTCAATGTATGTTGTAACTCTTCTCTTAGCTTGTTGAAGTGTTAACATTAAATCCCATATTCCTACATCTTCTCCTATTCTTAATATTCTGGCATTTGCAGCAAGCATAGGATTGATTTCATAATAAAGGCGCTTATTCATTTCAAATTCTTCCTTGGCTTGTCGAACTACATCATTGCTTTTGTAAAGAAAATTAAGTTTAATTTTTTGTTTGAAATAGTTTTCATCTTCTAACTCATAACGCAAGGATTGAAACCTGGATTTAAACTTTGCACTTATTGATTTTGTGATATCCCGCAGGCTTGCTTCAGGATCTGTTGTTTCGAATGAAATTCTTTCTCCAATTTCTATAGTATGTTTTCCATCATAAATAATGAAATCTCCTTTCGGTAGGAGGTTTGAATTTCCATGAATGTACAAGGAGACAATATCGATGTTATACTTTTGAGCCAAATGGAAAGCACCTTTGTGGAAACGTCCAATATCACTGGTCAATGAACGGGTTCCTTCAGGGAATATAATGAGTGAATTTCCTTTTTTGATCATTGCTATGAGTTGCTCTTCTCCTTCTTCAAGTCCATTCGATACAGGATAATAACCAGCTAACTGAACTGCTTTTCCGAAAATTGGAGAGTTATAAACCCAATCATTAACAAGGAATATAAATGAAGTGGGTAAGAATCCTATAGACAAGGTGTCTAAAAAAGAGGAGTGATTCGGAATGATGATCGCTGGTCGGTCAAATTTTTCCTTGTGTGGATTTCTGACTTTGTTGATTACACCATAATTGGAATACATTACTGATTTGATGAACAAAGCAATAACTTTTCTATACCAAATTTGCTTTTTTTCCTTTTTCATGGGAAATAATAACATAAAAACAATACCTAAAAGTGAATAGATAACACCTCCAGCTCCATAATAAAAGAAAGAGAAAATAGCGGTGATGAACAACCTAAAACTGATGGGAGACTTTCCTTTTTTAGGCCTATTTTCGATAAAGGTTTTGAAGAGTAAAGGGTAGAGGGAGAAAGTAATCAACATCGCTGCAGTGATTCCAATCAATGAAATTAATGATATGGATTTTAAAGCAGGATGTTTTGCAAATATCAATACTCCAATGGAAAGAATAGTGGTCAAGACGGCCAAAAGAATTGAAGTCCTGTACACTTTCAAATGGTGCTCTCCGGTGGTGTACTTTTGCTGAAGTCCGCTGGTCATGAAAATACTAAAATCTATTCCCAACCCTAAAACTAATGTGGTCACAATGGTGCTGAATATGTTTAGTTCTAAGTCTAATATGTAGATAAATCCTGTGGTAACCAATCCTGTTAAAACAATTGGTACAATACTCAATAGTGCTAATTCGACCCTTCTGAAGAAAAATAAAAGTATAATAAACACAGCAATAAATGAATAATTCATTAAACTTTTAAAATCCTCTTTGATTTGCCCTAAAAACTGTTCGTTGAGGTGTTTACGATCAATGATAATTAAATTGTTTTGGGCCAAAGCTTCTATGGCTTTTTCACGATTTATACTGTCTGTTTTGACAATTGTGGAGAGGGTTTGAAATCCATCTTTGTTGGCATAAAATTCATCCAGAAACAAGGTATTCATCGTTTCATAGTCTTCAAAACTTAAAATATCGTATTCTTTATTCAATAAAGTTTCTAAGGATTGGAAAGCACTTTCGTTAAATCCTAGTTTTATAGCTGCTTGATTGACCCTTTGGACAATACTGTCTACTCCTTGCTCGGCCCAAAAGTCATTCCACTGGTCTAGTTTTCTATGTTGATTTTCTTTAGAAAGTAGAACGGCACCCACCGAAGTGTAATCTTCTACAATTCCTTCTGTTTGAAGTTGCTTCAATTGGCGTTCAATACTATTGTTTAGATGCAATAGTGACTCTGTGGTGTCTGAATAAACAGATAAATAAATGCTTTTGGCCCCTATACTTCCTAAACTTTCTAATTGTTGTTCAGAAGCTTTCATGGCTTCGGGAACATAGTTTAAATCGGCAATATTGTTATTGAAACGAACTTTCGAAAAGGTAAATGCTCCAAAAACAACTGCGATTACTGTTACAATGATCAGTACTTTATTCTTTTCGAATGAATGTCCTGCAAAACGATCAAGGATAGTTTCTTTGATGTTGGAGTGCGGTTTGTACAAATGGGGGACAATCAATAAAGCAAAGAAAGCAGACGAAATAACACTAATCGAAGCAAATATTCCCAAATCTTGCAATACTTTCGAGTTGACAAATAAGAGGCATAGAAAAGCTACCGCTGTGGTAATACTGCTGGTAAGAATCGGCTTGGTCACACTTTTATAAAGCGCTTTGATATCGGTATGTTCACGATAATGCGTAATGATATGCAAGGAATAATCGACCGTAATTCCCAGTAAAATTGCGCCAATGCTAATTGAGATTGCTGAAATTGAATCATTGATAAAGTAAACAATAGCCAATGCTAATGAAGCACCGCAAATTGCGGGGATAAATAATATGATTGGAATGAAAATCTTTTTGTAAAACAAGATCAGAATCAACATTAAAATGGCAATGGAGAAAACAACCGTGCTTTGAATGTCAGTTTTGATTTGTCGGGCATTGGCCAAAGCAATAAATGGTGAACCGAAATAAGTGATCTCCGCAACTTCTGAATATTGATTGTTGATGGCATTTTGATAGGCATATAGACGGTCTACAAAGCCTTCATTCATTTTGGTGTCGGTTCCTGGATAAGTTGGAGTGACAAAAAGCAGGAGTGTTGAGCTGTCTGCAGTACTGATAAATCCATTGTTGATAATGAAATCTTTGGAAACCCCTAATTCTTTTAATTTATTAAGTCCGATGAATGAAAGCCCTAGTGGATCTTTTAAGATAAATTCTCGGGCCACAATTCCTGTGGGAGAAATTAAAGTGTTGTAATTACTTTGGATTTTATGATCTATACTGTCTTTACTCAGCTTTTTTGCTATTCTTTTGTAGTCATTTGTATCCAAAAAATGGGGAAGATGGTCATAGACCAATGAAAATGTTTCGTCAATTTGGTCTGCGTTTACTTTTCCTTGTACGTCCGTATAAAAAAGCGAATCTTGCGCTAAAGAGTCAAGAAAATGCTGAGCAACATCTGCAATTTGATTAAAGCCTTGGCTGTTTTTGGCCTTGACCATAACTGTGATTTTATCAGAGAAGTTGAGTTGTTGTAAAACTTTAGCGGTAATGTCGTTTTCTTCTCCTTGAGGAAGAATATTCGTGATGTCTTCATCAAAGTTGATACGTGTAGCAAAATAAATACAACTGGATAGGCCCACCAGGACAAGAAAGAAAAAGGCCATTCTTTTCTTTTGTATTTTGAAATAGGTGTTCGTAAAAAAGTGAATCATAGTGTTTCTTTATTCTTATCGAATTTTTTGAGTAAAAAGTAACTAACAAATCCTACAAGTAATGCTGTAAAGCTCGCTAAGATAATACTCCCTATCAAGTATTCAACAATATGATTTTTAAAATCGACAATCTTTGATACTTCTTCATCGTCAATATCACTGTTCAAAACCAAGCTTCCTATTTTCAATGCGGCAATTACAATGAATGGAATCATTGGGGGAATACTGATGTTTGATGCTGCAAAAGCCAAGAGTTTATTTAATCTAAAGCTAACAGCAAGAAATAGCACAGCGATGGTTTGAAATCCCCAAATTGGAATAATTCCTATAAAGACCCCTAAAGCTAATGATGCAGATTTAATTTTCGGACTATCATTGCTGCCCAAGACATCCTCTTTTATGAATTCACGAAGGCTTTTTTTTTTAAATAATCTAAAAAATGATCGTGGAATAATGTAAAGAATGGTGATTGCCACAAGAACAGTGTTGAGTATACTGATTCTTGTGAAATCTTTGAAGGGTCTAAAGTGACTAACCCTTTCTGACTCATCGTATTTGATTTGAATGGGGATGTTGACTACCGAAATTCCTTTCCAAGCTGATCGAACAATGCATTCAATCTCAAATTCAAATTTTTTGGTCAACCATTTTTTAGGCATAATAGAAATAGGGTAAAGCCTAAACCCTGACTGTGTGTCATCAAGCTTCCTACCCGTTTCAAACCAAAACCAAAAGTTAGAAAATTTATTTCCAAAACTGCTTTTTGAAGGAACACCTTCTTGTTGCATGTTGCGTGAACCAATTAACAAAGTCTCTGGTGCTTCTTTTGATGCTGACATCAAAAGAGGAATGTCATCAGGGAAATGTTGCCCGTCAGAATCTATGGAAATGGCATGCGAAAATCCCATTTCCAAAGCCTTTTTAAATCCTTTTCGCAACCCTAATCCTTTCCCTTGATTTTTGGGGAAATGAATTTGAGTAATTTCAGGATAGGCTTTTAAAATTTCCGGAGTACGGTCTGTAGAACCATCATTAACGATGATGATTTCCTGTGGAAGAATATATTCTAAAACACCGTCAATAACGCGTTTTAAAGTGTTCTCATTATTATAAGTTGGAATAATAACACAGTAAGCATATTCTTTTTCCAATTCGCTTGTCATTATCAGTTACTTGATTTTTGTTAATTCTTCCTGCGTGAAAACACCTGTGCTTTTGGCCGTTTTTTGAATAAACTTCTTGACCTCTGCATTTGCTGAACTAAAATGCTGTATTATAAACGCTTTATCCGTTTCAATTTCTTTGTTGTACTTTAAAATTGGAGGGGCGTTGTGTTGAATAATTAAACGAATCATCCTGATTTCAATGTTTTGGGGTTGATTTTCTACAGCTTTTTCAAGATGTGCTTTACCTGATTTGAAAAGTTTTAACTTTTCTCCAGGTGAACTACCAAATTTCGAAAGTAATGCTTCTGATGCGCCAAGATAAGCAGAATATAGGTCTTCATTAAGTAATTTAATCTGTGCAACTGTTGAATTGAATTCTACTGCAGATTCTTTGCTATGATGTGCTTTGTGGAAGGCGCTTCGTATTTCCTCTATGCTTTGCGAAGTAATGAAAAATAGAGTGGTTAAGAATAAAAATGTTTTCATGGATTATTTGATTGAATATTTTACGCCCATTTTTAGAGCTACCGTATCATCAAAGTAACATACGTTTTTTACATGAACTTCACCCTCTGCATCTGTCTTAATTACAATGTTTAACCTTAAGTCAGGTGTTTTTTCTGGATTAATGAGCGCCATAAACTTTATGTTACTAGAGCTTTTCATTACCAACTTTTGTTCCACAATCTGAGCGGTTATTTCTTTTAATATCTGAAGCATACAAACGCCAGGAGTAACAGGGTTGCCTGGGAAATGACCTTTAAAAATGTCATGGTCTTTATTCAGATGAATAAAAGCTTCAAACTCTTGATCCTTAAGTTGCTCTATCTTGTTTAAGGTATAAAATCCTTCTAATAACATATTTATTCTTTATTTGCGAGTAAATCAATGGTATAGGCCATCCCTTTTATTGCTCTGTGGTGTTTTTTTACAAATGGATTGTCTTCATTCCAAACATATCCTGCTAAAACAGCACATATTTTACGTTTAACTTCGGCATCTGCAGGTTGGTGAAAAAATATCTTCTGTAAGTTTCCTGTATACCATTCGCTAACATAGGTAGAAAATACATCAACTCCTTTTTTAATGTATTCGGCATATTCTTTTTCCCAGTCTACTTCTTCACCATTTAACTGACGGGTAATTAGTTTTGCAGACAATATTCCAGATTCAGTAGCGAATGCAACTCCAGATGAAAAAACAGGGTCTAAAAATCCTGAACTATTTCCTGTTAAGGCATATCCTTTTCCATAAAGTTGACGAACAGAACAAGAGTAGTTTTTAAGCATTACTGGTTTAAAAAGAAATTTATTGTCGATGAATCTTTCTTTGTAATGTTTGGAAGACGCAATGACTTTTCGAATTGCAGCTTCAGAGTCACCTTCTTTTGAAAGGCTTTCGATGTATTCGGTAGGGCCAACAACCCCTAAACTAGAAACCCCATTGGAGAAAGGAATCACCCAAAACCAAACTTTGGTTTCGATAATATCAAATGTAATCATTGTTCCCTCTTCACCTTCGGGTCTGTTAATGTCTAAAGTGTGTGTGAAAATTGAGGAATTTCCAGTAATTGTTGAAGGAGCGTCTAAATTCATAAGGTTAGGAAGCACTCTTCCATACCCACTAGAGTCAATAATAAACTTAGCTTTGATTTGTTTTTGTTGCCCTTCTTTATCCTGTATCGTGGTTATCGAATCACTTCCTTCAAATTGGACATCAACGACTTCAGATTCGAATTCAATATCAACCCCTTGACGTTGGACCTCGTTGGCAATGACCAGATCAAAATCTGCTCTAGGAACTTGCCATGTCCAATCCCATCCTTCACCAAACTTGTCGCTAAAATCAAAAACACAAGTTTCTTCATTGCGAATAAATCGAGCACCCCATTTTTTTTCAAATCCGGCAGCTTTTATCGCAGGGATGAGACCTACTTCTTCAAAATGATCCATCACTCTAGGTATAAGACTTTCACCGATTACAGGCCTAGGGAACTTTGCTTTCTCAACAACTTTGACTTTTACATTTTGACTATTGAGATAGGCAGATGAAACACTTCCCGAAGGTCCGGCTCCAATAACAAGAACATCAACTTCTTCTATTTTCATTTCATCACAAAAAAAACATTTATATATTTGCATGCTTTACAATTGAGCACACTTATTTATGTCAAACAAAATTATCTAAATGATCGTCTTAAACAAATTTTTGAATACTAAAGATTTTATAAGTCTCGTAGAGAAAACTAAATCTTTAACAATTCATGAGAACCTCCTTGAAAGTATTGATAAAAACTACACGTTTTTGAAAAGTTTTTCTGCGGACAAAGTGATATATGGAGTCAATACAGGATTTGGACCTATGGCGCAATACCGTGTTTCAGACGAAGATAGGATTCAATTGCAATATAATTTAATAAGAAGTCACGCTTCTGGTGCAGGAAAACCTATGCCAGATGACTTCGTTCGCGCAACAATGATTGCACGATTAAATTCGCTCAGTAAAGCAAAATCAGGAGTTCATCCAAGTGTAATTGAGGTGTTGACAACTTTGATCAATAAAGAGATTTACCCAGTAATATTAGAGCACGGTGGTGTAGGAGCAAGTGGAGACTTGGTTCAATTGGCACATTTGGCCTTGGTTCTAATAGGTGAAGGTGAAGTGATTTTCAAAAATAAAAGACAAGCTACTGCAGAGGTATTTAAGAAGGAGGGAATTGAACCCATTCAAGTAACATTACGAGAAGGACTAGCGCTGATGAATGGAACTTCAGCGATGACTGGAATTGGGTTGATCAATTATCACAATGCCACTAAGTTGTTGCAATGGTCTATGAATTGTTCTGCATTGATTAATGAAATCGTAGAGGCTTACGATGATCATTTTTCTGTTGAGTTGAATTCAGCTAAATTACATGTTGGACAGTCAACTATTGCAGAAGAAATGCGCAACCACCTTAAAGATAGTCAGCTGACGAAAAAAAGGGAACAGCATTTATATACAGGAGAGAATAACGAAGTTATTTTTAAGGAAAAAGTTCAAGAATACTATTCTATACGTTGTATTCCACAGATTTTAGGACCTGTATATGACACCATTGAAAATGTAGGTAAAGTTTTGGAAGGAGAACTTAATTCTGCAAATGATAATCCGATTATTGATAGTGATGTAGAGCAAGTTTTTCATGGAGGGAATTTCCATGGTGATTATGTTTCCTTAGAAATGGACAAATTGAAATTGGTAGTGACCCGCATGACTATGTTGGCCGATCGTCAATTGAATTATTTGTTGAATGCTAAAATAAATGAAATTCTCCCACCATTTGTCAATAGAGGTGTGCTTGGGTTAAACTATGGTGTGCAAGGAGCTCAGTTTACATCAACTTCTACAACTGCTGAAAATCAGGCCTTATCAACTTCAATGTACATCCATTCGATTCCTTGTAACAATGACAATCAAGACATTGTAAGTATGGGGACTAATGCAGCACAAATGGCGAGCCGTACCATTGAAAATGCATTCCAAGTGATGAGTGTTGAGTTAGTTGCTATATATCAGGCAGTTAAATATTTAGGTATTTTTGATCGTTTATCAAGTAAAAGTCAAAAAATTATCACTAATTTAGAAGGAATAATACCAGACATCATAGAGGATAAGCCTCTATATCCTGTGATAGAAAAAACGAAAAATTTCATTAAAAACTAAAGTGATGAAAACCTTTTTAACCTTACTACTGATAACATTTTCATATGTGACTTTTTCACAAGAGTTGGCACGCGTTGTTATCGAAAAGAAATATGGATATATTGACCGTGAAGGAACACTTGTTATTCCAGACACTTTTGTTAAAGCCCTAGATTTTAGCGAAGATTTGGCGGGGGTTATGATCAATGATAAATGGGGATACATTAACCGTAAAGGAGAATTAACCATTCAACCACAATTCAATAAAGTAAAACACTTTAACAGTGGGATTGCTATGGTTCATGTAGATGATCAATGGCAATACATCAATCAAAAAGGAGAGCTATTAACTGATTTTCCAAAAGCCGAAAAGCGATATGATTTCTCTGAAGGAAGAGCGATCCTAAAAATAGGAGAAGGTTTCGGGATGATCAATACAAAAGGTGAGCTTGTTGTTCAAACAATTTATCAAGCCATAAAGCCACTACGTGATGGTTTTTCAAAAGTTAAAAAGGATGGAAAGTGGGGATATATTGATGCATCAGGAAAAGTGGTGATTGATATTGAATACAGAGACCTTGGAACAATCCATAACAATTCAACATGGGCTTTAAAGGGAGAACAATTTGGATTAATTAAAAACAACGAGTTTAATCCTTTAGAGGGAGTACAAAAAGTTTGGGACTTCAATGAAAACGGTATTGCTTATGCCAAAAAGAACGAAAGGATAGGATTTATAAATACTAAAGGAGATTGGATCATTAATCCCCAGTATGACAAAGCACGTGCTTTTCAAAATGGATATGCTCCAGTTTGTGTTGGGAAAAAATGGGGTTTTATTGACCTCAAAGGAAATTGGATGCTTGAACCTAAGTATAAAGACGCAGAGGTTTTTAGTGATGATGGATTAGCACCAGTAAAAGTAAAGAATTGGGGCTTTGTAAATTCAAAAGGAGAACTAGTGATTCCTGCCGATTTTGCAATTACTGCAGGATTTGGATTTGGAGGATATAACTCAAAAGGATTTCATCAAGGATTAGCCCGTGTTAAGTCTAAAAAGGGCTGGGCTTACATCAATACCAAGGGAGAAGCTTTAGGCGGAAAGTGGTACAGAAATTTAGAACTTTTTAATTAGAATATTATAATGAAATACGCATTGATAACCGGAGGTTCACGAGGAATTGGAAGAGCAATTTGTGAAGCTTTGGCAGAGCATACAGACTATGGAATCTTAATCAACTATAATTCAAACAAGGAGGCCGCAGAAGACACCAAAAAGAGAGTAGAATCATACGGAAATAAAGCAGAGATTCTTGCTTTTGATGTGGCAGATAAAAATGCTGTTGATACAGTTTTGAATGAGTGGCAAGAGCGCAATCCTGAAGCGTGGATTGAAGTCCTTGTCAATAACGCAGGAATTACAAAAGATGGTCTTTTTATGTGGATGAAAGAAGAAGATTGGTCGAGCGTAATCAACACAAGTTTAAATGGCTTTTTTAACCTGACGCAATTCGTAATTCAAAAAATGTTACGTAAAAGATATGGACGTATTGTAAATATGGTTTCAGTATCTGGCGTTAAAGGAACACCTGGACAAACGAATTACTCTGCTGCAAAAGGAGCCGTTGTGGCAGCAACAAAAGCACTGGCTCAAGAGGTTGCCAAAAGAAACATTACTGTTAACGCTGTTGCTCCAGGATTTATCAAAACAGATATGACAGGTGAATTAAACGAAAAAGAATTGGTGAAATTGGTTCCTGCGAATCGTTTTGGAGAAGCCAAAGAGGTTGCTGATTTAGTTCAGTTTTTAACTTCGGACAAAGCTTCCTATATTACAGGAGAAGTAATCAATATTAATGGTGGAATTTATTCTTAAATAATCATGGATAATCGCGTTGTAATCACAGGTATGGGAATTCATTCCTGTATTGGGAATAACTTAGAGGAAGTGACTCAATCTCTATTTGAAGGGAAATCAGGGATTGTTTTTGATCAAGAAAGAAAAGAATTTGGTTTTCAGTCTGCATTGACAGGGAAAATCGATAGGCCTGAATTAAAGAAACTATTGAAGCGCAGACAGCGCATTAGCATGGGGGAAGAAAGTGAGTATGCCTATATGGCGACCATTGAAGCTTTAGAGAATGCAAAAATTGATCTCGACTTTTTTGACCATAACGAAGTGGGGTTAATATATGGAAATGACAGTGTCTCAAAATCCATCATTGAAGCAACGGATATCATGAGAGAAAAAAGAGATACCGCCTTAATTGGTTCAGGTGCAATCTTTAAATCTATGAACTCAACAGTAACCATGAACCTTTCAACGATATTCAAAATGAGAGGGGTAAACATGACCATTAGTGCTGCTTGTGCAAGTGGTTCTCATTCTATTGGTTTAGCTTATTTGATGATTAAGAATGGACTTCAAGATATGGTTATCGCTGGTGGAGCTCAGGAAGTTAATAAATACGCAATGAGTAGCTTTGATGCTTTGGGTGTTTTTTCTCCTGATGAAGAAAGCCCAACTGCAGCGTGTAGACCTTTTGATTCAACAAGAAATGGACTCATTCCAAGTGGAGGTGGAGCAACTATAATTATTGAAAGTTATGCATCTGCTAAGAAAAGAGGAGCACCAATTATTGCAGAAATTTTGGGCTATGGCTTTTCGTCTAATGGCGGACATATTTCAACACCTAATGTTGTAGGACCTGCTACTGCTATGCGAAAAGCACTTAAGCAAGCCAATTTAGAACCTAAAGATATTGAATATATTAATGCGCATGCTACTTCAACTCCGATTGGTGATGCCAACGAAGCCCAAGCTATTTTAGATGTTTTTGGAGAAAATGGTCCTTTTGTAAGTTCAACTAAGTCAATGACAGGGCATGAATGTTGGATGGCAGGAGCGAGTGAAGTCATTTATTCTACCTTGATGATGCAGAATAATTTTATAGCACCAAATATTAACTTTAAAGAAGGAGATGAAAACACCAATAAAGTTAATATCGTAAATAAGACAATTAAGAAAGATTTTGATATATATTTGTCTAACTCTTTCGGGTTTGGAGGTACAAACTCCGCACTAGTATTAAGAAAATTAATTGAATAACTATGGAGATGAATAAAATTATCGAACAAGTAAATGAAGTACTTGTAGATGAGTTTGAGGTAGAGGCAGATACGATTGTTCCTGATGCGAATTTAAGAGAAACGCTAGATTTAGACAGTCTAGATTATGTTGACCTTGTGGTGGCTATTGAATCAATCAGTGGAGTAAAATTAGGGGAGGAAGATTTCAAAGGAATTGAAACATTCCAAGACTTTTACAATGTGCTTCAATCCAAAATTACGGAAAAAGTGAGTTAAATGTCAGAGTGGAAAGGAGCTTCAAAGGGCAGTGTTACGGGATATAAAATATTTGTGTTTTTTATTCATAACATTGGCTTAAGGTTTGCTTATTTTATTCTCATTTTTGTCGCTTTGTACTACTTTCTATTCTCATGGAGCAGTAGCAAAAGCATATACTATTACTTAAGAAAAAGACAAGGATTTTCTGTTCTGAAATCTTTTTTTGGAATCTATAGAAGCTATTATGTGTTTGGACAAACACTTATTGATCGTATCATGATTTCATCAGGTAAAAAAGAGCGATTTACGTATGAGTTTGATGGAATAGAAAAGATAAAAGAGGTGATCCAACAAGGAAATGGAGCTGTTTTGATCAGTGCACATGTCGGTAACTTCGAAATATCAGAGTATTTTTTGGAAGATTTAGACGAAAGTTTAATTACCAATATTGTAACCACTGACCTAGAACGAAAAAACATTAAGGAATACCTAGAGAATTTATCGTTAAAATCAAGAATGAAGTACATCATCATTCAGGAAGATATGTCACACATTTATGAGTTTAACGAAGCTTTGAGCAAAAATGAGTTCATTTGTATCACAGGAGATCGCTATATGCCTGGAAGTAAATTTTTGGAGACAGACTTTATGGGAGAAGCAGCTCGATTTCCAGCAGGACCGTTTAAAATAGGTTCAAGACTTAGGGTGCCCGTTCTTTTCGTATATGTTATGAAAGAAAGTGCGACGCATTATCATTTGTATGCTAGGGTGGCTGATGTAAAACACAGAAAAGAACAAGTATTATTAGAAAGTTATGTGAATAGCATTTCAACAATTGTAGATAAATATCCCTACCAATGGTTTAATTATTTCCATTTTTGGAATAAACCATAATTTAACCTAAATAGAGATTAATGATTGAAGAGCAGTATGATGCGATAGTAATAGGTTCTGGAGTCGGTGGTTTAGCCACTGCAATAGCGCTAGGTGAAAACGGATATAAAGTACTTGTAGTTGAACAACACGAAGTGCCTGGAGGTTGGAGCCATAGTTTTACGTTAGAAGGCCAAAGATTTAGTCCAGGAGTGCATTATGTTGGACAATTAGGAGAAGGTCAAACAGCCAATGAAATGTACTCTAAACTGGGAATTGCGAATGACATTGTCTTTTTTAGAATGAATCCTAATGGATTTGAACATTGTCATGTCGGCAATGAAAAATTTGATATCCCAGAAGGACTTGAAAATATGATTGCTGCTTTTCAAAAGCGTTTTCCTGAAGAGAAGAAGAATATTGATAAGTACTTAAGGTTGGTCAACACTGTGAGTTATCAACTTCAATTGATGACCACCTTCAAAACTTTTTTCGAAAAAATTACCGCTCCTTTTAAAACGAAATATGTCGGTAAATTCGGCCTGTTTAGCTTGAAAAGAGTCATCGGTTGGCACGTAAAAGATCCTTACCTTAAAGCATTTTTGAACATTCAATGTGGTGATCATGGTTTACCACCAAGTAGGGCCGCTTTTCCTGTGCATAGTGCTGTTATGGGACACTACATGAATGGTGGTTATTATCCACATGGAGGTGGTGGTGGAATCGTGAAAGGAATGACCAATGCCGTAAAAAGACACGGTGGTAAAATTCTGCTCAATACGTCGGTCAACAAAATTGTGATGAATGATCGAAATGAGGCGGTCGGTGTTCAAATTGATGGAGGGGAAGTGATTAAAGCCAATTGTATTGTCTCCAATACCGATCCGCATAAAACCTATAAAGAGCTAGTGGGTGAAAAATACTTAAGCAAAAAACTACTCAAAAAACTTGGCAATACAAAGTACTCGGTGACTTCGTTTATATTGTTTTTAACACTAAAAATAGATTTGACAGATAAAAACATTGATTCTGGAAACTATTGGATGATGAAAAATGAAGATATTGACCAGCATTATTCTGAGTTGATAAAGGAAGATGTAACAAAAGGAGAATCATTTCCTGGAGTTTTCTTGAGTTGTACAACTTTAAAAGATCCCGCTAGTTATAATGGTGTTCATCACAATTTTGAAGTCGTTACCTATGTTGATTATAACTGTGTGAAGGATTTTTCACATCTAAAGGACTATAAAACAGAAGCGTATTTGGCCTTTAAAGAAAAAGTAAAAAATAAGTTGTTGAACAATGTGGAGGAGTTGATTCCCGGAGCTAAAGACTGTATAGAAATCGCAGAATTAGGTACTCCTTTGACCAACGAATATTATATTAATAGCACGGATGGAAACGTATATGGGACGGAGAAAACATTGCGAAATGTCGGGCCGCTTTCTTTTAAGAACAAATCTGAAATAAAAAACCTCTACCTAGCAGGTGCAAGTACTTTATCTCACGGTGTTTCTGGAGCTACTTCTTCAGGTATTAATGCTGCCGCCAACATCTTAAATGTTCATGCTTCTGAAGTGTTGAGTACTAAAAATGACCAGGTTCTGCGGGTGTATGACGCTGAAGACAGCAGTACTTGGCCTGAATGGGTACATACAAAAAGAGCAACAAAAGCTAAAAGAGCAGAGGCATAGTAGGCTTTTTGTAAATTCACTCAGCTTATTGTCTTAAACCCTTACACCAACGATACAAACATCATCAAGTTGTTCATAGTTTCCTTTCCAGGTGTTTAGCTCGTTCTTGAATGAATTGGTTTGTTCTGTAAAAGATTTAGCGCTGACATCTGTCATGAATCGTTTCATTCTTTTTGTGGTGTACTTTTTGTTTTTTGTTCCCCCAAATTGATCTTGAAAACCATCGGATAATGCATAGATTATATCTCCTTTCTGCAATTGGAAAGTAATGGTATCAAAAGGGTGACTAAAATAGGGGTAGTAACCAATGGGTGAACGGTTTGCCCTAATTTCTAATAAATCGTTTTCAAAGGATTTATATTTGTTTTCAGGCAATGGAATAACAGATGAGTTAATGCCTTCTCTTAAAATATAAATACTGTTGTTGGCTCCTGCATATTTTAACTCATTTGTTATGGGGTCCCAGATGCAGAGCGTCATATCCATTCCGTCTTGTGTTACAGTCGTCTGGTTTTCTTCTTGATTAAGAGAGTGGATAATTCCACTTTTCATCTCATCAAGTACTTTTCCTGGGTCTGTAATTTTTCTTTCAACAATGATTTCATTTAACAGTCGAACACCAATAATACTCATGAAGGCTCCCGGCACACCGTGTCCTGTACAGTCAACTACAGCCCATGCTATTTTATTGTCGTGGGTTTTACCGGACCAAAAGAAGTCACCGCTCACAATGTCTTTTGGTTGATTAAATATAAAGTACTCTGGAAAAATCGATTTGTGGGACTTACTGCCTAAAAATATCGCTTCTTGAATCCTTTGCGCATAGTTTAAGCTGTCCGTCATTTCTTTGTTTTTTTGCTTAATGATTAAGCTTTGTTCAGAAAGCAAAAGATTTAACTTTTTTAGCTTTTTATAGTTGAAAAAGATAATGAATACAATCAAAAACAATAGGAGGGAAGTAATGATGAAAAATAAAATGATGTTATTTTGTCGTTTTGCATCAACTTCTTTTTTTTCAATCTCTAAATTTTTTAATGCAATTTCTGCATTGTGCTTTTCTATTTCAGCAGCTTTCGCTTTGTTGTACTGGTCGAGTAACTGAATTTTTAGCTCTTTCTTCTCCAATTCATTTTCTACAAAACGCAGTTTTATTTGCTGTAATTGATTCTCCCGACTTAGTTTATTGATTTCTAAAAAGAACTTTTCTGCTTCTAAATCTTCTTTTTGATTTCTTTCTTCAATTCGCGCAATTGCTTCATCGTCCTTGAGTGATTTTAGTTCGTCTAACTCTTGTTTGGCTTTTATGATTTGTGCTTTACGGGCCTCAAATTGTTCAATCTCCTGACTTAGGTTTTTAACGTAGTTTTTTAATTTGTATTCCTTGGCCAAACTAAGGGCATCCTGATAATGAGTAGAGGCGTCCTCTAGTTTATTCTGAAGTACATAACTGCGGGCATATTGTCTGTGGTATAAAATGGTTAAATCTACAAACTCATCGTCTTTGTTCTTGCGATTTGAACGTCTGTAGAATCGTTGCCCTTTGTTTATATTGTCTTCCTCCTTTATATAGTAATCCCCTATAAGAATATAGGTTTCTACTTCAAGTTTTGAATTGTTGTTTGATTTTGCTTCCGTGAGTTGTGCTTCTAATTCATCGATACTTTTCTGACCAATAAGGTTGTGACTCATTAGTAGAGTCATCGCAATAGTGAATATTAAAAGTATTCTATTTTGAAACATTGAATAATTATACTAGATTGTTTACTTCAAATCTTACGAGCTAAAGTACAAAAAATTAATTCTATTTGAACGTTGAAAACCTCTATTGATAAAGTAATCGCACTTGAAATTATGTCATGTTCTGAAAATGTGAAAGTTACTTGTTGAACTATGTTTTAAATTTTAACCAAGGCATAGATTTATTTCTGTTTTTTACAAACTTTGGTTCCCGATGATTAGGGTGGGTAAAAGTTAGTTGAAGAAAGTATCAGAAGATCGATTTACTTGAAGAAGGTAAAAAGAAAGTGCTTAAGATTTATTTATGTTAAATCGGTAACCGTAAGTAAGACGCAGATAATAATAGAGTTGATTGTATCTAAATTCTTTAAATCGAATGTTTTTTTGGTCGAAAGAGGAAGTGAGCATTAAAAACCAATCTGTAACATTATATCCAGCTTGCAGTTTTAAATCAACACGTGGCGCCATTCCTAAAAAGCCTCTTTGGGTGTCGGCATAATTATACACTTTAGTTTGAACTACCGCACCTATGCCAGCAAAAGCACCAAATTGCCAACCATTGATATTGTTTAAGTAGGCATAACCAGGAATTCCTCCCACATCGAATGCAGAAATTGATTTGGCCGTATGAATGGAAGGGGTAGAGGTGAAATACTCATGAGGAATTAAACTATTGCTAGCTGTAACTCCATGAATGTTTGAGGTCATACGTAAATAAAATCCGTGAACTGGTTCTTTGTACCGTCCTACAATTCCTAAAGCTGCTTTCATGTTCAATTCATGGTTGAAAAAATGATAAGCGTTGACTCCAAAAGAGGCAGATTGAATTTTATCATTTAAGTAATAATTAGATGTGGTAGTTGGAATACTGTCTGAAATGTAATTGGCTTTTTTTATTCCATATCCAATGTAATCGTGGAAATCTACCCTAAAATACCAGTTTTTAAGACTGAATTGCAGCCCCAAATCAAAGTATTTTGTTTGACCATATTTCTCTGTGTTTCGAATATATCCAGGGAGTTTATAGTTGATGTTAATGGCAAACCATTTATAGGCTACACCAATTCCATGTATAACGTTGAGGTTGGCGCGGTAGGTTAGTTTATCGAAATCCCCAAAATTATCTTTAAAACTAAAAGGTGCATCGCGAATCGAAAAGGAGGTGTGCACTACCAGTCTGTTTTTATGCATAGCATAAGCCAGGCTATCATTTTGTGCGGAAGTGTAACCTGATAAAAGAAAAAGTATGAGTATGAATTGTACAACTTTCATCGTGTGCAAATTTAGTTATTCAAATTAAATTGCGACTATGTGCGTCAACTTTATATTTTTGTAGTCTTAAAACACAGATATAGATTAATTTTGTTTCTCGATTATGAAGAAAATATATAAATTCCTCCTTAATACACTTCCGCGACCTTTATTGATTCGCTTGAGTTTTGTTTTTAAAAGAATCGCTCCATTTCTTTATAAAGGGAATAAGGTCGCGTGTCCTGTTTGTGAACGCTCTTTTAGTAAGTTCTTATCTTATGGTTCTGAAGTGGCGCACAGAGAAAATGTATTGTGCCCTTATGACTTGACTTTGGAACGTCACCGTTTAATGTGGTTGTATCTTCAACAAGAGACTGATTTCTTTACCAACAAGCAAGAAGTCTTGCATATTGCACCTGAACAATGTTTTCATGGGAAATTTAAAGCGCAAAAAAACCTGAAATATTTAACGGGTGATTTGGTTTCTCCTTTAGCGGAGTTGCATTTTGACTTGCACGAAATTCCGTTGGAAGATGATCGTTTTGATGTAATATTTTGTAATCACGTTTTGGAACATGTGGACGATGCCTTACAATGCATGAGAGAACTGCACAGGGTGATGAAGCCAGGTGGTTGGGGAATCTTTCAAGTACCTCAAGACTTGACCAGAGAAATTACTTACGAAGACCCAACGATTACCTCTCCGGAGGAACGCGAAAAGCACTTTTGGCAAAAAGACCATGTCCGACTTTTTGGATTGGATTATCCTGAATGGTTAAAACGTGCTGGATTTGAAGTAGAAGAGTTTCATACTTCGGATGAATTTCCACCTGAAGATATTGAACGCTACCGTTTAATGTCAAAAGAAATTCTATATATTGCTAGAAAAAAAGCATAATGAATTTTAAATTTTGGATGACAATAGCGTTAATTCCTGTTTTAATTCAATGTACGAATAACAATACTAAGGTAGAACAGAAGTTTGAACCCTTAGACTCAATTGCTTTCAATCAGACCTTAATTGATTTGGGAGAAAAGCTATTTTTTGATCCTCGATTGTCAATCAATAACACGGTTTCCTGTGCTTCCTGTCATCATCCTGACAAAGCTTTTACAGATGGAAAAAAACGAAGTATTGGCATTCATCAAAGGGTAGGGAAAAGAAATGCTCCTTCGCTGTGGAATGTGAAAAATCAAGACCTTATGATGTGGGATGGAGGCGTAAGGTCGCTAGAGCATCAGGCAATCGTTCCACTTCAGGATACCAATGAAATGGGCGTGTCAATTAATGATCTCTTTCCAAAACTAGCAGAAATTCAATATTATGATAGTTTGGCGAAATTGCTTTATGATCGATCTTTTGATCCTTTTGTATTGACCAGAGCATTAAGTGCTTTTCAAAGGAATATTTACCAAGAAAACAGCGAATATGATGAGTGGAAAAATAAAGGCGTTCTAAAAGATTCTGCTTTGCATAGAGGTTATTCACTTTTTAATGAGAAACTGAATTGTGCGCAGTGTCATAGCGGCAGTAATTTCACCAATAATTCAATGCAAAACAAAGGTCTTTATGTTGAATATGAAGATTTAGGTAGGTTCAATATAACGCTCGATTCAGCTGATATTGGTAAATTTAAAGTCCCTACATTGAGAAATGTTGGGATAACTGCACCCTATATGCACGATGGTTCTTTTGAAAGTTTATACGAGGTGATTATGCATTATGAAAAAGGAGGAAAGTCAAACCCGAATAAAAGTGAACTAATTCAACCATTTGTTTTGACCAATCAAGAACGTGAGGACTTATTGTATTTCCTAAACGCATTGACAGATCAGCGTTATGTCAATTAGTTGCTAATTTAGATTGAAAAACACAATAATTGGCGTACTTTTGTTTGTCGTTATATTAGTTTACTATATCCAATGTTTATGAAGTGTACAGCTCGATTTTATAAGATGAATTATGATTTTTCTCCTGAATTTGCAGAAGCGCATCACGAGGGGAAAGAGTCTGAAAACAATCGTTTACATGATTGGGAGGATGAATTGGCCATTACGACTGATGTTGTTGACATTGGAGTCCTAGAGAACTCCACTTATACCATTCAAGGTGAAAAGGGTGGGGAAGCTTTTTCTGAAGTTGTTTCCAATATGTTGGTGTTTAATTTGATTGGAGCAGAAGGAGAAATTACTCAAATGGCCTGTTCTCATGTTTTGGTTCAAAATTATGAAATTGAAAAAGGTGATGATTTTATTCATCTTAATGTATATTTAGAAGAAAGAGAGCCTTTAACCAACCCAATTCCTGGTATTTATATCGCCATCCAAGATTTTCCTAAATCATTGATCGGTTGATTTTAGAAGCTAAAAATATCAGCTTTTCCTACGCTTCTTCTCTTCCTGTTTTTAAGGAGATTAGCTTTGATTTACTGTCTGGTGAGGTAATCAGTATTGTTGGACCAAGTGGGACAGGTAAATCTACTTTGTTGAAATGTTTGGCTGGTTTGGAAGATTTAAATCAAGGCACTGTCCTGCTAGAAGGTGAGGAGGTGTTTGGTCCTAAAAATCTGCTTATTCCAGGGCATCCTGAAATTGCATTGGTCAACCAATTGTTCGAGTTGGATGATTATTTTACAGTAAAAGAAAATATCTCAAATCAGCTCCATCATTTGTCTCTGAAAGACAGAACCAGCTTTGTGGATGAATTGCTCAATATTTTTGAGTTGGAAAAACTGGCTGGAGTTCAGTCTAAAGATATTTCTGGAGGTGAACAGCAAAGACTTTCTATGGCTTGTGCATTAGCCAAGGAACCACGCTGTTTGTTACTTGATGAGCCTTTTGTTCACTTAGATGTTCATTTGAATAAGAAAATAGGAGAATACATCAGGAAATTAGCACAGGTTAGAAATATGGGGGTTGTTTTAGTTACTCATGACGGTAGTGAAGCTTTGTCTTGGTCTGATCGAATTTTAATGATGAGAAATCAAGGAATCACTTCAGAATACACCCCAATTCAAGCTTATTTTAAACCTAAAACTTTGTTCGAAGGAAGGTTTTTTGGTGAACTGAACAGTGTTTATATCCATGGAAAACAAAAATTGTTTAGACCGACGGAATATTCTTTGAAGAATACCAAAAGCAAAGTTAAAATTGATGTAAATTGGTTGAAAAGTCACTTTAAGGGTCCTTTTTACGCCAATTATTTTGAATTAAATAACGGAAAAGAAATAGTGCTGTACGCAGCCGAAGAGTTAAAAACAACTAAAGAAATATATGTCTGACTCAACAGAATCTAAAAAAGAAGACCAGAACAATATCCGTGTTGTCAAAGAAGAGAACAAAGGAAGGAGTTTAACTTGGTCTGAAATGTGGCAACTCACCAAAATCAGCTTTAAGGAATTCTTAAGCGGTGATAGTTTTATGCATGGAGCTGCCTTGGCTTACTATGCCATTTTCGCATTGGTGCCTATTATTTACTTATCGATTACCTCTTTTGGATTAATCGTTGGTCAAGATAAAGTCATCGAGATTGTAGGTGATTTAATGGAGTCAAATATGGGGATAACGGACGTTTCTTCTTTCACAGACTTGATGTATAAATGGGAAATAGGAAAGGGAGGAACTACTTTATTGCAAATTCTGGGAATAACAGCTTTGATATTTACATCAACGGCAATGTTTAATTCATTAAGTAAAAGTCTGAATACTTTTTTTGGAATTATTCCTATTCGTCACTACAATGCATTGCTAGAAACTTTGGTGAAACGCTTAATCTCTTTTGGATTAATGGCGGTGTTTGCCGCAATTGTGCTGGTCATTTATTTTGCTCAATCGGTATTGATTGCTGTAGGGACAAGGGTACTGTCTAATGGTAGTTTCTTCCAAGAAGTGATGTTCTCAATTTTGGAACATGTTTCGATTTTAACCATCAACTTCTTGGTCTTTACATTCGTGTTTAAATATCTTCATGATGGTGTTGTTCGATGGAAACTTGCAATGTCTGGGGCTTTGTTCACAGCTGTTTTACTCTACGGTGGACAGTTAGTGATCAATTATTATTTGGCCAATTATTTCTTTGCAGCAAACAGTGGGGTGGCAGGAACCTTATTGGCTGTTTTAACATGGATTTTTTATACTTCACAAATTATATTTTTAGGAGCAAAGTACACTTCTGTTTATGCCAGAATGGTAGGTACACCAATTAGAGCTAAATAATATTCAACAGTATTCCAACTTAAAAATCGGGTTGAGCTTCAAAAAATATTTTTTCTTTGGTTCGGGGGTGTTCAATCTCTAATGATGTGGCGTGTAGGTAGAGTCGATCTGCGACTTTTCCGTACAAATCATCACCTTTGATGGGTAGGTTTAAGCCTTTGCTGTGTGCACAATGTACCCGCAATTGATGTGTTCTCCCAGTTATGGGTGTAAGTTCAATTCTTGTCATGCCTTTTCTTCGCTCTAAGACTTTCCAAATGGTTCGTGCCGATTTGCCATTTTCAAAATCAACTTTCTGACGTGGTCGATCCAAGACGTCTAAAGTCATGGGCAGGTCAATAATCCCTTCTGTTTCTTTTAAATAACCAATCAAAAGTGCGGTATATGTTTTCTTTACAGTTCTTTTAATGAATTGTTGCTGTAACTTCTTGTGCGCAATTAGATTTTTCGCAATGATTAATAGACCAGAGGTTGACATGTCTAGTCGATGAATCAACAAAGGTCCTTCAGCCTCTGGATATCGCTTTCTAATTCGCGCATAAACAGAATCGTAGATTTCTTTTCCAGGAACCGACAATAATTCGTGAGGTTTGTTAACCAATAGAATATCTTCATCTTCATAAACGGTATGAATAACCTTGTCAATTCCTGGATTGGTCAATAGCGGGTTGTCGTCAACTTCCATTCCTTTGAGCATGTGTGAGAGAATGGGTTTACATTTTCCTATACAAGCTGGATAATACTGCTTATGTTTTCTGACTTCTGTTCCTGGAGGAGCGCCCCACCAAAATTCAGCCAAAGCAACAGGTTTTAATTGGTGACTAAATGCATAATGTAAAAGTTTGGGTGCTGCGCATTCTCCTGCTCCGGCTGGTGGTTTCTTGAATGCAGTATGTTTAAAAATATCGAGCAAAGCAGCTTTTTCACCTGCTTGATTTAAAAACATATAGGACTTAAATAACTTTTGCTGAAGTTGGGCAGAATCGTGTTTGCGTTGTTCTTGTAGAAAGTTTAATTTATCTTTGAAAGGAGCGATTTTCGATTCAAGGGCAGTCAATTGATCGATATGACCTTTTTTGACTTTCGCTAATTTTGTCTTGTAAGCAATGCTTTCATCAGCCATTGACTTCATTAAAGTTTGTAATTCATTTTCAGGGAGTGACTGCTGTCCAATTTGACGTTTTTTTTTGCGATTGGCTTTAGCAATTCTCATTTCTTCTCGCAATTCAGCTTCTTCTTTTTGGAGTTTTTGTTTTAATGCTAGGTACTCTGATTGAAGATCTAAAAAAGTAGAATTTCTTTCAAGAGCACTAATTTCAGCATTGATGGCATTGATTTTTTGTTCACCTGATAAAAAGAAACTGCCTTCAGTTAGCATATCAAAAACTGGAGGAACGAAGTATTCATGATGATTTGAATTGGCAAGTTTACCTGAGAATGCTGCTAAATAACCCAATTCACCAGCCTTGTTTTCTACCACTAATACACCAAACATTTTACCGATCTCGAGGCCTTCTGAATTAGCATTTAACCCAAAATTGTGTTTCCAATCATTTGACTCTATGTGTTGCTGTAATTCTTCTGCAGCATGCTTGGCCAATGGATGTGGAGTGTAGTAAAATGGAAAAGTGAATTTTTCAGGTACAGTTAGACCTGCAAGATGAGATTTAAAATGGATGAACTTTGAAGGGTTTTGCATCTTACTTTTCCGCTGATGTTGAATTTGGGTGCAAATATAAAATGATTTTACTGAATTTACATGTGGTTTATTCAAAGAATAACGGTCATTTAAAACCTATTGGAAAGTGATGATAAAGCTAATTTGTATCGCGCTAAAATGCACAATAAGCAATCCATATCAATAATCTCAATAAAAAGCGACAAAGTCCTTATTCATTCACTGTTTAACACAATAATTTAACTATTTTTGCTATTTGAAAATATTGCAATTAAAGAAGAATGAAAATTTCATATAACTGGTTAAAAGATTACGTAAAAACAGAACATTCACCACAACGTTTAAGCGAAATCCTTACGGATACAGGGCTTGAAGTAGAAGGGCTTGAAAAGGTAGAGGTAATTAAAGGCGGACTTAATGGTGTTGTAATTGGTCAAGTGACCAGTTGTGAACCTCACGAAGGCGCTGACCGTTTAAATGTAACCACCGTTAATATCGGGGAGGACGAAGAGCTACAAATTGTTTGTGGTGCACCCAATGTAGCAGAAGGACAAAAAGTTGTTGTGGCTACTGTTGGAACGACATTGTATCCGAATCCAGATGAACCATTCAAAATTAAGAAAGCCAAAATTAGAGGTGTTGAGTCATTTGGGATGATTTGTGCTGAAGACGAACTTGGTCTTGGTAAATCACATGATGGAATTATGGTTTTACCTGAAGGTGCTAAAATAGGGCAAAAAGCAGCCGAGTATTTCAATTTAGCAGATGACTATAGAATCGAAATCGGATTAACACCAAATAGAAGTGATGCTTTAGGTCATTTAGGTGTAGCACGTGACGTTGTGGCGTATAACAAAGTACATAAGGTAGAGAAAAGCTCTCTTCAGATGCCTGATGTTAGTGCTTACGAAGTTTTTGAAAATGGCGATAAAATAAAAATATCAGTAGAATCTCCTGAAGATTGTCCTCGTTATATGGGGTGTGTTGTTTCAAATCTAAAAGTGAAGTCTTCTCCTGATTGGCTGAAAAACTACCTGTTAACAATTGGACTTACGCCGATCAATAACGTTGTAGATGTGACGAACTTTGTGATGCATGAACTGGGAACCCCCTTGCACGCATTTGATTTGAGCAAAGTAGGAGATAAAATTGTTGTGAAACGCGCTCAGGAAGGTGAGAAATTTACCACTTTGGACGACGTAGAACGTACAATGACTGACCAAGACCTCATGATTACCAATGGGAAAAAGAACCTTGCTATTGCAGGTGTATTTGGTGGTAAAGAATCTGGAGTTAGTGAAGACACAACTACTATTTTTATCGAAGCGGCTTATTTTAATCCTGTGAGTGTTCGTAAAACTGCTAAACGCCACGGGTTAAATACAGATGCCTCATTCCGCTATGAAAGAGGAGTAGACATTTGTATGATTGAATTTGCGATGAAGCGAGCGGCAACCTTGATTGCTATGCTAGCGGAAGGAAATATAACGCATGAACCTATTCCTCATTATCCAAAACGTGTTGAACCGACTGAAGTTATGTTTAGCTACACGAGGTGTAACCAGTTGATAGGTAATGATATTGATGTTGACAAAGTGGGGGAGATCTTAAATGCTTTGGATATTCAAATTTTGCAAAATAATGGCGACCAAGTGAAGTTGAAGATTCCAACTTACCGTGTTGACGTTACACGTGAAGCAGATGTTATTGAAGAGGTGTTGAGAATCTATGGATTCAATAATATTGAACTGCCGCAAAAGTGGAACATTAGTTTGTCGAGTCAAAACTTACGTAGTGAAGAAATACGCTTGAATACCATTGCAGATTTATTGGTCTCACAGGGATACTTTGAAATGATGAACAATTCATTAACCTCAAGTAGCTTGATTGAAGATCATGGTGGTGAGGCCTTCTCAAACGATCATTCTGTAAGAATGCTGAATCCTTTAAGCTCTGATTTAGATGTGTTGAGACAATCCCTTGTTTTTCAAGGGTTAACAACTGTGGTTCACAATAAAAACCGTCAGAATTCTGACCTTGGTTTGTTTGAGTTTGGAAAGATTTACCAAAAATTCAATGGTGAATTTAAAGAGAATAAACGCTTGTCGATATTTTTAACCGGATCAAAAGAACCTGAACAATGGAACTCTAATCAAGAAGAGGTTTCCTTCTATACTTTAAAAGGAATTGTTACTGCAATTTTAGACCGTTTAGGATTGGACCGTATGGCTTCAATGAAAGGATTGAAAAAATCAATCTTAGAAGACGGAATGCAGCTTTATGTTCAGAAAGATAAGATTGGAGAAATAGGGTGGACAAGTAATGCATTGAATAAAAGCTTAGGTTTAAAGAAAAAGGTTTATGTTGCTGATTTAGATTGGGATATGATCATAAGTCTAGGGAACAGAAACAAGGTTTTATTTACTCCACTACCAAAGACTTTTGCAATGCGTCGTGACTTTTCTTTATTGTTAGACCGATCAGTAACCTTTCAAGAAATAGAAGAAGTGGCGCGTAAAACAGATAGGAAATTACTGAAAGAAGTAAACTTATTTGATGTTTACGAAGGCGATAAATTACCAGAAGACAAGAAGTCCTACGCAGTGAGTTTTTACTTTCAAGATGAGGAAAAGACCTTGAAGGATGACCAGATTGATAAAATTATGGAGAAAATCCGTGTCCAATTAGAGAAACAATTGAGTGCTGAACTAAGAAAGTAATCATTACTTATAAAGCAATACGAAAAAGAATAATATTATGGCAATTAAAAATTACAATCACACCGTTGCAGAACGTCTAATGCGTTACGTGCAAATCGATACAACAGCAGATCCCAATTCAACTTCTTTTCCTTCTACGGAGATCCAAAAAGATTTAGGTAGACTCTTGGTGCAAGAATTACTTGACTTGGGTGTTGAAGATGCTGAAATGGATGAATGGGGTTATGTATTTGGAACGGTAAAAGGAAATACATCGAATGATGTTCCAACAGTATGTTTTTGTGCACACATGGATACTGCTCCAGATGTTACAGGGAAAAACGTAAAGCCAATTCTACATAAAAACTATGATGGTAAACCAATCACACTTCCAGACGATACAACTCAAGTAATTACAACAGAAAAACATCCTTACCTTAAAGAAAAGATAGGTGATGATTTAATTACTGCAAGCGGAAAAACACTTTTGGGAGCAGATGATAAAGCGGGGGTTGCTTGTATCATGGATTTTGTGGAATACCTGATGGGGAATCCAGGAATCAAACATGGTGATATCCGTATTTTATTTACGCCAGACGAAGAAGTTGGAAGAGGAGTTGACCATTTAGATATGGAAAAACTGAATGCTGACTACGGTTATACCTTGGATGGAGGAGTATTAGGATCTATCGAAGACGAAAGTTTCTCTGCAGATGCTGTTAAAATTACAATTCATGGGGTAAGTGCTCACCCAGGATATGCCAAAGGTAAAATCATCAATGCTTTAAAGTTAGGAGGAGAAATCCTTGCTGCTTTACCAAGAGACAGCTGGTCTCCAGAAACTACCGAAGGTAGAGAAGGATTTGTTCACCCGACATCATTTGATGGAATTCAAGAAAAAGCGACTATTGGATTTATTATTCGTGATCATGAGACCAGTAAATTGGCCGAATATGAAGAACGTTTAAAAGGAATTGCAGAGGAAGTTGTTGCTCAATATCCTAGAGCTAGCATGGACTTTGAAGTTACAGAACAATACAGAAACATGAAGGAAGTTTTAAAAACAGTTCCTTTTGTAACTGACTATGCTATCGAAGCCATGAAAAAAGCAGATATCACGCCTCGTCCAGTTATTATCCGTGGTGGAACTGACGGTTCTCGTTTGTCTTTCATGGGATTACCTTGTCCGAACTTGTTTACAGGTGAAATGGCGATACATTCTAAGCATGAATACGTGAGTGTTCAAGATATGCAAAAGGCCGTTCAAACGATGGGGGAATTGGTTCAAATTTGGGAAAAGCATAAATAGTTTCTGTTTAGAAAGTTCTCTATCTGCTTTGCATTTGTTTTGAATTCAAACATTGACAAGAGTCAACTTATTGACCTTGAAAAAGTACAAACTATTTTGAATACCAAGACCGTGATATTTATCTCGTGGTCTTGGTATTTTTATTTCCACCTTTTGTTTAAATGTGTTTTTATCGTACATTGAAACAAAAAAGTTATGCATAAACTACTATTTATCACGCTTCTACTCTCATTTTACTCTACTTTCATAAATGCTCAAGGACATTATGATAAATGTTATTTTGGAACAGCAGGAGTTGATTTTGGAGATGGATACCCTTCAGTTTTGTTGAACAGTCAAATGATAGCTGTTGAAACAGCTGTTTCAGTTTGCTCAGAGAATGGAACCTTACTTTTTTACAGTAATGGAGGAAATAGTCCATTGGCTCCTTCCAGTTATGGTGCCATATGGAATGCCAATCATCAAGTCATGGAAAATGGACTTTTGGGAGAAACTAGTGGTTGTGTAAGTTCGTTTCAAGGTGGAGTGGCTTTCCCTGCTAATGTGGGGAATTCAAAGAGCTTTAGCAATTCAAAGTATTTTATTTTTATGCGAGATTGTGTAGAGAGCTCTGTGACTTCCGAATCCTACAATACAGGATTAACCTATTGTGAAATTGATATGAGTGCCAATAATGGTTTGGGGAAGGTGATTAATGTAAATACTGCTGTGCCGTTTGATCCAGGATATGGATTGAGTACAAATCTTGAACCTGTGGCGGCAATATTAAAGGGAACAGATGACGGTTGGTATGTTTTCTCATATAATTTAGACTCCTTATACAGTATAGAGGTTAATTCTAACGGAGTTGGTGGCTATAAATCACACGTAGTAGGGGAAATGACCATTGTATTTTCACCCTCAAGAAATCATGTAGTGGTCGGAAGTAAGCTCTATAATTATGACGCTCTAAACAATGAACTTGTTTTTAATATGTCTCTTTCGGAAACTACTTATGCCTTTTCACCAAATGGAAAATTACTTTACGGTTTGGGTAGTGGTAAATTGTATCAATATGATTTAACAAGCTCGAATATATCTACCAGTAAGCTTTTGATTAGTTCAACTCTTTTTGCAAGTAGTCTTTATCTTGCTCCCGATGCACGAATTTATGTTTTTAATAAAGAAGGATTGACTTTGCCAGGTTATATTGAATGTCCAAACACTTTAGGTGAAAATTGTGGACTTACAATGGCTGCTGTAGATTTAGGGGGTAAACAATCTGGAGACGTTTTTACGAATATTCCTGCAAATTTTTTATATTATGACGGTCCAGACTGTAATCTTTCAGTAAAAGACAATACAGCTAAAACTAGGAATCTAGAAATTTATCCCAATCCTTCAGAAGGGAAGATTACAATTGTAATGGATGAGCTTGAAAGCCCTGTTCCATTTAACATTTTTTCCTTAAGAGGACAGGTCGTTTTTGAAGGAGTTCTGAAAAGTCACGAGGTAACTTTTGATTTGTGTAAAATTGAAAAAGGGATTTACTTCTTGGAAGTTAATGGAGTAAAAAAAAGGTTGGTTTTGAGGTGAAATGCTAATTTTAATTAGCCACAAAATATCCAAAATTTAATATGTTTATAATGCCCTAAATTTCGTGCTTTACAAGCATCTAAGCCTCTTTGGTATTTTACTTTTTTAGTCTCCAAATCTTCTAATCCAATGGCTTCTCTATTTTTATTGATTTGATCGAGATCTTTTTCATTTTTGGAACTATGCCATTCGTTGTAATGCAATCCTTTGTAATACTTATTTCGTCCCCATTGTGCTTGGAAATCTATTAAGGAAGCATATTGTCTTGGCGAAATATTTCCTGTTTCGATGTTTGAAAGTAAAATCTCATTTAATGTTGTTGGCCTTGAATGGGAGAAATAGTGAACTAAAATAATAAATGCGAAATTTGATTTAAGCTTGTCATATTGATGTTTATGATGAAAAGAAGCTTCATCTAATCCGATTAGCTTTTCATTTGGAAATCCATATTTTAAAATCAGAGGAGTTAATTCATTTTCAACAATTTCTCTGACCACTTTTTTTCATTTTACAGCAATCAGCGGTCGCCATAAAAAATTCCAAGGATGTAATTCGTGTTTGTCTCTATAAAATTGATCTAAATCGTATAATTCATTGATTTTACTTCTTAATTCCCAATTGATACTTGCAGAATATATTTTTCTCAAGGAATCATACTTACTTTCATATTCTGTCCAATTGTTTGATTTCTGTAAATCTACGAGTAAAGAATCCGTTAAAATCCTTTTCATCGTTAGGCCCTGTTTTGTTGCTCTTTTCAGAAAAGTAAAAGCTGAAGTTGTGTCTCCATCAACGCATGCTGTTTGGGCAGCTCTAAAACAATCTTCCGCAAATACGAAGTCATATTCTCTAAATAAAGAATGGTACATTTTGACTGCTTCCGAATAGCTAGAATCTAAGATTTTGTTTTCAATTTCTCTGACTTGTTTATGGTATTCAAGGTAGTTTTTTTGCGTGAAGGAATTTGATGTCCATACAATGAATACAATTATCGTTAAGAGTTTCATGGGGTTAATTTATTAACTAATGTTTAAATTTATGATTTATATTTTTAATCTTCAAAAGTTTGTTGTCGTGGTGTAGTTTTGATGACAGAACGCATATTTCGACAGGCTCAATAGAGCGATGACGCGGATGACGAAGCAACGTTGATAATCACAGTTTTTTTTAAGTTTAAAGAATCTCTAGGTAATGCAATTCAGAAAGGAAAATGCTGCCGCGAGAAGTCCTTCACGTGGTTATTTTGTATTCGAATCCTTCATCGTTTCATAAGGATATTTAATTCTGATCAAAGAAACAATATGTGGTTTTAAGCTATTTTTTCACATTAAAACCCCATTTTACTTAATTGGGGATAGTCAATCGATACGAAAGCATTAAACGACCAAGAAGAAGGGTATTCGATCCCCAAAACTCCCTCCATTCTATGTCAATATTACCGTCTAAGGATAATCCAAACCCGTTCATTCTATCTAATTTATAATAGAATTCCAGACGATGAAACAAAACAGGCGTAAACACCCAAGCCTCATTGTATTCAGTATTAACATATCCATCTTCATCGTTAAAATAGGTTTTTCTTAGATTTTTCTGAAAATTGTAGTGAGGAATAAGCAGTAGAGAAAAGTCGAAATGTTCGGTACGAAGAAATTGAAACCCCAAGTGAACTCCAATAGAATAGGCCTTGATTTTATTTTTATACTTCGCCTTGGAAGAGCCGATAGCAATCCCTTTTTTAAGTGTTGATCGATCAATGAGGTACTCGAACCCAAGTACAAAACGTGAGGGAAAATAAATTTGATAAGCTCCAGAAGCTAACCATCCATAATAGTCGTTATTACTTTTTTGTGCTGTGTTTTGCACAAACATTCCTCCAGAAAATATAAATGAATGTTTAGCTTTATGATCTATAGCTGATTTAGAATCAGTAAGCTCGTCGGTCAAGGGTTCTTGTGCAGCCACTGCAAAAGAGAAGAACAGCGTAATAATCCAAAGGGTATGTTTCATGTTTTTTGTGTTTTGGTCTTCAGTTCATTGAGTTGAAGTTGTTCCCTAAAAACAACATTGAAATTATGGATAATAAATGAAAGTACAATTCAATTTAACGCTTATCCTAATACAGATTCTTTTGAACTCAACGTTTTAAAGTAACACTATTCTTGATTAATATTGATTCTTAATACTGTGACTCTGCATCTAAGTATAATAGAACTACTTTTTTTGAATGCTATTTTAGACTAAGTTGATTTATTTCTTAGTTTATAGAGTCCTGCCGATAAAACACCTACTATTGAATAAACTATAGTATATTCAACTGCGATGGAATTAGAGATGATATACAAGGTTAAAAATGTTCCGAATACAGTTGTAAGAATGATGACTAATTTAATAATACTTGATTGAACACTTTTCTTAATTAAAAAGTGAAAAAGTAGGAACGAGATTATAATAGTTGGTAGAGCAAAGAGTGAGCTAAACAATAAGAAAATAAAGAAAATCTCCAGTTGATAAGAAAGGTCATATGTTTCTTCCTGAAAAAATGAATAGATAAAAATAAATAAAGAGCTAAAGGTTAAGGTAGTAATCCAGTGTTTAATGAGATATGAATAGTTCATTGTAATTTTATAAGGTTCTCTTTATTTACAGACGAAAATTAGGCCAAAAATAAAAAAAGGGCGCTCCTTTCGAAACGCCCTTTCTCTTTAACTATTTATTAATCCAAAAAAGAAGGAAACTTTTTTGGATCTGCCTCATTCATAATTTTGTATGCAGCGGCATAAATATCGTCGATGTTCGGCTTAGAGAAGTAATCTCCGTCTGTTCCATACGCTGGACGGTGGTCGTTTGCACTTACTGTTACTGGCTCGCTGTCCAATAAATAATAAGCTTTTTGCTTCACTAAAACTTGATCTAAAATATAGGCAGACGCTCCACTAGAAACATCTTCGTCAACAATCATTAATCGACTCGTTTTTTCCAAAGATTTAGAAATGTCGTGGTTTAAATCGAAAGGCAATAAAGTTTGAACGTCAATTAATTCAACACTAATGCCTGCTTTTTCTAATTCTTTGACTGCTTCTGCTGCGATATTGAAAGTAGAACCATAACTAACTAATGTTAAGTCTGTTCCTTCTTTTACAATATCAACCTTACCTAATGGAGTTTTGTATTCACCAAGGTTTGTAGGCATTGCTTCTTTAACACGGTAACCGTTCAATGGTTCAATCACCAATGCGGGCTCATCTGCTTCGATTAATGTATTGTACATTCCAGCAGCTTGCGTCATATTTCTAGGAACACAAACATGAACTCCACGTGCAGCGTTGATGATCATTCCCATTGGACTACCAGAGTGCCAAATACCCTCTAAACGGTGTCCACGTGTACGAATAATTACAGGTGCTTTTTGTCCACCTTTTGTTCTGTATTGAACGGTTGCTAAATCATCAGAAATAACCTGGATGGCATACAACAAATAATCTAAGTATTGAATTTCTGCAATTGGACGAAGTCCTCTCAATGCCATTCCAATTCCTTGACCAAGAATGGTGTTTTCACGAATTCCAGTATCAGAAACACGAATTTCACCAAACTTTTCTTGCATTCCTTCCATCGATTGGTTTACTCCACCAATTTTCCCGGTATCCTCACCGAAAGTGATGATTTCAGGATGTTTTTCGAACAACTTCATAAAGTTGTCACGTAAAATTAAACGTCCATCTTCAACTCTTTCATCATCTCCATAAGTCGGCGCTACAGCCTCTATCTTGGTCACTGCATATTTAGATGCAGAGTAGAGGTGAGACCCATATCGCTCTTTATTTTCCTCAAGTTTCCCCTTGTACCAGTTGATCAATTGCGTTCTTGCAGCACTGTTTTCTCCTCTTACTAAACGCAATACTTTGTTTACTGTATTGAAAACATCTTTTTTGATCGGTTCAAAGGTTTTTTCTAAAGCTTCAATTTCTTTATTGATAAAGGTTCCGTTTTCACTCTCAGCAGCAACTTGTTTCATCAACTGAACAGCAGCATTTAAATCTTGTTCTGTACCTTTTCTAAAGTCTTTCCAAGCAGCTGCTTTTTGTTCTCTTACCGTTTTCTTTGCTTCTTTTTCAATGGCTTCAACTTCTTCAGCTGTTGCAATTGTTTCTCCGTTTTCTCCCTTATAATTAAGGATGAATTCTTTGAATTTTGCTACTGCATCAAAATCTTTCTCCCATTGTAAACGCTCTTCAGACTTATATCTTTCGTGAGAACCTGAAGTAGAGTGACCTTGTGGTTGATTCACTTCTTCGACGTGTACCAATACTGGAACATGCTCTTCACGTGCAATACGAACCGCTTTTTCATAGGTTGCACAAAGGTGTGGATAATCCCAACCTTTTGTCTTTAAGATTTCAAATCCTTTCTTTTCTTCCGTACGTTGGAATCCAGCTAGAGCTTCTGAAATACTTTGTTTAATAGTTTGATACTTTTTAGATACAGAAATTCCGTATCCATCATCCCAAACTGACATTACCATCGGTACTTGTAAAACTCCAGCAGCGTTCATCGCTTCCCAGAATTGACCTTCTGAAGTACTTGCGTCTCCAATTGTACCAAAGGCAACTTCGTTTCCTCCGTTTGAAAAAGCCTTGAATTTCTCTATGTTTTTTAATTCATCGTGATGACGATAAACTTTAGAGGCTTGTGCTAATCCTAATAGTCTAGCCATTTGACCAGCAGTAGGGGAGATGTCTGAAGAACTGTTTTTTTGTTCCATTAAGTTCTTCCACTCACCATTTTCATCTATATTTCGTGTTGCATAATGTCCACCCATTTGACGACCTCCTGATGCAGGTTCTAAAGTCTCATCAGTTTCTGCATATAAAGCAGCAAAGTACTGTTGTACTGTCAATTGATCGATGGCCAACATGATGGTTTGATCTCGGTAATAACCTGATCTGAAATCTCCATTTCTGAACTGCTTTGCTAAAGCAATTTGTGCGACTTCTTTACCGTCACCGAAAATTCCAAACTTGGCTTTTCCAGTAAGTACTTCACGTCTTCCTAATAATGATGCTTCTCGAGAAATGTTCGCCAATCTGAAATCAGCTAATACTTCTTTCTTGAAGTCTTCAAAATCGATTTTATTCGGTTCCTCTTTAAGGACTGTTGCTTTTGACATAGGATAAAAATTTGTACGCAAATATAAGTATTTAATTTCAATTTATCGAATGATAAACTCCCCGTTAAAGGTATTGTGAAAGCACAGAGGTATCCTGTTGATTTTTATCAAGTTGTTTGCTGATCTATAGAATTATAAGTCTAAGTCTTCGAAATTAGACCAGAACAATTAGATAGTGAGAAGACCAATGATTGAAATTCACTGAAATTTAAAAGAATGGGAGAGTGAACTTACAACTAAAAAAAGACTATAGTCCTTTTGGTTTTTTGTATTTGTACTTTTTATGGGTCCACTTGTAACGTTTACCATCGAATTTACCTGCGTAGTTTTGAGCACCAAATCTATAGATAACTCCAGCATGATAATGTAAGTAATTCGATTCATGTTTATAAATCACAGGGTGAACTGCAACTTTACCTGCTGCTCTAAGCTGTATTCCTATGTATTCAGTAAACATTACATTAAATCCAACTCCTAGGTTGGGTGAAACCATGTGATTAATCTTGTCAATTGGTCGGTTTGTATATCCAACTCCCAAGAATATAAAAGGATCAAAGTAAGGTTGTTCCATCAAGTACCCAAAACTGTATTTAAAGTTTACATCACTGTTGAACACCAATCCTTTTTCTCCAGTATTCGCATTCACAATATTAGATCCGATGTAACGGTTGAAATTAAACAAAGCCTCAACACTCATTCCTTGTTGCAGGTAATAATCAACGCTTACAGTTGTAGGTGCGGGGATCATGTTCCACCTCGGCATGAAATTGAGTAAATTACGATAGGGATCACCGTCGTCATCTATGGCATTCCATGATAAACCAACCATGAAAGTATATGGTTTTAATTCTTGAGCATTGACTTTAGAAACTGTAAAAGCAAGTAGTAAAATAATGAATATATGACGCATAAAACCTTTGTTTATCTGTAAAACTAATAAATTAGAATGGAAAATTGATTATTCGTATCTTTCTTTATTTTCTTTTTCTCTTCCTTTTCTTTTTCTTGTCGTTTAGATTTGAAAAACTAACTCCTTGATGATTTGATTTGGATTTGTTAGGACTGACTTTTTCAATGTTTGATTTCTTTGGTTTTTTACCTTTCTGTTCTTGTTTCAAATCATCAGGGGTAACAGCTTGGTGTCGACCTCCGTCAATAGGTGAATTAGGATCTTCTGGATTGATCCATGTACTTTTTGTAGGAACAGAAACTACGGAATCTAATTCCTTATCGTAGGCTTTTAAATCTACAGTGTTAGAAACTTCTTTGTTCACTGCAATAATGTCTTCATGTAAAATCCATTGCTTACCATCCCATTCATAAGCATCATAAGACATGTCCGGAACGTAAAACTCTCGAAATTCTTTTAAACCAGGTGACTCTGGAGTAAGGTGGTCGAATACAATTTTATCGCGTTCAACATCGAACCTTAGAGACATTGTGGCTTTATTCGAATGTTCAAATATTACTCGTTTTGCCCTGCCGTTTTTGACTTCAAATAATGGATAACCAAAGTTGGGAATCTTTCCTGTGAAATACAGTACATCAATTAATTTTATTGAACTCCTTTGGTCATTGGCATCATAACCCAAAAGGGTATAGTAGGTTCTATTTCTGCGTTGAACATCAATGATGTCATAGTACAAGGCGCCATACCAATTTTCATGGGTTACCGTTTCTTCTTGAATCATTCCGAAGTGTTGCTTCTCGCGATTTAATTCAATAACATGTATTCGGTCTCTACGCTCATCTTTTTTCATGATAAATGAAAAGTAATTATGCATCAAGTCCTTGTATTGAATATTCCATGTGATTACACGTACAAGCTTATCATCCGAATATATTTTTCCCACAGAAGTTAAAGCAGCAAAAGGATAGTCAAATGCACCATCCATATTCAGTGCCTTGCCAAACGCTGTTTTGAACTCTTTATTCAAGAGGTTAATTTTTTCGTCTTCTTTGGCTGTTCTTAATTGCGTGAGTAATTTACTCAACTCTTCTTCTTTTTCACGAAGTTGAGCAAGATTCTTCTGTCCAAAGATTGGGAATGAAATAGAAAGTAAAACTATAAGGGTGAAAATGTATCTCATGGTTATATAACGTTCAAAATGTACTATTGTTACACAATTTATATACCGTAAAAATAATGCGAATTGTAGAAACAAACAAGCACCTCAAAAAAGGTGCTTGTTTTGAGTCAAATAATAGAGTTTACTTCTTGAAATTAGAAGCTACAATAAGTTCTTTTGTTCCATGTGACCAATCATAAAAACCTTCTCCAGATTTAACTCCTTTTTTGCCAGCAGCAACCATGTTCACCAATAGTGGGGAAGGTGCATATTTGTCATTTCCAAGACCGCTGTATAGCACTTCCATAATCGCTAAACAAACATCTAGTCCAATAAAGTCAGCCAATTGCAAAGGTCCCATTGGGTGAGCCATTCCTAGTTTCATTACAGTATCGATTTCTTCAACTCCGGCAACACCTTCATTTAAAGTAATGATTGCTTCGTTAATCATCGGCATTAAAATACGGTTGGCAACGAATCCTGGATAATCATTCACTTCAACTGGAGTTTTCTTCAATGACTTGGAAGTTTCCATAATTAAGCTTGTCACTTCATCAGAAGTTGAATAACCACGAATGATTTCAACCAATTTCATTACAGGAACTGGATTCATAAAGTGCATTCCGATTACTTGGTCTGGACGAGAAGTTACAGCAGCGATTTTTGTAATTGAGATTGAAGAAGTGTTGGTCGCTAAAATCGCTTCTGGCTTAGCAGCTTTATCTAGTTGTTCGAAGATTTTAAACTTCAAACTTTCGTTTTCTGTCGCTGCTTCAACGATTAAATCAGCTGTTTGTACTCCTTCTTCTGTTGAAGTAAAAGTTTTAAGTCGACCTAATGTTGCTGCTTTATCTTCTGCACTGATTTTTTCCTTGCTGACCATACGATCGAGGTTCTTTTCAATCGTTGCCATTCCTCTATCTAAAGAGTCTTGTGAAATATCAACCAATGACACTTCGTATCCAAACTGTGCAAAAACGTGAGCAATTCCATTTCCCATTGTTCCAGCACCAATTACTGCTACTTTTTTTATCATATTCTTATAAAATTATTTTCGTGCCCTAAAGTTACAGATAATCGTTAATTAGCTAAGGCTTTTGGGTTAAATTTTATAGAGTTTGTTAAATTTGACCTTATGAAAATAGCCGTTTTATCTACTTTTTATCCTTATCGTGGCGGAATAGCACAATTTAATGCTGCTTTATATCGTGCAATTGAACGTAAATATGAAGTGAAAGCATTTAATTTTTCCTTACAATATCCAAAAGCGATGTTTCCTGGAAAAACACAATTGGTCACAGCGGATGATAAGGTAGATGAAATTCCAACTGTTCGCGTGTTAAATGCAATGAATCCAGCAACATATATGACCACGGTGAAACGCATTCGTGAGTTTGAACCTGATGTTTTAGTCATAGGATACTGGATGCCTTATATGGCACCTGCATTAGGGTACGTAGCAAAAAAAATGAGTAAACATTGTCGCGTGGTCTCAATCGTTCATAATGCTACACCACATGAGCAAGGGAAGTTGGACAGAACTTTATCTAATTATTTCTTTAATCGAAACAGTCATTGCATTGCTTTGTCAAGTGCTGTAAATAAGGAAATTAAAGAAAACTATCCAAGGGTTAAGTCTAAAGTTTTACTTCATCCTGTTTATGATCATTTCGGGAATGTTGTGGACAGAACAGAAGCAGCAGAGAAACTAAATCTTAATCCTGATAAAAAATACTTGTTGTTTTTTGGATTAATCCGTGATTATAAAGGTCTAGACCAATTGTTATTGTCGATGAAAGACTTGGAAGAAGATATTCATTTGATTGTTGCTGGAGAAGTTTACGGTTCTTTTGAACAGTATGATGAAATCATCAAATCACACCAGCTTGAAGATAGGGTACACCTCAATTTGGAATATATTTCCGATGAAATGGTGAAGTATTATTTTTCCTTGACCTCAGTGGTTGTTTTGCCTTATAAATCTGGAACCCAAAGCGGAATTATCGCCATAGCCAAACACTTCAATAAACCTGTAATAGCCACAGATGTTGGCGGATTGTCAGAATTTATTCAAGATGAAACAGAAGGAATGATCGTCCCCCCAAATAATGTTCTTGAATTGAGTAAAGGCATTGAGAAAATGTTGAATAGTGTTCATATTACAACAATAGATCGACCTTCAACCTACAATTGGGACGATTTTGTAGAGGAAATGTTGGAGTTTATGATTGAGGAGTGAGGTGGTCTGGTGAATGGGAAGTTGAAGGTCAAACAGAACTAAAAAGGTTTAGAGGACATCGCAACAGAGGTTTTTATTGGAGTCTTTGAGATGAAAATGGAGGAGTAAATAGATACTGTTTAAAATTAAAAAAGAAGCACAGCTTAGCCGTGCTTCTATAAATTTTACTTGATTGAAATACCCGAAATGTAAATACTCGAACCTTAAAATCAACTAATAATATTACTCTCTTTACCAAATCGCTTGTAAGAAAACAATACTGATAACGCAGCGACAGCAACCATGGTCATAAAACTAATGATCATCAAGATTGGATCGATGGTTCCTGCAACGATTTCTTTTGTGGCCAATACGATATTGACAATCGGAATGAACGCTGTAGTATAGTCGAGTTCAATGTTAGGTAAAAAACCTATAAAAGTAGGGAGTATGACAACAAAGTTGACTGGAGTTAATACACTCTGTGCCTCTTTAAATGACTTTGCGTATATTGTTGCTGGTATCATTATTCCGGCAAAGAAAATAGTCAATGGTAAAAGAAGAACAAATAAACTCAGTATAAATGTAGGAGTTAGTATTCCATCGATAACAGTCATTATTGCAGGATTATCCACTAAATTGAAAACCCGAAGTCCTAAAAACAAACCGAGTAAAGAAAAACTTGCTGCAGCTATTCCTGATAGAACAATCACTAGCATTTTACCGATTAATATTTTCCAACGTGGAACTGGAGTAGTCAATAGAGTCTCAAGGGTTTTTCTTTCTTTTTCTCCTGTGAATAAATCTATGGCTGGATACATACATCCAATGAATCCAAAAATGATGAATAAATAGGGGAGGACACCACCTGCTAATTTTCCTATGACTTCTTTTTCACTTGAAAAATCAATGTATTGCTCCGCAATGGGCTCGATAAGTTGCGTGTCTAAATTTAACCTCTCAAAACGTTGCGTTAAAAAAGTGTTTTTAATTTCAGAAAGATAGGTTTGAACCCGTGCCTTGTTTCCTACATTTACTCCTTTATGAAAAATGAGAACTGTTGATTGCTTGTTCTCAGCTTGTTCATCATCAAAACTTGTGGGAATAAAAAAGGCCAGTTGAATCGAGTCATTGTTAATGTCTTTCCTTAATCCTAAAGTATCTTCTCGAAAAATCAACTCTTTTGGTCCCAATGTGTCAGGGATGGAGGCAAGTGTTTGTGAGAATTGATTGTCTGTTTTATCAGAAATCAATGCAATTTTTAAAACCTCTTCTTTTTGTTGCTCGGCAAAATGCTTGGTGACAGTTGTCGAAAGCCCAATAATTAATGGGAAAACCAAGATAGGAACTACAATCATTGCGATAATCGTTCTGCGATCTCGTAATGTGTCTTTTAATTCTTTTTTAAATATTGTAAATATCATGGCTTAATTGTTTTCGTTGATGATGCGGATGAATTCTTCAGTTAAATTCTTGGTTTGCATGTGGTCACGGAAGTCTTGCATGCTGCTACGGTGAATTATCGTTCCTTTATGGATTATGGCGAGGTCATCACACAGCAAGTCTACTTCGCTCATAATGTGAGAGGAGAAAATGACTGTTTTTCCTTGTGTTTTGCAATCACTGATGAGCTTAATGATGTTTTCTGCTGTTATGACGTCTAATCCACTGGTTGGCTCGTCAAATACAACTACGTCTGGATCGTGTATCATCGTTCTGGCAATGGAGACTTTTTGTTTCATTCCCGTACTTAATCGACCAATGCGTTGATCTTGGAAGTCGTGCATTCCCAACAAGGTGTATAAATGTTCTTTTCGTTGCTCGAAGTCAGCATCTGAAACTCCATACAGTTTTGCAAAATAAGCGATGATTTCATTTGCTGTTAATCGCTCGTAGAGTCCTGTAGAACCAGTGAGAAAACCAATCACTTTTTTGGCTTCATTGGGTTGTTTCTGAATGTCAATACCGTTGATTTTGATGGAGCCTTGACTGGGTTTTAATATTCCTGCGAGCATGCGTAATGTCGTCGTTTTCCCGGCGCCATTTGGACCGAGTAGTGAGAAGATGCGTCCAGGTTGACATTCAAAACTCACATCTTCAACGGCTAAAGCAAACTTGTCGGTGGTATTGTTTTCCTTTTGTTGCTTTTTCGTTAACTCAAACTCTTTGCGTATATTTTCTACTTGAATCATAAGTGTTCTATGTTGATAATCTTTAAATATTCACCATACTTTTGTAGGGAATATCTTATTTGTACGGTGTGATTATGAAGGCTTAAAGATAGTAAATTCTGTTATAATACTTGATTTATTACTTGAAACTTAAAAGAATTATCAATTGATTCTATTGTGCTATCATTTTTGCGATTTTTTGAGCGATTTCTTTGTTGTAAATTCGCGCTCCGCAGATATGACAACCGTCTATTTCATAAAACGCTTTGGGTTCATTCGCATGGTCATATATCTTTTTTCCCATTTCAAATGGTACAACATTGTCTTCTGTGCTGTGAATGACAAGGATGGGTTTGTTGAACTGCTGAACAGATTCGATTGCACTATACTGTTCTTTTACAAATATTTTTCCTAGAAAACCTGCGAAGTGGATGCCAATGTCCTTGTGTGAGGAAAAGGCGCCTTCTACTACCAAAGCATCAATTTTATCTTGATTTTGAGCGGCTACTACCGTGGCTAAATGTCCACCCAGTGACTGACCGTAGAGCACAATATCTGTTCCTTTAACATCTGGTCGGTTCAGGATATAGTTCAGGGCAGAGTTTCCATCTTTTAATACATTTTTTCGCGTGGCCCTTCCTTCAGAAAATCCGTATCCGCTATAATCAATGACGAATGCTTGGTAGCCATACTTCAAAAGTAGGGTCATAGACCAATGTTGACTGGTAATAAATCCGGCATTTCCGTGAAAGAATAAAAGGGTGGCTTTTGGTTTAACATCTTTCGGGGTGAGCATCCATCCGTTAAGCAAATTCCCACTTGTGCTTTCAAATAGGGTGCTTTCTATGGTGTAATCAAATTCGACGGTGTCTTTTCCATTGCGGATAAATTGGGGTTGATAGTGTTCACCTATGTAGTTAATGGTCACGGTGTCTCCTTCTAAATAAAGGGTTGCCGATTTAGCATCAGGCTTCATTTCTGTAGGCTGAAGATACATTTTATTCAGGTTGCATGCGCTGAACATGAACAAGAGAAGGAGTAGAATAAGGTGGATAGTGTATTTAATCATTTTATTACTGGTTTTCTACTTTTGCGTTGTCTCTGTATTTAATTTGTAGTCCATACAGGAAGTTTCGTAAAAATTGATCGTTGCACTTTCTGTACTGACGCTGCGATGGATTGCGAAAGAATGAACTTAATTCATGTTTGCTCACCCGCATATTGGCCAAATCAAAAATGTCCAACATATCATTGTCTTGTAAATTTAAAGCAATCTTTAATTTTCTAAGGATAATGTTGTTGTTCAATCGATCTTCAGGTCTCATTTGAGCTCCTTCCTTTTTCCCTCTTTTTTCATTGATGAAACCGTTGAGAAAAGCAGCCAATTCTTTGTCCTCAATTTTAACATGTGAATCATCGTCTTCTTTCTTCAACCAATCACACACTTGAGCACGTGAAGCCTCTAATGCTCCTGAAGCAAAAAGCTCCATCATTTTGTCATCATTATAATCAAATGTATAGCGCAATTGACGTATTATATCGTTGTTTGTCATAGTTTTTCAAAATTAATGATTTTTTAGAGATGAAATGTTACTATTTTATAGTTTTAATCTTCTCCTATAATAAGGTAGGCTTTTAATTTTTCCAAAGTAGCCGTTCCAATTCCTCTGATTTCTAAAAGGTCATCTAAACTTGAAAACACGCCTTTTTCTTCTCTGTATTGAATGATTGTTTCTGCTGTTTTTGGACCTACGGATGGTACAAGTGACAGTTCTTCAATTGTTGCTGTGTTGATGTCTAACGGAAATAAGTTCTTGAGTATTGTTGCTTCAGAGGTAAGGACTTTGGTATCAACTAATTCTGGACAACCCCACATTCCAAGGTAGTTTGTTTTGGCTTGTTCTTCAGCTAATTTGAATGAAAGTATGGAGTCTGGTTGTTGTCTACCATAATAAGAAAACGTAGCGTTTCCAGTTTCGATCATTTTTCTGTTTACATTAATTAATTGGGTGTCTTTTTTTGCGGTGATGTATCCAGAATAACGTCCAAACCTATGTGATGGTTCTTCTTTTCCTGCTGTTATTCTTAAGGCTGCTCCTTCAATTAGAGAATCAAGAAACTGCAAGGATTCTTCAGCATAATAGTAACTTGAATCTTTGTGACCAGCCCAGTTTCTCGGAATTTTCACACCCAACAATTCAGCGGGATAAAATAAGTTGGTTGCTAACTCCACCTCAATATTTCCATTTCTACCTATTCTAAAGTTATCATACCAAATATTGGTGTCTAGGCTGGGGTAGTGGTGATAGCTTTCTCCCTTTGCCCGACTCATAACACCTTTAAAATCTTGAAAGAATTGATTGGCTATTTTATTGTCATAAATCATCAAAATGTTCTCATCATTGGCAACTTCAGCAGCTGCGGAAAAATTATAAGAACCCACAATGGTAAGCGCTTTGTGTTTTTCGGGATAAGGATACTCTGCATCAATGATTATGGTTTTTGCGTGAAGTTTTCGCACTTCTTTTCCAGGGAGTATAAGTCTGTTTCCAAACGCCATTTCAGGTTTTGCCCAAATTTGGTCGTTGTTCCTATATCGTGTGTAAAAAGCAGGATCAATAACGCCTTCTAAAATGATCTCTCCACGACCTGAACGCTCTATCATTGCTTCGCTAATAGGAATGTTTGGACTGATGGCAAAGGCTAAAAAACGAACATCATGTTTTGCGTATTCGTTAATTAGTGTGGTTATTCTTTTCGAAATACTAGGCTTGGTTTTGTTCCTGTCCATGGGGCCGAAGTAAACCTCTACTTTAATATCATTGATGTGGTGAATGTTTTTTGAAACATTGCGTTTGTCTTTGTGAAACCTGGCTTTTCTGGCATTGGGAATTGCAGTTTTACTTCCCCACATTTGCTTAAATTCTTCTAGGTATGCTCCTGCAATTCCACTGTCTTTGATGACTAGTACTACATTGGTGTTCCATGGACCAGTATAAGTAATGTTCATGGAACCTGTCCATAAATAGTCGTCTTCTGGATCTTCACTTAAGGCGTCAAACACAGCGAATTTATGGTGCATGTTCGCTCCTGAATTAGGAAGTTTTTCATTTAAGGCAATAATTCTTCCATCGGGATGATAAATTGTACCGCTGTCATCGATGTTATATATTCCAGCCGCCCTCAAAGTATCCCACATGGGATGAGTAAAACGAGGAGCGTGATCTCTATGAATAACATCTGTAATGACCCTTACCCGAACACCTCTTCGTGATGCATTTGCCAAGGCATGACCTACACGCATGTTTTGCAAGTCATAGGCTACAAGGTCTATACTGTACTGCGCGCTATCAATTCGATCGACGAGGGGTTGAATGAGGTCGTATTCACCTAAAGCTTTGTTGTCGGGCAGTGCGAAGTTATGGTCGGGAATAGAATTAAAATAAGTTCTAATCCATTCGACTTTGCTGGTGTCTTTTTTCTTGCATGCAAATGAATAGGTGCTGAATAATAGAAAGAAAAGCAATAGTGTTTTTTGTGTCATGTGCTGATTAAAAATTCACTAATCAACTAAAGGCTTAATTTTTCAATTCTATTTCCTTTTAAAATTGGAATAACCTTCATTTGATTAGGGGTAAGACAAAATTTAATATCTTCATTCAAATTTAATCTTTTTAATCTTCTTCTATGTGAACTTGCTTTTAAGAATCCAAAATAATTGTCTTTTGCTGCAAGATAAAGGTATTTCGCTGCTACTGAAGAATCGTCATCGGATGTGAATTTCCCTGTTTTCAATAAACCTTCTGCAATTGCTCCTCCGCAAATGGTATCTTCTAAGTTGAATTTATCTTTCCAACCTGAACATAGACAAACAACGTTTTGCTCTTGTTGTATCAACCAGTCAATCAGGTAATCAAGGTTAGTTAAAGCCCCAATTACTACTGTTGGCGCTTCTTTTGCAATATTGATGGCGCGAGTTCCATTAGTGGTTGACAGTACTATGTCTTTCCCTTTTAGTGCTGGCTTCATATAACTGTAAGGGGAATTACCAAAGTCAAAACCTTCTACGATTTCTCCTTGTCTTTCTGCGCCGACTAAAAAACCTTTGTCTTGGTAAGCCTTCGCTTCTTCAATTGTAGATACAGGGATAACACTATTCACTCCGTTGTCAATGGCCGAACAAATAGCTGTTGTTGCACGCAATACATCGATTACTACCACAATGTCAAAGCGTCCTTTATAATATTCGTAATCTCCCGGGGTATAACACACCTCAATAAATTTCTTTTGCATGCAGCGAAAGTAATGAATTTCCATAAATAGTAGACGAGACAAAAGTAATCTTTACAAGAACTCAAGATTGACTTGATTATAAACTGGTGTTTATCAGGTCTTTTTGCCGCGTGATTTAATTGTTAGAACATCCTTTGGATAAAATCGCCTGATTTATTTTATTTTTAACGATATTTGTATGTTAAACTATGAAATTGAACGTAACATGTAACAGATTGTACTAGATTACGTTCTATATACTAATAAATGAAATATCTTTTCTCAGTCATAACGGTTCTATTGTTCAGCATTGCCTTTTCTTTTGGGCAAAAAGTTACCTATGAAGGGAAGGTTTCTGATATGGATACAAAAAAATCTATGTCAGGTGTTACCATTCGTGTTCTAGAAAATGGTGCAGAAGTTTATAAGCATGTAACAAAATCTAATGGCAATTATAGGGTAGAGTTTTCACCTGGTAAAGCGTTTACTATAGAATATTCTAAACCTGGGTATGTTACCAAAATAATTAAAGTTGATGTTGTTAAGGTATTTGAAGAGGACATGCCCCCAGGAGGAAATATATTCCCGCCCATTGATATTGATTTATTTACAGAGAGGGACGCTGATTTTTCCTTTTTGAAAACAGAACCTGTTGTGGAATGGTACTTTGACCGAGACCGTATGACTTATGATCCAGGTCCAACAAATCGAACTAAAAAGAAAATTATAGATAAGTTGGAAGAGGCGGAGCAGGCGTCTGGTCAAAATGAAGCAAAGTACAATGCTTTAATTCAAGAGGCAGATCAACTTTACAATGAAAAGAAATACGAACAAGCATTAGATAAATATGTAGCTGCTCTGCAAGTCCCCGATAAGCAAGCAGAAAAACATCCCAACAACAGATTAATCGAAATTGAAGCCTTACTGCAGAAAAAAGCGGAAGAGGAATTGGCGTTCCAGCAAGATAATCAGGCGTATTTGAATTTGATTGAAGCGGCAGATAACCTAGCCAGTAATAAAGAATATGATAAAGCAATTGCTAAATACAGCGAAGCAAGCGCCATGAAATCGGATGAGCAATATCCAAAAGATAAAATTGAAGAACTTAAGGAATTACAAGCCAATGCCGCCAAGCAAGAAGAATACGATAAACTGATTCAGCAAGCAGATGGATTCTTTAAACAGAATAGTTTACAAGCTGCTCGTGATAAATATCAAGCGGCTAGCCGAGTGCTCCCTAATGAACAATATCCTAAAGATAGGTTAAAAACGATAGCGGATCAATTGGATGCTCAGTCGGCAGAAAGAGAACGTAGAGAGAATTATAATAAAGCCATAGAGGCTGCGGATGCTTTGTTCGATAAGGAAGATTATGCGGGAGCTATAGAGAAGTATAAGGAAGCGATTACCTATGAAAGTGCAGCAACTTATCCTGTGGAAAGAATAAGCATGGCTACAACAAAACTTGAAGAGCAACAAGCGGCCAACGCTAATATTGAAGCTTTCAATCAATTGGTTGCTGAAGGAGATGAGCAAGTTACTGCCGAAAATTATCAGTCAGCAGTAGATAAATACAACGAAGCTTTAGGGTTACTGCAAGACAATACTGTTGTGGTCAAACGTGATAATGCCCAAGAGGCCCTTGAGCAGCAACAAGCTCAAATGGCTCAGCAAAATCAAATCTCTGAATTACTTTCAAGTGCGGCAACAAAAATACAAAATGAAGATTTTACCGGAGCGATTGCCGATTATAATGTTGTTTTAGGTTTGGATAGTCAAAATGCAGAAGCGATTGCGGGAAAAGCAAATGCCGAAGCTTTAATGGCGCAGAAAGAAGCGGCAGCTGCGGATCAAGAAAAAGCCAATCAAATTGCTGCTTTACTAGCCAGTGCAGAAGAAAAGTTGAGCAGTGAAAACTATACAGATGCACTTGTTGATTTTGAAGCTGTTTTAACTTTAGATGCTCAAAACGCTACTGCTATTGAAGGTAAAGGAAGAACTGAAGCATTATTGAATGAAAAGCAAAATAAGGCCGCTAAAGAAGCTGAGTTTAATCAGTTGGTGAATGAGGCGGATCAAGCTTTTAACGACGAAAATTGGGAAGAGGCCAAAACAAAATATATTGCAGCAAAAGGAATTTTTAATGACCGTCCGCATGTTAACGACAGAATTGAAGCCATAAGAGCTAAACAAGAACAACTAGGAAATCAAGAGCGGATTGCAGAAGAGATTCAGGTGTTGATGGATCAAGCGACAACATTAAAGGCACAAAACAAATGGAATGAAGCGATCCTAAAATATGAAGAAGCTATTCAATTAGATGGAAACCGTGAAGATGTTAAAGCTCTATTGACTGCTGCCAAAACCAGTAAAGAGGAGTTTGACACTCAACAATCTAAGGAAGAACAATTCGCTCAGTTGAAACAAGAAGCAAATGTCTTGATGGCGCAAAAGAATTGGGCAGGAGCCAAAGATAAATTTGAAGCTGCACTTGCCATTAATGAAGATGCTGAAATTAGAACCAGTTTAGAATTGATTGCGCAAAAAGAAGCTGAGGAAGCCAATAATCAAGAAGCAGAATTGGCATATGAAGCAAAAATGGCTGAAGGAGAATCGTTCGCAGCGGCGGAAGAATATGAAAAAGCGATGACTGCTTTCAACGAAGCTTTGAATCTTAAAGAAAATGATGCTGTAGCAAAAAGTCGAATTGCAGATATGCTACAAAAGATTGATCAAAAGAATCAGTTAGCTGAAAAAAATGAGCGTTATAACGCAGCTATGGTGGAAGGAAACAAAGCCCTTTCTAATAAAGATTATTCAGCTGCCATTAAGTTTTTTGACGATGCTTTAATTGAAAAACCGTTGGATCCTGAAGCGACTCAACTAAAAAATCAGGCAAAAGAGTTAATTAAAGGACTTCAGTCTGAGGAGGAGCAATACATGGCTTTATTAAATTCAGGACAAACTAAATTTGATGAAGCCCTTTCGAACAACAATCACATTCCTACTTTAGAAGAAGCTAAAGCCATTTATGTTCAGGCTCAAAGTATGAGACCAAATGCATCCTTACCTCAAAATAAGATTGTAGAAATCGATGAGTTATTGCGACAAATTGAGGAAGCAAAAGAACAAGAAGGTGCATTGGCTGAACTTGACCGTCAGTACCAAGAGCAGTTAGAATTGGCAAATGTAGCCGCACAAGACTTTAAATACCAAAACGCTATTGATTATTTAAAAGCAGCTTCTAATTTAAAGCCTAACGAACAATATCCTAAAACTAAAATCAGTGAATACCAGGCTTTGTTAGACCAAATAGCCTCGCAGAATGCAGAAGATACGCAATATACGAATTTGATAAATAAAGCAGATTTGGCATTTGACAACAAGAATTATGAGGAAAGTATTGCCTTCTACAATGATGCCCTAAAGGTTAAAGAAGATGAAGAATATCCAAAATCGCAAATTCAATTGGCTCTAAAAAACATTGAGGATATAGCGAATAACTCTGTGAACCAAGAATATCAAAATTTCATCGATCAGGCGGATGCATATTTTGCCAATAAGCAATATCAAGAGGCACTTGGAGCATATAAGTCGGCATTGTCTGTTCAGGAAAATGATTCTTATGCTAAAGATAAAGTAGATGAAGTTGAGCAGATCCTTAATAATTTGGATAAAATAGAAAAAGAAGAAGCAGAACGATTAGAGCGATTTAATGAACGTATTGCGGCAGCTGATGCCATGTTTGATCAAGAAAACTTTATTGATGCCAAAAAAGAATACGAAAAAGCACTTCAAATTGACCCGAATAGTGTGTATGCGAATGACCGTATGCAGTTAAGTGTGGTTAAAGCGAAAGAGAAAACGGAAAGAGGGGATAACGTTCGTTATCAAAAAATCTTGACTAAAGCGGATGAGTATTTCGATGATGAAAATTATGATAAAGCAATCAGTCTTTATGAAAGAGCAATTAAATTAAGAAGCTATGACCAATATCCAGTAGATAAGATAGCTGAAATTACAGCGATTCTTAATGGTAACGTAAAAACAGAAAGTACAGTCGAATACCTAGGAGAGGAAGAGAATATTTCTATTATTGAAGGAGCGGCCTTGTTGGAAGCAGGAGCAAGGCAAAGGGAGCAGATGAAGTTGGAGTCGGTTCAAAAAGAATTGAGAAGAAACGAAGGTTTGGCAGAAGAAAGGTCTGCTACTGATTTTGAAGAGCGTGTTGCTTATGAAAATGAAATTTTATCTATAAAAGACCGAAGAGATCAGATAACGATTGATGAACACGATAAATTAAGGGTCTTTATTGAGCAGGTTGACAATGAGGAGTTCAATTTGGAAATCAGAAGCAACCAAAATAATTTATTTGAACGAGGAGCGGCCTTGAGAGCAAACCAAAACATTGTTTACATCAACGATGGAATGGATGAATTAAGACAGCAATTAACCCACGACCATGTTGAAACTATTGAGAGAATTAAAGGTGTAGAAGAAGCTAGGGAAATTCAAAATACAGCCGAAGCAGCGCATCACCAAGTGAGGGTAACATCCACAGAAGAGGAAATTCTAAAAATAGATAAGCAACAAGATGCTTTTTTCCTTTTAAGTGAAGAACAACGTAAAGACGATGAAGTCAAAGTGGATGAAATCATTAAAGGCAGAGAGTTAAGGTCATTTGAAGAGAGTACTGCAGAGTATGATCAAGTGGTACAAATTCAAGATGAAGCGCTTTTAGCTGAAATGAAAGTTGCTGAATCTACGGAAGAAAAAAACGCCATTCATCAACAATTACAAGATGATATTTATGTTTTAGATGCTGCCTTGCAACGTAAGTTTGACCAAGAGACTGATGAAGCTTATCAAGAACAATTGTTAATTGATAGTCAATATACTGCTGCTTCTAATCAATTTGACCAATCAAAAGAGGGGAAAGACGATGCGAGACAATTGGCTTTGGAAGTATTGAAAGAAATGGATCAGAAAGAGGTTGAACAAATGCTTGTCCGTTCGAATAAGCAGTATGCTGAAACCCAAAACACCATAAAGGAAGTTGAAACGGTTCAAAATATGCAGGATGAACAAGGGCAACAACAAAGAGAAGATTTAGCATTGATTAACGAGCATGTAAAGGATCAGCAAGATGCAATGGAGCGTGCCAGCGAGTTGAGAAATCAAGATGAAAAAACACAGCGAAATAACACAGTTAACGAAATTGAACGAATTAAAAAGCAAGAGGAGTTAGCGAATGAGATCAAAGCAGAAAAAGTTAAGGAGAACTACGAAGATGTGAAAGGTTTAAATGCAAGCATTGATAGTCAAGCTCAATTGCGCGATGAGGCTTCTAAAAGAGATAAGTTCAAGACACAAGAATTGGTGAATCAATTGGAGGAGAATAAACTGACTTTTAATGAGGCAATAGCAAACACTCTTGGTGATGAATATCCTGAAGGTGTTTCTCAAGAAAATTATATCCGAAAAGATAAAGATGGAATTCCAGTAAAGATTGTTACCCGTCGTTTTGTTGTTCAAAATGGAAGAGGAGATGTTTATATTAGAATTCAGAGTAGAAATGGCTTAACGTACAGTAAGAACGGTATGCCTGTAACAGAGCAAAGTTGGATTAATGGAACAGAAAACGCCAAGTTGGAAAAACACTATTAGAAAAAAGTTTTTTCTAGAATCTTCATTCTACTTGTGGATGGTCTTTATGATAGGAATAAGTTCTTGTACTGCACCTGAAAAGTCCAATAAACCACAAAACAAAACCATTCAAAAAACACAAGTTCCCAACACCAAAAATGTTTGGTTGGAGAATAAAACTAGTATTAAGGGAAAAGCATTGGGTACCACTTTTGTAATTAAAACAGGGGAAGACTCTTTGAAGGCTGCTCCTATGGAAATAGAGGAGTTGTTTGAAGGGTTTAATGCTGAATTATCAACTTATATTGACGCTTCTTTAATTAGTCAATTTAACGCATCTAATTCTAGTATTGATCTTAATTCAACTTTGTACTTTCAATCTTGTTTTGAGTTGAGTCAAGAAGTATACGACTACACAGAAGGAGCGTTTGACCCAACCGTTTATCCATTGGTCAGTTTGTGGGGATTTTTTAAGGACATTGAGAAAGCACCTACAGCGGTTGAGATAGATAGTGTATTGAATTTCGTCGGGTTTGATAACAATGATCACTACAGTTATAATGATGGTGTTTTAACAAAATTAGACCCTCGCTTTAAATTGGTGTTTAATGCTATCGCAAAAGGTCAGGCCGTTGATGTGCTTGCAGATTATCTTGATGGCAAAGGTCATCAGAGCTACTTCATTGAAGTGGGGGGTGAAATTCGTGTGAAAGGAATGAACGATAGGGGCACCAAGTGGGTGATAGGTGTTGACGAACCTGTGGAAGTAAATACAGGGAATGAAGGCCTTTCAAAACGAGATTTAGAAAATTATATTGAAGTTAGTGATCGTGCTGTGGCAACATCAGGGAATTATAGGGATTTTTATGTCTTGGATGGAAAAAAGTACAGTCACACCTTAAGTCCAGTTACTGGAAGACCAGTTCGACATCACATTCTTAGTGCAACTGTAATTGCTGATGATGCAGCAAAGGCAGATGCTTATGCAACTGCGTTTATGGTAATGGGGGTCGAGAAATCTTTGGACTTGATCAAAAAGCATCCTGAATTGAATTTGGAAGCGTATTTACTTTTCGATGGCGGTAGCGGTAGAATTGAAAGGGCTTACAGCAAAGGAATGACGCAATATTTAATGAAATAATCTGGGTACTCCAAATAATTTTTATTACATTGTAGGTATGAGAAATAAATTAAATATACTATTGGCTTTTTTATGGATGGGGTTAACTGTTGTAGCACAAACACCACAACATGTTACCCAAAATGATAAAGAACAGACTAATTTTTGGGAGTCTCCAACGGCGATGATAATCGGAGCTGTGATCATACTTGCGTTAATTCTTACCAGGACCTGGTCTAAACGAATTCATAAAAACAGAGACGAAATCATTCGTCAAGAGAAAGAAGAAAAGGAAAATAAAGAATAAAAAAAAAGTAGGGAAGTCCCTACTTTTTGTCTTTTACCGCTATTGTATGTCCCATTCGGTCACGCTTGGTTTCCAAATAAAACTTATTGTGTTTATTGCTTTCAATTTCTAAAGATACATTTTCAACGACTTCTAAACCGTATCCAATAAGACCTGTTCGCTTTGTTGGATTGTTGGTCATCAAGCGCATTTTACGTACGTTTAAATCGCGTAAAATCTGAGCACCAATTCCGTAATCTCTTTGGTCTCCTTTAAATCCTAATTTTTCGTTCGCTTGTACTGTATCATAACCTTCTTCTTGAAGCTTATACGCCTTAAGTTTGTTGATCATTCCAATTCCACGACCTTCTTGATTCATGTATACAATAACTCCTTTTCCTTCTTCTTGAATCATTCGCATAGCCTCGTGCAATTGAGGTCCGCAGTCACATCTACAAGAACCAAAGATGTCTCCAGTTATACAAGAACTGTGTACACGTGTTAAAACAGGTTCATCTGTTTCCCATTCGCCTTTAATTAAGGCCAAATGTTCCTCACCACTATTTTTGTCGGTATAGGCCACCATTTCGAAATCTCCAAACTCAGTGGGCAGTTGAATTTTAACTTGACGTTCAACCAGACTTTCTTTCTTTAATCTATATTTGATTAAATCTTCAATGGTAATGATTTTCACATCAAAACGTTCTGCAATCTTAACCAATTGAGGCAATCGCGCCATTGAACCATCTTCATTTAATATTTCTACGATTAATCCAGCGGGTTGAAATCCTGCAAGTCGAGCTAAATCAATAGCTGCTTCTGTATGTCCAGCACGTCTTAATACTCCTCCTCGTTTTGCGCGTAATGGAAAGATATGTCCAGGTTTTCCTAATTCTTCTGGTTTTGTATTGGGGTCAATTAAAGCCTTCACTGTTTTGTATCGATCGCTTGCTGATATTCCAGTGGTGCAACCATGACCGATTAAGTCTACAGATACTGTGAAAGGCGTTTCATATGCCGCTGAATTAGATTGCACCATAAGGTCTAATCCTAATTCATCACACCTGTCTTCAACTAAAGGAGCGCAAATTAACCCACGACCATGTGTGGCCATAAAGTTGATAATTTCTGGAGTTACATTTTCTGCGGCCGTTAAGAAATCACCCTCATTCTCTCTGTCCTCATCGTCAACTACAATTACAACTTTTCCCGCTTTGATGTCTTCAATAGCTTCTTCTATGGTATTCAATTTATATTGCATAACTGTATTCTGAAATTTAATGCAAAAGTACGACAATAAAGCCGGATAATAAACTCATTCCATGATTAGTTGAACGAGTTTGTCGGTTACAGAGCTCCACTGGTAATTATCCACGATGAAAGCACGTCCATTGTCGATAAGTTTTTGCTTTAATTCTGGAGTATTTTGCAAGCGTTTGATTTGATGTGCAAATGCTTCTGCATCATCGGCAATAAGGATTTCTTGTTCAGGTTTTGCTCCAAGTGCATTATTGGCTAAGGTTGTTGTTATACATGGTATTCCTAACGCCATTGCTTCTAAGAGTTTATTCTGAAGTCCTGTACCTAAAAACATTGGGGCTACAAATATTTCAGCACTGCAATAGGCCGCTTTTATATCATCTACATAACCTGTGATCTCAACATGAGAACTGGCGAGTTTAAGAACTTCTTTTGCAGGAGAGGAACCAGCAATTTTTACCTTTGTGGAAGGTGATATCAAAGGCAATATATCTTGAACGATAAACTGTGCCGCCGTTACGTTTGGGGGATAAGACATGTTTCCTGTAAAAACCAAGTCCGCTGATTTACTTTGTTGTTGATTAACTTCTAAAAAAGAAGCGTCAACTCCGTTGGGAATGACATGGATTTGTGCTCTGTTTTTATGAAAAATATATTGCTTGTCCTGCTGTGAAATTATGGTGTGGTGCTCAAAATATTCAAAAATTGAATTTTCATAATAAGTCAAACGCTTGAATTCATTTTCAAATATATAGTGTTTGATGAATTTTGCGTTTTTTGAACGTCTTTCCATTCCTTTTGAAAGCGCATCCATATAATCTATCGTTTTCGGGCAATGGTGGTAGTTTTTAACATATTCAGCTGCACGAATCAACTGACAATAAATATGATCTGGCCGAATCTCTTGTAATATTCGGTTGACTTTTTTGTGTATTGAATAGTGATGGAAATACCCGACCTGAATAGGTTTTCTACTCAATAGTTTGGAAAGAACTCCCCAAAGTTTTTGCGGAAGTGATATCGGAAACACATTGATACTGGCACAAAATGGACGCAATTGATCAATGTCCGTTGGATTGACTTTCTGTTCTGAAGTACTGATTAAATGGACTTCAAAATGGTTTGCCAATTGCTTGATTTGATGATACGCACGCAGTTTATCTCCTTTTTCCAATGGATAAGGGAAGCGTGAAGTCACAATGACGAGCTTTTTATATGTCTTTGATGAATGCAATGAGTCTTCGGGTTAACTTTTCTTCACTATAGTTATTTTTGATGAATAACTTTGAGTTTTTACCTAATTTCCTTCTTAAGTTTTTGTCTAAATGCAAACGGTACATTAATTCTCTAAATTCATCTGGATCATCAGCTATTAAAACTTCTTTTTCATGAGTAACATCTACACCTCTAACGCCTTCTGATGTGGTAATGATGGGTTTTCCCATGGCCATGTTTTCTAATAGCTTTATTTTGATCCCACTACCGGAATGCATTGGTATGATACAAATTCCATGCGCACTGATGAAGTCTAAAGCGTTTTCTACTTCTCCAACATTTTCAACACTGGGATGATTGTATTGATTGGTTTTTAGACCTTTTCCACCCAAAAAAAACTTTGTTCCTTTTAATCCTTCTGGAATAACATTATTCAAAAACCATTGAATTCCATCTATATTAGGCTTCCAGTCCATTGCTCCTAAAAAATAAAAGTCAGAAAGGGAATAATCTGTCGGAGGAAATTTGGTTTTAACAGCTGTTGGAATTGCAGTGGTAGTGACTTCTGGTTCGAACTGTTGAAAAAATAAAGCATCTTCTTCTGTGATGGATACAATTCCGTCAACTTTGGCTAATTCTGTTCTTTCATATTTCTCAAGCTGCGAGGACAATCGATTAAAGTACCATCGTTTTAAAAATATAGGTGATTTCTCAGCCATTGAACTCCATATTTCATGCTCTAAATTGTGTGCTCGGACAATGACTTTGATGCCCTTTTCTTTGAATAAGGAACGGTAGGGTAAAAGGTAAATACTTTCAAGTATTGCTGCGTCATACTTGTTGTTATTCAAATGTGTTTTTATTGTTTTTGCAACTTTAGGATCGTAAAAACGCGCAACATTATAGGACTTATTTCTGACCAAGTAGTATAATGCGCCCAATAAATTGGTTTTCGTATTGACGATTGAAGAATCCATTTCCATTCTTTCTTTCCAAGTCTGTGGATACATTTCAGGAGCGTACGGATGTTTATAAGTGGATAATGTGAAATGAAAAACCTCTATTTCTGAAGACGACAATAAAGATTTCAATACGCTCGAAATTGCAATGCATCCGCCATCTCTTAATGGAAAAGGAGGTTTGTTCGAAAAATGAAAAACTCTATGCATTCTTCTTTTTCTTTTTAAATATTTTGGGTAATGTTACTACGCTTCTGTCGTTTGCAGCACTCATCATAAGTAAGGCAGCAATTGGAGAGAGTATAATGTTTGGACCCCACATTCCGAAGAAAGGGGAGAGTACATTGCTTTCAGCCATTCCATCACCTATCGTAATTAAAACAAAATAGATCATAAAGAGTAAAGCCGCAATGACAACAGGAGCACCAAACCCTCCTCTTTTAACAATGGCACCAAGCGGTGCACCAACAAAAAACAGTACGATAATAGAGAAAGAAAGTGCAAACTTACGGTGAAATTCAATTTCATACCTGCGCATTGTGCGATGACGATTTTTTTCGATTTCTACTTGCCCTTCTAATGATTTTATATTGTTTCTTAATTGAGATTTCATGTGAGAGATGGTTTTCATCTTTAACTCTTCGGTCATGTCTTCAATTTGATATATCGGTACGATAGAAAGGGTAGAATCACGCTTCGTTTTTGCATCGTGTTGATCTGCCAAAGGTGGGGTGTCTAAGTCCATCTCCTTTATATCTTTTTCAGGTACAGGTGAAACCTCCCTTATTTTCTTGTTTCGTTCTATATATTCCTCTAGTTGCTGTCTTTGTACTGTGTCCATTTCTTGCTCTGTGGAATAGTGTATAGCCTGGAAATAGGCGTGTTTGGCTTTACTGTTAAAAGACAAGGACTTCATGAGGTCTTGGTAGATATTCTTAATAGAGTCTGCAGTTTCATTGATTTGAAATACATTCAACATTTCATAATCATTTTTAAACATGTCGTCTTTTGTACGTTGCAACTGAAAACCACTCATATCCATTTTGTAGGTTGCTGTTTTAAAGTCAGATTTTCTGCCCGGAAAAATACTTGAACCTGAACTTTTTTTCTTTCCAGATGCTTGAAAGTCGGGGGCACTGGAAAGTTCTTCTACTACGCTTCCATCAAACAGTTTGAAAAATAGAAACTCTCCATTCGTTGATTGATAAAATTCTCCAGATTTGGCTGTAATGGTTTTTATTTCATTATTCACACGTCGGTCGTGAATAATGATGTCATTGAAATGATTGTCCTTTCCATCCTTTATTTTTATACTGAACCCATCAATTTCTTGTGTATAGGAGCCGGGCTTTAAAAATGAAGTCATCTTTTTCTCTTGTATGTCCCAAATAATTGAATGCCACTTGTAGTTGGCTATGGGGATAACATAGTTTGAAAAATAAAATGTTCCAATGGCAATGAGTATAACCACTCCTGTGAGGGGGCGTAGAATACGATAAATTGAAAGTCCACTAGATTTTAATGCGGTAAGCTCATTTGACTCTCCAAGATTTCCCATCACAATTAATGATGAAAGTAAAATCGCAAGCGGTAAAGCTAGCGGCAATAAACTTGCCGAAACATAAAAAAGGAGTTCTAGAATTATTGTGATTTCTAGTCCTTTACCCATTAAATCATCAATGTATTTCCATAGAAACTGCATTACAAGCATAAACATGGAAATAAAAAAGGTCGCTAAAAACGGCCCCACAAATGATTTTATGAAAAAAATGCTGAGTTTTTTCATCGCTTAATTTCAATTGCGAATGTACTGATTTAATTTTTATCCTTGTTGATATTTGTCAGCGCCTTTTGAATTTATTCGCGATTTTTAATACAAAAACAAAGTATGTGTTATTATTTCGAAGGAATGGATGAAAGGAATCATAAAAGTTTTTTCCATATTTGTGGAATGAATAAGTTACCATTAATTATGTTCTTGTGGGTAATGTCAATTTACTCTGCTATTGGTCAAGAGGATTATTTCCTTACCCCACAAAATAAAGCTTACATCTATCATACTGTTAGAAAAAGCCCCATTTTAGAACAAAATATTGGACGCTATATCGTCTATTCTGGCAAAGAGATTACGCTTCCTAATGGAGAGATAAATTACGATTCAACAGAGCAAGTGATTATTAATCAACCAGAATTGTTGAAGATCTACTCTAATGAAATTCGCCGTTCGCCAAAAGGAATTCTTGCTGAATTATCAAATAAGATGGCCATTTGGGAATTGAATAGTTTGTTGCAGTCTCACAGAAGTAACAGTTTGGTGAAAGACGGAAAAGTTTCAGATTATGAACGGTTTGAACAATTGCTTCTAGAACATTTGCCAGAACAAGCTAAGCGGATAAAAAAAGAAGAACTTCAAGTACACAGGAAAGTTGAAAAACTGTCTAATCCAACCTTAACTTTTAAAGATAAGGTTGCCATGTTGGATGGTTTTGCTGCCTGGACAGAAGAAGAAAAAAAAGAGGTAATCCTTGCGTATAACAATGCAATTAATGAATGGGTGGCACAACGGACTTTTCAAATTTTTGAAAAGCTGGGTGGCGAAGCTGATTATTTTGAAAATGTTTTAACGGCCGCAGGAGATGGATCTACAACCTCTGGATTGTTTGAAGAACGAGAAAAGGATGAGAGAGGAAGATGGAACAAAGGATTGCCTAAAGCGGTTGGACTTTTTCCTTATGAACCGTATATCGGTATAAAACCTACTTCCAAAAAGAAAAAACCTGAGGTTTTGCCTATGGGATATACCATTCACCAGTTTCAAACTGCAGGAGAAGGAAGAGAAACCAATATTCACATGGATGTTTGGGGCTACAATTCTGAAAAGCAAACAACTGTTGTTATCCAAAAGGCTGGAAACTATTATCCACTTTTTGGTGCAGTAAACACCCGATTTCTTTCTCCTGATTCTACATTTGGGGGAGGCTTGACGTACTATACTTTGATTGGTAGAATTCAAAAGGATATTCAAGAAATTGAAGAGAAAATCAGTGGTAAAAGAGGTTTTGATTATTGGATTGATTACTATGAAAATAAAAAAGACGACACAAAGTTGAGTATCGATAAGACTGAAAAAGAACTGAATGATATTCGCTACAGTACTGTTACAACAAAACCACCTAAGAACAATAAAAAGAAATCAAAACGCACTAAGGCAAATCAAGGCTCTGGACCGCCTATATTAAAAACAGATTCTAAGCGTTCAAAACGGAAAAAACGACAGGATAAAGTCGTAGCGCTTTACGGTCAACTTCAGGCAATCAATAAAAAATTGGCTGCTTTGGCAGAGGAAAGAGAGAAAGCATTGGTTGAACAACAGGCGCTCAATAGAAAGGTACAATTGATGTATGATATGATTGGAACTAAATGGGTCCCTTATCAAGAAAAAGATGGGTTCTATTTATATGAAGATTCAACGCGCTTCGATTTGACAACACAGGAGTTTACTTTTCCTGCAAGCGATAAGCCAGAGGTGTTTGAAGTAAAGCTATTGGCAATTCCTATTTCACACAAAAGTAGTCAGTATGATGAAGTAATGTTACATATCAATATTACTGATGCTCTTCCTTTGTATACTTCACAAGTCCAATTGCGCATTCAAGATTTATTTGATACAGACCAATATGAATTGAAACAAGAGCGATTATTTGTTGAAAAAGATTCTATAGCTGTGGTGGAATTTTTTGAAGCATTAATGGACAAAAAGAAAAATTTCAAAATCATCGCTAGAGGAGGTGGTGTTGGAAAACTGAAAAAGAATCGTGTGGTAATCAATTATGAACCTGAGGAGTTGAATCAATACCCTGGTGCTAGCTCTGAAGACAGGCTGATAGCGCGTGAAGATTCAACTTTTAAGCAGTTGAGAACAACCGAAGTCCTTATTCATATTGAAAGAGAAATAGTGCTTCAAGTCAATAGCTTTACGGATCCTGTGCGTAGTAATTTTAATCCGCCTCATAAAGATTTGTTAAGTTTGAAAAACCAATATAACTTGAGTGGTAATCAAATGTTGAGTGCTTACCGTGCTTATTCTACGCTTAAGGCCTTGAAGAATGAATTAAACATCCTGGCAGGTCAGTATTTGTCAAGAAGTGATGCTACAAAAGTCATCGATCGTTTGAATAAAGCAATTGATAAATCAAGGATTACTGTTGGACCAACTTCCGTTAAGTTTAAATCGTTTTAGGGGTGTATCTCTATCTTTAACAATCTTCATGTTGAATAGATGCTTCGTGTACGTTTTCGTTGTTTTAATTTTTCTTGTTGCGATAAGATGTACAGACCGCATATCTAATGATGAAATTGAGAAATCATGGTGGAAATACGGCTCTGGACTGCACCTTGGTGATGTTCTTCGTTTTGATGATTCCAATTTGAAAGGCGATACTATTTATCGGAATAACCAACCTGTCGCGATAGTTATTGCTTGCGAGAGAAAAGTTTTAGAAAATTCAGCAGTTCTAAAGTTGAAATCTATTCATAATGAGAAAACAGGTACCTATCATGAGAAGGGGGTGCCCTAAGGACTAAAACTCATCCACTTCGTCTCCAAAGAACTGACCGTTGAAATTAACCAAAAAAAGCTTTTCCGTTGCTCTTGTTAATGCGGTATACAACCACCTAAAATAGGACGTGTCCAACATTTCTTCTGTAAGAAATCCTTGATCTACAAAAACACATGCCCATTGTCCACCTTGTGATTTATGGCAAGTAACCGCATAAGCATATTTTACTTGCAATGCATTGAAATAAGGATCAGCCATAATTAGTTCATAACGTTTTTTCTTATTGCGTTCATAAGCATAGTCTTTCTCAACTGAAAAAAACAGTTCTTTCATTTTTTGTCGAGGTAAATTAGGTGCTTCTTCATCAAGGACTTCTAATAAGATTTTGACTTCAAACGGTTCCGCTTCAGGATAGTCGATAAGTTGAACCAAAGCATCAACAAAATCAAATCCATGCATTGTTTCTCTATTTCTTATGCGAACGACCTTAATGGTTTCACCATTTGCAATAAATCCTAGTTTTGAGTTGTCTCCTAACCAGAAATAGTTATTTCTTACGACCATCAATAAATCGTTGGCCACTATTTTCTCATCAAACCAAAAGATTCTGGATCTAATTTGTTGGTTGAATAAATTCGCTCGTTTATTACTCCGGGTAATGACTAAGGTTTCGGTGACTCCGTAATTCGAAAAAGCAGAATCTAATTCATCTTCTAATTCTCCACCATCCAAACGAATCAAGTCATTTTTCCCACTTAAATCAAAAGAAGGGTATGTGTTTTCGGGTGCTGAACGTAAATCTGTGGCGTTTTTTAAAATGTCAGAATCATAAGCTTGTCTCAATACTTTAGACAATTGAAATCCTTGAATTTCTAATTGCGCATAATGGTTGGACATATAGTCTAGATTTAAAGCTGGACTAAAATCAGAACCAACAGGAGGGAGCTGTCCTTCATCACCAATGAGAATCAATTTGCAATTCTTGCCGTTATAAACATAATTGATCAGGTCTTCAAGTAAGTTTTGACTACTAATAGCACCATCGTTACGTTGTGTATAATCCCCAATCATAGATGCTTCATCAACAAGAAATAGGGTGTTGGTATGCAAATTAGGAGCAAGACCTAATTGAATTGCACCTCCAGCAATCTTTTCTTTTCGGTATATCTTTTTGTGTATGGTAAAGGCCATTTTGTTTGAGCGTTGTGCAAATACTTTTGCTGCTCGTCCTGTAGGAGCAAGTAAAACAGACTTCCTTTTTAGTTCAACTAAAGCTTTAACAAAAGCACTAAGTAAACTTGTCTTCCCTGTACCTGCATATCCTTTTAAAATGAATAAAGATTGATTGTTGGGCTGCATATAGAAGTTGCAAAGCTGTGTCAATAATTCATCTTGATCAGTAGATATATCGAAATCAAAATGTTTTAAAGTGGACTTGTAAAGTTCTTTGTGAATTGGCATGTTGCTAAGATAAGTTTATAAACAATCATTGAAATGATAATTTCAGATAAAATTATTCGAATTACAGAATGAGAAAAGAAGCGTTTTAATGGAAGGTGATCTATTGGTTTGACACTCAGGTGTAAGGCGGGTTTGTAAACGCTAGAAAAGCAGTTGAATTTATACAGATATTGAAGGGATAAATGATATCAACGGCATTCTGTTGATTAAACGGTATAAAAAATCTACCCTATAAGACAAAGACATTTCAAAATTATTGTAGATTTGTGGAGGTAAGAAATGAATTTAATTAACATTGAATAATGAATAATCAATTTTCTGTAATTATAAAGCGCTATTTAGTAGCAGCAATTATCGCAATTTTAGGAATCGTTATGATCGTGATTGGTCTACAAACTGAGCAAGATTCTCTTTTTCTGATGTCAGCAGTAAACCTGTTGATTGGTGGTGTTTTAGCGTTGTTGTTCAGTGCGGGTATTTTGGGTAGAAACATCGTTTTAGGAATTGGAGTGATTTGTATTGTTGCTACACTTTTTATGTGGAATCAATCCATAAAAGCAGTTCAAAACACAATAAAGCATGAGAAAGCATATGCTAAATCAGAATTGCTTTATCAGTATACTTTAACTCAAATTAGAGATATTCAAAGAGCTTACCGTGTGAAAAACGGTGTTTATGCACCAAACTTCGATGCGTTGAAAGAATTTTTTGAAAATGATAAGGTTCAGAAAATAGAATCGGTTGGATCTGTTCCTTCTCGTAAACTTACAACTAAGGAACGAGATGTTTTATACGATGATAAAAGAGCGTTGGATCAAAACATGACAGAACAAGAGGCTGCGAAGTTAGTTTATATGGGGAACCCTACAAATAGTGCTGACCTTGCTAATTTCAAAAGAGATACTGTAATGGTAAATTATAAAGATGAATACTTGAGCTCTAGAACAAGACAAAGATTACGTGAGACATTAAATTTAGGGGCGTTTGATATCAATGAATTGAGATACATTCCTATGACGAATCCTAAAGAAGAATGGACTATTGAAACAAGAGACGAAGTCGTATATCTAGCGGATACGATTCCTACTGTTCACGTTTATGGAAAACAAGCCATTCCAAGGTTTGAAGGAGGAGAGCGAAAAATCGTTGGCTTTGGTAATTTGAATACAAATTCCGATAAAGGAACATGGGAATAAACTAAAATGAATCGTGAGTAAAACTCAACTTACAATACATATTTCAAGAACCTCAGTACATGTTGCTGAGGTTCTTCGTTCTAATCAAGAAATTGTTCGCAGTTTTAGCTATGAACTAATAGAAAACACGCCTGAAGGATATAAAAAGAAATTAAGGGAAATCTTTGATGAAATGAATCTCCGAGATGATTACGAAGAGTATACCATGGCGTGGGGAACACAAAAACAAACCTTAGTCCCCCTCAGTGTTTTCAATGAATCTTCTGCGAGGTCAATATTCCAATTAATGTTTGGTGAAGGAACAGATGAAAATATGATTGACTTCAATCGCTTAATGGAATTAAGTATGGTAAGCGTCTTTGAAATTCCTGATTGGGTAAAATCATTTTTTATTATTAGATTTCCTCAAATTGTGTTCAAACATGAACATGCAATGACTTTGAGGGCGCTTTTTCAAAAGAATACTTTTCAAAGAAAAATCAACATAAGCTTTAGTGATGAGTATGTTAACGTAAGCATTCTCAATAAAAACGAATTGGGCTTTTCCAATAGTTTTGATTTTCAAACGGCAGAAGATATACTTTATCATTTGTTGTTTGTAATCGAACAACAAGGCTTGACCAATGAAGATGGAGAAATCAATTTTTACTTCGTAGACGAAAATACTAAAGTTATGGCTGAAGAAAGTAAAAAGTTATTCGAAGCTTTAAAAGCAACAAAAAAGATTAAAGTTAATTCAATAGATAATGTTCTTAAACTCCAAACATTGTGCGTATAATTAGTGGTATTCTTAAAAAGCAACGCTTTTCTCCGCCAAAAGGGTTCCCTTCACGACCTACAACGGATTTTGCAAAGGAAGGACTTTTTAATGTATTGGAAAATCAATTGGTGCTTGCAGACTTAGAAATATTAGACCTTTTTGCAGGTACTGGAAATATTTCTTTTGAATTTGCCTCTCGTGAAGCGGGAATGATCACCTCGGTGGACAAAAATTTTAAATGTACACGTTTCATCAAATCTTTTGCCGAAGAACATGGTATAGGGAAAAGCATAAATGTTGTGAAAGCGGATGTAATGAAGTTTATTGAGAAACATACGAAGTCATACGATATTATATTTGCAGACCCGCCATTCGAAGAGAAATTACACAAGGAGTTCCTTAATAAAGTAATGAGCAGTAATTTATTGAAAGAAGACGGCCTCTTCATTCTTGAGCATGGAAAACACGACTCCTTTGCTGATCATGAGAATTATCAATCTTCTAGAAAGTACGGTCATGTTGTGTTTAGTTTTTATCAACATAATCCTTAATTTTAAATTCTAAAAATTTATTCATTTATGAAAAAAGTAGCGGTTTTTCCAGGTTCGTTTGATCCCTTTACAAAAGGTCATGAATGTATTGTAGAGAAGGCCTTAAACCTCTTTGATGAAGTGGTTATTGGGATAGGACAAAACACATCAAAAAAATACTTTTTTGATCTGGAGCGCAGAAAAGCTCACATTGAATCAATTTTTGAGGGAAAAGATAGGGTTAAAGTTCAGGTGTTTACAGGACTAACTGTGAACTTTTGCAAATCGATAAATGCTGAATTTATTGTTCGCGGTTTGAGGGATTCGAAAGACTTCGGCTATGAAAGAAGCATCGCTCAAATGAACCAAGAAATTTCTGGCATAGAAAGTGTATTTTTCATGACCGTTCCAGAGTATACAGCAATCAATTCTACTATTGTGAGAGAAATTTACAAAAGCGGAGGAAATATTGATTTGTTTGTAACGAATGCAGAAATGCTCGTTAAATAGATACACGACTTTCTGGTCAAATGTATTAATACAATTAAACTATGCGAAAATTACTTTTTGTTTTCTTCCTGTTTTTTATAGGGTCAACCATCCTTGCTCAACCTGTTACCACAATTCAAGGTTTTGCAGAAGCTTATGTTGGAAAAGAGGTGAAGGTTTTTGTTATTGATGATTACCTAAGCCATTTAAGAACTCAAGTAGCCAGTTCCACAGTTCAGAATGACTCAACATTTAAATTGAGCTTCTTTAACAAACAAACCAGAAAGCTGAGAATCGAAGTAGATAAAAACTACTTCCATATTTATACCCAACCCAAAGGTGATTATAAATTATTCGTTGGCGAAAGTTCTCCTTATATTGATGAAAAAGCTAAAGGAGTAGAGGTGGAGTTCTTTTTCCTTGATCTTGATTCTACCGATATCAATTATAAAATTTTGATGTTTGAAGATTATCAATTGAAATTCTTGCAAAAATACTATTATCATAAATCATTGAAATCAACCAACTTTGTAGCCCAACTTGATACTTTTAAATTGGATGTTTCAGAAAAGTATGCTGCTGATACAAGTCGGTTTTTTAAAGCGTATGTAAAGTATTCTGTGGCGTCTTTAGATAATATTGCTTTTCTAGGTCAAAGAAATGAATATGAAAAGTACGATTTCTATATCAAGCCAGAAACGGTTTTGTATCAGAATGATCGGTATATGGATTATGTTTTAAATTACTATAAACTGTATGAAGCTCAGCTTTCAAATGAAGTGAATGAGCGCTTTTATAATGGGGTAATCAATAGCAGTCCAACGGTAATCATGAATGCTCTTGGTGGAGATTATGCTTTAAAAAATGTGCGATTAAGAGAGTTGGTAATGATCAAAATGCTTTCTGAAGTGTTTTTTACTGATGTTTATCCACAAACGAATATATTGACCATTTTGGATAGTGTTTCAAACAACGCTCTTTTTAGTGAGCATAAAAAAATTGCTTCGAATTTAAAGTATAGATTGCTGGACTTGGTTCCTGGAACGAAAATGCCAGATTATAGTTTTATGGTGAATGGTGAACGTAAATTTGGTAGTGATTATGCAGGGAAACATGTCTACATTCAGTTTGTCAACCAAGAAATTAGAAAGTCAATTGAAGATATTACACTCTTAAAACCAATACAACAGAAATACGCTAAACATATTCAGGTGCTTACTGTTCTTGTCGTGGATGAGGATGATGCCTTACTGAAAGACCCTTCAAAATTCATCAAAGAACATAAAATTACTTGGGATTTATCTGTAGTTACTAAGGACGACCCTGCACTGAAAAAGTTAAATGTCAATAGTTATCCGCATTATGTTTTGGCTGATGCTTCAGGACATGTTGTGGCTGTACCAGCTTTGTCTCCACGACCAAACAATGAATACGAAACCATTGAAAATATGTTTATCGGTATTGCACGTTATTATCGATTGATGGGGAAAGATGAGGAATAATTGAATTAAGATTGGATAAAGAATTTCCTTTCATCAACCGAAGGAAGCGCGCAAAACCCAGGGCGAATTTTATGTCTGCGTTTGGCAATTTGATTGTACACTGAATCCCTAATGAATTTAGGAACTAAAAGCCCCAGGTAGTAGAGCAGAGGATACAAAGATCTTAAATGTTTTGCAATTCTTATTGCTGCTGTTGATCTATCGTAGAGTAACCCATTTTCAACTAAATATAAGGTGTTCATTTCAATAGTCTCATTAAAACGAGTCATGATTTCTTCTGCTATACTTGATTGTAGTGGAATGAAGTAGAAATCTTTCTTTCTTTTCTTCAGCACCAATTGAACAGAAGTATTACAAAACCCACAATCTCCATCGTAGAAAATAATGCGATTGAATTGAAGTACCTCTTGAATTTTCATGGAATTATCTGTTAAAAACAAATTTAATGCTTTATATTAGATTTTACGAGAAATATTACAAGATCAAAAATTATAAATTATGAAAATAGGAGTTCTTTTGTCGGGATGCGGAGTATATGATGGTGCAGAAATTCATGAGTCAGTGTTTACACTATTGGCCATTGCAGAGGCTGGACATGAGGCCGTTTGTATTGGTATTGATAAAGACCAACACCATGTAATTAATCACCTCAATGGAGAGGAGCAGAATGAAAATAGAAACATGTTGGTTGAAGCAGCTCGAATTGCACGTGGTGAAATAACAGAGATCAGTGAAATTACCCCAGCTGATATTGATGCTTTAGTTATTCCTGGTGGATTTGGGAGTGCGAAAAACTTAACGAGCTGGGCTTTTAATGGACCTGACGGAACAATATTGCCTGAAGTTAAGTTGCTTTTGGTCAACATGATTAATGTTGGTAAACCAATTGTAGCGCTTTGTGTGAGTCCAGTTGTTGTTGCGAAAGCTTTGGAAGACTCAAAGGTAAAACCTTTTATGACCATTGGTTCTGATCAGGCAGATTCTCCATACGATATTAATGGTTTTGTTGAAGGCTTGACTAAAACTGGAACGGAAATGACCATGAAATTAGCCGATGAAATTAATGTTGACAAGGAAAATAAAATTGTGACAGCACCTTGTTATATGATGAAGTCCGATTTGATTACCTTACGAAATAACATCGCAAATGCCATCAATGCAGGGATAGAATTGATATAAAAAAAGTAGTCTATTTGAATTAATAGAAGGTAGAACTTAAAAATGGATTATTACTTTTTAAAAGACAGGCTTTAAGGTCTGTCTTTTATATTTTTAAACGGGCGCTTGGACTGATGTCTTGTTGTGCAAAGTTTTGATTTAGGTAATGATATCTTCCCGTAATGGCAATCATAGCCGCATTGTCTGTACAGTATTCAAACTTTGGAATATGTGTTTTCCAACCCCGTTTTTCACCCTCTTGTTGAAGTCGTTTACGTATTCCAGAATTTGCAGAAACTCCACCAGCAATAGCCACTTCATTAATGTTAAAATGTCGGGTAGCTTGAATTAATTTATCGAACAAAATTTCTACAATTGTAGCTTGTAAACTCGCACAAATATCATCAATATTGTTTTGAACGAAATCTTTGTCGTTTTTAGTGTTGCGTTGTAAAAATTGAAGCACGTTAGTTTTTAATCCACTAAAACTATAGTCAAAATCGGGCATGTTTGGTGCTGTAAATTGAAAAGCTTTAGGATTTCCTAATTTTGCATGTTTGTCAATCAGAGGACCACCAGGATAAGGTAATCCAAGTAATTTGGCACTTTTGTCGAAAGCTTCCCCAGCGGCATCATCTTTTGTAGTTCCAACGACTTCCATGTCCAAATAGTCATTCACTAAAACTATTTGTGTATGTCCTCCCGAAACAGTCAAGCAAATAAAAGGAAATCTAGGTTTATCTTTTCCTTCATCGTCAATAAAGTGTGCCAGCACATGTCCATGCATGTGATTAACTTCCATCATAGGGATATTTAAACCCAGAGCAAGTGATTTCGCAAAAGAGGTCCCTACAATTAAACTCCCCAATAATCCTGGTCCACGCGTAAAAGCAATTGCATCGATGTCACTGATGTTAATTTTAGCATTTTTTATAGCTGTGTCCACAACGGGCAATATATTTTGCTGATGGGCTCTTGATGCTAACTCAGGAACCACGCCACCATAGGCTTCGTGAACTTTTTGTCCTGCAATTTCATTGCTCAATATGGCCTCGTTTTTAAGGATTGCAGCGGAGGTATCATCACATGATGACTCAATACCTAGAATGATAATATCGTTTTTAATCAACTTTGAATATCTTTGTTAAAGCGAATGACAAAATTACTGAAAATACTAGGGAATTCCATCCTAATTCTGGTGGAGATTGTAATGATCTTCATCATTGCTTTGGCATTTCTTATTCGCACCTCAACATTCCAAACTTTTTTAGCCCATAAAGGAGCCGAATTCTTGTCAGAGTTGGTTGATTCAAAAGTGACTATAGGTAAAGTGGATATTGCTTTTATCGACCGCATTTATTTTGATGAACTATATATTGAAGACCAGCGCCAAGATACTTTGGCCTATATTCAAGAATTTCAGGTAAATTATAACCTGATGGGAGCGTTTATGATGAACTTTAATGTGGATCATGCTCAAATTAAGAATGCACGAATAGCGCTGAAAAAATATAAAGGAGAGGAAAACTTAAACCTTCAATTCATTATTGATGCATTTAAGCCTGAGCAAGCTTCAGAAAAAGCAATTGATTTTAAAGTTACTGTCAATAAACTCAGCCTTGTTCAAACTCATTTCTCTTTTCTAGATCAAAATGCAGATACACTTTCTTATGGTGTTGACTATTCCAATTTAGATGTGAAAAACATTGAACTCACGGCTCGAGACCTCGTAATTCTACCCAATAGCTACAGGGCAAATATTGAATCTATGGCATTTGATGAAAGGAGTGGATTTCAATTGAATCAGCTTTCGGCCATTGCTTTGTTTAATGATCAGGGTTTGAATTTAGAAAAAACAACTATCGAAACAGATCATTCTAATATTAAAGCCAGTTCTTTTAAGTTACGTTCAAACGAACTGAGTGATTTTTCAAATTTTGTAGAATTAGTACAACTTGAAAGTAAATTTGATACTTCATTTGTGTCTCTTAAAGATGTTTCTTTATTTGCTCCGCAACTGAAAGGGATGGACGATATTGTTGTTCTTTCAGGTACAACTGAAAAAGCAGTGCAAGAATTGGCTTTAAACAATATCTATTTAAAGTATGGAAGCGGTACTGTCTTAAAAGGAGACTTTTATTTACCTGATTTTAAAAAGTTATCAAAATCAAATATTCATCAAGAGCTTGATTATTTTGCTTTAAATATTGACGATTTAGAGCGTTTGAGAATGCCCGATAGTGCACCAATGACCTACATTCAATGGCCTGAGGCATTGAAGTCTTTAAAAAAGGTCGAAGCCTCTCATTTATCAATTAATGGTTCGATTCATGATTTAAATGTGCAATTGTCTTCTTTAAATACGAATGTTGGTTCTTTTGTGTTTAAGGAGGAATTTAAAATACAGTCAGACACGAGTTATTCGTCTTTTAAAATTATACCTAAAAATAAAGGAAAAGACCAGATACAAGTTGCCAATGTGGCTTTAGGACAAATTTTAAATGACAGTGGATTCGGAAATGTTAATGGTGTATTTGGTTTAACATCAGCGGTAATCGACAGTAAAGGGTTTAAAGCGAATAACGTTTCTGGTACATTGACCAATACGGAGCTCTATACCTATTCTTACGATTATATTATTTTAGATAATATCAACTATACCTTAGATCAACGAAGAAGAATAACCCAAAATCAAGTGGAGGGAAATATTTACATAAGAGACGATAATTTCGACCTTTCTTTTGATGGTTTCTTTAGTTCTGGAAATTTCTTAGAAATGAAAGCTAAAATTGATTTGGAATGTGCAATGTTAGACAATATTAATCCCATTTTTAAAGATAGAGGAGAGTTAAGCACACTCATTGAGGTCGATGCAAAAGGTGTTGATTTTAATGACTTCAAAGGAAATATTATTATAGACTCCTTGTATTACGAAGAAAACAATCAGTTTTTTCATACCACAAACTTTAACGGCTTTGTTGAAAGAAATAAATCAAAAGACAGTATTTCCATCCAATCAGAAATTGTTGATGCTAAACTGAACGGATTAATCGATTATTCAAAAGTTGGAGAAAACATCACCTATGAAATCGGAAGAATTTTTCCAGCAATGAATGTTTCTGCAGTTGAAATTGAAGATGCCTTAACAACTTTCAAATACGACATTACCATCAAGGAGGTTAATCCAATATTAAACGTCTTATATCCTGAATTGCAAATCGCCGAATATTCGCAAATTGATGGATATTATAACGGAAGTAAAAACTCAATGGGCTTAAATGTATTGTCGGACTATGTTTCATATAATACTGTGCAATTAAATAATATATATGCTATTCAAGAGGTCTCGAACCACGAACTTCTGGCATTGATTGATGTCGACAATATGACTTTACGTGATTCCTTAGCCTTCAAAAGAATTCACTTTACAGGATTAGCAGCTGATGGCGGACTAGATTCTCAATTGCTTTTTGAAGATTCTAAAGCGTCAAAATCGAACGTTGAATGGTTTACCAATATCCGTGAAAATTCAGAGTTTGACATTGACATTTCACCCTCTTACTTTACTTTTGGAGGACACCAGTGGAACCTTGAAGAAAAGGCGTATATCAATTATACCGATAGTTGTTTTTTGGTGAATGGATTAAAGTTAGAACATGAAAATCAATACATTTCAGCCAACGGACAATTGTCAAACTCTAGCTTTGATCGATTGTACCTCGACATCATGAATTTGCATCTAAAAGAGTTTGGAAATATTTTGGGAGCTGATACAAAATTATCAGGAGTAGCCAATGTCTCAGGTTATGTTACAACTCCGATTACCAATCTTCAGTTTTTCGGAGAAGCCATTGTAGAAGAGTTGCACATTAATAAAACCGATGTCGGTAACGTTAGTTTTGGTGCCGATTACAAATCAAAAGAAGATAAGATTAAAATGTATGGAGATATATTCTATCGTAACGAAAGAACATTCCAATTTTTAGGCGATTATCACTTGAATAAAACAGATGAAGAAGGTCGACTCGATTTTGAAATGCTATTTAATCATACTGATATTTCTGTAGTTAGTGAATTCCTTGATCCAGATGTTATTTCGGATTTAAAAGGATATTTGAATGGTAAACTTGACCTGAAAGGAACCTTTAAAGAACCAGAATTAACGGGTAAAGTTGATTTTGATAATGGAATGGTAAATATTGCACTCCTGGGAGCCAATATGTATTTTGACGGAGAAATAGAATCTGTAAAAGACGGAATTTATATCAACACCATGCCGATTCGGGATAAAGAAGGGAATACTGGATTTATAAACGGAACATTGCTTCATAATAATTTTAGTGATTTCTACTTCGAGATTGTTGCCAACCTTGAAGAACACCCCACCAAACGTATGCCCACTGACCGTTCAAAACCTTTACCTGTAGAACGCTTTATGGTGATGAATACAACTTATGATATTGATAATCCTTATTATGGAGATGCCTACATTACAGGTATGGCAACAATTACAGGGTACGCCGATAACCTTTCAATTATTGTAAACGCCAAAACCAGACGAGGAACAAAAATTGTTTTCCCGATGTATGGACCAACAACCATCGAAGAAGATGGGTTTATTACCTTCAAAAAAGATGGTTCTATGGAAGAAGAAGAGGATAAAAGAGTGGATTTGACAGGTGTTGACTTGCAATTAAATTTTGATGTTACTGACGATGCAGAAGTAAAATTGATTTTTGATGAGAAAATTGGAGATGAAATTTCAGCTAAAGGAAGAGGAAACTTGAGTTTAACTGTCGATCAATTCAATGAATTGGCAATGGATGGAACCTACACTGTTTCTGATGGTGTCTATAACTTTGCAATGGGACCATACAAACAAAATTTTAACATTCAACCCGGTGGAACGGTTCAATGGACAGGTGATCCCTACGAAGCAATTCTCGATATCAATGCTTTTTATAGAACCACCGCTAACTTGAACGTGGTTATGCCAGATGTTGTAGACAATCAGTCTTCAAGCAATGAGGAAATATTATCGTATCTACATATTACAGGAAATATGATGAGTCCGGAAATTTCATTTGATTTAGAAGCTCCAAAAGCTTCAGAATCTGGGAAAGCCGTAATTGCTAGAATTAGAAGTGATCGTGACGAGTTAAATAAACAATTCTTTTCCATTTTAATCTCTAAATCTTTTATGCCATTGGCAGGACAAAGTGGTGGAGCAGGAGGGACAGGAGGTGCTTTCTTAGACTTAGCATCAACACAAATTAACAACATTCTAGATAAAATGGCCGAAGGGTATAAAATGAATGTGAATTTGGAAAGTGACGAATATTCAGGGCAATTCTCAGGAGAGTTTGGACTTTCAAAATCATTTTTAGATGATCGTTTACTCGTTTCTGGATCTTTCGGAGTAGGGACTAAAAAGGCAGAAAATGGTAGCTCTGGAAATGTACCAAGTCAAAATACCTTTATTGGAGACGTTAAAATTGAGTACTTATTGAATGAGCAAGGAACATTCAGAATGAACGTTTTTAATGAGTCAAACAACAACACTGTTCTACAAAATGAAGGAAGAGGTCAATTTACCCAAGGTGTTGGGGTCAGTTATAAAGAAGATTTTCATACTTTAGAGGACTTTAAACTATTCCAGTTTTTCGCCAATATCTTTAGAAAGAAGAAAAACAGGGTAGACATACAGAAAAAGAACGATAATCGAGTTCCGATTCCAAAGCGTTATTTGGAGGGGGACGCAATAAAAAATGAAGAATGAAGAAAGTATTAATTGCCAACCGAGGTGAAATTGCAAGACGAGTTATTCGAACATTGAATAAAATGAACATTAAATCTGTGGCAGTTTATTCTGAAGCAGACAAAGATGCTCCATTTGTTCATGAAGCAGACGAAGCCGTTCATATTGGACCTGCGCCATCAGCGGAAAGTTACTTGGTTCAAGACAAAATCATTCAAGTAGCCAAAGACCTTAATGTTGATGCAATTCATCCAGGATATGGTTTTTTATCTGAGAACGCAGACTTTGCAGTACGTTTGAAAAAGGAAGGTATTCAATTGATCGGTCCTTCTGCTGAAGCGATGCAACTTATGGGAGATAAATTAAGCGCAAAACAAGCTGTTAAAGCTTATGACGTTCCTTTGGTTCCAGGAATAGACAAAGCAGTTGTTGATTTTGAAGAAGCAAGGAAGATTGCAGTTGAAATAGGATTTCCTGTATTGATTAAAGCATCTGCCGGTGGAGGTGGTAAAGGAATGAGGTTGGTTGAAAGAGAAGAAGACATGGAAGAACAAATGGGCTTGGCACAATCAGAAGCCAGATCTTCATTTGGTAATGATGCTGTTTTCGTAGAAAAATTTGTGACTAAACCTCGCCATATTGAAATTCAAATCTTTGCAGATAACCATGGAAATGTAATTCACCTTCACGAACGAGAGTGCAGTATTCAGAGAAGACACCAAAAGGTAATTGAAGAAGCGCCTAGTGCTATCTTAACTCCAGAGTTGAGAGCAAAAATGGGGGCTGCTGCATGTGCTGTAGCCAAAGCTTGTGATTATTCAGGTGCCGGAACAGTGGAGTTTTTATTGGATGCAGATTTAAATTTCTATTTCTTAGAAATGAATACACGTTTACAGGTTGAACATACAGTAACTGAAGAAATAACAGGTTTGGACCTTGTAGAACTCCAAATAAAAGTCGCCAATAACGAAGTTTTACCAATCAAACAAGAGGATGTGCAATTGAATGGACACGCAATGGAAATTCGTGTATATGCTGAAGATGCCTTGAGTAATTTTATGCCTGACATAGGAACATTGAAAAGGTATAAAAAACCAGAAGCAGATTACATTAGAATTGATGATGCTTTTGAAGAGGGTATGGAGATTCCAATTTATTACGATCCAATGATCGCCAAATTGATAACTTGGGGAAAAACACGTGAAGAATCAATAGATAGAATGATTTACGCCATTGATCATTACGAAATTTCTGGATTAAGAACTACCTTAGATTTTGGTAAATATGTGATGAAACACAAAGCTTTCAGAAGTGGTGATTTTGATACGAACTTTATTAAACATTACTTCTCTGACCCAAAAATAATGCATACTGCACAAAAAGAAGAGAAAAGAGCGCTTGAAGCATCTCTCGGTCAGCTTTGGGAAGATGTAATTGAAAAACAAAATAAACAAGTCGTTTCGGAACAAATAAAGTAGTTGATTCGTCAATACTTGAACATAAAAAAAATCCATAACTAGATGTTATGGATTTTTTTATGAACTCTATTTTATTTTAGTTTACAATTTCATCGTACATCGTATTCCATCTTTTATTGTCCTCAAGATATGGAGCACCAATATTCATTACTTCTTTGGCTTTATCTACCTGACGATCTTCTTTTAGGGCTTTAGCTGTTTCGTACAAGCCAAGCATAAAGATTTGTTTATCTGGTTCAGACCAACTATTGATATCCGCAGTAGCAATTAATTCATCCCCTGTTTTCCATCTTGCATTGGCAGTAGATCTATCATTTCTTCGGTAACGTAAAGCACCTTCTAAATAGTAAACCGGAGCGTAATCACGACCAAATTTATACAGTCTCATGACCCAACCAAAAGCACGTCGGTGCTCATCATTTTCTACCTCATTTTGAATGATTTCCAGCAAAGACAACTTTAATTCGTCAATAAATTCAGCATGTTTTTCTTGAACCTCTCCGTCTTTATCATTTCTTAGCATTTTTCCAATGGCATTAAAGGAATCTTTATAAGCATTTTTATAAGCTTCACCTCTGTCTGCTTGAAATGAAATTTTATAAAGTCCGTAAGCTAGGTAGTAATAGGGTAGAGCATCTTTCTCTGTAGAGCTCTTCAAGGTATATCTTTCTGCTTTTTTGATTAAGTCCTCCCATTTACCGTCTGCTTGAATAATTAGTAAATCATCATAAGTGTTTTGAGAAAAAGCACTCATTGAAATAAACAAAGTGGTAATAACTGTAAGTAATCGTTTCATTTTTCTTAATTTTTTTAATATTTAGATTCAAGAACTATGCCTAAATAATATAACAATGTTTTTATGGTAAAATCACCTATTCAACACCTAATAATACGTAATATTATAGATATGGATACATATTCCTAATAGAAATCATGATTTTTTATCTTCAAAAAGGTATTTCCATTGTTTTAAATTAGGAGAGTGTTCAATAATTACTTTAATCACTGCTAAAAGAGGAACAGTAAGAATTAGTCCTAGAACACCTGCGATAGCTCCAAAAATAACCAAGCTAATGATAATAATTAATGGATTCAAATTGACATTGTTTCCCATTATCTTTGGGGTAATCACGTTTCCTTCTAAAAACTGAACAACAGCAAAAACACCAAGGACCCCTGCACTATACCAAATTGAATCTTTTGTCAATACAGCAATAATAACTGGAATTGTGGCACTGATGATAACCCCAATATAAGGAAGAGGAGTTAATAAGGCTGTTAATATTCCCAAGAAAAGCGCATACTTTATTCCCAATAATAGTAAACCGAGATAGGTGAGTACTCCAACGGTTAACATCACCAATAGCATTCCTTTTAGGTATTGGAATAAACTGTGTTTAACATCATCAATGATTTGGTCACTGTCTTTACCATTGTCTCTTTTTCTTTGCGCTTCCGTAATAAATTTGTAGACATTATTTCTGTACATCAGCATAAAGAAAATATAGATTGGACAGGTGATCAGGAAAACTACAAAGTTTGTTACTCCTTTATATCCGCCTTCAATAACTGTAATTAAACCACCTTTCAAAGATGAAATATAGTTTTTTAGTGTTTCCACTTCAATTCCAATCATGTTGCTGAAGGAGTTGAGGGTGATGTTTTCTGGGTCAACATTTAAAAAACTTTCGTTTTCTTTCATCAGTTTGGGGAGTTCAGTGACTATTGATTGACTTTGAACTACTAAAACTAGAATTAATCCGGAAAGAAGGATAAGAATGAGAAACACCGTTAGAAAAACAGAGAAAGCTTTGCCCATTTTAATGCGCTCAAAAAACTTCACCATTGGAAGAAGAATAAGCGATGCGATTCCTGAAAAAAGAATAGGCATTAACACAGAGCCAAAGAAATAAAAAGCCACAACAATAAATGCGACAATAAATAAGCTCTTGGCTGTCCTGTCAATGGAGTTGTTTCTAATCATATATTATCATTTAGCACTATCAATAAGTAAATCTAATATTTTTATTGCAGAAGATGAGATTTTGGTCCCTGGTCCAAAAACTCCAAATACCCCAGCGTCATATAAATAATCATAATCTTGCTGTGGAATAACACCACCTGCAACAACCATAATGTCTCCTCGACCTAATTTCTCTAATTCTGCAATAATTTGAGGAACCAATGTTTTGTGACCAGCAGCCAAGGATGAAACTCCAACGACATGGACGTCATTTTCAACCGCCTGTTTTGCAGCCTCCTTAGGAGTTTGGAATAAAGGACCGATATCAACATCAAATCCGATATCTGCAAAAGAAGTAGAAATTACTTTTGCTCCACGATCATGACCATCTTGTCCCATTTTCGCCACCATAATTCTAGGTCTACGTCCTTCTAATTTAGCGAACTCGTCTGCTTTCGCTTTGGCTGTGTTAAAATCGTTATCTTTCATAGATTCACTTGAGTATACCCCACTAATAGAACGGATGGTAGCTTGATATCTGCCGAATGATTTTTCCATCGCCAAGGAGATTTCTCCTAAACTCGAACGTTCCCTTGCACAATCAACAGCGGCAGCTAATAAATTCCCTTCACCTGAAGCAGCAACTTTTTCTAATTGCTCTAAAGTACTTTGTACTTTGCTTTCATTTCTATTTTTACGCAATTGATTTAAACGTTCTATTTGAGAAAGACGCACTTTGGTGTTATCAATCTCTAATATATCAATGGTTTCCTCTTCGTCAAGTTGATATTTATTCACTCCAACCAATACATCTTTACCAGCATCCAATCGGGCTTGTTTTCTTGCCGCAGCTTCTTCAATTCTCATTTTTGGAACTCCGGTTTCTATAGCTTTGGCCATTCCTCCAAGTTCTTCAACTTCTTGAATTAATTCCCATGCTTTTTCAACCAATTCATCTGTGAGCTTTTCAACATAATAACTACCTCCCCAAGGATCAATGAAATCTGTAATTCCTGTTTCTTCTTGAAGGAAGATTTGTGTATTCCTAGCAATTCTTGCTGAAAAATCTGTTGGTAATGCAATGGCTTCGTCTAAAGCATTGGTGTGTAATGATTGCGTGCCGCCAAATACAGCGGCCATGGCTTCTATACAAGTTCGTCCAACGTTGTTGAAAGGATCTTGTTCAGTTAAACTCCAACCAGAGGTTTGACAATGTGTTCTTAAGGCTAATGATTTTTCACTTTGAGGGTTAAATTGTTTTACAATCTTTGCCCAAAGCAATCTTCCTGCACGCATCTTAGCGATTTCCATGAATTGATTCATCCCAATTCCCCAGAAAAAACTCAATCGGGGAGCAAATTCATCTATTTTTAATCCTGCGTTGATTCCTGCACGCAAATATTCTAAACCATCGGCTAAGGTATAGGCCAGTTCAATGGAAGCTGTAGCTCCAGCTTCTTGCATATGGTAACCTGAAATAGAAATAGAATTGAATTTCGGCATATTTTGAGAAGTGTATTCGAAAATATCCGAAATAATTCGCATTGAAGGAAGAGGAGGGTAGATGTAGGTGTTCCTCACCATAAACTCCTTCAAAATATCGTTTTGTATGGTCCCCGATAATAGCTTTTTATCGACTCCTTGTTCTTCAGCAGCAACAATGTAAAAAGCCATGATTGGAATCACTGCGCCGTTCATCGTCATCGAAACAGACATTTTATCTAATGGGATTTCATCAAACAATAATTTCATGTCCATAATAGAGTCAATGGCTACTCCTGCTTTACCAACATCACCCTCTACACGCTCATGATCTGAATCGTAACCTCGATGTGTGGCCAAATCAAATGCTACTGAAAGTCCTTTCTGCCCAGCTTTTAAGTTTCGTTTATAAAAGGCATTAGATTCTTCAGCGGTTGAAAATCCAGCATATTGTCGAATTGTCCATGGTCTTGCAGTGTACATTGTTGAATAAGGTCCTCGCAAATACGGAGCTATTCCTGAAACAAATCCTAATTGTTTTAAAGCTGAAATATCTTCAAATCGGTAAAAAGACTGTAAGTCGATTTTCTCCGCAGTTTCGTGGGATTTAACAGGACTTAAAGCTTTACTTTCTTGAGGCTCTTTAGGAGCCATTTGGCTAAAATCTATTTTCTTCATATTAAATTTCAACTTTACTATCTTTTTCTAAAATTAAAGGGGCTCCAAAAGGAGTGTTTACTTCCACTTTCCAATCAATATCTGAAGGGTCATCATTAAAGTATTTATTTACCCCAATCAATGTATTTTCTTTGTTGTTAATTAGTTGAATTCTTTTATTTGCAACTTTATGTACCTCCTCGGTAAGGAAGGAGCTACCTTCTTTTTCCAAACGTTGGAATAATTTCCAAGCATTATTTCTGACCTCAGAATAGATATCTTCAATAACATATGCGCCCCCTGCAGGGTCAATTACCTTGTCTAAATATGACTCTTCTTTCAATAATAACGCTATGTTGAGCCCTAATCTTTGCGTTTTTTCTAAACTTTGATCTGTTGACCAAGCGTTATATGGACGAATGGTTAATTCATCTATTCCTCCTAAAACTGCTGATAAGGCTTCAGTCGTTTGACGTAATAAATTGTTATTGGGGTCTTTTAGTGATTTGTTTAAAAAACCAGTTTCCGCTTCAATATAAGGAATTGAAGTACAAGCATGTTCAGGTGAGTATGCATCAACAATCGTATACCATAAAGAGCGAAAAACTTTAAATTTCGACAACTCAAAAAAGAAGTTGCTTCCAATTCCAAATTGAAATTTAATCTTTGCTGCAGCATCATCGATTGAATGTCCGTTTTCAATCAGTTTATACAATGCTTCATGACCTTTGAATAGAGCGTAAGCAATTTCTTGAGTGACATTTCCACCTGCATATTGAACATCGATAGCTTTGACAAGCACACTTCTGGTATTATTCAATGTTCCAAAAGATGCATTTTCCGTATTGATTGCTGTTCCAATAAGTTTATCTTCGTCTGCTAACTTCTTTAACCAATCAAATTGTTCTTTTGTGGAGTAGTAGAAAGTAGAAACAATGTGTTCGAATCCAATATCTTTGCTCAACTTGTCGAGATCTTTAACTGTAAATTCTCTTAAATCAATCTTTAAACCAGTCGCACCATTCATCAGTTGTTTCAAAGCAAATGCATTCATTTCTTCAGGTGTTCCATGTGGAATAAAAACGCAGTTATTCCAATCATTGTTCTCTATTCTACCTCCTCTAGAATAACTTGCTTGTCCTGGAGTTGTATGCTGTTTATTGTTTTCCTTGGCAAAACCATAAGAAGTATAGTTTACCTGCTCAATTGGATGGGTCTTATGTAAAACATCTTCAATACTTTTTCCTTTCAAATCTACTTTGACTTTCTCCAGCCATTCTTGTTCAGTAGTTGTCGGAAATTCTTTATAAAAACTGGTCATAATTATGGTAATTCAATTTTTATCAAAAATAGAAAATATTTAAGGTTCTGTATCGCCTAAGTGCGCTAATTAATCAATAATTGAAGAATATATTTTCTCTATTCCCTCAATTAGTTGAAGATTAGTGAATCAATAGGACTAAAAGTGAAGGATGAAATGGGATAAATAGCCTACTAAAAAATGTACAATCGTTTCAAAAATTTAGTAAGGTGAAAATGGCTATTTGCAACTTAATTGCATTTTGTTTGTCGTAAATTAGGATTTTTAAAGATCATTTCTTATTTTAGTAAAAACTGGAGAAAATCTAGTTATTTGTTTAATTAATATGATAAATTAGGATTATGGGTAGACCGCCAACAAGACCAGCGAAATTAAAAGATGGTTTTTATATAGAAGTAAGAAACGAGGGATCAAAAGCAAACGGTATCAAGATAAGACGTGATACAAAAGAAGAAATGCTAATGGCCATAGAAGATTACAATAGAATTAAAGATGTTACTGTTTTAGGTGAGCTCAAAAATGACAAATGGGTCAACAAAAAAGAAGCGAAGAAAAAAAAGTAACACTTATTGTTTAAAAACTTGAAAAGCTTTCCAATTCGGAAGGCTTTTTTTATTGCCTAAACAGTTGAAATTATGAAAGGAATGTAGATTTTTTATGAGGAATCGAAAAATTGATTTGAATATCTTACTGTTTTTAAGCTCCTAAAGAAGCTAAACTTTCTTAATTTTATTTTAAAATTGATTAATGTATAAACATCAAGGCCGGAAAAGGACACTACATGATAATCTACGGATTGCCATTATATTATCATTTGTTGCAGGAATTGTAAATGTTTCAGGTTTCCTCTTTCTGAAGCAATTAACCACTAATGTAACTGGACATTTTGCATTGTTCATTAATGATGTAGCTAATTTTGAATTTTGGCACGGTACCGTTTATCTTTTGTATATCCTTTCTTTTTTGATGGGGTCATTTGTTTCGAGTTTCCTCATTGAGTTTTTTAAAAGAAATAAACGCCTAAATGTCTATGTAATTCCCGTCTTAATTGAAACTGTTATTCTTGTTACAGTTGCTGTGCTCGCAAGTCTCGTGCTCTTCGATTATCCGGATTTAATAGCTTGTCTATTGCTGTTTTCGATGGGACTTCAAAACTCCTATGTAACAAAGGTGTCAGATGCAGTGGTAAGAACAACGCATTTGACAGGATTGTTTACAGATTTAGGCATTGAATTATCCTATTTGTTGTTTAAAAAAAGATATCCAAACAGATCGAAGATTAAAGACTCTATTCGGCTAAGGATTTACATTATTTCATTTTTCTTTATTGGTGGTATATTTGGCGGTTTTGTTTACTCAACTTTAGCGTTTGAAATGTACACGCTCATTTTTGCTGCAGTAGTTTTAATTGCAAACTTGCTTTATGATGGAATAAAATTTAAAGTAGTAAGCATGAGAAGAAGAAACTTTAGAAAGAGATTGAAGTTGCTTAATCATTAATTATTGAACTTTTTATAAAACGGTTATTGATCATGAAAAACAAACAGTTTTTGCCTTGGATTATATTATTTCTGACCCTTTTGGGAAGTATTCCTATTATTCTACATAATAAAGGTTATACAAGTGCTCGAATTATAGGTGTTTTGGTTGTTGTTTCAGCGATAGCAGCCCTTTGGTTTTGGCGAGTAAATACCCGTAAAAAGTCGCCTAGAAAAGAAAGGGTAAGACTTTCTGTTAATGATAAGCACTGGTTAAAGGAAAAGATATCATTCTACAAACGATTGAAAAAATCAGATCAAATTATTTTTGAAGACCGTGTTGGAATTTTCTTGGCTGATGTGATCATCACAGAGATAGGGAAGGAACAAACAGAGAAAACAACAGCATTATATGTCGCTTCGAGTGCAGTAATTGCTTTTTGGGGTTTACCTTATTTCAATTATGGGAATCTTCGTGAAGTGTTGGTGTATCCTTCCAATTTTGATATGGATAATACCCTAAACAAACATGGAGTAGTCAATGGAAAGGTTCATCATGGTGGATTGATGAATAATACTATGATTTTATCTTTACCTGCTTTGGTAAAAGGGTTTCAAATTGACAATGACAAGAAAAATGTTGGGATTCATGAGTTTGCCCATTTGCTAGATAAATCCAATGGATCTATCGATGGCGTGCCTGAATACCTTGGTGAAGAAGACAAAAAGATTTGGACTCAATTGATGAAAGATGCTATGGATAAAATCAATAACGATGATTCCACAATTCCAGCATACGGAGGAACTTCTGAAGCTGAATTTTTTGCTGTAGTCACCACTTATTACAAAGAGTGTCCTCATTTACTAAAAGTAAAGCACAGACCATTGTTTGAGTTTTTGGAGGCTTATTTTAACGATGAGAAAAACAAGCAATAGATGAACTTTAAATTAAAAACGCTCTTTTAACGTTTTCCAACTCTACCTCAACTCTATCTTTAAGTGTTGTAGAAAGGGTGAGACCAACATAGTCGCAACGGATAGGAAAACTCCGGTGTTTTCGGTCCACAAGTGCAACGGTTTTTACTCTTTTTGTCGGACGCTCTAACAATTTTATTAATGCGTATTGCATTGTACGACCAGAATTAATTACATCATCAATGAGAATGATTGTATTATTGTCAAAGGCTTCAATTGAAATTGTCGTAGAAATATCATGTTCGAGCGGATTTTTTTTATCGATGATTAATTCAGAAACATGTATTTCTTGCTCACCAATTTTTTCCAGTCGTTCTGCTAACTCTTTAGCAATTTCAAATCCATTTCCTTTAATTCCGACGAGAAATAATTTCTCATCATCGAAGTTGTTTTCAACTATTTCATAAGCTATTCTGTCAAGCTTTTGATTAATTTGTCTTTCGTCGAGTACAAGTGTATTCATTGTGATTATCGTTTCCTATTTCTAATCCATTGTTGAAACTCAGCAGCGTTTCTATTGTGTTGCGCTAAGGTTTTAGCAAAATTATGCAATCCATCTCCTTTAGGTTTTGCACACATGTACATGTAATCGTTGTTTTCTGCATTCAACACTGCGTCAACAACTTCTGCGGGAGGGATAAATATTGGTCCAGGTGGAAGTCCAGCGTATAGGTAGGTGTTGTATGGACAATCTCTATCTCGGTGTTCATAGGTTAATCTTTCCACACCGTCAAGTTCATCCCCCCAGCAAAACCTAAATGTTGGATCTGATTGCAATAGCCAGCCTTTTCTGATGCGATTCAAATAAAGTCCAGCAATTGTTTTCCATTCTTCAGGATATTTATCTTGTTCTTTGTAAACAATGGAGGCTAATGTTACGGCCTCGGATTGTGATTTTAGTCCAGCTTGTTTCAATTTCTCCAAGCGCTCAGGGGTCCAGAATTTTTTAAACTCCTGTGCCATTCTTTGGATGAATTGTTCGTGGTCGGTATCCCAAAAAAGGCGATAGGTGTTGGGTAAGAACAAAGCGCTAATTGTGGCCTCATTAAATCCATATTTATTCAAGATTGAATCAGAAAGCATGTAGTCCATAAATGCTGTACTATCCATTTCTATTTGTTGAGAAACTTTGCTGGCTATATCTCTGATGTCTTTACAGTTATTGAATGTGACTTCAACCTCTACTTCTTTATTTCCATTCCCAAGATTATTCAATGTAAAACCGTTGATTAGGGTGTTGTATTCAGTACCTGGTGCGATAATAAACTTTCCAGCAGCCAGTCTTTCGTCTTTAAATTCTTTATAATCCAAAACAGCTTGGAACCCGTCAAGATCATCAATGATGTTTTGTTCGACCAAAAGTGATTTGAGTTGTTCAAGATTTGTGTGTGTAGGAATGTAGAAGTCGACATTTTCTCTGTTCAAGGTCTCTTTTTTACCTCCAAAATATGCATTTATTGAAGTACAAGCACTGAATAAAAGAATTAAGCCAATTACAGACAAAAGCTTTACTCCGGAATTTAAACTCATCATGATTTAAATAAATTTTTGGTAAAAATAAGCATCGATTACTTTAGATTTAAACTTATACCATTTCTTTTTTGTACCAGTTCTTATAAAACCAGCTTTTTCAAAGAGTTGGATGCTTGCTTCATTATCTGCTTGGATATCACAAAACAGCTGTTCTAACTCCAATCGGTTCGAAGAAAACGCAGCTAAAAGCGCTAATGCTTCTTGTGCATACCCTTTTTTTCTGTTTTCTTTATTGGCAATCAATATTCCCACACCAGCCCTTAGGTTTTTAAAATCAATTTCGAACAAATCTATCGTTCCAATGGCCTGATGGTTTTCGTTAAGACAAATAATAAATCTTAATTGTTGATTTTGTCGCACATGGCTTGCGTTTTTTACGTAATGTTGCAATTGATGTAGGGAGAATGGCGCTTCTGATTCGCTGTAGCGCCAGTTTTCCGTATCATTTTCCCACAAAAGGAGAAGGTTCACGTCGGATTCCTCGATTTGTCTGAGATATATGTTTTTTCCTTTTAGCATTATCCTTCAAAGATACAATTTTCAATCTCATAAAGTGAATATTTCTTCATTCCATAATAATATGGATTGGGAAATGAGTAAAAAACCTCTTGAATTTAAACGTTGATAAACTTAAATTGAAATGCGTCCATCGAATACTTTTTCTGCAGGTCCAATTAGATAAATAGATTCAAAAGAGCGATCAAAACGTTCTGCTCTCACTGCAAGTTCACCTCCTTTAACATTGATTTTAACATCGATATCATCGTAATCTAAAACGAGTGCATAAGCCAATGCGACAGCTGTCGCTCCGGTACCACAAGAGTAGGTTTCATCTTCAACACCACGTTCATAGGTCAACATATTCAAATGATTGTCTTCAAGAACTTCAACTAAATTTACATTGATTCCTTTCTCAAAGTATTTATGTGAAAATCGAACCTTTTTACCATATTCAACGATATCTTCATCATCTAATTCCGCAACAAACTGTACATAATGTGGACTTCCAGTATCGAGAATAAAAGCGGTTTCATCTTTTGAGAAGTTGGCAACATCATTCATTTTTAATGAAATTAATTCACCTTCTAGGGTTGCTGAATGAATTCCGTCAATAGCCTCAAATTGAGCTTTATCTTGAAATAATCCCAATGAACGAGAATAATGAACTGCACACCTTGCGCCATTTCCACAAAAGCTTTGTGAGCCGTCAGAATTATAGTAAACCATTTTAAAGTCAAGGGTAGAATGTGAATAGATTAAAATTATTCCATCTGCGCCAATACCAAAGCGTCGATCACAGAGTGTACTAATTTCTTCAGCCGAAAGATTGAATTCTTTTACTGATGTACAATCTACCATTATGAAGTCATTTCCAGTTCCTTGGTACTTTGTGAAAAAAAATGTCATTTCAGTTTTAAGCTTTTAAATTGTTTTGACTTTGGGAGTAATAGGCTCATGGAGTCAGTATTCAATATTATTTGGTCTTCTTGGTTCCCTATTCGCAAAGAAATAGATTCATTCGGATTAAAACCAAATAATTTCAGCTTATTTCTTGTCAATTCATAACCGGTAAGGTTAAGTGGACTTTGCCAGAACTCTACTATAATATCTTTAGCAAAGGCATTGCTTTTTAATTCGAGAAGCGCTGAGACATCAGTCGAATCGAGAGGAACTTCCTCAAGTGTATAGGTTTTCTTAGAGATCAGTACTTCTTTGATAATAATTTCTTCAGTATCATCCTCGATATGATCTATTGAGTTGTATATATTGTGGTTAATACTATCTACTTGAACAACTTTTTCTGCTCTTTGAATTGAGTCAGCAGGAAGTGGGTAATGTACAATCTTTTCTACTTCTACGGTGTCTCTAACAATTTCTTTTTTTACTTTTTCAACAACAACCGTTTCAGTTTTGGTTCGAATTTCTTGCGGTTTTGTTAGGAATGCATTGATGGCGTATCCGATTCCGATACCTCCAATTAGAATAAGTAGATATGTAACTCCTTGTTTCATTTATTATTATATGCTCAAAAGTCTGCAAAAATACATAAAAAGAATGAATAATTGCTTAACAACTTTTAACGCATTTTCATTAACAAAAAAGAAACTTTGGTGTTATTATTGGGAATGCTAAAATGATCATTAAAAAAACAAACAATATGAAGAAAAATATGAAGTCAATAGGTCTTGGTATCCTAGGAGGAGCCTTACCACTAGTTGTGTTTTTCATGTTAAATTCTAACGGTATAAATAGTGACACAACAAGCAATAATAAAACAATAGAGGAGACGAATGCACCAGTCTCTAAAGTCAATTTTGTACCATCTCAAATCGATGGAAAATTGGACTTTACTAAAGCGAGTGAAGAAAGTGTTCATTCTGTAGTTCACGTTAAAACCAAAGTTGTTCAGTCCTATGTTCAACGAGACCCTTTTTTAGAGTTCTTTTATGGACCTGGAGCTGGACGAGAGCGTAAACAATATGGAAGCGGATCTGGTTCAGGGGTAATCATCACTGAAGATGGTTACATTGTTACCAACAATCACGTGATTCAAAATGCAAGTGAAATACAGGTGACTTTAAACAACAACACCACGTTTGATGCAGAAATTATTGGAACAGACCCTTCAACAGATATTGCAGTACTTAAAATCAATAAAACTGGATTGCGTGCAATGCCTATCGCCAATAGTGATGATGTAAAAGTAGGGCAGTGGGTATTGGCAGTAGGGAATCCTTTCAACTTAAACTCGACAGTTACAGCGGGTATTGTATCAGCAAAAGCGAGGAACATTAACATTATTGGAAGTCAGAATAAGGAGATCATTCCAATTGAATCATTTATTCAGACCGATGCCGCTGTAAATCCAGGGAACTCAGGAGGAGCATTGATCAACACTCAAGGACAGTTAATTGGGATAAATACTGCTATTGCCTCTCAAACAGGAAACTATGCAGGATATTCTTTTGCTGTTCCTTCACGATTGGTTACGAAAATCACCAATGATTTAATTGATTATGGGATGGTTCAACGTGGATTCTTAGGGGTACAAATTCAAGAGATTACACAAGACCTTATCAACGATAAAGATTTAGAAGATTCAAAAGGAATTTATATCGTAGGAGTCAATGAAGGTTCTGGTGCAGACAAAGCAAAAATCAAAGAAGGTGATGTGATTTTAAAAGTCGGATCGAAAGCAATTAATTCAACGGCAGAACTTCAAGAAGCCATTGGACGAAGAAGACCAGGAGATATTGTAACATTGACCATTCGTCGAGAAGGAAAAATCATGACCAAGGATGTTTTATTGAAGAACATTGAAGGGAATACAGAATTAACTTCGAAGGCAGAACTAGAGAAACATTCTGCACTTGGAGCAACATTTGTGGAATTGACCAATAAAGAAAAGAAGGAGTTAAACATAGAGCATGGTGTTAAAATCTCCTCCATAACCACTGGGAAATTACGCGCCAATGGCCTCACCAAAGGTATCATCATCACCAAGATAAACAACGAAGATGTGAAAAGCGTAGAGCAACTTACATCTTATTTAAAACGCAAAGATCAAAAAGGTGTGTTACTCGAAGTGATGTCAGAAAGTGGTCAGAAAGATTATGTTGGATTTGGTTTGTAACCTTTTCATGAAATAACCGTTATACAAGCGCTCTTAAGCAAAAAGTTTAAGGGCGCTTTTTTTTTATAAACATTAGAAATAAAAATTTGCATGAACTTATATTTTGTAGTATAGTTTTATTGGTGTAAATTTGCCACACTTTATTTCACATTATTTAATAAGGACTAGAAAAACATGAGACAACTTAAGATTACAAAGTCGATCACTAACCGCGAAAGTCAATCCCTAGATAAATATCTTCAGGATATCGGTAAAGAGGAATTGATTACCGCTGATGAAGAGGTTGAGTTAGCAAGAAAGATTAAACAAGGTGACCAACGCGCCCTTGAGAAACTAACCAGAGCAAACCTCCGATTTGTTGTCTCCGTAGCAAAACAATATCAAAATCAAGGCTTAACACTTCCAGATTTAATTAATGAAGGTAACTTAGGTTTGATTAAGGCCGCTCAAAAGTTTGATGAAACACGAGGATTTAAATTCATTTCATACGCAGTATGGTGGATTCGTCAATCAATTTTATCTGCATTAGCTGAGCAAGCACGTATTGTTCGTTTGCCATTGAACCAAGTAGGTTCTTTAAACAAGATCAACAAAGCATTCTCTCGTTTAGAGCAAGAATACGAACGTCCACCTTCAGCTGAAGAATTAGCAGAAGCTTTGGAAGTTCCAGAAGATAAAATTAAGGAAAGCATGAACGTTTCAGGACGTCATGTATCTATGGACGCTCCTTTATCAGCCAATGAAGATGGAGGAACATTGATGGATGTGATGGCGAATGGTGATTCACCTAAAGCTGATGCTTTGTTAATGTCTGAATCATTACAAAGAGAAATCGAACGCTCACTTTCAACTTTAACAGATAAAGAACGTGAAATAATTCGTTTGTTCTTCGGTATTGGAATGAACCATGGATTAACATTAGAAGAAATTGGGTCAAAATTCAATCTGACCAGAGAACGTGTGCGACAAATTAAAGAAAAGGCTATACGCCGACTGCGACACACTTCGCGAAATAAACTGTTGAAAGCTTATTTAGGATAAGAAATTTCGGGGCTGCTATTATTAGCGGCCCTTTTTTGTACGTAATAATTAACAATCAATATATAAACAAAAAAATATGAATACTTCAAACGGGTATGAAGAACAATTAGACGCTCACGTAAAAAGAGAAAGAGCGGCTGTAAAATTAGCTAGTAAAACCGGTCAACTTCTTTATGATAAAGGAGTGGAGTTAGTATTATTTAGAAACCACCTTGTCAGCTTAACTGTTTCTGAAATCATGAACTTACATGAATATTCAAGAAATGTTGTTCAAAAGCCAATTGATGTGTTTACAACATCTGATTTGGCCGAGGCACTTTTATCTATTGACCTGGCGCCGTCAAAATTAGACATCGGACGTTTAGCCTACGAATACCAGGAGGCAAAAGATAAATACAGCAGTAAAGATGAATTTTTAAGAGACACATTAAAAAACTTTATTGGTCAAGACAAATTCTCAATGGAGCCACGTGATGTTGTGCTTTATGGATTTGGACGTATTGGTCGTTTGGCAGCTCGAGAGTTAATAAAACAAGCAGGGAAAGGACAGCAATTGCGATTAAGAGCCATTGTTACAAGAGATGTTTCTGATGATATCATTAAGAAACGTGCAGCTTTATTCAAAAACGATTCAGTTCACGGAACTTTTGATGGAATTGTAGATGTTGATGTAGAGAACAAAGTATTGAACATCAATGGAATGAAAGTTCAAATGATTGAAGCAAAGAACCCAGAGGACATTGATTATACTCAGTATGGAATCAACAATGCATTGATCATTGACAATACAGGTGTATTTACAGATAAAGAAAGTTTAGGAAGACACCTTCAAGCCAAAGGAGCAGCCCGTGTTATTTTAACCGCACCAGGAAAAGGAATTCCAAACATTGTTTATGGAATTAATCAAGGAGAATTGAATTTAGAAGAACAAAGGATTTTCTCTGCAGCTTCTTGTACAACCAATGCAATTTCACCGGTTCTTGAAGTAATCAACAATAAATTTGGGGTAGTAAAAGGACATATTGAAACAGTTCATGCTTATACCAACGATCAAAACTTGTTGGACAACATGCATAAGAAACCAAGAAGAGGTCGTTCTGCTGCAATCAACATGGTTATTACTTCTACAGGTGCAGGTAAAGCAGTTACTAAAGTAATTCCTGCATTAGAAAACAAGTTGACTGCAAATGCTGTTCGTGTACCTACACCAAACGGATCTTTGGCCATCCTTTCTTTAGAATTAGGAAAAGAAGTTACCCTTGAAGATGTAAATAATGAAATTAGACATGCTGCATTAAATGGTAATTTAATTAATCAAATTCATTATTCTATAGACGAAGAATTGGTTTCAAATGACATTATTGGAAACACATGTTGTTCTGTATTTGATTCCCCAGCGACTATCGTTTCAAACGACAAGAAAAACGTAGTACTTTACACATGGTACGATAACGAGTTTGGTTATACTAAACAAGTGATTCGTTTAGCTAAGTACGTAGCGAAGGTGAGAAGATTGATTTATTACTAGGAAAAGTAAGTGAAGAAATAATGAAAAGCCCTAACATATAGTTAGGGCTTTTTTAATGTCTTAGTTATTTTGTTGGAGTAGTGGTCGAAACTAAATAACACCTTAAATCATCGAGGAGTATACGAAGATAACCCATTATCTTGAGGATAGAATCCTAATCCAGATTGACTGTAGTAAGATAATTAACACACTACCTTACATCATGCACCTCCAACTCATACATCAAGATACTATTGGCAGGAATTAGATCTGTTTTTTGTGTGGCATAGCCCAATTGCGGTGGGATAATGATATGAATACGACCTCCGTTTTTTAACATCATCAAAGCATCTTGCCATCCTATAATGAGTTGACTTACTTTATAGCTTATTGGATCGTCTTTACCAATTATTTGAAAAACATTCCCATCTAAAAAAGACCCTTTGTATGAAAATGTAACTTGGTCTTTGTATGCAATTGTTTTTTCACCTTTACCTTCTTCAAGAATCTTGAAGTGAAGTCCATCTTCGGTTTTCTCCATTTCAATTCCAGTTGAATCAAGGTAAGCTTGAATTTCTTGATCAAATCCAATTAAGTCATTTTCTGAATAGGTAGTACAACTAGTTATAGAAATCAATAATGCTATGCATCCAATCCACTTCATATGCTTATAATTTTACAGGAGTTAAAGTATATCCTTCAGCCTTTAGCAATTCAATTACACCTTCTGGGCCACCTAAATGAGCAGCACCAACGGCAATAAATGCTTTATTCTTCTTGATTATTTTTTTTATTGGAGCAACCCAGTTTTTGTTGCGCTGATTAAGAAAACTTTCTTCGAATTCTGGTGAACTCATTCCTGAACTAACAGTATATTCATGGATGGCGTTGATGTCTTGGGACAAATACACATCAATTAACTTTCTTGTTTCACTGTTGTCGTCCTTGTCCGATCTTAGTGTCTCCATGATCATATTTACTTGATCTTCGACAGAAAGTCCATCAATAAAGCCCATTTGTTCCTCAATGGTTTCAAGACCTAAAACTTCAATTTCATTGGACTTAGCAATTTTCTCTAAAGTCATTTCATAACTCTGAGGGTTTTCTCCAAAAGCATCTTTTGTAAATAACTGCAACAAAACAAAAGGCTTCATTTTGCCAAAAGCCATTCTCATTTTAGCCTCATCAAATCCCAATTCTGTTTCTGTATATGTAAATAAAGAATCCAATTGTTCTTTATTAAAATAATCAAACATTGTCCCCGTGTCAAGCATCATCAATTGCATCGCTTTCATTTGCTCAGACAGACCACCAATTTCCATAACAAGAATATCAGATCCTTGGACTTTTTCTTTTAAAGTTTCAGGAAATAAGAAATCATCATTAGGAATCAAATGCATTGTTCCAAAAATATAAGATGGAGATTTTACTTTTTTTCCTGTTACTTCCCACAACAATGAAGAAGTTGGAGTGTCTTGTGCAATTCCGAAATGAACAGCAAAAATGAAACTTGTTAATAGTAAGATTAAATTTTTCATGCTTCTTTTTTTAATTGAACCAAAAATGAATTTGCGTCATCTTCAGCGAGTAATGTTAATTTTAGACCAGCCGCCTTAGCTATCTTTTCAAAGTTTTCCAAATCTAAATAAATCCAATCAAACCAACCACTTTCTGTGCCTTTGTATTTCATGTTAAATTTAAATTCGCCATAATAATTCGCATTTAAATCGACCCAAAGTCCACCTTCATCATCTTCAAAAATGCTTTGAACATCAGTAGAGTCACAGAGAATACTTCCGCCTGGATTCAATAAACTTGCCAAATGTTCCAAGAAAGGCTGAACTTCATTAAGGTGACCAGCTAATCCAATTCCATTCATCAATAACAAAATGGTGTCATATTGACCTGTATTGAATTCTTGAATTCGTGCAGAGTAGTGGGTTGCTTGTGGTAATATTGCTTGTAAATAGCGGTGTGCGATAGGACTGCTTTCTATGGTCGTTACATCAAATCCTTTCTCCGTTAGATATTTGGCGTGTGGACCGGCCGCAGCACCAACATCCAACACATTTCCTTTACAGTGCTCCATTGCTTTAATTTCAAGGAGAGAGAAAGTATCGAATTGGCGAAAAAGTACGTCAATAGGCAAAATATCATCTTCCACAAGATCTGATTCTACAGTGATGTCTTCAGGATCGTTTTTCGTGTGGTAATCCCAGATTGCATTTCCTATTGGGTCATTAATGTCCATTTTTATATGTCGTAATCGTCAATATTGTCGAACTGACCATTTCCAAATTCATCATCAAAATCATCAAATCCAAAGTCATCTGCGTTCGGATCTAAGTCAGTTTCAAATTTCATATCATCCAAAGCTTTTGGACCTTTATCAATTAAATCTTGGGGAATTTCGCCAACTTCAAGTACCAATTGAGGGAATTCAACTTCTTCATCTGTAATTTCATGAAGTTCTATTAAGAAAATCCACATCGATAAGAAGTCATGCACCAAAATAAATCGTTGTTTTGGATCGTGAATTCTTTTCTTTAATTCAACGGCGTTCATTTCAATTGGCGATTCCTCTTCATCGTTACTGCCAAAAGACATGTCCATTAGAGAGATTTCCTCTCCTTTATTCCAGTCTTCATCACTAACGAAAAAAGATGCCATTTGGTCATTTGGAAGTCCAAAAGCATCAAGAATAGTATTGTAAAAATGTTCGAAATTTAAATCATCGCTGATTAAAATATCTCTAAAAATCTCTTTGTCTTCAATACTATCGAGTAAAATTCTAAATTTTAGTCCTGCCATATCTACTTTTGCTATTGAACAATTGACGAAGTTAATAGTTTTCTATCTTTTCAACCCTAATTCCTCACCTAATTTAAGCATCATATCGTATGCTTCTCGGTAATCATTTTGAATCTCACCTTCTAAGATAGCTTCTTTTATTTTATTTTTAATGGTACCGATTTCACTACAAGGTGGAATTTTGAATGTTTCCATAATCAATTTTCCATCGATAGGAGGTTGAAAATTACGCACGTTGTCTTTCTCCTCTACAGACTTTAGTTTTTCTTCAACCTTTTTAAAGTTGTTTCTGTATCTCTTAACTTTAAATTCGTTTTTTGACGTAATATCTGCATTACACAACAACATTAAATCTTCGATATCATCTCCAGCTTCGTTTAAAAGTCGCCGGATTGCTGAATCTGTAACATCTCCTTTAACCAAAGATATAGGACGTAAATGCAGGCGAACAAGTTTTTGAACATACTTCATTTTTGCATCCATAGGGAGTTTTAATCTTCTAAAGATACGAGGAACCATTTTAGCACCTAAATCTTCATGTCCATGGAATGTCCATCCTGTTTTCTTATTGTATCTCTTAGTTGGTGGTTTTGCAATATCATGCATAATAGCAGCCCATCTTAACCACAAGTCATCTGTATGTTCAGAGATATTATCTAAAACCTCTAGGGTGTGGTAAAAATTATCTTTGTGTGAATGATTATTGATGGTTTCTACACCAGCTAAATTGACCATTTCTGGGAAGAACTGATGGAGTAGGTGAGTCGAATACAAAAGTTTAAATCCTCTTGACGGAGTATCACTAAGAATGATTTTATTTAACTCGTCAATAATCCGTTCTTTAGAAATAATAGAAAGTCGTTCTGCATTTTCCTTAATGGCAGCTAAACTTTTATTCTCTATTTTAAAATCTAATTGCGTTGCGAAACGAATTGCGCGCAACATGCGTAAAGGATCATCAGAATATGTTGTTTCAGGATCTAAGGGGGTACGAATGATTCCTTTTTCTAAATCTTCAATTCCATTGAAGGGATCAATGATGTCACCAAAACCATCTTCATGCAAGTTTAGAGCTAGCGCATTGATTGTAAAATCCCTTCTTTTTTGATCGTCCGCTAAAGTTCCATCTTCAACAATGGGTTTTCTGGAGTCCCTTTGGTAGGATTCCCTTCTTGCCCCAACAAATTCAACATCTAAGTCTTTATAATTAAAGTGTGCAGTTCCAAAGGACTTGAAGCGAGAAACTTTTTTAACCCTAAGTTTTTTGGCCACTTTTTCAGCCAATTCTAATCCATTACCAACAACGACAATATCGATGTCTTTAGAAGGTCTTTCTAAGATTAAGTCCCTAACAAAACCACCAATCACATAGGATTCTAGACCTTCTTCTGTAACGATGTCTCGTGTAACCTTAAATACCGGATGTTTTAACTTGTCTTTGTAATTCAATTTCATTTCGGGTGCAAATATACTTGACTTTTGTAAAACAGAAAGATTATTTCTTAATCCATCCATAAACGCCTTTATTTTTGAAGTTGGTATAGTTTAACATCTTACTTTGTTCTTCAGCAATTCCGGTAAAAAACAACACAAATAGCCACTCTCCTTGTTCATGAAGTATTTTATACATTGCGCCCTTATTATAGTGAATCATAAGGTTAGATTCTGTCCATTCTTCAAAAGCATTCTCAGAAACTACTGCAGGCGACCAACGTAATTCAGTTTTTTTCGTTAAAAAATGATACTTACCATCATGGTTTACTCGTTCGGGGAAGAAAGGTCCAACCATATCACCTGTATCTCTTCCTACGAAAAAGCGATCATGGAACTTTAGATTTTCATTGATTTGTCGGATGTTGAAAATGTTATGACTTGCACTTTTACAGCAAGGATACCTGTGTACAAAAAGAATCAATTCGTCTGTAAATGGATGTTTTTTATAAGCTAGTAATCTTCCAATTTCACTAAAGACCATTCTGTTGTTTATGGTTTTATCCATGTTGTAAATCTCCACATACTCCCTTTCATCATCAGAATTTCTAAGTCCATGAAAAAGCAACATTGGTGATTTGTTTTCTTTAAACTGAATGTAAAACCATTGTTCTTTGTATCGTTCCCAGTACTCATCAAAGGTATGCATTTGAGCAGGGAAGTCGTGACCCAATTCTATATATGTGTGTAAGCTTTTTACCTTTTCGGCGATGGTTTCATCTTTATACAGAATCTGATCAAAATCATCAGTGCCACCGTTTACAAAGACCTGATGAGGAATATCAACCATATTTGGGTCAACTTGACTATAAATCGAGGTTGAAATTACAATAGAAAGAAAATAAAATAAATACTTTGCCATACTAATAACTAAAAAAGGGAGTATATAAACACACTCCCTTTATAATTGTTTAAAATTAGAATTTACTCTTCATCTTTTTTAGTGTCTTTAGCTTTCTTCGCTTTTACAATAGTCGAAGTTAAACCATTTCCTTCTTCATTCATCGTAAGGGAGATTTTATCTCCTTCTTTGATTTCGGAGTTAATGATTTGTTCCGCTAACGGATCTTCAATATACTTTTGGATAGCACGTTTAAGCGGACGAGCACCAAATTTAGAATCATATCCTTTATCTACAATAAAATCTTTGGCTTCTTTTTGTAATTCAATTTCATAACCAAGTTCATTAATTCTCTTATAAAGAGTAATCAACTCAAGATCAATGATTTTATATATATCATCACGTTCTAATGACTTAAATAGGATAAGGTCATCAACACGGTTAAGAAACTCTGGTGAAAATGCTTTTCTTAATGCATTCTGAATAACAGATTTCTGATCTTCATCTGCTGAAGCTGCACGTGCGGCAGTGCCAAAACCAACCCCAGTACCAAAATCTTGAAGTTGTCTTGCTCCAATATTTGAAGTCATGATGATAATTGTGTTTTTAAAGTCAATTTTGCGACCTAATCCATCCGTCATGTGTCCATCATCAAGCGCTTGAAGTAATAAATTGAAAACATCTGGGTGCGCTTTTTCGATTTCATCCAAAAGAATGATAGAGTAGGGCTTCCTTCTTACTTTTTCAGTCAACTGTCCACCTTCCTCATAACCAACATATCCTGGAGGAGCTCCAACCAATCTTGAAATAGAGAATTTCTCCATATACTCTGACATATCCACACGGATTAAAGCATCTTCAGAATCGAACATGTGTTTCGCAAGAACCTTTGCCAATAATGTTTTTCCTACACCTGTTGGTCCAAGAAAGAAAAAGGAACCGATTGGCTTATTAGGGTCTTTTAATCCAGCTCTATTTCTTTGAATTGCTTTAACAACTTTAGCTACTGCTTCGTCTTGACCAATAATCTTTCCTCTTACTTCTGTTTCCATTTTGGCCAACTTACCGCTTTCTTTTTCAGCAATACGTTGAACAGGGATTCCAGTCATCATAGCTACAACATCAGCAACATTTTCTTCTGTTACGGTAACTTTATGATTTTTGGTATCTTCTTCCCATTTCAATTTCTCCTCTTCGAGTTGATCTTGTAGTTTCTTCTCAGTATCTCTAAGTTCAGCAGCTTTTTCATACTGTTGGGACTTAATAACATCGTTCTTCTTTACTTTAATGTCTTCGATTTTCTTTTCAATCTCAATAATTACAGGAGGAACATTAATATTTGTTAGGTGCACACGTGAACCTACTTCATCTAAAGCGTCAATGGCTTTATCTGGTAAATGACGATCCGAAATATATCGATTGGTTAAAGTCACACAAGCTTCGATTGCTTCTTGGGTGTAACTAACATTGTGATGATCTTCGTATCGTTCTTTAATATTCTCTAAAATTTGAATGGTTTCCTCAGTCGTTGTTGGTTCAACCAAAACTTTTTGGAAACGACGTTCTAAAGCACCATCTTTTTCAATGTGTTGACGATATTCATCTAGCGTTGTTGCACCTATGGCTTGAAGTTCACCTCGGGCCAAAGCAGGTTTAAACATGTTAGAGGCATCTAAAGAGCCACTAGCGCCACCAGCACCAACAATAGTATGAATTTCATCGATAAATAAAATGACATCTCTATTTTTTTCGATTTCAGCCATTACCGCCTTCATTCTTTCTTCGAACTGACCACGGTATTTTGTTCCTGCAACAAGCGATGCTAAATCAAGAGAAACAATTCTTTTATTGAAAAGAACTCGAGAAACTTTACGTTGAACAATTCTCAAGGCTAAACCTTCAGCAATTGCACTTTTACCAACACCAGGTTCTCCAATAAGAATAGGGTTGTTTTTCTTTCTACGCGACAAGATTTGACTTACTCTTTCAATTTCTTTATCACGCCCAACGATTGGGTCGAGTTGATCATTTTCAGCCAACTTGGTCAAATCTCTTCCGAAATTATCAAGTACAGGCGTTTTTGATTTTGTATCTCCAGGTTTTCTAGCACCACCACCAGTAGCACCAGAACCTCCTGCAAAGCCAGCGTCACCGCCACCTTCATCAGAACCAGGAAATTCAAATCTAGGGTTATTTTCTTCTAACATAGCTTCGATTTCATCTTTAACATTATCATAAATAACCCCGTATTTGTTTAAAGTACGACAAGCCACGTTATTTTCATCCTTTAATATAGACAATAATAAGTGTTCAGTTCCAATGACTGTACTTTTGAATAGTTTTGCTTCGAGGTAAGTAATTTTCAATACTTTTTCAGCTTGTTTAACCAATGGAATATTAGTTAAGTCTTTTGCAGAACTATTTGTTGATTTATTTAAATAAGATTCAATTTGGTAACGGATTTGTTCCAAATCAAGATTAAACTCCTTTAATACACGAATGCCCAAACCTTCTCCTTCACGAATTAAGCCAAGGAGTAGGTGCTCAACACCTATATAGTCATTGCCGAGACGAAGAGCCTCCTCGCGACTAAAGTTGATTACATCTTTTACTCTTGGTGAAAATTTTGCTTCCATAGTTTACGAATATACATATTTTTTGCGTTGATTACTTCAAGAGTAATATAACACTTTCAAAAATAAAACGTTTTATTATCAAAATGGTTTAAGTTGTTCACAATTATCCACAGATTTTTGTTTATAATTTTAAGTTTAACTGAACGCTATCTTGATTTAAATTCTTATTTTCGGACATTCTAAACGCACGCAATATTCGTGCAGTAATAAATAAAATGACAAGATGGCAGAAGGAGAAAGAATCATTAAGATTAACATCGAAGATGAAATGAAATCCGCTTACATCGATTATTCGATGTCAGTTATTGTTTCGCGTGCTCTTCCAGATGTACGTGACGGATTTAAACCAGTACATAGACGTGTATTATATGGAATGCAAGACTTAGGTGTTTATTCAAACAAAGCACATAAAAAGTCAGCGAGAATTGTAGGGGAGGTGTTAGGTAAGTACCACCCACATGGAGATAGTTCTGTATATGACACAATGGTGCGTATGGCGCAATACTGGTCATTGCGTTATCCTTTGGTTGATGGTCAAGGTAACTTTGGATCCATGGACGGTGATAGTCCGGCAGCTATGCGTTATACTGAGGCCCGTCTAAGAAAGGTTTCTGAGGAAATGCTTGGTGACCTGGATAAGGAAACGGTTGACTTCGTAGCTAACTTTGATGATAGTTTAACAGAACCTACAGTTTTGCCCACAAAAGTTCCTAATCTGTTAATTAACGGAGCGAGTGGTATTGCAGTAGGTATGGCTACAAACATGGCACCTCATAATTTAACTGAAGTTATTAATGGTACAATAGCTTATATTGAGGATAAGGATATAGATACAGAAGGTTTAATGAAGTATGTAACCGCACCTGACTTTCCAACTGGAGGAATCATTTATGGTTATGAAGGCGTTAAATCTGCTTTCGAGACAGGGAAAGGCCGTATTGTTATTCGTGCTAAAGCAATTATCGAAGAAAATAACCAAGGGCGTGAGCATATTGTTGTGACCGAAATACCTTATTTAGTAAATAAGGCCGACATGATCAAGAAGACTGCTGACATGGTGAATGAAGGTAGGATAGATGGAATTACTGATATTCGAGATGAGTCTGACCGTAACGGGTTGCGTATTGTTTACGAATTAAGACGTGATTCTATACCGAATGTTGTATTGAATAAACTATTCAAGTACACAGCTTTACAGACCTCTTTTTCAGTCAATAATATATGTTTAGTTGATGGAAGGCCTGAATTGCTAAACTTAAAGCAGATCATAGCAAAATTCGTTGAGTTCCGTCACGAGGTGGTGATTAGAAGAACAAAATATGAATTGCGTAAAGCTGAAGAAAGAGCGCATTTACTCGAAGGTTTAATTATTGCTTCGGACAATATTGACGAAGTAATTAAGATTATCCGTGCTTCTAGTAGTCCGGACGAGGCAAGAGAAAATTTAATAAAACGATTTGAGTTATCAGATCTACAGTCTCGTGCGATTGTTGAAATGCGTTTGAGACAATTAACAGGACTTGAGCAGGACAAGCTTAGGGCAGAGTACGAAGATTTAATGATTACCATTGCAGACTTAAAAGATATCTTAGACAAAGAGTCGCGTAGAATGGACATTATTAAAGAAGAATTAGAATACATCAGAGAGAAGTACGGAGATGAGCGTCGTTCTGAAATTGAATATTCAGCTTCAGAAATGAGAATTGAAGATTTAATTCCAGATGAAGAGGTTGTTGTAACAATTTCTCATGCAGGATACATTAAACGTACTAGTCTATCTGAATACAAAGTACAAAACAGAGGTGGAACTGGTTCAAAAGGTTCTACGACAAGAGATAAAGATTTCTTGGAGTCCATTTTTGTGGCGACAAACCACAATTATTTGATGGTGTTCACAGAGAAAGGGAAGTGTTTTTGGATGCGTGTATTCGAAATTCCAGAAGGAAGTAAAACTTCAAAAGGAAGAGCAATTCAAAATCTTATTAATATCGAACAAGATGATAAGATTAAAGCATACATTAATGTTGAGGACTTAACAGATGAAGATTATGTAAACAATAACTTCATTGTAATGTGTACGAAGAATGGAATTATTAAGAAAACGAAGTTAGAAGCCTACTCAAGACCACGTTCAAACGGTATTAATGCTATTAATATTAATGAAGGTGATGAATTGTTAGAAGCTAAATTAACAAATGGTCAACAAGAAATTATCTTGGCGAAAAAATCAGGTTATGCGATTCGTTTCAATGAGTCGACTGTAAGAACAGTAGGAAGAAACTCAATTGGGGTGAAAGGAGTAACAATGAGTAAGCCAAATGATGAAGTGATTGGAATGATTTGTTTGGAGCCAGATAGTGAAAACACTATATTGGTTGTTTCTGAAAATGGATACGGAAAACGTTCGTACTTTAATGATCCAGAAACTGGAGAACCAATTTATCGTGTCACAAACCGTGGAGGAAAAGGGGTTAAAACCATTTCTGTTACGGAAAAAACTGGAAATCTAATTGCTATTAAGAACGTAACTGATGATGATGATTTAATGATTATTACGAAACGAGGGATTACAATTCGTTCGCGTGTAGATCAAATCAGAGTTATGGGACGTGCAGCTCAAGGGGTTAAGGTAATTAATCTTTCTAAAGGAGGAGAGATTGCAGCAGTTGCCAAAGTTCCAAAAGAAGACGAAGAAGAATTATCAGATGATGTAGAAACGGACTTACCAGAAGGTGGTGAGGATGCAGCTGAAAATCATGGCACAGAAAATGATAATACAGAGGAGTAAAATTAAAAATAAATTCAAATGAAATTAAACAAAGTAAGATTAGGAGTTCTAGCATCTACTTTATTTATTGCAGCACAAAGTTTTGGTCAGAGTAATAATGTTATCTCTGCAGCCATCGAATACAATAAATATGAGCCTGCCTTTATGCAACAAGACTTAAAAAAGGCCAAGGAACATTTACTAGAAGCTAAAGCATTTATTGATCCTGCAATGAAACATGAATCAACAATAAATGACGAGAAGGCAAACTATTACAATGCTATGATAAACTATAGTTTAGTAGAGCTTTCAGCACTTGGCGAAAATGAAGATTTAAAAATCTACCAAAATGATTCTATTGTTGATGTGATCAGTGAATCTGTAAAGAAAACTGCATCCAAAAGACGTTGGAAAGGTGAGATGGATGATTTTTTCAATAGAAAAGTGAGTCAAGCGATCATGTTGGGCGAAATGATGTTCAAACAAAAGAACTTCGAAATGGCTTATGCTGGTTTTGCTGGTGCTTACCAAGTGAAAGTTATCGCTGGAATCGAAGAAGAACGTGATGCAATGAGAACGAATGCTATTATTGCAGCAAGAAACTATATCGATACACTAGAGAAATCTAATGAGTCAGAAAAAGCGATGGAGTTTATTACCGCAAGTTTGGAAATGTTCCCTAAGAGTGAGGAACTAGCAATTGCAGGTGTTAATCTTGCATTAAGTAACAATGACCTAAACAAAGCTGAAGAATTCTTCAACGCAGCTGCAGAAGTGTCTCCAAAGAATAAAGTTTTGTTTTCCAACATGGGCTCTATTTATCTAACAGCTGCTGATAAAGCCTACAACGAGTTTGCTCGTATGGAGATTACAGCTGAAGGTTATCAACAGAAGTCAGATGAAGTGGAGGACCTTTATGCAAAAGCAGAAAAGAACCTTGAGCGTGCGATTGAAATTGATCCAGAATATGCTGAAGCAGCTTATAACTTAGGTGTTCTTTATCTTGGTAGAGGAGAGAAGTTGAAGACTACAGCAGCTCAAATGGACTTTAATAATCCTGATTACGAAAGAATTAGCCAGAGAAGTCAAGAAATGTATAAAAAAGCTATTTCACCATTAGAAATTTACATCAAACAAGACCCTAAAAATTCAGGTGTACTTAATGTATTGTTCCAGGTGCATAGAAATGCAGGAAACAACGAAAAGGCTTTAGAGTATAAAAGACGTGCCGAAGCAGCTGCTGCAGAAGGTAACTAAACTATCGTTTAATTCATTAAAAAAGGGAGATTACAGTGTGTAATCTCCCTTTTTTTTAATTTCTAAACCTCAAAAAATATTAAAGAAAAAAGGAAATGACTTTATCACTGCCTTTAAGCTTTCATTAAAACTTGGGTTTTAAACCAATTCAATAGTTGTATTTGTTAGTTTAATCTTTTTGTTTTTATATAAATTACCCACTGCTTTTTTGAAAGATTTTTTACTCATTCCAAGTTCTGAACGTATAAGGTCAGGACTAGATTTGTCAGTGACAGTAATTGTACCATTGTTTTCTTTCAAATAGCTGAGAACTGTTTCTGAAAATTCATCAAACTTTTCTAAACCGATGGGGACTAAAGAAATGTCCAGTTTTCCATCTTCACGTACAAACTCAACATAAGCAGTAGTTCTTTCACCATTTCTTAAGGGACGTACAAGTCTGTCTTTAAAAATAAGGCCACTGTATTTGTTATTGACAATTACTTTTCTTCCTAAATCTGTTACTTCAGCAACAAATATATCAACTTCATCCCCTTGTGCGAGATCTGTTATCTCGTCCTCAAGGAATCGATTGATTCTGGCGGAACCGACTAAACGGTTGGTTTGTTCATCACGATACAAGTGAATAAGATAAACACCATCTTCAACCATTTTAGCAGTTTGCTCTTTAAAAGGAACAAGTAAATCTTTTTCTAATCCCCAATCTAAGAAAGCACCGAAATTACTCACTGCTTTTACTTTTAAAAATGCAAAATCATTAAGTTCAACCATAGGTGTTTCAGTTGTTGCAACTGGTCGATCTTCAGAGTCGTTATAGATGTAAACCCTTATGGTCTGATCTACTTCTAGGTTATCTGTTAGGTATTTATTGGGCAATAAAACTTCAAATCCTTCGTCATCTTCTAGGTAAGCACCCACACTGGTAAAACGATCAATTCTAAGTTCTGCGTATTCTCCTATATATTTCATATTCAATTTTTACTTCTACAAAGTTAATTGAACTTTTTTAGTAATACAGTTTTGACAGTAATTTAGCGTTAACAACTAGGCAAGGGATATTTTCATCATTGGTAATAAGGTCTTGGGTGTATTTCTCGAATTGAGCAAAAATACTGTCAGAATAGTGAGCAACTGCAATTAAATCACAGTTGTGGTGTTTGGCATATTCCACAACCGTTTTTTGGAAAGATTTTTTAGATTTAATAATTTCTATATTGGCATCAACACCTTTCTCTTCAAATTGATTTTGAACTAAGGAAATTCTAATTTTTAATTGTTGTGCTAATCTTTGGTCAGACTGTTTTTCGGCAATCACATGTATACTACTGTCAAAAGTCTTTGCTATTTCTCCAGCAATATTGATGATTTGCAAACTCTCTTTTGAGGTGGTAATAGGAACCACAATATTGTTCAGTGTTCCATGGTCAACACCATCTTGAACTACTAAGAATGGAACACTAGAATTGACAACTACCTTCATGGCATAAGAACCAAATAACTTTTGCATTCCAACCGCGCCATGGGTTCCCATGATAATTACGCGCGCATCATTTTCCTCAGCTATTTTAGATATGTCTTCGAAGATATTGCCCTCTATCACTTTGGCTTCTACTGTGCCGTCTCCAACATCTAGGTCTAAATTCCCAATAATTTGTTCAAGCTTTTCTAGGGCTGCTTTGGATTTCGATTTGCTGCTCACAATATGGAGTAACATAATTGATGTCTTGCGTGGCTTTGCTAAAAACAATGCATATTTCAAAGCTGCATCTCCAACACTTGTAAAATCATGGGGTACAATAAATAAATTAGCGCTCATAAGTGATAAAGTAATTGTTAATCAAATATATATAAATAAATATTCAAAACTATACGCCCAATCAAAAAGTGTTTTTTTCAAGCATACAATTGTATAACGCCAAAGTTCATCTTGAAGTTGCTTCTTTTATGTAAATGAGGACGTTTTCTGTTCTTTTTCTTATGCCTAAAAAAAAATAAGAAATATTTAACTTTTTATCTTTCAGATAATCAGTAGATTAGGTTAGAGTTGTTAAATTAGGTTATTATTTTGTAAAATTCGAAGCAACCTTTTAATAATAGGAAACGTTTAATAACCGCATATTACTGCATTACTACTAATGAAAACTAAAAAATAAGCTCGAGTAATCGGGCTTATTTTTTTTTGCATGTGTACACAAAAGCAGGGGGTAAATTATTGACTGTGAATTGGATATCTATAGTGTTGAATATTTTCATCAGCAACTTTCTAGCGTTTAAAGAGTATTGAAATTGAATGTAATTACCTCCAGATTTTAAAGCCATTTCCGCAGACTTTAAAATGCGCATTGTCAACTTTTGGTCAAAGTTTGTGAGTGGTAATGAAGAAAGAATTACATCAGCGCTTTCGTGATTGTCTTTTTCAAGGTATTTACGAACTTCTACTGCACTGTCAAAAATGATTTTAACACGTTCATCATTTTCAAATTCTTTTTGTAGTTTAAGGAAGAAGGGTTCATGCAGTTCAAAAACATAAAGCATGGCATCAGATTTCATTTCCTCAATGATTCGGCGTGTAAAAACACCCGTTCCTGGACCATATTCAACAATGATTTTTGCATCGTTAAAGTCAACATTCTTTAGCATCTTTTTAGCCAAAGACTTTGAACTTGGTCGAATAGCACCAACAGTTTTACGTTCTTTAAAAAATTCTTTTAGGAAATTATCTTTCTTCTTATCCAAGCGTCTTAGGTATTAATCGTAATAGTATTGTTTCTAATGATTCCAATGGCTTTCCCTTTCATTTTGTCACCATAAAAAGGGGAGTTTTTACTTTTTGAAAGATTGGTAGAATCATCAAACGTCCATTCAATCGTTGGGTCAAATATAGTTAAATCTGCTAAATTCCCTTCGTTTATAGCTGTGTTTGACTCCATTCTTGCAATTTTTCTTGGTTGAACAGAAATTTTATCAATGAAATCTTTTTGGTCTTTTAAATTATTCGCAACCAATGAAGCGTAAAAACTTTGTAAAGTTAAACTTCCAAAAGCAGCATTATCAAACTCGATATCTTTTTCCTCTATGGTTTTGGGTTGGTGATTGGAAACAATACAATCGATTGTACCATCTTTGATTCCATCCCATAGTGCTAATCGATCTTCTTCACGGCGGTATGGAGGGAAGACTTTGTGATTGGTGTCATAATTCAGTGTATCGCGTTCATTAAACAATAGCTGATGTATGTGAACATCACAAGTAACCTTAAACCCTTTCGCTTTAGCTTCACGGATCAAATTCAATGATGCCGCAGAAGAAATTCCAGAAAAATGTAATTCTCCATCTGTATACTCAAGTAAGCTCAGGTCCCTTTGAACTTGAATTTGTTCTCCAATAGCGGGAATAGCTTTTAATCCAGTTTTTAAGGAAGCTGTTCCTTCATTGACCTGACCACCTTCGCTAATTGATTCATTTTGTGGGAAAGAAATGATTTTTCCACCAAAGTTTTTTACATACAATAACGCACGGAATAAAATTCCGGCAGAAACAAAATGGGTATTGTCAGTGAACAAACGGGCACCGACTTTATACATATCATACATTTCGGAAAGGCTTTCACCTTTGGCTCCTTTGGTAATCGCACCTAAAGGGTGAAGATCGGTAATATGACTAGAACTTTCAGCTTTTAAATAGTTGATTTGACCTTTACTGTCTACAACAGGAGAGGTAGTTGGAACGACATAAACATGTCCAAATCCTCCGTCTGCAGCAGCGGCAAGTCCAGTTTGAACATCTTCGTTGTATTCATAACCGGGGTCACAGAAGTCTGCTTTTAAATCCACCCAGCTTTGTGAAACAAATAATTCGTTACTGGTAATTACCTCCGCATCTTCAGTTATTATTTGATCTGCAATTCTTGAAATTTTCCCATCTTCAATTAAGAGGTCTTGTTTTTTTTCGTAATGTACAGACTCACGGTCTAAAATAGTTGCTTGTTTGAGTAAAATCTTCATGTTATACTTTCCAAAAGATGATGATTAGCATTTCTAATAGTAAAAATGCTAGGGCCAAAATTAAGAGAATTCTCCAAAATTCATTCGGATTTTTCAGGGTTAATTGTTGAATATCCGACATCGTTGAAATTCCTTCTGTGTTTAACTTTCTTACGTTTAAAGAATTAAAATAGCTTGTAATTTCATTTTCAGAAACGTATTGCATATCTGATTCGAATCGATTATAGTTCAACGCTAATTTCCCCAGTGTTTTACCTTCTGTTTGGATGGTATATATTCCATCCAAAATAGACTGATTGTCGCTGGCATTTCTAACAGAAATCGAACTTGAACCAGTATTTCTTGACATTTCTGGAATAAATTCATATTCTTTCTGCTTCAAAATCAAGGCGCTTTCGTTAGTTCCAGAAGACCGTATTCGGTATTCATCAGAAGAACCTATGGTCAACGATAAAGGTAATTGACCTTGACTTTTTTCACCAATTCTCAATAAAACAGAAGAAAATAAGGCTGATTTTCCAAGATTATTGAAATTGGGGTCAATGGGAGAGTAGAAAGCGAATACGTTTTTAACTTTAGCATGTTCGACCAAAAGCGGCATACCATTTTCGTATTGTATCAAACTGTTATAGTTGGCATTGGTATAAGTGGTCGATGAAATATATCGCTTTAATGGCGGCATTCTAATATTGTCTACATTGCCGTCAAACATTCCTGTAAAGAAGTCTAATTCCGAAGCGATCTTTCCTATTCTAATTTCTTGTTGGGTCACATTCCTGTATAATGGAAGTTGAAAAGAACTCAATAAATTATTGTAGGATTGACTTTCAAAATCTGCAGAAGGAATGATCAGTATATGAACTCCATTTTCAACCAATTGCTTAAGCTGTGATTGAATTCCAGAACTTATCGTTTTCAAACCGTTCAATACGATTAAATCTGCCTCGTTTAGTTCATTGCTTTTTAACTGTCCGACAGCAGTTTCTTTTACCGAATAAAAATTATCTGTAGCATAAACCAATCCTGGATAAAGAGTGCTGTTTTCATCATTAAGTACTAATATTTGAACGCTTTCTTCAACCTTATATGTGAAATAAAAACGATTGTCAAAATATAAATTCTCATCAATGATCTCTACTAATCCTTCCTTTATCCCTGTAGACTTATCGGTATAGTTCATCGTTACCACCGTAGCGTTGTCGGCTTCAAGGTCAGTTAAAGTTTGACGTTTGGTTCCTGCAACACTTAGGTTTAGTTCAACATTGGTCAATTTTTCCTTTCCTGTATTTTGCACCCTAACATTCAAAGTGTTGTTATTGTTAACCCTTTGAAAAGCTTGCTCAAACCAAATAGAATCAATGTATAAATTTCGATTGATTTGAGGAGTGAATTGCAAGAAAGTGTAATTAGAACTTGTATCAATCGCTACTTTAGTTTCTTTTAAATTGTTTTTTTGAAAATCGGAAAGAACGTAATAATGCAGATTACCTTCGTAAGCAATTGAATTGAGGTATTCTTTTATACTTTCTAAAGGGTTTGTGACCGCTCTAGAGATTGGAGAAAGATTGATGTTTTCAATTTTCTCTTCTAGTTCAGTCCTTGTAATTATGCGGTGTTCTGTCCCGTCTAGTGCGTTGGTGACCAAAATAAACCGTTGACCTTTTGGATAGGCATCAGCAATTTGTTGCACCGTGGTCTTGGCTTGATTCAGTAAATCGCCATTGCTGCCTTTGGCTGACATTGAAAAAGAGTTGTCAAGGTAGATAGGAATAATACTTTCATAAGACTTGGACTGTTCCGATGTTGGAATATAAGGCTGTGCAAAAGCAAAGATCAAGGCGGTGAAAGCTAACATTCTACATGCTAAAATGATATAATGCCTTAAGTTTTTTGTTGCATTGGTCTCTTTTTCAACCTTTTTAATGAATTGTAAACTTGAGAAATACAGTTTTTTATATCTTCTAAAATTAAAAAGGTGAATGATAATCGGAATGATTAACAAGAATAGAAAATAGAGGATATTTGGGTACACAAAATTCATCCTTCCAAATTTAATAGAATTCGGTCGTTTAGTTGAGATTTAGAAGAATTTATTTTAAATAATTAAATAATGGATATGGCTAATTTATAAACGAGAATTAATTAAGATACGACCATTTAAAATGATTGGGTTACCAAGATAAGTCGTAATTATTAAAAAAGAGATTCCTCGTCGCCCCGAGTTCTCGGGACTCCATCGGAATGACAGGTTTTCGTTGGCTTGGGTAGGGTAAAAATTGCTCAAGCTTGGCTTGAGCAATTTTTACCCCCAAAGACCTCCTTATGAGCTGTCATTCCGATAGTTGATAAAATATTAGATTTTAACAACTGAGGAATCCTTTCTTCCTTTTTTGATAAAGTTTAACACTAGATAAAATTAATTAATACGATTTTCTGCTGTAATTATTGATAAAACACAACCTTAAAACTAGTGATTAACGACCTATCTTGATAGCCCAGTAAAATGATATATTTAACAGAACGTCAAAAAAGAAATTCTAAATGGCCTCCATTAAGATGAAGAAAACAATATGCTCACATTAATATCAAAAATTTATTGGAGATTAACTGGATGGAGAATAGTGGGTACACTTCCCTATGAAAAGAAGATGATTTTAGTCATCGCACCACATACCAGTTGGGGAGATATACTCATTGGGTTTGCCGCGCGACATATATTAAAAATAACCCATGCTAAATTCATTGGTAAAAAAGAGTTGTTTGAAGGAATAATGGGTGGAATGTTAAGAAGATTAAGAGGCATACCTATTGACCGATCTGGTCAGCTGAGGGTGGTTGAACAAATTGCCGAATATTTCAGAAAATGATGAGTTTATTATCGGTGTGTCTCCTGAAAGTACCCGAAAACGTGTCGATAAATTAAAAACAGGATTCTACCACATTGCTAAAACTGTTGGAATTCCAATTGTCATTATTGGATTTGATTACAAGAATAAAGAAGACGTTTTAGCAAATCCAATTTACGCAGGAGAAAATGAAGAAGAAGATTTAAAGAAAATCATCGCCTTCTATTCAACCATTGAAGGAGCCAAGACAGAATATGGTTTAAGACATTTAGCTAAAAAGATGAAAGATTGAGAGAAATGATTCTATTGAAGTTGAAGACCTGAAAATGGGATGATTTGTATTTCATTCTGACTTAAAATCACCAAAGGTTCCAACAACTGCAGGATATTTCCTTACATCCAATTGAATGTAGTCATAATCATAGAAAACCTTATCATAAAGTTGAACCTTGACTTCATTGATATTGAAATCTTCTATATTTTCCTTATTGTTTAATACCAGATCAATAATTTTCCCATTAGTGGTGAATGCGGAAACAAACTGTGCTCTGCGGCTTTGTGAATTGAAGAAAAAATTTGAGGATAACACATTAATTGTATCTCCGGTTTTTACAGACCTCACCACAACAAGATTGTAGAAGTCTAAATTTTGAAGCTTGTTTAATTTTCCTGATGCCCCCAGTATGTCAACATAATCTCCATCTTTGAGTAATGTGGAATCAATATTAAATTCCGAAGTATCGACCAAATATTGTTCAAGATCAATAGAATTTTGAAAACAAGCAGTCAATAGAAACAAACAAGGTAACAAAAACAACACAGTATATTTCATAATAGCTTCATTAGATATTCAGGTTACAATTATAAGTAAAATAGCGGAAGGTGATTGGTGAAATCATAAAACTGTGGTATTCTATACTCTATCTGTCCAAATTCAATTAAATGTTAAGACAGTAGAATAAATTTCCCTTCACTTTTTAACTATATTTGAGGTTCTTATATAAAAAGCAAACCCAGTATGGATTTATCTGATTTTCTTCTTTCTTTAGTTTCGTTTGAACCCAATGAATTAGAAGATATATTGTCCTGTTTTGAAAAGAAAAAAATCAAGAAAAACACAATGCTTATTGCTGAAGGAGAGGTATGTAGAGAACTCTACTTCGTAGAAAGTGGAATGGGAAGGAGTTACTATTTAAAAGAAGACGGAAAGGAAATCACCCAATGGTTTTTTGGAAGCGGGAAATTTATGACCAGTGTAGACAGTTTTTTTCAAGGGAGACCTAGCTTATATTATTTAGAAATTCTTGAAGAGGCTGTGGTATATTCAATCAACAAAACCAAGATTGATGAATTGTTCTCGAAATACCATAAAATGGAACATTTGGGTCGACAACTTTCCATTGAGATGTTAACTAAAGTAGTCAATAAGATCAACGCCATTCAATTTCAGACAGCAAAAGAGCGTTACGAATATATGCTAGAAGAATTTCCAAACATTTCTCAGCGTGTATCTTTAGGACATATTGCTTCCTACCTTGGGATGACCCAAGAAACATTAAGTCGAATTCGTCGTCGTTAATTCAACCACCATTCGCAATCTTTAAAATCTGTTAAAAACACCGACCATCATTGGTTTTTGATTTATGTCAAAAGAATAGGCGTGCTCTATTCAGATCTTTGCAACATAACTATTAAAAACCAATAAAATGAAAATTAAAAAAGTCATGACAAGCCTGATGGTTGTTCCGCTTTTTGGTCTTATTTCGTTTTCTGGAAGCGCTCAAGAACTTGATCCATATCTTCAAGAATTGATCGAAAAAGGAATCAATAAGAGTCAAATCGTGAAAATCAACAGCATTGAAGCGGAGCAAGCAGTGCTTGATCAGCGCCTCGCAAAATCTACTTTTATTCCAAAAGTAACACTCAACGGAAGTTTTACTCGCTTAGACGATGACATTACTTTTGATCAAGAAACACAAGATCTATTGCAAGCCACGCAAAAACTATTAATCAAAGAAGCAGTTGGATTGCCTTTTAACTATCCATTACCAGAAGGGACACCATTGAGAGATGCGCCGAACCTTCAAGACAAGAACATATTGAAAGCCTCAGTAGAAATGGACTGGGTGTTGTTTAGTGGATTAGAAGCCACGCATGCCATCAAAGCAAGCAAACATAAAGCTTCTTCGCTCAACTATTTAGGAATGGCTGAAAAGGATAAAATTGCAATGCAAATCATTCAAGCATACGATCAATTGGCATTGGTTTATGCTTCAGAAAAGGTGTTGACCACAACTGAACGCTACTTAAAAGAACAAGAAACGTTTGTGAAAAGAGCGATAGAAAGTGGATTGGCCACACCAATTGAGCGCAAGAGAATCGAATTAGCACAACAGCAACTAGAAGGGAAAAGACTTGATTTTCAGCATAACAAAACTCTTTTAGTTGAACAATTAAATCAACTTACAGGCGAAGATAAAGAGCAACTGCGTTTAATGGTTCCACAATTACAATCAATAGGAATCGATAAAATGATGGAAGGTGAAAAAAGAAATGAAATCAAAGCATTAGAAGAGGCAGAACAAGCCATTGTCCACAAATCGAAAATGCAGAAAAGTAATTTCATTCCAAAAGTAGCCGTGAAAGGACATTATGAATTCATAGAAGATAATTTATCACTACTTGATCCAAAATGGTATGTAGGAGTAGGAGTGAGATGGAATATATTCGACGGTACTCAATCGCGTATAAAGGCAAAAAAGACCGAACTAGAAAGTTTAAAATACCGCGAACGAATTGAAGAAGCAGAAGAAATGATTGCATTGAGTGTGATTAATGCTCAAATGAATTACGAAGCAAAATTACAAACCGTAAAAATCATTGAGAAAGAGATAGAGTTGGCACAGGATACTTACAATATGGTCGATCAGCAATACAAAAACAACATGGTTTCAATCACCGACGTATTGGACGCCTTAACGGAGTTAGAGAAAACCCACTTTAAATATCAAGAAGCGGTATTTAATCAACGCAGAGCAATAACAGAATTGCTTCATGCCAACGGAAAATTGAGTTACTAAAAAATTAAAGAAAAAGAAATGAAATCAATAAAAATATTCATCATGAGCAGCCTTGTAGTATTTGGAGTAAGCTCATGCAGTCAAGACGAAAAAATCACAACAAACAGAGGGAAAGTTAAATTCGAAACGATTTCTGTTAGCAGTAAATTAGGAGGACGAATTGCAAAGCTATATGTTGAAGAAGGTCAAGCAGTAAAAAAAGGGGACACCCTTGCATATATTGACATTCCAGAAGTCAGTGCGAAGTTAATGCAAGCAGAAGGAGCGATTATGGCAGCAGAAGGTCAGCTAGAAATGGCATTTAACGGAGCAACTTCAGAACAAATGAATCAAATAGACCAAAAACTAAATTCAGCAAAAGCGCAACTTGAATTTGCGCAGCAGTCCTACAATCGTTTGGAGAAAATGTATTTAGATTCTTTGGTGAGTCAACAGCAATTTGATGAAATAAGAATGAAATTGACCATGGCACAAGCGCAAGTAGATGCTATTCAAGCCAAAAAAGATGAAGTCACGAAAGGGACACGTTCTGAGCAAATAAATCAAGCTAAAGGTCAGTTAGATCGCGCTATAGGAGCAAAAGAAGAGGTGAGCGTGGCGTCCAATGAAAAGTATCTAATCGCACCAGCCGACATGTCTATTGAGACCATTAGCCTTAAAGAAGGTGAGTTGTTAACGCCAGGATACGCCTTGTTCAATGCTTACAAAAAGAATAGCGTTTACTTCAGATTCACGATTCCAGAATCCAAAATATATGATTTTAAAGTCAATCAAGAACTTACACTTTTAAATCCTTATACAGAGGAAGAGTACACAGCAAAAATCAGTGTGATTAAACAATTGGCACAGTATGCTGATATTACAAGTACATCGCCGTTGTACAGTTTGGATGAATCGATCTATGAATTGAAAATTGTACCAGTTTCTGACCTTCTAGAGCAAACTTTTTACCTCAACAGTACAGTATTAATTCAACAATAGACACCATGAGAAAATTTATAGGATTACTCCGTGTAGAGTTCAAGCGTATCTTTTCGAATAGTGTTCTAATGGCCATCTTCTTTGGAGCTCCGGTACTTTATGGATTCCTGTTTGGATATGTGTATCAACAAGCCAAGGTAGTCGATTTACCAATCGTGATTGTTGATCAAGACAGAAGTCCAATGACGGATAAATTCATTGATGCATTTGAAGACAACGAAGGGTTATTTGTAAAAGACGTGCGCTATTCTGCAGGAAACATCATAGAAGAAATGCCCACAGAACAATATGCAGCGGTGATTACCTTGCCTAGTGATTTCGAAGCGCAATTGTTACAGAAAAAACATCCAGAAGTTCACGTTGATTTAAACATGGCGAATATTTTAAATGCGAACACCGCAAGTAAACATATTCAATCGGTTTTAATGACGCTGAATGCAGGAATAGAAATTGAAGGATTAAAAAAACAAGGAATGCACCCTGACCAAGCGATGGCTTCTTACGAAAGCTTTAAGATAAATTTTAATAAGCTATACAATTCAACAGGAAACTATGTCACGTTTATGCTTCCTGGACTATTGGCCGGAATAATGCAGCAGATTATATTCTTGGCAATGGCCTTGGTTTTTGCTAGGGATTTTGAAGATGGTTACTTTGGAAAGTTAGTGGGGCAAAGTAAAAATGCGCTTTACCATATTTTATTAAAAGCAACACCCTTCTTATTGATGTTGCCAATAATGTGGATAGGTATTGCACTCTTCTTGCCTTATTTCAACGTCGATATATCAATTTTTAACGTTCCAATGATGGTATTAGCAAGCTTATTGACTTTTGCTTCGATGGCTATTGGAATGCTGTTTTCCATCGCTATTCCTAATCAGCTGAAGGCAACAGAATTGTTAATGGTGATCTCAACTCCAGCGTTTATTTTAAGTGGATTTACATGGCCAACAATGGCAATTCCTACCGCAATAACAAACATCGCTCAATACATTCCATTAACTCAGTTTTTGGAAGGGTTTAGAAAAGTTGCATTCTACGGTGGAGATTTATCTTCAATCCAAACCGAAATTGGGATGCTGACAGGAATTACTATTGTAGCCTTCATAGCAATGGTAGGATTATTACAATTAAAGATTTACTTATTCAATAAAAAAGCAAAAAAGAATGTAGTCACAGAGGGGTAGTTGTGTTTTAATAGTTTGAACTGCTCCCATAAGGTAGCATCTAACAGATTGTAATGTTGGGTGCTGCCTTTTTTGTTTTATATTCGATTTAGGAATTTTGAAAGAGGAGGAAAGCTTTCGTTTTAGCTGAGTCCCGTAGAAAAAATCAATAGAGTTTTAAGCAAAAAAAACTCTGTCCATTGCTGAACAGAGTTAGAATAAAATCAGGCGATCTTTTGTGTTTAACTTAAATCAACATCTTTTATGTCAATATTTAAAGCTTTTGCGACACCTTTTCCATATTCAGGATCGGCTTTATAACAATTTCCAATGTGTCGTTTTTGAATGAACTCTGCAGCACCATTCATGTTGCGGGCAGTATTTTCAAACAAAACCTGTTGTTGTTCAGGAGACATTATTCTAAATAAATTTCCTGGTTGAGTATAATAATCATCGTCTTCTCTGTGATCGTAATGAAAAGCATCTCCCTCTAAAGGTGAAGCAGGCTCAACATATTCCTTACTTTCTTTCCATTGGTCATAACTATTCGGTTCGTAATGTAAAGTAGAACCTTCGTTTCCGTCTACACGCATAGCACCATCTCTATGTGGATTATGGAATGGACATTGTGGTTTGTTTACCGGAATTTGATAGTGATTAACACCTAATCTGTAACGTTGCGCATCACCATAGGAGAACAATCTTCCTTGTAGCATTTTATCAGGAGAAAATCCAATCCCAGGAACTACATTCGCAGGATTAAAAGCCGCTTGTTCAACATCAGCGAAGTAATTTTCTGGATTTCTATTCAATTCGAATTCCCCAACATCAATTAATGGATAGTCACCATGAGGCCAAACTTTTGTCAAATCGAATGGATTAAAGCGATAGTTTTTAGCGTCTTCTTCTGGCATAATTTGCACTTTCATATACCATTTCGGGAAATCTCCTCTTTCGATAGCATCAAATAAATCTCTTTGGTTACTTTCTCTATCTTTTCCAACGAGAGCTTCAGCTTCTTGATCGGTAATGTTTTCGATTCCTTGAGCGGTTTTAAAATGGAATTTCACCCAGCTTCTTTTGTTGTTGGCATCCAAAAAGCTAAAAGTATGACTACCATACCCATTCATGTGTCGGTATGATTTTGGAATTCCTCTGTCACTCATCGTGATGGTTACTTGATGCAGTGCTTCAGGCAGAAGTGACCAGAAGTCCCAATTGTTATTTGGACATCTTAGGTTGGTTTTAGGGTCACGCTTAACAGCCTTGTTCAAGTCTGGAAACTTGTATGGATCCTTAAGGAAGAATACCGGCGTGTTGTTTCCCGCTAAATCCCAATTTCCTTCCTCAGTGTAGAATTTCATTGCAAATCCGCGAATATCTCTTTCTGCATCTGCAGCTCCACGTTCTCCAGCTACAGTTGAAAATCGAACAAACATATCTGTTTTTTTTCCAACTTCAGAGAAGATTTTTGCTTTTGTATATTGAGTAATATCATTGGTTACCGTAAATGTTCCAAAAGCTCCGGAACCTTTAGCGTGCATTCTTCTTTCTGGAATAACCTCTCGGTCAAAATGGGCCAGTTTTTCAAGAAACCAAAAGTCTTCTAACAACATTGGTCCTCTTTTTCCTGCCGTTTTTACGTTCTGATTTTCTGCTATTGGTCGACCAGAAACGGAGGTAAGCTTTTTCTTTTCGTCTTTTTCGTTTTTCATGGTTTATGATTTTTATTTTTTTAACTGAGTTTATTTGAATGGTTAGTAAAAATATTTAACCCACAAATTACAAAAAAAATCAATACTACAGATGAACAACTTCCGCTAAAAAGTGAAATTGAAACTCGTTTTAATCTTAGATATTGTCAGTTATGGATTTGACTCTTATTCAATAGCTTGATGCAGAGGTGTGGTGTAGCTTGCTAACACAACGTTTAACCATGAAAAGAGAATTGTTTTTTAGTCCTCACTAAAGTTCATACCTCAACAATCTAAGCGCATTGAGCACAACAAGTAGGGTGGAACCTTCATGGAAAACAACAGCAGGTCCAATTGCAATGGTACCCATTAAAGTCAATGGAACCAAGATCGCTACCATTCCTAAACTGATGAATAAATTCTGTTTGATGATAAGTTTTGCTTTTCGACTTAATCCAATTGCAAAAGGGAGATTGTCTAACTTATCAGCCATTAAAGCAATATCAGCAGTTTCCAAGGCTACATCAGAACCTGCAGCGCCCATGGCAATACCGACGGTACTTTTCGCCATGGCAGGAGCATCATTTACGCCGTCGCCCACCATTGCAACTCCTCCTTTCTCTTTAAGTTGCTCTATGGCCAGAACTTTATTTTCAGGTAGTAAATTTCCCATGGGGTCAGTGATACCGATTGTTTTCGCAATAGCATTGGCCACTTGTTGGTGATCACCTGTAAGCATCACCATTTTCTGAATGCCGATTTTTTTCAATGCAGCAAGCGTAGAAACCGCTTCCGGACGTGCCACATCCATTGCTGAAATGATACCTAAATATTGATTTCCTTCATGAACAATCATTGCCGTATGTCCACCCCATTCAAATTCGCTCATTTTTTGGTCAATTTCGTCAGGAACAGCTTTTCCGGTTAACTCTTCAAAAAGTCTACGGTTTCCAATGTGAACGACTTTCCCGTTCCATTCAGCCTGAATTCCACGTGCTATTAATGCTTTTAAATTTATCGCCTTTGGAATTTCAATTTCACCGACAATTTCTCGTCCACCTTTTACAATGGCAGCTGCTAATGGATGATCACTCAATTCTTCTACAGCAATTGAGGCTTTTAATAGGTATTCTTGACTGACCTCTCCAAAAGGAACAGCGTGGGTTAGTTTAGGCGTTCCTTCTGTTAGGGTTCCTGTCTTGTCGAAAGCAATGGCATTAATTCCCCCTAAGTCTTCTAGCGGACGACCGCCCTTGATCAAAACACCTTTTCGAGCAGCTCTAGCGATTCCCGCCAAAACAGCGCTAGGAGTAGAGATGGCTAATGCACATGGCGAAGCAGCGATCAAAACAGACATGGCACGATAAAAACTTTGTTCAACTGTTTCGTCAATCACTAAAAATGCAAACAATAAAAGAATGACTGTCACCAATACAGACGGTACATAGTACTTTTCAAATTGGTCTGTTAAGTGTTGCGTTGGAGATTTTTGTGTTTCTGCTTCTTTTACTAAATAAATCAATTTAGATAGCGTGCTGTCTTTGGCTTTCTTTAGCACTTTAATTTCCAAAGCGCCTGTTCCGTTAATTGTTCCGGCAAATACCCTGTTTTCCGCAGGAATTTTTTTGATTTCATTTTCGTTCTCCCACTCCGGATTAGGATGTTTTGTAATGGGCATACTTTCTCCTGTAATTGCAGCTTGGTTAACGGCACTTGAGCCCTTTATGACTACACCATCTGCAGAGATTTTAGAATTTGGTCGGACCACTACAATATCGCCTATTTCAAGTTCTTCAATATGAACCTCAACGAGTTGATTATTTCTTTTGACCAAAGCCATAGGAGGAGCCAAATCAGAGAGTGCCGAGATAGATTTTCGGGCCCTTTTCATGGCATAATGTTCTAATGCATGTCCTAGACTAAATAAGAATAGAAGCAAGGCGCTTTCTCCCCACTTACCCAATGCCGCTGCACCAACAGCAGCAAAAAGCATAAGGAAATCAATTTGAAATAAGCCTTTTAACAAAGCTAAGGTAGCAGAAACAAGAGTAAAAACACCTCCGAATAAAGCACCAACGATAAACAGCGAAGTGGCAACTTCTTCTGAATAGGAGGAGAAAGAAAAAAGAAGTCCAATTATCCAAAATAATCCACTGAGCAGGGCGAAATACAGCTCTGTATTTTCTCCAAATATTTGAAGGTTTAAATGTCTGTGGTCATGACCATGATGTTGATTATCATCCTTATTTTGAGTTCCATCGTCAATGGTATGTAAATCCATATCTGCAATGGTCAATCCTAATGCTTGAATAGACACGATGATTTCTGCTTGATTGATGATTGAAGCATTGAATTCCACATCGATCCATCCTGTATCAGAGGAAGAAACAGTTTTAATTCCATTTATTTTGATTAAATTCTGCTCGAAATCATTTACTTGCTGAGCATTTAATTTTCCCTCAGTTTTTATTTGGATCTTTTTCGTCATTGATGAATGAAATAAAACATATTCTTGATTCAGTTATTTAAACCAAATTGAAGACTATACTTATTTTATAATCCCTATCGGTCATTATCAAAATTAAGAATTAAATAATCTCCTCCAAAGTAATAAATCTTAAATGTAAAGAAGTAGGGTAAAAGTCATTTAATTGTATGTTAGAGAATGGTAGAGCTTAAGTGATAACTGTATTTACTTCGTGTTTAATACCGTTTTCTACGAATGAAACTGTGTATTCAATATGTGCTATTGTATCCCAAATGTTATTTTTTAATTTTAATTTGAATATTAAAAATAGCTCCTCCAATTGGATTTGAGATGGTCAGTAAATCATTAAATGCAATAATGGATTCTTTTGAATTTGTAGATTTATTTTCATAAAGAATAGGGTTTACTGTTTTAAAAATGGAAGCCATTCAGCAAAGTTCTGTCCCAAACTTCCTTTGCGTGTATATCTTTTATACAACGTTTTTAAATGCTTTGGCAAATATATTTGTGAAAGATTTATTTTAGTATGAAAAGGTTTGGAAACATATATATTATCACCATTCAAAATTCTGACCCTCATTTTTACAAGGTCATTCCCAGTATAAACTGGAACGTTAAGAAGGACATATTCATTCGTTTTTAAAACGATATTAGATTCACTATCTCCGCACATATTAAAGATTAATGGATTATTTATTGCCACCCAATTAAAATAAGGTTCATAATAAATTTCTTGCAATAAGAAAACCCTATTACTGATGGTCGTGATTCGTTTTTCAGTGCTTGTTTCATTTAAAAGAACTAAAGGGTAGAATGCTGTTTTGTCATTATGAAGGTTATAATGCCATGGATCAACAATGAATTGACTAGTATCTAACTTTATTTGTAATCCGTCTGATTGATAAACCTCAGTATTTAAAACAGTATCAAATTCACTGATTTTATCTGGATTAAAATAGGATAATTGAATATTTGAAACTTGAGTCGAGTACTTTCCTATAATAAATCCAGAATGTTGTTCTGTAAGCGAATCGGTATTAATCATTGTAAGACTATCATGATGCAGTGGGCGATCGTTATAATTAACTTTTATCTTTGGGAACGAGAATGCTTCATAATGAGTCCCTTCTATTGATTTTTCACACGAGAAAGAGAATAGGACAATAATGACTATAGTGATAATTTTCATGATCTGCATAAGTATATGTGTTCTATAAAAGTACTATATAATGTTAGAGGTCCTAAATTCCTTGTTTATTTTAAGCTGAAGTATTAATTGTTTTAGCAATATTTATAAGCTGTCATTCTTATTATCCCAAAAAAAAATACCGCTTGAATCACCCTAACCTCTTCATGGTTTTGGTCTTCAAACGGTAGGTTTAGATGGTCAAATGGTATTTGTAAATTAATTTCTACCGAGACAATACCTGATTCCTAAGCCATGTTGGAAAGTGGTATTTGTAACAGTGTATAGTTCTGGTATTGATGTGAAATCAACTGCTAGTTTTGCCTCATAAAATAAATGCATTCGACTCCAAAATTTATTTCCATTGGCCAATCTAAAATCTAATCCTAGGGGAACATAAGCTGAAAAGCCAAAGCTCGTTTTATTTCGGTGTTCCTCATACTCTTCATTGGTGGGAAGTAGGCTTCTATATTCTGAACTGTGAATATAACTGCCTCCTGGACCGTGAATGTATTGGCTTTTTCTTTCAGTGTAGTGAATGCGTGAATTTGCATTTATAGAAATTCCTGCAGTAATTCCTATTCCAGAAAAGACAGACCAGCGAGCTTCAGGATTTGTTCTGAACATCAAAGAACCATCGAATCGAAGTTGTTCAGAGGAGTAAAACATATGATAACTTTCGGAATGTGTAGAGTCAATATAGTATACATTGCTGGTTTGAGCAGAAGTGAGTGTGTCAAAAGGTGAAATGATTCCCTTGCTCATCGAACCCGCTATGGTTAATCCAGAAGAATAATTAAATCCAAGTCTTAAAAGTGGATTTGCTCTGTACCTTTCGTTTTTTTTATCCCTGAATTGAATTCCAATCATCATTGAGATGCCCATATCTCCAGAAGAACCATAACGCTCATCTTGAGGGTAACTTGAAAAATCATTTTTTAATAATTCTGATTGAGGTGCTAAGGACCTGAAATCCGCTAGTGTACCATTGACGTCCATTTTAAAGAGCATTCCAGAGTATAGTTGAACATCAGAAACCACAATTCTCTTTAATGGTTTTTCTTCCTGTCCAATGCTGAAAAAAGAAAGGATCACGAATGTTAATGCTGGTAAATAATTGATTGTTTTCATTGCTGATTTTGTTTTTATGAATTTCCTTAGTAACGCTTCAAACGTTTCGGTTATTACATAAAAATCAGTCTAATAGCTCATTTCAAGGGTTTACCCTGATACTTTTGAAAGGCGGGGGATTTATAAAGAATGCATATTAGATACTTATCTTTATAGCCACTCATCTCAATTATGTAGGCTCATTATTCCTACTGTTCTAACTTATGTCCTTTCAATAATCAACCTTGATAATTCTTGCGGATAACCACGCTCTGTAGTTAATTTCGCAGCAAAATCATCAATTTCTTGTTTAGAAATGGCGTCGATTAAGGCATTGACTTGAGTTCTGTTTTCGATTTCTGGAACAATGTTTTCCTCTTGAAGTCTATCGATAATCTGATTGGCTACAGTTAATGCAGTTGAAGCTTTTACAATCTCACTTCTGGCGTAAAATTGGTGAGGAAAACTCACTTCGCCAACTCTTAAGGTAGCGTCATCTCCTGGAATTTGTTGTGCGCCAAATAGGGGAGGTCCACCAACAGTTGCTGTTTTAAATTCTGGAACAAAATGTGAAACGGATGCAATCGCATTTTCGGTTCTCGAATGAATATCCTTACTTTCCCAACCACAAAACAACTTTTGTTTGATGTCATCATTAAATTCAGGTTGCGCTTCATTTTCTTTCGCTTGAATCAACCCATCTTGAAACAAAGTGATGTTTTCTGTCATTCCATGAATTTGATAAAAATCTCCGCTGTACGGCGTCAGTTGAACCATTCCGCCAGGTGTTCCACGCTCTCCATGGAAAATAAGTTCTGGAATGAGACCTGAAATGGGCTGCCATTTAGAAACATAGGCTGCTTTAAATTCAATTAATCGTTCGGAATGAATATGCAGTGAATCATCAATTTCACCAGATTTAAAACCACAAGAATTGACTAAATATTTGACTTTAAAAACCTCGTTTTCTGTGTGAATTTCCCAATTGTAATCTAAGTTTTGATCTCGAAGATCTTTAACGTCAAACACTTTAGTATTTGTTTTCAATTCACAGTTTTCGGCTTGATTTAACGCCAATTGAGCTTGTGCCGCCAGTCTGAACATATTCCATCCGTACTCTTGAACTAAGGTGACTGGTGTTTTTAATTGATCGTAATCAATGAATTTAACCGCATTTGTTAACCATTCATCCGCAGTTTTAGGAACTTCGGTGTAAGGACGTTTTGCTAATTCATCAATTTCACTTTTTGAATAGCTTTTAAAATATTCTTTTGGCGCTCCAAGAATTTCATTTAATGGATCTTCTTCGATTAATGATTGGTAATAATCCACCAACATTTCCAGTCGACTTTGAATAGTGTTTACATCGTATTTCTGCGATTTTGGAATACTAATAAACGTAGGTCTTTCATCAATCGATTGCGGAAACAAACGCGCCATTTCAATGGATTGCTTCATTAACATTCGGCATTGTTCATCTGAAATATCAGGATAAAGATTTCCACCCGCATGCAAATGGCAGAAAGGCGGACCATTGACAACACTATTTTCTTGTTCGAAAAGTACATTGTTTATTCCGTATTTACCAAGTTCTAAGGAGGTTACAACACCTGAAACTCCTCCGCCAATTATACCTACATCATATACTTTATCCATCTAGAAATACCTTTGTAATTCTGCAAAATGATCAACCACCAAAGTAGGATTATAATCTACAATATTCTCATTGTAATTATAGCCATAACTCACGCCAATACTCTCCATTTTAGCATTGTGAGCGGCCAAAATATCATTTTTGGAATCTCCGATCATAATACTCTTTTCAATGGTGGCATCCATTGCTTCCACTAAGTGAACAAGCGGAAGGGCATTTGGTTTTTTCTCAGGCAAAGAATCTTCACCAATCCACAATTTAAAGTACTTTTTAATCTGCAAACTTTCTAGAATTGGTTCAATAAATTTGTATGGTTTATTGGTGCAAATGGCTAATTTATAACCCTTTTCGAATAGATGTTCTAGAGTTGATTCAACGCCTTCATACAAGAAAGTGTCTTGACAAGTAATTTTTTCATAAGCTGATAAATAGATATCGAAAGCTTCATTAAACTCAATACCATTCGCCTTTTCCTGTGTTTGTGATGCCTCTAAAGCTCTTTTTACCAAAGGTTTTGCGCCATTTCCTATGAAAGGAGTAACTTGCTCTATTGTTAAAGGTGATAAGTTATAGTGCTCCAACATATTATTGATCGCTAATGTCAAATCGGGAATACTGTTAATGAGTGTTCCATCAAAATCGAAAATGATGAGTTCTTTGTCTGTAAAATTCACTGTTTTTTTAGCGTAAAGATATAGATTTATATGCCTTAGGGAAGTTTATCCGTAATGAAATAGTTTAGTATTCATCCCAATATAATGGTAATTCGCTGTAATGGAACGCGTATTTCGATAGACTCAATAGAGCGATGACACGGATGCTTTGGGCTTACGCAGCAGAACTGCAAGCAACGCAGATCAACGCGGATTTTTCACTTCCAAGTGAAAACGGATTTTTACGAATTTCTTGAAATAAATACCTCCAAGAAGCTGCGAGATTTAGCGAAGCTTCTCGTGGCCTTGGGTAATATTGAGCATCAAAATAGACACAAAAGAGCAGGAACGAAAATTGAAGATATGACTTACCGTTATCAGAAAGATGGAGATGGTAACTTGTTGCGTAATCGATTGTACCATATTAATGATGCTGTTGCGAGCAATATTGACAGTACAGATATTGATGATATGGGATTATATACTTCAGATCCAACCTTGATAAACACAGATAACAATTATTCTTATGATGCTGAAGGACGATTAGTTAAAGATAAACAAGAAGAAATTGATACAATAATCTGGACGGTGAGCGGAAAAGTAAAAGAAATACTTAGAAGTTTTGCAAGTGAAAAGAAAAACGTTATTTTTGATTAGGCGAGAAATCACTGATTTTGAGAGACGGAAGACAAGAAACGTTAGTGCCGAAGTCTGGAGGAGGGGGGACTGTAAAGAATTTTGTGTTTTTGAAAACGAGAGAGCTGAAATATGCACATTAATTTTGGAAAGTCTCTTTCTGGTTCTCCAAATGATTTGGATGGAACAATTAGGATTCCTACCTTGAAAGGCACACACCATTATCTTTTTAATGACGATGGTACATTTTATTTTGATCCTACGACATTGCCAGAATCAAGAGATAAAAAAGCTGAAAATAACAAAATAAATTCTAATTCAGAATACCCTGGAGTAGGATTACCTCCTCCCTAGTAAAAACTTTTTTTGAACCTATTAAGACAATCTTCAATGAAAAATATACTTATACTTTTTTTCTACATATCTATTTTAAATTGTACGAATACTAACTTCGATGATAAAAATAAACTAAGCTATGATAACTCTTCGTATGGTATTCACTTTGCAGTAGACTCAACAAAATATAATTTCTCTGATATATCAAGAATTAATGATTTTATTTCTAATTTTTCATATCAAGATACCATTAGTATATTAGATTCACTTATGCTTTCTAATCAAATGAAAATACACTTTATTGTTCAGTCTACAGATATGACACTTAATGAGTCAGAATATTTAAGAATGACTTTGTTGACTACGAATATTAAAGCTTTTAACTCAATGGATTCATCTAGAGAAATAAATAATATTTTCATTAATGATGTTTATGATAAAGCAATACATCGAAAAAATATAATACCCCCTAACATTCGTAATTATCTATATGAATTATTCCCAACTAAATATTCTGATTTACAAATTTATGAGAATCTAAATAACAATTCGTTAAACTTATTAGCAACTTTTAAATATGATGAGTTCTATTTAACATTAAACTTATGGTTTTATGACTTAAATGAAGATAAGGTAATTTCATTATTGTCAGGTTTTGAATAGTTGCCGTCCCCCAAGCTGGCGCGAGATTTAGCGCAGCTTCTCGTGGCCTAGGATTTACATACATAAACACTCTACAAGAATCGTGAACTTCAAAGAAGCATTTTTATTTCTAAAAATAGTTGTATTTTTAACAGTGTAACAGAAAGGAATCAGTCAACCACGAGATGAACCACGGAGTAGCACCGAAGGTAATCTCGCGGTAGCCCTTAGTTTGTATTGTTATTTATTTAGAGCTTTTAGAATATGTTTATCTTGAGCTTAATAATAATGAATGACAACCAACCGATAAGAGTGAATTATTCGCGGCGCCCTTAGTTTGTATTGTTATTTATTTAGAGCTTTTAGATTATGTTTATCTTAAGCTTAATAATAATGAATAACAACCAACCGATAAGAGTGAATTATTCGCGGCGCAAGGTATTCGAGGCCTATCCCCTGATTAAATCTCTTATCGGTTATTTCTGAACAGGTATCAAATGGAAATTAAGGTTTTTAGACCTATTATCAGGGTTTC
>NZ_CANNGT010000005.1 GCF_947504225.1 Brumimicrobium ulvae | reverse complement strand
CTATTTTACAAATCGTCAAATGGGCTTTTGATTCGTTGTATGTCCCTGTTGCTGACATGTGTATAAATCTCTGTTGTTTTGGAACTTCCGTGACCCAATAGCTCTTGTATATAACGTAAATCTGTTCCGTTTTCTAAAAGATGGGTTGCAAAACTATGTCTTAAGATGTGTGGACTAACATTTTTCTTAATACCTGCTTTTTAGCGGCTTTCTAAATGATGTTTAGCACGCTTGAGGCACTATATTGGGTCCCTTCTTTTCCTTCGAAAAGATATTTCTGAGGCTTCCATTCTTTGTAATACTTTCTTAGATCTTTTAGCACATTTTCATTTAGCAATGTGACTCTATCTTTTCCTCCCTTACTATTTAGTAAAATGGCAGGACTATATGGATTGATTTTTAAAACTTTTTAATTCTCCTATAAGAAAAGTGTGTTTCAATGGTAATCACTCCCGGCCCTGACGAATACGGAAATCCTGCTGAACTGTTGTGCACAGCTGTAGGCTCAAAAAGAGCGACCAAGGGAATGCTCCTTTTTGGGGATTCAATTCGTAATTCGTAATTGACTAATTCGTAATTAAATAATTCATAATTGACTAAACAGCGTAGCAACAACAGGAAGCAGATTGGAGGAGTAGGCAGATATAGGCCGCCATATCAATCTATTAAACATAAAACAACAACATCGGTGTGGGTTCAGCTTCTACTCTACTCTCTTTAGTCCTATTCTTTTTCTTGCAACATCCAATTGAATTACTTCTACTTCCACATGCTCATGCAATTTGATATAATCCGTTGGATTCTCCACAAAAGTATCGGCTAAATTGGATTTGTGAATCAAACCATTTTCTTTGATACCAATGTTGATAAATGCTCCAAAATTGGTGACGTTGGTGACAATTCCATTGAGTTTTTTGCCTATTGATAAATCCTCGATTGAGTTTACTGTGCTGTCAAATTCTAATACCTTTACTTTCTTTCTTGGATCACGGCCTGGTTTTTTCAATTCTTTAATGATATCCTTAAAAGTAAATCCATCGATGTATGGAAAGTCAACTTGCTTGAGTTGATCCAACACTTCAGCATTACCAATCAAATCTGTCACTGACATTTTTAACTGTTTGGCCATTTTTTCGATTGCTGCATAAGATTCAGGGTGAACAGCTGAATTATCCAATGGATTTTTTCCATCAAGTATGCGCAAAAAACCAGCACATTGTTCAAAGGCTTTTTCTCCTAAACGTTTGACTTTTTTCAGTTCTGAACGGGACTTAAACCCATTGTTTTCCCTACGGTATTCAAGAATATTTTCTGCCAATTGCGGACCTAATCCAGAAACATAACTCATCAAGTAAGGAGAAGCTGTATTTAGGTTTACTCCGACTTCGTTTACACAAGAAATCACCACATCATCAAGACTTTCCTTAAGTAGTTTTTGATCTACTTCGTGTTGGTATTGACCTACTCCAATCGATTTCGGATCAATCTTCACCAATTCGGCCAATGGGTCCATTAACCTTCTCCCGATAGATACTGCTCCTCTCACTGTTACATCATAATCTGGAAATTCTTGACGTGCAATTGAACTGGCGCTATACACAGATGCACCATCTTCGGAAACTACGAACACCATAACATCCGTATTAAAATTAATGCGTTTGACCATGTACTCCGTTTCTCGACTAGCAGTTCCATTTCCTATCGCAATGGCTTCAATTTTATAGGCCTCCACCAATTGCCAAATTTTACTCTTGGCTTTGTCCATTTCTTTTTGTGGCGCATGAGGGAAGATTGTAACATTCGTGAGCAATTCTCCTGCTTCATCTAAACATACTACCTTACATCCTGAACGGAATCCAGGGTCGATGGCTAAAATTCGTTTTTTTCCTAATGCAGGTGCCAACAATAATTGTCTCAGGTTATCAGAAAACACACCAATTGCATTTTTGTCGGCTTCTTTTTTCTTTTCGGACAATGCTTCATTCTCTAAAGCGGGATGCAATAAACGTTTATAAGCATCTTCATAAGCCATTTCAATTTGCTCGCTAAATGGTGAATTGTTTTTGATGAAGAAACGGTGGAAAAAATCGAAAATATTGTCTTCGTCTACAGTGACTTTCATCCTAAGAAGTCCCTCATTATTTGCGCGATAAATAGCTAAAAAACGATAGGATGGGCATTTTTTCAAAGATGAAGTGTAGTCAAAATAGTCTTGATATTTTTCAGCTTCCGCCTTTTTCGACTTCACCACTTTTGAAGTCAGCTGACTATATTCTGCATACGATTTTCTCAACTTACTTCTGACCACACTGTTTTCATTGATCCATTCAGCAATTATATCTCTAGCTCCTGCAAGTGCTGATTCAAGGTCTTTTACTTCGCCTTTGACAAAGTTTCTTGCGGCGGTTTCTGGGGATTGACTCCCTTGTGCCATGATGATTTTCGCCAGGCCTTCTAATCCTAATTGACATGCTGCTTCTGCTCGTGTTTTGCGCTTTTTCTTGTAGGGTAAATAAAGGTCTTCTAATTCGTTGCTGTCAAAACAAGCACTAATTTTCTTCTTCAGTTCGTCTGTTAATTCTCCTTGCTCTTCAATGGCTTTAAGAATTGTTTCTTGACGCTGGGTAAGTTGTTTGTATTTATCCCCTAAATCACGAATCTCTGCAATTTGAATTTCGTCTAATCCTCCTGTTGCTTCTTTTCTATAGCGTGAAATAAAAGGGATAGTTCCTCCTTCATCCAATAACTTTAAAGTGGCTTCTATGTTTTTGGATTGAAGTTGGGTATGGTTAAGGATATATTTTACTTCGTTCATTGATCAATATTTTTACGAGGTAAAAATAAGAATAATGCAGGTTAAAGCAATTGTCTGGTCAATTCATACAAAGCGATATTTGTAGCTTGTGCAACATTCATACTGCTATTTTCGCCAAACATTTCAATGTGAATTGTATCATCCATCATTTCCAATACATCTTCTGAAACGCCAAAATTTTCATCTCCTACTATTAGAGCTATGGGACGAGATAAGGGAAATTGATAAGTTTGAATCGCCTGACTTGTTTTTGTAATTTCTATGGCCATCATTTGAATATCTTCATTTTTTAGATCTTTGACAACTTCCAAAGTAGAATCATGGATCTCGTAAGGCACATATTTCTCCGTAGATCGAGAAGTTTTCGTTACTTTTCTTCCTAGGTTGACTTCACCACATAAAATCAGTTTTTCAACGCCAAAAGCATCAGCAATGCGAAACAAACTTCCGATATTCGGTGCATTTGTTACGTTATCGCAGATAAGAAAAATGGGAAACTTCCGTTTTTTGAATCGGTTATTGTAATGTGTAAGTTGCATTATCTCGACTTTATTTATTCTAGATCCTAAAAATAATAAAATGATAATTAGATAAAGCTATAACTTACTTAGCAAGTAGATTTAACTTTTTCTGTTTTTTAATTTATCAAAAATTAATACGTTTATATCAATCAATCGCTCAAAAAATCTATATTTATAAGTACAATATTTATTTTTTGTATTTAAAACGAAATTCATGAAACAAGTTTTTACATCTATATTTTTCGCTTCGATATTCGCAGCATGCACATCGGCAAACTCGACATCTGATGCGAATTCAACAAATTCAACTGACATGGCAAAGCAGGATAAAACCGTTGAAGATGCTTTACCTCCTGTGGAAACGAGAAAAGCAAATGCTGATTTTGAACCTGCCTTTGAAGGTCAAACCAGAATTGCAGGTGTGAAGACAGAAACACCTTATAAAACGAAAATCATCACCAAAGAGTTAAAGAAACCATGGGGAATTGTAGAACTTCCTGACGGACGCCTACTCATCACTGAAAACGAAGGAGTAATGCGAATTGTTGATGTGAACACAGGAAAAGTAAGCGAAGAGATTACAGGTCTTCCGGAAGTAGATGATAGAGCCCAAGGTGGATTGTTAGGATTAACCATTTCGCCTGACTTTTCTAATGACAGAATGATTTATTGGACTTTTACCGAAAAGGTAGAAGAAGGAAATCACACCGCAATAGCGAAAGGGAAATTGGCCGACGATGAAAGAACAATTGAAAACGTAGCGGTAATTTATCGTGCTGTTCCAACTTATGATGGAATTCGTCATTATGGAGGTCGTGTAATTTTCGATGAAAAAGGAGATTTATTTGTAAGTATTGGTGAACGATCTGACAAAGAAATTCGTGCAAAAGCACAAGATTTGAATTCAAGTTTGGGTACCATCATCCATATCGATACAGACGGAAATCCTGTTGCTGGAAATCCTTTCGAAGGTCAGCCAGATGCACGTCCGGAAATTTACACCTATGGTCACCGTAACCCCCAAGGTTTAGCATTTCATCCAGAAACAGGTGAGTTATGGAGCAACGAATTTGGTCCACGAGGAGGAGATGAATTAAACCTTATAAAACCTGGAAAAAATTATGGTTGGCCGGTAATTACATACGGAATAGAATATGCCGGAGGGAAAATTGGAGATCCTGTGCTTCAACAAAAAGAAGGCATGGAACAGCCGGTTTATTATTGGGACCCTGTGCTTTCTCCAAGCGGAATGACCTTTTACAAAGGAGATAAGATTCCAGAATGGGAAAACAACTTATTCTTGTGTGGATTAAACAGTAATCACATCGCTAGAATCGTTTTGGAAAACAACAAAGTTGTTGGAGAAGAAAGGATATTGGTCAAAGATGATGAGCGATTTAGAGATATTATCCAAGGGAAGAATGGAGCTTTGTATGTGGTAACAGATGAAGGGAAATTGTATTCAATTACGAATTAGTCAATTACGAATTACGAATTGGGGAGTTACGAATGGTTTAATTACGAATTACGAATGGGAGAATTACGAATTAGGGAATTACGAATGGTTCAATTACGAATTGGGGAATTACGGATTATTTGGGGTGATGAATTTTTATTAAATAAATGAGTGGTATTGTTATATTTTTTTTGTAGTTTCAATAGCCAACTATAAAAACCTAAATCACATGAAAGACAATATCATTCAGACAAAAAGTTATGCTTTTTCTTTAAAAATCATCAACCTTTATAAACATTTACAAGACGATAAAAAAGAATATGTTCTGAGTAAACAGATTTTACGTTGTGGAACATCAATTGGAGCAAATATCGAAGAAGCAATTGGAGGTCAATCTAGGAAAGACTTTTTCGCCAAACTTACTATTTCATATAAAGAAGCTCGAGAAACTAAATACTGGATTAGACTTTTACGAGATGCACAATATATAGAACCGACTATTAGTCAAGAATTGTTATATGATATTGAGGAGATTTTAAGGATTATCGGTAGTATTCAGAAAACAATTAGAAAAAGTTAGACGATTACGGATTAGTCAATTACGAATTAGACAATTACGAATTACGAATGGTTCAATTACGAATTATGGAATTACGTGTTGGGGAATTACGAATTAGTCAATTACGAATTACGAATTAAGGAATTACGAACGGCTTTAGCCCTCAACGAAGTTAATTACGAATTGGGGAATTACGAATTGTTTGGGAGGATGAATTTTATTGAATAAATGAGTGGTATTGTTATATTTTTTTGTAGTTTCAATAGCCAACTATAAAAACCTAAATCACATGAAAGACAATATCATTCAGACAAAAAGTTATGCTTTTTCTTTAAAAATCATCAACCTTTACAAACATTTACAAGACGATAAAAAAGAATATGATCAAAAACATTACAGTTCTAATATTTACATTTTCTTTTTTAACGCTTTACGGTCAAAAACCAGACAGTATTTCCAAAGTTCAAGAAGTTGAATTCGAAGCTGTAGAAATCATTGCTTATTTCAACAAGCAAAAGATCTTAGGTTTTACCTCTTCGGCACAATCAATTTCTGCTGAACAAATCGAGAATCAACAGACCACAACCTTATTGCCCGCTTTGAATACAGTCCCTGGAATCCGTATGGAAGAACGTTCTCCAGGTAGTTACCGATTAGCTATGCGTGGCAGTTTGATTCGTTCTCCTTTTGGTATTCGAAATACGAAAATTTACATGGATGAATTTCCATTGACAGATGCAGGAGGAAACACTTATCTCAACTTAATCGACCCCTCTTCGATTGCTTCAATTCATGTCACCAAAGGTCCTGACGGATCACTTTATGGTGCAAATTCTGGTGGAGTCATAAGGATTCAACCGAAAGGATTCGATGTTACTGAAAACAAAGGATCTCTTTTACTCAACGGAGGCTCTTTTGGATTGTTTCAGGAACAGTTTTCTATTCAACGCAAAGTAAATGAAAAATATGCCTTTTCTGTGGATCAATCTTTTACGCGTTCTGATGGATACAGAGAAAATTCTGGATTGAATAAAAAAACCATTCAGACTGCTCATCAATGGAAGTATTCAAAAAAGAATGAATTGAGAATTTTAGCTTTGTATAGTGATTTACATTATCAAACTCCTGGCGGATTAACTGAAAGTCAGATGGAAAAAGACCCCACTATGGCACGTCCAGCAGGTGGACCTAATCCTTCGGCGAGTGAACAAAAAGCAGGGATTTACAACAAAACCTTTTTTGGTGGAGTTGCACATGAAGCCAATATCACAAGTAAACTCAGTCACACCTTAAGCGTTTTTGGTTCTTATACCGATTTTAAAAATCCGTTCATCACCAACTATGAATTTCGAAAAGAAAAAAACTTAGGACTTCGAACTTATCTATCCTACAAAGACACCATTCAAAAGCAAGTCACTTGGCAAATGCAACTCGGGTTTGAAGGTCAAAAAGGTTGGTCAAGTATTGAAAACTATGACAACAACCAAGGGACACCTGGAAATCCGCAAGCCTTTGATGAACTAGATAATTTACAAGGAAGTTTCTTTTATCGCGCCATGATTAAGCTATACAAACGCTGGACAATAGAAGCTTCTTTGGGATTGAATCAAGCAAAAATCAATTACAACTCCCTTTATCCAGTAACTACAAATCCATCAGGAGAAATTAATTTCGGCAATATATTTATGCCAAGAGTGGCTACATCTTATGTCATTAATAAAAACTTTGCCGTGCGAGCATTAGTCGCTAAAGGATATTCTCCACCGACCATTGCTGAGGTACGTTCTTCCGACAACACCATCAACACCAATTTAAATCCAGAGACCGGAATAAACTATGAAATTGGGATGCGTTGGGAAAGTTCAAACAGAAGGATTACTGCAGATTTAAGCGCCTACAATTACGACATGAATAACGGAATTGTTAGACAATTGAACGAAGATGGCGCTGAATATTTTGTAAATGCAGGTGAAATCAATCAAAAAGGAATAGAATCTTCCGTTGATGCTAAGCTTCTTCCACACAAGGCTAAAGGCTTTTTTAAAAGTCTTAATTTCCAAACTGCTTTCACCTTCAACCATTACCGATTTGGGAATTACATGGTAAAAGGCAATGATTTCTCAGAGAACAAAGTTACTGCTGTGCCAAATCACGTGTGGTCCAATAGCTTAAGCATAGAACTCCCTTATACATTCAAATTAAACATCTTACACAATTACACTTCTTCTATGCCTTTGAACGATGCCAATACGGTTTTTGCAAAAGCTTTTAATTTGGTGCAAATCAAAGGTACATGGACGTGGAATATCTCGCCAATAATTCAACTTCAGTTGTTTGCAGGGGTGGACAATTTGCTCGACGAAAAATACAGTTTAGGGAACGATATCAATGCTTATGGGAAGCGCTATTTTAATCCTGCTGCTGTAAGAAACTATTATGGCGGAGTGAAAATTGAATTTTAAACTTGTTCGTGGTAATTCGAATTTCATCTTCTTCTTTTGAGAACAGCAATTGATCAATCTGCTAAATTTAAACCTCTCTTTCAAAAAAGAGTTCAATCAAATGACTATATTTATAATTCACTAAAATTTAAATTATGAAACTATTAAAGCTAAGTGCTTTGCTATTGGTCACTACTTTGTTTTTTTCTTGTGGAGGAGTGAATGAAAATCAAATCGTTGGAGATTGGAATTTAACAGGATTCACAAGTGATGGTGAAAACATTGAACTTACGGAATGTGATAAACAAACCATCTGGAGTTTTAGTCTGGGGGCTGGTGGAGATTTGATTGATGGGACAGCGGTTAAAAAATTGGATGGAAAAGCACCTGACCATTGCGAATTCTATGATTTTGATGCACAATGGATGCTGACAGACGGAAAGTTATTTATTTCAAACTGTAGAATTGGAGGTATGGGAGGAGCATCTTTAGCAGGAGTAATGACAATTCTAGAACTCTCTGAATCTAAAATGGTTCTAAAATCTTTAGATAAAGAGATCACCCTAGAAAAGTAATCCAAAACGTCATTTACTGGTCATGACTATTTGTTATGGTTCCAACACAAAAATTGGGATCATAACAAATATAAAATTGAACATTTTCCCCACCCCTAATTCCGAAATTCAATTTTAAAACTTCGTAATTATTTGCCTATCTTTACCTCTACCAAACATCATTTTTTAAATGTCACATTTCTCCATTTTCCATACCCTCAAAATCATCGATTTATCCACCGTTTTAGCTGGACCATCTGTCGGTTCCTTTTTTGCAGAATTAGGTGCTCAGGTCATAAAGGTTGAAAACTCGGTTTATCCTGATATTACGCGATCTTGGAAATTGCCCAATGAGGACAAAAACAGTACTGTTTCCGCGTATTTCTCGAGCATCAACTACAAGAAAAGCTATCAGCGACTCAACCTCAAAGAGGAAAATCAACGTAAAAAACTCTTTGAAATGCTAAAGGATGCAGACCTCATTCTGATGAACTTCAAATTGGGCGACCAAGAAAAGTTGAAAATTAGCGATGCACAATTACATTCCATTAATCCACAATTGATCATTGGAAAAATCAATGGATTTGGAGCAACAAGTGACCGCGTAGCCTATGATTTGATTTTACAAGCAGAGTCAGGCATCATGTCCATGAATGGAACGCCAGAAAGTGGTCCTGTAAAAATGCCCATTGCTTTGATTGATGTTTTAGCAGCACATCATTTGAAAGAAGGACTCTTAATTGAACTCTTTGCAAAAAAAGGAAATCCAAATTACAAAGGCAAAAGCATCAGTGTTTCATTATACGATGCGGCAGTAAGCTCATTGGTGAATCAAGCATCAAATTATTTAATGAACAATTATGTTCCTCAGCGCATAGGTTCTTTGCATCCGAATATTGCGCCTTACGGTGAGCTTTTCACCACTTCAGACCAAAGAACAATCACTTTTGCTATTGGAAGCAACCGACACTTTGAACAACTTTGTGATTTTTTAAAATTATCTGAGCTTGCCAAGGACCAACGTTTTTCTTCGGTGCAACTACGGGTAAAAAACAGAGTTCAATTGTTTGAATTACTCAAAGAAAAAGTCCTTCACTTTCCTGCGGATGACATTTTAGAATATATGCATGCTCACTTTGTTCCTTGCGGAGAAGTAAAAGATTTAGCTGCAGTATTCAATTCAAAAATGGCACAAGACCTAGTGAGAACAGAGGTTATTGAAGGTGTGGAAACAAAAAGAGTAACAGGAATAGCATTTAGGGTAGACAAATAGAAGAACAAAAAAGGTGCAGCTTTTTTTTAGCCACACCTCATAATTTTATAGGAATTCAAACTTATTTCACAAAGTCTTTTACCTCTTCAAGCAATTGCGTATTTCGAACTGCTCCTAATATTCTTTTTTCTACTTTGCCTTCTCCATTGATCAACATCATTGTTGGATATGCACGAACTTGATATTTTTTTGCGATGTTTGGTCCTTCTCCTTTCTCCATATCAATTTTAATATTGATAAAGTTCTCGTTGAATACCTCTCCTACTTTTTCGTCTTTAAATGTTGTTCTGTCCATCATTTTACATGGTCCACACCAAACAGCATAAGCATCAAGGAAAATCAATTTATTTTCTTCTTTCGCTTTTTGAATGGCCTCTTCAAAGGTGAGATTTTCAAATTTAATTCCTGGTTCATCGGTATTTGCAGGCGCCCAAATAAAGGACGAAGTAAGCAGAGCTACAACAATTGTGATTATACTAAGATATTTCATATTCGTTTATTTATTATGCTAAAGTTACAATTCTAGATTTAAAATCAGCATATTTGAATTAATATTAAAGAAAGAGAATCAAATTTCGTGCCCCTTAAATTAAACGCATGCGCATTCAAACATTAGACAGTTCAACAGAAATTGCACAAGAAACTCAAGACTTCTTAACCGTGTGGAACGATGACAGTCAATCGATTATACAGTTAAGCTCTGGTTCAACAGGACCACCAAAAGCCATTGAAATTCCGAAATGGAAAATGAAGACATCCGCACAAATGACAGGAGACTTCCTTAACTTATCAAGCTGTGAATCAGCGCTTCTATGCATGTCTACAAATTATATAGGCGGAAAAATGATGGTCGTTCGATCACAGCTTTTTGACCTCACACTTTATGTAACAAATGTTACAAGTAATCCACTGGCAAACCTAAACCAACCGATTGATTTTGTAGCAATGGTTCCATTACAAGTGGAAGAAGCTTTACAAAAAAATCCAGAAAAACTAAATCTAATCAAACATTTAATTATTGGTGGTGCGCCAGTTTCAGATGAACTTGTCGAACAAATACAGAACTATTCTTGTCATGCCTATTCTACTTTTGGAATGACGGAAACCGTTTCTCACATTGCTTTAAAGAACTTAAAAGAAAAATCGGCACCATATCGTGCTATTGGAAACACCAAACTAAGCACCATAGATGATTGTTTGGTCATTGACAATACAGACTTGCAGATCTATAATTTAAAAACAACAGACATTGTTGAATTAATTGATGAAAAAAGTTTCCATTGGTTAGGAAGAGCAGATTTTGTAATCAACTCAGGTGGAGTAAAAATTCATCCAGAGGAGGTGGAACGAAAAATAAAAAACAGAATTAAATCAACAGATTTCATCATCAGCTCTTTACCAGATCAAAAACTAGGCAACAAGGTTATATTCATAGGTGAAAAACACTTAGATAGAACCGAGTTAAAAGCAGAGATAGAACAAGAATTAAGCAAGTATGAACGTCCAAAGGCATACTTTTTTATATCTTCGTTAAAAAGAACAGCATCGGGAAAGATAGACCGAATTCAAACTACTGCAGAAATTCAATGAGTTTAAGTTCATACTTTAAAATATTAGGGATATCACCCACAAAGAATGAAGCGCTCATTAAGAAAGCTTACAGAAAGAAAGCTTTAAAATATCATCCTGACAGGAACCCCACTGCAGCTGCAAAAGATAAGTTTATTGAGGTTACCGAAGCTTATGAAAACATTCTTGAGGCATTAGAACGAGGAATAGATCCTAACAGCACGTCTCAAAACAGGACATCTTATCGCCAGACTTCAACTCAAAGAACAAGAACCCGACAAAAAACAGCAAGCGAAATACGTGAAGAAAGAATTAAAAAAGCACGTATGCGTTATGAGCAAAATAAAAGAAGAGAAGCTGAAGAAAACGATGCTTATTTTCGTACATTAACCAATGGAAAATGGTGGAAACGATTCAAAAGGGTGATGTATGTGAGCACTTTAATCTCGCTTTTAATGACACTGGATATGCTTTATTTCCCTGCGGTAACCGAAGTAAGTCAAATCGTAAAAGTAAATACTTCTTCAAGATATTCTGGAGCTAATAAGCATTCAACTTCTCCAGTAAAATTTGAGAATGGACAAAAAGCTTGGCTTTCTCAAAAATTCATAGAAATGTCAAAATATGAATACCTTTATTTAGAAAAGACTCCACTATTTAAAGACATCAAATATGTAAAAGTATGGCAATTTGATCGGTGGGTTTATTATACACCAGACTACAGTCTCCCCAGTACATTTCCACTCATTCCTTTTGTGTTGCTATTTCCTCTACTCACCTATTTCATTAAAAGCAAAACCTTTACATTTACACTATTTTTCCATTTAAGCATGTATGCTATACCCTTATTTTTGTTTGTTGTGATGTTCTCCAACGACCGATGGATACACTTATTGACATTTGGCTTGATTTAAACACCTTATTTTTGGTTAAATAAACTCTTTATTCAAAACCTTCCATAATTCATTCATAGGCAACCCCATAACATTATAAAAACAACCTTCTATCTTTTCTACACCTATCATTCCAATCCATTCTTGGATTCCGTATGCCCCGGCTTTATCATAAGGTTGATATTTACTCACGTAATACTCTATTTCATCTGCTGTTAATTCTTTAAAAAACACTTTCGTTCGAACTGCGAAAGAATATTTCTTCTGAGGAGAATATAAATGAACTCCAGTTACAACTTCGTTGATTGACCCTGACAAACGTTCCAACATTTCAACGGCAGCTTCATGGTTTTTTGGCTTTTCTAAAATTTGATTATTGTGAATGACCACTGTGTCAGAAGTCAATAAAACCTCATCACTTAAAATCGAGTTTCTAAGTGGTTCAGCTTTTAACTCTGCAAGATAAATGGGTACATCAAAATGAGAAAGTTCCTTAGGAAAAACCTCATCCACTTCTTTCTTTCGAATTTCACAACGTACGCCAAGTTGTTCGATCAATTGTTTCCTCCGTGGAGAAGCAGAACCTAAAATTATTTTTTTGGAGAACATAATGTGGATTTAATTCAGCAATTGTACAACCCAAAATAAGGGCAAAAGCATACCGAAAATGATGGTTAGCTTTATCCCTAAGTTGGCCGTTTTTAAGTTTCTATCGGTAATTGGATTTAAGAGTATTACCAATGTGAAAATAGCGAAAAGAGCACTTAAGAATAGTGGAGCCAATGCCATTCCTTCGATATATCCTGTTTGCCAAAACCATACGATAGGAATCGATAAAGCCATGTTTATTAAAACAAATCCCACTGCTATAGACCTTGACTTCTTCACTCCGTAGACGATTGGAATGGTTCGGGCTTTGATAATCAGGTCCCCTTTAACATCTTGCATATCTTTGATAATTTCGCGTGTTAAATTCAACACAAAAGCAAAAACACCTAAGGTTATACCTAGGTAGACTGGGAAAAACTGATATCCCTTCAAATGAAAAGGGTAAGCCGAATCCAAAGTCACTGTTTTAAAAAAGTCTTGATAGTAGATTCCAACCAAAACAGGAACCAATCCCGTCAATAATGCAATCACTACATTCCCAATTACAAGCGTTCTTTTCAGTTGCATTGAATAGAACCACAATAAATTAATAGACAAGAGGTGAATAAATACATACCAAAAAGTTTCTAGCACCAATCCAAGGTGAATTGCCATTCCAAAAGCAACAAAATTGAGTATCCAATGAAAAACAATTGCCCATCTTCTTTTGATGTGTTTGGTAATGACTAATCGATCAGGTCTATTGACCCTATCAGCTCGAACGTCAAAATAATCATTGATTATGTTTCCTGCAGCTGCAATAAAGACCGTTGAAATGACCAATAAAAAAAAGTTAAAGGTTTGAATCAACAATAAACCCTCATTGGATTCTGCATAAACAAGATCCAGATATCCGCCGACACTGTACATTGTTACAGCGATAATCAGCAAGTTGACGGGACGAATTAACCTTAAAAAGTGAATCATTTTACAATTCTATATTCAGTACGTCTATTTTCTTGATGAGCCTTTTCTTTGGCTTCTTCAGTCGTTAATTTAGCAATTTCTTCATCCGTGTTCATAGGATTTTCTTCCCCATAACCTTTGTAGCTTAGTCTTTCTGCTTCAACACCCTTATTGACTAAGAAATCGTAAACTGCTTTTGCCCTATCTTCAGATAACTTTTGATTGGCGCGATTGTCTCCACGTGTATCCGTGTGTCCTCCAATTTCAATTTTAATACTGTTGTTTTCCTTCAAGAAAGACTCTAGTTTATTCAACTCGACATAAGACTCTTTTCTTAAGGTTGATTTTCCTAGATCGAAAAAGACATTTGCCAAAAGAATGGGTTGTTCATCAGTAATCGGCACTAAGGGCACATCCATACGAACAGCTTCATCGCTTTCAATCATATTAAAGTTTTTAGAAAAGAAAGAATACCCTGGAAAAGAGACGTTTAAAGCATATTCTTTTTTCGTTGGGAGTGCGACCAAGAATTCTCCCGTAATTGGATCCGCTTCCGAAGCAATAACTTCCTTTCCTGAAGACAAATCAATCAACTCAAACTTTCCTTTCAAAGGTTTCTTTGTTATTGCATCATACACCAAACCTTCAAAGTAAGTCGTTTTCACCGGTCTAAGCTCTTCTGGCATTTCAAAGTAGTAGATATCTAGACTTCCTTCTCCTCCAGCTCTATCGGAAGCAAAGAAAGCAATTTCTCCATCCGGTCCAACCAGTAATGAATTCTCATTGCTCTCTGTATTGATTGGATACCCCAAATTAACTGGATCTCCCCAATTTCCTAAAGGATCTTTTCTTGACATGTAAATATCAGTTCCACCTAAGCCTATATGTCCATTCGAAGCAAAATATAATGTTTGTCCATCTGGGTGAATCATCACAGAAGACTCCATGCGTTCTGTATTGATATTATTGGGCAGTGGAACAGCTTTACCCCATGTTCCATCCGCTTGTTTCTCACTAACGTAGATATCACTTCTTTGTATTCTTTGTTGTCCCACACGGCGGATAAAGTACAATGTTTTCCCATCTGCTGAAAGCGAAGGTTGAGACTCCCAAGTAAACGTATTTACATTTCCAGGAAGGTTCACCGGGTTAGTCCATCGGTCACCGATACGCTCAGTCACAAACAAATCACAACTTCCTTTCCCTTCTCTGTTCGGGCCGTAATTACGTCCTGTTTCATCTGCACACGCAACAAAAATCAATGTTCTACCATCTGCTGAAATTGTTGGTGCACCTTCGTTTTGTTCGGTATTGATATTGGGTGGCATTGGATAAGCCTTAGCCCAAACATTTCCTTCGGTCAAATGAGAAACAAAAAAGTCTTCCTGCCCTCTTGGACTTCCATCATTATTTGGAATTTCTCTAGTAAACAATAAGGTTTTACCATCAACAGTAATCGTAGGAAAATATTCAGGGTATTGCGTATTGATTCCTTTTCCAATATTAATAGGTTGAATATTTAAAGGGTTTTTCCTTGCTTCGAGTGAGAATTCTGCGCTAGTTCTTAGGTATTCAGCAGCGTGAATCATCTGATCAGAAATTCTACGGTCGTTGCTGTTCAAGATATAATCAAAATACTTTATTGCGTCTTGAAATTCATTATTCCTCATTTGAAGTTCTCCAATATCGAGGTATAACTGTCCATTCAGATTCGCCGAAGGTCGTATTTCTAGGGCTCTTTTATAATGATGAACAGCTTCTTTGCTCTTCCCTGAAAGTCGGTAAAACTCTCCTATCATTTGATGTGCTTCGAGGAAGTTTTCATCTTTCTTTAAAGCTTTTTGCAGATAGTCAATTCCGGTTTCAAAATCAGGTCGACCTGTTCTTAAGTCTACATTTTTTTGAGGAGCTTCTCTTCCTTGTTCAAAGAGTTTAATTGCTTTTTTACTTTTCGTACTGTATCCCATTTGGGCAGTTGCACAACTATTGAATAGCAAAGCAAAAAGGGTAAATAAAAGACCAATATTTTTTATCATAGTTCTAGGGTATATTCATGTATTTATGGGTCTGTAAAGAAATTTTCCATTTCGGATTTTCTTTTACATAATCAATGATTAAAGGCAACATTTGTGCCTCTTTCGACCACTCAGGCTGTAAATACAACAAACAATCAGCGTTAGCTTTGGCCGCATGTTCTTCAGCCCACTTAAAATCATGCTTGTTGAAGATCACTATTTTGAGTTCATTCGCTTTCTCATAGGCTTCTTCCACAGGAGCTTTAAATTTCTTTGGGGAGAAACAATACCAATCTACTTTGGCATCTAAAGGATAACAGCCTGAAGTCTCAATGGCAACTTCTATTCCTTTTTCTTGTAGTGCAGAAACAAGAGTTTCTATTGGATACATTGCAGGTTCACCTCCTGTGATCACTACAAAATCAGTGGCTGTATCATTTACGCCTTTAAGTAAAGTTTCTAAAGAAGTATCGGGATGATCTCCTGCCTCCCAACTTTCTTTTACATCGCACCACACACAACCAACATCGCACCCTCCTGTTCGAATAAAATAAGCAGCTCTTCCAGAATAATGTCCTTCCCCTTGAATGGTGTAAAAAGACTCCATCACTGGCCATGATGTACGTTTAGATTCAATAATTTCTTCCATCACTTCAAAAGTAATGAAAACCTTTTAAATAATTAGAAACGACCTTAATGATGAGTTATGAATTATGAACGATGAATGGGCTTATTTGTCAGAGATGAATGTTTTTACCATTTAAAATTCATCGCATTTCATTCATAATTACCAAATAATATTCTTATCTTAATTGGAATAACCATCTTAAAATCATCGTATCATGAAAAAATCCAATGAAAATGTTTTGCTTTCAAAATCTTTATTATTTGCAATTAGAATCGTCAAACTATACAAGTATTTATCTACTGATAAACGAGAGTACGTTTTGAGTAAACAGCTTTTACGAAGTGGAACGGCCGTAGGAGCTTTGATAAGAGAGGCTCAAAATGCAGAAAGCAAAAAGGACTTTATCCATAAATTAGCGATTGCTCAAAAAGAATGCGATGAAACAAGTTATTGGTTTGAGTTATTAAAAGAAACTGAATACATAAATCAAAATCAATTTGAAAGTGTAAATCAAAATGCTGTGGAGTTATTAAAAATGATTAAAAGCTCTATTTTAACAATTAAGCAGAAGCTTTGATATAACGATAATTACAGAGAACCTTGGTTTGTTGCGAATGATGAATTGTACAATATTCATAATTCATCGTTCATAATTCATCATTATTTTCAGTTCATCAACGTCATATACCAATCTTGTTTGAGTTTTGCGTACTCTTCCTGAAATGCCTCAAGCTGTTCTTGGGCTTCCTTTTCGTTTTGATGAGAGCGATTCTTTAATTCCAAATATGCTTTTTTAATCAAGGCCACAATGTTTGAGCCCAGTAGAAACTCCCCTGTTTTGGGATTGATATCGTAGGTTTGATAAATCACTTCAATGCGCTTTTTATCCTCTTCAGAGTGAACGCTATGCGGTTCGTTGCGTGTAATCCTTTCGTAAATCGGTAATAGTTTAGCGCTCAATTCTACAAAATGGCGCATCACATAAACAGCCGAATTTAATGATCTGATGTTTTTTGCTTCCATAATGATTGGTTTCTAATATAACGCAAGAATCCCTGTCATGGTTGGCTTTTAGCTCATTCTATTTCTTTATTCAGCGGTAAACCACTGAAGTACAAACGTATTTTATTCATCTCAAAACAAAAAATCCCCAAGATTGCTCAAGGGGACTCTAAAAACTCTTGTGAATTTAATTCAGCAAGGCGTTAAAATGCCCTACCCACTCGTTGGCCAACTGGATTTCTCCACTTAACATACGGTCTTTATCTTCATCAAAAAGCAAGAAAGAAGCCAATTGATCCTTTTTATTTTTTGGATAAAACTCAATTTTCAAACTATGGGTTACCCTGTCTTTTTCACCATGGTAATCTACCTCACGAACTTCTCTATTGACCTTGCAAATATTGAAGTCTGATAAATTTAAGTGCCAAGTGTCAAAAACACCTTCTTCTACTTCAGAAAAGTAAGCGATTCTATTCTTTTGATCTAGACCTAACGCCAAATGAGCAACAGACTCAACTTTATCCAATTGAAAGTTATTTTTGTTGGCATACTCTTTTAAATTCTTGACTAAACCTCTTTCTGTACTTTTGCTTTTTCGGTACATAATAACAAAAGGTAAAATAACTGCAACAACGGAGATTACTCCGATTAAAACATTTCCGATTTCCATTTCTATAATTTTTTTAAGCCAATCATTATTGGCGATATTTCATATTCATTCAACGCTAAACTGTTCTAGCGTACATAATGAGAGCCTAATAAAACGCTCCTAACTCGCTGTTACGGAATTAAGTTCTACCAGAAATTATGGAAAGGAAAAATGATGTCGACCGACCGAAACTTTAACCGTAAAGACTCCGTTTCTTTGAAGTAGTTGACTGCCCGTTGAATAAGCAGTTCTGACAATATTTGTACAGTAAATTGTGCTTTGTCATTCGTTAAATCAAATACAGGAGCAGCATGAACTACTGAAACATTATGACCTTCGGTACTGATCGATTGAGGAAAAAGAATTTTTGATAAGGCTGTAAAATGAGCGCGTTCCTCTTGATTATGGTGGGTAGTTTTTTGTTCAAACGATGGAATGTTGATGTTACTGAATACTGAAAAACAGTAAACAGCAAAACAGAGCGTTAAAAATATATTTTTAAATATCGTTTTCACAAGGTAAAGATAAATCAAAAAGAGCATAAAAGAATTTATTTTATGAATATTTATCCAATTAAATCCGGATATTCTTTCATTAATATTTACCTTACAAGTCACAGTAAAACAATGATTAAAATGAACACATCAGAATTATTCAACCTAAAAGGGAAAACAGCCATTGTTACGGGAGGCGCAAACGGTATTGGAAAAGCAACTGCGTTAATCTTAGCCAAGCATGGTGCAAATATTTCTATTGGAGATTTCAATTTGGAAGATGCAAAAAAAACAGCGAAAGAAATTGAAGAGTTAGGCGTAAAAGCCATTGCCATTGAATGTAATGTTCTAAAGGACGAAGATTTGGTAAACCTCATCGACAAAACGGTTGAAGAACTAGGCGGAATTCAAATTCTTATCAACAACGCTGGAGGTGGCGCGGAGGTGAGCAAAGCAAGTTTTGGAGTAAAAAACGGAGAGATTTTTAATGCTTTAATATAAAACCATATAGCGGTCTGACTTATGCCTCCTTATTTAGACTCATTCAAAATACCTTAATCATGGTATTGCTAAATCTCCACTCCTACCCTATTTTTGTGGTATGGAAAGCACGAGTATTACCAAATTAAAAAAAGGAGCAAGCGGAATTATTACTGAGGTTAAATACAGTAAAGTCTCTCAGCGACTTATTGAAATGGGCTTAACACCAGGAACTCCATTCAAGATCCGTTCTATTTCTCCTTTTGGAGATTCAATTGCCATTCGGTTAAATGACTTCGCAGTAAGCTTAAGATTGTCAGACGCATTAAACATTATGGTGCGTTCGAAGTAGGGAGTCTTTTCCATATTCACTTCCGCTATTCACAACGCAAAAGATAGATTTTCCTCAGTTTCGAATAATAAATTGCTTTTTTTAAGGTACTCGAGGTCTTTTCACAACTGGATTCTGAAACATAATTGAACTTATCTGAAAAGCTAGGAAATTAATTTCTTTGTTGGTTACAATCAAAAGAATTAGCTTTATCCAAAACATTCCTTAGTACATGAAGCCAAATTTCACATTTAGTCTTGCTCTGTTTTTTGTCGGGGCAATTATCGTTTCGCTGAATTTCAACTTTGATAAAAAGGAAATTTCTGTTTATGCTCAAGCCCCTGAAAGAACATTATTAGTTAAATATGGTGAAGAAATCTTCAGAAGAGAGAACTGTATAGAGTGCCATACTTTAAATGTGAAAAACGAAAGTGAAAAACGCATTAGTTTAGACGGCTACAGGGGTACCAGATCAGCTTCCTTTATTGCAGGACTTATGATTTCGCCAAAGTCTTTTCTTCCGGGTTCGACGATGCCTTCGTTCGCCAAACTAGAGTACAATAATTTAAACAAAGAAACTTTAAAAAGAATAAGTAACAATTCTTCAAGTCATCCCTATAATCTTGATACAGCTTGGGACAAGCTAAACAAACAAGCAGATCAAATTCAAAATGAGATCAATAACGACGGTATTTTTGAACATAAGAAATCTGAATTAACAGCCTTGGTCGCTTTTCTTCAATTTATTCCACCAAGCACGGAGCAAATTAAACTAAACACTATTGAAAATGAAAGACTTCAAAAGTTGGCTGACGAAATAAATGAACTGTATCTAAATGCTGAAACGAAAATACTAGAAATAGCACAAGACAAGAAGAATATTTCTCGAGGGAAAGAATTATTTCAGAACCAGTGTTCTGTTTGTCACGGAACAAATGGACAAGGAGAAATTGGGCCCAACTTATTGGATGAACATACCTTTCATGGCAATGAAATCAGCGACCTATTAGAGGTAACAATCAACGGCACCGATAAAGGTATGCCTGCTTTTAAACAAGTATTTAGTCCTGAACAAATAGGACAGGTAATAGCATATTTGATAAGCGAAAGAGGAAATGAATACCCAAATGCTAAAGCCCCCCAAGGTAAAAAACAATAATTATGAAGTTCTTCTTAATCACATTACTCGCTGTAGTATTTCAATTCCATGTACACAGTCAAGAAACAACTAGAATTACAGTTAAAGATAAGAGTACCAACTCAAAAGAAGTATATTATGTACTCAAGTCTGATCAAAGTATTCAACATGGCCCTTATCAAAAAATCGTTGACAATAAATTTTTAATTGTCGAAGGACAGTTCAAACAAGGTCTAAAGGACAGTTTATGGACTTACTACAAACACAATGGAAAAGGAATAATTTCTAGTGGTAAATACCTTGAAAATATGCAAGTTGGAATATGGTCATTTTATGACCACAAAGGTAGGCTTGAACAAAATTATGATTTTTCAGAAAACACGGTTGTTTATTTTAAAACAGAAAAAGAAGACCTTGATAGAAAATATAAAATCATTAATGGACTTGATACTTTAGAATCTAGTCTTGACAACCCACCTTTATATATTGGTGGAGCAAGTAAAATGAAAAATCAAATAGCCAAAAATATTCATTATCCTGTCGAAGCTATGGAAAATGGAATTCAGGGAACAGTGAACGTAATATTCATTATTGACAGCAATGGTGTGGCAAGAAATCATAGGGTTTCGGAAAAAATTGGCTTTGGTTGTGATGAAGAAGCAATTAGAGTCGTAAAACTCATTCCTAACAATTGGTATCCTGCCCAATTAAATGGAAAAAGAGTTAATGTTGAATTCTCTATACCAATCAATTTTGTTTTAAATTAGTCAGCAGGATTTAGAATCAATAAAAATGAATCAGATGATCAAATCTATATTACTCTTTTTAGTCATAAGTATCGGTCTTACGACTATTGGCCAAGAACGAATCGATACTTTACCCTTAAATAAAACTTACCCTACCAACCACTACACTCTTCTTTCTGTAGGTTTAACCCATTCTACCTATCGTGATTTTGCGACCTCTCCATTATTTTATAGTGGATTGGGCCTTGACCTAAATGCTGCTTGGTTAAAAAGGGCTGACAAAAAAGAGGGGATTTTCGAAATCGGATTAGGTATTAGTGCTCATTCACCAAGGGTTCCCCAAAGCAATTACATTCAACCTGGTGGACTGTCTGGTTTTGCTCATCTCAGGTTGTTTTATCAAAGACTTTGGAAAATCGATGCCCTTTCCAATGCAAAAAACAACACCAAAATTGGCGGCGCTATAATCATTACCCAGAATGTGCGTGGAAATCCTGCCTTACAAAATAACGCTATGGGTCTAGAGAATTTCACCAACTTAATGTCTTCAGCACAATGGACGCGTGACATTTCAAGAACAGAGGAAAAGCAAGTTAACCTTTGGCTTTTCAAACCGACCTTTAAACCCGTAAAACGAGACTTGAGATTTCTTATGAATGTGGGTGTGCTCAATTTTAATTATCGTCCTGGGTATGCCTACACTTACGACAGTGAAATCAATGGTACGGAAACAGGTCCTGTAGCTTGGGCATTCTCCAATTACAAATGGTCTTTGAATGGATTTAGACTGAAAACACAACTGGAATACATTAAATATTTACCTAACGGAAACGCCAGAAGTTTATCCTATGTTTGGGAAGCCGCCCATGCTCCGGGAAAACACGAAGCTTTTCAAATGGCCAGTCACCGCATTCAATACACCATTCATTTTCATACTAAACAAAGATAAATCATGAAATATTTATTCATCTTACTTTCCCTATTCTTACTTTTTTCGTGTGAAAAAATACTTTTTAAAAAAGATTTAGGCTCCGTAGATCCGCTAGAAAACTTTGATTATTTATGGAATGAAGTGGACCAAAAATACAGTTATTTCGAACTGAAGAACATCAATTGGAATCAAATCAGGTCGACCTACCGCCCAATGCTCAATGAAAACTCAAGCGAAGAAGAACTCTTTACGGTACTCGCTGCAATGCTCAATGAACTTAAGGATGATCACACCAATTTAATTACTCCCTTCAACGTTTCTTCATATAATGTTGCGGCAACAGGTCCAAAAAATTATAGGCACCGAACAATTCAAGACCATTACATTCCTAATCCTTGGAGAACAGGTGCATTGACCCATGACTTTTTAAGCAACGAAGAAGTTGGTTATATCCGTTACAGTAGTTTTATGTCAACCATTGGAAACGCACAAATGGATCTCATTTTAAATCGCTATAAAGACACCAAAGGAATTATTTTAGATTTACGCGAAAATGGAGGTGGAAGTATTTTCAACGTTCCTCTACTTCTTGGACGATTCATTGAATCAAAAACTCTAGTTGGGTATAGCATCACACGGAATGGACCTGGGCACAACGAATTTGGAGAACAAGAAGAATTCTACATCACACCACACGAAGGAGTGCGCTACACCAAGCCTGTTATTGTCCTGATTGACAAAGGTTCCTACAGTGCTACAACGTTTTTTGCAGTGGCCACAAAAGCATTTCCCAACATTACTTTAATGGGCGATGCCACAGGAGGAGGTGGAGGACTTCCCAATGGAGGACAACTCCCCAATGGTTGGAATTACCGCTTTAGCATCAGCCAATTGTTGGATGTTAACGGTAACAACTACGCCGAAAATGGAGTCCCTGCAGACATCAACGTTGCATTCGATTGGTCAGACCTAAGCAAAGATGAAATTTTAGAACAAGCAATTGATGAGATAGTGAATTAGAGAATGGGGGAATAAAAAAATGCCCCGAAGAAAGTCGAGGCAGCTTAAATGTTTTCACAACGGAATAATCCTTATTGTGAATTGATTTCAAATTGATATTTCAAATATAATACAAATTTTCAAATTCTTATGTATTATTTAGCAAAATTTTACTATGTTGTGGGCTTTCTAACACACCAAAATTGACACTATGAAAAAAATATTAGGCTTAGACTTAGGAACCAACAGCATTGGATGGGCATTAGTAGAGGAAGCTGAAAACAAAAATGAAAAATCAAGTATAATAAAACTTGGTGTAAGAGTAAATCCCTTAACCGTCGATGAGAAAACGGATTTTGAAAAAGGGAGACCATTAAGCACAAACGCTGAAAGAACTTTAAAGCGAGGGGCAAGGAGAAATCTACAACGATACAAACTGAGAAGAGAACAGTTAATTAAAGAATTAATCGAGAATGATTTCATCAATCAAAACACCCCTCTAACCGAAGTTGGCAGTAAAACTACGCATCAAACACTATCATTAAGAGCCAAAGCAGCTACAGAAAGAATTGAACTTGAAGATTTAGCAAAAGTTCTTTTAACCATAAATAAAAAGAGAGGATACAAAAGTAGCAGAAAAACGAGTAACGACGAGGAAGGATCTGCTATTGATGGAATGAGTATAGCAAAGGAGTTGTACGATCGAAATATCACGGCTGGACAATACGTTTTAGAGCAATTAGAAAAAGGTAAAAAATATATTCCAAACTTCTATCGTTCTGATTTAAAAGAAGAATTTGATAAAATATGGAACTCTCAAAAGCTTTTCTATAAGGATATTTTAACTGAAGAACTCTACAATGAACTCCAAGGCAAGAGTAGTAACCAAACTTGGGCTATATGTAAAAAACCATTTAATATTGTTGGCATTAAACTAAATGGAAAAGCTGGAGAACAACGATTTCAAAAATATCAGCTGAGAGTTAAAGCATTATCAGAAAAAATAAGTCTGGAACATTTAGCTATTGTTTTACAGGAATTAAATAAAGAACAAGATAGTTCAAGCGGATATTTAGGTAAGATTTCCGACAGAAGTAAAGAGTTATATTTTGATAAAAAAACTGTTGGACAGTATTTATACCAGCAAATTGAAAACAATCCACATACTTCCCTAAAAAACCAAGTGTTTTATCGCCAAGATTATCTAGATGAGTTCGAAAAAATATGGTCAGTACAATCGAATTTTCATAAAGAGCTAACACCTCCTCTAAAAGAAAAAATTCGAGATATTATTATTTTTTATCAAAGAAAATTAAAGTCCCAAAAAGGACTTTTAGATTTTTGTCAATTTGAAAGTTGGGAACAGGAGTACACTGACAAAGTAACTGGAAAAACAAAGAAAAGGATCGTTGGTCGAAGAGTTATTTCTAAATCTTCACCCTTATTTCAAGAAGCTAAAATTTGGCAGAACCTAAACAATTTAGTTTTTACAAATGAAGAATCAAATGAACAAATTATTATCAAAGAATTAGACGATGACATAATTAATGAGATATTTGAAGAATTGAATATAAGAGGTACACAAAAGCCCAATGATATTCTAAAACTTTTAAAAAAGTATATTAAAATTACTAAGCTTTCTGATTGGAAATGTAATTTTGAAAATATAGAGGGAAATACGACAAACCAAGCTCTATATAAAGCTTATTACAACATTGCGGAAAGTGAAGGGTATGGACATGAATGGCCTAAGAAAAGCGCTAGAGAAATCAAAGATGAACTTAAAGCTATTTTTTCTGAAATAGGAGTTAATCCCGAAATCTTAGACTTTGACGCCACCTTACCTGATCCTATGTTTGAGAAACAAGCCAGTTTTCAATTATGGCATCTAATTTACTCTGCAGAAGAAGATTTCAAAGTTAGTGAGGAGGATAGAATTATTTACGGAAATAGTGACGTAAGTCTAAAAAAGAATCTAGAATCGAAATTTGGTTTTAAGCCTGAACACACTAAATTAATAGCCTCTACTCCACTAATTCAAGATTATGGTAATCTTTCTAGTAAGGCCATAAGAAACATTATCCCTGAACTTCAAAAAGGATATGAATACTCAGATGCATGCAAAAATGTAGGTTATAATCACTCTAAAAGTTTTACAAAAGAAGAGTTAGATAAAAGGGTTTTAAAAGATAAATTAGAAATACTAAAAAAGAACAGTCTTAGAAACCCTGTTGTTGAAAAAATATTAAACCAAACTGTAAATCTAGTCAATCAAATAATTGATGAATTTGGGAAACCTAACGAAGTTCGTTTAGAATTAGCCAGAGAACTTAAAAAATCGGCAAAAGAGCGGTCGGATATGACACGAAGTATTGCTGAGGGAACAAGAAGAAACGATGATTTCCGTAAGATAATTATCAAAGAGTTTGGTATTCCAAACCCAACAAAAAATGATATTATTAGGTATAGACTATATGATGAACTTTCTGCTAATGGTTACAAATCATTATTTTCAAACCGTGAAATTAAAAGAGAGGATATTTTCTCAAAAAAAATAGACATTGAACACATTATACCAAAGGCTTTGGTCTTTGATGACTCTTTCTCAAACAAAACACTTGCTTATAGAGAAGTCAATCTTGAAAAAGATAAAAGCACAGCTTTTGACTACATATCTAACTATAAGAATGCGGAGTTGGATGATTATATTGCTAGAGTAGAATCACTAAGCAAAGCAGGAAAAATCTCACGAGCAAAACGTAGAAAACTATTAATGACCGCAGAAGATATCCCTTCTGACTTTATAGAAAGAGATTTGCGAAACAGTCAATATATTGCAAAAAAAGCAAAAGAGATGCTCTTTGAAGTTTTTGGTACTGTCGTTTCTACATCTGGAAGCATTACCGCCAAGCTGAGAGAAGATTGGGATTTAATTAATGTAATGAAAGAACTTAATTTCCCAAAATATGAAGCGCTAGGCCTAATTACAACTGAAAAAAGGTTCAATAAAGGAACTGAAAAATATGTTGAACGTGAAGTCATACAAGATTGGACAAAGAGAAACGATCAGCGCCATCACGCTATGGATGCGTTAACAGTCGCTTTTACAAAACATAGTCATATCCAATACATAAATAACCTGAATGCTAGGTACAATACAAACCATAAAATGCATGCTCAAATTCTGAATATCCAAAAGAGCATAACAGATATGGTATCTTCAAGAAATGGCTCTCAAAAAAGAAGGTTTACTCCGCCGATGGAAAACTTCAGAACTGAAGCAAAAAAACATATTGAATCTATTCTTATTTCTTATAAAAACAAGAATAAGGTTGTTACAAAGAACATAAACATTTATAAAACAAAAGAAGGGCTTCAAAGAAAAGTACAATTAACGCCACGCGGTCAGTTACACAAAGAAACCATTTATGGGAAAATAAAAAGACCTGAAGAAAAAGCTACAAAAATCAATGCTCGACTATATCTAGACAAAGCGCGGATCATAGCAAACCCTACCCAAAGAGAATTGATATTAAATCATTTGAAAAAGTTCAATAACAACTCGAAAAAAGCTTTTAGCGGAAAAGAATTAAAAAACAATCCTATTATCTACAAGAACAAACCACTTGAAGAAGTGATTTGTTTTGAAGAGATTTATACTATTAGGAAAGACATTAATCCCGACAATTTTAAAACTCAAAAGAACATAGAAAAGATTATTGATGTAAAAACAAGAGAAGTTCTGAGTAAAAGGTTAAAAGAACATAACAACGACCCAAAGAAGGCTTTTTCTGACTTAAATGAAAACCCTATTTGGTTGAATAAAAGCAAAGGTGTTCAGGTAAAAAGTGTAACAATCACAGGGGTGAGTAATGTTGAAGCGCTCCATTCTAAAAAAGATCACTTGGGCAAAACAATTCTTGATGAAAAAGGAAACGAAATACCAGTTGACTTTGTAAGCACAGGAAACAACCATCATGTTGCCATTTACAAAGATGAGAAAGGAAACTTACAAGAAAAAGTAGTTTCCTTTTATGAAGCTGTAGAACGTTCAAACCAAGGTTTACCTGTTGTTGATAAAGCTTATAATTCTGAATTAGGATGGGAGTTCCAATTCACTATGAAACAAAATGAAATGTTTGTGTTTCCTAATGATGATTTTGATGTAAATGAAATTGATTTAATGGATGAGAAAAATACTAAATTAATTAGCCCTCATTTATTTAGAGTTCAGAAGATATCAACTAAGAATTATATGTTTACAAATCATCTAGAAACAGAAGCAACAAATAGTGATGATTTAAAAAACAAAAAGATGTTAGCAGGAATTAAATATAATTTCATTCAAAGCACATCACCATTAGAACCTATTATCAAAGTCCGTCTCAACCATCTTGGACAAATTGTACAAATTGGAGAGTATTAAAACAATTGTATTAGTTGCTGTGGCAGTTAAACTACAGCATAAAACATATTCTACTAGACTATTTTATTCCTTTAGAACACCTTCTTTTTATTGGGAAGAAGGTGTTCTTTATAGTTTTCCTTATTTCTTAACACTGGTGAAAAATAATAATTAAAAACCTTAAGCATACTTCATAAATATGTTTTATATTTATATAAAATAGTAAAATATAAAGTCATGGCTACATTTACAAGTTCACTTCCTCAGTCTCTACTTCAGCTTTTAGATGAAAAAGCGAAAGAGTTAGGTGTGCCCAAAAACAAGTTAATAGAAAAGGCTCTGACTATATATCTTGATCAGCTCAACAAAGCTGCTTATGCAAAATCATTTCAACGTCTAGCTCAAGACGAAGATTTAATTGCCCTAGCCGAAGAAGGAATGGAGGATTATCTTTCACAGCTAGAAGCAACAGATGCAGAAGATTAAACAAGGGGAAATCTTGCTAACAGATTTAAACCCAACAAAAGGAAGTGAGCAAGCAGGAGTTCGACCTGTTGTGATAGTTAGTGGAAACCTGATGAACAAATACCTCAACCTAGTAATTTCTTGCCCCTTAACGAGTAAAATAAAAAACTATAAGGGAAATGTTATTTTACACCCCAACGATGAGAACAAATTAACGCAACCCTCTGAAATTCTAACCTTTCATCTACGTTCTATGTCAAAAGACAGATTATTAAAAAAAGTAGGTAGCATAACTCCTAAAGAGCTTGAACAGATTAAAGAATGCTTAAATGACATTTTAAGGTATTAAAACAACTCTAATTGTTGATGAGGAGTGTCTTTCTCGACTTCTTTAACACCATGGAATAATTCCATCATTCCAAATTGCCGGTCAGTGACCTGTAATATTCCTACTTTTCCTTTTTTTGGAAGAAGGAGCTTTACTCGTTTGGTATGTACATCAGCATTTTCTCTGCTCGCACAAAATCGCAAATAAATTGAAAACTGAAACATTGTAAATCCATCATTTAATAATGACTTTCGAAATTTACTCGCTGCTTTACGCTCTAACTTTGTTTCGGTAGGTAAATCGAAAAAAACAAGAATCCACATAGTTCTGTATTGATTTAAGCGGGATAAAAACGGATTATCTTTCATAATTTAGGATATAGTATTTTACGAGAAATACCCGCAAAACATTCAAATAATGAATGCGTAGTTCTGCTCATGGCAACCATTAACGGACTTTTCTTTCCATCAATCTTCACATCTATTGCAGGAATAATTAAAAGTTGTTGCTTTATATCTCGTGTTAATTGCTCATAGTCATTTGAATGATCAACGATTGCATGCACCACTTCATCTACAAAAGGCCTATACGGCTCCATGATATCGTCTGCTAAGCAATAGGCATTATACTTATTGGCATGATGAATACCTAAAGCTGGTAACATTCCACTACCTATCAAAGAGCGCGCACAAACTGCTCGAAGAATAGCGTATCCGTAATTCAGTAAATTATTAGGAGGCATTTCCTTTTGTCCACGATAAAATCCAGGAATATCAAAAAGGTGTTCCCAATAAAAAGCAGCTGCATGACTCTCTTTATTTGAAGCGTCACCAGACAACACTTCTCTACTCCACTTTCTTAATTTATCATTACGTTTATTAAGCTTTCCTAATAGATTTGCTTGATTATCAATTTTTGATTCAATGGTTTGCTGCCACAAGTTCTTCTTGAGCGGCAAAGAAGCCTCCAATTGAAATCTTAAGCGTTCATTGTACTCTGAATGACCCGATAAAGGCGAAATTAAACTTAAAGGCAAATGCTGTTGATTACAACAAACAATCGCAGCGTTTTGATAAGTTAATTTTTCGATTAAACCATTTGTAAAGGTGATTTGTTGGTTTTCCAGCACCATCATTCCAATATCTTCAATTGGAACGGTCCTCACCTCGTTGGTCTGCGTTAATTTAACAACGAGTTGATTATTTTTAGTACTAAGATATGCGGGGTTTTCAAAAAACAAGGTCCTCTTGATCATAGGCTGTAACATTGGTTAGTTACTTTTACTACGTAAATCTTATAAAAACGTTACATCACTCTAGCACTTTTACAAGAACCACGACTAAAAAAACAATAAGGACATCTGTCCTAAATAAGAATAATCATAAGTTTTTCGATTTCTAATAAGGCGTATAAAAACAGCAAGACCGCCCATTTCAGAGCGATCTACTGTGAATCATCACATAAAAGTATCAATTTGAAATCAATTCACAACCGTATGTTAGTGACCCAGCAATTGAGGAGGACTGTGAATCATCACATAAAAGTATCAATTTGAAATCAATTCACAACGACTGCCGCAACTCTTATTAAGAGAACGGACTGTGAATCATCACATAAAAGTATCAATTTGAAATCAATTCACAACAGAATAAGTACTCTCAAACTCAACTCCGTCACTGTGAATCATCACATAAAAGTATCAATTTGAAATCAATTCACAACAGGTCCATCTGATTCTAAAAACAGAAGTTTACTGTGAATCATCACATAAAAGTATCAATTTGAAATCAATTCACAACCCGTAGTAATAACAAAAAATAAATAGATCAACTGTGAATCATCACATAAAAGTATCAATTTGAAATCAATTCACAACACATCCAACGGTGTTACGGGTAACACGTTTACTGTGAATCATCACATAAAAGTATCAATTTGAAATCAATTCACAACAACGCCTTCAATCTCAATAACTCCTTGCGACTGTGAATCATCACATAAAAGTATCAATTTGAAATCAATTCACAACTTTCAACAAGAAGTGCATCCCCTTTGATGTACTGTGAATCATCACATAAAAGTATCAATTTGAAATCAATTCACAACTGTTGCTTGTATTTAGCCTTGAATTATACCACTGTGAATCATCACATAAAAGTATCAATTTGAAATCAATTCACAACACAATTTCAAAGTTCTTTCAATGTCTTGGAACTGTGAATCATCACATAAAAGTATCAATTTGAAATCAATTCACAACACGTTAACTACTTCTAAGGTAGCCGCTAACACTGTGAATCATCACATAAAAGTATCAATTTGAAATCAATTCACAACACAGTTTCAATTCATGTCAATCACAGAGGAACTGTGAATCATCACATAAAAGTATCAATTTGAAATCAATTCACAACGGTGGGAGTGTGTATTCTCATTCAGGTCAAACTGTGAATCATCACATAAAAGTATCAATTTGAAATCAATTCACAACCGTGTCCAAGCCATAGAAACGCCGCTAGAAACTGTGAATCATCACATAAAAGTATCAATTTGAAATCAATTCACAACGTGTCTAAAGGTTTTAACTGTTCGCTTTGCACTGTGAATCATCACATAAAAGTATCAATTTGAAATCAATTCACAACTGAATTAACTTTTGATAATAATGGTTATGAACTGTGAATCATCACATAAAAGTATCAATTTGAAATCAATTCACAACGTTATTTGTGGAGGCCAAGGAGCCAGTAAAACTGTGAATCATCACATAAAAGTATCAATTTGAAATCAATTCACAACTCGGTTATTATACTTCTAGTTTTAGTAAAAACTGTGAATCATCACATAAAAGTATCAATTTGAAATCAATTCACAACAACAACAACTGGAAGGTTGTAAAAGAAATTCCTACTGTGAATCATCACATAAAAGTATCAATTTGAAATCAATTCACAACATTGAATCACCCGCAGAATAGTTTGGGTTAACTGTGAATCATCACATAAAAGTATCAATTTAGTTCATGCTTGTCTGTTTTTAATGGTATTCATGCTTCCTCCTTCGTCAGAGGTGAGATCAATTCACAACGGTTTGGCTATGATGCGTGTCCCGCATGGCATGCACTATAGCTTTTGTTATTGTGTGTCGTTTTATCAATAGTCCCAACTTTTATATTCTTCATTTTTGTTTTTCATATCTTCATAGAGCCAAACCATTCTGTCTAAATACCAGCTTTTTCCTATATAAGCCAATGCGATTCCAAAGCACGCTCCCCATATTGAATATTCAACTGTTGCCCAAATAGCTAATGCCATTCCTGATGAAGAGACAAGATTTAATATTTTGTGGATAGGCTTGTCATGAATTTCAGGAATATGGATATTATCTCTATTTAAGAAGACCCTTTCCCCCATAACAGACTTTGATGCCCAATTTTTCGTAGATCTTGGAGCCTTGAAAAATACAGGATTAAAAAACATCCAAAGAAGCGATAACAAACCTGGAATTAAACACCACCATCCAATCCAAATTCTGCTCCAAAATGCGAAAACTATTAGTGGCAAAACGGAGTATCTAGTCCATACACTCCAAGGATTTGAATGTTTCATCCAGTTTTCATGTGTCAAATTAAAGGCCTTAGCCACTTTTCTCTCTAATGTCATAATCTTATTGTTACATTTGATTGTTTGCTTTTTCTTCCCATTTATTTCTCAACAATGGAATTTCATTTTCTAGAAATTCATAATAATTCAAAATCTTAGTTAGTTTTTTTTTCTTTAGACCGTTATCATTCAAGTCGAATGAAAGTCCAGTTTCAAGGATCATTTTGAATTGAGTCACCGAGTTCACTTTTGAGTCTAAAATACTTTCAAGACTATTTAATGACATCTTGTAATAGGATTTTCTATCTCCAGATATCATATGTTTCACAATCATTCCTTGTTTAAGTAATAGGTTTATGTTTCCGCTGATTGACCCTTTACTGGCCTTTAATGACTTTTGAAGGTCTTCAAATGAATTATTGTCTGAGTCTGATGAAATTAGATAGCCTAAAATACGTCCAGCCATTTTAGGTAGTCCATATTGTTCGTAAAACAATCCTACTTGTTCAATATAATTCTCTTTCTCTGTCATTTAACTACTGTTAATATGATAAAAGTACATAAAGTTCAGTAAGTAATGAACTAAATGAATTTATTTTTCAAAATATATTGAAATGATGCGTGAGACTATTCGTAGAATGTTTGTAGTATGGTTATGACACATAACAACTGGATAAACACTAACTCCCCTTGCCTACTGTGAATCATCACATAAAAGTATCAATTTAGCTCATGCTTGTCTGTTTTTAATGGTATTCATGCTTCTTCCTTCGTCAGAGGTGAAATCAATTCACAATATTTTGGTAGGATTCTATCAAAAGAAGAAAACTGTGAATTCTCATTAATAAACCTGAATAGAAAATCTACTTTTATGAACTCAGTTAAAAAATATTGCTTTTTAGTTGAATTGAAAAAACTATCAACCAACCCCATCAAGAATAATCTTATTTTAGCACTTTGTTTTAGTACCCGACATGCAATTGATTAAGAAAAATAAAGCCCTATTCCTGACCAGTTTAATTTTTGGACTTTTATATGCTACTATTTCTTTGGTCAATCATTATTTGTTCAGGACCTATGCATTAGACTTAGGTTTGTATACCAATGCAATATACAAATATGCGCATTTCCAAATAGCGGACAGTGAAATGATCAAAAGCGTTTCAGAGCCTATTCTTGGTGGACATTTTGATTTGTACCTCATCATCTTCTCCCCATTGGTTTATTTATTCGGAACTTACACTTTGCTTATTGTGCAGGTGGTAGCTGTGGTTTTTGGTGGAATTGGAGTGCATCAATTCTTTAAAAAAATAAAACCCAAACATCAACTTATTCCAATATTCGCCACTGTTTATTTTTACACTTTCTTCGGAGTTTTTGGAGCCTTTTCATTTGATTATCACAGTGTAGTAATTGCCGCATGTATCATCCCTTGGTTTCTACTGGCGGTATATTCCCACAAAAAAACAACGTCAACCGTCTTGCTATTGCTGATGTTGATTGCTCAAGAAAATGTTTCTATTGCTTTACTTTTCATTTGTTTGGCCTTAATCATTGAACATCGGAAAAATAGAGGTACAGTCCTTCACTTACTTAAACTTTTCACCATTTCCTTACTGTATTTCTTGGTGGTAATGTTTATAGTAATTCCTTCGTTTTCGGCAGAGAACACTTACACTGGATTTTTATATTCTTCATTAGGAGAAACTCCATTTCAAGCAGTAAAAACCATCATTACCCATCCAATAGACAGTTTTGTAATGCTTTTCACCAACCACAACAACAGTATTTATGGTGATTATATCAAACTTGAATTACACCTCATCATGGTGTTTTCGGGCTTATTATTCCTTCTTAAAAAACCCCACTTCATTATGATGTTGTTGCCCATTTACTTTCAGAAGTTATTCCACGACAATTACTCCATGTGGGGAATCGGTGACCATTATAACATTGAATTTGCACCAATCATGGCCATTGGTGTTTTTATTGTTATTTCAGAATTTAAAAAACCAAAGTTGGTCAATGGTTTAGCCATCGGGGTATTGGTCCTTTCAATTGCTTCTACAATTCGAACGATGGACAGCACCATACATTTTACAGACAAATCAAGAATTAGATTCTATCAAGCCAAACACTACCAAAAAGACTACGCTGTTAAAACAGTCTACCAACAATTAAAAATGATTCCTAAAGAAGCCAGTGTTAGTGCCCAATCTCCTTTTGTACCCCATTTATCTTTACGTGAAAACATCTATCAATTTCCTATCATAAAGGATGCAGAGTATATTGTTTATTCAAAAAAAGAAGGTTTTTATCCTTTGAATGAAGAAGAGTTCACCAATGCCATTCAAGCGTTAGAATCTTCAGGAGAATGGGAAGTTATCTCTAATGAAGAAGTTGTTATTCTAAAAAAGAAATAAAAAAATAACACCTTAAAAACCAAACCCTTACACCCATAAGCATTTGGTCAGACCCAATTTTCATCGCTTACCTCGCTTTTAAATTAATCTTTAAAGTATATTTATGTTTTTTACAGGCTGGTTATAAACTGTTACTTATTGCAATTTTATGATTTTCCCGACAACCATTGGTAAAAACATTAATGCACAATTAATTTACTATTATGAAAAAATTGAAACCTAACGACAAGAGAGCGAAAGCTGCAATCATTTTGATTTGGATCATTCTTGGACTAGAAGTATTGTCACTAATTTCTTCCTATATGCAACTCAACTTATTGGGTTATGCAGACACTGATCTAATGTATTTCTTAGACAATGTAAATGCAAATGATTTGCGCGAACTTATTATTGGTTGGACCTATACTGCTGCTTTTATTGTTTCTGCAGTCACATTTATTTTATGGTTTAGACGTGCTTATTACAACTTACATCAAAAAGTTTCTTACCTAGAATATGAAGACGGTTGGGCAGCTGGAAGTTGGTTCATCCCGATTCTAAACTTATTTAGACCAATAACAATCATGGTCGAATTATACAATTATACGCAAGAGTACCTCGAAAAGAATGGCATAACGCTGAAGGAAAAACTGAGGAAAGGAAACCTCGCACTTTGGTGGTCCCTTTGGATCCTTAATAACATTATGGGACAAATTATTTTCCGCTATTCAAGAAGTGCTGAAAGTGTAGAAGATTTTATGACCAGTACTAAAATTGAAATGATAGGCAGTACAATTGGGATCTTCTTATGTCTAATCACGGTGAAAGTCATTTCGGACTACGCTAAAGTTGAACCCTTACTTTTCGAAGTCCAAGAAGAAGGAGAAATGCTCAACGATGAATTCGAAATTGGAAGCAGTACCGCTTTGTTAGACGATTAAGTATTTTATACGAGAAAATATATCACCATCATAAGAAAGTAGACTAGCATTTCACCTTCAAACTTGTCTATTTTAATATAAGCATATTGAATTTTCCCTATATTTAACCCTATGGAAATTCTAATCATTGAAGACGGTTCTAGAGTTGCTGAATTGATTCATACAAGAAGCTGCTCAAGTAGAGACAATCACAAATTTTATTTTTGAAATGCCAGAAAGCATGGACAGTTTACTTTCAAAATCCTTAGAAGAGAGGAGCGACATCCGTTCAGCTAGGCAACTCATTGACATTTTTGATGAAATAAAAAATTTACTTGTTCCTTCCATAACTGGTGCTTTAATTCCAATGGACCAATTGGCAGATGTAACATTTGAAGGTGGACAAACCAATATTTACCGTTACAAGAACAAACGAGAGATTACTGTCAGAACGAATATTCGTGACCGAGACCAAGGTGGTTTTGTTGCTGAATTACAAAATAGGATCCAAGCAGAAATTACCATTCCAAAAAGGATATGAATTGGTTTATGGAGGTCAATACGAAAACTTAGTGCGCGCTGGAAAACAATTGATGATTACCATTCCGCTCACGTTGGTTGTTGTTTTTGCATTTTTATTCATGCTCTTCAAAAGCGTCAAACACACTTTAATTACCATCAGTTGTGTATTATTTGCTCTTGCAGGAGGAATAATTGCGCTATTGATGCGTGGATATTATTTCAACGTTTCTGCAGGAGTTGGATTCGTTTCCATCTTTGGAATTTCCGTAATGGCAGGAGTACTTTTAGTTTCCGCATTGAATCGTTCCTCACAGAAAACAGAATTGACCAAAGATTTGGTGAATGAAACATCCAAAAAAACAATTAAAAGCTGTTTTAACAATTCTGATTCTTGCAATTTTAGGATTGGTTCCAGCAGCTACTTCTACAGGAATTGGCTCTGACGTTCAAAGACCATTAGCCACAGTAATTATTGGAGGATTGACCAGCCCTTTGATTTTTGCTCCTTTATTGATTCCGCCTTTGTATTGGTGGAATTCAAAACAGAAGTGAGCATGAGTACTATCAAAAAGCCCCCTTTCCAAATCGAAAGAGGGCTTACATTAAAAATAAAAGCAATCGTTATTTATTTTGATAAAGCTTCTAACTGCTTTTTAATTTCTTCAATTTGATTTTGAAGACTTTCATTTTGTTCTTTTAAAGTTTCAATTTCAACTTGTTGTTCTTGAATTGCTTTTACAGCAATTACACCGAACCCAGAATAGTCCATTGTGTAAACCCCATCTTCTGAATCAGAATCAGCATTTTTCGGAGAATTTACTAAAGTCGGGAATAGCTTCTCTACTTCTTGCGCTTTAAAACCAAGGTGACGACGATCATTATCAGAATTATTGATGTAAGTATATGTTAAAGGTTTCAATTTCATCAGTTTTTCTAAAGTACCTTCAACTTCTTGGAAATTCGTTTTTAAACGCTCATCTGAAGTTGAAGTATACGCTCCTGATGTACCATCGAATCTACCGAGCTGAACACCAGCTCCATCATACATATATAAAGTATTAGTATTTTGACCTACCTGAAAATTAATCGAAGCGGGATTGCTACTATTACCCAAGTTTTTAATCATAAAACCAGATTGATTACCTGCGGTTCCAGTAGCACTCATTTCAACAATAGTAGGAGTTTTAATCACTAAAGTATTTCCTGCTTCCAAACCATCATCTCTACCAAAGATTTCATTTACATATAGAGAACCCCATTGCGTCGTACTACTACCAAGCATCGCTACTCCTCCGAAATTAGATGTTGGAGTAAAAGAAGTCGTAAACACTTCCATGAAAGGAAAGAATAAAGCAACATCTCCTCTTATATATGGTCCATTCAAAAATAAAGTATCTTCTACTCCTACGCTACCATTTACATCTAACAAGTGATTAGGTGTAGTTGTCCCAATACCCACTCTTGTATTTGCGGTAGCGTTATTCACTCCGTCAATACTTCCTAAAACCATAGAGTTATTTTGTTCTACCATTGCGTAAGAACCTACAGCTGTAGCATTTATCAGATCATCTTCAACAGCTGTCATATAACCTAACGCAGTGTTAAGTCCGGCGCTAGTTGTTGAAGTAAAATCCTTCATGGCACCATAGCCCACTGAAGTATTGTTGTTTGAAATTGTACTTGCACTTATTCCATAGCGTCCTAAAGCAGTATTTCTACTACCTGAAGTATTACTCGTCAAAGTGTGTGAACCTATTGCAGTATTTAGAAGTCCTGTTGTATTTTCATCTAAACTACCTTTTCCTAAAGCAGTACTCGCATTAACGCCTATAAAACCAGCATCAAATCCATCAACTTTAAAGCGTAAATCCTCTCCAATCGTTGTTCCTATAAAATCTGTTCCAGTGGCGGCATTCCCATCTAAAGCCCATCCTTCAAATGCATTATCTAGCCCTCCTGCTTGTATCGCATAAGGAACGGACAACAATTGACTCGCGCCAAGATCTTCAAATCCAGATCCATTATCGATCTCTACTTGTAAATATTTACCGCCATTACCCCAATCAATAGTTGAGAAATCACCACTTATTACAGTTCCACCACCAACGGCACAATTTACACGGCCATATTGATCTGTGGTAAGAAATTGTGTCTCTTGATAAACATTTGTACCAGTTGCCGATCCATCATGGATAGTAAATCGAACATTGACCGATTGACTCACCATAACATTACCGTTATCTCTTAATACAGCCTGATAATTAAACTTTTCAGGTGCTTGTCCCCACGCACTCGAGGAGATTATTATACTACACAGTACCGCTAACACGGTTAAAATTGACTTTTTCATATTTTCTGTTTTTTAATTTATGTGATTGGAATTCTAGTTTTTAATAATTCTTATGGTTGATAAATGCACTCCATTTTCTGATGTAACATGCAATAAGTAGGTTCCTTTCGTCAAATGACTAAAGTCCAAACTCTTTTCTGTATGTCCTGATACATTCATGCTATTCTCTGGTAATTGTACTTCTTGACCTAGTGCAGTGTACAATACAAAATGTATACTTTGCTTGCTCGTCGCATCTACTGAGATAAAAACCTTATCCTGTGTTGGGTTAGGATAGACTTTTAAATCTACGCTTGGAGTGTTGACTTCAACAGATAGGTTGTCTTTAATTCCTTGATGGAATCCTTCAGATAAGGTTATTGTTCCGTTAGTCTCCGTATTTACGGCTGTCTCTCCTACAGTCCAACTCGCAGAAGTATTGCCTGAACTAACTTCATTTGTTCCTGTAGCTCCTATCACAGATCGATCGATAGAGACTTGTCCGGATGCGTCATAATAGACAAGTAATCCTGATGTTAATAGTAAAATCTTTAGTGCTTTCATAAACTTATGTTTTTTTGATTTATTCAAATTTATGACAAGTACGAAAGACCACACCAAGGGTTTTCCCTTGATTTTCACATAATTAAGCTTAACCACTCAAAGATTCCTATTATTTCGGAATCAAAAAAAAGGCTGAAACATAAATGTTTCAGCCTTTTTATTTAGATGGTAATGGGGTTAGAAATAAAAAACTATACTTATTGAATCACAACCTTTTCCGTAACTGTTCCAAGTTGAGCACTGCTCATTTGCAAGTAATATACTCCTTTTGGTAAATGTCCTACTGGAATTGATTGCGTTTCGGTAAATTTCAAAACTAATTGACCCTGTGCATTCATTAATTGTCCAACCCAGCTTTCCACATTCGTTTCTACATTTAAGACATCAGTTACTGGATTTGGATAAATATTTACATTTTGGATTGCATAATCGTTTAGACCAACATTTGAACAAGTTACTTCAACTGTTTGAGATTGCTGAATTTCATTTCCTGAATCATCAATAAACACCCAAGTAATAATATAGGTTCCGGTCTCTGAATAAATCAGTAGATCTGAAGTTGTTCCAACAATTTCACCGTCACAATTATCCATCGCAGTGGGGAAACCTGTAATTTCTACATCACAAGAGATTTCTAAATTAGGCAACGCTGTTACACTAGGCAGTGGTGCAGTTACATCTGCAATTACTACTTCTTGAGTTTGCGTAGAGGTTCCATGGTCATTGGTATAATTCCAGGTCACAATGAAAGTTCCTTGTGCAGAGTATGTAATTGGATCTGTAGTTGTTGCAGTAATTGTCCCTCCATCAGCTGTAGGAGCTGTTAAAGTCACATCACATTCAGCATTAACTGTTGGCAAGTTAGCCACATCTGGAATTGGTGGTGTTGATACAATTTTTAATCTACATTTATTGGCTATAGCCACTCCATTTGCAGCACCAGAATCAATCACCGTAAATGTAGTTCCATCAACCACTTCAAAAAGTGAAGGCGCAACAAACCCATCTGCAGAACAAATGGCAAAATCTCCTGTATTTTGGTCGATGTCGAATGAACGCCCATACCCAAACGACCAAGAAGTACCCCCCATTGTACTTGTATAGGAAGAAACCAACGGCAATGTTGATGGCGTTTCAGTATTGTATATATAGAGGTTTTTGCTTGACAAGTTCCAGAAATACAATTTAGAATCATAAATACGTAGTAAAGTAGATCCTGCAACTCCAGTCTCTATTTCGGCTCCCAAAGCATCACCATTTGCAACATCGATTGAAATCAACTTTCCTGAACCATTCATTGCCCAAATTAAATTGGTTTGTTCATCGAAAACCATTCCTTTGATTGAGCCAATTGCTGGCAAGATAACTCCTGAAACAGTTTGCGTTAGCGTATCGATTTTAATGATTTTAGCACTCATTTGTGCATAGATAAATCCGTTGGCTTGCAACATAAATTGAGCAGTTGAAGAAATATCATCATTGGGATCTGCTACTGGGGCAATGGTATTGTTTGTCAAATCAACAAATTGAATTCCACTGGGGTTTCCTGTTGCGACATAACCTTTTGTTTGACTTGCCATGACCAAAGTTTGTGGTGCTTCTGAAGTAGCAAAGGTATGCACTTCTGTAAAAGCTGGATAATCAACAATTACGATTCTACCAGGTCCTGATGGCTTTTCAATCAATAAGGCTTTATTTCCATAAACACCATAATCTTGCAAAACATCAAACCCTGTGGTTGAGTTTGCAGTTTGATACAATCCTGATGAAGTAGTAGTTGGGTTTGTTGTATTGGTGACATTAAAAACATCTGCATTGGGAGTTCCAAAGTTTCCTTCTGCAGCAAGCTCTAAATTATAAAAGGTTTGCCCGAATGTTAGCGCCGAAAATAGGACGAAAAATAAAAATGTAAATTGTGTTCTCATTTTATAAATGATTAAAAATTAATAAAATGGAAAAACGATAGAGTGTGCAGACATCTGGCCAGACTGTCTCTCATTCTACTTTTTCTCCGAAAGCGAATTATTTACATCCTGGCAGGTCTCCTGACTTAGCTCTTTAATTAAACCTTCCCAACTGTCGGGTGACAGTCAGTGGTATTCTCAATTAAATACGAACTTTTACAGTTGCGGGAACAGTTGCTGATTTTCACAGCATTCCCTTTTCATTCACAAAGTGAAACCAAAATGTGGCGCAAAAGTAGTGATATAAAATTCATTTCATAGGAGTAAAAAGTATATTTCGTTAGGTAAAATATAAATCTATAAGAATCAACTGCTTTATGGATGATTAATTACGAGAAATTTTTATTCGATAGGTAAGTAACAACCGTCCCAATATAGTAAAGTCAGTATCAAGTGGAATCATATCTATGTGTGTATCTGCTGTCAGCCCTAAACTATGGGTTTGATTAAACTTATAATAAAGTTCAAAACGCCATGCCATGATGGGCACAAAATAGAGATTTTCGGCTCTTTTCTGTTCCTTATAAATCCCTTCTTTTTCATTATAATATTGAATAAAATATTCTTGTAAATTAAAATGAGGAACAGTAGTAATTGAAAAGTCTATTTTTTTTCCTTTCACAATATGAAACCCCAGTTGAATTCCAGCTGAATAGCCTGTCATTTTTCGCAGACTGGGAAATTGCTCAATTTTATTGGTTGTTTTATAACTGGCCCGGTCACTTAGAAAGTATAAACCTATAATAAAACGATTAGGAAAATAAGCTTGGTACGAAAGAGAATAGGCAGCACCTATGTGGTCGTAGCTTGACCCAAATTCAGTCTGAGCAAACATCCCTGCTGAGAATAAAAATGTATGATTTATCTTACCCTCTTTTTCTATTTGCTGCGAACGTGCATTATTCACTATAAAAATAACAACAATAAGAAATAAATATTTCATAAGTATAGCTTTAGAAGCAAACTTAAGCAATTACAAGAATACATTTTGAATTTAAGAATAGGAATATTCAAACTTTTCATAATGATTTTTTTTGTCGTTCTTTTAATTACGAAATAATCCCAACTACTTAAACCACAGATTTACTATCTTTGGACTTTACTCATAGCAATGACAAAAAATAGACGTTCTCAACTTGAACTATTCGTCAAAAGTTCACACTTCTTTAGAGGTGTAGTAATTACAGCGTCTTTAATCATTCCTCTTCTTACTTTTAATGCCTTAGGATATTTCAGTCTTGCTCCAGCATTTGTTTTTGGAGCCTTTTTGAATGCTCCAAGTGATGTTCCTGGAAGCCTACGTAGAAAAGTAATTGGAACACTGATTAGTATAGCCCTTACTGTATTTGTAACCATAGTCATCCTCTTTACCAAACCTAATTTTGCTTTGGTGCTCGTCCTCATCAGCGCCCTAACTTTTGGAATTTCTTTTCTTTCTGCATACGGTTTTAGAGGTTCTTTGGTTGGATTCTCAGGATTACTGGCAATGGTTTTGGCCCTCGCTGTTGACGATTCTACTCCATACGAAATATGGTTGCACGGAGTATTGATTTTACTTGGTGGACTTTGGTATCTTTTAGCTTCGATTATTTTTCATAAAATCATTCCCAACAAGGACGATGACCAGTTGCTTTCTGAAACTTTAAAATTGACAGGTGAGTATTTGAAACTTCGTGCTAAATTATTAATCGATGTGCCCAACAGACATGATAACACAAAAGTCACTTTCGTTTTACAAGCTCAAATCAATGAAAAACATGAAACGCTAAGAGAGTTATTATTGGCCAGCAGAAAACGATCTGGCCGTTCTCATTTTGATGAAAAACGCTTGTTGATTTTTATTTCAATTATTGATATCTATGAATTGGTGATTGCAAATAGCTGGGACTATGAGAAATTTGACGAATTATTTGGAAAGGACAGTGTTCACCTTAAGAAATTTAGTCAACTCAATGTCTCTATGGGAGAGCAATTGATACAATTATCGCATGTACTCATTACCAAGGGAGAGGTTCCTGATAAAAAGCAAATCGAACAATGTTTACTCGAAGCACATCATGCAATAGCCAATTATATTTCTATTTATAAACTTCCACAAGCTCGTGAGAGTGCTTTAATGATGCGTAATCTTCATGATTTCCAAAAGCAAATCCTGCAAGAAGTTGAGGCCATCCGTTATGCTTTGGTAAACATTAGTGGAACCTCAAAAGTGACATTAAAGAGAAGCGAGGCAAAACAATTCTTAACCTTACAAGAGTACAGACCAAAAATTTTACTCCAGCACCTTTTCATTCATTCGGTGATTTTCAGACATGCGCTTAGGCTAACCATCGCCATGGTTTTTGCGTATGTATTGGGTAATCTTTTTGAAATACAAAATGCGTATTGGATCATGTTAACCGTGCTGGTTATCTTACGCCCAAACTATGGGTTAACAAAAGAACGCGCAAAAGACAGAATCATAGGAACCGTCATCGGAGGTGCCATTGCATTTGGTATTGTTATACTTACCCAAAACCCAATTGTTTATGGAGTACTAGCAGTGTCTTCATTAATTTTAGGATTTGCTCTGATTCAACAAAATTACAGATGGGCTGCGGCATTCATCACCTTAAATGTGGTCTTTGTTTATTCTTTCATTACTCCCAACGCCTTTGCAGTCATTCAATACCGTATTTTCGATACCATTTTAGGAGGTTTCATTTCTTACGCGGCAATTTACACCTTATTCCCCACCTGGGAAGTGCTGAACATCAAAACAATATTGGTGAACGCAATTGCAAAAAACAAAGCTTATTTAAAAGCGACTCAAGCCTTTTATGCAGACAAAGACAACAACCAAATTCCGTATAAGGTCGCCCGGAAAGAAGCATTTTTAGCATTAAGTGAACTTAGTGCTGCTTTTCAAAGAATTACGCAAGATCCCAAATCAAAACAAATTGAATTTCGATTAATCTATGGAGTTGTTACTTTGAATCAAACCATTCTATCAGGAATTGCTTCTTTGGGAAGCTTTATTCAAAGTCATAAAACAACTCCGATTTCTCAAGAAACCAAAGCACTATTTGCTAAAACTGCCAATACTTTATCAAAAACAATCAGTCTATTAGATGACTCTTATCAATTCAAGGTTCACCCTCATGGAAACATTAAAGCGGCTAAAGAAAAGTTATTGGAAAGCTATCAAATTTTATCTCAAGAGCGAGATGAGAGTATAAAAGAAGGCGTTTTAAAAATAGACAAAGAAGATTTACATGAACTTCAAGAAGCACACCTTGTCAGTAATCAACTCATTTGGCTAGTTTCTTTATCGCATAACCTAAAAAAATCCATAGAGAAATACCAAGAAAGTTTTGGGTAGAGTTGGAAAGGAAGCGTTTTGAGATATTCCAGTGTCCTGAAAGGGCAATTCAAAAAACAATACAAACAAACCATTATAGTGCAAAGCGTTGGTTCGTGAAAGAATTGAGCTGCCCCTTCAGGGCGATAGCGCATTGAGTAGTTTTCCAACCCAAGGCGATGCCATTGGGTTGGAAAAAACTGCCCCTTCAGGGCGTTTGATTACACAAAGCTGATTGGAAACAACAATTAAAAATATTAGATATATCAATTCTAAAGATTAATCTTTCAGATACAAGACAATCTAAACGGGCTGAAGGCCCAAATCATCTCAGCAGGATGCAAACCGTCCTGCTGATCAATGAAGATGTTCCAGCGCCCTGAAAGGGCAACTCAAAAAACAATACAAACAAACCATTATAGTGAAAAGAGTTGGTTCATGAAAAAGTTGAGCTGCCCCTTCAGGGCGATAGCGCATTGAGTAGTTTTCCAACCCAAGGCGATGCCATTGGGTTGGAAAAAACTGCCCCTTCAGGGTGTTTGATTACACAAAGCTGATTGGAAACAACAATTAAAAATATTAGATATATCAATTCTAAAGAGTAATCTTTCAGATACTAGACAATCTAAACGGGCTGAAGGCCCAAATCATCTCAGCAGGATGCAAAGCGTCCTGCTGATTAATGAAGATATTCCAGCGCCCTGAAAGGGCAACTCGAAAAAAACAATACAAACAAACCATTATAGTGAAAAGAGTTGGTTCATGAAAAAGTTGAGCTGCCCCTTCAGGGCGATAGCGCATTGAGTAGTTTTCCAACCCAAGGCGATGCCATTGGGTTGGAAAAACTGCCCCTTCAGGGCGTTTGATTACACAAAGCTGATTGGAAACAACAATTACAAATATTAGATATATCTATTTAAAAGAGTAATCTTTCAGATTTAAGACAATTTAAACGGGCTGAAGGCCCAAATCATCTCAGCAGGATGCAAAGCGTCCTGCTGATTAATGAAGATATTCCAGCGCCCTGAAAGGGCAATTCAAAAAACAATACAAACAAACCATTATAGTGCAAAGAGTTGGTTCGTGAAAGAGTTGAGCTGCCCCTTCAGGGCGATAGCGCATTGAGTAGTATTCCAACCCAAGGCGATGCCATTGGGTTGGAAAAAACTGCACCTTCAGGGCGTTTGATTACACAAAGCTGATTGGAAACAACAATTACAAATATTAGATATATCAATTCTAAAGAGTAATCTTTCAGATTTGAGACAATCTAAACGGGCTCAGAACTCTGTTCAACTCGACAAAATGTAACGCGTTCCGCATGAATTAACCATACCTTGCAACTACACCTCTTTTAAATCCAATTTTATAACTAAAACATCATTTAAAAAGATTAAATTTGCAACTATAAAATAACATTCTAACAACACATATAATGATTCATTTCTTTGGAAACACAAACGGTAAAGTATTTGCTGTTCAAACAACAAAAGAATTATCAACTGAGACCACTGCTAAATTGGTGTGGTTATTTGGCGACGCGCCAAAAATAGAACAAGCATCTCTCGATGCTTTTTTTGTTGGACCACGTGCGGCTATGATTAGTCCTTGGAGCACCAATGCAGTTGAGATTACACAGAACATGGGGATCTCTGACATCATTCGTATTGAAGAATTTCAAGCGGTAGATAAAGACACCAAAGATTTCGACCCTATGATTTCTGAAAAATACAATGGACTTCACCAAGGTTCATTTGACATTCAAATCGAACCAGAACCCATTTTGGAAATCGAAGACATTGCAGCCTATAACGAAAAAGAAGGTTTGGCATTGAACGACGAAGAAATTGAATATTTGGAAAATATGTCCGAGAAAATCGGTCGTCCTTTAACAGATTCAGAAGTTTTTGGATTTTCACAAGTGAATTCAGAGCACTGTCGCCACAAGATTTTTAATGGGACTTTTGTTATTGATGGAGAAGAAAAAGACAAATCATTGTTTAGAATGATTCGTGACACGTCAAATAAAAATCCAAACGGAATTGTTTCTGCTTATAAGGATAATGTCGCTTTTGTAAAAGGACCAAAAGTGGAGCAATTCGCACCTTTACGTGCTGATATTCCTGAATATTACAACATCAAAGATTTCGAATCAGTTATTTCATTAAAAGCTGAAACACATAATTTCCCAACAACTGTGGAGCCATTCAACGGTGCTGCAACAGGCTCTGGAGGAGAAATTAGAGACCGATTAGCCGGCGGAAAAGGTTCTTTGCCTTTAGCAGGAACAGCGGTTTACATGACTTCTTATTCTAGACTAGAGAAAGAACGTCCATGGGAGCAAGCTTTCGAAGAAAGAAAATGGTTGTACCAAACGCCAATGGATATTTTAATCAAAGCGTCGAATGGTGCTTCAGATTTCGGAAATAAATTTGGTCAACCTTTAATTTCAGGTTCTGTTTTAACCTTCGAACACCATGATAAGGACAATAAACATGCTGATGCTGACCTGAGAAAATTAGGTTTCGATAAAGTCATCATGCAAGCCGGTGGAATTGGATTCGGGAAAGCAGATCAAGCAATAAAAGACACGCCAAAAGACGGTGATAAAATCGTCATTTTAGGTGGTGAAAACTACCGTATTGGAATGGGGGGTGCAGCAGTTTCAAGTGCTGATACTGGAGAGTTTTCTTCAGGAATCGAATTGAACGCGGTACAACGCTCTAACCCAGAAATGCAAAAACGTGCAGCTAATGCTGTTCGTGGAATGGTTGAAAGTGATGAAAACCTCATCGTTTCAATTCATGACCATGGTGCAGGTGGTCACCTGAACTGCCTAAGTGAATTGGTTGAAGATACTGGAGGATTAATCGATTTGGATAAACTTCCAGTTGGAGACCCAACGCTTTCTGCAAAAGAAATTATCGGAAACGAATCTCAAGAACGTATGGGGCTTGTGATTGCTGAAAAGCATATAGAGACACTTCAAAAAATTGCAGATCGTGAACGTTCGCCAATGTACACCGTTGGAGACGTAAAAAACAACAATCGTTTTACTTTCGAATCAAAAACCACAAGTGAAAAGCCTATGGACTTGGCACTGATTGATATGTTTGGAAGTTCACCAAAAACAATCATGACAGACAGCACAGTAAAACGTGTTTATTCTGATCTGGATTACAAAAAAGAAAAATTTTACGACTACTTAGACCAGTTATTACAACTAGAAGCAGTGGCTTCAAAAGATTGGTTAACGAATAAAGTAGACCGCTGTGTGGGGGGTAAAGTAGCCAAACAACAATGTGCTGGTCCCTTACAATTGCCTTTGAATAACGTTGGGGTGATGGCCTTGGACTACAAAGGGAAAGAAGGAGTTGCCACTACAATCGGACATGCTCCTATTGCTGCACTAATTGATCCTGCTGCTGGAAGTAGAAATGCAATTACAGAATCTTTAACCAACATCATTTGGGCACCTTTAGAAGAAGGTTTAAAAAGCGTATCATTATCTGCTAACTGGATGTGGCCGTGTAAAAACCCAGGTGAAGATGCACGTTTGTACAAAGCAGTCGAAGCGGTTTCCGATTTTTCAATCGCTTTGGGAATCAATGTTCCTACAGGAAAGGATTCTTTATCGATGAAACAAAAATACCCTGATGATGAAGTAATATCTCCAGGAACAGTAATCATCTCAGCAGCTGGACATTGTAATGCGATCTCAAAAGTAGTTGAGCCTGTTTTCAAAAAAGAAGGCGGTCCAATTTACTACATTAACATTTCACAGGATGATTTCAAATTGGGCGGAAGTTCATTCTCTCAAATTATTGGAAAACTCGGAAATGAAGCACCAGATGTAAAAGACGCTGGATATGTAAAAACGGTTTTCAACACCATTCAAGATTTAATTCAAAAAGAACACATCATTGCTGGCCATGACGTGGCTTCAGGAGGGTTAATCACTACCCTATTGGAAATGTGTTTTGCCGATAACAACATCGGAGCAGAATATGATTTAACATCATTAAAAGAAGAAGATTCATTTAAAATCTTGTTTGCTGAGAATTCAGGAATTGTTTTCCAAGCGAAAGATGCGAGTGTAGCGAAAGAATTAGAGGCAAACAACATCACCTTCCACGAAATTGGAAAAGTAGTAGAAAACGATTTTGTGAGCATCATCAACGGAACAGATGCCTTCACAATGACCGTTTCCGAATTGCGTGATACTTGGTTTAAAACTTCTTATTTACTAGACCAAAAACAAACGGCAAACGGATTAGCAAAAGACCGTTACGAAAACTATAAAAATCAAGCGTTAAATTATACTTTCCCAGAGCATTTCACAGGAAAGCTTCCAGAATTAGACACGACAAAAGCACGTCCTAAAGCGGCTATTTTACGAGAAAAAGGAAGTAACAGTGAGCGAGAAATGGCCAATGCAATGTATTTGGCTGGGTTTGATGTGAAAGACATACACATGACGGACTTGATTGAGGGACGTGAAAATTTAGAAGACATTCAATTTATCGGAGCAGTTGGAGGATTCTCTAACTCTGATGTTTTGGGTTCTGCAAAAGGTTGGGCCGGTGCTTTCTTACACAATGAAAAAGCAAAAGCAGCTTTGGAAAATTTCTTCAAACGTGAAGACACACTTTCAGTGGGAATTTGTAATGGTTGTCAATTATGGATGGAACTAGATTTAGTCAACCCAGACCACGACAAGCACGGAAAAATGACCTACAACGATTCTAAAAAACACGAAAGTGGGTTCACTTCTGTGAAAATCCAAGAAAACAACTCTGTAATGCTTTCTTCATTAGCTGGAACAACATTAGGAGTTTGGATTTCACACGGTGAAGGAAAATTTGATTTACCTTACAGCGAAGACAAATACAACATCGTAGCGAAATACGGATACGAACACTATCCAGCGAACCCAAATGGTTCAGATTTCAACACCGCGATGATGTGCGACGCTTCAGGAAGACACTTGGTAACGATGCCACACATCGAACGTTCTACTTTCCAATGGAACTGGGCGAACTATCCAGATGGCAGAAAAGACGAAGTGACTCCTTGGTTGGAGGCATTTGTGAATGCTAGAAAGTGGATTGAGGAGAAGTAAGCATTTTGCATATATATTTAGAAAAGGAGTTTCAGCAATGAGACTCCTTTTTTTTTTGTGGTTTTAGCGACATTGGTTGTAAATAATTGAAACAACCAATTGTCATATCATGGCAGGATTTCCAACATTCACAGATAATAAATAATGGTAAAAGTTAATCAAGAATCAGATTTGCATTAGCCCTTTTGTTATCTTAAATTAAATCCTATATCTTTGATTTATGGAAATGAATATTCAAAATGCCAAAATTGAACTGATTCAATGGTTAACGACTTTGGAGGATGGTGATTTGATTCAAAAAATAATTGAATTGAGACGCAGTGAAACTAAAGATTGGTCAGATGAATTGTCTGATCCTGAGAAAAAATCAATTGAATTAGGATTATCTGATGCTGATAATGGGAAATTAAAACCAAATTCAGAAGCAAAAAAGATATATGGAAAGTGGTTATAACATTTTTTGGACTGATCACGCTTTATCTGAATTAGCTGACACTTATGAGTATTTAGAGCTAAACTTTACACCGAGAGAAATGAAAAATCTTTCATTAGAAATAGATCAGGTACTTCAACTAATATCAAAAAAACCTAAACTATTTCCTATTTCCGAATCGCTTGAAATCAGAAAGGTTGTAATCAAAAAGTACAATACTATGTATTACAAAGTGAACAAAAATCAAATCGAAATTATTTCATTCTTTTCTAATCGACAAAGTCCAGAGAGAACACCTGAATAGTACATGAACGAAAGGTTTTTTTGAATGACAGGAAATGGTTTGAGACTCAAGAAACGTTTTAAGAATATATTTAGAGAAGGAGCTTCAGCAATGGAGCTCCTTTTTTTGATTCAATTTTATCCATAAAAAAACTGCTTATTTCAGAAAATAAGCAGTTTAGAAATCAACAAAACAATCTATTTTTCTACAGGCTGTATATTTCTTTTCTCTTTTTTAATAGAATGGCGTTCAACTTTCTTTTGTTCAACACGTTTCTCTTTTCTTTCCTTTTTCATTTCTTCAAGTTTCTGACGTTGTTCTTCGGTTAGAACCTCTGCCATTTGTGCTTTCTTATCTAAACGAAGTTTTTTAAGGGCTTCTTTTTTAGCATCTTCTGTCATTTCAGAATTATTTTTAATTTTTCGGGATTCTAAAACATGGTTTTTATGAATTTTATCCACTTGTTCTCTTTGTTCCTCCGATAAATCTAATTCTTCAGCAAGCTTTTCCATGCGTTGCTCCTTTTTCATTTTTGGTTTTTCAACAGCTTTTTGTTCTTGTGCAAATACTGAAGAAACAGCTAAAATTCCTATTCCAAGTAAAACGATTTTAATTTTTTTCATGACTTATAATTTTATTAGTTAATTGCAATAAGACAAACAAAGTGCCAAACTACTTTAATACAACGAATTAAAAAAGCAACCTATTATTTAGCACCTCCTTTTTATTCGACAAAATAAACCCTCACCTCTGCTGTATCATTCAAAAAGTTAGTCTTACCAATTTCAAAACGAATAATTTCTAAACCTGTTCTAAGTTCTAAATCAAGTTTCATTTCATCGTACTTCTCCGGGGTAATTAAATCAATTTTCTCATAAATTACTGTGCGCATTTGCTCATTATTTTTCCACCAAAAGAATTCTAACCCAGCTGTAATCAACAATGCAGTACCATTCAGCAACAAAACTTCCAACAAACTGATTTCTTGTGTAGCCAATGAATTGATTACCGAAAGTCCAATCACCACAAACAAATAAGTCATTTCTTTGATCTCGATTGTTTGAGTTCGGTAGCGAATGATTCCAAAGATGGCAAATAATCCCAGCCCCATCCCTACTCCGATGTCTAGCTTTTTCAATGCGAAAGTGAGAAAGAAAGTCACCAAACCGATCAACAAATATGTGAATACATAATCCTTCCTTTTGGTTTTTGGATAATAAACAAACCTGATGATCAAAGTCAGAAAAAAGAAATTCAATAGCAGCCTAAAGAGCAAACTATAAATATCCTTATTATAGAATTGTATATTAAAAATATCTTGAAGGCTACTAGTTGTATCAAATAGCATTTTTATAAGTGTTTAATTTTTGAATAATATATTTAAAATTATTGTATTTGATTTCCTCTTTTGGAAAAAGTAGAACCGAACCCACACAATATTTACTGAATCGGAAAGGTCGTATTTTATTTTGATTCATCACTTGAAAAGCAGGAGACATCCTATTTAATTCTTCTTGTTTCAATTCTACAATAACAACATCACCAACAGGTTTCTTTACTTCTCCTTTAGTGTAGGTTACTCCAACATCAATCGTTAAACGCTCCTTCAAGGCGGTGCTAGCCAAAGTTATACGGTGATACTCATTAACCAATACAGGATAAAGTTTTACTTTTGTACCGATTACACTTTGAACTAAATCCATTTCCTTTTTTCCCAGGTCGTCGACAAATTGCTCTACTAAAAAACGTTGTTTAATCGTTCTGTTTTTACGCCTCTCTTTAATTTCAAAATAGGTGGTTTTTGTAGATGAATATTTGCGGTATCTCACTTTAAAACGGTGATTTTTGTGGTTGTGATGATCCAGATAAAACCTTCTATCATCGGAGTCAAAATAAAAATTTTCATACTTTGAAATCCTTTGGTTTTCGATTTCCAAAACATGATAATGGTCTTTTAATTCTTCGAGCAATTTGGGCAACAAAGAAAAGTTTACCAAAAATTTGGAATCCACCCTATTCATAAGGTCAGCATCTAAAAGCTTTTCCAAACTAATGCTTTCAAACTGATGGAGTATTTGTGAAAGGTTTTTCATTTATTTGAATAAAAATAAGCATTGTGTAATGAATATGACCTTTTTTGAAGAAAAACATCCTCTAAAACTTTATCCCTTAAGATAATCCTATTACTTTAGTGCCCCATACAAGGCGATGAGTTTTCGTATGGGTGAATGCCAATGTTACTTCTTTAAGCAACTCTCTTTTAAAAGGATGAGCTTATATTTTTCTCTTAAGGTGAAATAAAAGAAGATTGACAAGGTAAAATTGGTTAATTAAAACTCAGTATGGAAAAAGAATTTACATTTTCTTACCGTCATTTAAAGTCTATTGATGAATTAACTGACGATCAAAAGAAAGTTTTTGCCGCTGCTGAAAAAGCATGTAAAAAAGCTTATGCGCCTTATTCTAAATTTAAAGTTGGGGCAGCACTTTTACTTAATGATGATACCTTAGTTCTAGGTAGTAATCAAGAAAACAAGGCTTATCCTGCTGGACTCTGTGCAGAACGCGTGGCTTTATTTTCGTATGGTGCACAACACAATACACAAGGCATAAAAATATTAGCCATCACCAGCAATGGTTCTATGTTAAAAAACGATCAATTCTTTTCCCCTTGCGGTGGATGTCGTCAAGTCATGGCAGAATACGCCTCTATGCAAGAAGCTCCTTATGAAATTTTAATTAAAAATGAGGATGGCAGCTTTTTGATTTTTGAGAGTATTTACAACTTACTCCCATTTACATTCGGCACAAAATAAAGGAATGCAAAACAGTTGTTTAACTGTATTCAATGGATTCAACGCCTACAAAAACTAAAGTAAAATCAGCTAAATTGTTAATTCTGTTTTAAAATTGACTCTTTAAAATTATATAAATTCTATATTTGTCTATTCGAATTAAACTGTATTAAATTATGGCAGCAAAATCATCACAAACGCCTAAGAAAACCACGAAGAAGGAAGCGGCTTCAAAAAAAATAAAGTTCTCGAAAGAAACTTATATCAAATGGTATAAGGATATGCTTTTAATGAGAAAATTTGAAGAGAAGGCTGGACAATTATACATCCAACAAAAATTTGGTGGTTTCTGTCACTTATATATTGGTCAAGAAGCTATCGTAGCTGGAACAGTAAGTGCTACAAGACCAACAGATTTGCACATGACAGCCTACCGTGACCATGCGCATCCAATCGGACTGGGAACAGATGTTCGTCGCTTGATGGCTGAATTATATGGTCGTCAAACAGGTGTTTCTAAAGGAAAAGGAGGCTCAATGCACTTTTTTGATAAGGAAAAAAACTTTTTAGGTGGACATGGTATTGTTGGGGCACAAATTCCAATGGGTGCTGGTGTTGCTTTCGCTGAGAAATACAAAGGAACAGATAACGTAACAATGGTTTCTTTTGGTGATGGAGCAGCTCGTCAAGGTGCGCTTCATGAGACATTTAATATGGCGATGCTTTGGAAGTTACCTGTAATTTTCATCGTTGAAAATAACAATTACGCCATGGGAACTTCTGTTGAACGTACAACCAACGTAATGGATTTATCAAAATTAGGTTCTTCTTACGAAATGCCTTCTTTTTCTGTGAACGGTATGTCTCCAGAAGATGTACACGAAGCTGTTGCAATGGCTGCAGAGCGTGCACGAAAAGGAGATGGACCAACATTGTTAGACATTAAAACCTACCGATACAAAGGTCACTCAATGTCTGATCCTCAAAAATACAGAACAAAGGACGAAGTAAAAGAATACCAATCAAAGGATCCAATAGAACACTGTTTGAAGGTAATCAGAGACAATAAATATCTTACAGAAGAAGAGATTAAAGATATCCAATCGTGGGTAACAAATGAAATTACAGAAGCAATTGAGTTTGCTGAGCAATCTGAATACCCAACAAAAGATGAATTGTACAAAGATGTGTACAAGACAGAGGGTTATCCATTTATTATTGAATACTAAAAAATTAAAGAATTATGGCTGAGGTTATTTTAATGCCAAAATTATCAGATACGATGACTGAAGGTGTCGTTGCAGAATGGCACAAAAAGGTTGGAGATGACGTAGAATCTGGTGAATTACTCGCAGAAATCGAGACAGACAAAGCAACAATGGAGTTTGAATCATTTTATGATGGAAAACTGTTATATATAGGGATTGAAAAAGGTCAAACTGCACCGGTCAACGACATTCTAGCTATCATTGGTGAAGAAGGCGAAGACATTGAGAAGTTAATCGAAGAAGCAAAACAATCTAGTAGCGCAGATGCCTCAGAGGACGACAGTTCAGAAACTGTAGAGAAAAAAGAGGTTGTTGAAGAGAAAACGCAAACAGAAAGCAAACCTGCTGCCAAAGAAACACCTGCAGCTCCAGTTACAAGCGGAGATGGTGGAAGAATCTTTGTTTCTCCTCTAGCGAAAAAATTAGCTGAAGAAAAAAACATCGATCTGAATACAGTAAAAGGAACAGGAGAAAACGGACGTATCGTTAAACGCGATATTGAAAATTACGTTCCTTACGAAAGACCACAAGGTAGTGTGCAAGTTGCAGCTAGCGGTCCTGCTTTAACAGAATCTTACACAGATGAAAATATTTCTCAAATGCGTAAAACCATTGCGAAGCGTTTAGCAGAAAGTAAATTCACTGCCCCTCACTTCTATTTGACTTTGGATATTGACATGGACAATGCAATTGCTGCGCGTAAAGCAGTAAACGCAAATGAAGACGTCCGCATTTCATTCAACGACATGGTCATTAAAGCTTGTGCTGTTGCATTAAGAAAACATCCTGCTGTAAATAGTGCTTGGTTGGGCGATAAGATTCGTAAATACAATCACATCAATATTGGTGTAGCAGTTGCTGTTGAAGATGGATTATTGGTTCCAGTTGTACGTTTTGCAGATACAAAAGGACTGATGACAATTGGTTCGGAAGTAAGAGAATTTGCAAAGAAAGCAAAAGACAAAAAGCTTCAACCACAAGATTGGGAAGGGAATACCTTTACAATTTCTAACTTAGGAATGTTCAACATTGAAGAATTTACTGCGATTATCAATCCACCAGACAGCTGTATTTTAGCGATTGGAGCAATTAAGCAAGTTCCAGTTGTTAAAGATGGACAAGTTGTTCCAGGTAACGTTATGCGTGTAACACTTTCTTGTGACCACAGAGTGGTTGATGGTGTGACAGGGTCTGAATTCCTAAACACGTTTAAGTCTTACATGGAAAACCCAATGATGATGTTGGTTTAATTTTGTTTAGAAAGCCCGTTATCGGCGTTGCAAGAAGTTTTAAAAACAGTCATTGACAAATGTCAACTCCTTGATTTTTAAAACTACTTGCGCCTTGCTAACAAACTTTCTAATTCAAAATTTTGGTTTTCTAATTCCATAAAATATTTTTGAGAGTCCAGACTTTTTCGTTTGGACTTTTTTTATTTATAGAAGTTCATTGCACAAAACTTTTCTTTTGCATACTTCTGCAAGGTTTCTAAATCATCGAAAGTGCTCTACCTCTATATTCTACGAAAAAACTCTACAAATCTCTGTAAAACCTTCAAGAACCGAAGGAGCTCCCTACATCTCAAAAACTTTACGTACCTCCGCTCCTCCGAATCTCTGAGTAATTCTTCCTCAGTGAATCTCTGTAAAAACCCTCCCCCTTATCTCTGTGTAAAAACTCGAGTGCCACCGGCACTCTCTATACCCCAACAGCTCTGCGAACCTCTGCTCCTCTGCGAAAAACCTCCGGGTTCTCTGCGGTAAAAAATTGAGGTAAAAATAAAAAAGCCATACCTCTCAGTACAGCTTTTCAAATATTATATAAAGTTCAAATTACGCTACAATCTCATCAGCTGTAAAGTGAAATTCTCCTTCGATTTTTGCATTCTCATCAGAATCTGAACCGTGAACTGCATTTTCTCCCATTGAAGTTGCATATTTCTTACGGATTGTTCCTTCTGCTGCTTCTGCTGGATTAGTTGCACCAATTAAAGCACGGAAATCTGCTACTGCGTTATCTTTCTCTAAAATTGCAGCAACGATAGGTCCTGATGTCATAAACTCAACCAACTCTCCATAGAAAGGACGCTCACTGTGAACAGCATAAAATTCTTTTGCTTGTTCTTCTGTCAATTGCGTATATTTCATCGCTTTAATTTCAAATCCTCCATCAGTAATCATTTGGATAATGTTTCCGATGTTACCAGCCTTAACTGCGTCTGGTTTAATCATTGTAAAAGTTCTATTCGTTGCCATTTTAATGTGTTTTTCTAATTGTGGCGCAAAAATAGTGAATTAGAATTGAATAAGTAGATTTCTAAAGATATATTTTACTGTTATAATGGATGGAAATTTTTCATGACTTTTATCAATCTATTTTTATGACTGCTTCGTAAAGTTCGTCTGAACAAAGGTCAACCAAAGGAAAAGTTATTTCTTTTTTATTGGTCTGATAATCATTAATAAAGTAACTTACATTCATTAATGGATCCTTTCCATAAGTGGGACTGTTCATATAAATACAATTCCAAACAGTATCTAAAACTCCGCTTTCAAATGGACCTGGAATCTTTTTCATCCAATGTTCTGCTCCATTTTGAGGATAATTCCAATCATAATAATGCAAAGTGTCGAGGTTTGTATATGCGTTTGAAACATTTAAACTTAAAATAAAGTTGAATGGTGGCACGCCCCAAAACACTTCCCCCAAATCCAAGTTTTTCATAGCGGGTATTCCTTCTAAAATAGGACCATTTTTCAATATAGGTTAGTTTCAGGCTAGGTCAAATGGAAAAAAGAAGAAAAGCTGAGCTTTTCTTCTTTTTTCCTAACTTGCCACACACGACTGTCATTTCGATCATTCCAAAATCTTTGATTTTTGGGATGGAGAAATCTTATAAAAATGTTACTGGTATAGTCGCAAGGAATCACATGATTTAATTCAATTCCTAATGAAAGAAGTCTACGTTACATAAGTCACCTAAATTTCAACTAGAATTCTAGACTTTTGTAAAAAATATTAATCACGAGAGAAAAATATACAAAATGCATTTACTAAAAAAGTACCTGCCTATTTTAGACTGGCTTCCGAATTACAAAAAGAAAAACCTACAAGGCGATTTATCTGCTGGATTAACGGTTGGAATCATGCTTATTCCTCAAGGAATGGCTTACGCAATGTTGGCTGGACTAGATCCTATTCATGGTTTATACGCAGTAACGGTTCCTATTCTATTGTATGCTATTTTCGGAACATCCAGACAATTGGCGGTTGGACCGGTAGCTATGGTTTCTTTACTTACCGCTGCGGGAATCGGTGCATTAAATCCTAGTTCCCCCGAACAATATTTATTGTATGCGTTAACCCTTGCCTTCATGATTGGATTGATTCAATTTGGAATGGGAGTTTTGCGCTTCGGGTTCTTTGTCAACTTCCTATCACATCCTGTAATTAACGGATTTACTTCTGCAGCAGCAATTATCATCGGATTGAGTCAAGCCAAGCATCTTTTTGGAATTGAGCTTCCAAGAAGTGAATACTTTCAGGACATCATGGTAAACATTTACCATAACATCGGTGGAATAAATTGGACGACCTTTGCAATAGGACTGGGTGGAATCATCATTATTAAATTCGGAAAGAAAATTCACAAAAGTCTGCCCACACCACTTTTAGCGGTAGTCTTTGGTATTTTATTGGTTTGGGGATTTGGACTTACCGCAAATGGCGTTTCAGTTCTAGGTGAAGTTCCTTCGGGACTCCCAGGCTTATCATCGCCTTCATTCTCTATGGAAACGTGGAGTGTTTTACTCCCAATTGCCATCACTATTTCATTGGTGAGTTTTGCTGAAAGCTTTGCGGTTGCCAAGATTATTCAAGGCAAACATAAAGATTATAAGTTAGACGCCAACCAAGAGCTTATTGGCTTGGGAATGGCAAACTTTGGAGCAGCATTCTTTATGGGATATCCTGTTACAGGTGGATTCTCAAGAACAGCTGTGAATGACCAAGCAGGTGCAAAAACAGCCTTAGCCTCAATCATCAGTGTTGCATTAATCATCATCACATTATTGTTTTTAACTGAGTTGTTTTTCTACTTGCCGAAATCAATTCTTGCAGCAGTAGTTATGGTAGCTGTTTATGGATTAATTGACGCAAAAACACCGAAAAAGTTATGGAAAACAGACAAAACCGATTTTACTCTCTTGATGATCACTTTTGTTTCTACTTTAACCTTAGGAATTGTAACAGGAATCATCATAGGAATGATTCTTTCTTTAGTTGCGGTTTTATACAAAGTTTCTCGTCCACATATGGCAAAACTAGCACACGTACCGAATACAAATTTCTACAGGAACACACGTCGATTCAAGGAATTAAAAGAAAACAAGGACGAACTTTTTATCCGTATTGATGGTCAAATTTACTTTGCAAACATCAGTTTTATTCAAAAACAGGTTGAAGCATGGGAAAAAGAAAAAGCGAATGCCCTTAAAAAAGTAGTGCTCAACTTTGAAAGTGTAATTTCTATCGATAGTACTGGGGCACATGAAATCGAAGACTGGATCAACAATTGGCACAAGAAAGGAATAAGCGTTGCAATTGCTGGAGCACGTGGCCCCGTTAGAGACATTCTAGTAAAGTGGAACCTGATCGAAAAACTTGGAGAAGATTACATCTTCATCAACATGCACGATGCTGTACAGTATCTAAATAAGACTGAAGAAGAGCACTTGATTGAAAACAGGAAGTATGCCCTGCAAAGTAATGTAAATTAAATCCTACACTACCTCTGACAAATCCCTTTTGACAAATAGTCGGAAGGGATTTTTTTGTATCTTTCCTTATTGAATTAAAATTTACAAAACCTTGAAAGAAAAACAAACTAAAGAAAGTCTAGACCAAGAATTCTGGAACTCCAAATACGAGAATAATTTAACAGGTTGGGATTTGGGAGAAGTCTCTCCACCGATTAAAGAATATATTGATCATTTACAAAATAAAAAATTAAAGATTTTAATTCCAGGTGCTGGAAATGCTTACGAAGCCAAGTATCTCATCGATAAAGGATTTAGCAATGTAACCGTAATCGATATTGCCCCAAGGCTAATAGATAAGTTAAAACAAGATTTTAAAGGAAATAATGCTATTCAGTTAATCCATGGAGATTTCTTTGAGCACAATGGAAAGTATGACTTAATCTTAGAGCAAACTTTTTTCTGTGCAATTCATCCCTCACTTCGTCCGGATTACATTCAAAAAATGAAATCCCTACTTTCCAAGGACGGAAAGCTATGTGGCGTTTTATTCAATAGAGAATTTATAGGCGGACCTCCATTTGGAGGAAGCAAAGAAGAGTATTTAAACTTAATAGAAGGAAGATTAAAAGTAAATACAATAGAAGTGTGTTATAACTCACACCCTGCAAGAAAAAACACAGAATTATGGATTAACCTTCAAAAGCATTAAATTTGAAATTAGATTATATGTTGGCTTAGAAAGGTTTAGTCAACGCTATCGTTTTTTAGGTAATTGAGCCTGTTCGAAAAACGATACTTTGACAATGGAACTGATAATTAAAACCAAGCATAACGCAGGATTTGGAGAATAAAAAGATAAGCTCATGTCTTTGATAAGAGATATTCAAAGACAAGGCCTGTGAAGGCTTAATTTTAATGAGTTTATTTTTATAAATGCGGTGCCCTGAGCTTGTCGATGTGACTGCAATTCAAACCAAGCATAACGCAGGATTTGGAGAATAAAAAGATAAGCTCATGTCTTTGATAAGAGTTTTTCAAAGACAAGGCATGTGAAGGCTTAATTTTAATGAGTTTATTTTTATAAATGATTTAAAATTTAACGAGCATAACGCAGGATTTGGAAAACTCTTGCAAAGACTGTAACAATTGTAACCGAGATATCATTAATGAATCCCGACCTTTGTACCAGTCAAAAGAAAATAATTAAAAAACAATAAAAAAAGAGAGACATGAACATTGAACAAATTTACACAGGATGTTTAGCGCAAGGTGCGTACTACATAACAAGTAATGGTGAAGCGGCGATTATTGACCCATTGCGTGAAATTCAACCCTATTTAGAGCGATTAGAAAAAGACGGTGTGAAATTGAAATACATTTTCGAAACACATTTCCACGCAGATTTCGTTTCAGGTCACGTTGATTTAGCGAAAGCTACAGGAGCAGATATCGTTTTTGGTCCAACCGCAGAGACAGAGTTTAATAGCATCATTGCAAAAGATGAGCAAATCTTTGAAATTGGAGACATTAAAATTAAATTAATGCACACTCCAGGTCACACCATGGAAAGTTCAACTTATCTATTGATTGATAAAGATGGAAAAGACCATGCTATTTTCTCAGGAGATACTTTATTCTTAGGAGATGTGGGACGTCCAGATTTGGCACAGAAAGCTGCAAACATGACCCAAGAGCAGTTAGCAGGTCACTTATACGATTCGTTAATGACGAAGATTATGCCTTTAGCAGATGACGTAATCGTTTATCCAGCGCATGGTGCAGGTTCAGCATGTGGTAAAAACATGATGAAAGAAACAGTAGATACTTTAGGAAATCAAAAGAAAGTCAACTACGCATTAAATCAGCCCAACAAGGAAGCATTCATTGAGGCTGTTACAGATGGACTACTACCGCCTCCAGCTTACTTTGGAGCGAACGTAGCGATGAATAAAAAAGGATACCAAAATGTTGATGAAGTAATCAAAACTGGGTTGACTGCATTATCTCCAAAAGAGTTTGAAGCTGCAGCAGAAGGAACTGGCGCTTTGATTCTTGACACACGAGCAAATGGAGATTTCGCAAAAGGATTTATTCCTAACTCAATTAGTATTGGAATCGGTGGTGATTTTGCCCCATGGGTTGGTGCAATGATCGGAGATGTACAACAACCATTACTTTTGGTTGCTGAACCAGGAATGGAAGAGGAAGTTGTAATTCGTCTAAGCCGAGTTGGATTTGACAACGTAGTTGGATACTTGAAAGGAGGCTTTGAGTCTTGGACAAAAGAAGATCGTGAGATTGACAAGGTAGACAGAATTACACCCCAAGAATTCGAAAGTCGATTTAAGCCTGAAGAAAGTGTTGTATTTGATGTACGTAAGGAGTCTGAATACGTAGCAGAGCATGTAGAAGAGGCTTTCTCACGTCCTTTATCGAATCTTAACGACTGGATCAGAGAAATCAATCCAAAAGAACATTTCTTCTTGCACTGTGCTGGAGGATACAGGAGTATGATTGCTGCAAGTATCTTACAATCGAGAGGTTACCGAAACTTCACCGAGATTGAAGGAGGAATGGGAGCAATTGCTAAAACAAACGTACCTAAAACGGACTTCGTTTGTGCTTCAAAAACAATGTCATAATACAAGTAAAATAGCATTTACAGCGGTTCCTACTTTTGAACCGCTGTATTTTACAAACCCATCGGATTTACACCCGATTCAAAACAAAATCAAATGAGCTTTTTAAAACAATTAGGATTAGGAACAATAATGTTAGGAACTATTGTTTTTACAAGTTGTTCAAACTCTCAAACAACAGATACACCGATTGCTAAAAACTCAACGCAAAGCAATTCACAAAAAGAAACAATTAATTTTGAAAATGCTTTTATAGTTGATGTTCGTACACCCGGTGAATTTGCTTCAGGTCATTTTGAAGGAGCGGTTAACATTCCTGTAAATGAAGTAGAACAAAATCTAAGCAAGTTTGATGGGGAAGAACAAATTGTAGTTTACTGTAGAAGTGGTGCGCGATCTGGGAATGCGAAAAAAATTCTAGAACGCAACGGTTACACCAATATCATTAATGCAATCAACCTATCTCATTTGAACAAGTTAAAAAAGGAACAAGATGGAAAATAACAATAAAATTAAGGTATTGATTCCTACTGATTTCTCAATCGAGGCGGAATATGCTTTTCTGATGGTCAACAATCTATCAAAAAAGGCAAATATGGAAGTTACGTTCTTACATATTTTAAATGTACCCGATACAGTGACTTTAGGTTTGGATAATACCATCAGTACTTGTGGAGAAATAGACGTGAATTTCGTAGAAGTTCAACGCAGCATGGCTTTATCAAAATTAGCTGAGCTAAAGGAGAGAAATCCGAGTGTTAAAACAGACCTCATTTTTGGTCACACCACAACAGGAATTATTCGCTATGCTGAAGAAAATAACTTCGACCTTATTGCACTAGGTACCAAAGGTACTTCTGGATTGGCAGAACGCTTTATTGGAAGTAACGCACAATTAATAGCACGTAAATCAGATATTCCAGTATTGACTTTAATGTGCGACCGTTCAGGATTAGAATTAAAAGATATACTTCTGGTACATAATTTTGAAGAAAATGAATTTCAAAATTTAAAACTAATGAAGCGCATCATAGATATTTTTGACACAAAGCTTCATTTCTTACAAATTGCATCAAAAAGCGATGATGAAAACCAAATCAAAGAAAACATGGCTGTGTTTGCACAAAAGAACGACTTAGTCAGTTATGAAACGCATGTCATTCACGATCACAATATCGAAGATGGAATCAATCATTTCATGGAATCTCATGATATGGACATCATTTGCATCGGTACACATGGAAAGGGCGGAATATTTCACAAAAGTGCAACAGAAACACTGATCAACCACCTTTACAAACCCATTATTTCATACAAAATTAAATAGAAAAAAATGTTAGATTTTATATTACAACCTTGGCCATGGTGGTTCTCAGGGCTCATCCTTGCTGGCATTATGTTTAGCCTCTTATTCTTCGGAAATTCATTCGGATTCTCGGCAAACCTACGTACAATATGCTCTATTGGTGGGGCAGGAAAAAAAGTCAAATTCTTCGATTTTGATTGGAAGAAACAAACTTGGAACCTTGTATTTCTTTTAGGTGCAATCCTAGGAGGATTCATCACCAATCAATACCTCACCTTGCCTGATCAGGTGGTAGACATTTCAGAAAACACTATTCAAGACCTTCAGGCATTAGGTTTTGCAGCACCCACATCCATTCAGCCTTCAGAACTTTTTGATATCGAAGCGCTATTTACACTTAAAGGATTTTTAATTCTAGCGATTGGTGGATTAATGGTAGGATTTGGTGCACGTTATGCAGGAGGATGTACATCTGGACATGCCATCAGTGGATTAGCTGACCTTCAGCTGCCTTCCTTAATAGCAGTGATAGGGTTCTTTATCGGTGGACTCATCATGACTTTCGGAATATTTCCACTTATTTTTTAAAAATTATATAGAGAGAGATGAAATTTATAAAGTATTTAATAGTGGGGACACTATTCGGAATTGTAATGGCTAAATCTGAAGCAATTTCTTGGTATAGAATCCAAGAAATGTTCAGGTTCCAAGCCTTTCACATGTATGGTATTATTGGAGTTGCTGTAGTGACTTCAATCATAGGCGTTGCCCTGATCAAAAAGTTTAAGTTACGTGACATGGCAGGAAACCCTATTCTGTTTTACCCTAAAAATAAATCAATTGCACGTTATTTAATTGGCGGAACAATTTTCGGACTTGGCTGGGCACTTAGTGGTGCTTGTCCTGGACCAATGGTGGTCAATATAGGATATGGATTTATGTCATTTGGAGTAGTCTTCGTATTTGCACTACTTGGAACATATTTGTACGGAGCATTTAGAGACAAACTTCCTCATTAATTACACAAAAGTGAACAATACGATGAATATGAAAAGTTTTAAGCCTCAAAATTTAATCCTTGGATTAAGTCTGTTGTTCACTTTTACCTTTTTGGGTTATGGACAACAAAATCAAAGAGACACTTCAAAATCCCTTGTTGGTTTCATTAAAAAAGGAAAATTAAGTTTTCATTCGCGAACCTACCTAATGTCGACACTTAATGAAGGAAAAGGGAATGACTTTTTTACTTTAGCCAATGGAAATATTTTTTCATACGAAACACCGATTTTTCACGGATTTCAAATTAAAACAGGCGGATTCCTTTCTTTTCGATTAGCAGAATATAACCTCATCGATTCTGAAACAGGTCAATGGACCAAAAATCGATATGAAAAAGCACTTTACGACATTAAGCATCCCCAAAGCAAATACAATTTAGGAGGGCTAGATGAAGTTTACCTTTCCTACCTGCATAAAGGAATTAGTTTCAAACTCGGTCGGCAAGCCTATAAAACACCACTCCTAAATAAAAACTTCAACCGTTTACGTCCCAATTTATTTCATGGTTTATCTGCAAAATATCAATTACAAAAAGTAAGTATATCTGCCGCTTGGTTTGCCTCCGAAGCTGTCCGCGGAACAATGGAGACATACGCTATGTCCAACTCTTTTGGAGTGTATGGGCAAGGACGTCATCCTAGTGGATTGAACAATGATTATCATGGATACATCAACACACATGGAACGGGAATTTTAGGATTTCAATACGAAGAAAAGAATTGGAAAACCCAAGCTTGGAACTTCTGGAGTGAGAATGTCTTTAACCTCAGTTTTCTTCAATCAGATTACACGCTAAAACTCAACTCTACAAAACTATTATTCGGAATTCAAGGTTTATATCAAACTGCTTTAAACAATGGTGGAAACAATGATCCAACGCATGCTTATATGCTGAAAAATGAATCAACCTTCGCTATTGGTGGTCAGTTTGCCTTGGAATTTATCCAACAACATAAAATTAGTTTTAACTATTTAGGTATTTCTGATCAAGGACGGTATTTATTTCCTCGAGAATGGGGGCGTGAACAGTTTTACGCCAGTCAAACCACTGAATTATTTGAAGGATACGGTGGTCTCAATGCTTATGTTTTGAGGTATGAATACTTTTCTAAAAACAAACAACATACTTCAATAATTAGTGGAGGAGTAATCGATCAGCCGAGTATAGATAATTTGCGTTTAAATAAATACGGACTAGACAATTATTATCATTTTCTGATTGAACACAAATATCATTTTGAAAAATACATGAAAGGATTAAGTTTACGTTTTATTGCAACTTATAAAAAAGAGATTGGACAAGGAGTTATGACAGCCCAACAGAAATTCAATAAAGTGGATATGATCAACCTTAATCTTGTCATTGATTACAAGTTTTAATTAAATACGTCCAAAGAAGATCAGTTTATAAACAGTACCTGGATAATCCGTCAGTTGGATTATTTCTCCATTGATTTGTTCTACTAAACTATTGATTAGCATCACACCAAGACTTTCACTTTTTTCATTTAGAATATCTTGTAGACCCTGACATCCTTTATCTCCAATAATCAATTCAAAGTGACCTTCTTCAACAACTTCTAAGTGAACAAATATTTTTACTTCATTGTTTTCATCTGCTCCATGTTTAATTGCGTTAGTTACAATTTCATTAATGATAAGCCCCAGGGGAATAGCTACATCAAGTGTAACAAAAACAGATTCGACATTAAGGGACAAGTCAATAGATTTATGACTAGAACTAATGGATTTTGATAAATCCCCTATTAATTTATCGAGGTATTTTCCAAATTCAATTTTATCTAATTCTTTGGATTGATAAAACATTTCATGAATAGCCGCCATTGACTTAATTCTATTGCGACTGTCTTCATATAACTTATTGAGTTCTTTTTGATGTCTATTTGCACCAGCTTGTAAAGAAAGTAAACTTGAAATAATCTGCAAATTGTTTTTCACACGATGATGAATTTCTTTTAATAGTAATTCTTTTTCGCTTAAGTCACTCAATAAATCTTCTTGCACCTTTTTAGATGCTGTTATATCTCGTGCTGTACAATAAGCCAGTTGAGAGCTTTTGTCTAATCGAGAATTCCAACTTAAATAAACGGTTTCACCACTTTTGGCTACATATCTATTTTCAAAAGTCATAATACCATAAGGGTCTAAATCATTGGCATCAAGAGTAGACTTCTCTACATCATCTGGATGGATAAAATCTAAAAAAGAGCTCGATAATATTTCCTTTTCAGTATATCCAAGAAGTTTAGACCATGCAGGACTCACCTTCACAAAGTACCGATCGGTATGTACAATACAATGTAAATCACTTGATAAGTTAAAAAAATTGTCCAAACCTTTTTTCCCAATAATTCGATCAGTCAAATCAGTAACAATGCCTTCCGCACCAGTAATTTCCCCTTTTTTATTGAGTATAGGAATAGAGGTAAAAGACAAATACTTAGTATTTCCTTTAGGCGTTATAATGAATTGATTTAGTATTTGTTTGTCCTTTGAAGTTCTTAAAAGAACACCTCTTTCCCTAAATCTTGAAACAGAAACAGGATCCATACATGACATGAAGAAATCAGCTAAAGTTCCATCAAACCCTCCTTCATACTCATAAATTTCATAAACTTCTTCCGACCAATATAAATCCAACGATTCAAAATCATAAGACCAAATACCAATTTGAGATTCATCTTCAATGTTTCTATCCCTTATTTCTGACTCTAATAAACTAACAGTATATTGATCGATATCACTTCCATTTTCTTTATCGTAAACCCCGGTTGTCGAATCATATATATGAGCAGTTAACTCGCTTGCCTTACTTTTAAGGAAGGCCAAACGCTCTTTGGTATTTTTGATTTCTTGAAGTAATGATTCTAGGTCACGTTTCATTAAGTAGTATCTTGATTTATGTCAACTAAATTAATACTAAAATTAGTAATAATCAATATTATACAGGATACCATTCGACTATTTTATTTAGCCAAACAGTGGTTTATTTAACTTTATATTCCCTTTACTGCTTTATAGGTAGGACTCAGACAATAGCCCTCAGTTCAAATAACTCACTAAAAAATCAATTACAATCGTCTTCCTAATCTATTAATAAAGGTCAAACGGTAAACTGTACCTTCAACATTTTCTAATTGAGTAATATCACCGTCAATTTGTTCAACTAAACTATTGATTAGTAAAACCCCTAAACTTTCAGTTTTTTGATGTAGGATATTTGCAAAACTATTGGCTCCTTTATCACCAATTATAATTTCAAACCGACCGTCTTCAAGCGTTTTCATTCGTATAAAAACATGCACATCACCGTCTTTACTTGCTCCATGCTTCATTGAATTCGTGATGATTTCATTAATTAATAAGCCTAATGGAATAGAAGTATCTAGGTTTACAAAAACATTATCGACATCAATTTTATAATCAAAAGTATTATCGGCCGAATCAAAAGATATGGCTAAATCTGCAGTTACTCTATTCAAGTATTTACTCAATTCAATTTTATCTAGCTCTTCTGATTGATAAAACATTTCATGGATGGCTGTCATTGATTGAATTCTATGTTTCATGTCCGAATACAGCTTTGTAAGTCGCTCCTCTTCACTATTCATTCCAGACTGCAATGACAACAAGCTGGAGATAATCTGAAGGTTATTTTTAATTCTATGGTGAATTTCTCTGAGCATTAAATCCTTCACATTCAAATCATCAATCAATGCTTCTTTATCTAATTTTGACTTTGTAATATCTGTAGCATTACAATAAGCCAATTGGGTTTCTTCATCCAATTGAGAATTCCAACTCAAGTAAACGATTTCTCCGGACTTTTTAAGATAGCGGTTTTCAAATTGAACAGCAGATCCTTCTTTGGCTATTTTCTCAATGACTTCAATAGTACTTTCAATATCATCAGGGTGAATAAATTCGAGAAAAGAAGAAGACAGCAATTCTTTTTCTGAATACCCTAGCAATTTTGTCCACGCAGGACTAAGTTTAACAAAGTATAGGTCTAAGTGAATGATACTATGAAGGTCAAGTGATAAATTAAAAAAATTATCCAAACCATTCTTACCAATAATTTTATCCGATATATCTTTTACGAAACCTTTTGCTCCAATGATTTCCCCTTCATCATTCAAAATTGGTGTAGAAGAAAAAGACAGCAGTTTTTTATTCCCTGCAGCTGTAATAATGGTTTGATTCAATACAGAATCTTCCTTACTGTTCATTAGAAAGTTAATATGCTCTGGCAATCGAGCAATACTCCTATCATCAACACAAGTAAAGTAATATTCTTGAACAGTTCCTTTGAAATCTTCTGGAAACTCGAAAATTTTATAGGTTTCCTCCGACCAAACTAGACTCTCTGTTTCAAAATAATAAGCCCATCTTCCAACTTGGAAAAATGTTTCCGCCCTTTGAATTTGATCATCACCTTTTATGAATTTAGACTTATAGTTTTCTAAATTTTCATTTCTTAACACGTTAGAAAAACTGTCCTCAAATGGTGTGTTGTTGGGATCGAGCTCAAGCGCTCTTTTTTTTAACTTCAGCAGTTTAGCTCTAGTTTCTTGAATTTCAAAATTTAACTCCTCTCGTTCGCCTATCATTGAACACTGATTATCAAAACAATACAATTTTGTCTTTTTATAAATTTACGTAAAAATTGAAAAAAAATCACGCTGTTTTTTCAGTTTTTTTTACACTAAATACCAAACTAGAAATATTAGTCTCGTGTAAAAACTCTTTCGCTATGCTTTGAATTTCCTCAGGAGTTATCCCTTCAATTACCTCGTATATTTCTGCGAGTGTATCAATTTCATTAAACACCAATAGGCTTTTTCCGAAATTTAGCATTACACCTGAATTACTGTCCATCCCTAATGCAAAGTGACCTTTCATCTGCTGTTTGGCCTTTTTCAATTGATTTTCGGTTAGTGGTTCATCAATAAATCGCTGAATCTCCTTTTTGATCAGTCGAATGGTCTTTTTTTGATATTTTGGATCTGTCCCTGCATACACATTCCAATAGCCGACCTCTTCAAACGGGGTGTAGCTCGCATCAATATTATAAGTATATCCATATTTTTCACGGATTGACAAACCCAAACGAGAGTTCAAAGCTGGACCGCCTAAAATATTAATCAATAAAGTAAATACCCGACGATTTGGATGATTATACCCTGGCGCCCTACCTCCTATCATAATATGAGATTGATAATTGGCTTCTGCCTTTACCACATCAAATGGTTGAAGGGGAGCTGGGGGAATCGGTGCAATCAATTCTTGTTGATTTGAAAAATGACCAAAATCTTTATTGAGTTTCTTTAATACAGCTTCTGCTTTTAGGTTCCCTACAAAGGAAATCACCATGTTTTCAGGATAGAAGAATCTTTTTACATACCTTTCTAAATCTTCTCTGCTAAAAGATTGCACTGAAGCTACTGTACCTAAGATATTATTTCCTAAAGGATTGTTCGGGAACAAATAAGATTCAAAATCATCAAAAATCCTGTCGGAAGGACTATCTAAATAGGAGTTGATTTCATCCAAAACGACTTCCTTTTCTTTTTCGATTTCTTTTTCTGGAAAAGTCGAATTAAAAAGGATATCGGCCAATAAATCAGAGGCTCTTTTCAAATGTTCAATGGTAAAAGAACTGTACACACAAATTTCCTCTTTTGTGGTATAAGCATTCAGTTCTCCACCAACAGAATCAAGACGTGACAAGACATGAAAAGCCCTTCTCTTTTTTGTGCCTTTAAAAATACAGTGTTCTAAAAAATGAGCTAATCCTTCCTCGCCTTCATTTTCGAATCTTGAACCTGCGCGTATGGTCACCCCAAGATGGGCAACAATGGATGGGTCGTGCAAATAAACCACACGCATTCCGTTATCTAAATGATATATTGTTGGCTCTACATTCATGTAAAAAAACATTAAGGATTACGACGAGAAACCTTCCAAGAATCCGCTTTTACATCCTCTCGTTCAAAACAAATTCGGTCATGTAAACGACTTGGACGTCCTTGCCAAAACTCTATATACGTTGGACGTATTAGGTACCCTCCCCAAAAAGGAGGTCTAGGCACTTCTTGTTTTTCAAAGCGCTTTTCAACTTTCTTTAACTCTTGTTCAAGTTCTGCGCGGTCTGCAATGACATCACTTTGTTTGGATGCCCATGCCCCCAGCTGACTTCCTCTTGGTCGAGATGCAAAATAATCATCGGCCATGAATTCTGGTGCTTTTTCCACCTTTCCTTGCACACGAATCTGACGCGATAAGCACTCCCAATAAAAAATGGCGGAAATTTGTGGATTTTCAGCAATGTCTTTTCCTTTTTTACTCTCGTAATTGGTATAAAAAACCAAACCTTCCTCTAAAAGCTCTTTCAAGTATACAACCCGTGAGGAAGGCATAAGGTTTTTCCCAACAGTGCTAACAGTCATCGCATTTGGAGAAATGCACTGCTGTTCAAAAGCTTCTTGATACCACTTTTTAAACAGCTCCATGGGTGAGATGTTTTTTAAACGGTCATCCAAAGTTCCCTTATCGAAATCTGTATGGTCATTGCGTAAAATATCAAGAAACTCTTTCATTTCATTTAGTTTGTTTCGTCTTTAAAAGATACATTGTCTTCATTTTCATTAGACTCAACTTCTTCTTCTTCTGACTCTTCTGATTCGGCTAGCGCTTCGTCTTCTTCATATTCCTCCTCAGCAGAAGTGTTTACAAGCTCTTCCCCTTCTTCAAGAGGTCTTCTACCAAGTTCAACATCCAAATCTGGATTATAAGGCAATACCTCTACAATCGGAGTAATCATGATCGAAGGTACTTCAAAAGTAACCGTCATGTCACTTAAACTTTCCTGAATACGATCGTATGCTTCTTTTACGTTACTTGCTGTAACCAAGAAGTTATTTGATATTTTCTTTTCTTTTCCTTCATCTCCATCAATAGAAACATAGGTCAATTTACATTTGTACCAAACGTCCGAATCATCATAATAAAAAATATCAGCGTATTCTGTTTTAGAGATTCCAGTGATCAAAAACTCACCTTGTACACTTTGTCCTACTTCTTCATAAATTCGAGCTTCTGCATCTGTAAAAGAAACAGAATCTACTAAATAAGGCTCAGTAACACGCTTAAGCCTTCCGTCTTCCAACTGCTTTGTGTATTTAACCTTTACTGTAAACCAATTATTCATAATTCTATTTTAATGAGTTATTGTCTATTTTTAAGACAGACAAAGTTAGCAGAAATTAGAGTGTTTATCGAATAAAGTCTTTGGTATTTTTAAGAAAGCTGAACCTAATTATTAAGGTCCTTTTTATAAGCCGATGATCAGGCTTATTTATGGAAAACTTTAGAGGGTTATTGCTATTTTCTAGACCAAGAAAAAGCATAAAAAATGATTTGATTAAAAAGGATAACCGATGGCAATATGGAATTGCGGTTGGAAAGGGTTGGGCAACATATTGTTTTCTTTATAGTAATAATCTCCAGTATCTGGATTAATTCCCCATTCGTCTTTTGCTTCTTGTATAAACGGGCTTCGGTCTTGGAAAATCCATTTGGCATTATCCGGTAGAGCAGGATTTCTTAAAGGAATACCCAAATCCAAACGCACAATTAAAAAAGAGAAGTCTAATCGTAACCCAATTCCACTAGAAAGGCTTAATTGCTTGTAAAAATCTTTAGTGATTTGACCTCCCGGACGATTCGGGTCTTCATTATAAGCCCAAACATTTCCAGCATCCGCGAAAAAGGCACCTTCAAAAAGACTGGTGATTCTAAAACGGTATTCAAAAGAAGCGCCCAGCCTCATGTCCCCCATTTGGGTAACTGTTCGATTAGAATCTAAGTAATATTTATACACACCTGGTCCTAATGACCTTGCTCTAAAACCTCTGTTATCGTTTGAACCACCTCCAAAAAAACTATAATCGAAAGGTAAACTAGGCCCATTGTTCTTCAATGGAACTCCTGCTCCAATTTGCAAACGATAATGCAAAGACTGTTTCTTTAATTGATGGTTTAAAATAAACTGATTGTCTAATCGAATAAATTGAGAATACCTTTGTCCAAGAAACTCTTTATAACCATCAGCGTTTGGAGTTTTCTTGTCTGTAATTAAGCCAATAATCATTCCCGCCATGTCAAAATTAAATCCATAGCTAAAGGTGATCAACCCATCTTTCAGGTCTGGATTTGTAAAGGTGTAGGTGACCGCTGCATCTTTGTATACTGCTTGATTACTGTAGGCATTAATTAGAAACAAATCGTTTTGTTCTTCTAATTGATTTGCAAACTCATCTGTTTTACCTATTCGTACAAATTGAATTCCACCGATTACAGGAATACCTACAGTAAATACTTGGGTACGGAAGATGTCATAAAACTTCCACAAATAATTCAATTGAATAATCTGTCGTTTGAAATAAGGTTGTTGCTGAAAATTATAGGCTGCCGAAAAAGTGGTGATTGGGTTTTGATTTTTAGACAGACGGTCGGTTGAGATCGGGAATAATCCAGGAACATCTAATTGAATAGAAGGCCCAAACTCCAAGGTATTAAAACTACGTGTTCCATCTTGAAGTACCGTCGATTCATCATTGGTGGCAAATATTTCAGGCTGAGATTCAAAACCTCCGCTAAAACTAATTTTTAACTTTTGTCCTTTTCTAAAAAGGTTACGATTCGTATAATTCAAAGAGGTAGAAACCCCCAAGTAACTGTTGGCATGGGTTCCTTTAGGTTCAAAACTAAAAGTCCTTTGCTCTAATGGGGTAAGGTAATAATGAACATCAATACTGTTGTCTTCGTTTTCTATAATTTCGGGTTTCACCGTTTTAAAAATGCTGAGGTTCATCAATCGATTATAGGACTGCGGTAGAAAGTCTCCTTTGTAATAGTTTGTTTCTTCTAAGTAATTCTGAAACTCAATCAACTCTGCTTTAGTAGTTAATTCTCCATTGTAGAGGAAAGTTGCTGTACGAAATTGAGCATTTCGTCCGTCATACCAATCGTAACGCAGGGTATCAAAGGTTGGTATTTGCTCATACGGACCCAAAACGATTCCACGTTGATCCAATTGTTCTCGCTTAAAGTTTCCTTGATAAGTAATGGTATCTAGCAAATGGAAGGTTACATTTCTCACTTTAGTTGAAGCAAAAGGTTTAACGATTTCTTTCCCATCTTTTTCAATTACTCGTTTTGATACATCAACAGCAATTTGGATGTTTTTCCCTGGTGATAAAGTATCTACTTCATAGCTCACATAACTTTCTTTGAATCCATACAATGCGTTGTTTTTCATGAAGTCGGACATAGATTTCCTCATTTTCGCCAAGGCATCAGAATCAAAACGAAACGGAGGTATCAAGACATTTTCTCCATTTTTTAAATACTTTTCATAGCTTGCTCTAACAGAACTATTACTCGTTCTCAGGTACATAGAATCAACAAAATAAAGTTCACCTGGAGCAATAGTGTAATTCACTTTGACCGTTTTTTTCTTGTCTTTGAATTTTGTTTTAGTTTCTACCGTAGCATTGAAGTACCCTTTTCTTTGCATAAAAAGTTTTATCTGGTCTTTTGAGGTTTCCATCAATGAGGAATCGTAAATCACAGGTGCTTCACCATAGTCATATTTAATACGTTCTCGCAAGGTATGCCTTGGATCCAAGGTGTCTTTCAGTTCAATTCTTTTAGGTCTGTAGGTGGTCTTCCCTTTCTTTAAAGCTTTTTCAATACGTCTTTCATTAATTTTCTTTTGGCGGGCCAAACGTTTATTATTCTTTTTCTTAAAACGATTTAATCGATCAATTCTGTCTTGTTCTGTTTTTGTTGAATCAATAGCGTTAAAGGCCCTTAACTTCAATCTAAATCCTAAAGTCCTATGGTTTGGACGCTGACGTATTACATTTTCAACGGCACTCTTATCCACCCTTGTGTCTTTGGGTAAATGCACAGTATTGTCTACCAAAAGGTGACGACCATCTGGTACATGACGTTTGATATTACACGCTGCAATGAAACAGGTGAATAATAAAAAAATGATATAGCGACAAATTTGCTTCACAACAGACAAAAATACGAATCAAGAGAATATAAATTGTCTTTAAGTAACATCTTTTAGGAATTTTGGATCGGTAGGCAGAAAGCTGCCAGCAATAGGTTATCAGCAGTAAATTTGATTGAGGTGTAAAAGACTTTAGCCGCTGCTCTTCCTCGTTATAGTCTAAGTGGAGCTACGCGGAATCGAACCGCGGACCTCTTGCATGCCATGCAAGCGCTCTGCCAACTGAGCTACAGCCCCAATAAAGCACTAAGTTACATATATTTTTCAATTCAAACGCCACAAGATTAAATGTTGCTCTTGTTTTGATAAGATTTCAAACTTTCTCGCTGCTTTTTCTAATCACTAATGAAGTCGAAATGTTTAAAGTAATTGTACTTTAAATAAATAAGCTGCTTGGCAAATTAAAATCGCAAAATCCACAAACATTTTCTATTTTTACAAGCCAAGACAATTCACATGATTTCAAAAGAACAAATCAAATATATCCGTTCCCTTCACAGAAAGAAATTTCGCGATCTCCACCAGCAATTCATCATTGAAGGTCCGAAAATGATTGCCGAATCTATTCAATACGCTCCTGATTGTTTACAGAAGATTTACGGAACAGAATCCGTTCAAGAACAGCTCCCTGAGCATGTTGAATTTGAAGAGATTGACACAAAAGCCTTGGGACAAATTTCAACCTTAAAGCACCCGCAAAAACAAGTCGCTGTATGTACTTACCTCCCGCAGCATACTACTCGTCCTGATTTTTATATTGCACTAGACACCATTCAAGACCCTGGAAATTTGGGGACAATTTTACGACTTGCTTCATGGTTTGGTGTGGAGCACATCATTGCTTCAAAGGAGACCGCGGATTGCTACAACCCCAAAGTTGTTCAAGCATCTATGGGAGCTATTTTTAATGTGAATATTGAATATGTTGATCTCAAGGAAGAATTTGAAAACACCAACCTACCCTTATTTGGTTCTTTACTTGAAGGAGAGAACATCTACACTAAAAACATCCAAAAGAAAGGCATTTTGGTCATGGGTAATGAGGGCAATGGAATCAGTAGTGACTTATTGCCGCTCATAACAGACCCAATTACCATCCCAAAGTTTGGAAAAGGAGAATCGCTAAATGTAGCTATGGCGACTTCTGTTTTTCTTTCGGAGTTTTCTAGACCAAGGTAGTTTATAATGGTTTTCTACCCAGAAAACGTACCACATCTCCTTTACCAACATGAAAAGTTCCTTCATTGAATATTGCTTCAATTTGATAAAGTTCAACAATTTCTATCCCCGGATATTCTGCTCTAATTTGTTTCATTGAAGCAAGTAATTCCAGTTTTTTAGGACCTCCTACTTTTGGATTTTTCGTATTGTATTCAAGGTGTTTTGTACTGAATAACTCTGTGATAATGACTCCACCTGGCTTCAATAGTTCTATAAATTTCTTTCTGTACTGTGCACGAACTTCGGTGTCAAAATGAGTAAATATCAATGCTATTGCATCAAAAGAATTCGCTTCGTATTCTAAATCTTCTAACCCACCCACTTGATAATTAATATTCAGATTGTACTTTTCTGCGAGTTGATCTGCTTTTTTCTTGCCTTCACTACTGATGTCAAAAGCTTCTACGTCCCAACCTTGTTTTGCGGCACAAATTCCATTACGTCCTTCTCCATCTCCTGGAAGTAAAATTCGTCCGGGTTCTAATTTGGACAGTTGTTCTTTAAAATATTCATTCGGTTCTTCACCGTATGCAAATTCAATCGATGAATACCTTTCATTCCAAAAATTCTTCATTGCTTTCTCTCTTTAATTCACCTCCAAAGATACTGGCTAAAGAACGAATAGAATGTAACATAAGTTATGTACAACTTAAATTGAAGTTTTAATAGATCACGTAAGAAGGAAGTTTAAGCTTTCTCGATTGATTTAACGATGGCTTGAACACAATTTACACCATCTACCGCAGCGGAAGCAATACCTCCTGCATACCCTGCTCCCTCTCCACATGGATATAGTCCTGCAATTTCAACATGCTGCAAGGTTTCAGGGTCTCTTGGAATAGAAACAGGTGAAGAAGTTCTGGATTCTGGCGCCATTAAAACAGCATCATTGGTCAAGTAACCTTCCATTTTCTTCCCGAAATCTTTAAACGCTTTACGCAAGGCATTCGCAATAAATGGTGGTAAAACTTTATTCAAATCGACACTCACCATTCCTGGTTGATGACTACTTTTTGGAAGGTCCTTTGAAACTCTTCGGTTCACAAAATCCAACATTCGCTGAGCTGGAACAGCTTGAGTCTTTCCTCCTGCTATCCAACATGCTTTTTCAACAGATGCTTGAAACTCTAAACCTACAAAAGGATTATCTGGACTATAGTTCGGTAAAAGTTTTGGGTCCACTTCTACGACTATTCCTGAGTTTGAATAAGGGTTATTTCTTTTTGAGGGAGACCAACCATTGGTTACTACTTCTCCTGGAGAAGTTGCGCAAGGGGCTACAATTCCTCCTGGACACATACAAAACGAGTAAACTCCAGTATCTTTGACCTGCGTCACCAAGCTATAAGTTGCAGGCGGCAAAAACTCATCATTCACACGACCGTGGTATTGGATTTTATCAATCAACGCTTGAGGATGCTCTATGCGCACCCCCAAGGCAAAACCTTTGGCCTCCATCTTGACATTTTTCGATTTTAGCAAATCAAATATATCACGGGCAGAATGTCCTGTGGCAAGCACAACATGTTCAACATCAACTTTGTTTTCATGATCTAGTTCTAGCCCAACAATCTTTTTATTTTCGATAAAGAAATCAGTAACCTTTGTATTGAAATGAACTTCACCACCAGAAGCAATGATTTGCTCTCGCATTGCTGTGATAATTTTCGGCAACTTATTGGTTCCAATGTGCGGATGGGCATCCACCAAAATATCATACGGAGATCCGAATTGCACAAAAAGTTCAAGGACTTTCAACACATTCCCCCTCTTTTTCGAACGGGTATATAGTTTACCGTCAGAATAAGTTCCTGCCCCTCCTTCACCATAGCAATAGTTAGATTCAGGATTAACAATATGTTCTTTGTTGATTGCAGCCAAATCTCTTCTGCGTTCACGTACATCTTTACCCCGTTCATAGACCACTGGCTTGTAACCTAACTCAATGGCTTCAAGCGCAGCATATAATCCAGCTGGACCCGCTCCAATAATATGAATCGACGGTTTATCAGCTACATTTCCATACGCAATAAAAGGGACGGACAACTCAGGTTTTTCAAGAGACAATACAACTTGAAGGTTATATTTTACAGGTTTTTTTCGGGCATCAATTGAACGTTTCCTAATATAGAAGTAAGGAAAATCCTCTTTGTTTCCTCTATTTTTCTTGTTTGCCGTTTTCAGGATGAATTCCTCATCGTGCAATTGTTCAGGCAAAACCTGAATCTGAACCATATTTTCCATTATCCTTCAAAAGTTAAGGAAATCCACCACACACGATTATACAGTGCATTCACTGGGTTTGAAAGTCGCGTGTTATCTTGGATTAATGCATTCTTTATTCCGTGTGAAAGCTTTATTTCAATTCCGAATTTAAAGAAAGGTAAAAAGAAATCTGCTCCTGCCCCAATTTGGGCTTGGAAATCGTCTCTATAAATTTTAATAAAAGGGTCGCCATACTTTTGTGCAGACTTCTCTTTAGACTGTAAGTCGAGTGTATATTGCGCTCCACCGATGATATATGCAGCAAAGTTATTGTAACGTGCAGTTCTAAACTTCAACAACAAAGGGAAGTCGAGGTTTGTTGACCCCACACGTTCCTCATAGGTGTCAAAATCCTTGTCTTGATCTTCAGAAAGAAACGTGTAATTCAGCACACGTTCTTGAAAGGACAAGGAAGGAATAAAACGTAAACGCAGTAATGGGGTACCTAATTTTAGTGAACTAATGATTCCCAATTGAAAACCAGGTTGACTTTTATTGCTAATTGAATAAACATTGTAATCATTTAGCATATTGGGTTTATACTGTACTGAAAAGTCAGAAGTATTTACGCCCAACATGAATCCAAAATGCACAAGCTTACGGTCAAACTTTCTATAGTTCTGAGTTACTGGAGAACGTTGCGCATACCCAATGCTTGACATTAGGACCATAAAAACGAATATAGGAACAAGTTTTCTCACTCTGACTTATACAAACGCTAATTAAACACCTTTTATTTTACTCCAGTATAAATCGTTGCGATACCACCTGAAACCAATCGTGCAGAAGTGTTTTTATAACCTACTTTTTCGAGGATATCTAAAAAATCTTGTCCTTCAGGAAAAGCAGCTACAGATTCTGGTAAATATTCGTATGCTGAACTGTCTTTAGAAATAGATTTCCCAAGCATTGGAATAATGTACTTTGAATAAAATCCGAAAGATTGCTTAACGGGGAATTTCTTTGGTTTCGAGAATTCAAGAATAACGGCTTTTCCACCAGGAGCGATAACCCGTAACATTTCAGCAAGTCCTTTTTCGAGGTTCTCGTAGTTTCTCACTCCGAATCCCACAGTTAAGGCGTCAAATTCATTGTCTTCAAAAGGCAAATCTTCAGAATCTCCATATACCATGGAAATGATATTCTCCTTCCCTTTTTTCTTGATTTTTTCTCGTCCTTTTTCGAGCATTCCTTTGGAAATATCTACCCCCACAACCTTTTCCGGATTCAACTTCAAGGCTGCAATCGCAAAGTCTCCTGTACCAGTTGCCAAGTCGATGATTTTTTTCGGCTGATGCTCTTTCAACATCTTAATGGCTCTTTTTCGCCATAAATGGTCAATTCCTAAAGATAGAAAGTGATTTAAGAAGTCGTATCTTCCTGAAATATTATCAAACATCTCTGCGACTTCTTCTTTTTTGGATTTATCTCCTTTATTATACGGTTTAACAACTTTATCTTCTGTCATAACTAACCAATCATTGTATGCCCTTTCGGGTATTTATATCTTCTACTCATTACTTGCTTACCAAACAAATAAGCTACTGTTAATGTTCCAACACGACCAATAAACATTGCAATTATTAACACTATTTTACCCCCTTCAGACAATTCAGCTGTAATTCCTGTCGAAAGTCCCACAGTACTCATTGCCGATACATGTTCAAAAATAATGTCCAACAATTGAAATTGCCCAGCTTCAATTGCTTCAATTTCGGTCACTAAAAGTGCAAAAATACCAATTAAGTTTCCGACTATAAAAAATACGAAGATAGAATATGCTTTTAAAACCAATTCATTGTCAATTGTGCGCTTAAATAGCTCAACATGAGGCTTTCTTTTTATCGTAGAAATTACAGAACTCATCATGATTGCAAAGGTAGAAACACGAATCCCCCCTCCAGAAGAACCTGAACTTGCTCCTACAAACATTAAAAAGAGGAAGAAAACCAAAACTGGCAAACTCAGGCCGGGAATGTCTACCGTACTAAATCCGGCATTCCTTGTGGTCATTGAATTAAATAAGGTCGTAATTAATGCACCAAAACCAGATTTATCATCAAGGCTTTTATCGTATTCAAATATATAGAAAATTATAGCCCCTAACACCAACAAGAACAAGGTGGTGTACAAAGTTATTTTAGTATCAAAACGCAAAGTTTTCCAAGGATACTTCATGCGGTTTCGCAAACTTCTTACCCCAAAAATATCGAACAAATAAACCATTCCAAAACCACCGAGGAAGAACATCCCTAAAGTGACCAAGTGCAAAAGGTAGTTATCGACCACTAGGGCATTCATCAATCCATTAGGTATAGTTGAGAGTCCTGCATTACAAAAGCTTGAAATAGAATGGAACAAAGAATGATACAAACGATCTGTAGTATCTTCAAACATTCCTTTGGGTTCAATTAAAAGGAAAATCAGAATAAACCCTACGACTTCTATAAACAAGGTCCATTTTACAATGCGATAGAACATTTTCTCAGTATCTAGGAATGAAGAATCATTAACGAAATCTTCAATAACATCATGTTGTTTTAAACCTATACCAAACTTAGCTATAAGTAAATATAAAGCCGCAAAAGCAATTGTATTTAACGCTCCAATTTGAATTAATACCAACACTACAATCTGACCTTTTGTGGTGAGGACACTGCTAATATCCAAAGTGGTCAAGCCCGTAACACTTGTTGAAGATGTCGCCACGAATAAACTGTCTATAAATGACAAAGTATATTCGGGTTGGGTCATTTCTGGTAACATCAAGAGTCCTGTACCTACAATGATAATTCCAAAAATAGAAATGGTAAACAAGAGGCCTGGATGAATTTTAACATACTGTCTAAAGTCACGCTTTTTAAACATTTCCATAAAGACATAGGCCACAAAGAAGAGTTGAATGGTCAGGTTAGAAAAATCTGAAAACCCCTCTATACCAATCGATTCAAAAAACTTTGAGGCAATAATGACACCAAAAATATTGTATGTGACTCCTTCAATTATCAGCAGAAAAACAATGATGGTTTCCACCCAGTTTTTCCGCATGTATTGCAGTGGATTATAATCGTATACAATTTTTACGAAGTAACGAATAATGTAGAACAGGAAGCTAAACTCAATGAGGCGAATAAGGAAATCCTTAGATTCTGGAGTTTGTGGAAAGCCATAATAATAAATCAACACCCCAATCATGGAGAGTGCCACAACGATATGACTCCACCTGAAAAGTCCTAGAACAGCATTTTTAGAATTATACAGGCTAAGGTTAACCCTTTCTCTAAAATCGCCTAACCACATTTAATGTCAAGTTTTTTAGCTTCGTCAAACAATTCATTTGCTTTTATGGCAACCACCCCTCTGTATTCACACACTATTCCTCCAGCTAAATTGGCCATCGCAGCGAGTGCTTCAATACGAATACCCGCAGCCAAACACAGGGTGGCAACACTAATCACAGTATCTCCAGCGCCAGAGACATCAGAAATAGTTCTTTCGTGTGCCTCAATATGATAGCTTTCGTTTTCATTTTGAATGAACACACCATGCTCGCTAAGCGTTACAAAAACAATCTTCGGCTGAAGGATATTATTTAAGGTCTTAACCGCTTGATCAAATTGAGAGCGGTCATTTGCAAAATCAATTTTTACTTGAACCCCTTCGCTTAATTCTTTAAGATTGGGCTTGAAAAGAGTTACTCCTTTGTAGGCTAAAAAGTTTTTAAGTTTCGGGTCTACCGTTGTTAAAACATCATACTTTTTAGTTATTTCAATAACACGCTCAATGATTTTCTCAGATAGCACTCCTTTGTTATAATCTTGAAAAATTAAAGCATCATAACCTTCTTTCAACAATGCTTCTACTTTTTCAATGAGCAGTTCTTCTTCCGCCTTTGAAATATCATTGGTTTGCTCTTGGTCAACACGCAACAACTGCTGATGATTTCCAATTACGCGAGTTTTAACCGTTGTTTGACGATCTTTTGAGCGAATCAACCCCGAAGTTGAAATGGATTTTTCATCAAAAAGGCGCACCATTGTTTGGGCATCTTGATCTTCACCAATTACACTTGCCATAGCTACCTGAGCACCTAAACTAATTAGATTCAAGGCTACATTCGCAGCGCCACCCAAACGCTCTTCTCTTTTCGAGAAGTTCACGATAGGCACCGGGGCTTCTGGGCTTACACGATCAACCTTACCCGATAGATAAGCGTCAATCATGACGTCTCCTAAAACAATAATTTTCTTTTTCTTAAACTCCTCAAAGAGCGTTTCAAGTGTCATTATTTTAATTTTTGTAAAGCCGTCTCAATACGGTTCATAGCTTTCGTTAACGTTGCTTCATCTGTAGCGTAAGAAATTCTAATGCAATTCGGATCTCCAAACGCGTCTCCTGTAACTACTGCAACTAATGCTTCTTCCAACAAATATAAGGATAAATCATTGGCATCTTTGATTACTTTTCCATCGTGGGACTTACCAAAGAAACTTGAAACATCGGGAAAAAAGTAGAACGCTCCTTCTGGTTCGTTCACCTCAACACCTTCCATCCCTCTTAAAGCATTCAAAACCAATGTTCGTCGATTTTTAAAAGCACCTAACATTTCACTTAAGTAAGAAGGGTCTTTTTTCAATGCCGCGATCGAAGCACGTTGAGCAATCGAATTTGCACCACTCGTGAATTGACCTTGAACTTTGTTGCAAGCTGCCGCAATTGCTTTTGGAGCTCCAATGTAACCAATTCTCCATCCTGTCATGGCCCAAGCTTTAGACAATCCGTTGATGGTTACTGTTTGGTCATAAACTTCTTTGATGGTTCCAATACTCGTATGTCCTCCCACAAAATTAATGTGCTCATAAATTTCATCTGAAATAATGACAATGTTTTTACGGTCGGCAAATGCTTTAGCTATATCTTTCAGTTCTTCTTCTGAATAAACGGAACCTGTTGGGTTACATGGAGAAGAAAAAATAATGGCTTTCGTTTTATCTGTGATTTTTGCTTTTATCGCTGCGCCATTCACTTTGAAATCTGTGTCAATAGACGACTCAATAATGACAGGAATCCCTCCTGCAACTTTTACAATTTCAATATAAGAAACCCAGTATGGAGCAGGAATTAAAACCTCATCTCCAGGATTTACTAAACTCATCATTAAATTGGCAATAGATTGTTTAGCACCAGTCGAAACTACGATTTGGTCTTTTTCATAATCCAACCCATTGTCTCTTTTGAACTTGTCTACGATCGCTTGACGTAAATCATCATAACCTGGAACAGGAGTATAGGTCGTAAAATTCTGTTCCATTGCTTCAACTGCTGCTTCTTTGATGAAGTCAGGGGTATGAAAGTCTGGTTCTCCTAAACTTAAAGAGATAATGTCAAGTCCTTGACTTTTTAATTCACGGCTTTTTCGTGACATGGCCAAGGTTGCTGATTCCTCCATTGACAATACACGATCTGAAAACTTTAGCATCTGAGTTCTATTTTTATTTACCGACAAATTTAAAACTTTTTTAGGCTTTTCCTTTCCTTTCTTTAAAGATTGCTTAAATCTGTACACATTTAAGTTGTAACATTTGTTACGCTCAACTTTTTCAATGGATTTGGTCTTCAATCCTTCCTAGACTTTCCGTATATTTGTTAATATGAAAACAAAGAAAACATTAGTTATAGGAGCGAGTGAAAAAACAGAACGATATGCCAACAAAGCGGTTCGAATGTTACAAGACCACGACGTTCCTGTACTGGCTTTTGGAAATAAAGCAGGTCAAATCAACGACACCAAAATATCTACAGAATTTCCTTCAGACCAAGACATACATTCTATCAGCCTTTATCTTTCGGCAAAGAATCAAAATGAATATTACGATTCTATTATTGAATTAAAACCAAAACGAGTAATCTTCAACCCAGGAACTGAGAATCCAGCATTTGAAGCTCGATTACAAGAAAACGGAATCAAGCCCGAAGTTGCTTGCACCTTGGTCTTACTTAGCACAGGAGTATATTAATATGGACATCAAAGCTTGGATTAAAAAGAGAAAATGGGATTTGTTATTCACCTTATTTATTGGGTTGATGTTTATCCCTAGTGTAAGAATGCCAGTCATGTCATTTGTACAAAGAATATTTGCTGGGTCACCCTCTGAGATTGCGGTTGAAGAACAAAAAACAATCAGTTCGTTGGATTGGGTTTTATTTGACTTAGAAGGAAATCAGGTTAACTTTTCAGCTTCGCATGGCAAAATCACAATCGTTAATCTATGGGCAACCTGGTGTCCTCCTTGTGTTGCAGAAATGCCATCTTTTCAAAAGCTCTATGATCAATACGGTGACCAATTGGCATTTTATTTCGTTAGCAATGAGAAACCAGAGACTTTAGATCGCTTTTTAAAAGCTAAGAACTATAGTTTTCCTGTTTATTTACCGGCCAGTAACTACCCTAAGGAATTTGACTCAAATAGCTTGCCGACCACTTATGTTTTGAACCAAGAAGGAAAAATAATCATGGAAGAAGTTGGCGCTCACGATTGGTTTAGTCAGAGTTTTCAAGACAGAATAAACGAGATGCTTGAGCAATAATAAACAATTTACTCAATAAAAAAATCACCCTACAAATTGCAGGGTGATTTCTAGTATTTCTTAAGTCGCTACTTTTAAACTGCTGCGAAATGGCTCTGTGTACCGTCAGAATCTTTAAGCCAAAGTTCTTTATTCTTCAAGCGAAGTATTGTAAAGTTTTCTACAACAGACTCACCGAAAACACTAATAATAAAAGAAATCGCTTCTTTATCACTGATAAATTCCCATCTTCCATTAATTGAAAAGCCATCTTCTGTTAATTTCACAGTTCCATCTTTTTCAATGGTCATTCTCTCTGTATCGTTGTGATACTCCACAGTTCCATCTGCATCAATTGTTTTTTCCAGTTTCCAAGTCCCTGAAACTCTTGCTTTTTTAGTCAACAAACTGAACTTAGGTCCTTCTTCATACTTATTACAAGCTGTAAAAATAAAGACTAGACTCAATACTGAGAACAATAGTTTAATGTTGTTTTTCATAATATTTGATTAATTGATTATTATTTCACCCCAAAATTAGGGTATATTCTTTTCTATTCCGCAAAAAAACAGGCATTTATTATTGGGAGCGCACCATTTTAAAGTAATTTTTCTTTTAGAAATCTACCTGTATAACTTTCTTTCACTTTAGAAATCTCCTCTGGAGTTCCTTGCGCCACAAGAGTTCCGCCATGGACTCCACCCTCTGGACCTAAATCAATTACCCAGTCTGCATTTTTTATAACATCCATATCATGTTCTATGATTACAACAGAATGACCTATTTCAATCAATCGGTTTAAAGAGACCAACAGCTTATTGACATCATCGAAATGCAATCCTGTCGTTGGCTCATCAAATATAAACATTGTTTTTGTCGGATTCTTGGCCTTCACAAGAAATGAAGCCAGTTTAATGCGTTGCGCTTCTCCACCTGATAAAGTTGAGGAAGACTGCCCCATTGTCAAATATCCTAATCCAACATCCACCAAAGGTTGAATTTTATCTGCAATTTTCTTTTCCAATACTCCTTCTTTGGATTTAAAGAAGTTTAGCGCTTCATCAATATCCATTGCTAAAAGGTCTGCGATAGATCGATCTTCATACTTTATCTCCAAAGCATCACTCTTATAACGAGAACCATTACACGCTTCACAGGTCAATTGAATATCTGCCATGAACTGCATAGAAACTGTAATTAACCCTTCTCCTTCACAAACTTCGCACCTTCCCCCAGGAACATTAAAACTAAAATAACCTGGCTTGAGGTTTCTCATTTTAGCCAGTTTCAATCGGGAAAACAGCGTTCTTATCTCGTCAAATGCCTTCACGTAAGTAACAGGATTACTTCGGGAAGAACGCCCTATCGGGTTTTGATCTACAAATTCTACAGCTTCTATTTGTGAGAAGTCTCCTGTTAACTCTGAATGTTTACCGATTGGATTCCCATGAATCCCTAACTGTTTCGCCAGTGCAGGATACAGTATATCCTTAATCAAAGTTGATTTTCCAGAACCACTCACTCCTGTTACGCAAACCATTCCATGCAAAGGGATTTTCACACTGATCTTTTTCAGGTTATTTTCTGCGGCCTCAATTATGTGAATAGCATCTTTTAACTTTCTTCTTTTTGCTGGAACAGGAATTTCTTTCCTTCCCGTTAAATAATCAGCAGTAAGACTTCCTTGTGCATCAATCAACTCCTTATGCGTACCTTGAAAAACAAGTTCTCCACCATTCACACCTGCACGTGGACCAATATCTAGGATTTCGTCAGCAGCTTGCATAACAGCTTCCTCATGTTCGACAATCACCACTGTATTTCCAATGTCCTTCAGCGCTTTCAAAACCCCAACCAATCGTTCGGTATCTTTTGGGTGCAATCCAATACTTGGTTCATCAAGAATATACATAGAACCCACCAGACTACTCCCTAAAGAAGTTGCTAGGTTGATGCGCTGAGATTCACCTCCAGACAAAGTATTGGCTTGTCGATTCAATGTCAGGTAACCTAATCCCACTTCATTCAGCCACTCTAATCGGTTTTGAATTTCAACAAGAATACGTTTTCCAATTTCCAATTGCTGCTGATCGAGTTCTATATTTTTAAAAAAAGTAAGGTTATCTTCAACTGATGTCAAAATAATTTCAGAAACTGACCTCCCTCCCACTTTTACGTAGTTTGCATCTTTTCTTAAGCGCGTACCTTTACAATCAGGACATTTTGTTTTACCACGGTAACGTGCCAACATCACGCGCACATGAATTTTATATTTTTTGGTATTCAGGTAATCAAAGAAATCATTAATCCCTTTGATCTTCCCTTTTCCATTCCAAAGAATATCGTATTCCTCATCGGTCAAATCCTTAATTGGTCGGTGAATTGGAAATTGAATAGAAGCTGAATCTACAATAAACTGGTCCAAATAGCGACTCATCTTTTCACCTTTCCATGGCACCACCGCTTCATCGTAAAGAGAACGAGAACGATCTGGAATCACCAAGTCTTCGTCTACACCAATCACAGAACCGAAACCTTCACAAGTTCCGCACGCTCCGTATGGATTATTAAAAGTAAAGAAATGTAGGTTGGGTTCAGAAAACTGCATTCCATCCAGCTCAAATCTATTTGAAAAGGGAATTATTTCTTCTCCTTTCGGGAAATAAATCCAGCATTCTCCATCACCTTCTGCAAAACACAATTGAATAGAGTCTGCAATTCTCGATTGATGGTCTTCGTCATTGTGTCTAACGCCTAAACGATCAATCACCAACTCTAAAGATTTTATTTTTTGAGGTGGATTTTCAATAAGTTCATCTACCCTCAATACTTTTTCATCAATTCTAACACGCGCAAAACCTTGCTCTTTAAAAATCGTTAATTGGCGTTCAATTCCATACCGCTGATAATTCTTCACTGGAGCAAGCACCATAAACTTTTCTCCTTCCTTCCTTGAATTGATTAAATCAACCACATCGGTGACATCGTGTTTTTTCACTTCATTTCCACTAATGGGAGAATAGGTTTTACCAACACGAGCAAAAAGCACCTTTAAATAATCGTATATTTCGGTAACTGTACCCACAGTAGAACGGGGATTTGTAGAAGTCACTTTCTGTTGAATGGCAATTGCAGGCGCTACACCTTTTATGAAATCGACCTTCGGTTTATCGAGTTTACCAAGGAATTGTCGTGCATAAGCCGACAGACTTTCAATATACCTTCTTTGTCCTTCAGCATAAAGTGTATCGAAAGCTAAAGAAGATTTTCCGGAGCCAGACAAACCGGTAATTACGGTCATTTTCCCATGTGGAATTTTAACCTCAACATCTTTCAGGTTATGCTCTTTTGCCCCTTTAATATGAATAAACTCGTTCTTCATTTTTTTTCTAAAATACGCAATGCCAATTACGATTTAACCCTTCAAATTATCCTTTAATCTTTCTGTTCTTCTAGCAATTGCTTGTTGTATATTTCGGAATAAACACCTCCAAGTGCTAAAAGTTCGTCATGCGTTCCTTTTTCTATCTTTCCTCCATCTTCCAAAACAAGAATTCTATCTGCATTTCGAATAGAAGAAACCCTGTGACTCACAATAAGGGTCGTATTATTTTCAATGGTTTCTTTTAAGTTATTTAAAATAACCTCCTCAGTTTCTGTATCAACTGCTGACAAGCAATCATCTAGGATCAACAATTTAGGTTTTCTAATCAAAGCCCTAGCAATACTAATTCTTTGTTTTTGTCCTCCACTCAAGTTCACTCCACGTTCGCCCAACACAGTATCTAGTCCCTCTTTAAAATCTTTAATATTGTGCCATACATGCGTTGTTTTCAGCACATCAATAATTTCTTCATCTGAAGCTTCTTGATCTTCTGCCAATCCAAACATTACATTATTCCTGATTGAATCAGAAAATAGGAAGACACCTTGAGGCACGACACCAGATTGTTTACGGAAATCATTTACGTTAATTGAACGCAAGTCTTGATGATCAATTTCAATCTTCCCGGAAGTCGGATCGAACTGACGCATCAATAGATTAATAACTGTTGTTTTTCCAGAGCCAGTTCTTCCAATAATGGCCAAGGTTTCGCCTTTTTTTATAGTAAAACTCAAGTTTTTTACCGCTTGAATTCCAGAAGTTGGGAAAGTATAGCTCACATCTTTGAAGGCCACATCACCTTTAAAATCGAAAGGAGCTTCTTCGGTGTTCTTCACTTCAGGCTCTTGACTTAAAAACTCATTAATTCTTTCTTGGCTTGCCGCTGCCCGTTGAATCATAGAAGTCACCCAACCTACACTTGCAAACGGCCATGTCAGCATATTTACATAAAAAATAAACTCAACAATATTTCTGGATGATAATTCATTTTGCGTTTCAAAAGAAAGAATTCCTCCATAGTAAATAGTTAGAATTGTACTTATACCGATTAGAAAAGTAATCGTAGGCATAAAGAATGCATTTGTTTTCACGAGTGCCATATGACGTTTTAGGTAATCTTTAACATCTGAATTAAAGTCATTTTGGAACTTTTCTTCAGCGCTATAGGCTTTCAACACGGTAATTCCTGAAAAAGATTCCTGAACGATTGTTGATATTTTCGATTGTTGTTCTTGAACTTTCACACTTTGTTTATTGACAATACTTGAGACTTTATAAATAATAAAGGTCATCAAAGGCAAAGGCGCTAATGTATACAGTGTTAATTCGACACTAATATTCAACATATAAGTTAAAGTGAATGCAAAAAGAATAGTTGTACTAATGGTGTACATGATTCCAGGCCCTAAATATTGTCTCACATAGGACACATCCTCAGAAATTCTATTCATTAAATCTCCAGTATTCTTTCCTTTATAAAAGTTGTACGAAAGTTTTTGATAGTGGGCATAGATTTCATTTTTCAAATCAAATTCAATGTACCTAGAAACAATAATAATTGTTTGCCTTTGCATAAAGAGGAACAGTCCTTTCCCTAGAGACAACAAGATGTACACTCCACCCAAATACAAGGCCATTTTCAGTCCATTTTCAGGATCAAATCCAGTTTCAAATTGTTCAACTGCATCACCTACAATCAGGGGCATATTCACATAAAGGAAGTTTGAGCCTACGATAAAGAGAATACCGAGGAGTAACCTCCATTTGTATTTAAGAAAATATTTGTTGAGATAGCTTAGAGACTTCATCTATTAATTTCCTATTTTTGCACACGAGAATGTGCTTACTTTTGTATAATACTACAAAAGTAGCCATTTGATTTTAATGAAAGTGTAAAAAAGCTTAATACAATGATAGAAACAAGAAAATTAAATGCTGAGGATTTGAAAGACAATCCTGTCATTGCCGCAATGGGCGAGTACGATCATGAACAAATTTTATTTTGTAATGATAACGCAACTGGATTAAAAGCCATTATTGCGATGCACAACACAACTTTAGGACCTGCTTTAGGAGGAACTAGAATGTGGATGTACAACAACGAAGTTGAAGCATTAAACGATGTTATGCGTTTATCTCGTGGAATGACTTACAAAAACTCTATTTCAGGATTAAATCTTGGAGGAGGTAAAGCGGTCATCATTGGAGATTCTAAAACAATGAAGTCGGAAGCATTATTCCGTAGATTTGGAAAGTTTGTCAACAGTTTAGGAGGTAAGTACATTACTGCTGAAGATGTTGGGATTTCTCCAATCGACATGACCTATGTGAACATGGAAACGGATCACGTAGTAGGTTTACCTGGAAAAAGTGGTGACCCATCTCCAATTACAGCATTGGGAACATACGTTGGAATGAAAGCATGTGCTAAAAAGCAATTTGGAAACGATAGTTTAGCAGGTAAAAAAGTAGCTGTTCAAGGAGTTGGACATGTTGGAGAATATTTAGTGAAGCACTTACGTGAAGAAAATGCAGAGGTTTATATTACCGATATTGACCAAGATACTTTAAAGCATGTTTCTGAGACATACGGAGCTAAGGTTGTTGGATTAGATGAAATCTATGACATCGACATGGACATTTACGCACCATGTGCTTTAGGAGCAACGGTAAACGACGATACATTACAACGTTTGAAATGTTCAATCATCGCAGGATCGGCAAACAACCAATTGGCAGATGAAGTAAAACATGGTCAAGACGTATTAGACAAAGGAATTATTTACGCACCAGACTTCGCATTGAATGCTGGAGGGGTAATTAATGTATATGCAGAATTGACTGACAACTCAGCAGCTTGGGCATTACAAAAAGCAGAAGGAATTTACGATACTATCTATGAAATTATAGCACGTTCAGCGAATGAAAACATTCCTGCATACGCTATTGCAAATAAAGTAGCTGAAGAAAGAATTGCAGCTGTTGGTAAAGTAAAATTATCTTATTAATATCGATGTTAAACAGAAGACACTTACGTATTAAGGTGCTACAAACGCTTTATGCTTTTTCTCAGCATGAAGACAAAGAGTTTTTGTGGGCGAAAAAGGAATTATTCAAGGCAGTGAATCAAATGTATGAATTGTACATTTCACTGCTGATGATATTCCCTGAACTAAAACACAAAGCCGAACACCGAATAGAAGAGAATAAAAAGAAAATGCTTCCATCAGAGGAGGACTTAAATCCGAACCTGAAGTTCTATGACAATCAAATCATTAGAATACTGGAGGAAAGTGCTGAGTTACGTCATCAATCTGAAGATTTAAAAGCGAATTGGATGGGAGATGAAAAACAAGAGTTGATACGTAAAATGTATAACCACATTCGTCAATCTGAAATTTACTTTGAATTCATGAATAATGAAAAAAGTGGATTTGAGGAGGACAAAGAATTTATGGTTCAGCTGTTCAAAACAGAGATTGCTAATTTCCCATTGTTGTTTGACAACCTTGAGGAAAGAAGCGTATACTGGATGGACGATATAGACTTAGCTTGTTCTATGGTAATTAAAACCATTAAGAGCTTTAAAGAAGTAGAACTTAAGTCTGAGGACACAGAAGTTGAAACGGAAAGCGAGGAGAAAGCTGGCGAGGTTAAGAACAGTATTCTGCCTTTGTACAAGCCAAACGATGACGAGGAAGAATTCCTTGCTGATTTGTTGAGGCAAGCCATCAAACTTCGTCCAGAGAACTTAAAGTTAATTGATGTGTTAACAGATAACTGGGAATTGGATCGTATTGCCAAAATGGATGTGCTTCTTATGGAGTTAGCCATTACAGAATTGGTAACATTTAGTAATATTCCTACAAAAGTTACGCTTAACGAGTACATTGAGATTTCTAAATTCTACAGTACTCCTAAAAGTAATCAGTTCATCAATGGAGTGTTGGATAAAGCCATCGCAAAATTAGAAAGTGAAGGAAAGATCAATAAAATTGGTCGCGGTTTAATGAAGTAAATTTAAAAACATGAAACGAATATTAAGTTTAGCAACTATTTCTTTTTTGCTTTTCTCGTGTGGAGGAAATCAACAAACAGAAGCCCAAATTGGACAGTACACAACCATAGAAGTTGAGAAGGTTTACAACGCGGGATCTGTAGTAAAGGGAGAAATTGTAAATGCAAAAATTGAAATTAAAAATACAGGGGACTATCCTCTAGTTATTGCTGATATCAAACCTGCATGTAACTGTACAGTTTCAGAATACGACAGAGAACCGATTGCACCAGGTGAAACCACGATAGTAAAAGCTACCTTGGACACTGATGCAACAGGAAAAGGATTAGCGAATAAACCGATTACCATATCGGCCAATACGCGTCCGTCAACAACAACAGTTACTATTCAAGCAAATGTAATTGATTAAGTAAATAACGAATAAATATTAATAATTAAAAAAAGTAAGTAATGGGTGAAGGAGGAATGCAATTAGTTATGTTATTACTCATCTTAGGGGTGTTTTATTTTTTTATGATCCGTCCACAGATGAAAAGACAAAAAGAGTTGAAGAAGTTTCGTGAGAGTTTAGCTGTAGGAGACAAAGTTGTAACTATTGGTGGAATTCATGGGAAAGTATTAGAAATCAACGATACGAATATTCTATTAAGTTGTGAAGGAAGTGCTAAAATCCGCGTTGAGAAATCAGCAGTTTCTACAGGAATGGATGAGCAACAAATTGCACAGTCAAACAAATAGCAAACATTAAAACGTATTGGTTTTCCACTAGTAGGAAGCTATAGCAAAAGAAAAGCCTCAGAAATCTATTTTTGAGGCTTTTCTTTTTTTGCTTTTCTTTCTTCTTTCTCAAGTGCTTTGATTCTTTTTCTACTTTTCCTTCTATTTTGCCTGTATTCTTTTTTACTTTCCTTATACTCTTGTTTGTTTAAAATTTCAAAAGTAGGATCAAAGGCTACTTTTCCCTTCTTGATGTCTTGGACAACACATTCAATAACAAAGTCTTCTGTATCTGGTTTGTAGGTCGCGTCTAAATCTTGGTCAAAAACACCAGCAAGTCCATTATAAATAGAAGCTTGCATTCCACTTTTATACATAGAGATGATTTCCCTTACAGTCATTCCTGTTTCTCGGTGAATGAGTTTGGTTAGAATGACACCTTCAGAAACATATAAATCCTTAAGCAAAAATTTAAAATCACTTTTTAAAGAAGCGTGGGTTTTACGCATCAACTTTTTCTGAAGTCTATTTTTATTAATGCTTTCCAATTCACGATCTAGTGAGTCAATGACTCTTGCGGCTTCTAAAGCCAATGGATATACACGTCTCACTTTACGAAGAGTGACTCTATATTGCTCCTTAAAGTTACTCGGCAGATCGAAGCCATCATAGACCTGAAGCCTCTCTATGAGGGTATCTTCAGCTTCTTCTTGGGAAAAAAGAAATCCGGTAAAAACAAGGAAGATTAAAATAAGTGCCTTTGACATTTGGAAATAAGAGATTATTTAAAGTATATTTAATAACGAATAGTAATTTACAAATATTTTGCCATGAATACAAAACACTACTACATCACTGCTATATTGGCTTTAGGAATCTTGGCTTTCTCATGTAAAAGTGATTTACCAGAAGAAACTGACGCAGAATTAGATACTATTTCTACAATAGATAGCACCACTACCGTCGAAGTGGATACCTCATCAACTATTGAAATTGTTGATACATTAGAGAAAGTATATGACAATCCTGAAGTTCAGGAAGCTCATGTTGCCATTGTAAAAAAATATGGAGTACAATGGGACTTCTGTACATGTATTGTCAAAAGTGACTCCGTAAACACTGCTTTAATGGAGGCTGATGACGATGAATTCGACCTTGTAATGGAGCGTTCTGATTTTATAGATCAAAAATGTAAAGGTTTATTGATTCAACCGAACTCTACTCCTGAAGACAGGTATGCTCATGAAAAGAAAGTGAAAAAGTGTTTGGAGAACGCAAAGAAATAAATAGGTTTAATCGGGTATGAAATCGAATAAAACCTCACACCCGACTCTATTCATTTTAAGGAATCAAAAAGTTATAACCCAAAGCCTGAAGTTCAAAAATTCTAACATAAGCATTGTCTACAACTTGAATTCCTTTGGGTAAATCATCTTTACTCACACCTAATCTGTCCATGGCCACTGCACATACAGAAACGGTAATGTCTTCGTCCATATGTTCTGTTATAAAGTCAAAGAGCAATTTATTTTCTTTGATGTCTTGGACTACTTTACTCCAGATAACGATTTCATAATTCTCGAATTCTACTCCACTCGCTTTTAGTTGTTCATACATCATGAATGCAGAACGTAAAGGCCTTTCAGCAGAAACTCCAAACCCTAAATTAGGTGTTTTATTTAAGGTCTTCACAACTGATTCATTAATTTTCTGAGGAGAATCTTGGGCAAATCCTGACACTGTGAATAACATGGCACCTACCAAACTTAAAATTTGAACTGTTTTTTTCATCTCTATTCAAAGTTTACGATTAATCGCTCAATATATCAGATTTTGAAGAAGTAGGATGTAACATTTGTTACTTGAAGGAAGACTCCTCGAATGTAGTTGATGGATTGTTGCCTTCGATCCATTCGACTGGCTCACCGCGAATCAAGCTCAGTCAACGGTAATACCTTTTCGACAGCTATACCTGTTGAAGTCACACGTAAAATGCTTTCAAAAAAGCCTCACTACTTCAAGGCAAAATGTTTTTCTGCTTTTTCTGCAATTTGTCCACCGATGGCTAATGATGCCGTAGCTGCTGGAGAAGGTGCATTTAAAACATGAATAGAATGTCCATGGTATTCAATTCTAAAATCATCTTTGGTGTCACCATCTTTATTCAACAACAATGCCCTAACACCTGATCGTCCAGGTTTGAGATCGTCCATTTCAAGTGAAGGAATCAAGCCTTGTAAGGTTTTTAAGAATAACTTCTTTGAAAAGGCCCTACGGTATTCATTGATTCCAAACTTCATATTGTTCATGAATAACTTCCATGTTCCTGAATAAGCAAGTGCATCAAAGGTATCTTTCATACTGAAGTCTGTCTTCCCATACCCTTCTCTTTTAAAAGTAAAAACAGCATTAGGTCCGCATTCGGTTTCTCCATTTGTCATTCGTGTAAAATGTACACCTAAAAATGGAAATGCTGGATTCGGCACAGGGTAGATCAAGTTTTTCACTTTGTCTTTCGCTTGGTCTGTTAATTCATAATAATCTCCTCTGAAACCAACTACCTGTTCTTTTAATTGAACACCATCTTTACGTGCTAATCGATCGGCTTGTAATCCTGCACAAAAAATCAAGTGCTTCGCCTTAAACTTCTTTGTAGCTCCAACAACTGTAGAATAATCGTCATGTTTTTCCACACCTATCACCTCTTCACCGAGTACCGTTTTAGAATTGGAGTTCATTCCTTCAGCATTCGCAATCATTTTTTCAGTAGCATCACGGTAATCTATAATTCCAGTACAAGGGACCCAAATTCCAGCGATTCCTTCAACATAAGGTTCATGCTCTTTAATTTGTTCGGCACTAATTTTTTCAATTCCTTCCGTGTTATTCGCAAGTCCATTCTCGAAGATTTTATCCATAAAAGGAAGTTCTTCTTTTTTTGTTGCCACAACCACTTTTCCACAAACATCGTGAGGCACCTTATTCTCTTGTGCAAAAGCCACCAATTCATGACGTCCTTTGACACAGTTTTCTGCTTTTAGGGAACCCGGTTGATAGTATAGTCCTGAGTGAATCACACCGGAATTGTTTCCTGTTTGGTGATCGGCAAAACGCTTTTCCTTTTCAATCAAAATGATGTTCAATTCAGGATTACGTTTTTGTAACTTATAAAAAGTCGCTGCTCCAACGATTCCTCCTCCTATAATTGCGATGTCGTATACTTGATTCTCCACGTAAATGATTTTTCACAAAAGTAACTATTTCGCAATTGATAATCGTTAATTCGCAATTGATTATTGGAGTTTTTCTGGAATGAGGTTGGGAGTTTCTCAAGAATGTAAAAAATAAATAAACTTAGCTCTTAGATTGAGGTCAATCCTTTAACCCCAACCTCACTCAATTCACCTCCTGATTTCACAACGATGTTTTCAATCTCTTTTCGGTAATTTAAAAATCGAAGGTTTTTATAGGCTGATGACAAAGGCTGTGTTATAGTTATTCTATTTTAACCAACTTAACAGCTTTTATATTTTCAATATTCCAAATCATAACATCAGAATCGAATGTCATGATTGTGGGCATCTCTATTTTAGATTCGTCTTTTGGTGAAACAGCCGTAAAAACTAATAAACTATCCTCACGAAATAACTGGTATTCAAATTGAATTTTATCTATTATTGCTTGCTCGAACCAGTCGGTTTTTATTTTATTACCACTAGTAAACTCTATTGTTTTATCAGTTAATTCAGAAAAAGCTGTTGCTCCGAAAAAAGAGTATAGACCCATAGTTGTTTCTCGATCAGAATTAAACCATTCTTCGAAATCACCTATAGGTTTTACCCATTCAAATTTCCACTTCCCAATTATTGAAAAATCATCTACTGCTTTCACATTAGATTCTACTGTTTGCTTATCTTTTGATGCTGAGCATCCTAAGAATAGAGCTAAAATTACAATTACTATCCTCATAAACGGTTTGGCGGCTACAAGAAGTTGGCGATTTCCAAGTACTAAACTTTCTGCTTACACTGGACTTGTTACGAAGTACAAAGCTTCATTTCACCGTTGAACTGCCAATTTCTTGTAGGTGCTGTTATGAGCAGATAGACTAATTATTTTTCACCTTTTGTTCAACATTTATTTCCTTATTAGTTAAACCATAATAATCTTTAAAATCCATATTGATTTTAAGTATGGAAATGGATGTATTCTTGTTATTATGTGCTGTTTTTTCAAGATTAAACAAATCAGAGCTGTATTTTCCCATAAATGTAGACCAATAAATCACAAGATAATAATCATTTTTATCACTTTTTTCAATTTCTGCTTTTGTTCTATTTAATTGAGTTAAACCATTGGTAATAGTGCTATCTAAAAAGATGTTCCGACTCGTGTCTACAGAATATTTTGAATTTGGTAGGTTTTTAAAAAATGAATGAGTGTAACCATTGCAGTTTCTAATATTAGAGTCTGTTGGAATCAATATGTTCCCATTTTTATCAAATATTTCCCATTTCGCAAAATAGTTACTCGATTGTGTGATTTTATGAAGAAACTCCACTTTAGATAATGTCATTGTAGAATCCAAGTGTGTATTTTTTGCAAGAAACTTTAGTATTTTATCAGTAGATTGAATGGTCGGTTTTCTAACACCTAACAAAACTTTTTGCGTAATAAGTAGCCCACAACTACTTAATATTAGTATTAATACGACTGTAGTTAGTCCTTTTTTCATAATGATAATATCTTTACAGTCCCCAGCAGATTAATATCTGCTGGATTTAATTATTTTTTTATAATGAATATTTAACATTTACATTTCCATAATACTTATGTTTCTTTCCAGTTTTTTTATCATAAAAAACACCTTCATTATAAATAGCAAAATACTCACCTATATGAAAATTAATAGTTTAACCGTTATTAAGTTTAGTAGTGACAACTTCATCTATCCCAAACTCTTTTTCGAAATTATTAGGCTTTTTGTGTAAAAAATAAATTGTAGCAAACTCTTCATTTATTAATTCCACCCCTAAGATACTTTCTTCATTTCTTCCATCACCTAATGCTGGGGCATTGCAAAGTCCAAAACATTCGTTACAGCCACAATTTTTTCCATCTCTTGGTCTATCCGTTGTTGCTCTATGGATCCTCAAAGGATCAAATGTAATACCAATAGAAATCGGCCAATTAGATTTCTCATAATTTTCATTTTCTCCTTTCTTATTAGTTTCAACTTTCGGATCTTCAGTTTGATTTGTAATTTCTTTTTTACAACCAACAAATATAATTCCTACTAAGGCAAGGAACAAACCTCCATAAATTAACTTTTTCATCTTTTCTAATTTTTAGATGAACACGCTTTTGACATGTTAAAGGAGTATCAAAAACTTGCACTATTGCCAATTTTCTCCCGCTACAAGCAATGTGTTCTTTGGCAGTCGCTAATCGGTATTTAGTAGTAAATTCTGTTAGCCTGTGTGCTTTACCGTTATTGAGTGCTGTTTTTTACTTATAACAGTAATCATTACGAAAGAATTTCTGAAAGGGCTGGAAATCAATTGTTAAAATAAATTTAGTGCATCTAATTTACCATGATTATAGTCGAAACTTTCTTCACAGTTGTTCATAACTTACCCACAACCCCACCATCAGACTACAAGCCTAACAAGCGTTTGTTGACTTTGTGCACCTTTAGGTGGAATTATTTCACAGCTAACTTAACAATTTCACACAACATTTCGTCCTCTCAGAGTAAATTATCTCCAAACTAATCACTTTTTTCTCTTCCCTATCATCTAAAAAACTTCCAATTTTTTCATTACTTTCACCTCGCGCTTATACTTCGAAATCACACCCATGAAAAAATCAGAGAAACAATCGAAAAAAGCAATTGAGATCTTTAAACGTGTCCTACCAAGTCCGTTTACTATTGCTATTTTATTGACCGTTTTAACATTAATCATCGCTCAATTTTTGACCAAACCTGCGGGGACTTCGCATGGACAATACTTTTTAACCTTAATCGGTTCTTGGGAAGAAGGTTTGTGGGACAATTCAGGAGGTGGGTTATACTTTGCCTTTCAAATGATGCTGATTTTGGTATTGGGTCACATATTGGCTCTTTCTCCAGCCATTGAAAGAATTATAAACGCCTTACTAAAATATTGTACCACTACCGCATCTAGTGTAGTCGTTGTTTCAATTGGTGCAATTTCGATGGGCTTATTGAATTGGGGTTTGGGATTGATTTTCGGGGCAATAATTGCTAGAAAAGTCGGTGAGAAATTTGCGCTAGAAAACAAAGCTGTTAATTATGGGTTGATAGGTGCAGCAGGTTATGTTACCATGATGGTATGGCATGGTGGCTTGTCTGGAAGTGCAACAACTAAATCTATGGAAGAAGGCTATATTCCTGCATTAATGCAACAAATGAATATTGCTGGTGAATTTCCAACGAGTATTCCTTTTGAGCAAACCATCGGATCTTCAATGAATATTGTTTTAACCCTCGCTTGTGTAATCATTGTCCCTACATTCTTGTACATCTTTGCCAAGAAAACCAAAATTGAGTCAGTCCCACAATTCAAAAAAACAAATGCTGCGCAAATAGAAGCAACACAAGTTCAATACAAAGGCGCAGAACGACTAGACCACAGTAAAACCCTTGGAATTGGCTTAGGACTTTCCATTTTGCTTATTGGGATATACAAAGCAATTGCTTACGATGGTCAAAGCAGCCTTGGTTTTATTCAACTAAATTTCATTAACCTCATGTTTTTAGGCTTATCCCTAACACTTCACAAAACGATCAACAATTTCACGCTTGCTTTACAAGAAGCAATTGGTGACATTTCAGGAATATTAATTCAATTCCCTTTCTATTTTGGAATTTTAGCTTTAATGAAAAGCAGTGGGCTTATTGTACTTTTTTCAGATTCAATTACATCAATTGCCAATGCGTACACCCTGCCTTTATTCACCTTTTTTAGTGCTGGAGTAGTCAACTTTTTTGTCCCTAGTGGTGGTGGTCAATGGGCGATTCAGGGTCCAATAATTATTGAAACGGCGCAACAATTAGGAGCAGATTTACCTAAAACAATTTTAGCCATGGCTTATGGTGATCAACTGACCAACATGCTACAACCTTTTTGGGCGCTGCCTCTATTGGGAATTACTCAGCTAAAACCACAACAATTGCTCCCCTATACTTTTCTACTATTCATTGTTGGCGTGATTATCTTCGGAATTGGATTATTGATTTTTTAAAAACAATATTTTCACATCACTATCGTCCGATTAAAAAGACTTTACCGCAAAAACAAAAGTTTCGCTCTATCTCCTATGTCTTTTTATTCAGTCTTGTCAACCTTTAAAGGTCTTCATGAGCTCACTTCGTTTCGGTTCATTTTTTTCTTGATAAAAAAACGAAACAAAAAAATCATTGGAATTCCAAGGCGAATGCTTCGCAACATGAGATTTTCTTAAGTTCCATGCTATATTTCTTTTTCAAAGAAATGCAATTCCACTTGAAAACTCATTTTCGCTGTGGAATCCCAAACGCCACGAACATACTTTTCCTCAAATCTAAGCCCTTAAAATCGCAAAACAAGCCATAGTACAGAATAGATAAAGGCTGAAGTATAATCGAAAAATTTTTATCGGACGCCAGTGATTTTCACATTGTGATTCACGTCTGTATTCGGCTACTTAAAAAAATTCATCGTTCATCATTCATAATTAATCCTCATAATTATCCTCCCATATCTCAGGGAAAAATTTACGTTGTTGATGTTTTGGATGTAGGTATTTCTTCCATTCACTTCCTCCGGTTGCGGCTTTATTTTCACCTTTTTTATCGAGGTAATGCTGTGCTGTCTCCAAGTGAACCATTGGCCATTTAACATTATATAATTGGTCAAACTCTTGAAGGATTTCCACCAGTTCTTTGGATGGATTTTTCATTTTCAAAAATTTTTCTTCAAGGGTCTTCCCTTTTAATTCATTTGCTTTATCAATTAATTTGTCTTGGTATTTATCTTCAAACATTCGCAGGGTAAGGGTCTTCTTCCCCGTTTTTCTATCCATTCCTGCATCTTTCCAATAAATATGTTCGAAATAATCTTCAGTTGTTGGATTTTCAGGAATTCTGGCTTTTCCTTTTTCATTAAGAAGGTTCTTTAAAGGCGTACAGTAAATTTCGATGTACCTAAAGGAAACACTTTGGAATCCACTTGCAGGAGCCAATGTTTTACGGAAAACATTATAGTCGTCATAATTCATACCGTGACTCATTACACTAAAGGACGTAATTAACATGGAAGTATAACGATTCAACCTATTGATTTTGTCTATCCATACTTCTTCAGAGAGCTCTTCATTGACCAATTGTTTTAATTCGTGCATCATCATCCCCAGCACTAATTCCGTAACCTGGTGGTACATAATAAAGATTTTTTCATCTTTAAAATCTGTTCTTGGTTTCTGCAATGAAAAAAGAGTATCCACTTCTATATAGTCCCAGTAGGTAATCGGTTTTGCCTGTAATAGTCCTTCCAGATAGGTGTTCGGATTCTCGCCTAAATCTTCATATTTCTTATTGATTTTACTGATCAAATCTTTGTTTTTATCTTCCTGACCCATAGTGTATTTAAAATTTAAAAAGCATGTATCCTATACCTGCTAAAGTAACAACTTTAATCAATTCAAAAATAATGTAATAAATGTGAATTGATGACTTTTGGGAGGAATTCCCTCGAATTTTCTCTTGCGCTTGTACTTTTAACCTGGGTAATAACACCATCGATTGAATGAATAAAAAAGAAATAGGAAGCAGAATTATTCCCCAAAAATAATTCGGTACACTTTCAATATTTAAGAGCAATGCGCCTAATAATAAAAATGCAAGTGTCCATTCCACACGATTCAAAGCTGTAAAAACCAATTGACCTATACTTAGTCCTATTTTTAGACCAACACCTGGAGCTCTAAATTTCAACCATGCTTCCATAAAACTAATTGCTCCGACAAAGCCCATCCAAATGAAGACGGACACGATTGCTAATTCAACCATAATTGTTGCCTAATAAAATGCAGTGAATAAAATAATTAAAGTATTTACCACTACACTTAAGTAAAATGTAACAATACACGGTTTAGCGTCCGCTTGTGCGATAAACATCGCATTAGAAGACATTGTTAAAACTGCAACGACACTCACTAATGCCCAAATTCCATCTTGAATTGCCAGCATTGCTGCTACCGATCCTAAACAACTTTGGAAAGTAAGCATGACAGTCATTGCTCCAAATCTGTTCTCTTCAAATTTCGCTTCTTGTTTGGTTAACCACCCCATACCTCAAATTTTAATTAGAATATATTAAGACCTTTTTGTCTTTTGTGATGCTAATATATATATTTTAAAATATGTGACAAGAAAAATTTTGAATTATCTTTTCAAGAAAGTTAAGCCCGAATCCAAGCCATTGGCCAATTCCAATAAAGACGTTTCAGTTAGCATTTTGGCTAATTCGTCACGAATTAGTTTGAATTTATCATGAACAGGGCAAGGTTTTTCTGCATTACACTGTGCTAATCCCAATCCGCATCCGCGATAAATTTGATCACCGTCAATAGCCTCTACAATCTGACTTAATTTAATTTCAGCTAAATCTTCCTTTGGAATATAAAAACCACCTGAAGGACCCTTTAAAGAACGGACGATTTTATTTCTGGAAAGAATCTGCATAATCTTAGCTGTGAAAGCTTCGGGTGAGTCGATTTCTTTAGCAATATCCTTAACTCCCGTTTTTTTATCACTATTTAGTGCCTGTTCGGCAATATAGAGTGTTGCTTTAATCCCGTATTCACACGCTTTTGAAAACATTATTTAGTCATTATTTAGAAGGTTAAAAGCTATAAATTTAATCTATTTTTCTCAAACATCACTACTTTTGGAAAAAGGATATTGTTTTCTAAGTGCAAATGAAGTGTCAAATCTCTATCTAATTCCTCCATCTTTTGAATGATCTTTTTTACTTCAAGAAAATTTTCCTCGGAATATTTATATCCTTCAAAAATTGAACGAATACTTTGCAATAACTCAAAAGCGCTTGTGTGCTCATGAATCATTAAATTGATTGGATTTACCACCGTTTTAAATTGAAGGCTCGAAAGTTCACCTTTGGCTAACATGAGTTTTCTGATGTGTGGAAACAAAATGAGCTCTTCCTTTTTCATATGTCCTCCTAACTCCTTAGCCAATCGTTCTAGCAGGGTTTGAAATTCTGTTAGTTTTGATTTTCATGATCTTTTAGAAAGGTTTTGACCTCTGATTTCAATTCAACTAAAGTCTGCTCAGTATACTGATGATGTGTTTTATGAATGTAATCTGCTAACAAATCGAGTGGCCACTCCTCTATTTTAACGCCATATTTTCTTGGTGTTTCGTTAAGGATGGATTGGGCATAATCTAAAAACACTTCTGTTTCAACATTGGCATTCTGCAAAGCCTGTTTTAAAGTGAGTTTGCCATTACAGTAAAAGTCTACATTATGGTGATGGAAAAACTCAATATATGCGCTATTTTCAATTGCTACATCTTTAATTTTTTGTTCTAATAGATTTTCCATGACATTATTATAGAATTTAGTCTTCAAATATAAAAAGACTTTTTTATCTCATTAAGAACAAACTTTATTTTTTATTGAAAACAGAGCCTGTCCTAATCCTATAAACTAACGAGGAATTTATGTTTCTATAGTGACAGGCATTTTACTTTTAATAAAGTAAAAACCGAAGATTACAATGATCAAAACAATGATATTGGCCCACCACAAATAACTAAAGGAATATTCTTGAACTAGTCTTGTTGCCAAGATCGGCATCACCACAAAGGCCATTGAAATACTTAACCCTTGTAATCCCATATAGGAACCTCTGTTCTTTTCTGTTGACCGCTTTGCAGCGACGGTTGCAATAAATGGGAGCACCAACAATTCAGATAAGCTAAGAAACATCATTGACATAAAGCAGGAGAACAATGAATCATCAACTAATAACCATGCGAAAGCGATAAAAAGGAGAACAGCGCCCAAAACAATATTGATATATACATTGAATTTACGGTCAGCAAACTGAACCATAGGCATCTCAGTAGCAAAAACGAAGAAGCCATTAAAAGCAAGCAATAATCCTATAGTCACATTGTTAAACCCTAAACTATCTTCATAGAACATGGGCATTATTGTGAATAATTGAAAGAAAACACAAGCATATAAGAAACAAAACAAACTAAAGAAAATGAACCATTTATCTCGGTAAGGAGAACTTGTATTTTCAAGTCCAGTAAGCTCTTCAGGCTCTATTACTCGTTTTTTATTGCGTTTTTCTCTTTTAAAAAAGTACCAAAAGAAAACAAAAGCAGCGATGAGACTTGCAATTGAATTTCCATAAAAAAGCCAAGCATAAGAAATTGCTGCTAAGAAACCACCCAGTGCTGGACCAAATGAAAATCCTAAATTAACTGCTAGTCTATTGAGGGAAAAAGACCGGGTCAAATTCTCTTTTTTGGCATACAAAGCAATAGAAGCAGAATTGGCAGGACGAAAGCATTCGTTGATAAAACTTAATAAAAGGACAAATAGAGACATTTCTAAAACTGTTTCTAGAGTAGAAAGTACAATGAAAATTGGTGAAGCCAATAACAAGCTTAAAAACTGAATATAGAATGATCCTATTTTATCCGTTAACCAGCCTCCAACAATAGACCCCAATAAACCTCCAATTCCAAAACAACTCATAACAATACCTGCTTCATCAGTTTCGAAGTTTAACTCAGTAATTAAATAAACGGTAAGAAAAGGAATGACCATTCCTCCTACGCGATTCAATAACATTACCAAAGACAACATCCAAGATTCAGAAGACAGTCCCTGAAATGAAGATTTATAAGATTGAAACAGTTTATTCATTACTCAATTTTAATAAAGCAAAATTAGTGCTTTCCTTCGTTAAACGAAGTGAAAATAAGAAGGTAATTCACAATTACTTTATGCGACTAATCATGAACAACTTTAGACAGGCTATTGTATAAACCAAGTTGTTTTGCCTAGCTTGAAATTGAACGAAAGCTTAGATTTTCATGGCTAAGCAAGAAGGAATTCTAGTAAGCATTAGACAGCAAATAGAAGACTTGATTATCTTTTTATGACTTTAATCACATTTACATTCCTTTTTTTACTATTTTGCAATCAAACGAATAAAGAACGTCTATTTTTGTATTAATTAATTAAATTAAAAAAACCAGTTATGAAGAATTATTTTAAACTTGGGCTACTTGTACTTGCTGTATCCTTATACAGTTGTGGAGGTGGAGAAGCAGAGACAGAAACTAAAAAAGAGGAGTCTGCTCTTGTTAACCCAAACAACCCTAACAATCCAAACAATTCTGTTGCAGATGAACCTGCCGAAGAAGAAGCGACTGATGAAGTTCTTCCTTCTCAACGCATTGACCTCGTAAGTATAGGAGTTGGACCTGTTAAAAGTGTAACCATTGACGAGGCTATTGATGAAGAAATGGCCGCCAAAGGAAAAACATTATACGATCAAAAATGTACGGCTTGTCATAAACCAGATGAACGTTTTGTTGGACCACCTCAAAAAGATATTCTTGAGCGTAGAACACCAGAATGGGTATTGAATATGATCATCAATCCTGACGTAATGGTTAAAGAAGATCCTTTAGCAAAAGCATTATTTGAAGAATACAAAGGTGCTGCAATGACAAACTACAACCTTTCAGAGGAAGATGCACGTGCTATTTTAGAATACATCAGAACATTCTAGTCCTAATAAAACACTAGATTGAGACGTTAATTATTCTTAAACATAATGGTAATGAAGGTGCTCTGCAGTAGCATTTGCTAATTGATGAGTTGCCTTCTGCCATTTGTTTTTTCCAATCCAATTTTCCTAAGACTACCCACCCTACTAAATCACGGGAAATTAATTAAAATGAGCAGAAGTATATGATTCACCTAAGAAGACATGCACAGACTGCGTTAAGTCTGTTTCTTATTGCCGCTTTACTAGGTTTATTGCTTCGCTACTTTGCTATTGCTTCTATAGGTATAGATTACAGATATGTTGTTCATGCACACTCCCATGTCGCTTTATTGGGTTGGGTTTATTTTGGTCTTACAACTTTAATTGGTCATTTCTTTCTAAAAGATATAATTCCCCAAAAAGTATATGCCCGAATATTCTGGTTCACACTCATCACAGTGATTGGAATGCTACTTACTTTTCCTTTTACAGGTTACGCCCTTTTCTCGATCATATTTTCGACTGCTTTTCTGATTGCGAGTTATTCATATGCATGGGCTTTTTTCAAGTATATTCCTAAATATCATAAGAATACGCCCGCCTATACCGTGACTAAATATGCACTAATTTTCATGCTAATTTCTAGTATTGGGCCCTGGGCAATTGGTGGTGTTATGGCGACTTTAGGTCCTGGTTCTGTTTGGTATAGAACCTCTATATACTTCTACCTTCACTTCCAATACAATGCATGGATGATACTCGGTGTCATCGGAATATTCCTAAAGGTTTTAGAAAACCATGACATCAGAATGGACCCTCGACTTTTTAAGCAATTTATGACGACTTTTAATTTCGGAATGGTCCTTACTTTTTTCTTATCCGTACTTTTTACTGAACCACATCAATGGGTTTATCGTTTATCAGTAATCGGAGGAATAATCCAACTCTTCTCATTTCTTCTCCTCTTCAAATTTATAAGAAAGAACTATTTGATTATAGGATTAGTTTTTGGGAAAATGGGATGGCAATTAATGCGTTGGTCCTTTCTTCTGCTTTTGATTAAAATGCTTATGCAGCTTTTAGGTTCCTTTCAGTATACGGCAGCATTGGTAACCAACAACACTTATCTAACTATTGGATTCTTACATCTTGTTTTTCTTGGGGTAGTAACCATCGCATTATTTGCCTTACTTGAGAATGCAAAACTTATACATTTAAACAAAACGGGGATGCGATTGTATTTACTCGGATTTATCTTTACAGAATTTATAATCTTCTACAAACCAGCTGAAGTCATATTGAATTTTCCTTTCCTTCCGAATTATAATTGGATGTTGTTTATTGCTAGTTTGTTGCTCGTCATTAGCATCACATCTATTACCCTATTCCAAATAAAAGGAAATTCGTTAAAGGATACATCTAAACACTAACTTCTCCCCTTCCAACGAGGTTTATAAAAGAGAGACAGGGTAGCAACTGTCAAGAATAACAGGGGATATATCAATTGAAAAAAAGGGAGCATAAAAACACCTTTTGTTTTACCTAAACCTTGGGCATAATTAAAGTAAACTACAGCATCAATCATAAATCGAATAATGAAAGTACTTAAAAGAGCTATCCAAGAACAGGTCAATACAGAGTAAGCTAGCACTATAAGTCCACCTAAAAAGTAAACAGTAATAAATACTCCTATCAATACATCAACCCCAGTCAACTGGTGGTTGCTTTTACTTAACCACCTCACCCTTTGGTCTAGGTATGAGGCAATAGAATCGGGTGCGGAGCTTGTTACGCAAAGTTTCGTTTCGTTACTAATGTATACAGGTAAGTGCTTACGACGAAATTCTTTTAACAAGAAATAATCATCTCCTGAAGCAAGGTGTTTATGTTTTTTGAGTTGTTTTTGATAATTTATTGCATTGCGGTCAAAAAGTAAATTTGCACCACTTACTGAAATAGGTCGTATTGATGAAAGCAAAAAATTAAAAGCGTTAAAAAAAGAGTATTCAGTGCTAAATAATTTTTGCAGGAAACCTTTCCCTTGCATTGTAACAGGTAAGGAATGTAGACCAACAGCAGGAAGTGAAGAAAGAGAGTCAAAATAATCTTCATTAAAAATAATATCTGCGTCGAGCGTCAATACAAATGGTGTCTCAACATTAGTAATGCCTAGATTTAAAGCTGCTTTTTTTCCTGCCTCACCTTGAGGGAGATGAATTAAAGTTCCTAAACCATATTTATTAATGAACTGTTCAATTATCTGTACAGAATCATCTTCAGAATGGTCGTTTACAAAAATGATTTTTGCAGGAAGAACAGATTGAATCTTTAAGGATGCTAAAAATTTGGTCAGTGTTAATGCTTCATTTCGGAATGGAATAACAGCACTAAGATCCGTTAAATTTAAGTCAGGACAATGTTGTTTTTTACGAAAAGCAGACAACAATTTCAATCCTGAAAACAAGAGCAATGACAGCAATAAAAATAAAAGATATAGCTCATGCATTTAAAAGGAACTTTTTTCTAAAGATAAAAAACATTCCGATCAAGGAAGGGATTCCTAAATTAATCAACCACAGTAATAGTGAAGAAACAATAATTACCATTTCATTTTCAACCACAAAACTAAGAATTACCAATCCGGAAGTTTCCCGTATTAAAAGCTTTCCAAAGACAAAGCTTGGAATTAAAGTACTGACAAGATAGGTAAAAAACACCCCAGCCAACAGCAATAATGAAAAAGGTTCACCAAAAGCCATTAACATTAATAAAAATTGAAAAGAAAAAATCAAGTAACGCAAAGAACTAAGATAAAACAAAGGAAAAACGAGTTGTCTAGCATTCACTTGGAAATGCTTAAGCAAATTCTCTTTTTTATTTAAAAATTTTAAACTGGGCAATGAGACATAAGGGATTACAAAATAAAATGTCAAACCTATTAGGAGAATAATACACGAAATATATGTGGCCAACTCGCCATAAGTGGAAAAAAGAACTTCATGAAACCAGATAATGCTAATTGCACCAAAAGTTATGGTACTTAAAAACTGTGCGAAATTACTATAAAGTGTTCCAAGGATCAATTGTCCCCTTATCTTCCCTTTAAAGAATAACATTCGACCAATAAAGTTGCCAATACGATTTGGTGTTATAATACCTGTTGTTACTCCTGAAAAAAGAGATTGTATAAGGGTATTAGAAACGATATATATTTTATTTACTTTTAATATTCTCTGCCACTTCAATAATTCTATCCCCCAATTAAGAGGTAATAAAAAAAATACTAAAATAAAAAAGTAGAAACTTTCAATATTCAAATCGTGGAGTTGACTTAGTTTCAACTTTAGAAGTTGTTGAATAAAGAAATACGATACACCAATAAAGAGTATGCCTTTTAATGTCCAGACGAAAGTCTTTTGTACCTTTATGTTTTTATTCACGCTTACATCAAATAATGGTTGAAGATAAAATAATTCTCGGAATAGACCCAGGTACTACCATTATGGGGTATGGAATTATTCACATTAAAAATAGAAAGATGAGTCTAGTGACTTTTGGTGTTATACATCTACAAAAGCTTGCTACCCATCCAGACAAGCTTAAAAGGATCTTTGAACGTGTAGATGCGCTTATCAAAGAATACCATCCAGATGAAATGGCTATTGAGGCTCCATTCTTTGGAAAAAATGTTCAATCGATGCTAAAGCTCGGAAGGGCGCAGGGAGTTTGTATCGCGGCATCTTTGAGTCGTAACGTTCCTTTTGAAGAGTATTCACCTAGAAGAATAAAACAAGCCATAACAGGCAAAGGGTCGGCCAGTAAAGAGCAGGTTGCTGCGATGATCCAACACCTTTTAGGATTAAAGGAAATTCCAAAACAACTTGACGCTACGGATGGATTAGCAGCGGCAATATGTCATTATTATTCAAAAGGAAGAGGTGAGCACAATAAAATAAAGGCCTCCAATTGGAAAGCCTTTATTAACCAAAATCCTGATCGAGATAAGCGTCCCGAAAACAAAAAGAAGTAATTACGCTTCTCTTATTGATTTTGCAATTTTTTCCATTTCTTCTGATGAGAAATTGAGTTTCTTTTTATTGAAATCCATATCTGCAATACCATTGATTGGCATTAAATGAATATGTGCATGTGGAACCTCAAGTCCTACAACAGTAACTCCAATTCTTTTACAATCGAAAACTTTATCCATTTGTTTGGCAACAGATTTAGCAAAACTCATAAACTCACCAAGTAAATCATCCTCAATATCGAAGATATAGTCTATTTCTTTTTTGGGAATAACTAAAACGTGTCCTTTAACAATTGGTTGTATATCTAGAAAGGCTAAAAACTGATCATTTTCGGCAACTTTATAACTTGGTATTTCGCCTTCAATTATTTTTGTAAAGATAGTACTCATGATCTTGTAATTTCTAAAATTTCAAATTGGAGAATACCTCTAGGAGTTTCCACATCAGCAATATCACCGACTGATTTCCCTAACAATCCTTTTCCGATAGGTGAATCTACAGAAATCTTTTTGGCTTTTAAATCAGCTTCATTTTCTGCAACTAGGGTGTAAGTAACTTCAGCGTTATTGCTAAGGTTTTTAATCTTCACAGTAGATAGAATTAAAGCTTTAGAAGTATCTAATGTAGATTCATCGATTAATCTAGCGTTAGATATAATCTCTTTCAATTTAGCAATCTTCATTTCAAGAATACCTTGTGCTTCTTTTGCAGCATCGTATTCCGCATTTTCAGATAAATCACCCTTATCTATAGCTTCACCTATTTGAGCAGAGATAAGCGGGCGTTGTACCCTCTCCATATCTTGGAGTTCGTCCTTCAGCTTTTGAAGTCCACTTTCTGTATAATAATTGATTTTTGACATGTTCAAAGTTTAGTAAACAAAAAACAAGAGAGCCAAAATGACCCTCTCGTTGTAAACAAAGTTATATAATTTTTAGCTTATTTCAAACTAAGTGTCACACCAAAAGTATTAATTACTCCAAATGGGTTAGATAAACGCATTGCGTATTCGAACCCTAAAGGAATTTTTTTATCTCCTAGTAATGCATCAACAGAAAGTCCTGCTGTTAAACCAGTTAAGCTTGTTGTAGATTCATCTCTATTGAAAATAGCTTTTTCACCAACAAATCCAGCTCTAATATTAACCGCTGCTTTAGAGAAAGCCATTCCATAATCTAAACCAATATTGAATTGATCGTTTGTAAATGAATTAGCGTGAAAAGCAGCAGCTGCAGTTAACTTATTGTTTTCATCAAAGATGAAGTCATAGGCAAACCCAAGCGCCAACAAAGAAGGCAATTCAAAAGAAGCCGATCTTTGGACCAAAGTAGCATTTCCACCAGTACCTTGATAGAAAATTTCCTGAGAAAGTCCATCTCCTTGATACTTCATAGGAGTTCCTACGTTTCTCAATGTAATACCGAACTTAATGTGGTCTTGTTCACCAGTTACATATCTAACACCAGCATCAAAAGCAAATCCAGTCGCTTTTAAGTTAGCAATATTCTCGTTAAGTAACTTCACATTAATTCCTGCATAAATTGAGTTTGAAAACTCACGAGCTACACCAATATTGATGATGTTTTTTCTTGGAGTGAATTGACCAATACCACCTTCAGGTAAATTTACAGTAGTAATATCAATATCACCATAACCAAAAGCCTGAAGTGAAAGCGCAACTACGGTTTGATCTCCTACCCTTTGAGCAATACCTGCTGAGTTTAAAGAAATGTTGGCATCACCTAACCAGTTAGTATAGTTGAATTTGATTTGAGTTTTATCTGTAAATGCTAATCCAGCAATGTTTGAAAACTGAGCTTCTAATCCATTTGTTGACGCTACACCAGCGGAACCAAACGCTGTTGATCGGGCCCATGGATTTACTAACATTTCACTTGCACCAGCAGAACCGATACGGTCTTCGTTTCCGGCCAATGTTGGGAAGCTCATAGCTAGAGCTCCCACAATCATTGATCCTTTTATAATCGTTTTTAACATATTCATTGTTACAAAAGTTTAGTGTCCGTTCTTATAAGTTTTCTAAATCTGGTTGACGAAGTCCTCCGAAGAACTTAACAACACGTTGTCCAATTCCTTCTACATCTACGTGAATTAAGTAAACTCCACCAGCAACCGGAATGTTCTCCCCATTTTTAAGGTCCCAATCAATAGATGTAATTGGACTATCCTTATCAAATGCTCTGATTAATTTACCAGAAGTATTGTAGATTCTAATCTTACATCTTTCCGGAAGGTTAGTAATCTTTACACGAGTATCTAGTTTATCTCTTTCGTATTCAGAGTATGCGTAATATGGGTTGGGTACAACATTAATCATATCAAGAGCGTCTGCAAGAGTCTCTTCGTCATTCTTGATTGTTTTAAAGTCATCCATTGACCACTCATACGTTGGAGAACCGCCGAACATTCCAGTTTTTGTATACTCTGTATATTCTTGGTTTATTCTAATCCTCATTCTAGCATCAGTCTCAAGAAGTGTTCTACCTGGTACTAATAAAGGATTAACAACCCATGATAAAGCTCCATAAACATTTCTATATCCACTTAGGTTCTCAGCGTCTAATTGAGTATGTACATATACACCTTCATCATAATTTGGAACAACACCATCAATATGTCCAAACACATAGACAACATGTTGTCCACCTAATAATGCATCGTTAGTTTGAGACATCTCATTTGAAGATGGATTCCACATCATATCTCCACCGTTTTCACCGATTAAGAAAGAGTTTTCACCGTATGCCATGTTCAATCTACGACCCGTTTCAACGTCAATAGCATATCCAGGAAACCATCCCATACCATAAGGGGTTGTACCATCTGGGTTAGCTTCTGAAGCATTATACCCGGGCATTCCAACTTGTCTACCTTCTTTATCAATAGAAGGGCTTTGACGTAATAATCCAGGTTTACCACCATTAACGTTTAAGTTTGGATCGTTACCTAATTCAATCACTGGACAACGTGTCCATTTTGATTTATCGCTTGTGTATACAATATCAACACTCGTTTGGAAAACAGAAGGCATTTTTAACCTTTCTATTGAAGAGAAAGCACCAGGCAACATGATTCCGCCGGTTCCAGGCACTCCGATTGGTGTGAACCCACATGTATTTCTTCTCGCTAGTTGTCCTAAAGAAACAGTTCCATCAATGATGTTACTGAACACTTTTTCAGGATCGATATCTGCGAAGTCTTTATAACATGAAGGGTTAAAAATTCCAGCATTAGGATCATCTTCTTCTGCTGTTGGCGAATAAGTTCCTGAAGCAATCCAGTTTCGAGGATCATAGGAATCTATGTCTTGAATTCCTCCCAGCCAAACTTTAGAACTATCAGAAAAATCAAGTGTTGCTTCAATAGGAACTGCATGTCTATCTCTGAATGAACAATTAGAAGATCCTAATGCACAAGGGTACAAGTCTCTAAAAATAGTTACTGAAATACCCCAATCTGGAAGCAGTTGCTCGTTGTTGTAATCTACCGTGCGATCAGAAGTCACAGATTCCAATAAAGTTCCACCTTTTTCTGTATAACGACTTAATGTCCAACTTGCTGTATCTATTTTTGAATAACTATCAAAGTTTAACACAAAATAACCGTCAACTAAATTTAATGGATCAATTACTTTAACATCAATTGGTCCTCTCCCTTTTTGGTATGTAGGAGTATCAATAGAGCCATTTGCTACGATAAAGTCTTCTGTTGCTTTAGTTAAGTCAACCACTCTATTTCCGTTTCCTCTACCATCAAGTGTTGTAATCTCAGGTGAAGATCCGTAAGGAAGCTTTACAATTGTTCCGTCATGCTTTGGTTTTGGAGAATGTGGAATTCCAGCTACAGCTTTAATCGCACTACCATCAGCAGCCAAACGAGAGCTAATATATGGAATCTTTTGTCCATCTAATTTTTGAGAATCATTTGGATCATACTCTTTATATTCGTTGTGAGCATAAGCGATAGCAATATAATAGTAAGTCTTATGGTTTACTAAAGCACCTTCACTAAATGCATCTTCCGTAATTCTGAAAGAGTGACGTATCCCCCTATTTTCACCTTCAACTTTAATCGATGGTACAGAGAATCCAATTTCTTCATCAAATTCAAAGTTAACTATACGCGTGATGTCATTTTTGATATCACATTGTGCTACTAAACGTGCGAAGTCATTATCACCAATATCACTCACACCAGCTTCATTATTTTTCATTTGATAGATTTGGTAACCTTCAAAAGAGTACACTTTATCAATTGGTGAACCATCAATAGGATCAACAATATTGATATTGTCTTCTTCAGCAAATGATTCATCTACGTTGTTACCATAAGGGTTATCAATCAAAAGAACCAATTCGTTTTCTAATTCAACAATCTCCAACACTGGTGCTGTTGGTGGATCCATGATTTCGAAACAGTTATCAAACAAAGCTTGTGCTTTAGTATCGTTTGTACGTAACGCCTCAATCGAAGCTGCTGCGTCACCTTCAAAAGCACGTCCGTAAACAACTCCAACCGTTAAGTTATTAATTGCTCCAGGAGTCAATGTAAAAGGACCAGCAGATTGCAAGAATCTTCTATCGTTTGCTGTATTAGAGTTTCCACTACCGTCAATATCTCTTTCAGACCAGTTCCAGCCCATATCTTGACCATTAGTTCCAAAATGTAATGGGTCTGAATCACCAGGGTAACTATAAGCAGCAGGAACAGATGTTGCTCCTGAACTTCCAGGGAAACCATCTCCACCGTAAACAAATGGTGAATTATTTTTCCAGAATCCAGTCATGTAATTATAGTAATCTCCTCCAGTTTGCGGGTCATCAGTCACACCAGGTACACTCGCTAAATCTGGTCTACTGAAGTAATTGAATATACGCATTCCAAAACGTTCGTTATCAATTATTCCATCAGAATAACCAATACCGATACCTTCATAAACGATACCATCTCCTTGGATTGCTTCATTTACGGTAGGCACTACATATTCATAAGTCCCATCTTGTTGTTGAACTAGTCTTGGTCCAACGTTATCAATGTTATCAGCATCTTGATAAGGTCCTTCGAAAAAATCGACTCCAACTGCAGGTGGGTTATCCCCATATCCTGGAGAACCACTTTGACCATCATCATTGTTAGGACCGTTATAAGCATATCCTAACCCACGTGATACATCACAACCTACATAATCATCTTCTGAGTTTCCAATATCTGGGTCAACAAATTGTGTAAAGTAAGTGTCATATAATGTCTGTGTACTACGGTTAATCATTTCATAGTTATAGAAAGTCATACGGTTTACTTCATCATTCGTCGCAAAAGAGAATGCTTGAGCACGAATTTCCATTCCAATAGGATCGGCACCTGTTTCTGTATGAATATTTCCTTTATCGTTAAATACCCACCAGTTCGTTTGGTCACCAAAAAGTGTGACTCTTCTATCAAAACCACAAACAACGTCGTCACGACCTAAGATATCATCAAACCAAGGAATGTCACCTTGCGAAGGATCATAAACACCATCACCAGCACCACCTTGAGAAGGGTAGTCATAAAAAGGTGCTAAGTAATAATCTTGCCCTCTAGACACATCACCGTGTGCAGGCCAGTTATTAATTCTTTGAATAGCATCATTAGTAATAGGAAATTCATCATTACACTCAGGATTTTGATCACATTCCCATGCTAAAGTATAGTTAATTACTTCAGCTTTAGCAATGGTAAAGAATCTATCATACTGAATACAAACATCAGGATCGATGGTTGCTGCACCGAAATCTCTTGTTGCATCATCACCAACAGGTTGAGAAGGATCGTACGAACCAGAACCAACAGTTTGCGATAAAGGACCAGTCCAAAAGTCATTACCTTGTCTAAAAGTAATTGCGGCTAATTTTAACTGACCATTAACGTCGTTTCCTCCCATCCAAATAGAACCAGAGTAAATAACATGGTTACCTCCACCTAATGGAACCTCATAAGAAGCTGAACCATTTTGACGGTTTTGCCATAAAGACCCACCTGCTTCTACTAAAGCACGTACATCATTAAATTCTAAAAACAGTTTTGCATCAGAAGGAGGACAATTTGCTTTTGTATAAACATCCGACGATCCACCTAAAGGCTTGTCTTGTGGCGCTTCGTTCGACGACGAAGGCGGTCTAAGGGCATTAGCTTCAAAAACTGAACCTAATACGATTAATATTATTAAAAGTGCTCTCATAATTAATTGTTTTTTTTTAATGTATTAAAAGTCGAATTTAACACCTAACCTAATTGTTCTTGGACGACTAATGTTAAATGGATTGTTCATTGACATACTGTACAGGTCTCTAAACGATTGTTCATCCAATTTACTTTGAATCGTATTTTGAGAACCAGCTGCTGCTAAGTAACCGTCGTCATCTGCAACACCTGTAGCTCTGTATACATTAATTACGTTAAATTGATTCAAAAGGTTGGTAACTCTTACATAAACATTTAAGTAAGCGCGTTTTTGTTTTTCATCTTCTTTACCAAATACTAAATCGAAAGATCTATCTACCTGGAAATCTAAGCTATACGTCCATGGTTTACGAGAACCATTTAAAGCTCCTGTCAATTGTGGACTTCCTGCTCCCATCGCTGCAGCAGTAATGTTCTTTTGCTTAGAGTAAGGCGTTCCAGAATTTACTAAAGTTACAATGTTGATCCCTGTATTTTCAAGAATATTAACGTCCTTAATCACAGGACCATTGTAATCTTTTCCTGAACCATAACGGTAGTCAACTGTGAATGCAAATGAATGTCTTTGATCGTATGAGAATGGATATACAGTTCTCATATCTGGTTGATTTGAGTTAACAAATGACAACGATGAGTTAGCATCCGAACCTGTTCCTTCAGCAAACTGTAATGTATAGTTAGCTGTCATTCTTAGGTTTCCTGTTCTTCTTAAATCATACTCAACTGTCAACCCTTTTACAGTACCAAAGTCACGGTTTCCATAGGTTTTGTAAGTTGCAGGATACGCTTCAAATACGTTACGAATTTGAACTTGATCTCTTTGTTCACGGTAGAAAGCACTCAACTTCAATGAAGAGGTACGAGTCAATACTTGTTGGAAACCGAAAGAGTAATCAATTGTTTTCTCTGGACGCAAGTTTGCGTTATTAATGGTGTTGTTCGTACGAGAAGTAACAAATTGATAATCGATTGGGTCAAATCTTACACCGTCCGATGGTCTTCTTGTTAAGATATCGTAGTTAGCAAAGAAACTTGCTTCATCTGAAATAGGGAAAGAGAACGCAATACGTGGCATAACGTTAATTGCTACTTTATAATCTTCAAAAGCATCAGCAGTAGGCGTTGTTTGACCAGGATTTAACAACCATGGTGCGATACCTGCACTACCTTGCAGCGTTGATGGATCTTGAACTGTTGTACCAGATGCATCAAACCACTCTTCACCTTTTCTAAATCCATTAATTTGAGTTGGACTTTCTATGTTGTTTACATAAACTACATAGTCATCCCCCATACTTTCAGGAATATTCACCCAGCTATAAGTATTTGGGTCTTGATTTTTCAATGCTCTAGCTTCAGAAACTGAACGCGCATTAAAGAATAAGTGTTGATCTTTCAATACTGGTTGATTTGCATCAAAAACATCTACACGAACTCCTACGTTGAATACGATATCATCAAAAGAGAATTTATCCATAATGTATCCTGAAACGTAAGTTGGTTGGTAAGCACCTACAAATCTTTTGTAGTTACCATTTTCGTCTGTATCATTAAAGTATGAATTAATATCAGTTGTTCCTGTTACTCTCTCTCCAGTATGGTCGTAACCATAGTAAGAAATAAAGCTTTGACCTTGATTGAATAATTCATCTGGTGAGAACATATCAAGACTAAACATGTTTGGATCGTACTCATCGATGTTAACATAGTCATTTCCAGCAGGGTTCAATCCTAATGCTTTTCTAAAGTTATAGTCAAAGAAGTACTGTTCATCATTATTAACAGCCCCTCCATATTCACCATTACCCGCATTTGCAGCATAACCTGTATTCAAACGCTCATAAGTAACACGTGGGTATGTCCCGTAGAAATCATAACTAGGAGAATTAAAATCTAATTCACTAATATGGTTGTTCATATACTGACGTGCAACTCTCCAAATTCCAACAGGTCCTTCACCAGCATTAGAGAAGAAACTTCCAGCACCCCATCCACGGTCCCATCTTTGTTCGTACTCAACACCTAAAGAGATATTGTGTCCTCCAATAACAATAGAAGCAGAACCTGTGATACGTAATTGCTCAGCTTCTGATTTGAAATACTGTTCGTAAGGTGTTCCTAAACTTCCCCAAATTCCATAAACGTTATCTGGACGGTCTCCGTTTCTTAATGCACCATAGGTATTTATTTGGTCTAAGTTTTGATACTTCCCTTGTGGATTTGGATAAAGCTCATAGTATTGAGATGTAATTGCAGAAAGTGTCGGATTAATATCTGAAGGAGTGAAGTCAACGATAACAGATTCAAAACCGTTATGAATTAAACTATCATTTGCTCCATTGAAGCCATAGGTTGGTCTCCAAGTTGTATTATAGTATCCAACGTGACCATAGTTAAAGATATTGTACTCATGGTTCTCGTCAAAATACTTATCATTTCTTTTCGAATAGTCAACCATTAAGTTATAGTAAAAACTTTTCACCTTAGAACTAGACCCTTCAGTATCATTTCTGAAACTTTGTCTGAAACGACCATACACTCTCCAGTCTAGCGTATTTCTATTTCCAAAGTTCTCAAAATTATACAATGAATTATAACGGTTGTACAATTTACCTCCACTATAGTTCATAGATCCTCCAAAAGAAAGGTTTACAGTTGGTCCTGTATTCACGTCAATTTTTCCAGCGGCAGAAAGCGTTGTTCTGCGTGAATTCATTCTATAATTTGTCTTTTCAAAATCGCTCTCTCTCAAGAAGTTAGAGTTTGGAGAAGTTGATTGACCATCAGAAGAAAGACGCAAAGGATTATCAATAAGATTTTGACGTGCTTCCTTTGTAATTCTCCAAGACCCATCAGCAAATGGTCTGTAATCTGCTTGATCATTAAATGAAGCTGAGATCAAGAATCCCAATAATGGTTCAGTTTTATTACCAGCCGAATCTTTTTTCATTAAAAGGGGACCAGAAACCATACCTTCTACAAGGTTGTATCCAAACTGATCCAAACCAATAACTTTACTATCATAACCAAGATCATCTTTACCATGAAAATAAAATCCTGAAGTTACTCCTTCAAGAGATCCAAAGTAACGTGAAGATGGTCCACGAGTAGTTACAGAAATAATACCTCCTGTTGCATCACCGTAGTTTGCAGGAACCCCTCCAGTAATTACCTGTACTTCTTCAAGTGCAGATTTAGGAAGGTTTGAAGACCCTCTTACTTTAATACCATCGATATAGTAATAAGACGCACCCTCACGAGATCCTCTCACACTAATTTCTCCTGAACCTTCTGATTCGTTAACTCCACCAACAGTAGCAGCAACACCAGAAGCAGATCGTACAGGCAACTTTGAGATATCTTCTCTTGTTACTGTCTGCCCTTGAGCACCACCATCCTTATTAATAAGAGGGACCTTATAAGCAACAATTTGGACTTCTTCCATTTGCTGAACATCTTCAGGTTTGGTTAACTTGATTTTGTCAAGGAATGTAATTCTTTCTGCAGAAACAGAAACATTCTCGATTTTCATCGCTTGATATTCCTGAGAACGGAATTCAACATCATAAGTACCTGAAGTGATTGAAGGGAATTCAAATTTCCCATCAAAGTCAGAGTCAGTTCCTCCTTTAATAATACCCCCCTGGTATAAAACAACCGAAACAAAAGGTATGGGTTCATTTGATTCACTGTCCAGGACAGATCCCTTTATCGTACCATTACCAGCCTGACCAAATGCAGTACCTACTGACAATGTGATGCCTAAAAACAAAAAGTAGAGTTTTCGTATCATAAGATTTATTTATTTATTCTTACTTATTTATTCAAAAAGTGTAAATATAGAAAAATTTCATTTAGAAAATTTAACAAACATTAAAAATTAATGCACAATTACACAATTGTTACAAACAAATGTAAATCGATTTTCCGTTTAATAAAATATGTTAAATGGTAAAGTAGTTTGTAAATATACAAGTCTATTTATGCGGATCTGAAAACCAACTTGCATACATTCCATAGTTTTTTGCTATTCTTAATACTTCTCCTTTGAATGTATCTGCCGAAAGTGTCTTTACTTTTTTTGCAGGAACCCCAGCGTATATACAATTGGATTCGAGAACTGCTCCTTCTAAAACAACAGCTCCAGCAGCGATCAACACATTGGCATGGACATATACATCATCCATAACAATTGCACCCATTCCAACCAAAACATTATCTTCTATGGTACATCCATGTACAATTGCATTATGACCAATAGAAACATTGTTTCCAAGTTTTGTTTTTGTTTTTTCAAAAGTACAATGAACTACTGCACCGTCTTGCACATTACAGTTATCTCCAAATTCAATGCTATTAACATCTCCTCGAATTACTGCTGAAAACCAAACAGAGCAATCCTTCCCCATCTTTACATCTCCAACCACTGTAGCGTTTTCTGCCAACCAACAGTTGTCACCAAACTCAGGGTTTTTCCCCCTACACTCTTTTATTAATGCCATTATTATATTTTGATAGATTCTACATTTACTTCGATTTCTAATAATTTAGATGCCATATCCTCAAACTCTTTGGGGTCCCCTGTTGTTAGATACAAACTTGTTTTCCCTTCTGACAGTTTATCCCTCATCCACGTATGTCGATTTAGGTATGATGCTAATGAACCCGCCACAATCTCTCCTTGACTGATTACTTGAATAGTACTTGGAACATATTCTTCAATGAGTCTTTGTAAAATAGGGTAATGTGTACATCCTAGCAACATTACATCAATATCATCATATAAGCTCAAGATATTGTCTATATCTTTTCTAATTAAAGCCTTTCCTTTTTCATTTTCATAATCTCGGGATTCAATTAAAGGTACCCATTGGGGGCATGCATATTGAAACACTTGTGTTTGTGGGCTTAAGAAAGAAAACTCTTCTATGTAGGTATTGGAAGAAATTGTCCCTTCTGTACCCAGGACAACAATTTTATTGCTCTGACTAAAATCTCCTACAATTTCAGCGCTTGGCCGAATAACTCCTAGCACCCTTTTCCCTGGATAATTTACTAAATTAAACTGTTGTATTTTACGTAATGCTTTAGCTGAGGCAGTATTACAGGCCAGTACCACCAGGTCACATCCTTTATCAAATAATGTTTTCACACATTCCCAAGTGTACTCGTAGACCGTTTCAACGGACTTGGTTCCGTATGGCGCACGTGCGTTATCCCCTAGGTATAAATAGTCATATTGAGGCATCAATTGCTGAACTTCCTTTAAGACAGTAAGCCCTCCGTAACCAGAGTCAAAAAAACCAATTGGGGATAATTTGTGCATATACAAAAATAAAAAAAAGCCGTTATGAAAATCATAACGGCTTTAATATAGGTATAATTCTTATTAATTACTTTCTTTCACTGCTGCAGCTTCTTTTTCTTTTTCTAGTACTAAAACTTCTTTCACTACCAGGTCAGTAATATCTCTACCTCCGCTGTACAAAAGAGAAGACTCATCAATAACATAGCTGATTTTCTCTGCTTTACAAACTTTCGCCACTGCTTTTTGTACCATATCTAAAATTGGCGCATTTAAGTCTTGACTTAGAATTTGAATTTGTTGATCAAGTTCTTGCTGACGCGTTTGGAATTCTTGTGACTTTTTCATTAAACGTTCTTCTTCAAACTTATAAGCAGTTGGGCTCATCGTTGCTTTTTCTCGTTGCAACTTTTCATAATCAGCTTGGAGTTGCTGTTGTGTTTCTTGTAACTCCTTCACAGCTCTTCTTTCAAAGTTCTCGAGTTCTGTCATTGCACTTTTACGTGAAGGCATCGTATCCAATACTTTCTGTGTATTTACGTGAGCAACTGGAGTTTGTCCGTAAGCAGTACCTCCTAGTGTTGTAACTGCTACTAATAGTATTAACATTAATTTTTTCATGATTCTGTTTTCTTTTTGTTTTCTATTTTAAATTATCGGGCACTAATTCCCATTTCTCGAAGCACCATTTTACTGATGTCATATTTTGGATCAGCAAATATAAGATTTGATTGATTGGCCTTGTCAAAAACAAAGGCAAAATTTCTATTGCTGGCTACTTTTCCGAGCGCTTCAAAAACTTTGTCTTGAATGGGTTCTATCAACTCCCTTCTTTTGGCAAACAAATCGCCACTTACTCCAAATCTCAATTGTTGCATTTCTAGAGCTTCAGACTCCATAGTGCTGATTTCTTCTTGGCGTTTTTCTCTTTCTTCAGCTGGCAGTATTGCTTCCACCCTAAGGAATTCTGATTTTCTTTTTTCAATCTGTTTATACAATTCGTCTATTTCTTTCTGCCATCTTGTTGCGTATTTATCTAATTCAGCTTTCGCATCATTATATTCAGGCATGCTTTCTAGAATGTAGTCTGAATCAATGTAAGCGTATTTCTGGCCCATAGAGGCAAATGCCGTACCAAAAAAAATGATTACTAAAAAAATTATGTTTTTCATATCTGTTTATATTTATAAAACTGTTCTATTTACCTTTGTCAAAGGTAGATAACTCGTTTTAAACAAAAATATTATAAATCTCCTAAATTCGCACCAATAATGAATTGAAATGCTCCAACTGGCTTACCTCCCATTCTAGAAATATCGTTTCCGCTACCTGCACCTTTACTGTGCGGATCAAGCGTATCGAATCCCCAACCGTAGTCAAACCCTAGCATACCAAACATAGGCAAGAACACCCTAACTCCACCTCCTAGGCTTCGTTTAACATTGAATGGGTTAAACTTAGCAAATGTTGGGTAGGTATTTCCAGCTTCGGCAAATGCAAGAACGAAGAAAGTAGCAGAAGGGTTCAAAGAAATGGGGTACCTTAACTCTAAGGAGTAACGAGTAATGATTGGATCTCCCAGAGTAGAAGACACTTCTTGTTCTTCGTAACCTCTCAAAGAAATCAATTCACGTCCATCTAAACGAGCGACACCCGTCAAGGCATTTCCTCCCAAATAGAATCTTTCGAAAGGCGTCAGTCCTTTGGCTGCGGAATAGCTTCCCATAAATCCAAAACCAATTTTCGGCATAAGAATTAACTTTCTGTCTGGCGTTAAAGGTAAATACCACTCACCTGTCAATTTCAATTTATAGTATTCAGCATATTTATTTCTTGTTTGTTCATCCACTAAACTATAATCTGAAATACCATCAAATTGGGAATACGGCAATGTTCCTTTCGCTGTGAATGATATTCTGGAACCACTTCTTGGATAAATCGGTGCGTCAATAGAGTTTCTCGACAATACGTATTGGAATGCAATATTATTTGAAAATCCATTATCAAAGTCAAAGACATCTCCGTAATTTGTTACATCATAATAATTGTAAGAAAATTCGTAGTAAGCACTAAAGTAATCATCCGGGACTTTCTTTCTTCTTTGCAATCCAACCCCTGTTCCTGTAATTGATACCCCTTGGTAATCTGGATTAGATCTGTTCAAGTTATTTCCAAATTGAGAGTGATTCAACCAAACTGAAAATGCATTTGGTTTTTTACCTCCAAGCCATGGCTCGGTAAATGATAAATTATAAGATTGATAAAACTTACCATTCGTTTGCGCTCGAATAGAGAAAGTTTGTCCGTCTCCAGTAGGAAGTGGTTGCCAAGCTTGTTTATTAAACAAATTTTGTATTGAGAAATTATTGAAAGTTAAGCCTAGGGTTCCTATAATTCTACCTGCTCCATATCCTCCAGAGAGTTCTATTTGATCTGATGACTTTTCAGTTACAACGTATTCGATATCAACAGTACCATCTGCAGGGTTAGGCAGTGGATTAATTTCAAAAGCTTGTTCATCAAAATATCCTAACTGAGCCAACTCACGCTGTGTTCGGATAATATCATTTCTATTGAATAAGTCACCTGGTTTTGTACGGATTTCACGTCTAATTACATAATCGTTCGTTTTATAATTCCCTTTAATAATGATGTCTTTAATTCTTGCTTCCTTCCCTTCTATAATTCGAATTTCATAGTCGATGTGATGATTTTCAACATTTACTTCTACAGGAGTTGCTTGGAAGAACAGATGTCCTCTATCCATATATAAAGAAGTAATATCTCTTCCATCCATACTCTGGAATAATCTTGTTTCCAATAAAGTTTGATTATACAGATCTCCATATTTAATTCCTAGAACCGTATCCAAATATCCAGAAGTATACTTTGCATTTCCAACCCATGAGATATTTCCAAAATAATATTTTTGACCTTCATCGATATGAATATCAACAATTAGATTTCTATCGTCTTTTCGGTATACTGAATCTCGAATAATAGTTGCATCACGCAGTCCAATTTCTTTGAATTCTTGCATCATCAACTTTTTATCCCTAGCATAGGCGGATTCAGTAAATTTAGAACGTTTGAAGAATCTCCAAAAAGCTTTTTGTTTTGTATCTTTCATTTTACGGCGCAACTTTCCAGGCTTAACCGATTCAGCTCCATAGAAATTAATTTCTTGTATTCTTACTGGCTTTCCTTTATCGATGAAAATAACGAAGATTTCAGAATTATTCATTAATGTATCATTGACACGTTGAATGTCAACACTAACATTATAGAATCCTTTTTCTCTATAGTATCCTACAACTTTCGCACGGGTATTAAAAATAAGATTTTCAGTAATGTTTTTTCCTGAGAACAAATTGATTTCCTCTCGAATTTTATCAGCATCTTTTTTCTTGGCACCTTCAAATCTAAAACGTGAAAGTTTAGGACGAGGTTTTAAATTAATAGAAAGGTAAGCTACATCGCCAAGTGTTTTTTCAAGTTTTATTTGAACATCAGAAAACAATCCTTCGTCCCATAAATTCTTAATGGCTTTAGTAATTTCTTCACCTGGAATTTTAATTTTACTTCCTTGACGCAAACCAGCAATTAACTTAATTGCTTGGTGGTCGAAGTTATCAGCTCCATTTATAGTAATTGGTCCTACCTCATACTGCTTAGGATTAGCATAATCGATTGATTGCCCAAAAGAAAAATGCGCAATAGCAATAGTTAAAAGTATGATTGTTAGTTGTCTCATATTAATCATTCAATTGTTCTGATACTTGACCAAATCGTCTTTCTCTATTTTGATAGTCGATCACCGCTTCGTATAGGTCTTCTCTTTTGAAGTCTGGCCACAATTTATCTGTAAAATACAATTCAGAATAAGCGATTTGCCAGAGCATAAAGTTACTAATTCTACATTCGCCTGAGGTCCTAATCAAGAGTTCTGGATCAGGAACATCACCAAGGCAAAGTGCTTTTGAAAAAGTTTCATCATCAATATCGGAAGGATTTAACTCTCCAGCTTTCACCTTATTGGCAATTTTTTTAGTAGCATCAACGATTTCCCATCGCGCACTATAGTTGAGTGCCAAGATCAAATCTAATGAATCATTGGTCTTAGTAGCCTCCATCGCCGTAGTTAACTCATTTCTACAAGCATCAGGTAAACCAGAACGATCTCCAATACTTCTCAAGCGAATATTATTCTCATCCAGTTCTGAGATTTCATTTGCGATAGTTTCAACCATTAAGTTCATCAACCCGTCAACTTCTTCTTTAGGTCTATTCCAGTTCTCCGTAGAAAAAGCGTATAATGTTAGGTGTCTAACACCTAATTCAACACAAGCTTTTAGTACTTCACGAACAGCTTCCACACCAATAGCGTGACCAAAGAGCCTCATTTCTCCTTGTTGCTTTGCCCAACGTCCATTCCCATCCATAATGATGGCAATATGCTTGGGGCACTTCTCACGGTTTATTTGACTTAACAGGCTCATTATAATTTATCAGTCGACGAATTTACAATAACAAAAAGACTTTTGCCCTATAATTATGAATAACCTTAACGTAGTTTAACAGAAAAAGGGAATTGCTTTATACAACTCCCTTTTTCTCAATTTATTATTTCATTAGTCTGCAAGTACGATAATTTTATCATTTTGCACCTCCATTACTCCGCCTTTGATAGACAAACGAACGACTCTAGAGTTGGTAGAATCTGGTTCAATAGACCCTGAGAAGTCGTCAAAATCGGTATCATCATTTGACAAATCAACCTTTATCTTGCCTTCAGAAAGTGCAGAAATGATTGGGGCGTGACCTCTAAGGACTTGGAAAGACCCATCGATTCCAGGGAATCGAACAGCATCTACCTCACCTTCAAACATTTTTTTCTCTGGAGTAATTATCTCTAACTTCATTTTATACTTTTTTAAACTTCAGCAAGCATTTTCTCTCCTGCTTCAATCACATCGTTAATATCTCCTTTTAAGTTGAAAGCAGCTTCTGGGTATTGATCTAATTCACCATCAAGAATCATGTTAAATCCTTTGATTGTGTCTTTAATATCTACCAACACTCCTTTTAATCCCGTAAACTGTTCAGCTACATGGAAAGGTTGAGATAAGAAACGTTGAACACGACGTGCACGGTGAACGACTAGCTTATCTTCTTCAGAAAGCTCGTCCATACCAAGGATCGCGATAATATCTTGTAATTCTTTATAACGTTGTAAAGTTGACTGAACTCTACGTGCACAATTGTAGTGCTCGTCACCTAAGATAGAAGCAGAAAGAATTCTAGAGGTAGAATCCAATGGATCTACTGCTGGATAAATTCCTTGCTCTGCAATTTTTCTAGACAATACTGTAGTTGCATCCAAGTGAGCAAATGTATTTGCTGGAGCAGGGTCAGTCAAGTCATCCGCAGGAACATATACAGCCTGTACAGAAGTAATCGAACCATTCTTAGTTGAAGTAATACGCTCTTGCATCGCCCCCATCTCAGTAGCCAATGTTGGTTGGTAACCTACAGCAGATGGCATACGACCTAGAAGTGCAGACACCTCAGAACCAGCCTGTGTAAATCTAAAGATATTATCTACGAAGAATAAGATATCTCTACCTGTTCCTTCACCGTCACCATCTCTAAAATACTCAGCTAAAGTCAATCCAGACAAAGCAACACGAGCACGAGCTCCTGGAGGTTCATTCATCTGACCATATACGAAAGCAGCCTTAGACTCTTTCAATTCATTTTCATCTACTTTTGAAAGGTCCCACTTTCCTTCTTCCATTGACTTCATGAAATCTTCACCGTAGCAAATAATTCCAGATTCAAGCATTTCACGAAGTAAGTCATTCCCTTCACGAGTTCTCTCACCAACACCTGCGAATACAGACAATCCGTCATACGCTTTTGCAATGTTGTTAATCAACTCTTGAATCAATACAGTTTTACCTACACCGGCACCACCAAATAGACCAATCTTACCTCCTTTAGAATAAGGCTCAACCAAGTCAATCACTTTAATCCCTGTAAAGAGAACCTCAGAAGAAGTTGATAAGTCTTCAAACTTAGGAGCATCTCTATGAATAGAAGCACCTACCGTACGGTCAGTTTCTTTTATACCATCAATTGCATCACCAACAACGTTAAACAAACGTCCTTTCACTTGGTCACCCACTGGCATTTGAATTGAATCTCCAGTAGAAATCACTTCCATTCCACGAGTAAACCCATCAGTGGTATCCATTGAAATTGTCCTTACCGCATTTTCACCTACGTGAGACTGAACTTCTAGAACTACTCTAGAACCGTCTGATTTCAACACATATAATGCATCGTAAATATTTGGCAGCTCGACTCCTTTCTCGAAGCTTACATCAACAACAGGTCCAATAACCTGTAAAACTTGTCCTTTGATTTCCGACATTATCCTGTCCTTTTAAATGTTCAATTTGGGCGCAAAGATAGCTTATTTATTTCTTAAACTACTTATAAAAAGCTAATTTTTTCCACAAATTGAATTTGATTGTTAATTACTTACTATTTTACACTAGACCCTAGCGCTTTTCTTATTAATCATGACCACCTGGTTGACAACATGCAGGAAGACTACTTTGGGCAGACTTATTAGCCTGTACCTCATCTGCGTCATAGCCTATATTTGAGATAATTGTTTTTATCTCTGCCAAAGAAATTTTCTTAGAATTATATTTCACCTCCATCTTTTTGTCCTCCATATTCAAATCTGAATAAATAATTCCTGATTCAAAATTCAACACACTCTCCATTCTTTCTTTACAATCTCCACACTGGGCATTGGTCTGAATGAAAGCCGTTCTTTTCACTGGCTCACCATCTTTTGCTGTTGCACATGCTGTTAGCACAAATGCAATCACAGCCATCATCATTAATCTCATTTTCATAATTTACTATTTTATTTTTTATCTAAACTAAATCTAAATCCTGCATAAACGTTTACACCATAAATAGAAGAGTAAACTCGCGTTGCGTCAAATCTTTCCCCAAAAGGGTTTGCCGCATCAATAATCGGATCTTTCAACCTGTAATCTAACATGTTTTCACCTCCTAAGTATACTTCAAAATGTTTGAAACGATGCGTTATTTGCCCGGAAAGCATTGGCACTATTTCACTCATATTATCTTCAGTAAAAGTACCATCAGGACGTTTAACTTTTGCCAAACGTTGTGCACCAAAAACAGAAAGTGTTAAATCATAGGACCATCTACGGTTTCTAGACTCATAAGCAAGATTCACAAATCCTCTGTGCTTAGGAACCATTAAAACTGTCTCTAACTCTCCTCCTGTTGTCGACTTTACATCTAAGAATTTATACGCTGCTTTAATTTCGAATCGCGTAATGGGTTCGAATTTAATATCTGTTTGAAACACATTTGAAAATGATGAACCATCCAAATTCCCCATACGAATATATTCACTTGATTCGTCCCTGTCTACTACCAACTGATTTTCAAAAAGTGTGTGGTAAAAGTCTGCTGTCCATGTCGCCTTTCGGTCAAACAACTTAAAGTCCCACATCCAACTCCCTCCAAAGTTCCAAGAAACTTCAGGTTGAATATCATTATCTACATACCATGGAAGGTTTGTTGCCATTAACGACAAGTTGTCCGTTACATAATTTGAAACCCTAAACCCACGTCCTGCGGTCAATCGTATATCCATGTTTTCAGTTAGGTCAACTTTATAATTCGCACGAGGTGTAAACTGCCATTCGTACAGATTGTGATAATCTACCCTTGCTCCCAACACCACAATTGATCGTGTGCCCGTATAAGTATATTCAGAAAACAAACCAGGAACAATCTCTGTCCGATCAAAATCACGTAATGTCGTATCATTAGGGAGTCGATCATCCATTGTTTGTTCTAAATCATCATAAACGAAGCTCAATCCTGACTTCAATTTATGATTTGTATTCCCAAGGATGGTTTCATACATCGTATTCATATAACCTCTTCTCTCGACTGCATTTAATGCACGGTTTCCGAAAACTGTGTTCAATTCATTATACTTTGCGTAATACACTATTCCAATTGAACTAAAAACATCTTCCTTAAACAAGAAACCTGTCTTTCCGAACAACTCAGCATTCGTGTTTCGTATACCTACACCATACAGGCCTTGATTAGATTGGTGCGCATATCGATCGAATCCTATTTGCCCCCCTTGCTGATCAGTATGGCTCACCTTCAAACCTACTTGAGCCCTGAAAAGTTCAGCTGTGTACTTCCAACGATTCATTGCAATCAGTACATCTCCTAGAGGAAGGTCTCTAAATCCGTCTTTATTCCTATCATTCTCTTGCATGACAGAAGCTCCGTGGACAAACCAAGCTGTACTCCATTTATCACCAACAGACTTTCCTCCATGAATATTGAGCTCTGCCCTCCCCTGAATACTTCCATAACCATTTACAAAAAGACGTTCAATATTATCTGGCTTCATATATTCAAGGTTAATCAATCCAGCCATTGATTCATAACCATTGGTTACAGTTCCTGCTCCTTTTGTAATCTGAATTGACTGGATCCAAGTACCGGGAACAGAAGACAAACCGAAAGCTTGATCAAGATTATGCATGAAGGGTATATTTTCGAACTGGAGTTGCGTATAACGCCCACTCAACCCCATCATTTGAATCCTTTTCGATCCAGACACACCATCAGCAAGACCTACATCAACTGTAGCGTTAGTTTCAAAAGATTCTGATAAGTTACAGCAAGCTGCTTTTCTCAACTCTCCCTGGGTTAGGTTCTCCACATTTCGAGGGTCTAAACGTAAAATACTAGAATTCTCTCTTTTCGCTCTAATCACCACTTCATCTGAAACGAATTCTGGATAAAGTGTAACCTTGTAATTATTTCCTTCCAGTTCACTAATCACCACCGTATCGGGATGATAACTACTCGCACGTATAATTAAAGTATCCGGAAGTTGTGCGTCTGTTTTGATATTAAAGTTTCCTTTCTCATCCGTAATATCACCGGATTTGGCATTTTTCAGAAAAACCTCTGCCCCAAAAATTGGCGAGGTTGACTTGCCATCTATATAACTATTAACTGATCCTTGGAGGCTTATCTTTTGTCCAAAGGCAGACAAGCCCAGTATGAATATTGTAATAAATAAAATGTATTTCATTTCCGTATTGTTTAGAATAAATTTATTAAATGTTAATCAACTGTGATAAAATCACAATCCATCATGTCTATTCGATCAAAACATCACCAACAGACCATCAAATAAATATTCTACAATAGGTACCTTTGAAACAAAGAAAGACGCCTATTTAAAGTCAAGGCAGGCGGAGCCTTATTTGAGGTTGCCAACTCCTTTACCTTAGGAAAAGGTAGTTTTACTGGGTAAGGAATGCTGCAAACAAAGGTTTTAACCAGTTCTACATCCTCATCTTGATAAATCAAATCGGTATCAATTTGATAAACGTCAACATCACTTGTACAACACTCTTCTTTGATTTGAATATCGTAATTGACATCCTTTACAGAACAACAAGCGTGAACTTCTTCAGCGGTATCTGGCCCACAATCATGATTAACATCCATGAATAAACCATAAAACTCGCCACCAAAGCTACAATAGTGTCTATATACGGTTACTCCAGTAGTGCTGATAAAGAAAAGCGCTACAAGTCCTAACAAATATATTCGAACATGTTGTTTCACAGCACGAAAATAAGAAATAAAGATGAGATACTAAAAATTTAACTTGATATTAACGAAAGAAGGACAGTATTGTATTCTTTAGTTCAAATCGACATTTATTCACTTATTACTTCTTAACTTTGTAAAAAAATAAGATTATGTCAAAGATACCCGTAACAATATATGCTGAAATGACACCGAATCCAAACACAATGAAATTCGTTGCCAACAATTATTTGATTGATCCTTCAGCAACAGCAGAATTTAAGACCCAGCAAGAAACGAAAGGATTTTCTCCATTAGCAGATGAATTATTCAACTTTCCCTTTGTAAAAGAGGTTTATATTGCCAATAACTTTATTTCAATCACAAAAGACGACACTTTAGCTTGGGATTTCGTTACTACAGAGCTGCGTGATTACATCAGAAATTATATTGCCGAAGGAAACCAGGTCGTTACCAAGATCCCTGAAGAGAAAGCTGCTCCAATTTCTGAAGACAAAACAATAGACACCTCCAATTATACACCATCAGAATTTGATGATGCCATCAAAGGCTTATTGGATCAATATGTAAAACCAGCAGTTGAAGGAGATGGAGGAGCCATAGAATTCAGAAACTTTAATGAAGGGGTAGTGACTGTCGTACTAAAAGGAGCATGTTCTGGTTGTCCCTCATCTACAAACACCTTAAAAGGCGGAATTGAACAAATACTCAAACAACACATCCCTGAAGTTAAGGAAGTAGTTGCAGAATCGTAATTAAGTTACTTTGGGGCCATTCGATATAGGATGAGTCCAAGCACAGCAAATATAATGTTGGGGATCCACACAGCAATCATGCTCGGAAACCCAACATTTTCTGCTGCAACAGAAGTCACCTTCATGGCGAAAATATAAATAAAAGCCAAGAACAAGCCTACTGCAATATTTACCCCAATTCCTCCTCTGGATTTTTTAGATGAAACCGACATCCCAATTAGAGTCAATACATAAGTAGCGAAAGGAAAAGAAGTTCGTTGGTAGAACTCGATTTCATAAAAAGCAATATCAGCTGAACCTTTGATCTTCTCCAATTCGATAAACTCTTTCAATTCGTTATATCCCATTGTTTGCACAACGGTTGAACGCTGCGCCATTTCACTCAATTTAAAGGGCAATATCGTATCTAAATGCTGTCCACTATTGGGCGGATAAACAATTTTATCATGCGGATTTCCAATGTACCGAATATGGTAATCAATCAACCTCCAATTATCTGTACTATCAGGGTTAATGGCTTGATTTGCTTTTAGAATAGAAACCAATTCATTGTTTTCATTTCGATTTTCCATCACAAACCCAAGTGCCCTGCTTTTATCCGAGCGGTAAGAATCAAAATACACCACCTTTTTCCCTGGAAACTCTGCAAAATAATCGGCAACCGTTCTAACATTACGATAATAATCTTCTTCAAATTGCAGTCTGACCTTATTAGATTCTGGTAACACAATATGATTTAACGCTAAGGAAATAAGCATCAATATAGTTGCACCAATCATATAAGGGCGGAGAATTCTTCGAAAAGGTCTACCACTGTTAAGCATGGGGATAATCTCCGTGTTTTGGGCCATTTTAGCAGTAAACCAAATCACAGCAACAAAGACGATTAGAGGAGAGAATAAATTTCCGAAATACACCACAAAATTAAGGTAGTAGTCGAAAATTATAGCACGGACGGGAGCTTCTTTTTCAATGAATTCTCCAAGTCTTTCTGCCAAGTCAAACACCATCGCAAGAATCATTATCACCCCCAACATAAAGAAGAAAGTGATCAGGTATTTTTTGATGATATAGCGATCTATGATTTTTAACATGCGCAACTTATAATCTTTGTCCTAGCTTTTTAAACATTGTGTTTTTCCAATCTGTAAATGTACCATCAATAATTCTTACTCTAGCCTCTTTAACTAACGCCAAATAAAAAGCTAAATTATGAATTGACGCAATTTGAATCCCTAAATTTTCTTTAGTTTTTATCAAATGACGCAAATAAGCTTTAGAATAGAAGTGGTCTACAGAGGATGTTCCGTTAGGATCTATAGGAGAAAAATCTTTTTCCCACTTTTTATTTTTAATATTAATGGTTCCTTCACTGGTGAACAACAAACCATGCCTTGCATTACGAGTAGGCATTACACAATCAAACATATCAATTCCAAGGGCAATACACTCTAATAAATTCGTTGGAGTACCTACCCCCATTAAATACCTTGGTTTTTCAATCGGCAAGATCTCACAAACTGTTTCGGTCATAGAATATAAATCATCATCAGGCTCTCCAACAGACAATCCTCCAATAGCATTTCCTAAAGAATCCTGATCAGCGATATACTTTGCAGACTCTTGACGCAAATCCTTATACACACTCCCTTGAACTATTGGAAACAAAGCCTGTTCATATCCATATTTAGACTTGGTACTATTCATCTGTTTAAAACACCTGTCCAACCAGCGGTGCGTCATTTTCATTGAACGCTTGGCATATTGATAGTCACAAGGGTAAGGCGTACACTCATCAAAAGCCATAATAATATCAGCACCAATTACGCGCTGTATATCAATTGCTCTTTCTGGAGTAAAGAAATGATACGAACCATCTATATGCGATTGGAACTTCACCCCTTCTTCGGTAATTTTACGTGACCCGGAAAGAGAATATACCTGATAACCTCCACTATCGGTCAAGATCGGACGATTATAGTTAATGAATTTATGCAAACCTCCTGCAGCCTCAAGCACTTCTGTACCTGGTCGTAAAAAAAGATGATATGTATTCCCTAAAATAATTTGGGCATTGATCTCATTCTCAATTTCAAGTTGATTTACCCCCTTAACAGTTCCGGCTGTTCCCACCGGCATAAAGATCGGTGTCTCAATCTCTCCATGGTCTGTTTGTAATTTCCCTGCTCTTGCTTGGGACTTTTTATCGCGATGTAATAATTCGAAGTGCATAAATATGTTGAAAAATAAAAACACAAAGATAATTGTATTTAAACAAGTGTGCCATATTTGTACAAAACTATATCAATGGAAATTATTCCTGACATTACGTACACTTCTCAATTGACCCTCTCAATTCTATTTTGGGGAATGGCCTTCATCCAACTGTTTTGGCTACTTTTCTTCTATTTAAGGATTGCTTCTCACAAGGAAAAAACGATAGAAAATAAAGATTTACCAGTGAGTATAATTATTGCCGCGAGAAATGAGGAAGACAATTTATATGAATTTTTACCCAACATTTTAGAGCAAGATTACAAAACCTTCGAAGTAATCGTTGTCAATCATCAATCAGCTGACAACACAGCATTTATTTTAAAAGCTTATCAAGGAAAGTACCCTCACCTTAAAGTCATCAATATTGAGCGCAATCATCATTTAGCACATGGAAAAAAGCTCCCTTTAACCATAGGAATAAAAGGCGCTAAATATGAACACCTTTTGTTCACAGACGCTGACTGTAAACCCTCTTCAGACCAATGGATAAAGCAGATGACCAATAAATTTACCCCAAAAAAAGAAATCGTTTTAGGCTATGCTCCACATCGTAAATCAAAGGGCTTTCTCAACAAGGTCATTCGTTTTGATACTACCTTTATAGCCTTAAACTATTTATCCTTTGCCAAAGCAGGCGTTCCTTATATGGGAGTTGGTAGAAACCTCGCCTACACCAAGGAAGTTTTCATGAAAAACAGTGGTTTCAAATCGCATTACTCAATTCAGTCTGGTGATGATGATTTATTTATTCAAGAGGTAGCAAAGAAAAAGAACTATACGATTTCGCTTTCCCCAGAAGCTTTTTGCTATTCAGATGGAGAGAAAACGTGGAAAGATTGGTATTCTCAAAAGTCTAGACACTACACTACCTCTGGCCGCTACTCACTTTTCAAAAAACTATTGTTAGGAATATATCCTCTCTCCTTGCTTTTGCTATACATTTCTTTAGTTACTTTGATTGTTAATAATTGGATGAGTTGGATATCAATAGGTGTAATTTCATTACTTATTGTTTCAAAATGGTTAATATTAGGGATGGCCTTTAAAAAGCTAGAACAAAAGTCTTTTATTTGGAGCATTATTTTTTGGGATTTATTTTATGCGATATTCACCCCTATTGTTTATTACACTACTGAGCAATCAACAGCAACAAAATGGAAATAGGAGAAAACCTATCAGAGAAGGGTAAAAAAGATTTAGACATAGTTAATCGCGCAAAACAGGGCGACCAATCTGCGTATGCAGAATTACTGTCTAAATATAGAGAACCAGTTTATTTTATGTTGTTGAAGATGATCAAAAACACGGACGATGCTGAAGATTTAACCATCGAAGCATTTGGAAAAGCTTTCAATCGCATTAACCAATACGTTCCCAATTATGCATTCAGCACTTGGCTTTTCAAAATTGCATCAAATAACTGTATAGACTACATACGCAAGAAAAGGGTGGTTATCACCTCAATGGACCATGCTTACACCAACGAAAACGGAGAAAGTGTGGGAATGGAAATTGATGGTGGACATTTGGACCCTGAAGAGGTTTACATTCAACAGCAAAAGATAAAAACCATGCGAGAAGTTGTAGAAAGACTCAAGCCACGCTATAAAGAACTGATTATCAAAAGGTATTTCGAAGAATTAACCTACGATGAAATTGCTGACGACTTGGATTTACCATTAGGTACAGTTAAAGCACAGCTTTTTCGTGCAAGAGAGTTTCTTGCCAACCTTATGAGCAACACAAAAGACACCATATAGTTTAGAATTTATTTTTGAATAGAAGACCTGCCCATGTGGTGAGATTATGCTATTTTTGCCTTATGGATATTATCAAAAAATATTTCCCCAAACTAACAGCGGATCAAATTGACAAATTTGAAAAACTGGGGCCACTATATGAAGAGTGGAATCAACAAATCAATGTCATCAGTAGAAAAGACATGGACCATTTTTATGAGCGCCATGTGTTACATTCTTTAGCCATCGCTAAAGTCATACGTTTCAATCCAGGAACAAGTATTCTTGACGTTGGAACTGGAGGAGGATTTCCTGGAATTCCATTGGCCATTCTTTTTCCAGAATGTCAATTTCATTTGGTGGATTCGATAGGAAAAAAAATTAAAGTTGTAGAAGCTGTTGCTGAAGCTTTAGATTTAAAGAATGTTCGCGCAAGTCACAAAAGAGCTGAAGAATTAAAAGATAAATATGATTTTATTGTAAGTCGTGCTGTAACAAAAATGCCTGTTTTTATTTCTTGGGTTCGCAAAAAAATCAACAAGCAACACAAAAATGCATTACCGAACGGTATTTTATATTTAAAAGGTGGTGATTTAACAGAGGAGATGAGACCAGTTCAGACTTTTCATGAATCTCATTTAATCTCTGACAACTTCTCAGAAGCATTTTTTGAAACAAAAAAAGTTGTCTACGTTCAGTTATACTAACACGAGACTATACTCAAAAGTATCAAAGCAACATTTAAAGAAGTGACAAAAAATAAAAAAGCAACCTGTTTAGGTTGCTTTTTTATTTTTTTACTTGTCAACATTCTAAAGATCGTCTGGAATCTTCATTTGTTGTAATGCTTTTCTTTTAGGTTTTAACTTATCGATGAAGACCACTCTAAACCTTTCACGGTCGGCGTTGATGATCATCTCAGAAATACCATTTGTTACCGTTGGCGGCTCATTATTTAAGTTATGAAACTTTTTATCATATAGTTCTTCGGTATTATCATCGTAATAATAAAAAATTGCACTTACATATCCATTTTCGACACGTACCTTTCCTCTAACACAGTATACTTCGTCACCTTCAAAAAAGGAAATCATAACATTTCTATAAATATTATCTGAAATAGTGTAAGAACCACGCTCTTTAAATGCGGCTTCATATCGTTCAAAGCAGTTCAATTCTTTTTTGTCATTTTGAGCGAAAGTTGTCTTCGCTCCAAAAATTAAAACGCTAGTAATCGCTAATAGTAAAAGTTTTCTCATCATGTTAAGTTTAGCACAGTTATAATCCCGGGTTTCCAAATATAATAAAATGGTTCAAATCGGGGCTTCTTTCTGTTTAATTTTTTAATTTTGATATTTTAATTCTTGAGTCATGAAACAAATAGCAGACCAATTTAATGAAGCTTTAGATGTATTGCAAAAATTCAATACTCCTGCTAATCTAGAAAAGATTGTTGCAGCTGGAGAACTTCTGGTTTCAAGCTTTCAATCTGAAGGTAAAGTTATAAGCTGTGGAAATGGTGGCTCTATGTGTGATGCCATGCATTTCGCAGAAGAATTAACCGGTCGATATAGAAACGACCGACCTTCCATTGGTGCCATTTCAATTTCAGATCCTTCACACATCTCTTGCGTTGCGAATGATTATGGTTATGAATATATATTTTCTCGCTACGTAGAAGGAGTTGGACGCAAAGGCGATGTTTTATTGGCCATCTCCACAAGTGGCAATTCAGGAAATGTGATTAAGGCCATTGAAGCAGCAAAAAGAAAAGAAATGAAGGTGATTGGCTTAACGGGGAAAGACGGTGGTAAAATGGCTGGTCTTTGTGATGTTGAAATACGTGCGCCTCATGCGAAATATGCCGATAGAGCTCAGGAGATTCATATTAAGGTTATACACAGCCTAATAGACTACGTGGAGCGTCACCTAAAATAAAAAAAGAGCTACCAAAAAGGCAGCTCTTTTTAATGATAATAAAGTTGCTTATTTAGTCGCAGCCCATTTTCTAATTTCAGTTCTGAACCACTCATCTGCAGCATCAGTCCACTTATAGTTCTCACGAATGTAGGCAACAGTAGCTTTCTCAATGTCTGTATATGAATCTCCATCTTTAACAGCATCCAATAGTTGTGACGCATCTTCTTTTGACAATCTACCATCTCCTGCTCCAGAAGTTAATTTTTCAGCCAATTCTAATAATTCGCCATCATACTTATTACCATCAATTGTTTTGTAATATCCCATTTCTTTTAATTTAAGTTCTCTATAAAATTAACAAATTTCTTGATTTTAATGCCTGAATTGTTAAAAATATTTAGACAAGATATTTTTCTATAAAAGTTTTTTGATTTGATAAATTTCACTAACTTAAATAAGAAATAACTTAAAAACCTAAATCAACATGTTAGTCAAATCCTTTGGTAGTGCCGTATTCGGCATTGAAGCCACCACCATTACAATCGAAGTAAACATCGACAAGGGCATCAGTTTTATTTTGGTAGGACTACCCGACAGCGCGGTAAAAGAAAGTCAACAAAGAATTAAAGCCGCCCTTACCAACAACGGGTATAAATACCCCATGAAAGAAATTACAGTCAACATGGCTCCTGCAGACATTCGCAAGGAAGGATCAACCTTCGACCTTCCTATTGGAATAGGAATAATGGCTGCAAGTGAGCAAGTAAAGACAGATGCGTTAGCCGACTACATTTTATTAGGAGAATTGTCGCTCGATGGAAGCCTACAGCCTATGAAAGGAGTACTTCCCATCGCCTTAAAAGCAAAAGAAGAAGGTTTTAAAGGAATTATTCTTCCTAAAGAAAATGTAAGAGAAGCTGCTATTGTAGATGGATTAGATGTTTATGGCGCTTCCACAATCAATGAAGTAATCACATTTTTAAATGACGGCATTGGACTCGAACCTACAAGAATTGATATTCGACAAGAGTTTTACAAAAAACTAGATGAGTTTACAGTCGACTTTAGAGATGTGAAGGGTCAACAGAACATTAAAAGAGCCTTTGAGATTGCAGCATCGGGCGGACACAATGTTGTTCTTATTGGTCCACCAGGAGCAGGAAAATCAATGCTAGCGAAAAGACTGCCAACCATTCTACCACCTATGAGCATCAACGAATCTTTGGAGACCACAAAAATTCATTCGGTTGCTGGAAAAGTAAATGCCGGAGCAGGACTAATAACGGAACGTCCTTTTAGAAAACCTCATCACACGATTTCAGATGTTGCGCTAGTTGGCGGCGGTGGATATCCACAACCTGGGGAAATCTCATTAGCACATAATGGAGTGCTTTTTCTTGACGAATTACCCGAATACAAACGTTCTGTTCTAGAAGTCATGAGACAACCAATCGAGGACAGGTTCGTAACCATTTCAAGGGCGAAATTCACCGTAGAATATCCAGCAGGCTTTATGTTAGTAGCCGCCATGAATCCATGTCCATGCGGTTATTACAATCATCCAGATAAAGATTGTGTTTGCGCACCAGGAATAGTCCAAAACTACTTAAATAAAATTTCTGGTCCACTGCTCGATCGTATCGATTTACACGTAGAAGTTACTCCAGTGAGTTTCGACGAACTGGCCTACCACCAACCAGATGAAGGAAGTAAAGACATTAGGCAGCGCGTTGTAGAAGCCCGCTTAATTCAAGAAGAACGTTTTAAAACAACAGATGAAACACATTGCAATGCTCAAATGAGTAGCAAGGAACTTCGGAAATACTGTAAAATTGATGAGGCATGTAATACGATACTCAAACAAGCCATGGATAAACTAGGTTTATCTGCGAGAGCTTATGATCGTATTTTAAAAGTCGCCCGAACGATTGCTGACTTAAATCAAGATGCTAAAATAAATACATCCCATATTTCTGAAGCCATACAATTTAGGAGTTTGGACAGAGATGATTGGGCTAAATAATCAATTACGAATTAGTCAATTACGAATTACGAATTATTGAATAGAGTTAATCAATTACGAATTAATCAATTACGAATTAGTCAATTACGAATTACGAATTATTGAATAGAGTTAATCAATTCATAATTCTTCTATTCGTAATTTTTAATTAAATATGAACCCATTTCAAAGTGTGTTGTACAAGGATAAAAACTAAAACAATTCATTATGAAAAAGACTATTTTATTATCCGGATTATTTGTTTCACTGTTTATTAGTAGTGTTCAATCGCAATACAACAAGGCAGCAAGACAAAATGTTATTCAAGAAGAAGTTAGTGTAGAAGTGTATGACGAATCTACAGAATCTTACAAGGTCGTTAAAGAACTCCGTGAGGTAGATTCGGATGTCTTTGGAAATGCGGAAGGAAATCAATATGACTTAGCAGTGGACGGTGCTTTTGAAGGACAAACGATTGCTGTTCTACACCTTTACACAGGAGAAGGATTTGACTTTCGTTTACCCACAGAAGCGTTAAAAGAAAAAGGCTTTTCTGTTTACCGTTGGTTAAACAACCCTCCAACTGCTAAGGCATTAGACTCGGCATTGGCTAAATCTTGTCAATTATGGATTATTTCTTCCAACCAAAGAAAGCTCAGTGAAGAGCACGCGAAAGTAATAAAGAATTATTTTGACAGCGGAAAAGGAGTTTACATTTGGGGTGATAACCAGCCTTATTATGCAGATGCTAACTATATTGCTGATTATTTAATCGGAAACGATATGCAAGGAAACGTTATGGGGGATCAAACAGTAGGTTTACTAAGAGACGGTAGCAAATCTGGAATTATGCCTAACCATTTAATCACTACCGGACTTCAGAATATTTACGAAGGAATTACCATAGCCACTATCAGTGCCCACAAAGATCTTACTCCTATAATTTACGGTTCAAGTGGTAATTTGGTAACCGCAGCCTATGAAAAAGATGGGAAACGCTTACTCATTGATGGAGGATTTACTCGACTTTTCATCAAGTGGGACACTGCTGGGACTGGTCGATATGTCAAAAATGCAGCTGCTTGGCTGGTCAACTACGAACGCTTTGGAGATGCTGTTTTGGCTGAAGAGAAGTAATATAATTATGAATGATGAACTATGAATTATGGATTGGATGGAGGGTGTAAGGAGGAAGTAGAAAAGGAAGATGAATAATAAATAATTGAAACAAAAAAGAGAGGGGAACCTCTCTTTTTTGTTTCAATTATTACTAATGAGCAACCAATACCCTAAGGGGTTTCAATTCTGTGTTTGGGAAAACAACCCTATAAATTCCAGGTTTCAAATCAATTTGATTAAAATAGAATTGCATTGTGCCTTCTTTCAAAATAACATCTTGCAGACCTACTATTCTTCCTGTCACATCGACAATCTGTAATTGGGTTGCCTTAGTTCCACCACTCCATGTTACCTCTACCGTGAAATCACCATCCGATGGATTTGGGTATATAAGTGTTTTACTTCCTTCCATTGAACATGAAGCGCTAATAGCATTAAAAACTTCAGCATCTCCGTTAAAGTCAAATTGCCTTAATCGATAATAAACAATACCACTCCATGGGTTTTCATCTAGCTCACTATAATCAATATGATGTGTAGAATTCCCCGCAGCAGGAACTTGAGAAACGGTTGACCATTGCGCCATATCACGACTTTTTTCGACAACAAAATGAGAAGAGTTAGATTCACTGGAAGTACTCCAACGAATATTAATTTGTTTATTATCTCCTGAGCAATCCACTTCGAATGAAGTTAAAGTTACCGGCAATGGATTGATATCATATACACTCCCAAAACCAAAGTTTGACCATCCTGTAACACCAAGTCGAGCAACCATTGGCAAAGCAAAAGTTGAAGGAACTGTTGCAATGTGAACCCCTGGACAAAACCAATCTGGACTATTTGCAACTACACGTTTCAACAAAGTCAACTTAGACAAATCAGTAATAGTAGTATAGCCTTCGCCGATACAAGAAATTGTATATAAACCATCTACCAACTTCCCAATTTCATTATCAATTTTCCAATATCCTTGATCTTCTGTTGTAGTAACATCAAACCCAGCTCCGCCTGAATTAATAGCTGGAATAGTCAAGCCTGCTGGACCCATTGGAACATCTATGTACTCCACCGTTAAATGTCCACCATCTGTTGGCGCCGTTGTAAACTCTATTTTTGTATTTCTATTTTTCAAACCACCATCATCATAACCCATCGGATACAATCCCGTTTGATCACCTAAATTAGTTCCATCGAACCAACGGCGCATTCTTCCCACTACATAATCATTGGTATGATTTAATATTCCTTTTTGAGTAGTTGATAATCCTAACTCTAAAAGACTTGTGTTGGTAAAAATATGACCTTGCGCCATCACCAATTCGTTTTGCACTTGCAAATCTCTATTGAGCAAAATATTTCCTGTCGCTTTATTTACAGTCACCTTAAACAAGTCAATTACACCCGCTCCTGACACAGTTTGATCTGTTGTACCAGTAAATCGAAAGACCCTTTCTGTTGTACCTGACAAAACACTTAAAGTTCCATCAACGAGCAGGTCTCCTTTTAATTCAAAACCAGTTCCAAACTCTGTTGTTGCTGTATTGTAATTGACTAAACCAGAGCCATTATCAACATGCACATTTCCATAAACCAACATGGGTTGCACATTGAAATTCGCATTACTTACCAAACAAGTAGAACTACCTGTTACTCCAATGTCGAAATCTCCTTTTACTGTTGCAAACCCTGTACTTCCATTAAAAGAGTTAAAGTTTCCTCCAAAAGAATATGCAGTAGCCGTAGTATTTTCAAATGATAGATTCGGATAAAAGAAGTCAATTGTCCCTACAGTTGGATCACCGTCATTATTAAATCGGTAAATCCAACCTGCTGTTGCTGGAATATTAGCCATTCCACCTTCGTATACATCTCGGTAGAAGTCAACATCACTTTCGTTACTTTTTATTACAGTACCGTTAGCACCCAGTTCCCAAGTAGCACCAGTAACGAAAACCATTACATTCGTTGCGTTTGTCCTATCGAATAATGTTCCGTTTACTATAAAATCTGAAGCGGCAACGCTATTATTTACGGTTAACTGAGCATTGGCTTCAATTTCTAAAGTCCCTGTATTTTCAATAGTTACCTTATCAATCGTTACATCATCTGTTCCTGTCAAATCCAAACGAATATAAGTTCCTGCTTGAATAATTACTTCTGAAGAGTTTATGTCTCTTGGATAGGTACACGCTGGAACATAAGTAATATAATCGTAAGACATTTCCCAATTGGTGTAATCTGACCAAACTCCATTTGACCCCGCTACAGAACGATAAATCGGACGAGAATCAGTATTGAATTGGGCAGCATCTGAAGCAGATGAACATCCTGACTCTGAAACTTCACAATAGAACTGAAAGTCTTCCATAAAAGCAAGATCACCAGTGATAGATAAGTTAGAAGTTGTTTCGCCCGTAATTGTTACTCCTGGTAAATTCGCAGAATTAACATCTAACCACGTATTTGTTGTTGGATCGTTAAATTTCCAAGAATAAGTCACCCCAGGAGTTGTTGAAGTAACAGACATATTTAATGAACATCCGCTAACATCAGTTGGTGAAGTAACATCAATATTTGTTGCAGGAGGTAGGGTAAAAACACCTAAATCGGAGCAATCATTACTACCTGTTGTCCAACCCACGGTAGGGTAAACATCAGAAGGAGCGACTCCTGAAGGATTAATATCTCTCATAATCGTATAACCAGTAGTATTTGGAGTAGAAACATCATCTACCACTGTTCCATTTTTCACTAAACGAATTCTGTCATTTGCATTAATCCCCCAATCTACCGGTGTCTGGAAATCAACCGAAAGACCAGAACAAGTCACATATGAATGCAATTGAATAACAAAAACACTCATAGGTGGAACGGTTCCAACTAAGTCTATCAAATTATGACTTCCTGTTAAATTCAATTCTCCATATCTTTCAATTTGATACACCCCTGTAAGTACAACTGGAGAACTCGTTGGATTGTATAACTCTAAATACCAGCCATTTCCAGGTGAGTGATCATAAACCTCAGACATAAACAAATCTGTATAGCCAGGATATGCTGAGCAAGTCCCACTTGAAGTTGTCAAACTATAGGTGTCAACACTCACCTCTTCACAAGCACTTGCATCAAAGACAGAGATCGTTTCGCTGTTTCCAATTCCTGCAGGTACTTCAGCAGTAATCGTGTTATCATCAACAATTGTAAAACTAGTAGCATCCACCGTTCCAAACTTCACATCTGTCGCTCCTGTGAACCCAGACCCTGTAATGGTAATAATTGTTCCCGCCGGACCAGAATTAGGGAGGAAAGAAGTGATGGATGCTGTTGGTGTGCACACAACAATCGGTTCACAAATAATTTCAACATTACCTATATGGACTCTTTTACCTGAGGCAGTACTAAATTCAATAATCGGATCCGCTGGAACTGATGTAAAAGTTAACACCATTTCATCAAAAGAAGTGGGTAACGTTGATATATTTTGAGAAACTCCATTTACTGTTACAGTCACCTCCGTTTCAGAGCCACTCCAACCTTTTGCTCTAAACTTTACTGTAATATCACCAGCGGTAACACCAGTTGCAGTTGTTGAAATAGAACCTGCAGTACTGCCCGAAGCCAACCTAATTGTATTTGTAGGGGAACCACCAGAATCGGTATGACCTGAAGATGTATATCCAGACGTATTAGGAAAATCAGGTCCATTCATTGAAAAACAAGGTCCAACATAAACATCCCACTGTGCATACAGCGTCACATCTGTGCCACCCATTGTATACGCATCGTTATCTGCATAAACTACAGCGCCACTTGCAGAGGTTGACCAACCAGCAAAGACATAACCTGTTCTCGTAAATGTATTTGAGTTTAAGTTTGCCGTAGCTCCTGAAACAATAGTTTGATTAGGCATGGTTCCTGTTCCTCCGTTTGAATTAAAGATAATATTGTAAGAGGGTCCTGAAACATAAGGAGTCCAAGAAATATCATCGATGATAACGCGATCTGAACTACTGTTTTCGATAACAACGGTTACACTCCCTGAAATATTAACTCCTGTTATTGTACTGGTTTGAACAGAACTGCTATATGGAACAGTACCCACTACAGCTCCGTTTACTATTACGTTTAGAGCCCCGCTTCCACCGTTAAATGCACGCATTGTTGTCAATGTAATATTCCCTATTCCACCAGTATAGACCGGAGATGCGACATTCCCTGAGGTGTTTATGCAAATGGCTCTCCCATTCAAAGTTTGATCTGTCCTCGCTTGAGTAGCAGTCCAAACAACACCATCCGATCCAGTCCAAGAACGATTTGAGTACGAACTACTATTAGCGGGAATATTCGTAAAATCCTCATTTCCCTGCCCCCAACTTATATTAGAAGCTCCGATTAAAAACAGAGAAATAAAGATACCTATATATTTAACTAGAGATGTATTAGTTGCAGTTGTTTTCATTTCAGTTTTAATAATAATTCTTCAACGAAAATAGTCGAAAAAAACATCCTATTCCAAAAAAAATACATTAAGTAAACATTAATTAATCTTCGTACCGCTTAAAAATAGAACTTCTCAAGACTCACAAGCAAGCTTGTAAATCCAAATCAAGATAAATTAAATTAGGTTACCAAGATAAGTCGTAATTATTTAAAAAGAGACTCCTCGTCGTTTCGCCCAAAAACCTTCTTACAAACTGTAATTTAGGTAGTTGATAAAATATTAGATTTTAACAACTGAGGAATCTCTTCTTCCTTTTTTGATAAAGTTTAACACTAGATAAAGTTAATTGATACGATTCTCGGCTGTAATTATTGAAAAACACAACCTTAAATCTAGTGATTAACGACCTATCTTGATAGCCCAGAAATTAAATATGCTTATTTCTAAAAAAGGAAGAGCTCAAAAAAAAATTGGACTAATGAAAAACGTTTCTCCTTCTCTTCTAAAACAACTTAACAAGTGTATATAATCATGAATTTTAAATTTCATGTTAACGTCTAATAAAAAATCTATACCAAAGAAAATCCTTAACTTCGCTTTCTATAGATATGAAAGCAAACTGGGTAAATCAAAAAGATATTGATCGTCAGCAATGGGACAAGTTAGTGGAGGCGACTGAAAATGCTTCCATCTATTCACTTTCATTTTATTTAGATGCTGCTGCCATAGACTGGGAGGCTTTTATTGCCGAAGATTTCTCTTTTGCTATTCCGGTTGGTGTAGTTAGAAAAGGAGGACTTACGCGTGTTTACCCCCCCTTGTTTCAAAGGTACATCGAACCCTTGGGAAATACCCAACAAATAGATTGGGAGCTTTTCGAGCAATCCTTAAAAAAGCGATATTCCAAAGGAGAATTACAATGCAAATCCGAAATACTTTCAAACACAGCAACCGAAGAGCAAGTTCACCAAATCGTGAATCAAGAAACGTTTAAACTTAAGACCCAAGCCAAACGAATGATCAAGCGTTTTGAGCAGACTGAATTCACAATCAAAGAAGAAAACATTGATACCGAAGAGTTATCACTCCTCATCGCCAAAGAGCTTTCTAAAAAACTTCCATTGTATGCAACCAAAAACGTACAACATCTGTTCAATGTCGTGAAGAAAGCTGAACAAAAAGGCTATTTATATAAAGTAGGGGTATTTAAAGACGACACCCTGATGGGAGGACTTATCGGCTTGCAATTTAATAATCAATTATTGTATTTAAAAGGTACAGCCTTCGAAGAACTGCAAAAAGAAGGCGCCATGTACGCCTTGATGAACCATTTTATCAACCATGGTTTTGAACAAGATTGCACTGTTGACTTTGGAGGGTCTAAAGTAAAAGGAATTCGATTTTTCAATCAACGTTTTAGCGGTGAAGATGTAACTTATTTCACCTACAGTTGGGACCATTCTCCGCTTTGGTTCAAGACCCTCTTCTCGCTTTATTCTAAAGTAAGAAAACAATAAGTCGCTTTGCAATTAATTGCTCACACCATAGTTAGACCGTATTAAATTACTACCTTTGCACCAGTTAATTGAGATCAATGAATTTAAGAAATAGGCAAATATTTAGAATAATTTTTGGTTCGATAGTTATCGGAGGATCCATCTATGTTTCATTTCGCTACCTATTCAAATCACCCCCTTTTTTCAAGGTTTTAGTGCTTATTGCATTGGTCGCAGTTATATATTTAACAATAGATTACATAGTAAGAAAAGGTAAAAAAGACAGATATGGAAAGTAAACAAATGGTAAGGTATGTTGCAATAGGAGCAGTTCTTCTTATTGGAGTAGTCATATTTTTAAACTCGTGGGTAGATGTTAAACCTGGTGAAAGAGGGTTCGTTTTTAAACCTTTTAACACTCCGAGTATTGATTCTAACGAAGTGTACATGGAAGGAACTTATTTTATTCTTCCTTGGAACGAAATGATTAAGTATGAGGTAGTAAACAAGTCGAAACAATATGTTCAAAAAGTGATGGACCTGAATGGTACAGATGTTACGGTTGAAGTTTCTGTAAACTACAACATCGTTCCAAATCAAGTAGCACAGATTCACGTTAAACATCGTGAAAACTACACTATTTTTATCGATGACAAATCAAAAGGAGCAATCAAAGATGTAATTGGTCGATACACGTATGAACAAGTTTATTCTTCAAAAAGAGAAGCTTTAGAAGGAGAAATTGAAGAGATTCTTGAGAAAGATTTCATGAATAATTACCTTCATTTAAATTATGTTGAGATTGCAGACGTTAATCTTCCAGAGAACATTGCTGCTCAAATTGAAGAAAAAGAAACGCAAAAACAAAGAAACCTTACAGCTAAGGAAAAACAAAAAGAACAAGAGTATTTAGCGAATGCCAGAATTGAGAAGGCAAGAGGAGATTCGTCTTTAATTATTTCTGCGAAATTTAAATCTGAAGCCATCAGACTTGAGGCTGAGCAAATCGCAAGAAACCCACAATACATCGAATTGAAAAAGTGGGAAAAATGGGATGGAATTGGATCGCCATACGGTGGAAACAATGTCTTTGGTGATAAATCAATCAGCATTCTAAAGCCCAATTAGACTTACACAACATTTCACAAGAAGACGAACTGATTGGTTCGTCTTTTTTTTCACCCTAAGTCAAGTCCATCGAAAACTTCCCATTGTAGAACTTCGGCAGCCGATTAAAGCACCAACAAGTTATTTTTTTATGTACGAGCAGAATTAAGCCGAGCCTTAACTTCGCTGTTTTAGCGAATCAAAATATAAAAATTCTCTCAACAAAAAAGCCACTACAAAATGCAGTGGCTTTTATCAATTCTATATCAGATTATCCTTTCTGAAGTAACTTTTTCAAGCTTACTTTCTCTTCAATAATGTCATGTAAATCTGAAATTGCTACACGGTCTTGCTTCATGGTATCTCTATCACGAATTGTTACTGTATTGTCCTCTAATGTTTGATGATCAACCGTAACATGGAAAGGCGTACCGATTGCATCTTGACGACGGTAACGTTTACCGATAGAGTCTTTATCGTCGTATTGACAGCTGAAATCAAATTTCAAATCATCAATGATTTCCATTGCTTTATCTGGCAAACCATCTTTTTTAGTCAATGGCATCACGGCAACTTTATAAGGCGCTAAAGCTGGCGGAAGAGACAAAACAACTCTTTCAGATCCATCTTCAAGGGTTTCACTTTTCAATGAAGCACTAAATACAGCCAAGAACAAACGGTCTAATCCTACTGAGGTTTCAACCACATACGGATTATAACTCTTCTTTAATTCAGGATCAAAAAACTGCAACTTTTTACCCGAATGCTTTTCATGTGCTTTTAGATCAAAGTCTGTTCTTGAGTGAATTCCCTCTAATTCTTTGAATCCCATTGGGAAATCAAATTCGATATCAGAGGCTGCGTTAGCATAATGTGCCAATTGAATATGATCATGATCTCTGTAGAACTCATCCCCTAGACCCAATGCTTTATGCCATCTTTTTCTTTTCTCTTTCCAGTGCTCATACCACTTCAACTCTTCACCTGGACGTACGAAATACTGCATCTCCATTTGTTCGAATTCTCTCATACGAAAGATAAACTGACGCGCTACGATCTCATTACGGAAAGCTTTTCCAATTTGAGCAATACCGAAAGGTATTTTCATTCTTCCTGTTTTTTGCACATTTAAGAAGTTTACAAAAATTCCCTGTGCCGTTTCAGGACGTAAATAAATTTTCGAGGCATCTCCAGCAACAGAACCAAGCTCTGTTGAGAACATCAAATTAAACTGACGTACATCTGTCCAGTTTTTTGAACCAGAAATAGGACAAGCAATACCTAATTCATCAATCATATCTTTCAAGGCAGCCAAATCATCATTCTTGAAGATTTCCTCCAAACGACCTTCAAGTAGATCAATCTTCTCTTGATTTCTTTTAACATTTGGATTTGTTGCCAAGAATTGTGCTTCATCGAAGTCATCTCCAAAACGTTTTTTACCTTTTTGAACATCTTTGCCAATTTTCTCACGGTATTTTTCGATGTGCTCTTCAATAAGTACATCTGCACGGTAACGTTTTTTTGAATCTTTATTGTCAATCATTGGATCATTAAAAGCTTCTGTATGTCCAGACGCTTCCCAAGTTTTCGGATGCATAAAGATAGCCGCGTCCAAACCAACGATTTCATCGTTCATCTGAACCATTGCTGTCCACCAATATCTTTTGATGTTGTTTTTCAATTCAACACCTAACTGACCGTAATCATACGTTGCCGATAACCCATCATATATCTCTGAAGATGGAAATACATACCCATACTCTTTCGCATGGGAAATAACATCTTTTAGCTTGTCTTCACTCTTTTTCATGCCTGCAAATTTAAACAATTTATCTTGTATTTTTCAGATAAGGCACACAAGAATTTAAGTCCTTAGAACAAGGGTCAACACATTTACACAGAATATGTTTAAAGGATTCATTTTGATCAATAAAAAGCTCTCCAAAAAAACACCTGTTCCCCCTCTTAATAAAATAGGTTCTTGATTGTTTTAAGCGATACAACAATGAAAACGATAATACCGTATCACAAACCTCTTTACTCCTCACTCCCTCACCAGCAACTTCGGTTCTAAGAAATCCAGCATAGCATACTTCACTCCTTCTCTACCAAAACCTGAATCTTTCACTCCACCATAAGGCATATCATCTACTCTAAAAGTAGTTGACTTATTGTGAATTACGCTTCCAACATTGAGTTGGTTAAAAACCTTATTCCTTACTTCGATACTGTCTGTAAAAATAGAGGATTGTAGTCCCCATCGGCAATCATTAACCTCTTGAATTGCATCATCTATAGAGGCAAACGACTCAATCATCACAACAGGACCAAACACCTCTTCGTCTCTAACTTTTTGACCTTTGGGCACATTGATTAAAACCGTAGGAGCATAAAAAGCTCCAACCCTACTTCCGCCGACAAGACATTCTGCTCCCGCCTCAAGTGCTTCACTCACCCAACTTTCCACACGTTTTGCATTTGCTTCATCGATCATCACACCAAATTCTGTTGAAGGACTTAGAGGATCTCCAATCTCAAACTCCTCTACTCTAGAAACATAGGTGCTAACAAATTCCTCCATCAAAGATTCATGCACATAAATTCTTTGGGTATGGATACAAACCTGACCAGAATAAGCAAATCCGCCAACAAGCAATTCATCTATGGCCAACTTTAGAGAAGCGTCTTTTCCGATAATGGCCGCTGCGTTTCCTCCTAATTCTAGAACCACATGTTTTTTTTCAGCCTTTGCTTTCATGGCCCACCCCACATCAGGCGAACCTGTAAACGACAACACGTCAATTGACGGGTGCGCAATTAATTCATCACCTACCTCTCTTGAGCAATGGATCAATTCAAAACCTCCTTGTGGTAAATCAGTAGACTGAATCACCTTAAATAACAGCTCCATAGTTAAAGGCGTTTTACTTGATGGTTTCAACAAAATCGGACAAGCTGAAGCAATAGCAGGCGCTATTTTATGCACTGCAAGATTTAAAGGGAAGTTAAAGGGTGAAATTCCAAAGACTACACCCCGTGGAAAATAGACCACTTCACCTTTCAAATGGCGCCCATTTTCAGTGGCATCAATATCAATCAACTCATGCGGTAAGCGTTTACATTCTTCTGCGGCAACTTTAAACGTAGCAATAGCTCTATTCACCTCTCCTTTTGCATAGCGATAGGGTTTACCACTTTCCAAAACAATAGTATTCACAAAATCGTCAAAATGATCTTGAATACCCTCTATGATTTGATTCAAAATTGTGGACTTATCACCCGCTGAAAGTTGACGCATTTTCTGTTTTGCTCCTACTGCGTTTTTAACTTTTTGAAGGACTTCTTTGCGACTCAGCAAGGTGATTTCACCAATAGTCTTACTGTCGAATGGATTAATTACTTTCATGATTTGAAAATATCAAATCAATTCATAAAAGGCAAGAAAAACGGAAGGAAAACTAATTCTTAGCGAATCAAGCCATTCAACAATTTTGTTAAATCAGGCAATGAAAATGTTGCTGCAGAAGCTTTAGTCGCAGGAACAGATTTCAGGTTTTGAATTGTGTTTTCTTTAGATGTACTGTTGTGCATTACAATTTTAGATTCTGTTACCTTTTTCAATTTTGCTGTATAACGCATGTCGGCTAATCCGCCAATGACGCTCAACATTTTCTCTGTCGTTGTTTTGTTAATGTCAAAATAAACTTTGATTTCACTCACAGGGTTTTCTTCGTTAAAGCTTACCTCAACTTCTGAAACTCCTCCTGTTTCGTAAAGTCCTTTTCTAATAACAGCTCCACATCCTTTCTGACACATCATACCCTCAACTTCAATAACAGCAACATGGGTTGGGGAAACACTCGTTTCGTCTTCAGCTTCAGCGACAGCGTTATTTGTTGAATCACAAGCAAAGAACAAAACGGTCAACAAGGTCAATAAGAAAACTCTTTTCATGATTAACATTTTTTATCAAAAATAAGAAAACATAAGATATCCTCCTAATGAACAAATAAAATCTTTAATGAAGTATTACTTTTGCAAGATGAAGTCAAATATAAAGTATGCTGCAATATTGGTTTTATTGTCATTGGTTTGGGGAAGTTCATTTATTCTGATGAAAAGAGGAATGTTTGACAAAGCTACTGGAGATGCAATTTTCAGCAGCAACCAAGTTGGCGCAATGCGAATGTTATTTGCTTCATCGGCTTTACTTCCAATTGGGTTAAGGTCTTTAAAGATCATCAGTTCTTTTAAAATTGGCTTGAGCCTAGCTGTTGTTTCATTAGCGGGAAGTTTTATACCTGCTTTTTTGTTTACCTATGCAGAGACTGGAATCAGCTCTGGTTACGCTGGAATGTTAAACAGTACCACCCCCATATTCACCTTATTACTTGGCGCTATATTATTCAATCAAAAACTAATTAGCAATCAAGTTTTGGGCGTAATCATTGGCACAGTTGGAATAGTGATTTTGGTGAATGGAGTGACCGTTGTAGATACTTCAGGAACATTGCTGCATGTTTTCGCTATTGTGTTTGCAACTCTATGTTACGCATTAAGTACCAACACTATTCGCTATAACTTAAGTCACCTTCCACCATTGAAAGTCACCTCGGTTGCTTTTGTTTTCGCTTTTCTTCCTGCGGTTATTTTGTTTTTCTACTTTGACACTCCAAAAACCATAGTTGAAAATGATCATGCCACAAAAGCTTTGATTTACGTCTTGATTTTAGCTATTGTAGGCACCTCTTTATCTGTCATCTTATTCAATTACTTAATCAGTAAAACCTCAGCCTTGTTTGCCAGCAGCGTCACCTACCTTATTCCTATAGTAGCAGTTCTCATAGGGTTTATAGATGGCGAAACAATCAGTTGGATTCAAGTTGTTGCGATGTTTATCATACTCGCTGGAATATTTACAGCCAATAGAATGAGAAAACAAATCGTAAAAAAAGCAGTTGATTTATGATTTTATTAAATAATTCATTACATTTGCAGTCTGATTTTTATACGAATATTAATAATTAATTGAATTAGCTATGTACGCAATTGTAGAGATAGCAGGGCAACAATTTAAAGTTGAAAAAGATCAACGTTTATTTGTTCACCGTTTAGACGCTAAAGAAGGAGATAAAATCGATTTCGACCGTGTATTATTAACGGATGACAAAGGGAAAGTTAACGTTGGCGCCCCAGCTATAGAAGGTGTAACAGTTACTGCGAAAGTAGAACGTCACCTGAAAGGAGATAAAGTAATTATCTTCAAGAAGAAAAGAAGAAAAGGTTACCAGAAACAAAATGGTCACCGTCAACAATTTACAGAGTTGACTATTACAGGAATAAAAGCATAAACTCAAATTGAAGGATTTGCTCTTTCAATTGTAAAAAACTAAATAAGATGGCACATAAAAAAGGAGTCGGAAGTTCGAAAAACGGTCGTGAATCGCAAAGTAAGCGCCTTGGTGTAAAGATATTTGGTGGACAAGCTGCAGTTGCAGGAAACATCATTGTTCGTCAGAGAGGTACTAAACACCACCCTGGTTTAAACGTAGGGATTGGGAAAGACCATACTTTATATGCACTAACAACTGGTATTGTTGAATTCAGAAAGAAAAAAGACAATCGTTCTTATGTATCTGTTACCCCATTAGAGGAAACAACTGAAGCATAAGCTCAAGGTTGAACAAAATATTAAAAGCCATCAACAATGTTGATGGCTTTTTTTGTATCTTTATTTATCGAAACTAAAAGATGATGAAAAGCAAACTTCAATTTTTCGCGCTAGGAGTAATTCTAATATTCACAACAAATTCATGCAATGTACAAAACATAGAAAAGTACAACGAAGAATTCAAAGGTGAATGGAGGACCGGAGTTTATTTCTCACCTACAAAAGGGGATTCTATTCGAAACTTCTTAACAATAGACGGTGCTGATAGTGGGTTTGGAATTGCTTGTGACAAGGATGACCCTTTTGAAAAGTGTTTATATTTCCAAACAGGAAAAGTAAAGTATAACAAAGCTAGTCAAGGTATTCAAGTAGGAAATTCTGTCCAACAAATCCATACAGTAAATCGTGAACCTTTTATCAATGAATTTGGGCAATGGGAGTTGATGATAGACAGTATTCAGTATTACAAATATTAAATCAAAAGGTCAGAGGGCTGAATTTTATTGTTTAACTCACCCAAACTTGTGCTATTTTAAATAAATTATACGGAGGACTTTATGTTCAACCTGTTCCACCACCTTAAAAAAATAGAGTTACTGGTGATGATAAGGTTCATTTTTTAAAATGGTTAAACCTCTATACAGCTGTTCAATAAAAAACATTCTTACCATTTGATGCGAAAATGTAAGTTTACTCAATGCTAACTGATCATTTGCACGCTGATAAACTTCGTTTGAAAAGCCATACGGACCTCCTATTACAAAAACCAACCCTTGACTTCCCGAATTAAACTGTTTTTGAATATAAGAGGCGAATTGCACTGAAGTATACTCAGCTCCTTTCTCATCCAATAATACGACATGGTCGCTCGGCTTGATCTTTTTCAAGATTGCTTCAGCTTCAATGGACTTAATCTCTTGTTCTGTTCGTTTCTTGGCGTTTTTAACATCAGGGAGTTCGATGGTTTCGAAAGGCGTGTATCTCTTTACCCTTTTGGTATATTCTTTTTCACCTTCGGTAAGAAAAGACTTTCCTGTCTTTCCGACATAAATCAATTTGGTTTTCATTGAGAAGAGGCGATGGTTAAGGATTCGATTTGGTGTTGACTTTGAATTTTCTTGAACTTGATACTCACCCTGTACTTCTTTACTGACTGATACTCTCCAACTGCAAAGCTAGAAGCTCCTTCATCTTTTCCTTTAAAACTAAAGGTGAAAGATTTTGGAGGGTTGCTTTTAAAGAAGCTGCTTAAAACCTGGGTTCCTTGCGACTTACTATAAACGCCTTCTTTTCCGTCGATTGAAATGAGCATTTTCGTCGTTCCGTAACTAACCACCTTGGCGGCGTTACCTTGTGTAAAAGCAGTTTCTACTTCCTTAAAAGGAATTGATAATATGGAGTTAAGCACAAAAAAGATACTTAATAGAGATGTGATAATATAATTCATGTCTTTTCTATAATTCCTTCTTTACTAGCAAACTTTATGCCTATAAATAATTAAAGCCTAACACTCGGTGCCTGAGCTACTTCCTCCCACCATTTATTGCTCAATATATTTTTCAATTCATACACTACCGAATCATCAGTCAACGACCATTTAACAAGTCCAAATCCTTTTGCATAAACACGATCCATAGCAAACTGCTGACTACTTCCTTGCTTTGTGTACACATTCACCATGGTAACAGTAACCGAGTCCCTTACAACAATCGCAGGAGCATTTTTTCCTAAGACATTTATTTCTGTTGCATCGTCAATTACAGATTTCTTCGAAGCATAAACCATCGATATAGAATCTAAGTGCGAAGGGAAATCGGATACAAACAAAGATTGTTCACCATTACGTAAAGGAAAAATCGTATTCGAAGTCAGTTTAGCCTTTCTTTTCAATCCTTCAGCATCAACAACCATATGGTCTTCTACTGAAAAATCATTCACATCATAGGTAAAGCCTTCTGTTATCCGAAATTCTGAATTAAAAATTTCAACCGCCAATGTAGTATCAGCTGCCGACTCTAATCTATAAATGCGGTGCATCTTCTCATTCAAAGGGTTATTTTCCTCTTGAAAAAGATAAATAAATGGAATGATACTATCTGTTGGATAGAAGTACTCCGCATAATCTACTGATTCATTTCCTTTATCCTCTGATGTATTACAAGCCGAAAGAATGATTACACCAATAATCAATATGAATAAATTTTTCATTTAGCTCATTTTTAAAAATGCAACTTCCTTTTCTGTCAAATGACGATAATGTCCTCTTGGTAAATCTTTTTTTGTTAATCCTGCAAATTCAACACGATCCAATACAAGGATTTCATATCCCAGTTTTCCCATCATCAATTTTACCATGTTACTTTTATGGGAAAGAATTCTCACACCAATTTCGTTATGGGGTTTACCACTTACGAAACTAGCTTCTTCAGCACTAAACATTTTATCGTCAACATAAAGACCTTTCGTCAATTTCTCTAAATCTTCATCAGAAACAGCTTTGTTGAGTACCACATGAAAAAGTTGAGACACTTTAAATTTCGGGTGCATCAATTTCTTATCCATATCCGTATCGTTCGTATATAGCATTAATCCTGCTGCACTTCTGTCCATCTTTCCAACAGGAAACAAGGGTTCTTTACAAGCTTTTTCAATAAAATGGTATACCGATTTTTTAGACGGGTCTTCAGAATAACGAATGGTAAATTCTTTAGGCTTGTTGACTAAAACATACCTTTTCTTATCATGTTTCACTGTAGCTCCATCATACCTTACTACATCTGTTGGATTGACTTTATACCCCAATTCAACAATCACTTCACCATTTACACTCACCACTCCAGATGAGATGAGTGTATCTGCCTCTCTTCTTGAGCAAATTCCAGCATTTGCAATATATTTATTCAATCTGATCTTATCATCAAACTTAGGCAAAGGCTCTCCCTGTCTAGTTCGCTGTCTCTTAGGCAATCCTGCTGAAGTGGTACCTGTTTTTTCTTTTCCTTTTGGCTTATCAGAAAGGTATTTACTTTTCTTCGCACCATATTTAGAATTTCCCCCTCTTCTATTCTCTCTACTTTTTGGATTATCTCCACTATTTCTACTCATATTCTAATAATTATATTGCAAAGATAAAGAAAGACTACGATAAAATATATAAAAATTCATCACAGTCTTTTTTTAAGTAGAATAAGTTAAACTTCAGGGTACAAATACCTCCCAATCGCTATAACCTTGGATAAAAAGCCTCCTCGATATGCTCTATAAACGTTCCATGGGAATTATGAACGATAGAAATAATATCAAATTGGGCTTCCACATCCAAATCTCTTGTCACTATATAATTGTGTGCACATTTAATTATTTGCTTCTGCTTATGTCGGGTTACTGATTTCCATGGAGGTCCTATTTCAGCAGTTTGTCGGGTTTTTACTTCAACAAAAACAACTTTACCTGGTAGTTTATAAATGATATCTACTTCATTTCTATGAAAACGGTAATTCGTTTCTATAATTTGCAGCCTTTTTTTCCGGAGGTATTGAAGCGCCTTAAGCTCTCCAAGATCTCCTAATTCTTTGGTGGTCATGTCTTTAATTTTTTTAGGTTTACTTGAAGTTCGGAATAAAAATGGGATTCTCAAAAAAAATAGGCATAAAAAAAGGAGCTCTTTAATAGAACTCCTTCTCAAATTATTAAAGTCAATAACTATTCACTCCATGTACCATCAGTAAGAAGACAAGCTGCCTTTCTATCTTTGATCTGTTCATCTGAGTAGTCATCCTCTGAATAACTTACTTTAGAACCATCTGAATATTCACATGTATATTCTTTTTTACAAGAAGTTAAAGCTAAAGCTCCGAATACCATTCCAACAAAAAATACTTTTTTCATAAAATTTAAATTATAGTTAATAATAAGGTTAGTTAACAAATTTAACAGAATTTTTAAGCTCAGCGAATTCATTTTCAATTAATTTCTAAAAACAAATCCAAAGGGACCGTCAAAAAAATATAAGTTTCATCAATTTGCCTTGACCTTGAATAAAAAATAAAATATCCTATTAGTTGATTTATCTGAACTAAAAATTACTATATTTAATATTAAAACAATATTTATGCTCAATAAAATTAACCTCGAAAAGATTTTGTTTCTTGATATCGAAACAGTCCCTCAAACCTATGATTTTAAAGACCTGGACGACACTACTGCCGAGTTATTTAACCAAAAAACCCGATTTCAGCAAAAGGATGGGAAAACTGTAGAAGAAATTTACGGAGAGCGAGGGGGAATACTCGCTGAATTTGGGAAAATTGTTTGCATTTCGGTTGGCTATATCCACCAAACACATACAGGAAAAGAAATTCGATTAAAATCTTTTTACCACGATGATGAAGAAACTTTATTGAAACAGTTTGCAAAACTATTAAATGACCACTATAGTTCCCCATATCATTTACTTTGTGGGCACAATGCAAAGGAGTTTGACTTTCCGTATATCGCTAGACGCATGTTAATTCATGGAATACCTCTTCCTCCACCATTGGATATCGCAGGTAAAAAACCCTGGGAAGTCAACCATTTAGATACTTTAGAGCTATGGAAGTTTGGTGACTACAAACACTATACATCACTTCCTCTTTTATGCCATATTTTTAAAATACCGACACCTAAAGATGATATTTCTGGAGCGGATGTGGCTAGGGTCTACTTTGAGGAGAATGACCTTGAAAGAATAAAAGTATATTGCGAAAAAGATGTTGTAGCCTTGATACAACTTCTATTAAAAATGAAAGGTGATGGTTTGGTTGAAGAAGGAGATATTATTTATTCTTAGTACTATTCTAATAACACTCTCCTCATGCGGAGGTCAAGAGAAGTTACAAAATCAAAAAGAAGAAAGAAAACCAACGAGAGAAGAGTTGATTTCAGCCTTCTTTGAACAAATTCAAAGTTGGAACAAAAACAATATTTCTGTTATTGATAGTATAGGGAATGAAATTAGTCGTTTAGATTCAAGCTTGACTTTTCTTCCACTTAAAAATGACTATGAACCCCGATCATTTGTTTTTACCACAAATGACAAGCAAAATTTCCTTCCTTTTGAAGAAAGTGACTATCTAATCAAAAGTGATTTTTCGCAACAATCTTCATATAAGGTTTGGCGTAAGCAATTGAATGAATTACAAATTTTGGATTTAAGCATTGAGCCACACCCAACATTAAATTGGTTGTTTGTAATACGTTTGAGGGGACAAGAATAATTAATTACGAACGGCTTTAGCCCTCAACGAAGTTAATTATGAATTGGAGAATTACGAATTGTGTACTTCGTACTTCCCTAAATAGGGTTGACCATTAATAAATATAAACTATCCGTAAATATCATTTAAGACACCCGCCAATCTAACTCCACCTTTTAGCAATTGTTTTTTTAGGGTTCCCCATTGCGCATATTGATATTTGTATTCCCAAGCATATCCAGTTTCATAATTATAAATATCATCTCGAAAAACCATACATTGATGTGCCCAATCTTCAACACTGTCTGATTGCCATTCGACAAGTTCTTCGTGAGTTGGATGATTTATGATAGCCGTTAGTTCAGTATAACTGTATTTTTTTCCATCAATAATTTCGCTATCCCAAATCTTATGTAAATTAGAATTTTCTCCGAACCACGAAACCTTTACGTCATTTCCTCCCCTGTCTTTTCCATTACCCACATGCAAAGGTTGGTGCACATCACCTACCAAATGCACCAAAATCATTAGATATTCCTTTTCTAATTGAGGATCTAATTCTCCTTTCTTCAATTGTTCCACCACGAAATTAATTCCAAAAATCACGTCTCCTTTCGGATTAATATTGGTTTCACTGTACTTCATTCCATCAGGAATTGTAACATAATGCCATGGCTTCAAAGAATCATACTTTTTATCTGATTTGATTTCGTCCATCCAATTACTCACCTCTGCTAAGGTCCGATTTCCTAAAACGCTTTGAACCTTATGTCTTGCAGTCTCATTTAAGTGCTTACTCGCAACTTCACCAACAACACGATGACCTAACAGTCCCCATCCTTTACATTCTACTGAAAAAAAGAATGTAAAAACAATCAATGTAAACGTTAAATAGTATTTCATTTCGATCAATTTATTTTTGCTAAAGTTATAGATAAAATCAAAACAATACCTAATAAACACATCGATAACCTGCACATCAATATTTTTCAAACTTTTACTCAACACTTCATCAAACAAAATTGAGTTTGATGTGTTAATTGGTTAACTTTGTAAACTTTTTTACCTGAAATAAATGTTTTAAAATGCCTAAGATTAAAGAACAAATAACACCTTTAGGAAAGCTATTTGCCTTATTAACCAAGCAGTACCTAAGTATTTTAGGGACCAAATTAAGTGATCTTCCAATTGACCGTTATTTTTACGCTTTTTGGGTGATTTCAAACAATGATGGAAAGATAACATCTAAGAGATTGGCTGAAATTACACAAACAGACAAGGTTTTTATCGTTCGAATAATTAAGTACCTGACTGAAAAAGGATTTATTCAACGCCTTAAGCACCCTGAAGATAAAAGGTCATTTTTACTTCATGTTACCGAAAAGGGAAGAAAGTACACACCAGCCATTGAGAAAGCTTTAATAGAAACAGACAAAATATTTACTTCTGCAATTAGCGCAGATAAAAAGGCAGATTTCTTATCTGAAATCACCAACATGGCGAACAAAATCGGACCAATAGAGGGTGACCGAATCGTGTTAGAATACAAAAGACTAAACAATTAAAAAATGAATAAAAAAGTACTTCTTTTTTCACTTCCCTTATTTCTTGCATTTTCATGTAGTGAAGACCCAGGGCTACAAAGTAAAAATGGCGAAATTGACTACACCAACGTTGATTATTACATTGCCGTTCCAGAATCTTTTGAAGAAATCATTACTGTTCCTGGTAAAACCATGCCTTTTGAACAAGTGCAAGTATATAGTGAAATAAATGGACGCGTAAAGAAGATTCATTTTAGCGAAGGAAATACTGTTAAGAAAGGTCAATTGTTAGTCACAATGGACACCGACATATTACAAGCCGAAAGAAATAAACTTACAGTTGACTTAGATTTAGCTCAAAAAGATAAAGCGCGTAAGCAGACCTTATTAGAAAGTGAAGCAGGTACACAAGAAGCTTTCGAACAATCTGAGTCAAGGGTCAATTCTTTAAAAGCACAAATACAATCTTTGGACGTTCAAATTTCTAAGGGACGAATTACAGCGCCTTTTGAAGGGGTTGTAGGACTTAGATCCATCAGTGAAGGAGCTTTTATCACGACCAACGATTTAATTACTGTACTGGCCCAAACCAACCAATTAAAAGTTGATTTTTCAATCGCACAACGCTATGCCCATAAGATTGAGGTTGGTCAGAAGGTAACCTTACGTCCTCCTTCAGACTCTATCAATCCAACTCCATTAAACGCAACTGTTTACGCCACTAGTCCTATCATTAATGAGAATACACAAATGTTGAATGTTAGGGCTAAAATAGACAATAGCAAAAACATAGTTGCTGGAGGATTTGTAAATGTAGACTATAACTTAGGAAAGTCTCCTAACAGCATTAGTGTTCCAACTTCGGCTATAGTTTCTGTGATCGATGGTCAAATTGTATGGGCTTTTAACAACGGAAAAGCAGTACAGCGTAAAGTTAATTTAGGAAACCGATCGAATACACATGTCCAAATCTATGGTGAAGTAAAACCAAATGACACCATAGTAATGTCAGGACTTTTAGGTATGAGAAACGGAATGTCAATTAAAGCGAAAAACGAAATCAAATGAGTATTTCATCATTAAGTATAAACCGTCCGGTTTTAGCAATGGTAATGTCCATTGTTATCATCATTTTCGGAGCCATTGGATTCTATTCATTAGGGGTGCGAGAGTTTCCTTCGGTGGATCCACCAATCATTACAGTTACGACCAACTATCCAGGTGCCAACGCCGACATTATCGAATCCCAAATTACGGAACCCCTTGAGGAGGCCGTCAACCAAGTACAAGGAATTCGTACCATGACCTCAGTAAGTAGTGATGGGCGAAGCACCATTACTGTGGAGTTCAATTTAGATTTGGACTTAGACAACGCGGCCAATGATATTCGTGATAAAGTTTCTGGAGCAATTCGAATGTTGCCTGACGATGCTGATCCGCCGATTGTTGCTAAATCAGATGCCGATGCTGAAACTATCTTCTCTCTGACGGTTCAGTCAGACAACAGAAGTTTGCTGGAGCTAACAGACATTGGAATTAACCTCTTTAAAGAACGTTTACAGACCATTTCTGGGATCAGTAGAATATATCTTTGGGGAGAGAAAAAGTATTCGATGAAGTTAATGTTAGAGCCCAACAAAATGACGGCTAAAAACATTACTGCTCCAGAAGTGAGAACGGCATTATTACGTGAAAATATTGAATTGCCTTCTGGTAGAATCGAAGGAGATAACGTGGAGTTAACGATACGTACTTTTGGTCGACTAACAACGAAGGAAGAGTTTAATAACCTGATCATTCGAGAGGAAAACGGCGAAATCATCCGTATGAAAGACATTGGTTCTGCTGAAATGCGTCCAGAAAACGAAAGGTCTCTTTTACGTGGAAACAAAGGTGTCCCCATGATTGGTATAGCCATTCAACCACAACCAGGTGCCAACTATATTGAAATTGTAGATGAAATCTACAAGAAAATCAACGAGATTAGTGTGGATTTACCTGAAGACATTCACTTGGGTGTAGCCATGGATACAACAGAAAACATTCGTAAATCGATTGCTGAAGTACAAGAAACTGTGTTGATTTCGTTCTTGTTGGTTGTTCTGGTCGTATTCCTTTTCTTAAGAAACTGGAGAACGACGCTAGTTCCAATTATTGCTATTCCGATTTCATTGATTGGTACATTCTTCATTATGTATCTAATGGACTTCTCCATTAATATTTTAACACTTTTAGCCATCGTATTGACTACGGGATTGGTGGTAGATGACGCCATTGTTGTGATGGAGAACATCTACACTAAGATTGAACGTGGGATGAAACCAAAAAAGGCAGCTATAGAAGGGGCAAATGAAATTATTTTTGCCATTCTTGCGACCACAATTACATTAACCGCTGTATTTATGCCTGTTATTTTCTTAGAAGGATTAACAGGTCGATTATTTAGGGAGTTTGGAGTGGTCGTCGCAGGTTCTGTTCTTATCTCTTCATTTGTGTCCCTGACTTTGACTCCTATGATGTCGTCTTGGATGCTGAAAAAGACCCAAAATGAGAGTAAAATATTCTTAAAGTCCGAACAATTCTTTAAAGGAATAGAGAGAAGCTATAAACGCTCCTTAATTGCCTTTATGAGAAGGCCTTGGCAGTCTTTTATATACATGGCCCTAATTGTTGGATCTATTTTCTTCTTTGGAAGTCAGCTTCAGTCAGAGCTTGCGCCAATGGAGGACAAAGGACGTTTAATGATTATGTCGACAGCACCAGAAGGGACTTCATTTGAAAGAATGGACAAGTTCCAAGAGGAAATTATTGCTTATGTAGACACATTCGCTGAGCGAAAAAACATTCTTGCGGTTACTTCTCCAGGATTTGGGTCATCAATTTCTACTAACGCTGGATTTGTGAGATTAAATTTAGTGCCCAAAGGAGAAAGAAAAAAGAGTCAAGCGGAATTGGCCCATGAGATTTCTACAAAATTAAAAGAATTCAATTTCGCTCGTACATTTGTAGTGCAGGAGCAAACCATTGGAGGGGGTAGAATGTCGGGACTTCCTGTACAGTATGTACTGCAAGCACCAACTTTAGAGAAATTAGAAGAGGTACTTCCAAAATTCATGGATGAAGTACGTCAAAGCCCAATTTTTGCGATGTCTGATGTGAATTTAAAATTCAACAAGCCAGAACTACAAGTAACCATTAACCGTGAAAAAGCAAGCACAGTTGGTGTTTCTGTAATGGATATAGCGCAGACTATGCAATTGTATTTCTCTGGTCAACGTTACGGATATTTTATAAAAGACGGAAAGCAATACGAAGTTATCGGACAAGCCCATAAGGAATTCCGAAACGAACCTAGTGATTTACAAGAAATCAATGTCCGCAGTAAAAGTGGTGAGTTAATTCCTTTGAGCAACCTGGTAGACATCAAAGACGAATCGAGTCCTCCACAATTATTCAGATACAATAGATATGTATCGGCCACGGTTTCGGCTGCTCCAGTTCCAGGAAAAACCATTGGAGATGGAATTGTGGAAATGGACAGGATAGCAGATGAATTATTAGACGCCTCTTTCTCTACCTCTCTTTCTGGGACATCAAAAGAATTCATGGAAAGTGGGGGAAGTTTGGTTTTCGCATTTGGACTCGCATTAATCTTGGTTTATCTAGTACTTTCTGCCCAGTTTGAAAGCTTTAGAGATCCGTTTACGATTATGTTGACCGTTCCTCTGGCACTTGCTGGAGCAGTACTAACATTATGGTTATTTGATCATACACTTAACATTTTTAGTCAGATTGGAATTATCGTACTTGTTGGATTAGTAACCAAAAACGGAATTTTAATTGTAGAATTCGCGAATCAACGTAAACAAGCAGGTTTAACATTAAAATCTGCAATTATAGATGCGTCTTCAGAACGATTTAGACCGATTTTGATGACTTCTTTGGCCACGATACTAGGAGCGCTTCCGATAGCATTGGCATTGGGTGATGCAGCAACAAGTCGTGTCCCTATGGGGTTAGCTATTATTGGAGGTTTAACCTTCTCCTTGGTATTAACGCTTTACATTATTCCGGGACTATATATTTATATTTCTTCGAAGCCAAAAGCAAAAACAGAATTAAAAGAAATCGAATCATGAAAGCATTAATTATAAGTTGTTTATTATTGCTAAGTTCATTATCCATTGGGCAAGAAAGAATGGGGTTAGAACAAGTTGTCAACCGAGTTTTAAATCAAAACTTCGGTATTCAGATTGCAAAAATTGATACAGAAATCGCCAAGAATCAGAACAATCCTGGAGCTGCTGGATATTTGCCAACGCTTGATCTTCAAGCAACACAAGACCTTGGTATGTCGAGTGCTCGTCAAGAATTCCTAACAGGCGATGTAAACGAAGCAGACAATGCAAAAAACCGAGCATTTAGCGCTGGGGCAATGTTAAACTGGACCTTCTTTGACGGATTTAAAATGTTTGCCACGGACAAAAAGCTAGATGAACTAGAGCGTTATAGTGAAATGAATTTACGCGCCGCTATGGAAATGAAGGTTTACGAAGCTGTTGTCAATTACTACACCCTGCTTTCGTTACAGGAAATGGAAGCGGTTTACATTAGTGCAATTGAGCTTTCTAAAATGCGTAAAACTTATACAGAAAATCAGTATAATAGTGGAGCAGCCAACAGGATTCAATTGATGCAAGCAGAATTAGATTTAACAGCAGATAGTGCAGCATACATCGCCAATCAACAGTCTCAGTCACAAGTAAAAGCAGCTTTAACAAAGATATTACAGCTTCCTGTTACTGAAGAACTCATAGTCGAAGGAGATTTGAATCAGCTTGAGGAGCAAAAAGAATGGGATGCAATTGCAGAGCAGTTTATGGAGCAAAACACTTCAATTATGCAAGCAAAGTCCAATATTGCAATTTCAGAATTGACAACAAAAGAAGCGAAAAGCAGATTTTATCCACAATTAAGTTTTTATGCTGCTTACGATTTTGGAACATCATCAAGCGAAGTTGGTTTTTTAGCTTCCAACAGAAGTTTTGGTCCAAGCATAGGTATAACTGCAAAGTGGAGTATTCTCAATCATTTGTCTAGGGCTACCGAATTACGTAACAGTCGATTGGGTGAAGAACGATCTCAACTGGCCTACAAAAACGATTCGATTAGTGCGTTGGCAGACTTAAGAAATTACTATGAAGTCATGCAGTTTGCAGAGGAAAAACTATTGTTTGAACAACGTAATATTACCCAAACACAATCTATTGCAGAGATTGCACAAACAGCACTTGTTGCGGGAAGCATTACACCGCTAGAATTGAGAGAAATTCAATACAGCGCTATTCAAGCTGAAGGGAGATTACTTCAAGCTCAAATTGAATATCAAACAGCAAGATTGAATATTTCGTTGTTGAGTGGAGGTTTTCAAAGATTGTTTTAACGCCACAGACGACCAATAAGTATTTCGACCATGAGCTAAAAGCTCGCGGCAGGGAAATATTTATTTTGCTGTGAACTTATCGAAGCAGTTCAACTACCTGAGCTGCTTTATAATCCCAAGCCATTTTTTTAAGCTCGTTTGTATTGGTTTCGAAAGGAATTTTGTTCTGAAAATCTAATAAAGCTGATTTTAAATATTCGTAAACTGCTTCCTTTTCTGATCGTTCGAAAGCTGCTCCTGCATTACACTGTTTTATTGCTTTTGCACTATCCCCTTTTCCAACACTAAGAATACGTCTACCTGAAGCTAAATACTCAAATGTTTTTCCTGGGATTGTACCTTCAATACCCGGTGTAATCAATAATAACACATGCGATTTGAGCATTGCATGAACGGCTTGCTCATGAGGAACTGGAGGATAAAAAGAGGCTTTATCACCAAGGTGATCAACGATTAGTTTTTGCAATCGTTCAGAAACTACACCAGTCGCTTTAAATCGTATTGGAGCTTCAGGAAAATCTTTTGCCAATCGTCCTAGTGCCTCGAAGAAAACATCCGGTTCATATTTATCTGAAACAGTACCAATGTATGACGCTAAAAATACATCTTCATCTGGTCTAACCTCATCTTTCATATTGAAATCGTCTGGATCGAAAGCATTAGAAATAATTTCAAACTTATCGGGAGAAACTTTGTTAGTTTTAGATAAAAACGAAGCTTTAAACCCTTCACCAACTGTTATAATTTGATCTGACTCCTCAACAACTTGGCGTTCTAACTTTAAGTTTTTTTTGTGTGATAATTTAGAATGTTGAAGTAGTGAATAATAATAAATATCTGTCCAAGGGTCTCTAAAATCGACAATCCAATTGATTTTACTTTTTAGTTTTCTTTTAAGTTTTAGTCCAATCAACTGTGTAGAATGTGGTGGGGATGTAGTGATCACATTCTGTATATTTTCGGTAGCAATAACTTCCATTGCTTTCCTATAAGCATGTTTTTTCCAACCGATACGTGGATCTGGAATAAATAAATTGCTGCGTATTCCGCTGACTAATTTTTGTTTCCAATGTTGTTCGTCGACATTAGAATAACCTGCAGTTGGGACATTCTTTTTGCCCACCATTTGACTATAAATATTAATGGGTTCAAAAGAATCTGATAAATGTATTTTTACCTTAGGGTGAATATCGTTTTTTAGACTTTCATCCACATGAAAGTAACTTGCTTTTTCTGGATCTACCGATAAAACATGAACTTCATGTCCAAGTCTGGCTAAATACTTAGTTAGTTTTAACCAACGCTGTACGCCTGCTCCACCGCTTGGTGGCCAGTAATATGCAATAACAAGTATTTTCTTCGTTGAATCCATTGGTTTGTATAATGTGGGAGTTCAAAAATAAGAAATGAATTGGCATTTACGAATTACGAATAAGAGTAATTAGGAATTAAATATAGCTTGATATGATTAAATGCTAGCTTCATTTCGGCTGAGGGGTAGCAGCGACATCCTCTGACGTTTAGGTCAGAGATATAGCGGATGACCCGACCCTGCAATTCTTGATCAATTTATTGTCATGAATTGTCAGGGGCAGCCCCAAAAAAAAAGAAAATCCAGTTCCTTATCAAAACAGTATTTACTCTATTCAAAAGAAACTGGAATTAAAACTAGGAACTCCTACCATCTACAACTCCACACCATAAAATCCTAATTTCTTCAACTTAAGACTGTATGCAATTCCGTTATCTACGACATCAATTCCTTTCGGGAGTTCATCTGGATCTACGCCAAACTTCTTTAAGGAAAAGCCACAGGCAATGAGCTTCACCCCGCCTTTTTCAAGCATTTCTAAATAGGGCTGCATGCGTTTTTCATCGGTTAATTGCGGAATATCCTTCCCACAAAACACTACATGAAACTCACCGTATTCAGAGTCATCTTCCGTTTTCATTTCTTCGGCAGCTAAGGTTATTGGTTTTAATTGTTGCACTTTCTTGGTTAAAACAATATAGTTTTTCTTACTTGTATCGATGTTATCTAAGTTTTGAGCAAATGTTGTTTGCACAAAAGTAAATACAAAAGCAAGGGTAAGGATTGTTATTATATTTTTCATAATTGTTTGTTTTTAATAGTTAAGTCAATTACCAATTGAAAAATTACGAATTATCAAAGCACAATTCGTAATTGAATATTCGTAATTGACAATTGTCTAATGGAAATGATAATCTGTTCCTGGCAATTGAGAAAGTACATTATCTCCCAAGTCTACTGCTTGTGCACGACCATCTCTCACTGGAGAAATCGTTCCTTTTTCTTTTAAGTACTCTTCAAGTACTTCGTGAACCGTGTATTCTTTCACTTCAGTTTCTGTTAGATTTGGCATTCTACAGAGCATGTGGTCTGGTTCACCTTCGCGTCGACATGCAGAGACAGTATACACTCTATCTAAGTCTAATACTTCATCACCAACTGTAATTTCAATTACACGTTCACCTTTGGGCTTACTTGAATCGAATTTCAGCGTCATTCCTGAGAAACGAACCAACCAACCTCCAAAACGTTCTTTTGGATCTTCAGCAAACACGTTATGAATTTCTTTTTCCATCCAATCGTGAATTTGTTGACCTGTGGCTTTACCTGTTTTTACGTATTCGTTTACCGGAAGCATGTTCCATAAATATTCGTAAGTAATTGCTGCTTTTCCATCCTCTCCTGGCACTAGTGGTGGACTAAAACGGAATCCGTTAGAAATTGATATGTCGGCTCCTGTCTTCCACCTTGAAGCGTCTGTAATGAAGTTATCCATTGGATTCTCTACTACGAAATACCTGTACAATGGTGTTGAAGTATATCCTAAAACACGGCTTATTTTCTCTTTGTATGGTGCGACCTCTTCTTCGATTACAGCAGCTACCTTTTCATCTGGGGCATAAATTTCAGGATCAACTTCCATTAATTCGTAGCCTTCGTAAGTGATTTTACCGTCTTTAAACACCAATTGCATTTTCCCGACGAATGAAGCAAAAGCACCTGGTTCTGTAACCCTCGAAAACTCCCCCTGAAGCGGTTCACGGATTCTTTCATGGGTATCATTTCCTAAAATGTAATCTACTTTGCTTAAAGTTGGGTCGTTTGATAAATCAAATTGCTTTGAAATTCCGATGTGTGTTACTAAAAACAAAACATCGACGCCTTCTTCATCTTTTAGTTTATCCACTAATTCTGCAAGATTATGGTGAATTTTCTCAAAGCCTATTCCTTTACTAAAAGATGGGTTTTGACGTACGGGAATATCAGGGTCGTTGTACGAAATAAATCCAAGTTTCACACCTTTCAACTCTTTAATAAAATAAGGCGGAAAAATGTATTCTTCTGTTTTATCGTCGTACATATTCGCTGCGATAACGGGAGTTTCATATCCTTTTAGGACATTTATCATCTTTTCTTTTCCGTACACAACTTCCCAGTTTCCAGGAATTAAGAAGTCGTACTCCATGGCTTTTACAATACCTGAAAATGCTGATCCTTCAGAGAGTGCGGCTACTGCTCCACCCTGAATTAAATCTCCTCCATCGAGAATTATGGTACCTTCTGGATTTTTAGCACGTTCGGTATTGAAAAGCGTTTTCATATTGGCCAAGCCTCCTAAACGCTTAAAGGTAATCTCTTCGTTTTCCCAGAACAATTCATCATGCACTTCGATTTGACCATGAATGTCTGCTGTTTGTAAAATGGTAATGGTATCACCACTAATGTCGGGAAGATCTACAACCTCCTTTGTTTCTGTATTTGATCCGCATGCAGTTAGAAAACTCCCTGCAACGAGAATTGAAAGTATTTTTTTCATTTTAATGTGTTTTAAATTCGAACCACAGTCAACGCAGTTGAATGATTCAAATTAAAGTTGTTGGGCCAAAGCCCTGATAAATATTTTGAAATATTGAGGTGATTTCGTTCCTCAAAACGGATTAAAAAAGCGGATTGCCTAATTAAACTATTAAGCCTCTTGCAGGTAGACTTTGAATTGTTGATGTAAAAGATACAAAGGGGTTTTGTCTTTTACGGTAGTTGGAGCTTTGTATTGACTTAACGAAATGGATTCATCAATGATCCATTCTTTTTGGGAGCTATAATCTTTGAAGTTTCCAAAAGTAAAAGGCCCTGGTGTTGAATTAGTCAATTCAGAAGGATGGTCTCCCGTCAAATCTACATTCAAGGTAGAACACAGCTCTTCAAAGTTATTGGTGGTTTTGCTTTTATTGGTCACCTCTGTTTGTGCCACACCAAGAGCGTCTTGTATTGAATTTCGCACAGAACATGGCGAAAAAACAAGTATTAGCCCGAAAGCCAATACTTGAAAATACGATAAGATATTTCTCTTTTTTTGATTCACAGCTCAAAGGTAAGGTATGTTTTCATTAAGATAAGTAACTAAAGTTACAATGGTATGGTTTAAGATAACGCTGAGATGTATTACTTCATTGCGTTATTAATTTCTAATCCATTTGTTAGCATTTTATGAATTGGACACTTACCTGCTATAACCATTAAACGTTCTTTTTGTTTACTGTCGAGTTCACCAATCAACTCAATCTCTGTTTCAATTGAAGGTACTTCGTTTTTCTTTTCTGCATCTACAAAACGAATTGATGTTTTCACTTCTTGCAAGTCCCACTCTTTCCTTTGGGCATACATTTTAAGTGTGGCAGAGATACAGGCAGCTAATCCAGCAATAATAAACTCGTCTGGTGCCATTCCTTTGTTTTGTCCTCCGACTTCTATTGGTTCGTCGGCTATAACAGTATGACCTGTTGCGGAGTGAATTTCAAGTTCGTAGTTTTTATCTTTTGTTTTTGATTGAATTGAGGTCATGATAAATTGTTTCGTTATTATAAAATTTGAACTTAATAAAAAGATGTGAGCTTCGAAAATGATTTAGGGATTTTTAAACAAAGAGCGCAGCAGTTAAAATACAACGCAGCGTTATTAAAAAAAGCCAGCTGCGAAATCTTCACAACTGGCTAATTTCATTAGGTATTGGTTAATACGAGAAGTAATGAATTCATTTTACTATTTTGAGTGATTGGGTTTTCTTACCAACACACTTAACATCAACAAAGTAAACGCCTGAATATAAGACTGATAAGTCAGACGTCCAACTCTTCGAATTCACCTCATGTGATTCATAAACCACTTGACCCATCGCGTTGCTAATTACAACACTTTCAATTCTAGCATTCGACTTAATGTGTACTTCTTCAGTAAAAGGATTAGGAAACACGTTAAAATTAACATCTGCAACGCGCTCTATATTTGCTGTTTCATCATATTGATACGCACCAATCGAGAGGTTACCCTGCCCATCAAATCTTGGGTTTCCAGCTAAATCTTTTGTTGGATATGCTTGACCAGTTAAAGGAATACTTAAATATTGACTATCATAAAATGTTAAATCACCATTAGTTTGATAAGCTGCAATTGGTGTTAAATCACCATTAGCATAATCTACAAAAGGAGATGAGTTTACAATATGAGTATTTTGCATTGAAAGCGCATCATAAAAATCTTGAACATTTTGATTACAACTTGCACTTTGACTATCAAAATATCCGCTTCCTGTTCCTAACTGGCCAAATATAAGATTGGCACCAGAGTTATTATAAAAAATATTGTTATTTACTAAAGAATGAAAGGCTGATCCAGAACCTGAAAACTCATAACCAATAAGTGGTGTTTGTCCAACCGCTGTTTGATGATTGTCAATAAATGTGTTGTTGGTTAAGTATAAGTAAATTTCACTCCCGTTAAAGGTTGTAAATCTAGCACAAGTAGCTGCAGAGGTTGAAGATTCTGATATGTTATGTTTAAACAAATTGTTAACAAAATGAGCATCTCCACTAAATGTATTTAAAGAGTTATTAGCTGCCATTCTATACTCAATGGTGTAAGAACTATAAGTATCTGTATTTACATTATCTTCAATTCTATTGTTAAACATATAAAATGAACTTGGATCATATGCATAGTACAATACTCCTGCTCTGTTCATAGATACATTTTCTCGAATAATACAGTTAGAAATTTGCACATTTGTAGCACCATTATCAATTTTTATTCCTCCACCTGCAGTGGTAGTACTATAAGCATGTTCTATTATTAAACCATCAAACAACGCACGGTTATAACTATCAACTATAAACACGTTTTTTGCATTGTTAAGCATGCTTGAGTTTGAGCTACTTGGAACTCCGGTGTCATTCCGATCTACATCTCCACTTATAATTGTTGGGTGGTTTGAAATATCTCTTTGATCTATATCTGTTTCAGTACCGGCAAAACCACCATACAATAGCTCGTCATCCTCTACGTAAAAAGATTCATTAGATGATGTTCGTGTATAAAAACCTTCTGCAATCCATATTTCTTCTCCATTCGAAGCGGCTGTTAATGCATCATTTAAATCAGTATATGCATCAGCCCAAGAACTTCCATCATCATTTCCTGTAGCGTCATCGTTTACATAGATTATAGTTTGTGCACTAGCTGTTATACCTAAAGCAACTGTTAAAAATGTTGTGTACAATTTTTTCATTTTCAGTTATTTTTTGATTAACTTATATTTCGATTGAACCCCATCTGCTTCTATTGTTACAAAATAAACTCCAGGAGAATCGTTTAAGTTAAGATTTACTTTTTGTGTAGATTTATAACCATTAGAATATACTTCTTTTCCAGTAATGTCCGTAATGTAAATTGTTAAAGATTGAATCGTTTCTCCCAAGTCTATTGAGAATTCACCGTTTGTAGGATTAGGATAAATTGAAATATTCAAAGCAGATTCAAAATCTTCAAGACCTGCAGTACCGCAATTTTCACTCCAAGAGGCAGTTGCATCTTTCATCCAACCTTCTCCTCCAGTGTAAGGTTCAGGTGTATAACCAGCATCATGCTGAATACAAGTTAAGTTAGGATTGTTATGCGCAGCCATTGTTGACATTAAATTGTTGTTTCCATTTGCAACATTTAAACTTGTTAATTGGTTATTAAAACATTCTAATCTAATTAAAGCTGTATTTGCTGAAACATCTAAGTTAGTTAAATTATTATGCACACAATTTAATTCTGTTACAGAAGTAAAAGCTTCAATTCCTGTAAGGTCGCTTATCCCTTGAAATGCTAATTGTATCCTTCCTGTGTAGGCTTGCGCTTCTGATTCGCAAATTTCACCGTCTCCGTCTGTATCTATCGGGCTAATTCCTGGGCCATTAAGTATTGTACCATGTTCTAGTAACCTAGTTTTAAAATTGGCATCTGGTATGTTTACAATGTTAGCACAGCTAGAATTACAATTTGTGCTCCAAGATGCAGTTGCATCTTTATTCCAACCTTGGCCTTGAGAATAAGGTACAGGTGTATAACCAGCATCATGTTGTATACAAGTTAGGTTAGGGTTGTTATGCGCAAACATTGTTGACATTAAATTGTTGTTTCCATTTGCAACATTTAAACTTGTTAATTGGTTAAGACTACAATCTAATCTAATTAAAGCTGTATTTGCTGAAACATCTAAGTTAGTTAAGTTATTTTGCATACAATTTAATTCTCCTAAAGAAGTAAAAGCTTCAATTCCTGTAAGATCGTTTATCCCTTGACTAACTATGTATATAATTCCTGTGTAGGCTTGCGCTTCGTATTCGCAAATTTCACCGTCTCCGTCTGTATCTATCGGGCTAATTCCTGGACCTGTAATTGTTGTACCCTGAGCTAATAAAGCTGCTTTAAAATTGGCATCTGGTATGTTTACAATGTTAGCACAGCTAGAATTACAATTTGTGCTCCAAGATGCAGTTGCATCTTTATTCCAACCTTCGCCTCCAGTGTAAGGTTCAGGTGTATAACCAGCATCATGCTGAATACAAGTTAAGTTAGGATTGTTATGCGCAAACATTACTGGCATTAAATTGTTGTTTCCATTGGCAACATTTAAACTTGTTAATTGGTTAAAAGTACAATCTAATCTAATTAAAGCTGTATTTGCTGAAAAATCTAAGTTAGTTAAATTATTATGCGAACAATTTAATATTGTTAAAGAAGTAAAAGCTTCAATTCCTGTAAGATCGTTTATCCCTTGACCAAGTATGTATATAGTTCCTGTGTAGGCTTGCGCTTCTGATTCGCAAATTTCACCGTCTCCGTCTGTATCTATCGGGCTAATTCCAGTACCTGTAATTGTTGTACCCTGAGCTAATAAAGCTGCTTTAAAATTGGCATCTGGTATGTTTACAATGTTAGCACAGCTAGCAGAAGCGTTTTCCTCGTTATATAATGCAGTTATATCCGTTTGAGTAATTGGGAACTCATAAAAACGGAAATTGTCAATTTTTAAATCTTGAGATGTACCGTTTCCTGTAGCCTGTGAAGGTAAATAAATGTCTAAACCTCCAAAAACCCAAACATTATATAAGCTAACTGGATATTGCTCATCCATAACTTCAACATCATCAAGATAGGTATGTAAATAATACTTTAATCCAGACGTCCTATACACCAATTTTACGGCTAAATGATGCCATTCATTATCTAAATAACTTTCAAAAGAATTATACGAACCAGAAGGGCTTGTCCCAGAAGACACTTGATTAACCGTTAAAGTAGAAGTGTTATTGGTGTTATTAAGGACGTTAATTGTTAATCCATTACTACTACCTGGGTCTTTTAATTCTAATAATTTAAAATCACCAGTTCCTTGATTTGCTTTAAACCAAAAACTGACTACGTATTCTTTTACATTTCCAGAAAAAGTAATGTTTCCTACATTGCTAAGCGATGCTCCGTCAGGCGAAATAGCACTAGTTGCTGTTTCTATTCCTTGAACATAGCTAACAGTACCTGATGATGTTAGACCTCCAGCGTTATATGTACTTCCGCTCGTTTCTATTAAGTTATCATTGTCAAATTTATATTCTACAACTAAATCTTGTGTAGGTATTTGTTGGGCATTCAACTCCTTTCCAAAAAAAGAAAGTGTAACAGCCGATAATATCAGTATTGTTTTTTTCATGTTTAAATTTTTTTTAATTTTCAGTTATTTTTTGATTAACTTATATTTCGATTGAACCCCATCTGCTTCTATTGTTACAAAATAAACTCCAGGAGAATCGTTTAAGTTAAGATTTACTTTTTGTGTAGATTTATAACCATTAGAATATACTTCTTTTCCAGTAATGTCCGTAATGTAAATTGTTAAAGATTGAATCGTTTCTCCTAAATCTATTGAGAAGTCACCGTTTGTAGGATTAGGATAAATAGAAATGTTCTCAGAAGATTCAATGTCTTCAACACCCACAGTGTTATTTTTTTCGTTATATAATGCAGCTATATCCGTTTGAGTAATTGGGAACTCATAAAAACGGAAATTGTCAATTTTTAAATCTTGAGATGTACCGTTTCCTGTTGCCTGTGAAGGTAAATAAATGTCTAAACCTCCAAAAACCCAAATATCACTTAAGCTAACTTGATTTTGCACATCCATAACTTCAGCATTATCAAGATAGGTACGTAAATAATATTTTCCTCCACCTGTCCAATACACCAGTTTTACAGCTAAATGATGCCATTCATTATCTAAATAACTTTCAAAATAATTATACCAACCAGCAGGGCTTACACCAATTGACGCTTGCGAAATCACTAAACTATTATTGCCATTGTTGTTATCAAAGACATCAATTGTTAATTCATTACTACTACCTGGGTCTTTTAATTCTAATAATTTAAAATTACCAGTTCCTGGACTTGCTTTAAACCAAAAACTGACTACGTATTCTTTTACATTTCCAGAAAAAGTAATGTTTCCTACATTGCTAAGCGATGCTCCGTCAGGCGAAATAGCACTAGTTGCTGTTTCTATTCCTTGAACATAGCTAACTGTCCCTGATGATGTTAGACCTCCAGCGTTATATGTGCTTCCGCTCGTTTCTATTAAGTCATTATTGTCAAATTTATATTCTACCACTAAATCTTGTGTAGGTATTTGTTGGGCATTAAGCACTCCTCCCAAAGAAGAAAGAGCAATAGCCGATAATATTAGTATTGTTTTTTTCATGTTTAAATTGATTTAAGTTGATTAGTTTTTATATTTCATTGCATCATTTGGATTCACATAGTAGATTCTTTGGTCGTTATACAGCATATACGTTTTTCCAAAGTTTCCTCCTCCAACATAATCTTGAGCGATGTAAAAACCTTCGCGTTTATAATTACCTTGAGGTGTTTTCATTACCACAATAGCTTTGGCTACTCGTTTTAATGTTGCTCCAGTAAAAGGATGTTTTTTAATTTCCCAATCTGTTGAAGTCACATAAGCATAGAGCACTTCTTCTTTCCATTTGTACCCTTTTGCAGTTCTTTGAATCAAAGCCAAAGCGTCAGATTTCAAAGCCGCGTCTTTCATTCCTTCTGCAGGCAATGGCTTCGCATCTTTAATTTCATCGTTTTTCCACATGGCACGCAAAGCATCAAATTTTTCAAATACAACTTTCGATGTGTACTCTACATTTTTTTGGTACTCTTTAAACTTCGTAGTGTCTTTGGCAGCGATGATGAAAGATTCTGGTGTAATATTGTTCATCCACTGGTGTCCAATCTCATCATTTTTATGATATACATTAGCACCTATTAAAATTACACCTGGTTCTAACAATAAACATTCTGCATTATACCAAGAAGATGGTCCACCTGTCATTCCCATTTGAAACATTACATTTCCTTTGTCAGCAGATGACTTATATCGATCTGGCACCATTGCATAATTTGAGTTTCCTTCATCCCAATGAATTTGCATAGTGTGTTTTTCTTGGTCGTATTCAATTGCAAACCCTAAATAAGCTTTTGCAGTATCCTTACTGAAATGACTGGATGGTGCTTCAATGGCGAAAGTGTTGATATAATAATTACCTGAGAAATTGATATCATCTGTATAATCTGCGGTGTGTACTCCTTTAATAATCATTTGTCCATTATCCGCCACAAACAATCGATCATGGTCCGCATAAGTTTGCTCATCTAATTCTTTTTCACCAATAACAGGCATTGATGCAGACTTTACACTCGCTTTAGAATTCTCAATTTTGTTCTTTGCATTTTTTAGTGCACCAAGCTGAGCCATAGTGCTGTTACCAAGGCAAAGTAATGCGATAAACAGGGTGATCTTGTTCATTTTTCTTAGATTTTTATTTTAAATTCAGAACAAATTAAACAAGAAGAGGTCAAAATATTTGTAAGCAATTGCTGAACAACAGATATAATTGCTAAACGACAAAACCATCGATTTTTTTTATATTAATTTTGAATATGTTTAAACATTACATAATAGCATTCATCACATTTTTACTTTGTTTCCCTCTATTTAGTCAGGAAAATGAACCAATGACTATTCCTATTGACTATGAACATTTCGGAACAGTATATGATATTGTCGAATATAAAGCCAAAAATGAAATATTGATTGCCTCAGAAAAAGGGCTTTTCAGATATACAGGAAAAGTACTCTCTCCACTGTACAGTGAGTCAGATGAAACTTTTCATAAAATATACTTGCAAGAAAACAATATTTTCGCCTTAAGTTTCAACAACAGTATTTATCAATTAAAAAATGATAGTCTTTTATTTATTAAACATTTCGAAGAAAACATCAAAGGTTTAGTAGTTATCAAAGATTCCATTTTTGTTACTACTCCGAACTCACTTTTTGTTGGTCAGAATACTAATTTCAAGAAAATAGATTTTGGAATTGATCAGTATCATCATGGGTTTATCAAAACAAAAAACGCTTATTTCTTAATCCAACAAAGCCATAATACAATTGACTTATATAACCTACAAAAACAATGTAAAATTCCAACACAATTTAAAAAGTCAGTTCGCAAGGTCTTCACATCTAAAGAAAACAATTACCTCGTTTCTGAAAACATGGTTTATGAATTTGATCAAAAATCAGGTCAAATCAATATGCGATTTGATTTACCTATTCGACTTTTAAATGTAAAACTATACGATATTAAAATTCAAAAAAATGGTCTGATTACAATAGGTCATAATGATGGATTGTCAATATGGATTCCTAAGCAACAAAAATGGAAACATTATTACCAAGGAACGCCTATTCATGCTATTTCATTTGATCAATTTGAGAATATTTGGATGGGGACGAAATATGAAGGAGTACTTCAAATTCCTTCTACTGAGATAATGAAAAATGACATGAGCTCAATTCTTCAAAGAAAGGAAAAAATTGTAGCATCTTATTTGACGAATGGGAATTTATTTTTGGGAACTAATCTCGGTTCACTTATTTCATGGAACATCGAACAAGACATCAAGAAGGTAATCCATTTGACTAAAAATGGAGAAATACAATCTATAGCACACAAAGACGACCTTTTATATGTTTACTGTGATCGATTATTTGTGATTGACTTAAATACACATACTGTAATTGAATCAGAAAATGTTCATTCTACTAAAGCTATTTTTGTTGACGACGAACTTTTTGTTGCTACTTCTGAAGATTTTCAAAACTTGTCAAAATCGATTAAAACGAACAAAGGGAAATGGCATAATTCTATTCACTATTCTAAAGAAGAAAATCTGTTCTATCTAGGAACAAAAACGGGATTAAAAATTGTCAAGCGAAATGATTTTTCAGTTGTAACCACAGTGGAAAAAGAACGTAAAATCATTGAGGCTCTTCAACTCAACAACGACATTTACCTGTTTGATTTCATTGGGGAAGCTATTGGATATCGCTCAGGGAAAATAACCAACCTACCAATAGACAATATTCGGAAAGTGACTAAAATAAGCGACAATGAAGTCTTATGTTATAATAAAACAGAAGTCGTTTTATACAACGCAAATATTGATCAGGTAAGAAAAATAAATTTTATAGCACAGCTTACAAAAGGGAAAGACATTGTTAATATTTCGAAGAATAAGACAGACTTATTTATCACAACATTAAGTGATGTGTATATTATTCATAACTATTCAGAATTCATATACCAAACTCCTCCAAAAGACTTAGCATTGATCATTAGCCAAAAGAATGGTAAAATCATCACCGAAAACATTAACTTATCTCATCATAACAAGGGAATAGAGTTGTTTTTAAAAACCAATAAAGACCTTTCTTTTTTTACCAATTATGAGTTGTATTACACATTAGGAAACCAAGATGAATGGACAAAAATAGAAGCCAATCAGCAAAATGCTTTCCAGTTTAATATGGCTTTCGTTCCAGAAGGAAATTCAACATTAGTGTTTATTCTAAAAACCAATGAAAACACAACAAATTATCCTGTAAAAATCTATGTTAATTCTCCTTTTTATAAATCTTTTTGGTTTATTCTCGTTGTTTTTATTTCCGCCATCCTTTTGTTATTCGGCATCCAAAAAAAGAGACTCTCTACCATGAGAAAGGAAAACCTAAAAAGAATACAAGAAGAGCGTTTAAAAGCCAGGGTTTTTAAATCGGAACTAACCGCAATTCGATCTCAGATGAATCCACACTTTGTTTTCAACACCCTTTCATCTATTCAATTGAAAATTGCAAAAAAAGAAACAGGTGCAGCCTTCAAAATGGTTCAGAAATTTTCTTCATTAATGCGTGGAATATTAAACTATTCACAAAAAGAACTGATTTCTTTAAGGCAAGAATTAGACATTCTCAATAACTATTTAGAATTAGAGAGAAATCGATTTGAAGATAAGCTGAATATTGAGATGAATATCAATGAAGAAATGGATTTAGAAGACTTTAGAATTCCATCATTAATCACACAACCCATTGCAGAGAATTCAATCCATCATGGATTAAAACATAAACATGGCGAAAAGAAGATCAGCATTATTCTTCATAAAATTGATGATTTATCTTACACCCTAGAAATTAGTGATAACGGGATTGGAATAGAAAAAGCCAATCAAATTAACCAAGAAAACAACAAATCTGATTCGTTTGCAATGCAAGCGATTAGAAAGCGAATTAAGTATATCAACTCCCTCAATGAGATTAGTGTTGACTTAGAAGTCTCTTCTACTGACCAAGGAACAAAAACCACCATAAAAGTGAAAGAAAATGATTAAATACATTGTTATCGATGATGAGCCTAACCCAAGAGAATTATTGATTTTTTCAATAGAATCACTCGGACTTCCGTACCAATTAGTTGGTGAAGCTAAAAGTTTGTTGGAAGGGGTTGATTTAATTCGAAAAGAGCAACCTGATGTTGTATTTTTGGACATTCAAATGCCCGAACATATTGGACTAAAAATTAAATCATTTTTGAATGAAGAAGAATCCAATTTCAAATTGATTTTTGTCACCGCATATGATCAATATACCATTCAAGCAATTCGACTTTCTGCTTTCGATTATTTACTAAAACCAATAGAACATACTGAACTTTCAGCATGTTTGGAACGCATATTAAACGAAAGAAAAACAGAAAACACCTATCAGCAATTGAAAACAATTGAGAATCAAAATGTCATTGTGATTAAATCGCATGAAGGAACTTATTTCATCAATATTCACGAAATACTATCCATTACCGCAGATGGAATGTACAGTAAATTTCAACTAAAAGACAAAGTGATACTTTCCTCAAAACCACTTAAAGTGTATGAACAAATACACGATAAATTATTTCGCTGTCACCGATCACATATTATCAATATTGACCACATTGAAAAATTAGAAGGACAAAGTGTTGTACTTAAAGGTCATCAGCAATATCCAGTATCACGCAATTATAAAACCGATTTGGTAGAAGCCTTGAAAGGGAGATTTGATGACTAGATTAATTTAAATGTTCTCCAAAAAAAACTTGTTTGACAAAAAAATGGAGAGTTTTGTCTTTGGGTTAAAACAAATAAATGACCGTTCCATTTTTGCTCAGGGCCTCTTCCTATAGTTGCTTTTTCGAGAAATAAAAAGTTTGCTATAATGAAAACGACTATCAAAATTATGTTTACGAATTTTTTCTTATTTACAACAACAATTATGCAGCCTAGAACGGCCAACAAGGTATAAAAACCAAGATAACTTAAATCTCCTAGCCCATGTCCAAACGAAAGTTGTCCGAGCCACATTAATAAGACCAAAAGGTTTAGGATTGTAATTAATGCGATTGCGGCATATTTGACTGTTTTTTTGTTAGTCTTTCTATTCTTCAAGAATAGGTATTTGAAAATTTAAAAATTAAAGATAGTTTGCTTTTATGAATTAGCAAGATAACCAATTAAAATCCTCATAACAATGGGGAAATCCCCTCCCTTAATCCCTTCAGTCTGTTGACTGATGAGATATCTACCAAACCATTATAATTTACTTTTCTACTTTATTATTGTTTAAATCTTAAACTCTTGATATCAAAAAAAGCCAGCTACAAAGCTAAACTTCGCAACTGGCTAAATTCTATAATTAACATGAGAATCCGAGTATCATCGGATTCATCATTCATCGTTCATAATTCATAATTTCTCCACTCCCATATTATAAAGTGTAAACCCATAAATATCGGCATATTGTTGAATCGTTTTACTGATTGGTGTTCCAGCACCATGACCTGCATTTACTTCAATACGAATTAACATTGGTGCATTACCTCCGTTTTTCTTTTGTAATTCTGCTGCAAACTTAAACGAATGCGCTGGTACTACTCTATCATCATGATCTCCTGTTGTGATCAAAGTTGCTGGATAACTCACTCCTTCTTTCACGTTGTGAACTGGAGAGTAACCTAATAAGTAATCTAACATTTCAGGAGAGTCTTCTGCTGTTCCGTAATCGTAAGCCCAACCTGCACCTGCAGTAAAGGTATGGTAACGAATCATATCTAGAACCCCTACCGCTGGCAAGGCAACTTTAAATAAATCTGGTTCTTGTGTCATACATGCTCCTACCAATAAACCACCGTTTGATCCACCGCGGATTGCTAAGTAATCAGAAGAAGTGTATTTATTGTCGATTAAGTAATGAGCTGCTGCAATAAAGTCATCAAAAACATTTTGTTTTTGCATTTTCGTACCTGCATTGTGCCATTCTTTACCGTATTCTCCACCACCACGAAGGTTAGGAACAGCGTAGATTCCGCCATTTTCCATCCAAACTACATTTGCAGTAGAAAAAGAAGGTGTAAGACTTACGTTAAATCCACCATAACCATATAAAATTGTGGGATTCGTTCCGTCTAGCTCTACTCCTTTTTTGTGGGTAATAATCATCGGTACTTTTGTTCCGTCTTTTGATTCATAAAAGATTTGCTCTGAAACGAAGTCAGCTGGATTAAAATCAATTTCTGGTTTCCAATAATTGTTAGATTCTCCAGTTGCTGGATTAAATTCAAACACACTTCCTGGAGTAATATAATTCGTGAAAGAATAATACAAAACCGTATCTTCTTCTTTACCGCCGAATCCACCAGCAGAACCAATTCCTGGTAAGTCGATTGTTCTGATTAATTTTCCATCAAAATCATATTGCTTGACTTCTGAAGTTGCATCCACCATATATTGAGCAAACAAGTAACCTCCTCCTTTGGAAGTAGAAAGTACATTTTCTGTTTCTGGAATTACATCTACCCAATTGTCTGTTGTTGGATTCTCAAATGTTGTTTTGACCAATCTTTTGTTTGGCGCGTTTAAGTTCGTTGAAATGTAGAAAGTATTGTCTTTTGTTGTCAAAACTCCTGCATCTTGATCATAACCTGTTACCAACGGTTTGATTTCAGCGTTCTCATCTGTTAAATCCAAAACACTTAACTCATTTCCTGAAGTTGAAATAGCTCCTGTAATGAACAAATATTTTCCATCTTTTGAAACAGAACCTCCAACATATCTTCTTTTCTGTTCTTCTGTTGCTCCGTAAATTACTTTATCCTCAGATTGTGCTGTTCCTAATTTATGGTAATACAATTTATGTTGATCTGTTTTTGCAGAAAGTTCACTTCCTTCTGGCTTGTCATAGCTACTGTAAAAGAAACCTTCGTTATTTTTCCAAGAAAGTCCAGAAAATTTCACATCGATTAATGTGTCTTCTAGGATTTCTTTATTCACCGCATCCATTACGATTACTTTTCTCCAATCTGAACCTCCTTCAGAAATAGCATAAGCAGCCAAAGTTCCGTCTTCTGTGAAAGAAAGTTGACCTAAAGAAGTTGTTCCGTCTTCAGAAAATGTATTTGGATCTAAAAACACTTCTTCGTTTCCTTCTGCATCTTTTCTGTATACAACGTATTGATTTTGTAATCCGTCATTTTTAGAATAATAAACGTAATCTCCTTTTTTAGAAGGTGCAGATATTTTCTCATAATTCCACAATTCTGATAAACGCTCTTTTAAATCATCGCGGTATGGAATTTCATCAAGGTAGTCAAAAGTCACTTTATTTTGTGCTTTTACCCACTCCGCTGTTTCATCACTCATATCATCTTCCAACCAACGGTAGGGATCAGCGATAACTTTATCAAAAATAGTGTCGGCATCACTGCGTTCCTCTGTTTTTGGATATTCCAAAGTTGTTTTCATTTTTTCTTGTTCTAGATTTTCTCCTTGCTCTTGGTTACATCCAATCAGCAGACTTCCAAGAATTGGGATAACGAATAGTTTTTTATACATGTTTCTCTCTTTTTGAATTGGATAAAGATAAGGAAAATGCTAAGATCACGAGATAAAATCTCGCGATAGCTTGCATTTTCTAGGAGTTTTCATCTCGTTATAAATTTAGTAGGGAGAGGAAGCCGATTAAAATCGGCAGGGAGAGGAGGAAGAGGAATGAGGTAAAAAAGGAAGAGTTGAATACTTCAAGAACTGATTCTCTAAGATGTATTTTTAGAAGGTTCTATAGAATACTTTCAATTTAACTTTCAAATTCCTATATCATTTTACCGGCTTTGACAATAAGTTTGTATATTTATAATATGAAAGAAGTTACATTAAAAATACCAGAGGATAAGTTTGACTTTTTTATGGAGGTTTTTAATCAATTGGGTTTAGAAACATCTGAAGAGGATTTTGTTATTCCCGAATGGCAAAAGGATGTTGTTCTTGAGCGAATTAAAATCTCTAAGGACGAAGACTTTTTTTCTATCGATGATTTAGATAAAAAAATCAATTTGTAGACTTTGAAGCATAAATTCAACGTAATAGCAAATGATCACGTTTATGAAGATATTCAGGAGGCTGTTGATTTCTATAATAGGAAAAGCAACTCACTTGGAACAAGATTTTATAACTCTGCCAAAAGAAAAATGAAATCCTTAAAAAAGGACGCTCTTTTATATCAAATAAGATACGAGAATGTCCGATGCGTTAAAGTTAAAAACTTCCCATATTTAATCCATTACATTGTTAATCAAAAGACGAATACGGTTCGTATTTATTCTGTTATTTCAATGCACAAAGAGCCTAATTCAAATGGGTAAAGTAATTACTTTTTTTATTCAATGAAAGAAGTTACATTAAAAATACCGGAGGATAAATTTGACTTTTTTATGGAGTTTGTGAGTCAGTTGGGATTGGAGGCTTCTGATGATGATTTTGTGATTCCGAAATGGAAAAAAAAGAAGATTTAATTCCTTGGGAAGAAGCTAGGAAGCAATTTAAGTTTAAAAGTTAATTATCTCAGAACCCTTATATCAGTTATGTTGCTAAAATAAGGTGCTGGAGGGAAATAAGAAATTTCAACACATTTAAGCTTTTTCAGATCATCTATTGGAATATCTCGCGTGATATATGAATAAGACATAGAGTGGTTAAACTTTTCACCATCTACTTCAAAAGTATATTTCACAACCAAAATATTATTATTAACCGTTTTTTTCTCAGTAATAACTCCACAGGTGTGCTCTTTATTGAAAAACAGAAGCATATTAATAAAGTTACTGAATAATAAAGTAACTAAAACACATGCTAATAGTAATCTTATTAGCCAACCATATTTCTTATAGATTTTCATTTAGTAATTATGTCGACGGGTTAACTTGAAAAGTTGAAGATAATAAAACTTAAATAATATCCCTACTACTTATCCTCCTTCTCTATTTCACCTTTAGCTGACAGAAGATGCCCTTCGATTCAAACTTATTATTTCAATAAGAAAACCACTTTTTAACAAAAAAGGGCCAACCTTTCGATCAACTCTCTATATTTTAAAAACACAATAATTTAAAAACACAATAATTTAAAAATGGAAAAGGACGGTTGCAAACCGTCCCTGCGTATTCCATTTTTAAATACTTGTTTTGCGTGGATTTTGTTCCATCCAAAATTCGTAATTCGTAATTTCAATTCCTAATTAAATAATGAATCATCCACCAAATTCGGCACTGTAACTTTTAACAAAGGCTCCATTTCCATGGCACGTTTGATTGCAAACATTGATCCTTCGTTTCTGGCCCAATTTCGTCTTGCGATTCCATTGTTTACGTCCCAATGCAACATTGATTTTAATCTTCTGTCAGCATCGGCTGTTCCATCGAGTAACATTCCAAAACCACCGTTGATGACTTCGCCCCAACCGACTCCACCACCATTGTGAATGGAAACCCAAGTTGCACCGCGAAATGAATCCCCGATTACGTTTTGGATAGCCATGTCGGCTGTGAATTTAGATCCATCATAAATGTTTGAAGTTTCTCTGAATGGAGAATCTGTTCCAGAAACATCGTGGTGATCTCGTCCTAAAACTACGGGACCGATTTCGCCTTTTTCTATTGCTTTGTTGAAAGCTTCCGCGATTTTCATTCTTCCCAATGCATCGGCGTACAAAATTCTTGCTTGTGAACCCACAACTAATTTATTTTCTTGCGCACCTTTAATCCATTGGATATTGTCCGCCATTTGCTGTTGAATTTCAGCTGGACTTTCTTTTTGTAATTCTTCTAAAACTTGACAAGCAATTTCATCAGTTTTGACTAAATCTGCTGGATCGTTGGATGCACATACCCATCGGAAAGGTCCAAATCCGAAATCGAAACACATTGGCCCCATGATGTCTTGCACATAAGATGGATATTTGAAATCAATTCCGTTTTCTGCCATGACATCTGCTCCAGCTCTTGACGCTTCTAATAAAAAGGCATTTCCATAATCGAAGAAATAAGTCCCATTCGCTGTGTGATTATTTACAGCATTCGCATGACGAACTAATGTTTTTTGAACTTCCTTTTTGAATTGTTCTGGATTTTCAGCCATCATCTGATTTGATTCTTCCAAAGAAAAACCAACTGGGTAATATCCTCCCGCCCAAGGATTGTGCAATGAAGTTTGGTCAGATCCTAAGTCAACTTTTACGTTCTCTTGATCAAACTTCTCCCAAACATCAACGATATTTCCTTGGTAAGCAATCGAAACGACTTCCTTATTGGCCTTTGCTACATTTACACGAGTAACCAATTCATCTAAATCTGAAATTACCTCATCGACCCAACCTTGAGAATGACGGGTATTTGTTGCTTTTCCGTTGATTTCAGCACATACGCTAATGCATCCTGCAATATTCCCTGCTTTCGGTTGTGCTCCTGACATTCCACCTAGTCCGGCGGTAAGGAATAATTTTCCTGCTAATCCTTCACCGTCTTTTGCAATTTTTCTTCCTGCGTTTAAAACGGTAATCGTTGTTCCATGTACAATTCCTTGAGGTCCGATATACATAAAAGAACCCGCGGTCATTTGTCCGTATTGCGTAACTCCCAATGCATTGTATTTTTCCCAGTCGTCTTGTTTCGAATAATTCGGAATCATCATTCCATTCGTAACCACAACTCTTGGAGCATCTTTATGCGAAGGAAAAAGTCCCATCGGGTGTCCAGAATACATCACTAAAGTTTGTTCTTCCGTCATTTCCGATAAATACTTCATGGTCAAACGGTATTGCGCCCAGTTTTGGAATACTGCACCGTTTCCACCGTAGGTTATTAACTCGTGTGGATGTTGTGCCACTGCGTAATCCAAATTATTATGGATCATCAGCATGATCGCTTTCGCTTGGTCACATTTTCCTGGGTACTCCTTAATATCTCTTGCGTGTAATTTATAATCTGGACGATAACGGTACATATATATTCTACCGTATTTTTCTAATTCTTCTTTAAATTCAGGCAACAATTCTGCATGCTGCTCAGAAGGGAAATAACGCAAAGCATTTTTCAAGGCCAGCTTCTCTTCCTCTTTAGAAAGAATTTGTTTTCTTTTTGGCGCATGATTAACAGATGGATCATACGGTTTTGCAGGAGGAATTGTTGAAGGGATTCCTTCCTGAATGTCTTTTTGAATATCTTCTAGTACCATGTCTTTTTTGTTTTAAATATTTTAAAAAATACTTTCCGTTAAAAAGGTCAGATTTCTCATCGTTTTAATTCTGTTCCACACAATTGCCGAAACATAGCATTAAACCACTGAAGGAATGTGACGAGGAATATTTCTATCCTAAACTTTTCAATTTCTCTTCTAATATTTTAATTTTCTCTTGAGCATCAGCTAACTTTTTCTTTTCTGTTGCCACAACGGCTTCGGGTGCGTTATTTACAAATCTTTCATTCCCTAATTTCTTTTGAACGGACTTCATAAAGCCTTGGGTGTATTCCAATTCACCTTTCACTTTTTCAATTTCAGCTTCAACATCTACGGCATCTCCAAATGGAATGTAGAACGAAGAGTTTTTCACGATAAATGAGAATGCATTTGCCATTTTATCATCGATGTAAGAAAGTGCTGAAACGTTACCCATTTTGATTAAAACAGGATCCATTTCTACTGAATGATTATTGCTTTTTACAATTCCTAATTCGATTTCAACTTTATTGGCAATGTTATTTTGCTTACGGATGTTACGAATATTAGAAATCACTTCAGCAGTTATTTTGAAGTTGTTAATAATGTCTTCATTTACTTTTCCAGCTTCTGGCCAAGTTGCAACGATAATGTCCTCCCCTTCTTTTCTGTCTCCTAACAAATGCCAAATTTCTTCAGAGATAAACGGTGTGAATGGGTGAATAATTTTCATTAATTGCTCAAAGAAAGTAATCGTTTGCGCTTTTGTTTTTGCGTCAATCGGTTGCTGATATGCTGGCTTAATCATTTCCAAATACCAAGAACAGAAATCGTCCCAAACCAGTTTATACGAAGCCATTAAAGCATCAGAAATTCTAAATTTATCGAATTGGTCGTTAATGTGAAGTAAAGTTTCGTTGAGTTTACTTTCAAACCACTCTACTGCAATTTTAGAAGATTTTGGTTGCTCGATTTCTGCAACCTCCCAGGAATTCACCAAACGGAAGGCGTTCCAAATTTTGTTGGTGAAATTTCTTCCTTGTTCACACTGACTTGTATCAAATGGCAAATCATTTCCTGCTGGTGATGAAACCAACATTCCAATTCGAACTCCATCCGCTCCAAAATCTTCAATTAATTTAATTGGATCCGGAGAGTTCCCTAATGATTTAGACATTTTACGGCCTAATTTATCACGAACAATTCCAGTATAATATACATTTTTGAACGGTTGTTCATCCATCCATTCGTATCCAGCAATAATCATTCTTGCTACCCAGAAGAACATAATTTCTGGAGCCGTTACGATATCGTTTGTTGGATAGTAATATTTAATTTCTTCGTTGTTTGGGTTTGTTAATCCATCAAAAACAGAAATTGGCCACAACCAGCTCGAGAACCAAGTGTCTAAAACATCTTCGTCTTGTTTTAATTCTACTTCAGAAATAGTTCTTCCTGCTTTTTCATTGGCTAATTTCAAGGCTTCTTCTTGATTTTTCGCCACTACAAAGTCGTCGTCTCCTTCACCAAAATACCACGCAGGAATTCTGTGTCCCCACCACAATTGTCTAGAAATACACCAATCTTTGATGTTTTCCATCCAGTGACGGTAGGTGTTTTTCATGTTGTCTGGATAGAACTTAATGTCACCATTCATCACGTGCTCCAATGCTGGTTCAGATAAGTTTTTCATATCTACGAACCATTGTAAAGAAAGACGCGGTTCAATAACTGCGTCGGTTCTTTCAGAAAAGCCTAATTTATTGATATGGTCTTCCACTTTCACCATGAAACCTTTCTCTTCTAATTCTTTTGCAATAGCTTTTCTCGCTTCAAAACGATCCATCCCCTCGTAATGCAATCCTTTTTCATTCAAGGAACCGTCGGCATTCAAGATATCAATTACTTCCAAGTTGTGACGCTCACCCATTTCGTGGTCATTCACATCGTGTGCTGGTGTAATTTTCAAACACCCTGTACCAAATTCCATATCCACATAATCATCTTCGATAATTGGAATAGCACGGTTAGCAATAGGAACAATGGCTTTTTTACCGATCAAGTTTACATAACGAACGTCATTCGGATTCACACAAATTGCGGTATCCCCCAAAATGGTTTCAGGTCGAGTTGTTGCAACTGTTAACCACTCATCCGTTCCTTCGATTTGGTAACGCACGTTGTACAATTTAGAATTCACTTCTTTGTGAATTACCTCCTCATCTGAAAGCGCCGTTTTTGCAGATGGATCCCAATTCACCATTCTTACGCTACGGTATATTTTTCCTTTTTTATATAAATCAATGAAAATGTCTTCAACAGATTCAGCATAGCTCTCATCCATTGTGAAGGTTGTTCGCTCCCAATCACATGAAGCTCCTAATTTCTTCAATTGATCAAGGATAATTCCTCCGTGTTTTTCTTTCCATTCCCAAGCATGCTCCATAAATTCATCACGTGTCAAGTCGGATTTCTTAATTCCTTCACCACGTAATTTGTTCACTACTTTTGCTTCAGTTGCAATAGATGCGTGGTCTGTTCCTGGCACCCAACATGCATTTTTACCCTGCATTCGTGCACGACGAATCAAAACATCTTGAATGGTATTGTTCAACATGTGTCCCATGTGCAAAACTCCCGTAACGTTGGGCGGTGGAATTACAATGGTATATGGCTCTCTGTCATCTGGTTCACTGTGGAAATAGTTTTTCTCCATCCAGTGTTTATACCATTTTTCTTCTGACTTCTGTGGTTCGTATGTTTTGGGAATTTCCATGCTTATTTTCTTGTTTGACACAAAGATAATTAAACAGTAGGAAATGGTGGTGGGTTGGGGTGAATAAATGTTTGTCTGATAATTATAAATGATGAGTGATGAACGATGAATGCAGAAGGAGGCTAGACTTCGAGTGCCTCAGTCAACTTCTGCATTTATCATTTAAAAAAACTCAAAATTCACACTCACAACTTAAAGGTTTTTTTACTCTAAAAAACCTTTAAACTCCATTCCTAAATCCGCTGCTTTCCACGTTGAAGATTGCTCTATAAAATCGTCTGAAAAATGCGTTCTTGTGTAAACTTTTAGGGGGTAATTCTCTAAGTTCCCATTCAATACAATCTGCTTTCCTTGGGGTACAAATATTTTTACTGTTACTTTTTGACCTCTAAATTTACTTGATTTAGGAAATGAATAACGGGTTGGAATATTCAAGACATTTCCATCTTGTGCAATGGCATACCGAACATCTTCAGAATTGATTTTAGCACTTTTCAATGTTCCACCTTGGCTACGTCTTTCAACGGTGTAATAGAATATAGAATCTGGTGTTGATAACACTTCAATTCTTGCATAGCCCATTTTTATTTCTTCTTCATCTATAGATAAATAGTTGTTGAAACTATATTCCATTTCATTGGAAATTTTCAAATCATCTTCGAATAAATTCACTTGTAAATCCAGAGAGTCTACTTGAACAATTTGACGTTCAACAGAAGTGTATCTTTCTTTAAAATCGAAGCCGGTTTTTGCTCCCAGTACAGAAATCGTTACGATTGCAGCAAACCAAATCACCAATAAAGTTAGAATAAACGCTCTTGACTTCTTCTTTCCACTCAAGGTCAGCATTTCTCCCAACATAATTAAAAACATAATTGGAATCAAAGCAACAAAGAAAATACTCCAAACCGCGAGGGTTGCATCTTCAAAAACCAATCCTACTCCTGTTTTAACATCGGTAAATACTGGAATTCCATTAACGAACACAAAATTTGATTTTGTAATAAACACAAGTACAAGCGCAATTATTGAAACGATTCCACCAATAATCAAAACAAAACCTATTAATCTTGAAATCATACGAAGCACTGTAGTTATGGCCCCATTCCCTTTTTCAATGGTAAATTTCACTGAGTTTGACGCGCGCTTAAATCCAGTTTTAGCTTCTTCTTTCACTGAATCGGCGAAGGCTTTTATGTTGTCCAAATTTGCAGGTTGACCTTTCATTTGCAACTTCTGAGCTGTAGTTTTTGCTTCTGGAATTGCAATCCAAGCAATGATGTACACCAAAACTCCAGAACCGCCAACCAAAACCAATACGATCCACAAAACACGAATCAAAACGGGGTCGATGTTAAGGTAATGACCTAAACCTGCGGAAACTCCCGCCAGCATTCCTTCATCAGTATCCCTGTACAATCGCTTAGATTCCGCCTTTTGATTGAACTGTGTTTCTGATTTATTTTCTTCATATTCAGCCTCGTCATAATCCTCATCAAATTGATTCGGTGACCCCATGATTGAGATAACTTCTTCAACATCTGTATAAGTAACAACTTCTTTATTTTTGTTTAATCGTTCTTGAAATAGTTCTGCAATTCGCGATTCAATATCCGCTACCATTTCTTCTACACCTTCTTGAGTAGAAAAAACCCGTTTAATGTCTGTAAGGTAATCCTTCAAAATCTGAAAAGCATCTTCTTCAATATGATAAACCATACCTGCCAGATTTATAGTTGTTGTCTTTTTCATAGCGTTTTATTTTCTAATTGGTTAACTGCTTTTTTCAATATGCTCCATGTGGCTTTTAACTCCGACAAGAAAGACTCGCCTTCCTTGGTTAATCCATAATACTTCCTTGGTGGTCCAGCGTTAGATTCCTCCCAACGATAATCCAGCAATTCGGCATTCTTCAATCGGGTGAGTAAAGGATAAAGCGTTCCTTCTACCACAATCAATTCAGCTTCCTTCAACTGCTCAATGATTTCAGATGGATAACATTCTTTTTCTGAAAGGATGGATAAAACACAGTATTCTAAAATACCTTTCCTCATTTGTGCTTTCGTGTTCTCTACCTTCATAATTATATTATTACAGGACAAATATACAAAAGAATATAGTACTATGCAATGCAAGGTACTATATATTTAAAATAAATTTTAAATATAGTGTGAGAAAGAGAGAAAAGAGCGAGGCGCTTCGATTCATCCATTTGTTTAAAAGATTTATTTTATAAAAGAATCAAAAATCGTAGTTTAGCGGAAAATTATAATTATGAAAAAGAAACACTTATTGATAGGTTTGATTACTGCTGGTTTTTTTGCTAGCTGCAACAACCCTTCAACAACTGATGCTCCTACTAGCGAAACAGACTCAACAGAAGTTGTAGTTGAAGAAACAGAAGAAGAGGGAGAGACAACGATTGATCCGAATCAAACTTCGTTTGGCCCTAACAAGGTTGACACAACAGTTGCCATTTCAACTGAAGAATTATTAGCTCAGTTTGAGGGAAAAACAGAATTGGAAGCCACTTTCAAAGCGGAGATTAACGAAACTTGCTCAAAAATGGGATGTTGGATAAACATCGCAAAGGAAGATGGTGAAACATTTAGAGTTCGTTTTAAAGACCACTTTACTATTCCTGTTGACACAGAACCAGGTACCATCGCTTACATGTCAGGAAAAGCAATTCAAGACACTGTTTCTGTAGATATGCAAAAGCATTTTTTAGAGGACGCTAATGCACCTCAGGAAGAAATCGATGCGGTTACAGAAGTTAAATATGGGATGACTTTTATTGCAGATGGAATAGAAATCGTGAAGTAGACTTTGCAGAAAACGTCAATTCATAATAAAATCAAAAGTAACTTGGTTTTATTACATCAAAAAAGGGAGCAGTTTGCGCCCTTTTTTGATTAAATTGTTCAGTTACTGATTTAAATCATAACATTTTAAAGAGATTCCTCGGCGTCTAGATTCTTTTGCAAGAATATAAACTTTGTCGGAATAACATTTCATTTGGTAGGTCTCGGAAAAAAAGCACTCCTCAAGCGGAGCTTGAGGAGTGCTTTTTTTAAACTTCTGAGCCATAACTATGTCTTTCCGACAAAGCGCAGCGCCGAGGAATCTCTTTTTTTTAGTCGTTAACTAGTCTCTCCACATTCTATCGTATTGAAAACATCCATTACAAAGAGGATGAGCCATTTATTATATGAAGTATAACCAACAAAAAAGGGCGCAAACTGCGCCCTTTTTTGTTGGTTATATTTTTCCTAGAAATTATATTCTCCAGCTTCGATAACACGTTGTGCAATTTGCTGACGTGCTTCTTTAGAATTAAACCCTTCGATTTTAGTGAATCGACGCAATCCCATCAACATCATTTTTGCTTCGTCTCCTCCAGCAAATGCGTTAATTGCATCTTTTCCTGCTTTATTGATCTTATCAGCCATATCATAGAAGTATGTCTTCACGATAGCAATTTCATCCTTACAAGCTTCTTCACCTTTCATTGCAATCATCTTATCTACACGCAACAGAACTGATTCTGCCATATAAGTATCGATTGATAAATCGGCGATATTCATTAAAACCTCTTGTTCTTTAGCTAGGGTTTGCATTAATTTCTGAACTGCAGATCCAGCTACCATTAAGATTGTTTTCTTAAATCCAGCCAATGCTTTATATTCTTCAGCAAAAACACCTTCTGGTGCATCACCAAAATCTGGGATACTCATTAATTCATTGGCTACCTCTTGAGCGGGTCCCATCAAATCAAGTTCTCCTTTCATTGCTCTCTTCAACACCAAGTCTACAGTCAACATACGGTTGATTTCGTTGGTTCCTTCAAAGATACGGTTGATTCGTGCATCACGGTAAGCTCTTTCTACCGCCGATTCTGCAGAATACCCCATTCCTCCATGAATTTGAACTGCCTCATCTACAACATAGTCTAAACACTCAGAACCTGCAACTTTCAAGATTGCACATTCAGGAGCAAACATTTCAATTCCTTTTAAGGTTGCTTGCTCTTTGTCCATACCCCCATCAATATATGCCTGGATGGCATCGTCAATATTTTGACCGGCACGGTAAGTTGCTGACTCTACGACAAAAGATTTAATTACTTGCTCGGCAATTTTATGACGAATTGCTCCGTATTTAGAGATTGGTCGCCCAAATTGCTCGCGCTCGTTAGCATATTTAATTGAATAAGTTATAGCATCTTTCGCTCCACCTAAAACACCTGCCGCTAATTTAATACGACCAATATTCAAAATATTCAAGGCGATTTTAAACCCATTTCCGCGCTCAGAAAGCATATTTTCAACAGGAACTTTAACGTTATTAAAGAATACCTGACGCGTAGAAGAACCTTTAATTCCCATCTTCTTCTCTTCCGGATTTAAAGAAACTCCTTCAGATTCTGCATCAACAATAAATGCAGTTAAGTTTTTATCGTCACCAATTTTAGCAAAAACAGTCAATACCTTTGCGAATCCACCATTGGTGATCCACATTTTCTGACCATTGATGATATAATGCTTTCCATCATCAGTTAATTCAGCTTTAGTTTTTCCTGAATTTGCATCAGAACCTGAAGAAGGCTCTGTCAAACAATAAGATGCTTTCCATTCACCAGAAGCTAATTTTGGAATATATTTTTCTTTTTGTTCTTGCGTTCCATAGTATAGAATTGGTAAAGTTCCGATTCCTGTGTGTGCACCATAAGCAACAGAGAAAGAATATCCTTTTCCTAATCTTTCGGTAGCCAATAAAGTCGTTTTAAAATCAACGCCCATTCCTCCTAAATCTTCTGGAACAGACAAACCTAAAAGACCTAACTCACCTGCTTTATCCAATAAAGAAGGCATTAATCCCTCTTCCATTTCATCTATGCGGTCCAAATTCGGCTTAATTTCTTGCTCGATAAAATCATCGCACATACTCGCAATCATCCCTTGTTCTTCAGTCCATTCTTCTGGAATGAAAATATCTTCTGGCTTTGTATCACGGATAATGAACTCTCCACCTTTAATCGTATTGTTTTCTGACATGTTATATAGTTTTAATGAATATTCAGCTTTTTACTGTCGTAAACATAACAATTATATCTTTACTATGCAAGCATACTAAAATAAGAATATTCATTTTTTTTATGAAATGAGGAAAAGTCGTAAATAAAACCCACATGATTGCTGAAATCTTTATCTTTGAAAAAAAGTTAGTCATAAGTGAAAGTTTTTCAAGGTTTTAATGAAATAGCAAAGATTCCTCATCCCGTTTTAACCATTGGAACGTTCGACGGAGTACATTTGGGACATCAAAAAATCATCAAGCAGCTCAATGAAGTCGCTGAGAAGATAGGCGGCGAATCTGTACTTTTTACCTTTTACCCTCACCCTAGAATGGTGCTATTCCCTGAATCTCATGGCTTAAAACTAATTCAAACCCAGGTTGAAAAACTAGACAAGTTAGAGCGCATGGGGTTGAAGAACATTATTGTCCACCCATTTACCAAAGAATTTTCACGTTTAACCGCACTTGAATTTGTCCGCGACTATTTAGTCAACAAGTTGAACATCAAAACCATTGTGATTGGTTATGATCACCAGTTCGGAAAAAACAGAGAAGGAAGCTTGGAGTTACTCAAGGAACTGGCACCTGTTTACGATTTTGAAGTCATAGAAATTGGCGCTAAAGACATCGATGAAGTCAATGTGAGTTCAACAAAGATCCGTGAAGCATTAAAAGAAGGTAATATCGAATTGGCCAACACTTATTTAGGTGAAGAATTTCAAATCAATGGTCCTGTCGTTCACGGTCAACAACTAGGTACAAAACTTGGTTTTCCTACAGCCAATATCGAGCTTGAAAATGACATTAAACTGATTCCTAAAAACGGTGTTTACGCCACGCGAGTCGCAAGAGAAAACAATGCAGAATACTTTGGCTTAGTGAGCATAGGTGAACGGCCAACGGTTGATGATTCTGGCCGCATCTCTATTGAAGTCTACCTTTTGGACTTTGAAGGAGATTTATACGGTGAAAATTTAAGATTAAAAATCCTCAAACGCATCCGTGACGAGAAAAAATTCGATACCTTAGATGAATTGGTTAAAGAAATGCATAAAGATGAGGAACGTCTTCGCAATTGGATTGTTGATTATAATTGGTAAGTTCACTTGGGGCCAAATCCCTGTGGATGATATACACTATTATTCTCTTGAAGAAGTACAACAAGCACATCCAGACACCATATACGCAATAGATTTAAGCAAGAAAAAACTAGTGCAGTTGCCTTCTGAATTAAAGCAATATAGAAATTTAAAAGGACTCAAATTAACAAAGAATAAGCTGGAGGAATTGCCTGAGTTCTTCACCCTATTTTCCCAGCTAGAATTTTTATACCTTGACAAAAACAAATTCAACCATTTTCCACCGCAGTTATTCTACTTAGAAGACTTGACTTATTTGAACATCAGTAGAAACCAGATCAACTCCATTCCAGCTGGAATAAAAAACCTGAAAAAACTAAGGTATTTAGACCTATGGGACAATCGCTTTACGACAATTGACCCCGCGTTTGCAGAGTTGCAACAATTAGAATTTATCGATTTTAGAGGAACGACCTTTGCAACTTCATTTGTTGAGCAATGGACTACCGCCTTCCCCAATACAACGGTGAAGTTTGACAATCCTTGCAATTGTCTAGATTAAGGAAAAATAGGGAGAGCGCTCTAGAGTGAGGGTGAGATTGAAAATCAAATACTTCTCAATCAAAACAATATTCAGCTTTATTTCAGCTTATCAATTACCTCTTTGTACTTTTCGTTCTTCGTGATATAAAACCCAATTTGAAGCAATTCAAACAATTGTTCTGTTACTGGTTTGGTAATCTTATCTACCCTTACGTTCACTTCATAATTCTCCAGATCAGACAAGGCGTTTTCAACTTCATTTGCTTGCGTTAAATCAATATCACCATCATAGGTCTTAATTACAAGCGTGCTTAACTCTCCTTCTACTACTCTACAAACCGTTAAAGTATCTTTTCTTCTCAATTCAACCATTTCAGTTTTTCTCAAGACACTTTCCCAAATTACATCACTAAATTGATCGATAATTCCCTCCACCTTCTCTACATCATTTTTTTTCATTTTCTCCCAATCTTCTGCCGGGATGCCATTCAATACTAAAAACTCAACGAATTCTTTTTCTAAATCCTTCAAATCCTGTAATTGCAAACGAGTATATTTCATGGTTTTGTTTTTGAATGAACAAATATCATAAATTAAATTCGTTCCTCTTCATTTTATGTTAGAATTACTGTTCACCTTAGGTCTTTAAACAAATATCGATAATTCTATTTGTTAAAATCCTTAATAAACAATACTGTTAATTAACAATTAACAGTAGTCCGTTTTATCTTTTTGAAGTATTTTTGCAAAAAATTTGGCCTACTACTCTCAAGTATTATTTAAACTTTTAGGACAAATAAATGAAAAAATTGAATGGAATAGCAGCGGTTGTTGCCTTTTTAGTTACCACCATTTTTAATCAAGTTACAGGACAATATACCACAAGTTCACCAGGGAATGTACATTCTACCAGCTTAAAAGCTTGGTATAGTGCTGACAACTATACTCCAAACTCTTCTAACTGGCAAAACACAGCAAAAAACAACAACAGTTACAACTTATCTTCTGTATATACTGATGTTCCACGACAACATGCTACACAATGGAACTACAACCCAACATTAAGCTTTAAAGAAAACGATGCCAATGATCATTTTAGAGCAGAAATATCTGAAATAAAGTCAATCCTAGATAAAAATGAGGGGACAATAATGGTTGTAGCAAACCATACAGGTAATGGAAATGGGGGAGTAACTGGGTATTACAACTCAACCTCTAGGTTTGAAGAATTTTCAATTCAAAGTAAAAGCGTTTATTTTCGTTCACACCCGAATCCTGTTGGTTGGTATAATATTGGTGAAGCCCACCATTCAATTAATAAAACTCCTCTAATATCTATAGCTGAATTTGATAGTGATAACAAAAGTCTAAAAGTTTATTCAAATGCTATATTAAGCGCTTCTGATGATTTTAGAACCGGACCTTTAGTTGGAAGACTTTCTAATGAAGTCCCTACTTTTTCTCCTTTTCAACGACAATTTTCAATTGGAAGAATCCCCACAGGTGCAGATTTTTCAGGCTCTATAGCAGAGGTTATTTATTTCGGAAAAGTTCTAGGTGATGCTGAAAGACTTCGTACGGAGTCCTACCTCGCCATAAAATATAGTCAAACATTAGGGTCTATTTCTAATACTGTGAACTACAAAGCGTCAAACGGAGCTGACATTTGGCAAGCAGATTCAAAGTACCAAAACAACATCATTGGAATTGGTCGTGATGACATTTCATTATTAAACCAAAAGCAATCGCATCAGATGGACGATGTTGTTCGTTTATACCTCGACAAAATTCACAAAACGAATCAAGAAAACAACGGAACTTTTTCAAAAGACAGGTCTTTTGTACTAATGGGTTCCAATGAAGATAAACTGCATGCAACTGATGCTTCTAACACAGAAATGTTTGCTGGCCTCGCTTATTCTACTTCATGTCATTTGTTTTCTGTCATCGAACGAAACTGGAAAGTACAACGCACCAACATGACAGATAGGTTCAACATTGACATTCGACTCAGTGATTCTGCAAAGTTACACCAAATCAATCCAGCACACTTGCGACTTGTTGTAGACGATGACAATGATCTTTCGAATGGATGGGTAGGATGCTATGGAATCAATGATGATGGTCTCAACATAGTATATGCAAATGGCGAAGTTAGCTTTAAAGGGATAAGTACGTATCACATACCTAACGATGCTATTCTCTACATAACAATTGGCTCTATTTCTGACGGCACACCACTCCCTGTTGGACTAACAGAATTCTCGTCACAGTGCGACCAAAGAAAAGTTTATTTGAATTGGACCACGGAGACAGAAACCAACAATGATTATTTCACCCTTGAAAAATCCTCAGATGGTCAGCATTTCGAGCCTATGGCTTTTATCACTGGACAAGGAAGTAAGTCTACAGCAACGGAATATAATCATACAGACCATAATGCTTTATCGGGAATAAGTTATTACAGACTATCACAAACCGATTATGACGGAACACACCGTGTGTTAAAAACCATTTCCTCAAATTGCGAGAGTGATTTGGCCATCACCTTCCATCCTAACCCAACAAAAGACGGAGTGTTTGTTAGCCTGAATGGGAAGACCGAAGAAGAGCTAATAATTAATGTGTTCAACTTGTTTGGACAGCACATTTCCACACATTACATTAATGGTTCTGAATGGATTGATTTACCAAACACAAACGGCATCTATTTAATGAAGTACACCTTAAATGGAATACAAAGCACTGAGAAGATAGTGAAATACTAATTGAACTAGATATTCATATCACAAATTTAGGCCGGCAGAGATATTTCTGTCGGCTTTTTATTTTACAAACACCCTTATGACATCGCTTTGTTTGATAAACGTATATACTTTCTTAACTTTAAACTCCAATAAAAACATCATGGCAAAAAAAGTCCCTCAAAAAGCGTTTACATTTCTTCAACAATTAGCAAAGAACAACGATCGTGATTGGTTTAACGAGCACAAGGCTGAGTTTAAAGCTATAGCATCTGAAATGAAGGAGTTCTATAATGAGTTAATGATAAGCATGCAGGAACATGATGCTATTGAAAAGCTTAAAGTGTTCCGTATTTACCGAGATATTCGATTCTCGAAGAATAAAACACCTTACAAAACCCATCTTGGAGCATCTTTCACAAGAGCAAAACCAAAACTTCGAGGTGGCTATTATCTTCATTTAACGCCTGGTGAATCATTTATCGCTTGTGGTTTTTGGGCACCAGAAAAAGAAGATTTATTGCGCATCAGAAAAGAATTCGAAATGGATGCCACAGAGATCAGGGAAATCCTTGGCGACAAAACATTAAAAAACATTTGGGGAGAAATGGAAGGTGAAGAATTAAAAACAGCACCAAAAGGCTTCAACAAAGAACATGAAAACATAGATTTGATTCGTAAAAAACAATTCGTTTTCACCAAAAACTTTACAGACGAAGAAGTATTATCTCCAGGATTTATGGAAGAGATTAACAATGCATTCAAGGCCATCCGCCCCTATTTTGATTTCATGACTGAGGTACTCACAACAGATGAGAACGGCATGTCTATCTTTGAAGATTAATTAAACCATACTCCATACCCTTGACGTTTTAATTCTAGAGCCAATTGCTCTTCCATTGCCATTGCTTCAGCTTGGGTTTTCATCGGATTCAAATGATTGTATAAACTCGGACGTAAGTACTTTCCATATTGCTCAACAATACGCGATGATATTTTGTGCCCTTTCTTATTCACATAGCCTGTTTTGTGCTGTTTAAAGCGCTCTTCGGGGGTTTTACTTGTCATCCCCACATAAACACATTGCAAAGCTCCATTGAATTGCGGGTTCGCCCTCCTGAATTTTGCACTTTCAGAAAACACTTTCTTTGATAACTCGACTACATAAACTGAATATTCTGTTTTTGCCACTTTAAATTGGTGTTGGTCGGACTAAGATAGTTGTTTTTTTGATGGTTTGAAAAATGGATCAGTCTCAAAAGCTAATTGGCATAAAATAAAAAAGCACCTACATTTCTGTAAGTGCTTTTTTTTTTGTGGGCCCTACTGGATTCGAACCAGTGACCCCCTGCTTGTAAGGCAGGTGCTCTAAACCAACTGAGCTAAGGGCCCTTTCTTTTCGCTTTGTTTTGAGGTTTCGTTTAACCCCGTTGCGGGTGCAAATATAAGTACAATATTTAAATCTATTGCAACTTTTTTGAAAAAAAAATTAAATTATTTCTTCGAGTAAAAAGAAACTTCCAAAAACAATCAACATATCTTGTTTATTATTAAGTTCTTGCGCCATAGCAAAGGCTTTTTTTGCATCAGAAAAAAAACTTACTTTTTTTTCATTTATTTTATTTACTGACTTAAAATCGTCAATTTTCATAGATCTTTGACTATTGAATTCAGTGAAATAATATTCCCATTCTTCTGGAAAGAGCTTAAATATTTCAGCTAAATCTTTATCATTTGATGCTCCATATAAAACCCTAACATTTTTATTGGTATATTTCTTTTGAACATCTTGAATAAAACGTTGAACTCCCATTACGTTGTGAGCTGCATCCAAAATCACCAAAGGTTCTGCACTGTACAATTGATTTCGACCATACAATCCTGTGTTCTTGTATAAATCTTTTAAAGCCGTTTTCTTTATTGAATCAAGTCTTGAATCTCCTTTTAAGAGAAAATCAATGGCTTTAAAAGCCAAACGTTTATTTGTTTCAAAAGTATGCTCATCATTTTGTTCGGGTAAAAAGAAAATTGGTGATCGGTTTCTATTTGCAGCTTCAATAAAAACAGGCTTTATTTCATCATCGGATTCTCCAATTAAAACAGGAACATTCTTTTTAATTATTCCTGCTTTTTCACCAGCAATCTTCGCCCGTGTATCTCCTAATATCGCAACATGATCCAGTCCGATATTGGTAATGACAGACAATTCTGGTAGAATAACATTTGTTGCATCTAAACGACCTCCTAATCCCGTTTCGACAACTACAACATCACACTTCTCTTTATGAAAATGCGCCAAAGCCATCACCCAAGTCATTTCAAAGAAAGAAGGGGAGAAATCAAAATCGGTATTTTGAATACGGTCAATAGAGTCGACCACCTGATTTGCTCCAATTTTCTCACCATTCACACGAATTCTTTCTCGAAAATCTTTGATATGAGGAGATGTAAACAAACCAACCCTCTTTCCTGCGGCTGTTAATGCGCTGGCAATAATAGAACACGTAGTTCCTTTACCGTTAGTTCCTGCAACATGAACGAATTTCATTTTGTCAATGGGAACATTAAAAAATTGAATTAAAGCAAGAGTATTGTCAAGTGTAGGTTTATAGGCAGAACTACCTACTTTTTGGAAAACAGGAAATTGATTGAATAACCAATCGACCTTTTCATCATAATTTTCGGGAATCATTTTATCCAGGTTGAACAGTGACGGTATAATACGTGATTTCGTTTCGAGCTCCAGGCTTTTCCTTATAACGCACTTCTTTTTTCACCAATTCAATCACTTCATCAATTAACCTTTGGTTAGAAGCAGTGGTTCCATTTCTAATTACATCTGCCCTAACCACTTTCCCTTGCGAGTCAACAGTTAACTTTAAGGCAATTGTAGATCTTTCGTCGTTGGGTGTTTTAGGTTTTGAACGTATATTAGACAAACGGACTCTTTCACCATCACCTCCTGTTCCTGCCTCACCGCTTCCACTTCCAGGACCGCTATCATTTCCGAATCCACCTCCAGATCCACTCGTTCCAGAACCACCTGAACCACTTCCTGAGAAAGGGTTTGCTGCTTCTTCTTCTTGAGAAGTTGAGTTATTGCTATTGGACTCTCCTGTTCCTGTATTGGTTTGAACAGGAGACTCTTCTTGTGTTGCCTGATGTTGAGGGTTTTCTTGTGGCGTTGGAGTTGGCGTAACATTCTCGCTTGGAGATCCTCCACCTGCATTGTGAATTTCAAAATCTTCAATTCCACTTTCACTCATCGTGATGGGAATAGGAACGGTTACTTTTGGCGGATCAGGTTCACTGTATTTAATAAAGAAAAGTAAGAATAAGGTAATCAATAGGAACGCAATTGCTGCGATGATTCCTTTACGATTGTCCGATGCTCTTACAACAGGTACTACTGCCATTTCTATTCATTCAAATTAATCATATGCTAAAACAGGCTTCCATCCTTTTGTCTTTGACAAAGCCAAAATTTGAAACACTGCTTCATAACTTGCTTTTCTTGCTCCTGCAATTTTCACTTTCATTTCTGGTGTTTTCTCAACCTCTTGAATTAAGAAGTCACGAATTTCTTCATAGCTCACTCCATCCGTTTTCACTCCGTAAGGATTCGTGGTATTACTGGCATCACTCAACATAATTTGATAGAGGTCATTTTCAGTAATCACAATTGTGGTTGTGGCATTTTCTTTCGAGGTATCTAACTTCTCAGTAGGCTGTGGTAACTCAACAGGAGTGTTTTTCTCTGCCATTGTACTCATAATAATAAAGAATACGAGCAATAAAAACACCAAGTCGGTCATGGAAGCCATCCCGCCCTCAATTTTTATTTTATTTTGTGTACCAAATCCCATAATTCAATATTTTACTTTGAAGGTTTATGGAGAATATCCATAAATTCCATTGCATCATTTTCCATTCGGTATACAACTTTTGAAATCTGAGTCACTAAATAGTTGTATCCCATATATGCTATAATTCCAACAATAAGACCTGCAACTGTTGTAATCATGGCAGTCATAATCCCTGGCGCAATTGTCCCTAAATCCAGAGAATCAAGATTCTTCATGTCGTTGAACACTTGAACCATTCCTATCGTAGTTCCTAAGAACCCAATCATAGGAGCAGCACCTGCAGCAGTTGCCAAGAAACTCAAGCGTTGTTCCAGTCTTGAAATTTCTAATTTTCCAGTATTGTCAATTGTCGATGCAACGATATCCACTGGTTTCCCTAAACGATCAATTCCTTTTTCTAGCATTCTTGCAGAAGGAGAGTCTGTGCGAACACATAAACTTTTCGCTTCATCAATCTTACCATCTGTAAGGTACCTTTTCACTTCAGATAAAAAGTTTGGATTTTTCTTCGAAGCTCTTTTCAATGCCAATAAACGTTCTACAAAAACATAGACTGCATAAATAGACATCACTGCTAACCCCAATAAGATTACAAGTCCCATAACGCTGCTTGCAGCATCTGAAACAGCTTCCCAAATAGCAACTTCTTTGTAGTTCTCTTCAGCTCCGATTGCTGTTGAATCTTGAACAACTTGTAGTAAAAATGATCCTTTCATAGTATCAATAACGAATTAAATTAAATTTTGTTACAACGCTCTTTCTAATAAATAAAATCCTGCACCTGCAAGATAACCAATAAATGCCAACCAAGACATGTTTTTCAAATACCAAAAGAATGAAATTTTTTCCATCCCCATTGCTACAACACCTGCTGCAGAACCGATTATCAGCATTGACCCTCCTGTTCCTGCAGAATATGCAATGAATTGCCAAATGTGATCATCAACTGGCGCATTAAACATCCCCATACTTGCCGCAACAAGTGGAACGTTATCAATAACAGCCGAGCCTATCCCCAACAACAAAACAAAGATATCATCATGCATGCTGTTTTGAACAGACTGACCAAAGTTAAACACCAAGCCCAGTGATTCAAGTGCTGCAACAGTCATTAAAATACCTAAGAAAAATAAGATTGAAGGCATTTCAATTTTTGTTAACGCCCTAAAGGTAGGACTTTCGTGCTCTTCTTTTGAATCTTCTGGAAGATATTCTGGTTTTTGACCTTTTTTAACAACTCCAACATAAGACATCTTAAACTGTCTTACGCTAATTGTTTCTGCAAAAAGTGCAACAACACCTAACGACAGCATCATTCCAATATAAGGAGGTAAATGGAAGATTGTTTTAAAAATTGGTACAAAAACAATCATTCCCAAACCGAGGTATAACATTAAAGAAGCTTTCGAATTCACCTCTCCATCCTCTTCGGGCAATTCAAATGTTCCTTTAAAAGGCTTCATAAAACTTGCAATAAAAGTTGGAACGATCATACATACAATTGAAGGAATCAATAAGTACTCTATCAGTTTTATAGCAGTGACTTTCCCACCCATCCACAGCATTGTTGTTGTTACATCTCCAATCGGAGACCATGCTCCACCGGCGTTTGCACAAATAATGATGATTCCAGCAAACCATACTCGATCCTCTGAATTGCTTAATATTTTTCTCAAAATGGTAATCAATACAATCGTAGCTGTTAGGTTGTCGATGATTGCAGAAAGAATAAACGCTAAAAACGCCACAATCCACAGCAAAGTTCGTTTTTTATTGGTGCGAATAAATCCTTTAATGGCTGAAAATCCATGGAAATGGTCAATGATTTCTACAATCGTCATTGCACCTATTAAAAAGATCAAGATTTCAGATGTTTTCCCAAAATGATGAAGCAATGTTTCTTGCATCAAATGACCTCTATCGATAGCATTCATTCCTGTAATGTCCATTAATTCATGCGCCGCAGAATTGAACCATGCCCCAAAATCATTTAACCCTATAGAAACTCCTGCCCACGCAAAAGCCATCATTAGCAGAGAAGGAACAAGTTTGTCAACCTTCAAACTGTGCTCAAGGGTAATTCCCAAATACCCCAAAATAAAAACAAAAACAATAAATAGTTCCATAATAATGTAGTGTTAACCCTAGTATCTTCTTGATACTTTCTTTGTAATTTTAGCTGTGTTAAAAAATAAACCCTAAACTCTTCCATTTAAAAGTTTAGTCCTTGTTAAAAATTCATCAAACCATTATCAGTTACTATAAGATCTATATATTCAAAAACGATTTCAAAGTATTTGTTTTCAAATTATTTCACCTGCCTATTAATAAGTGATAAATAATTTTCCAGAACAAAAATAAAAAACAATTCCCAATGGCAACTTATCCCCTCCGATTTAATTCAAGGCATCAAAATGATTCCTGACGAAGAGTCACATTTTGAACCTGTTACGCTAGACAAAACATTAATCTCATCATTCCACCTCAACAATCCTAAGAATGCAAACCCTATTGCTTCTTTAAAATCAATTATTTCTTTTTCGGGAACGATCAGCGCTCCTCTATAGTAATCTCTTATTCTTTCAATTAAAAATGAGTTCAGCGCCCCTCCTCCTGTCACCAAAGTTGATTTAGCACCGATATTATTCAACACTTTTCCAATTTGGAAAGCAATGTGTTCATAAAGGGTTCTTATTTTACTTTTCAAATCTGTTTCTTGTTCCAATAATGGTAGAATTTCCGCTTCGACCCATTCCCAACCCAAAGATTTTGGTCCCGACTGAGCATAAAAAGTTAAGCCGTTCAATTCATCAAAAAGTTTTTGATTGATCGCTCCCCCCTTACCATAATTCCCATACGCATCAAACTCTTCACCAACACTTCTCATTAATTCATTAATGAGAATATTCACAGGACAAATATCATTTGACAGCACTTCTTTGTTTTGTCTATATGACACATTGCTAAAACCGCCCAAATTCAGAAAGGCTTCTGCATATTTGGAAAAGAGTAAATGATCTGCTATTGGGATTAGTGGCGCTCCATTCCCACCTAAGGCCACATCTTTTGTTCGGAAGTCAACTACTGAGGGCAATTGAGTCAGAACAGAAAGCTCGGGTCCATTGCCAATTTGCAAGGTAAATCCCTTTTCAGGTTGATGAAAAATGGTTTGACCATGACTTGCAATAAAGTCTACTTCTGATTTATCTACTAGATGTTCATCTATAAAACGATTCACCCATTCGGCATATAAACGACCTAGGTCTGTGCTTAATTGGACTAAATCTTGAGCAGGAATTTGATGGGCTGTTTTTAAGCGTGCTAACAACTCAGAACCATAACTATAAATAGCTGAATGATTTAATGTAAATTTCCAGAAGCCATCAGGTTGAGAAACGAAAGTTACATCTGCGACATCTAAGCCGTCTAACGAAGTCCCTGACATTAAACCGATCACGCGAAAAGTTTTCATTTCTATTACACTTACAGTGTGAAATTTGAATAATTACCTTAATTTTACGCATCAATTATAAGTAAATATATTTAGATATCATTGAGATAAGGACAGTAAGTTCAGTTTTTGATCAATACCATCATCTCAAAATTTAACAATAATAAACAAGATATGAATTTCGAATTAACAGAAGAACAAATTGCAGTACGTGATGCGGCAAGAGACTTTGCACAAAATGTATTAAAGGAAGGGGTTATCGAAAGAGATAATGAACAACGTTTCCCTAAAGAAGAAATCAAACAACTTGGTGAACTTGGTTTTTTAGGAATGATGGTCGATCCAAAATATGGTGGAGGAGGAATGGATACTATTTCCTACGCATTAGCGATGGAAGAGATATCTAAAGTTGATGCTTCTGTATCTGTTTGTATGAGTGTAAACAATTCACTTGTTTGCTGGGGACTAGAAACATTTGGAACTGAAGAGCAAAAACAAAAGTACTTGGTTCCTCTTGCTACTGGAGAAAAAATCGGTGCCTTCTGTCTTTCTGAACCTGAAGCTGGTTCTGATGCGACATCACAGCGTACAACTGCAATTGACAAAGGAGATCACTACTTATTAAACGGTACCAAAAACTGGATAACGAATGGTAGCTCTGCATCTACATATATTGTAATTGCTCAAACTGATGTTGAAAAAGGACACAAAGGAATTAATGCATTCATCGTAGAAAGAGGGATGGAAGGTTTCGAAGTTGGTGCAAAAGAGGATAAGCTAGGAATTAGAGGAAGTGACACACACACTTTACTTTTCACAGACGTAAAAGTTCCAAAAGAAAATAGAATTGGTGAAGATGGATTTGGATTCAAGTTCGCTATGAAAACCCTTTCAGGAGGAAGAATCGGTATCGCTGCTCAAGCATTAGGAATTGCATCTGGCGCTATGGAGTTGGCTGTTGCGTACTCTAAAGAACGTAAAGCTTTTGGAAAAGAAATTAGTCAACACCAAGCCATTGCATTTAAAATTGCAGATATGGCAACTGCTGTTGAAACAGCAAGGTTAATGGTACACAAAGCTGCTTGGGAAAAAGATCAAGGACTAAACTATGACCAATCAGGTGCAATGGCAAAGCTTTACGCTTCATCTGTCGCAATGGAACAAACAGTTGAAGCTGTTCAAATCCATGGAGGTTATGGATTCGTAAAAGAATACCACGTTGAACGCTTGATGCGCGATGCAAAAATCACTCAGATTTATGAAGGTACTTCTGAAATTCAAAAGATTGTTATTTCAAGAGGAGTATTAAACGCGTAATGCATTTTTAACTTCAGCACATTAAAAGGCAACGAAATAATCGTTGCCTTTTTTTATTGGGAGACACCGACAAACATGAAAAAAAATACATTGAAATATTTCACTCAACTTTAGGCTAAATCTTTTCTTTAATCCAATAGAAATTACTTATATTCAGATTCGAAATTAAAAAGTCATTAATAATCACTCATGAAAGTATATACCAAAAAAGGAGACGCTGGACAAACATCATTAATTGGTGGTAAACGCGTATCAAAAAATGATTTACGCATAGACAGTTATGGTACTGTTGACGAACTCAATTCTTGGATTGGCCTTGTTCGTGACCATGAAGAAATTCCTAAGAATCAATTCAATCAATTGATCGAGATTCAAGATCGATTATTCACTATTGGCTCTTTATTGGCTACTCAACCAGAAGGAACAAAAATGAATTTGCCTTTGGTTTACGAAGAAGATATTGTTTATCTCGAAAAGGCAATTGATGAAATGAATGAACAACTTCCAGCAATGCGTCATTTCGTTTTACCTGGAGGAGAACCCATCCTTTCGCATTGCCACATTGCAAGATGTGTGTGCAGAAGAGCAGAAAGACTAACCGTAGGACTTAATGATGAAAGCGATCAATACAAATTAGCCATGAAGTATTTGAACAGATTGAGCGATTATTTGTTTGTACTTTCAAGAAAAGTAGCCTTTGATTTAAACATTGAAGAAATTCAATGGAAACCAAGAGTTTAAGTATACACAAAATGCAATTAGACCAGAAATTACTTTAGAATTTGGAATTTCAAAAAATAAAATTACTTTTGCGCTTTGAAACAGACAATTTATTGAATCACAAGATAAAACTTATATAATTATGTATTGGACATTAGAATTAGCTTCTTATTTAGAAGACGCGCCTTGGCCAGCTGCTAAGGACGAACTTATTGACTTCGCAATTCGTACAGGAGCACCACTAGAAGTAGTTGAGAACTTACAACATATAGAGGATGAAGGGGAAATTTATGAAAATATCGAAGATATTTGGCCTGATTATCCATCAAAGGAAGACTTCTTCTTTAACGAAGATGAATACTAGCAAAATCATTGATTATCAAAGCCTCGACACCTTAGTCGAGGCTTTTTTATTTAGGACCTGCGTCAGTTTGTCAGTTATCTATACTTGGAATAGTTTATGATAACATCAAATTACTTATAAATCAACACCCCAATTAAAAGTATAAAGCTTATTTTTGGATTCTAAACAAGCGCATTAAAATGATAGGAGGACTATTAAAAAAGATACTTGGCGACAAATCGGTAAAAGACCGAAAAACATATCAGCCAATCATAGACAAGGTAAATGAAATTTACGCAACAATTCATGACATTAGTGATGATGAGTTGAGGGCACGAACAAAGATGTTCCAGGACAAAATTAAGGAAGGTACTGCAGAAATTGAAAAAGAAATCCAAACTCTAGAAGATCAAGCAAACCATCCCGACACAATTGTTCTTGACAAAGAGAATATCTTCGAAAAAATAGACAAGTTAACAGAAGAATTAGATAAGCAACTTGAGGTTGTACTTCAAGAAATTATGCCAGATGCTTTTGCTACCATCAAAGAAACTGCACGCCGTTGGGCTGAGAACAAACAACTTGTGGTTAACGCAACTGATTTTGATATAGAATTAGCAAAAACACACGACGGTTTACAAATTGAAGGAGATAAAGCCATTTGGAAAAACAAATGGACTGCAGCAGGAACTGATGTTGAGTGGAACATGGTTCATTATGATGTTCAAATTATGGGAGGGGCTGTTCTTCATGGAGGAAACATTGCAGAGATGCAAACAGGTGAAGGTAAAACTTTAGTAGCAACGCTTCCTGTCTACCTCAACGCTATTGCTGGAAAAGGTGTTCACTTGGTTACTGTAAACGATTACCTTGCTCGTCGTGATAGTGAATGGATGGGACCACTTTACCAATTCCATGGTTTAACTGTTGATTGTATTGACAAGCACAAACCGAATTCGGAATCAAGAAGAGAAGCTTACAAAGCAAACATAACATTTGGTACGAACAATGAATTTGGTTTCGACTACTTGCGTGACAATATGTCAAGTGATATCGAAAACTTGGTTCAAAGAAAGCATCATTATGCAATTATTGACGAGGTCGATTCAGTGTTAATTGATGACGCAAGAACGCCATTAATTATTTCTGGACCTACACCAAAAGGAGATCAACAAGAATATGTTGCCTTAAAACCTTTAATTGAAAAAGTGGTGAGTGCCCAAAGAGCGTTTGTGAATAAAGTACTTGCTGAAGCGAAAAAGGACTTAGCGGTAATTAACGAACCTTTAGAGGATAAAAAAGAACAAAGAAGAAGATTAGATGAAGGAGGACAAAAGTTGCTTCGTGCTTTCCGCGGTCTTCCAAAAAACAAAGCATTAATTAAGTTCTTATCAGAACCTGGAGTTAAGGCTCACCTCCAGAAGACAGAGAACTTTTATATGGCAGAGCAGAATAAGCAAATGCCAATTATCGATAACGAACTTTATTTTGTGATTGATGAAAAGAACAACACTATCGATCTTACGGATAAAGGAATTGACTTGATGTCAGGACAAAACGATCCTAACTTTTACATCATGCCGGATATCGGTACAGAGTTGGCTAAACTTGAAAATGAAGGATTAACTCCAGAGGTTTTAGCTGAAAAGAAAAACGAGTTAATTCGTGATTACTCAGTAAAATCTGAAAGAATCCACAGCATTAACCAGTTGCTTAAAGCGTACACCTTATTTGAGAAGGAAGTTGAATATGTAATTGTAGAAGACAAGGTAAAAATTGTTGATGAATCTACAGGACGTATTATGGAAGGTCGTCGTTATTCAGACGGGCTTCACCAAGCAATCGAAGCAAAAGAAAATGTTAAAGTAGAAGCAGCAACACAAACCTATGCGAGTGTATCTCTTCAAAATTACTTCAGAATGTACCACAAGTTGTCAGGGATGACTGGTACGGCAGAGACTGAAGCAAAAGAATTTTGGGATATATATGAATTAGATGTTGTTGTTATTCCTACCAATAAACCTTTATTGCGTAAGGACCTTGAAGACATGGTTTACAAAACCGGTCGTGAAAAGTACAACGCTGTAATTGATGAAGTCGAACGTATGGTTAAAGAAGAACGTCCAGTTCTAGTAGGTACAACAACTGTTGAGATTTCAGAATTATTAAGCCGCATGCTTAAAATGAGAGGAATCAAACATAATGTACTGAATGCTAAGCATCATCAAAAAGAATCGGAAATCGTTGCAGAAGCAGGTACAAAAGGAACCGTGACCATCGCTACTAACATGGCGGGACGTGGTACCGACATTAAATTACGTGAAGGTGTAAAAGAAGTTGGAGGACTGGCGATTATTGGTACTGAAAGACATGATTCACGTCGTGTTGACAGACAGTTACGCGGTCGTGCAGGACGTCAGGGAGATCCAGGATCTTCTCAATTCTTCGTTTCATTGGAGGATGATTTAATGCGTAAGTTCGGTTCAGAGCGTATTGCAAAGTTAATGGACAGAATGGGACTGAAAGAAGGTGAAGTGATTCAACATAGAATGATTTCTAAATCTATTGAACGAGCTCAAAAGAAAGTTGAGGAAAACAACTTTGGTAACCGTAAACATTTATTAGAGTATGATGACGTAATGAATGCACAGCGAAAGGCAGTGTACAGAAAACGTAAGAACGCACTTTATGGTGATCGATTAGATCTTGATATCGCTAACATGTTCTATGACACGATCGAAGTCGTTGTAAGTAAATACAACGGCAAAGATGACTTCAATGATTTTGAACTTGAATTACTACGTGTAGTGGGTATTCAATCTCCTGTTTCTGCAGAACAATTTCAAAACAATAGTCAAATCGACACAATTAATGCTATCTACAACGCCACGCTTGATCGTTACGATGAGAAGAACAAGAAGATTGCAGAATTGGTTTTCGAGAACGTAAAACAACATTACGAACAGCCCGAAAACAGGGAACGCCACATCCGTGTTCCATTAACAGATGGAAATAAAGGAATAGAGGTTTCGACAACAATTAGAGCAGCATATGATTCTAAAGGTTATTCTATTGTTCGTGAATTTGAAAAAGCGATCGTTTTAGGATTGATTGATAACGAATGGAAAGAACACCTGCGTGAAATGGACGACTTAAAACAGTCGGTGCAACAAGCACGTCATGAGCAAAAGGATCCATTGCTGGTTTATAAATTAGAATCTTTCAATCTATTTAGAGATATGATTGATCGTTTGAATCAAGAAACAGTTGAATTCTTAGTGAAGGGTGCAATCCCTGTTCAGCCAGACGCTGCGTCGGTTCAAAACAAGGCGACAAAGCAAAGTGATAGTTACGCACAAGCTCAAGTGAATGCATCTGCTCCTGCAGGAGGAGGTCAAAAATTTGAAGGGAGCCAAGGCTACGACCAAGCGATGGCTCAGTCACAACAACAAAGTGCTCCAAAACAACAACCCGTTATAGCAGAGAAAACAGTTGGAAGAAACGAGCCTTGTCCGTGTGGAAGTGGTAAAAAATACAAACAGTGTCACGGTAAATAGGCCGATAAGAACGGTGCTTTATTATATCAAACGCCTTCTCTTAACAGAGGAGGCGTTTTTGTTTATGCAAGGTAAAGATTATAAAGTAACAGTAGTTGAACCCGAAAAAGTTTTTAATTCAATAATATCATTTGATTTGTAGTCAAAAAACGCTTTCATACGATAGCGCCAGTTTATCAAGCACTTCGCCCAACGGAAACATAAATTGCTCAACCCTACTTTTAAACAAGTCTATAGTGAGCCTCAATGCGAAATACGATACCACATGCATTTATCCTTAGCAGCAATAAAGTATAGAATCAATAACTCAATCAAAAGCGAATACGGGATCAATCTCAAAAGTTGGGGAAGGAATCATTCCTCAATTATTGAACAAGCGAGTGATGAATTTAACCACTTTTGTGCTTAAAACTTTAATGATACAGTTTGTTCTAATTATTTAAAAAAAGCCGTTAAAAAGGCTAATGTTATAAAGTCTTAAATTATTAAATGCGGGATAAATCCCGCATCAATTGGTGATTGATGGCATTAACCACTTTTATGCTTTACGCACTTCTTAACCAGATACGGTAATAGAAAGAAACAAAAACATTAGGCATAAAAAAAGGGCTAATCTTGCGACTAGCCCTTTGAAAGAATTAATATCTAATTATTTGATAACTGCACCAAAAGTAGCATTATCTAAATACTTGATAAACTCACGGTCTTTAGATGCTTTTTCTTTTAGAGAAGCATCTTTTGCGAACGCACTCTTAAGGTTAGAAACGATTGCATCTAATTTATCTTGACGTGCACCGATGATTGCTTTAAGGTAGTATCCTCTTGCAGTCTCAGCATCAGCTGACTCATCAATAGTTGATTTAGCAGCAGCCTCGTCTTTGTTTAACAATTGTGCTAAAGCTTTGTTGTAAGAAGCTTCACCACCGAAGTTAGAAATAGCGTCATCGTACTCACCATCTTGAATGTTTAACACCCCTTTATTGTAAGAAACTTCACTTCCAGCTCCATCAGCTTCAGCCAATAAATCTTTTGCTTTTTGACGGTCTCCATTAACTCCTGCGATAGCAGCTAAGTTATTTTTAGAAACTGGGTTTTCTTGAATACCGTTTGCTTTTTCGAACTGAGCTTTAGCTTCAGTCAATTTATTTTGCATGTAGTACACAGTTCCAACGTTATTTGCAGTACGGTAATCTTCCGGGTACAAACGCTCAGCTTCTTTGTATAAACGTAATTTCTCGTTCAAGTCATCAGTCAAAGTAGCTGTGAAAAGAATCTCTTCTACGTTTAAAGTATCGATGTTAGATTTTGACAAAGCCACTAACTCTTCATCAGAGTATCCTGTCAATTGGTATTCAACAACGATTTCTGCACGACGTTGTGCTGGGAAAATGTTTTTATCTAAATATAAGTACGTAGATAAATCACGGATTGCTTGCTCACGTGCAGCAGAAGAATTTTGCATTTCTAAAATTCTAAGAATACGGTCTTTATCACCTTTATCCATGCTTGAAGCAACTAATGCTTTTTTGAATCCTTCGTAATCTTCACCTTTACCAACAGTAGAGTAGTTTGCATCATCTTGAGCAAATTCATTCGCTACTTTTCTTTTTCCAGCGATCTCCATTGTTGCTTTTTTAGCAGACTCTGAACGATCAGTAGAAAGTGTGTTGTTACGGTCTTCTTCACCTTCAATAGAGGCAAATGCTTCAATTTTAACACCACTAATTTCTACCTTAGGATTCGTTTGAGCCATTGTTAAGAAAGCCTCAAGTTCCTTCATATCCTCATCTACTTTTTCAGATGAACGCACAACAGGACTTCCTTTAAGGTAGTTAATTTCAGCGATTTGCTTCTCTTGTGTTACACGCTGAAATTCATCAGCTGCTATAATTGCTCTGAAGTCTTTATTTACCAATAATGGAGTAATGATTGTTGCATCAGCAATTTTCATTTCCTCTACTTCTCCTTTTTCTTTTCCTTTTTTATAAATTGTTCCTGTAACTTTTAATTCAGAAACCTCCATATCTGGAGTATAAGCGATAACGTCTTCATAAACAACTCTACCACCCGCTTTATAAGGAATCACTGTTCCATTAGCTGTTGCTTTTTCACCTACAATAGTAACAGGCTTTAATGCATGGCTACCGATTGTTGGTACAATCTCAGCATAAGACTTCTTGTTGATTCCTTTTTCAGGAACACTTACGTCAATTTTTACTCTTACACTATCACCATGCATTTCTAATGGATCTGGCGTTACAGTATAATCTACATCTTTCAGTAGGTCACAACTAGTAGTCATTAAACCAGCTGCCGCAATAAATGCTAAACTCTTGATTCCTTTGTTTTTCATTATCATAATATTTTTTCTTTCAGTGTTTTGTCTGCAATAATAATGATTTTTTTAACCACTTAAAAGAAGTTTTTGCTAATTATTAAAATGTTAATGTCTAATTCTCATACAATATAACGCTATTTTTATCGTTGCACGTCTCTAATATCGCTGTGATATTTTGCTTTTTTACAGGGTCTACGAATGCAGGACAAATCTCTATAAGTGGCGTCAACACAAAGCTTCTGTCGTAAAGTTGTGGATGAGGAAGAGTCAACTCATCGGTCCTCACTATGAGCTCTCCAACATACAGTATATCTATGTCAATTACCCTTGATTGGTATTCATTTTTTTGGCTTTTTTTAACTCTTCCGAGGTCTTTTTCTATCCTTTTTGTGACAAATAAAAGGTCCGTAGGAATGCAAGATGAATAGAAACTGACGCAACAATTTAAAAAAGGCACTTCAGATTCAAAACCCCAAGGTGCAGTTTCGTAAATTCTCGATCGAACAACCTGGGTTTCAAAAACTTTCTCAAGCTCAACAATCGCTTTTTCTAAATACTGTTTTCGATCAGGTATGTTACTTCCTAAACTCAAAATCACTTTACGCTTTTCTTTCATCTCATCTGATTTATTTACCTATTAAGTGATTCTTGTTCCTTTTGTAAATATGAGCAACAATGGCTACACTATATTTTGTATATTCGTTTTCCTCTAAAAGTACATAGACTGCTTACTAGAGCTTTTTAAAATATATTTTGACTACAAATAAAAGTAAATTATGACAAACAAAAAAGTATCATTTTGGCGGGTCTTTTGGCCCAGCTTAACCTCTGGGGTTGTTCTCATCATTTTATTCCTAGTATTATTCGCTAGTTTAATCGGATCAATGCTTAACACAAAACCTATCTATACGGTTCAAGATAAAACGATATTACACCTACAACTCAATGGTGCTATTTCCGAAATGAGCAAAAGTGATATTAGCTTTTCAAATTTAGGTATAGTGAATGAAATTGGATTAGCTGATTTACTATATGGTTTTGAAAAAGCAGCCAAAGATGATAACATTAAAGGTGTTTTTATCGAATTAAAAGGGGCTAACTGTGGTTATGCTACAGCAACAGAAATTCGCAATGCCATCAAAACATTTGAAAAAGAATCTGGTAAATTCGTAGTAGCCTACCACAGCGGTGAAGCTGTAAGCTTAAGACAGTACTATATTGCTTCTGCGGCAAGTGAAAACTATGGATTCCATTCTTCAATGTTTGAATTTTTAGGTCTGGGTGCGGAATTGATGTTCTACAAAGGAATGTTTGATAAACTTGACCTCGAAATGCAAGTTGTTCGCGGTTCAAACAACGACTTTAAAAGTGCTGTTGAACCTTACTTTTTAACAGAAATGAGTGATTCTAGTCGTCTACAATTGGAAACATACTTGAACAACATATGGACTGCTGTTAAAACCAACATCAGTCAAGATAAAGACATCACAATGGAGCAATTGGAAATGATTGCTGACAGCAGCTTAGTTAGACGTGTAAAACAAGCTGTTGACCACAAACTTCTAGATGAAGTAAAGTACCGTGACGAAGTAATTCAACTTTTGGCAGAAAAAATTGGGGTTGATGAACTAAAAAGCAGTAACCTCAAAAAATTTGAAAGGTATGCTCAAAAGAAGTTTGAGACTCAGCAAAACATTGCACATACCAAAAGAGGAAATATCGCAGTAATTGTTGCCGAAGGAGCGGTAGTAGTTGAAGGAGAAGGTTTAGCCAGTAGTAAAATCACCAAACTATTACGTGCAGCTAGAAAAGATGATGACATAAAAACAATCGTATTTAGAGTTAACTCTCCAGGTGGTAGTGCTTTAGCAAGCGATGAAATATGGAGAGAAGTTAAACTCGCCAACGAGAAAAAGAAAGTCATTGTCTCCATGGGAGATGTAGCGGCATCTGGAGGATACTATATCGCTGCTCCAGCCACAAAAATATTTGCTCAAGAAACTACAATCACAGGCTCCATCGGTGTGTTTGGTGTTATCCCCTATACTGGAGCTATGCTCGAAAACAAACTGGGACTTACCTTTGATAAAGTGAGTACAAACCCACATGCGGTACTATCGACTAATCGTAAGATGTCACCTGAAGAGTACCAAATCGTACAAAACGAGGTAGATTTTATTTATTCTGAGTTTTTAAACAGGGTTTCAGAAGGAAGAGGCATGTCATTAGATCAAGTCAATGAAGTTGCTCGTGGTAGAGTGTGGACAGGAACAGATGCTTTACGTGTTGGATTAGTTGATACACTTGGAGGAATTCAAGATGCCATTGCATACGCAGCCAAAGAAGCGGGTATCGAAAAACCAGTAGTTAGATATTACCCCAAAATGGATAAAGACCCTTGGATGGAAGTAATGGAAACATTAAATGAGGATGAAGAAGATCAAAACGTAAATAAATCTGCGTTACCTAAGGAAATGATTCAAATGTACAAGCGCATCAAGCAAGTTGAACAGATGACAGGAGTTCAAGCGAGAATGCCTTATGAAATCGTTTGGTAAGGATTATATGAAAATTAAGCAAAAGGAGGGTAATCCCTCCTTTTTTTATTTGAATATATTTGTAAATTAGAAACATTCCCAAGGGGAAAAACGGCTACAAATGATTAAACATCTTTCTTCTTCTCTTACTTCTTTTTTGATTTCTTTAGCTCTAACCTGGAGTATAGGTTTAATCATCATTTCTAAAAATCATTATCTTGAGGATGTATGGACGACCTGGTTTTATGGAATAATAAATGTTTTGCTTGCTGTCGGCTTTTTTAGTTTAATCATTAGCCCACTCTACCTCTTAGGAAGGCGCTATAAAGCCACCAGAATAATAACACATCTGATCTTTTGCGCCATACTTACCTTGGAGCTAATCTCAATCTTTTACTTCTCAATTACCTTAACACTTCTAGACAACACTGTATTTCTTTTTTCATTTGATCAAGCCAACATTATTGTCAACAACTATTTCGTATTCCAGTGGATATATCTTCTACTGCCCTTACCTTCGGTACTTTATTTTATCGGAATCAAGTTTGTCACCCTCAGGAATGATAACTTAATACTTTACTCTTTTTTAGCCATAGGGATAATTGCAATTTTTCTAGGATTAAAAGTCGAAAAGGACAATGGTAGCTTTACGAATATACCAGAAAACAAAACCATTCACTTTATTCAATCAATTTATAAAAGTCAACAACCTAAACTCAAGATTTTAGCCAATGAACACATTGATTTTTACCAAAAAACCACCAACCCCCAATTACAAAACAGCACTTATCCATTATATAGAAAAAACGATAAAGAAAATCCACTAGGTCCCTTTTTTGACCTCAAAGAATCTCCACCAAATATTGTATTCTTGATTGTAGAAGGACTTTCATCTTCTTTTAGTGGTCCAGATGCAGATGAAATCAGCTACACTCCTTTCTTAGACTCACTCGCTCAGCACGCCTTATACTTTGACAATTCCTTGGCCACGTCAGAACGATCATTTGCTGTTTTACCGAGTATTTTAGGCAGTCTTCCTCACGGGAAAAAAGGCTTTACTAACAACAGCTCTGGCTATCCAAACAACGAGACTTTAGCGACTTGGCTAATTGACAATGGATACACAGGAAATTTCCACTTCGGAGGATATGCCAGATTTGACTACATGGATTTATTCATTAACGATCAGGGCTTTAGCAATATTTATGACCGCAAAGAATATAATTATGAAGGAACAGGATTGAAAACCAGTATAGACTCAATACCATTTGGGATTCCTGACAAACAATTTCTAAAAAACGTTTTAGAAATAAACAATACCAGAAAGAACAACAGCCCATTCATTGATGTCTATCTCACTTTATCCATGCATTATCCTTATATCATAGAAGAACATGAACGCTATCATCAAATAGTAGAAACAACTATTAAAAACTCCTCTGCGAATGAACAAATCAAGAAAAAGCACATGAAATACATCGCTGAATTTGCCACCTTCCATTATACAGACGATGCTATAAAAGAATATTTTAAATCGCAACAGTCAAGACCTGAACACCAAAATACCATCTATGTTATTCTAGGTGACCACATGATGGGTGAAATTGCACAATCCAGCGCAATAGAAAAATACCGATCTGCACTGATGATCTACTCTCCTTTGCTTAAACGAACAAAAACTTTCAAAGGAACGAATTCACATTTAGACATCCCTCCTTCTTTTCATAATTTATTGAGCGAAAAATACAATTATCCAAAATTAGATTCTGTAAGCTGGCTTGGAAAACCATTTGACACCTCAGCTACATTCCAGAGCAATAGAGACGTCTTATTTATGCTTAACAACAGAAAAGTTCGAGACATTCTTCACAAAGAATACTACTTATCAGAGGGTCGACTCTACAAAGTTGGAGACCGACTTCAATTAACAGCTTGGGAAGATGAAGAAAAGAAAGAATTACTTTCGCAGCTCCTTGAAGTTTCAACTTTAGTCCATGACAAAGTAGTCAGTCAGAATATTTTGATTCCCTACAAAAAGGCCTTAAAAAAAATAAACAATGTGAGTAAACAAATCCATATGAATAATAAGGCAGAATTTTACAACATCACTGAATTTGAACTCAAAGAAGCTTATGAAGAAGTTTTATTTGAGCTCAACATCAGCTTTAGTGGTGATTGGAAAATGGAAGACCCCCATGAAGAAAACCCAATTTTGGTTTACTCTGCAATGCGGGGTGATTCTACTTTAACATGGAATAAGCTCGATTTAAACTTACAGGAAAGTCCACTATCTGAGGAGCGAGTAATTAATTTCCTCATAAAAAACACAATTGATTTCGAACTTCAAAAAGGAGATCGCATAACTGTTTATTTCTGGAACAAAGCCCAATTAAAACAAAATTATGAAGTTATAATTCCCTCCCTGACTGTCAAAGCACCAAGACCAAACTAATCCTTTTGACTACCTTACGATGACTAATCTTTTAGATTGAGAAACCATTTTTTCATTGGAAACACGAACGAAGTAGACTCCTTGCTCAAGGCTTGAGACGTCTAATTCAACTTGTTTTGATTGACCATTGATACTATATGAATTAACCCTTTGACCTTTGGTATTAAAAATCGAAACCTCACCATTTATAATTTCATTGGCGGAAATGTTTACTGTTTCATTTGCAGGATTAGGGAAAAGATTGAAAGAAATTAAATGTTCTTCAGCAATGCTACTTGCTGATTCCAAATTGTACATTACTTGGAAATCGTCAAAATAAAAACCATCATTATGCTCCCAATAATCGGTATTCAATACAAACCTCATCATGATTTGTTCTCCTAAATATTCGCTCAAATTTATTTCTTCGAGCACCCAGTCGTTTTGAATTCCATCATATAAAGGTTCGATAGGTTGACTTCCGCCAGAAACAGAAACACCGGTATTGGTATATTTTCCACACTGTGCATTCCAAGAATTTCCGAAATCAGTGGAGACCATGAATTGAACATAATCATAGTTATCTTCTATATCCCATTTAGCTCTAAAAGAAACCAAAGCATCAATGGCATTGGTTAAATCAATAGTATCCTTTAATCGAAATACCTCTTCAGAGTTACCACTATAATTCCCATTTGGACTATCGGTAAAGGAATAGTTTGGTGAATAATAGTCTTCTGTTGTTAAATCCCAAGTTCCTACCCAGTTATCAATTGTATTGGCTTCATCGAAAAGTTGAACCGTAGGACTTCCATATGTTTTAATTAAGGTATCTCTATGCTGCCACGTTCCATTATCGGTAACCAACACATACTTGATTTCATCTCCGTACTGAATGTTTGGATTCAAACTAAAAGCAATGGTTCCCGATTGAGTTTCTTCTAGAGCTAAATTATATGTATTTGGATTACCTACAGTTTGAATTCCAGAAATAGATTCAACACTAACAGTCAGCACTCCAGAAGTTCTACCCAAACGTGTAATTTCATAATTAAAATCTCCTGTCATGTCGTTAATAAACATCTCATCATCAAGGCTTTTTGTAACTCCATAGACCAATGGCAAGTGTGCCAAAACAATATTACTAAAAAGCATGTCAATGCAATCATCAGTGATCACAGAAGCAGGCGCCCAAAATCCATTATGGCTCACTTCAGGAGTTAAGGCAAAAATACCGTGGTCATGATATAAAAAATCGTCAGAATCACCTGAAGCAGGATATAAACCAGAGCTTTTTTGATTTAAATAATTATTGTAGCTCACCATTTGATTTCCAATTGCTGTGAAATAAGTATGGTCTGCAGCAAAATCATTCTCTGTTGCACCATAAGGAAACAACATCATTCCGCCATGCGTATGTGCATTCAACGCAAATTCCACGTTCCATTTTTGGGCAATCTTTTTTATATTCTTGGTCTCTGGTTCAGAAAAAGAACTTACACCTGGAAAAACGTCACTGTTTTCATCTGAACTCACTCCAGTGGTATTCCATTGATAAGAATAATTTCTATTTAAGTCAACCCCCGGATTAGAACTTCCAATATTCGGGTTTTTATTTTTTCTAAACATTCCTCCTCCATTTGGGTCGTTGGTTTCATTTTCGATATAACCATCAGGATTAATCATAGGTAAGAAAAAAAGTTCTAGCTCGTCAACCAAATATGTTATTTCTGGATCTACCCCATAGTTTTCTAATATATACCACATGAAAAATATCGTTTCAGACAAAGAGCCTGGTTCTCGGGCGTGATGCAAGGCGGTATACAAAACTCTTGGCTTTGACTGTTCTACAGAAGGATTATTTGAAATTTTCACAAAATACAAAGGTCGACCTTCATGGGTCAAAGTATCCGAAACAGCAGCTCGTTCGGTAATTAAATTGGGGTATTGGCTTCTCATATCGTCAAGAATATCTAAATACTCTTGATAGGTATAATAGCCTGCCATGGAACCCAACTGAAAATTCGTTGGAACTTGTGGTGCATAGGAAGGCGCCCCAACATCTGGGCAAGCAATATTCTTTGTGTAGACTGCAGTTGCTTGCTCAACATAATGAGCCTTAACATCCTCAATTAAAATATCTACTTGCAGCCCAGCCTCTATCGCTTTTTGAATCTCGGCCTCAGAAAAATCACTTATGATAAAAGTATTGTTTTTCACATGCCCGTGATCTATGGCTAGACCTAAGTCAGACAAGGCTGAAATACCTTCATCTACAAACCATATTTTTGCCCTAGAATAGTGTTCTTGTGCAAAAAAAGTAGAGCTAAGTAAAAGAAAAACGAAAGAGCATAAAATTGTTTTCATGTATAGTTATTTACATTAAAAGTAATGATTCTCAATTGAATTGAATCAAAAAAACAAAAAACTACACGAATGAAGACATAAATATTTGAACGGCAAAAGGATGTTTATCGCTATAGAAATGAATAATCATTTCCATTCCAAAGTATTCATCAATTCAAAAATATCCTTTTTAAGAAAATCTAAGGAAGGTTTAATAGAATCGTAGTTTGGGCGTGTATTAAAATAAACTACTCCACTAATGAAACGAGAAGTACTATCCGTTAAATAAAACTGAAATGGAGAAGCAACATTTCCCTGTAATTCAAAAAAAGTTCCAAAGACGCGGTCATCATTTCTAATAAAGGTAGAATCATAAATTGCAGTTGCCTTCACCTTATGTTCTTCCACTTTATCAATGGCGTAATTCACGTAAACAGCCAGAGCAGTATCTAAATCTATTCGACTCAAATGCAAAGTACCGTTCAAGCTAGAAAGGTCAACATCTCGATTACAAGGTTGTCCATTAACGTTTTTCACATTAAAATAACTGGGCTTATTAAATGAATAACTACAAGAATCAGAAAACAAATCATAAGAACGCTCTGGAAGATTCAACTCCAGATAGGTTGAGGGCTTTGGTACGTAGTTTTTCTTCCCTTCACACGCAACAACACTCAAAAGAATAATTCCGAAAATAAAAATAACTACCTTACCCATTTCTAATCAATTAAAGTTTAATCACCTTGACCATTTTCACCCTTTTCTTATCAGAAGACTCTACAACGAATTTAAAATTCTCGAAAATATAAAACTCCTTATTGCGCAAAATTCGCCCCGATTGCTCCACTAAAAAGCCACCTATAGAGTCCGACTCACCTTTTGATTCCTCAAAAGCTTTTCCATCGATTTCCAAAACTTTATACATGTCGACTAAGGAAGTTTTACCTTCAAACAAGTAAGTTGATTCATCGACCTTGGTATAAACGATATCTTCGTCATCAAACTCATCTGTAATTTCACCAATAATCTCTTCAAGAACATCCTCTAAGGTGACAATTCCTGAGGACCCTCCATACTCATCGACCACTACAGCCATGTGCATTTTCTTTTCTTGGAATTCTTTTAGCAAATCATCAATTTTCTTATTCTCAGGTACAAAGAAAGGTTGACGAATAATTTTTTGCCATTCAAAGTCTGGTGGAGCATTTAAATGTCCAAGCAGGTCTTTAACGAAAAGAATTCCTGTAACATTATCAAAAGTGTCTTTAAAAACTGGAATTCTAGAATAACCTGAATTCAGAATCAGTTCCATCAACTCAGCATAAGTAATGTCCTCATTCGCTGCAATTGCATCCACTCTTGAACGCATAATTTGTCTAACATCTGTATTTCCAAAATTCACAATTCCCTCAAGAATTCTTTGTTCATCCGGAGAAGTACTTTCCTCACGCGTTAAGGCAATCGCATTTTCTAAATCATCAGTAGAGACATCAATTTGTCGTTTTCTTGCATATTTAAGAATCACTTCAGTCCCATTCACCAAAAAATTCTTCAACCATGAGAAAGGCGGTAGTTTACCAATAAAATTTAATGGAGATGACATCAGCTTCACCAAGCTCAGGCTATTTCTATTGGCATAGACTTTTGGTACTACTTCTCCTATCAACAATAAGACAAAGGTTATTCCAGCAATTTCAATTGTTGCCCTTAAATAATCCACTCCAATTAAATCTGGATTAGCAGGATAAATTTGATCAAAGATAAAGCTCGATAAAATAACAATTGCTACGTTAACAAAATTGTTAGCAATAAGAATTGTGGCCAAAAGATCTTTCGGCTGACTCAACAATTGCGAAGCTGTTTCTGCATAAGGTTCATTTCCATAATCAATCCCTTCTCTATCTTCGGGAGACAGCGAAAAGAAAGCTACTTCTGACCCAGAAATAAGGGCAGACGACACTAGCAACAGTATCAATACTACAATTGAAATCCAAAAACCAATTCCGAAATCTGCTGTAGAAATTGACAGTAAATAAAAACTCAGGGGATCTGTATCATCCATTAAACAATAGCTTTAAAATGGTAAATCGTCGTCATCATCCTCAGACAATCCGCCGCTCATTTGCTTTGGTTTTTCTGGCGTATCTCCAGTATTGAAATTCGGTTGATTGGAAGCCGGCATACTTTCCGACCTACTGGACAACATAGTCATATTGTCGGCAACAACTTCAGTACTGTACTTTGTTATTCCGGCCTCATCTTGCCAGGAACGCGTTCTCAACTTTCCTTCAATGTAAACTTTTTGACCTTTTGTTAAGTATTTTTCTGCAACTTCTGCCAGTCCTCTCCAAATAACAATATTATGCCAGTCAGTAATACTCTTACGCTCTCCTGTAGTTTTATCCGTATACGTTTCAGATGTAGCGATAGGAAAGCGAACCAATTTAGTTCCGTTTTCTAGCACTCTAACCTCGGGGTCCTTACCCAAGTTACCAATGAGGATTACTTTATTTACACTTCCTGCCATATTTACAAAATTAAAAAAATATTCATTTAAATATACATACTATTTTCCTAAATATTGAAGAATCTTCAATTTAGCCAAAGAGCTCAGAATTATTTTCAATGAATCGATCTATAAGTCTTGGCAAAGGATAATCATGAATAGTTGTTAAATCCACCTTCACATTTGGGACAAGGGTTATTTCACCCCCTACTCTCCAAAATACAGCTTCAATATGTTGATGTGTCAGAATATGTTTTTCGGCAAATACTTTTTTTGTTAATTCAACTCCAAATCGCTCCTTCACTCTTTTCTTCAATTCGCTTTTTGCAATTTTTTTCTCGACTTCAAGCATTGGAAACTGATACATGTTTTGCCAAATCCCTTTCTTAGTTCGCTTTTCTAGTGCTATGCCCGATTCAGGGTGAAGTAAATAATGAAAGTAGCGCTTGGTCACCTTTACCTTCTTCGATTTCACGGGTAAACTCAATGGGTCTCCTTCGTTATAAGAAAGGCAAGTTCCATTTAAAGGACAATTTTCACAGTCGGGATTTTTAGGTCGACACATCATTGCTCCCATTTCCATAATGGCCTGATTAAATTCAGCAGGATCATCTTTACTGATTAGATCTTCGGCATAAGCCTTAAAAACCTTTGCTCCTTCACCCGTATCTATAGGTGTAGGGTCATTAAAATACCTCGACAACACACGGAATGCATTACCATCCAACACGGGATATGGCAAATCATAAGCAAAAGAAGCGATTGCAGAAGCCGTATAATCTCCAACTCCTTTTAAGCTTTTTATATCTTTATAGTTGTCAGGAAAAACACCTCCGAAATCATCAACGACCTGTTGAGCAGCTTTATGCATATTCCTTGCACGACTATAATAACCCAAGCCTTGCCATAGTCTCAACACTTCTTGTTCATCTGCTTCTGCTAAAAATTCAACAGAAGGATACCTTTCAAGTATCTTTTTATAATAGGAGAGTCCCTGATCGACCCTTGTTTGCTGCATAATAACTTCAGACAACCATATTTTATATGGGTTTTTAGTACTTCTCCAAGGAAGTTCTCGATGGTTTTGTCGATACCAAACCCGAATTGATAGAGCAAAATGATGCATTTAGGTAAAACTTTAAAGTTATTATTAAAAATACAAAGATAAAAGGAATAAGCTAAGTACCTTTGTACCTGAAAATCATATTGTTGTTACAAGTAAAAAAAATATAAATTATGACAAAAGCTGATATTGTTGCAAAAATTGCTGAAGAAACTGGATTAGAGAAGAATGAAGTTCAAAAAACTGTTGAATCATTTATGAGCACAGTGAAAGATTCTTTAACCAACGGAGAGAATGTTTACCTTAGAGGTTTCGGTAGCTTCATCGTTAAAGAAAGAGCAGAAAAAACGGGTCGTAATATTTCAAAAAACACGACAATTATCATTCCTGCACACAACATTCCATCATTTAAGCCAGCGAAAACGTTTGTAGAAGACGTAAAATCAAACGTTAAGGTAAAATAAATGAAAAAACGTTCCGATTTTGGGACTTATAAAAGTTATTTATATCTTTGCACTCCTGTTTTTAAATCCTAAAAGCAGGAGTGTTTTTTTTTAAAGACACATTATAGATAGAATATTAATACTTAAAACATATAGTTATGCCAAGCGGTAAAAAGAAAAAGAGACATAAAATGTCTACCCACAAAAGAAAGAAGCGTTTAAGAAAAAACCGTCATAAGAAGAAGAAATAGATTTTCTTTTTTAATATAGACAGATTTTAACAGATAACTTGGCAAATACTATTGCTAAGTTATTTGTATTATATAAACTTAAACAGGCTTCCGTGAATTACGAATTAGTAGTTGACTCCCGCAAAGGGGGTGTTTGGCTTGCACTACTAAAAGACGGGAAACTTATTGAATTACATGAAGAAAGTGAACAAACAGACTTTGCTGTTGGTGATGTATACCATGGTAAAGTGAGAAAAGTTGTTCCTAGTCTGAATGCATGTTTTGTTGATGTTGGGTACGAGAAAGATGCGTTTTTGCATTATCTCGACCTGGGTCCACAATACCTATCACTCAATAAGTTCACCCAACATACGTTGCAAGGTAAACAAAACGTAGCCGACCTCTTGTACTTCAAATCTGAAGAAGATATAGCAAAAGATGGAAAAATCACAGATGTAGTTTCTTCGTCTCAACATATAATGGTTCAAGTAGCAAAAGAACCTATTTCGAGTAAAGGACCTCGATTAAGTGCTGAAGTAACATTAGCTGGTCGGTATTTAGTACTCGTTCCATTCTCTAACAAGGTTTCTATTTCTCAAAAAATAAAAGACCCTGAAGAGCGTGAACGTCTGCGTGATATTATGAAGAACATCAAACCGAAAAATTTCGGTGTGATTATTCGTACTGTTGCGAAAAACAAAAAGATTGATCAAATAGATCAAGACTTAAAAAATCTTCTTGAAAAGTGGAAGAAGTTGCATGGTAATTTATTGAACTCAAAGCCACCAAGGCGAATTTTAGGAGAAATCAATAAAGCCTCTTCTCTACTTCGTGATCTTCTTAATGCAGATTTCACAAACATTCATGTGAATGATGATGCTTTATATGAAAAAATGAAACTCTATGTGGCTTCTATTGCACCTGAACGAGAGAAGATTGTAAAACGATATAATGGCAAGCTAGACATTTTTGAAAAGTTTGGTATCAACAAACAAATCAAAACCTTGTTTGGTAAAAAAGTTCCGCTTCCTAGTGGTGGTTATTTGATTATTGAACATACTGAAGCCATGCATGTGGTGGATGTAAACAGTGGAAACAGAAAAGATGCCAAAGGTCAAGAAAGTAATGCACTTGCAACCAATCTTGAAGCGGCCGAAGAACTAGCTCGTGTTCTCCAATTAAGAGACATGGGTGGTATTGTTGCTGTCGACTTCATTGATATGCATGAAAAGGAAAATAATAAAGCTCTTTTTGAAAAAATGAAAGAGTTTATGAAGCCTGACCGTGCTAAACATAACATTCTGCCTCCATCAAGATTTGGTGTCATTGAGATTACACGTCAACGTGTACGTCCTGAAACAGACATTGAAACTTCTGAAAAATGCCCGGTTTGTAATGGCACAGGAGAAATTACCGCAAGTATTTTATTTGCTGACGAAATTGAAAACAACTTGACTTACTTGATCGAGGATAAGAAAATGAATAAACTTTCATTAGAAGTTCATCCTTATATTGAATCTCACTTTAAACGTGGAATTCTCTCAAAACAAGTAAAATGGTTTTTAAAATACAAAAAATGGATTCCAGTTACAGGTGTAACCAACTTCCATTTACTACAATATTCCTTTAAAAATAGTGAAGGAAAAACGGTAAAGATTTAAGCATGAAAGGGAATGTCAAATATTCCTTTTTAGAAGCTAAACAGAAAATTGAGGCTTGGTGTGCTTATCAAGACCGATGTCACAGTGAGGTTTATAACAAACTACGCGGATATGGTTTAGATGATGAGGACACCAATGCTTTAATTTCCCACCTTATTTCCTATCAATTTCTCGACGAGCAAAGATTCGCAGACAGTTTTGTCTCAGGAAAATACCGCATAAAAAAATGGGGCCGCAACAAAATCACCGCACACCTTAAACAAAAGAACGTACCACAAAGGTGCATTACCGATGCCCTCAAAACAATTGATGAAGAACTTTACCTAGAAAACATCAAGAATTTAGCGGCTAGAAAATGGAGAGAAAAAAAAGGAAGCGATTTTGAAATCAAAATCAAAGTACAACGGTACTTAGCCAATAAAGGTTACGAATTTGAACTGATCTACAATGTACTTGATGACCTAGAAGGTGAATCGAAGGAATAATTTGAATAATTTTCGCATTTAAGATTAAAGGTCTATGGATTTTAAATTATATTAGCGAATTATAAGTTTTCGCAGTGTCAGACAGTATTATAATTATTCCTACTTACAACGAAATTGAAAATATCGAAAAGATGATTCGAAAGGTTTTCAGTTACGATAAAGATTTTCATCTGCTGGTTGTAGATGACAACTCGCCTGATGGCACTGCCCAACAAGTAAAAGAACTTCAATCAGAGTACCCCAACCGTCTTTTTATTTTAGAACGCCCAGGTAAAAACGGTTTAGGAACAGCCTACAAAGCCGGTTTCGATTGGTGCCTGACCAAAGACTATAGCTATATCTTTGAAATGGATGCTGACTTTTCTCACAATCCAGACGATTTAATACGCCTTTACAAGGCCTGCACCAAAGAAGGTGTTCATTTAACAATAGGTTCACGCTATTGCAAAGGAGGTAAAGTCAAAAATTGGCCGATTATGAGAATATTGATGTCTTACTTTGCATCTATATACGTTCGAATGATTCTGTGGATTGGAATTAAAGACACAACGGCTGGATTTAAATGTTACACTAGAGAAGCATTGGAGAAAGTCAATTACGACATTATTCCATTTAAAGGCTACGCCTTTCAAATCTGTATGAAGTATGGAGTAAGAAAGCACAAACTAGGTATTGTTGAAGTTCCCATTACCTTTGTGGATCGACAAAGAGGAACCTCAAAAATGAGTTCAGGTATTTTCAAAGAAGCATTCTTTGGAGTTTGGAAAATGAGAAAAATGAAATTATGAAGTATTTGTTAAAGCAAGCTACAATTATCAACGAAGGAGTTTCTAAGGTTGGTGATGTTTTAATTCATAATGACAGAATAGAAAAAATTGCAGATACAATAGCTGATGCTTCGGCAACGGAAATAAACTGTGAGGGAAAATATTTAGTCCCTGGTAGTATCGATGATCAAGTTCATTTTCGTGAGCCCGGGTTAACACACAAAGCAGACATCCAATCTGAAAGTCGTGCAGCCATAGCTGGTGGAGTCACATCATTCATGGAAATGCCCAACACTGTTCCCAATGCATTAACCCAAGAGTTACTTGCAGACAAATATGCAATAGCCGCTCAATCAAGTGCTGCTAACTATAGCTTTTACATGGGGGCGTCAAACGACAATATCGAAGAGGTTTTAAAAACAAACCCTAATGATGTCTGTGGGATCAAAGTATTTATGGGATCAAGTACGGGGAATATGCTCGTTGATGAACCAACAACATTAAATAAAATATTTAGTGAAGTTCCAATGTTAATTGCAACACACTGTGAAGACGAAACTACAGTGCGAAAGAACTTGGAATTATATCGTGAAAAATACGGTGAGGACGTTCCGATGAAGTATCACCCTGTAATCAGGAGTGAAGAAGCGTGCTACCTTTCCTCTTCAATGGCTGTTGATTTAGCAAAAAAGCACAATGCCAGACTACATGTTCTGCATATTTCAACAGCCAAAGAACTATCCTTATTTGAGAATAAGACTCCGTTATCAGAAAAGAGAATTACAGCAGAAGCTTGTGTTCACCACCTTTGGTTTTCAGAAGAAGATTACGATCAAAAAGGAACATTCATTAAATGGAATCCAGCTGTAAAAAAGGCAGCAGACAGAGCAGCAATATGGAAGGCGGTCTTGGACAATAGAATTGATGTTATTGCAACAGATCACGCACCTCATACATTAGAGGAAAAGTCTCAAAGCTATTTCAAAGCGCCATCGGGAGGACCTTTGGTTCAACATGCTTTATTGGCATTATTAGAAAAGTCAAAACAAGGAATAATTAGCAAAGAACGCGTTATAGAAAAAACAGCTCATGCTCCATCGGTATTATTTGGTGTTGAAAACCGTGGATTTATTCGCGAAGGTTATTTTGCAGACTTGGTTATCATTGACCCTTCTACTTCTACAAAGGTTCAAAAAGACAATATTTTATACAAATGTGGATGGTCTCCTTTTGAAGGCATTACCTTTAGCCACTCCATTGAAAAAACTTTTGTAAATGGTGTTTTAGCATTCGATAATGGGAAAATACTGAATGAGAAAAACGGAAAAAGATTAACTTTTAATCGCAAAGACTAAATGAAAGTAGCCAAATGTCTTTTCATGGGTTTGTTTTTATTGCTTCACACCAACTGTTCATACGAGTTAGAGAATGTTGAAGCTCCAGACAATCTTATCCCTATAGACACCTTTACTTTAGTACTTCAGGACGTAATGATTGTGGAGTCCTACTATAAAAGTCAAGAAGCCAACGTAAACACATTTTACGAGACTTTACCTACTGCAATGCATCCTATCTTCGAGAAGTACAATATCGACAGTCTACGCTATGTTAAATCCATGGATTATTACACAACTCAACAGGAAGTGTTGATCAAAATTTACAATGAAATTCAGGACAGTTTAACATTGAACACTCCTGATTACATTCAATAATCTATCACTTTCAACTGATTCAATTTCAGTCATAAAAAAAGGCACCCTTCGGATGCCTTCAATTCAAATTCGCTTTAATTAATTTGTTACGTGTTGTAACTCTGGTTTTTTCAACAATGAACCCACCTCTGTGAGTGGATAAATTTCACTATACTTCTTCACTTTATCCATTTCAACACGGCGGTTAATATGAACACGTTTTAACTCTTTTGGCGTAACGACACCACTCGCCGCTAACAATTCAATGAAACTATAAACAGTTTGTGTATGGAAATTAGCAACACGCAGCGACTTGTTTTCAACATCAAGTCCTTTCATTAAACGTTTATCTTGTGTTGCCACTCCAACTGGGCAAGTATTTTTGTGACAAAGTAAGGCTTGTATACAACCTGTCGCCAACATCATCGCCCGTGCACAAGCAACAGTATCTGCACCAATTGCAATTAACCTAGCAATATCGAAACTACTGAATACTTTTCCTGAAGCAACAACGCTGATATCTTTCTTGAGGTCATAGCCCCTAAGTGTATTAACAGCATACGCTAATCCATCACGTAACGGTATACCTATAGAGTTTGAGAATTCAACTGGGGCAGCACCAGTTCCACCCTCTCCACCATCAATCGTAATGAAGTCTGGCTTAATTCCAGTCTCAATCATGGCTTCACATATATCTGTAAATTCAATTTGTTTACCAATACACATTTTAAATCCTACCGGTTTACCACCTGAAAGGTCTCTCATTTGCTTAATGAAGTACATCAACTCTGTAGCGTTAGAGAAAGCACTATGGGTGTTTGGTGAATGTACTTCGGTATGCGGTTCGATGTGACGAATTCGTGCGATCTCCTCTGTGTTTTTACTCGCTGGAAGAAGTCCTCCATGTCCAGGTTTTGCACCTTGAGAGATTTTCAATTCAATCATTTTAACATTAGGGATACTCGCATTCTCTTTAAAAGTAACAGGATTAAAATTTCCTTCCTTATCTCTACATCCAAAATACCCTGTTCCAATCTGCCAAATCAAGTCTCCACCATATTGAAGATGGTAAGGGCTGATCCCTCCTTCTCCGGTATTTTGGGCAAAACCACCGATCTTAGCACCTTTATTCATTGCTAAAACTGCATTTTTACTTAAAGATCCAAAGCTCATGGCTGAAATATTCATAATACTTGCAGCATAGGGTTGCTTACAATCTAAACCACCAATCATCACCCTAGGATCATGGTCAATTTCTTTCCGATTCTTAGCATACATCGAATGGTCCATCCATTCATAACCGATATCATAAACATTTGATTGGGTTCCAAAAGGAGCAGTATCATTTACCTTTTTTGCACGTTGATAAATCAAAGAACGATCAAGACGATTAATTGGTCGACCATCGGTATCTGTTTCTACAAAATACTGCATTATTTCTGGACGGATAGACTCAAAAATAAAGCGTAAATTTCCAATTACTGGGAAGTTCCTACGAATACTATGCTTACGTTGTAAAATATCAAAGTATCCTATTAGAATCAATGGTCCAAAAAAGACCATAAACCATATCACATTGTTCCAAAATGGATAGACTAACGCTACAACCCCTATAATTAGGATAGATATTAAAATAAATATTCCTCTTGCCTTCATGACACCGTTGTATTTTATGTTTTTTACCTTTTAAATGATGATTTCTAACAACATCTTTTTTTCACACATAACAGCCTGCAAAGTTAAATTAAATAAATCATATCAACGGGGTTTTTCAAGATGATTTTAATGTGAACAATATGCACCTTACTACACAACGAGCCAACACCACACTAACACAATCAATTAAGCCGTTTATAACATATTTGCATTAAAATACTTGGCTTGATCCGACACTTCCTTTCCTACCCATTTTGGCAACTTAAATATTTGATGTTCATCAGAAAGTTCGATTTCAGCAAGGATCAAACCTTTGTTTGGACGAGTAAACACATCCACTTCCCATAAAAAACCTTCAAAAACGAGTTCATATCTAATTTTATCGATTTTTTTTGGACAAAATGTGTTCAACAATTCTTCAGCTTCATGAACAGGGATCTCATATTCGTATTCCACACGAGAGATATGCTCTGTTTTACCTTTAATTGTAATGAATCCTTGATTTCCTTTTGTACGAACGCGGACTGTCTTTTCGATTGAATTCAACAGGTAACCTTGCATTATCCGCACACCTTGAGCGGGCTGAACAGCACGCCATTGTTCTTTATCAACCAAAAACTTTCTTTCTATTTCGATGGCCAAATCAAATCTTTTTTAATAAGTCAACCAAACGATTAGAATAGCCTGCTTCATTATCATACCAACCTACAAGTTTGATTAAGTTTCCAACTACAGAAGTCAATTGACTATCAAAAATACAACTGTTTGGATTTCCAATTATATCCGCAGAAACCAAAGGTTCGTCGGTATATGCTAAGATGCCTTTAAGTTCATTTTCACTGGCTCTTTTAAATTCTGCATTGATGGCTTCCACTGTTGGAACTTTTCCGTCAACAGTGATCGTAAGGTCGGTCAAAGAACCATTTGGCACAGGCACACGAATTCCACACCCACCAATTCTTCCATTTAACTCCGGGAAAATCTTCGTTAATGCTTTTGCCGCTCCTGTAGTTGTAGGAACAATTGATTCTGCAGCAGCCCTAGCTCTACGCAAATCCTTATGCGGGGCATCATGCAATCTTTGATCTGAAGTATAACTATGAACAGTTGTAATATATGCACTATCTACATTACATAGTTCCGAAATAAGTTTCACCATTGGCGCAGCTGAATTAGTAGTACAAGAAGCATTACTGATTAAAGTATCATCATCTTTGAGGAGTTCGTCATTGACTCCTAAAACAACTGATTTTATATTTTCTCCTTGACCTGGAGCACTTATTATCACTTTTTTTGCTCCACCTTTAAAATGCTTTGATGCCAATTCTTCAGTCCTAAAAAGACCTGTAGATTCTAGCACGAATTCAACGCCATATTTTTCCCATGGAATATCTGCAGGGTCACGAAATTGTGTAAAAACAATCTTATTTCCATTTTCAAAAACAATTGTATTTCCTTCAACTGTGAACTCTACATCTAACTTTCGGTGTACTGAGTCGTATTTGAACAAATGTGCCAATGTATTCACATCAGCAAGATCATTTACTACAGCAACAGAAATCTCCTCCTGTTTTAAGTTCATTCGGGTAAAATATCTTCCAATTCTCCCAAATCCGTTTACACCAACTTTTTTCATATAATTTATTTTGTCTAACAAACTTAAAGAATATCACGTGCAATTAAAAGAAAAAGCACGACTCATCTTCATCAATTCACTAAATATTCTATTAACTCTTAAGTTGTTTAAAAGATCCCTGCAATCTATCGGCGAATTTCATTAAATTCGTACCTATGAATAAATTGATTCTATTTTTTATTTTACTTTCAATTTCGTTTGGGATTAGTGCTCAAGGGAATTGGAAGTGGACAAAAGTAGCGCCTTTACCTATTGCCTCAGCCAACAACACAATTTGTAAAGCTAAAGTCAACAACAATAGTTTAGTCTATAGCTTTGGAGGAATTTCCAACCCTTTGATTCCTTCGAGTATCCATCAAAGGGTATTTAAATACGAAGTAAGCAAAGATGAGTGGACAGAAGTTTTGGATGCCCCAGATACTTTAGCTAAGATTGGTAGTGCTGCAAGCTTTGTGAAAAATCGAATTTACATTATTGGAGGAAAACATGTGTTGAATGATGGGACCGAGGTTTCATCTCAAAAAGTACATGTATACAATCCTTTTTTAGATACTTTCGAAATCGATAGAAGTGAAATGCCTATTCCTGTTTACGACCATCTCCAAAACGTTTGGAGGGACAGTTTAATATTTGTTATTTCAGGACACAGTAACACGACTACAGTTCCTGATGTACAAATCTACAATCCCTCTTTTGATTCATGGACAACCGGTACTCCGTTGCCAAATAACACACAATATAAAAGTTTTGGAGCATCAGGCTATATTCTTGGTGATACCATCTATTATTTTGGCGGAGTAACAGAAGACCCTACCTATCAAGCCACAAATTATTTTAGAAAAGGTGTTATCGACAAGGATGACCCCTCCCAAATTAGCTGGTCAATGATTTTCTCCTCTCCCGGCACCCCACTCTATAAGGGTGTTTGTTCTGGCCATGACAAAACTCTTTTTTGGATAGGCGGCGCTAGAAAAGCCTACAATTACGACGCGCTTGAATTTTACACCAACAATCCTGTAACTCCAAACCATAGAATATTAGAATATACCACAAATGACAACGTACATTTAAATCAATTCAACACCTCATTTCATGTGATGGATTTGAAAGGGATTGCAAAGTTAGGAGGAGGAAATTGGATGATTGCAGGTGGAATAGACTCCTTACAACAGGCTTCAGACAGGGCGTTTATTTTGCACAATACTTCTCTATCAGATATAGAGAAGGCTACACAACCTCCTTTCTTTAAAGTCCAAGAATCAAACGACAATTACATTGTTATTACTGAAAATATTGGTAAAATAATTATTTATGATGTTACAGGAAGAACACTTTATAAATCAACTAAACAGTTGGCTAATCTGATTATTCCGAAGTCTAGATTAAGCAATGGAATTCTATTATTTGTTTACGAAGATGAAATCAATCTCCCCGTTCAAATAAAAAAAATTAAGCCTCATTAAACTGAAGTAAAATAACCATGGATTACCTTATCAACACTCCAATTGAATACCTTAAAGGTGTTGGTGCCGAACGTGGCAACGCTTTAAGAATGGAGGCTGAAATAGATAAATTGTGGGACCTCTTAAATTACTTTCCTTTTAGGTACGTTGACCGTTCAAGCTATGTGAGAATTATTGACCTCCCTGTTCACGAAGGACAATCTGTACAGTTGAAAGGTCGAATCATAGGCGTGCGTGAAATCGGTACTGGCCGCGGAAAAAGATTACAAGCAAGTTTTCAAGATGAATCTGGTGTAATTGATCTGGTTTGGTTCAAAGGAGCTAAATGGGTTAAAGACAAGTTGACGCCAGGTGTTTTATTCAGGGTTTACGGAAAACCAACACGCTACAGTAGTTCGTGGAACATTGCCCATCCTGAAATTACACCTTTTCAAAATATTTCTCATGAAAAAGGGCTTCAAGCCATATACAACAGTACAGAAAAGCTTACAAAAAAAGGGCTTCATTCAAAAGGAATTGAAAAACTAAGCTACAATCTTGCTTCAAATATCACTGGAAAGATTCCTGAAATATTACCGCAAGAACTCGTTCAACAATACAATTTAATTTCCCGAGAGGAAGCTTATAAATACATTCATATTCCACGCAATTTTGAAGATGTCAAAAGAGCGCAATTGAGAATAAAGTTTGAAGAGCTATTCATCCTTCAGTTAGAACTGTTTTTAAGAAAAAACGCCAACATTAAGAAAGCCGGAGGGTATTATTTCGAAAAAACGGGCGAGTACTTTGATGCGTTTTATAAAAACCATATCCCTTTTGAACTTACAGATGCACAGAAAAGGGTCACCAAAGAAATCAGAAGAGATTTGCGCAGTGGTAATCAAATGAATCGTCTTCTCCAAGGGGATGTAGGAAGTGGTAAAACTTTGGTTGCTGTACTGGCTATGCTGTTTGGAATAGGGAACGATTTCCAATCGGCACTTATGGCGCCCACAGAGATTTTAGCTCAGCAACACTTTAAAACCATTGAAGAATTACTTTCCCCATTAAATATTAAAGTCGCATTACTGACAGGTTCAACAAAGAAATCAGAACGAAAAGTCTTATTTCAAGCCTTGGCAGATGGAGAGATCAACATTTTAATTGGAACTCATGCCCTATTAGAACCTACAGTTAAATTTCAAAACTTAGGATTGGTAGTCATCGACGAACAACATCGATTTGGTGTAGCTCAAAGGGCAAAACTATGGAGGAAAAACGAAAAACCTCCTCACATCTTGGTCATGACCGCCACCCCGATTCCAAGAACTTTAGCCATGACATTTTATGGCGACCTAGATGTTTCTGTAATTGATGAATTGCCACCAGGCAGAAAACCCATTACAACGCTGCATTATTTTGAAAAGAGTAGATTAAAAGTATTTCAACTCATTAAGGAAGAAATTGCATTAGGTAGACAAATTTATATTGTGTATCCTTTAATTCAAGAGTCCGAAACCATGGATTACAAAAACTTGATGGAAGGTTATGAAGCAATATCGCGGGCCTTTCCCCGACCAGACTATCAAATTAGTATTGTACATGGACAAATGAAACCAGAAGACAAAGCTTTTGAAATGGAACAATTTGCAAAAGGCAATACCCAAATTATGGTGGCCACAACCGTTATTGAAGTTGGTGTGAATGTCCCTAACGCTTCCTTGATGGTTATTGAAAGCGCTGAACGTTTTGGTTTATCTCAATTACATCAATTACGTGGTAGGGTAGGTCGAGGCGCTGAAAAATCATATTGTATTCTGATGACTGGTGAAAAACTTTCACAAGAAGGCAAAAAACGTCTTCAAACAATGGTGGCAACAAATGATGGCTTTAAAATTGCAGAAGTCGACTTGGAGATTCGAGGACCTGGGGACATAATGGGAACACAACAAAGTGGAATATTAAACCTTAGGTTGGCTGATCTGGCACGCGATGGTCAGTTGGTTAGCGCGGCAAGGCAAGCGGCAAGAGAAATCTTAACGGAGGACCCTTTATTACAAAAGAACAAACATTATTTATTAAGAGAAGAATTAAAAAGACATTTAAAATCCAAACCCAATTGGAGTAAAATTTCATAGCTTTAAACCATGAGAAAATTAAGCACACTATTATTCATTACTTTATTTGCAGGACTATCTTACGGTCAGCTCAGCGGAGACATCGTTAAAGACAACCGCAAACTTACTGTAGATCAAGGTTACATCATCAACGGTCACGTTAATGGCAAAATTGTTTTTGATATATCTGTCAATGCGGAGGGAAAAGTCACCTCTGCAAAAGCAGTTGACAGTGAGTCCACCATAAGAAGTACGCCAGCCAAAATAAAGGCACGAAATTACGTTTCCTCCTTCACCTTCGCGCCTGGAACTTGGTATCCTAAATATCATCAAGGGCGAGTTGTGATTACGATGGTCAAACAAAAATAAAAGGCATAAAAAAAGGGCAAATGAATGATTTGCCCTTTTTTTATTAATGAGGATTGAATTAACTTTCACCATAGATCTTTACAACCAAATCATTGTGTAGTTCTAAAATCTTTTTACGTTTAAACTTTAGTGTTGGCGTAATCTCTCCTTTTTCTACAGAAAACTCTTCTGCTAACAATTCAAACTTTTTGATTCTTTCAAACTGTCCAAACAATTCATTGTACTGGTCTATTTCTTCTCCAATACGCGCTATAACTTCAGGGTGTTCGATCAAGGCTTTATTTCCATCACCAACTTTAATTCCTTTTCTATTGGCCCATTCACGTAAGAAGTCATAAGAAGGGATAACAAAAGCAGCGGGGTGTTTCTTTCCTTCTCCAATCACCATAATTTGCTCAATAAACCTGGACTCTTTGAACTTATTCTCCATCATTTGTGGTATAATGTACTTCCCACCAGATGTTTTAAATATTTCTTTTTTACGGTCTGTAATTTTCAAGAACTTTCCGTCGACCATTTCACCAATATCTCCTGTATGGAACCATCCATCTTCAGTAAGTACCTCTTTTGTTTTCTCTGGTTGATTGTAATACCCCATCATTACATTAGGACCACGTACAATAATTTCTCCATCGTCAGCAAACTTTACTTCAACGTTGTCTAATAAAGTACCAACCGTTCCGAATTTAATTCCATTCTTCTTACAATTCACTGAAATTACTGGTGAGGTTTCTGTTAATCCATATCCTTCAAGAATGGGGATTTCAGCAGCAAGAAATATTCTAGCCAAACGAGGTTGTAAAGCAGCAGCACCAGAGGCAATTGCCAGTACTTCCCCTCCAAGCGCTTCTTGCCATTTAGAAAAAATTAATTTTCGGGCAATTTTCAACTTAAAGTTATACCACCCCGATTTCCCAGTTTGTTCGTATTCTTCTCCAACAGAAACAGCCCAAAAGAAAAGTGCTCTTTTAATTCCTGATAACTCATCTCCTTTAGAAATAATTTTCTCATATACCTTTTCTATCAAACGAGGCACAGCAGTAAAAACATGCGGTTTAACCTCTTTAATATTTTCACCAATGGTGTCTAAACTCTCTGCAAAGTGAATTGAGAATCCAACTTGCATGTATAGGTAATGAAGCATGCGTTCATAAACGTGACAGACAGGAAGGAAGGTTAAACAACGACTGTTCGCATCTCCTGGGATACGTGGCAAACTACCGTATACGTTGGACAAAATGTTTTTGTGTGACAACATTACTCCTTTCGGATTACCAGTCGTACCTGATGTATAAATCATTGTTGCTAAATCCTCATGTTTAATTGCATCTGAACGTTTCTTTACTTCAGAAATATCAACCTTACTTGCTTCATTAATGATTTCTGACCAATGCTTTACTCCTCCCACTTTATCGAAACAGTAAATCTTTGTCAGCAAAGGAAGGTCTTCCTTAATACTTGAGATTTTATTGTATAGTTCTTCATCCCCTGTAATACAGACCTTAATTCCTGCATCACCAAAAATATACTTATAATCCTTTGTAGAAATATTCGGATAAACTGGAACCCCGATGGCACCAATTTGTTGAATTCCAATATCCATTATATTCCACTCTACTCTATTCCCAGAAACTAAAGCAACCTTTTCTCCTGGCTCTACCCCTAAAGCGATTAAACCTCTAGAAACAAGGTTCGCTTTTTCTATAAACTCCTCTGTACTAGTAGATACCCACTTCCCATCTATTTTAGTTGAAAACATCGTCTCTTGAGGAAAGTTCTCAAGTTGGTAATATGCTATATCGAATAGCCTTTCTTGTTTTTTCATAGTTAATGATTTTGCACTCTAAATCTACTAAAAAATGTTAAGTCAAACACTTTTCAGCTGTGTTATTTTACTTACAATATACTAGAGTTTTAATAAACAGTCTGTTTTTCCAACCTTTTAATTAAAAAAAACGTAATTTAGACAATAATTGAACAGAGGTGTAACTTTTACACCCTTTAAATTGTTTTACTGTTAAATGCGCACTTTTTGAATCGACGAGAATACAATATCGCTGTAGAAAAACATGCCTCCAACTTGTATGGGTATGTTTTCGGTTACCTTCGCAATAGTGAAGATACGCAAGATATTGTACAAGATGTTTTTGAAAGGTTGTGGAAAAATAAAAAGAAAGTAGATTTTGATAAATCCAAAGCGTGGATGTTTAGAACAGGTCACAATGCTTTAATCAATTTCTCTAAACGTAAAAGTCGTACTGTATATAATACAGATATGATTCCTGAATTGTCGAAAGTAGATAACCGATTTGAGACACAGGAAATTATTGACTTGGCGCTTTCATTACTTCCACCACTTCAAAAAAGCATTGTTCTTTTAAGAGATTTAGAAGGTTACACCTACGACGAGATCGGAGAAATCTTAGAGATTTCTGATAGTCAAGTAAAGGTATACCTCTATAGAGCGCGAAAGAAAATTAAAAAACAGTTAAGCGATTTAATGTTAGTTCAATGAGTAGACCAAGTTTTGAAAATATAGACCAGTGGCTTTTTGAATATACAGAGGGAAATCTTTCTCCTGTTCAAGAATCTCAATTGATGGACTTTATCAGTCTTCATCCTGAGCTCATGTCCGAACTAAAATCATGGCAACAAGCAAAGGTTACTCCAAAACCAACTCCTGCCTTTTCGACTGCCGCTCTGGTTAAGCCTATGCCATTTTACCTGCATCCAGTCATTATAGTCGCAATTGGATTGATTGTATTATTTTTCGGATGGATTGGTCACGACAAACTTACTACTGTTCCATTGTATACAATGTCTGACATTGATACAGATATAATACATTCGGGTGATGAGGACTTGTTTGACGATTCTTTTTTGGTCCTCAACAATGCTAAAACATCAACATCCGAAGTGCGCTCAACTAAAAGTTCAAATTTAAAAACTGTTAGCAGCAGCAATCAAAACAGAAAAACGAATCAAGATTTAAACATTCCAATTTTATCTCCTCAACATAATAATTTGGCGGAAAATGAAACTGAAAATTTGGCTTTACTAGAGGATGAAATGGAAACAAATCAAATCGCTAGTTCTACTGACAAGCAAACAATTAAAATAGATTATAGTGAACTTCAGGAAATACAAAACAGTTTCAATGCCAAAGCAAATGATTTAAATTTAATTTCAGAATACTTAAACCAGTCGCCTAACACTGAAAAGGAGGACATTACATCATCAGCAAAAGTGATCTCAGGGGCGGAAGTAGCGAAAGTTTCATTAAAGAAAACACTGCACAACACCTATAGAAAAATTAAACGCATGGCAGACCAACCTGTCGCTTTAAGAAATACAAAAGCACCTCATTATCATGCACCAATGATGACTGGTTTCAATGCAAATTCAGCTATGGTTGGGTCTGCACCTGGAAATAGAATACAAGCTACGTCTAGAATACAATGGTTGGATAAAAGCAACACTCAACTCCTCAATTCTTTATCTTGGGATGGATATGTCTACGCCTTACGTGGTGGTTTAGGAGTGGATGTAAACTATAATGGATACAATTCAAATGCCCTAAATAACTATTCAGTCGGACTTACTTATTCTCCAAAACTGTCAATTAATAAAAGTGTTTCAATTGAGCCTGCTTTAAGATTTAAAATGGGGGTTGTTAACGTCGATCCAAACTCCGATTTCATTGGTCAAAAAATTGAAGTCAACAGACATAATCTTATTCCTCTTTTCGAAAACGAAGCGCAAGTGAGTGGGAGTCAATTGTGGTACAAAGATATTGGTTTAGGGTTCATGTTGAACACCAAATGGTTTTATGCAGGGTTCAATGCAGACAATTTAGGTCGTCATAACAACAACTTTTACACAGGAGACTTAAGCAAAGACCACAGAGAAAACATACACTATACTGCTGTTATCGGAACAGAATATCAGTCGATGACACGCGATATTAAGGTGAGTGGTTATGGTCTATTTCAAAATTATGGTGACTTAACAGAGTTATGGATTGGTGGGAACTTCCAATACAAATGGATTCAAGCTGGTGCAGGATTAAACACTAACACAGAATTTGGTGCGTCTCTAGGAACTGTTTTCAATCGCTTTTCATTCCACTACAATATTGACTACACCAAAAGTCAACTGTTAAACAATAAGTATTTATCGCACCAGGTCTCGATGAAGATATTGCTTAAGCCTAGTAGATACGCTGCTAAATTTTTAAACATTTAAGAAAGGAGAAGAATTATGAAAAAAATATTGTTGTTTATATTCTCAATTATAATTATCGGAGAGGTCCATGCTCAAGACCCTCAGTTTTCGCAGTTCTATGCGAATCCGATATATTTGAATCCGGCCTTTGCAGGAAGTCATGGTTGTCCACGATTTGCTGTTAACTACAGAAATCAATGGCCTGCATTATCAGGAACTTTCGTAACCTACTCCGCTTCTTACGATCAATATTTCAAAAGCATTGCTGGGGGAGTTGGAGTTATTGCAACTCATGACCAACAGGGAAAAGGTACCATCAACACAACAACTTTAAGCTTAATTTACAACTATCATTTAAAAGTCAACCGTAAATTCACAATGATGTTTGCTGGTAAAGCAACATGGAATCAAAAGTTCTTGGATTGGGACAAGTTGACATTCGGCGATATGATTGACCCACGAAGAGGATTTATTTATGCGACTGGAGATGTTCCACGAGGAGGATCAAAAGGATTTTTTGATGCTTCAGCGGGAATGGTTGGATTTACCGATCAGTTTTTCTTTGGGGTTTCTGCTCATCATTTAAACATGCCGAACGAATCGATGATTGTAGGAAATAGCCCTATGCCCATTCGTTTGACTGGACACATGGGAGCGAGTATTCCATTAGGAGGAAAATCACAATATACCAATGAGACATCAATTATGCCCAACGTTATTTATCAATACCAACAAGGATTTATGGAATTGATGTTAGGAACATACATTAAATACGGTGCATTTACGGCAGGAGCTTGGTTCCGTTCAAGAGATGCATTTATATTATCATTAGGAGTAAACACCGGAACAATTAAAGTTGGATATAGTTACGACGTTACAGTATCCAAACTAAACAATGGTGTTTCAGGAGGTTCTCACGAAGTTTCTTTAGGATTCGACTTGAATTGTAAGACAAAACAACCAAGTTTTAGAACGGTTTCGTGTCCATCTTTTTAGGAAGAGTAGTTTTTAGGGTTTAACAACTACTTTATTTGTTTGAATGTAAGGGAGTCTCAATAGGACTCCTTTACTTTTTTCATAGCTCTTAAATTCTATGTATATTTGAACTTGAACATCGTTATCAAACTAAAACTCTATTTCCTGCATGGATATTTCAAAAAAGAAGCCACCATACCCTATTAATCAAAGCTTAAGAAAATACCTTCGTAAGTATGGACGTGAAGACTCCATTGCTGTAACTTACGAGGATATGTTGCGTTGGAATGACAGCACTCCTGTTTACGATGCCAATGGTGAAAATACATTTTGGGAAAGTGTGATTTATGACATGTCACTAAAAGATGAAATTCTGCTCGGTCTAAGACAAATCTATGCAGAATTAAAAACAGGAGGAGATACTGAAATCATAAGCCATTTAACGGTTGGGCAAATTGACTACTGCCTATTTGGTAACTCTAATCCTTTTAGAATAAAAATTGTAAACAAATTAAACGATCATCACGATTATTTTTACATCAAAAAAGCAGATGCTTCTAGAATTTATGGCTTAGAGTTAGAACACATCCTTTCTCCTAACCGTATTGACTATATGGTCGACGGTAATACACTGGTAGAGGCGCACATTGCTGGAATTCCAGGAGACAAATTCATGGAGCAATATATGGATTCTCCTAACTTTTACCCCACAGGAATGGCCAAAGAGTTTGTGAAGTTCAACGAAAGGTGTTTTGTCATGCTTCTTGGAGATATGCGTTCCTACAATTACGTTGTTGCAATTACTCCAGATTTCGACAAAGAACAATACCGTGTTCGACCAATAGATTTTGACCAAACGGCATATGAAGGACGAAAAAATCACTATCTCCCTCAATATTACAAGGAAAACAATAAAATCATTGACTTCTGCATTCAGCTCTTAACCCCAGAAACGGTAGAACAATACCGTTATGAAGAGCGCACCTTGATGAAACGACGTTATAAATTAGCATTAGCCCGACTCAACAGGTTGCTTGATTCAATGCTTTATCAAGAATTATCAACGCCTGAAAAAATCAACTCACTGGCTGCAGATTTAAATGCATACCACAATACCAAGCGGTTCTCAAAATACAAACACATGGGACGTATTTTAAAATCTCATCTTTCTTTGATGCTAGGTAAACCTAAACCAAAAAAACTACCCGGTAAAGCTGAATTCAAAGGTAAGGATGAATTGAAGTAGATTAAAAAAGTAAGCCACAGCAAACTAATCTATTGTAAATCAGAACAAAAAGTTTATTTTTGATAGAAAAGCTTTAAAACAGCTGATCATAACAAATAAAACACCGCGATGAAAAACATACTTTTTATTCTTGTTGCATGCTTATCGTTGTCTTGTAAAAAGGATCAACCTACACTCGAAGACAACAGCACCCCAGGGTATGTGTCTTCATACTATTTTCCAGATTTGAATTCCACCGCTTGGGAAACACAAGATATGAACGATTTGAATTGGAGTTCTACAGATACAACTGAATTGTTCAATCACCTATCTCAAAACGGTACAAGGGCATTCATCATACTGCACAAAGGAAAAATTGTAATTGAAAAGTATTGGGGAAATAACATCCAAAACAATGCGCCTTTTGATAAAAACTCAAATTGGTATTGGGCATCAGCAGGAAAAACCATCACTGCCTTTTTAACAGGAATAGCGCAAGAGGAAGGCCTGATAAATATCAACGATAAAACATCAGATTACTTAGGAGAAAACTGGACCAGCGCTCCCTTAGAAAAAGAAAACTTAATTACCATTAAACATCAACTCACCATGACAACAGGCTTAGATTATAACGCTTCAAGTCATGATTGCACAAGTCCAAGTTGTCTCCAATACAAAGTCGATGCTGGTGATCAATGGTACTACTACAACGCTCCTTACACACTTTTAGAATCTGTGATTAGTAATGCTTCAGGACTTTCGTACAATGATTTTACCCATCAAAAGTTATCCTCTAAAATAGGTATGAATGGACAATGGGTACCTGTCAGCGGGAAAGTTGTTTACCTCAGTACAGCAAGAGATGCAGCTCGATTCGGTTTGTTGTTATTAAATAATGGAAAATGGTCAACGACTAAAGTTATGCAAGATCAAAATTACTTTAATGCAATGACCAATACTTCGCAATCGTTAAATCCATCCTATGGATATCTATTTTGGTTGAATGGGAAGTCATCAATCGTATTTCCAGGCTTTCCAGGATCATTTAATCAACCACTTTCCCAACATGCACCAAAAGATTTATATGCAGGGATTGGGAAAAACGGCCAATACTTAAATATTGTTCCTAGTAGAGACCTTGTTGTAATTAGAATGGGAGAGGCCCCCGACACTTCACTTGTTCCTACAGTTTTTCATGATGAAATGTGGGAAAAAATAAACGCCTTAATCAATTAAAAAACTTATCGTAATGTAATCGATCCACATTACAAATACAATGACTTTTTCAGCTTTTAATCTGATTCCAAAAAAACAGTATTAACATTCTTTACAACTCCTATTTTTATTTAACCTTTATAATTCCCTACTTTATATAAATAAACTAAAAATAAAAAAAACATGAAAAATCTAAAACTGCACATCCTGGCGATTACTACAATTGGAATACTTGCTTTTGGTTGTAAAGATGCAACTCAAGAAAAAGATAGCGAAAACAAGAAAGTTGAACCAAAGACTGAAATCCAAGAAGCTGATAAAAGTATATCACTTGAATTAGCAGACCCAGAAAATATAAAAACAAGAGTTAGCGCTATACTATTAAATCCTACAAGCAACAGCAATGTTTCTGGGGAAATTGAATTTACAGAAAAAATAGGACAAGTTCTAATGGTTGCGAAATTCAAAGGACTTAAACCTGGAACACATGCTATTCACCTTCATGAAACAGCGGATTGTTCTTCTAAAGATGGAAAATCATCAGGTGGACATTGGAACCCTACAAACGAACCACATGGTAAATGGGGAGACAGCAAAGGCTATCACAAAGGAGATATAGGTAACTTCGAAGTGAATGAAGACGGAACAGCTACAGTTCGTTTTGAGACCAGTGAATGGTGTATTGACTGTGATGATATGGAAAAGAATATCATTGGTCGAGCAGTAGTTGTTCATCAAGGTGGTGATGATTTTACTTCTCAACCTTCAGGAGATGCTGGAACAAGAGTAGGTTGTGCAGAAATCACTAATTATCAAATAAAATAAGTCCTACCTTATTTTGCAGACTGTACTTTAACAATTTAAAAAGTTTAAAAATGATTTTCGAGAAGGTTATAAAAGATATTTTCTCAAAATACAACAGACTCTGTAGCTTATTAAATCAAACATTCATCTGTCTATAAAATCAAAAAGTATAGAAGAAAACACTTAAAATAAGCTCCGAACTTAATCGGAGCTTATTTTTATCTAAAAAACAAATGTGACTTTCATCACGAGATTCACCCCTTGACGTTGTATTTTCATCACGTCAAGATGTTCGTAGTAGGGCGTATCAAAAACATTTTCTATTCCAAGCTCAGCATGTAACGATTTCGTTTCTTTTAGCTGAAAGTGCTTATGAACGCCAATATTCATTAAGTTAAACGCTGGAGTTGTGTGTTCACCATAGCGCTCGGTATCTACATTGTTTTGAGCGAAGGCACCAACATGCTCTAATCGAATTTTATATCCTTTTAAATCATACACGGCTGAGTTTACAGATTTGAATGGAGGAATATAAGGCAAATATCCACCATCATCATCTACACCGTAGCTATAGCTATTCACAGACTGCAGTGACAAACGCTGAATGGGCTGCCATTTAAAACTTACTTCCCCGCCAGTCAATAATGCACCCGGAATATTATCAAATTGCTTTACTCCATCTGCCCCGATGGTCATATTGCTATAGGCCGGAATAACCAAACCTGTGATATAATTGGAGAATGAGTTCGCAAAAACTTCTGCTGAAATGGCCAATTGCTCATACTTAAAGCTCATCCCCAAATTTGCATTTAATGCCGCTTCATTTAAAATATCAGGATTTCCAAGATAATCATGATTATCTACACGATTGAATAGGTAAAAACCATAGAGTTCTTGTAAAGAAGGCCCACGTTGTCCATAACTTACCCCACCAAATAGACCATGCTTTTCGTTTATTTTATACTCAACCTGTGCAAACACATTCCCAGTCAACCTTGTTTGAAATGCATCTCCACTATAAAAACTAGTTAAGGTTTGATGACCTATTTCAGTGGTAATATCAGACAAGTTAATCTCAAGTCTTCCTCCGTAAGAAACTTTAAACTTAGCATTCACCAACCACTTATCTGCAAGAGTTAACCCGATAGTTCTGCGTTGACCATCTGGAATCGTCAGCATAAACATTTCAGAACCAACATCAGGATACATGGTCATTTCTGCATGTAAATCATTTTGAAAAGCGTTCACTTGCAAGGAAACTAAATGCTTAGCTCCAATCATCAGTTTTGCTTTACTATACATACCGAAAGTGCGGGAAGTTCCAGGCATATCCATGTGCATAGGCACCAATTCAGCAGGACGCTTGGTATCGTCCATTGCGTGATCAATAAAGTTGAAAAACAATTTGGTTTCAATACGCCTTAGCACATTCGAACTGTTTTCAAACGTATGGGTTAGAGCAGAAATATATGCCTTAGCAAATCCAACGTCCATAGTCAAAGCAGGATAACCAATATCGTATCCTTCATCTTGAATATAGTCTAAAGCAAGTCTATTTTTCTCGTTTAAGGCAATCATTAAGTTTGCACCAGCATTCCATTTTTCAAACTGAGAGAACAAAACTTCCTTACGATTTGCGGCATGATAATTATCTGCTTTCCGATAAATTCCATTCACCAATAACGCCCAGCGTTTTGTACTGTGTTGAAAAGTACCTAAAGTCTGAATGTTATTGGCATTGGTTTGGTAGCCTACTCCTATTTTACCACTAAACTTCGCTGGGGCACCCAATTGCGCTTTCATTAAGGCAAAGTTGATTCCTCCACCAATAGCGCTTCCTGTTTGTCCTTCATCTAAGTTGGTACTCAATTGTATTTTTTCAAGATTCGTGGGTTCGATATACGAACTAATTGGATCCATACGGTCAGTACATGCCCCAAACATTTGCATACCATCAATCGTCGTGTTGATTTGCCCTGCATTCAGGCCTCTAATTGTTGGTTCTAACGCAAAGTTTCCACGCTTTATCAATGTTATTCCTGGTGTTGTACTCAGCAGTTTATCTGTTGACGCTTGAAGTTGTAATGCTGTTTTGTCTTTGTTTTTTTTCTTTTGACCTTGAATAACTATCTCCTTATAGTTTTGAGCAGAAGTCAAAGTATCGTCTTGAGAAAAAACAACCCCACTGGTTACAACCAGCGTTAAAAAAAAGAGTGATTTCTTCATTTCAATTGTTTTAATAAAACCTCGTTTTCGATTAAAAAAAACGAGGTTTAAAATTGCATACTGATTAAAACAGAATGTCTATATAAGCATTTTCAACAATTGTATCTCCGGCACTCATCAGTAGAAAGTTCAACCTCCAATCTCCAGTCATTGTGTAATTTACTTGACCTTCATAGTAACCATTTCCAACGCTAATTGGAGAGGTGTTATTTGGAGAACCGTGCCCCATTGAAATCATTTGTGGATCCATTTCAATGGTGAAATTGTCTACAGCAGGAAACGACATCATTGATTCTTTCTTATGCACCATGATAGAAACAGCGTTCATCCCGACTTTCCAATCAAATGGTTTTACTAGCGTTACAATGTACTTTTCAGCATCAGTCCCAGTATAAGATCCAACATACTTGGTCCCTGTTTGTGAATCTAAGACATTCACCGGAAAAGTTACGATTTCTCCGTTTACATCAACATCCAAAGTCCAATCTCCCAATCCTGAATGCATTGTAAACACAACCATACCTTCATACATTTTCGTGTTAGAATTAAATACTGGCTGCTCTAAAGGACTGCTGTGCTGCATATTTCCCATATCCATTTCTGGCATAAATGCAAGCGTTGCATTTTCAATCGCATCTCCAGCGAAATTCTTTACCTTCACATATAGTTTTGCATAACCAACCTCGATAGTTTCTGTTTTTGCATATAATTCAACCACTAAATCATTAGCAGTAGTATCTTTCTTTAACAAGGTATATTCACTCACAGGTGCTGTCCCTCCAGTTGTTGGCTCATCTGTTTTGTCTTTTTTACATGATGCAAACACAAAAGCACCAGCTAATGATAATATCAATATCTTTTTCATTTTTCTAATTTTTAATAATGTATAGCCCATACGAATCCCCTTGTTTTCAAAGGACTGATGGATTTTAATAATAATTTGGGGTAGCAGTAATTATGAAGTATGCAAATACTCCGCTTAAACACTGCTTGCGATTAGAAAAATTATACCTGAGGTGGTTGAAAAATGAGTGATGCTGCTCCGTCACTTAAGTTCGGATTATAATAGAAATTAAATTTTCTCTCAATACAGAATTCTTTTTCTTCACTTACCTCTACATTTGAAGGCGAGAAATAAAGGATAATTTCAGTCGGTGAAGTAACTTCTTTTCTCTGTTTCTGTTCTTCGTTCTCTGCTAATTGATCCGCCAGGTGACACTTACCATCACATTGCATTTCCGGTTTGTCTTTATTTTCACAATACAACTCAGTAAATGTTTCAATATCCGAAACGTATTCAATAAAAACACCTACTTGATTGAACGAGTAGCTCAACAATATTGAAAGTAACGCTATGGATATTATCCTTTTCATTTCTGCTACGAATATAATAAATTAAAGGCATGACAGAATAAAGAATAAGTATGACTTTTATCACTTTTGTCAATTCACACTAAACCTGACCACTTTTTTTAATCGTTCGTGCTCTATAGTAGGTATTTCCAAGTACACCCACGATAATTAAGAACATTCCTGCAATGGCGTATAAAGAAAGTACTTCGTCGAATAAAAACAAGCCCAATACGAAAGCATAAATAGAACCCAAATATTTGAAAGGTGTAACCGTTGCAGTATTGGCAGAATGCAAAGATCTGGTAGCAAAAATTTGTGCAATATGAGTAAACACACCGATGACCAGAACAATCCCCCACTCCTTCCCCTGAGGAACAACATATTCAAAAGCAGTTAATATAGCCATGATAGGAATAGCGATCAAAGGAAAATAAAAAACCACTGTAATCGGAGCATCTGTATAGCGGCACTTCGCAATGGCATTATAGGCCATACCCGCAAAGGCGGCGGAACATATTCCTACTACAATCCACCAAGGATTTATCATTGATATTGATTCATCTTCGCTCAAATACTTTGAAAAACTGATAAAAACGATTCCAAGAAATGCAATGAGGAAAAATAAGCCTTGAATCAATTTCACTCGTTCTTTTAAAATAAAAATGGCCAAAAGCACTGTAAATATTGGACTCAAATATTGAATCGTTGCTGCTATGGCAATGGGCAAATGATTAAGCGTATAAAAATATAAGGTTAGAGCTATTGTCCCTGTCACCCCTCTTATTACCAACCATTTCTTATTATTTCCAAACAGTGGAATTCCTTTACTTTTGATTACTGCATAACAAATCACAAATGTTATGATCGATCTAAATAGGATTATTTCAGGGATTGGGTATTTTTGTAAACCTGAAATGATGGTTTGATCAGGGCCTTGACCCAAAATCTTTACCAAGACATTTACTACAATGTAGCAAAGTCCAGAAAGTATCATATACAGGATTCCTTTGTTCATTTGGGCAAAGATAGAATTAGAATATTGACAGAAGATGACAAAAGAAAATTATTCAACAGCATTTTATAAAAAACGATTAGAAATACTCGCTTTAGAACTAAAGAAGTATTCACAACGCGCTAAAATTTGGGTTTTTGTAAGGCTGATCTCCTTTTTATCAATTGGTATTTTGGCCTATCTCACCTATCCATATGGTGGGTTTTCTGCACTCGGTATAATTGCAACAGTAGTATTGTTTTTAGTGTTTGTTCGAAAAAGCGCTGAAAACACCGATCAATTGAACTATGTGAAAGCCTTGATTCGCATCAATGAAGATGAGATTAAAGCCAGTCAACATGATTTCTCGAATTTTGATGATGGGAAGGAATATATCAATCCTAATCATTCTTTCAGTTATGATATGGACATCTTTGGAAAGGGAAGTTTCTTTCAATTTTTCAACAGAACGGTTACAAAAAAGGGAGAAGAAACCTTGGTTGAAAGATTGCTTAACGGAACCAACGCTCCTCTAAAAAGTGCTGAGGCCATTGATGAGCTTTCGTCGAAGAATGAATGGTATCAGAATTATTTAGCCCACGGAAGTTCTCTAGAAAAAGAAGCTACAGAGGTTAGCATCACTACACTTAATACAGAAGAGTACCCTGTTCAATCATGGATGAACAGCATGCGCTTCATATTGCCCATAATCGCCTTTGGAATTAGCATAGCCTATTATTTTGACTTCATCAATGGGATTCAATTTACACTTGGGTTGGTTCTGGTATTGTTGCCCATTCGCCAAGCCTTAAAAACAAGCAATCGTTTACACAAATCTTTATCTAAAGTAGGTAAACGTATTGAGGCTATGCGCAATCAATTATCCATCATGGAGAAAGAAGACTTTACATCAGAGTTACTCTCGGAATATTACACCATTTTATTTCAAGAAGAAAAGAACGCAAAGCAGGGTTTAACAGAGTTATCCAAGTTAGTAAAAGAAGCCGAGTTTAGAGATAATATTTTGGTGGCTATCGTTTTAAATTTTTTCTTCGCTTGGGACTTACGCCTCTTAATTAAAATGAAAAAGTGGAAAAACAATTACTCTGCTCATGTTCAGAAATGGGAAGATATAGTCTACGAAATGGAAAGTTTAATCAGCGGAGCAAACTTTAGATTTAACTTTAAAGAAAACACGACTGTTCCCCAATTGACAGAATCATCAAACGGAGAAATTAAACTGATTAACTTAGGACACCCTATTATTCCATTGAAGAAATTGGTCAGTAATGATTTCAACCTAGCACCTACCGAACAATTCGCAATTGTTACCGGTCCAAATATGGCAGGAAAAAGTACATTCTTACGCAGTATTGGAGTCAATTTAATGTTAGCAAGAGCAGGATTCCACGTTATGGCATCTGAATTTATTTTCCCAGATATGAAACTCTACTCAAGCATGCGAACCAGTGATGACTTAAAAGATGAAACATCATATTTTCATGCAGAACTATTGAGGTTGCGTTTTATTGTTGATGCAATTGAAAGAGGTGAGCAAGTATTTATCATTTTGGATGAAATCTTAAAAGGAACCAATTCGAAAGACAAAGAAGAAGGGTCAGCAAAGTTTTTACAAAAACTAAATCAACTACAAGCAAGAGGAATTATTGCTACTCACGATTTATCACTCACCCAATTGGCGAATGTATATAGCAGTGTGGTCAATAAATATTTTGACACAGAAATAAATGGCGATGATATTTCCTTTGATTATTGTATTCGTAACGGGGTGGCAAAAAACATGAACGCTAGCTTTTTACTCCGTAAAATGGGACTTATAGACAGTTAACAGCATTTCTTATTGTCTTTCAATGACAAAGTGTCGCGAAATTACAGTTGGCAAAAAGTTTGATAAACTGAGGATGAACAATTATATTTATAAACTGTTTACAGAATAGAACAAGAAAATAATAATAAACCAGAAATAACAAATAATTATGGCAGTAGAAATAACAGATGCGAACTTTGATGAAATCGTAATGAAATCAGATAAACCAGTAGTAGTAGACTTTTGGGCTGAATGGTGTGGACCTTGTAGATTAATCGGTCCAGTTATCGATGAAATGCACAATGAATTTGAAGGAAAAGCAATTATCGGTAAAGTAGATGTAGATTCTAACCCTGGAGTTTCAGCAAAGTTTGGTGTACGTAACATTCCAACAGTTCTTTTTATCAAGAATGGGGAAGTTGCAGATAAATCTATTGGAGCTGTTCCAAAAGAGCAATTAGTTAGTAAGTTAGAAGCGATTATGTAATCAGCATCTTTCACATAACATTTTAAAAGCCTCACTCAATAGTGAGGCTTTTTTATTGCTGTTTAATGATCCTCTTCCCCAATGAAAGGTGCTAAAGCGCTCATAAAAATGAATTCTTTTATTTTTTCTCTTGTGAAAAAAGTACGATTTCGTTATTGCTATTAATTGTAATGTCATAACTGGTGCAAGTATTCAACGTAAAAACGTCTGTTTGCTCAACACCTTCAATAGTATACTGAATGGTTGTAGATCCCGATGTGTATTCTTTGGAGGGGTGAATTCCATCTTTGGCTAACTCAAATATCGTAACAACACTCCCATCCGAAGCTGTAATTTGCATATCCACACTAGAAGTTCCGTTATTTAAAATACGAGCAGTGGGATTTTCGTTATTGCACTTTTTACAACTGCTCGCAAGAAATGTTACAAATAAAAGTGTTGCAAGAAGGATCGTTGTTCTCATTTTTTGTTCTTTGAATTTTATGTCTATCGAAGATAAAGGTAATAATTTGAGTGACAATTCTATTTCAAGACAGTTTTGCAAACTTGGGATTAAAGATCCCTTTGAGCTCCGAATTCCGAGTAAAACCCCTATGTTCTTTCAGAACATTGGTCTTTTTTCTTTTTTCATCCGCTTGAAAGTTTTGAAAACTTGGGATTATAGATCCCTTTGGACTCCGAATTCCGAGTAAAACCCTTATGTTCTTTCAGAACATTGGTCTTTTTTCTTTTTTCATCCGCTTGAAAGTTTTGAAAACTTGGGATTATAGATCCC
>NZ_CANNGT010000004.1 GCF_947504225.1 Brumimicrobium ulvae | reverse complement strand
TTTCGATGTCTTTTGAAAATTGCTTTCCCATTTTGATAAATTTTATGGATTAATACTTCCATAAATTTATGTCAATGAGGTGAGTATGGGAAATTACCGATTTTCAATCGGTTTAGTTCAACGGTCTCGTATAACCGTCAGTTACGGATTTAAAGTTAATAATTTTCGGTTAAGAACTGACGTTAGCAATTCCGAGTGGATTCGGACGTAGTCGAATCCGCCGTAATTGCGGTTATACATTGTTGGCTGTAGTGTTTTTTCAATCCCATATTTTTGGTCTATCAATTTTCATTGCTCTTAAATACGACAAAAATTGTCCTGCGTGAACTGATTCGTGATATCCAATCCGCAATAAATATTTTCCAAGTATTTTCTTTTCTCCGTTCCCTGGATGAATGATTTCGGTTTCGTTTAATTCCGTATCCGAAAATTGCCATACACTTTCTATAAATGTTTTTCTATAAGGTTCGGCAAATTCAAGTTCATCAGTAACATTAATGAATGGTCGATTTTCCCAAGGTGTTTTATAATTTGTCATATCTCCTTGATTAATAATAAGATTCCATCCATAATCAGCCTCCAAAACGTGTCTTATCATTTCTGACGCACTCATTGCTTTTTCGTCAGGTTTCCAATTATAATATTTCTCAGGTAGTCCATTCCAAAGTTTTATACTTCTTCTCCTTATTTCTGTAAAATTTAAAATTATAAGTTCAGATTGGGTCATTTTCTTTATTTTCGGAAATGTCGTTTTACATTACAGCCAACTTTTTATATATCCAATTAATCCGCACAATATCCTCTAAATCTAGAAATAATGTACAGTTTTACTGAATAATATATTGTAAAGCTAATGAAACATTTCTATTTTACAAATCGTCAAATGGGCTTTTGATTCGTTGTATGTCCCTGTTGCTGACATGTGTATAAATCTCTGTTGTCTTTGAACTGCTGTGTCCCAATAACTTCTGTATATAGCGAAGGTCTGTGCCACTTTCCAATAAATGGGTAGCATAGCTATGGCGCAACCAATGAAGCTAACGGGTTTCTTTATTCCTGCCTTTTTTATTGCTTTCTTAATGATTTTTAAAACTTTTTAATTCTCCCATAAGAAAAGTGTGTTTCAACGGTAATGCTTCTCGGCCCTGACGAATACGGAAATCCTGCTGAACTGTTGTGCACAACTGTAGGCATAAAAAGAGCGACCAAAGGAATGCTCCTTTTTGAGCCTAAATGCGGAATTAAATCATTCGTATTTAACTAATTCGTAATTCCCCAATTCGTAATTCGTAATTGAATCATTCGTAATTGAATCATTCGTAATTGACTATTATAAATCGCATAAATACCGCTTTAATTTATTTCCCCTTCAAAACACCGCTAATTCCACTCAATTTCCTACTTTTGCTGAAAGAATTATCTATGTTGCAATCAATGACAGGTTTTGGGAAGTCCGCAGGTACTTTTTCGAATAAGAAAGTATCGGTAGAAATGCGCTCCCTCAATAGCAAAGGAACAGACGTTCATTTGAAAATACCAGGAACTTATAAAGCATACGAACTGCCGATTCGAAAGATGATTGGTAATGCGCTTGAACGCGGAAAGGTGGAATGTGTCATTACTGAGGAGTCTATCGATGGTAGCGCTAAAGTGGGAATCAATACTGAATTGGCTGTTGCTTATTACAAAGAAATGTCAGCCTTGGCCAATCAAGTAGGGGAAGAACCTAAAGATTTTTTGACCACCATAATGAGGATGCCAGAAGTATTGCAAACGCAAGAGTCGGAGGTTTCTGATGAGGAATGGAATCAGGTTCAATTGTTGATTCAAGAAGCATTGGAAAACATGAAGCGTTTCAGAGAAGAAGAAGGCAAGTCTTTAATCGCAGATTTTACAAGTTCTATTGATCAAATAGAAAGACTTTTACAAGAAGTGCCGAAATATGAAGAAGTGCGCATTGAAATTATTCGTGAACGCATGCGCAAAGGACTTGAAAAGCTGCAAGAAGGTGTAGATGAAAATCGCTTTGAACAAGAGCTGATTTACTACATCGAAAAGCTAGACGTTTCTGAAGAAAAAACACGATTACAACATCATTTAGATTACTTCAGAATTTCAATGAATGCTTCTGGGGCAATTGGAAAAAAACTGGGTTTCATTACGCAAGAAATTGGAAGAGAAATCAATACCCTTGGAAGCAAGGCTTACCATGCAGATTTACAGAAAATTGTTGTGGAAATGAAAGATTATTTAGAAAAAATCAAAGAACAGGTACTCAATACGCTCTAGTGAATCATGGACAAGGACCAAAAACTAACAGGAAAATGCATCATTTTTTCAGCCCCTTCTGGAGCAGGAAAAACAACCATTGTTCGTGCTTTATTGGAACGAATGGATGAATTGGCTTTTTCTATTTCAGCATGCTCCCGCGAACCAAGGGTCAACGAAGTACATGAAAAAGACTATTACTTTCTTGGCATTGAGGGCTTCAAAGAGAAAATCAAGGAGAATGCTTTTATTGAATGGGAAGAGGTTTATGCAGATCATTTTTATGGAACGCTAAAATCTGAAGTTGATCGTCTTTGGGCCGAGAACAAAACAGTACTTTTTGATGTTGATGTGTATGGTGGTATCAATCTCAAAAAATACTTTGGAGATGCAGCAATGAGTTTTTTCATTCTTCCTCCATCCATTGAAGTTTTAGAAGAACGCCTGCGCAATCGGCAAACTGAAACAGAAGATAAAATCATAACACGCCTTAAAAAGGCAGAAGAAGAATTGTCAAAAAGTGAGTTTTTCGATCGCGCGGTGGTGAACAATGATTTAGGCTTGACTGTCGATGAAATCGAAAAAATGATAAAAGAATACATTAAATAATGAAGGTAGGATTATATTTTGGAACTTTTAACCCCATTCATATTGGACATTTGATTATATCCAATTACATGGCCGACTACACAGACCTTGATGAGGTGTGGTTAGTGGTTTCTCCTCAAAATCCACTCAAAAAAAAGAAATCTTTGTTGGAAGATTATCACCGATTAGCCATTGTCCGCGTAGCCATTGAAGACAATGATAATTTAAGGGAAAGTGATATTGAATTCAAGATGCCTCGCCCTTCATATACTGCCGATACTTTAGCTTATTTAAAGGAAAAGCATCCCAATAATGAGTTCCATTTAATTATGGGAGAAGACAATTTACGCACTTTCCATAAATGGAAAAACTTCGAGTATATTTTAGAAAATCATAAACTCTATGTTTATCCTCGCGTGCTTACCATTCAAGAAGAACAAGAGGTAGAACAAATCGGATACTTGCCTCTGAATGACTTGCAGAACCATGAAAACATCATCATCTGCGAAGATGCACCAGTGATGAAAGTGAGCTCTAGCTTTATTCGTCAGGCCATTAAAGACAAAAAAGATGTTCGCTATTTATTGACCGACCCGGTTTATAAATACATCGATCACATGAATTTTTACAAGAAGTAAGATTCCTCGGCGTTTTAATTCTTTGGAAGAACGAAAGCTTTTTCGAAATAACGCCACAAGGTGACGGTTCCCGGTAAAAAAGGTGCTCAAGTAAAGCTTGGGCACCTTTTTTACCGACTTGCTCATCCATTTGTTTGTCATTCTACGTTTGCAAAACGGATGAATTTAGCTATTATTCAGAAATTTTCTTCCTCAATTCTTCCTCAATTTTTTTAGGTTGATATATTTCGTTTCCATAAAGAAAGTAAGTGTCGTTACCGAAACCACTATAGGAAGGTAAGGTACGCTCTGGGAATAATTCTCGTGCCATAAAATAAGTTCTTCCATTTTCAATGGCTTTATAAAAAGCAAAACTTCGAGGTGCGCCATCAACTGAAAGTACTCTGTTTTCGATATGACTTAAGGATTTACTTTTATCGGTATAAGCGTCCTTGTAATGGTCAAAAGAAAGATATCCAATCATATCTTCATAGGTCAAGAGCTTGAAAACTGGGGTGTTGGAGATGGCCATAACTTTTGAGAAAGAGATGGCTACGGCAGCATCTCGTTTGATTAATCGTTTTTCTCTAAAGGTGATTTTTTCATTTAGAATGGTTTTCCACGCTGCAATGCTCCCAATTTTATCATCGTTTTCATGCTTTCCCCATGCGGTTAAAACCTCCAATAGCTTTTCCTTTGGAACGTTTTGTTCGTGAAGGATGTCCATGTATCGGAACGGTGCCCAAGACGGTTGTTTTTGACTGGTGATGGCTTGAATAAATTCAGTGCTTGTAAAGTATTCATAAAAGAAATCATCTTTCATGAGGTCTTGAATCACAAAGGTGGTATTCCATGCTAAACTGTCTTCCAATAAGGGGCTAAAAACGGGCCATGTAGCTTTTAGAAAGTCGAGCTGGTCTTTGTTTGTCTTGATGTAATAATAGTAATCGATTTGATGATGCCCTAGCTCATTGGCTTTTTTTGCAACAGTTATGAATTGCTCAGGTTGATTTCTTTCTTGGAGCACATAAAGTGCGGCAAGGGAAAGAATAAAGTTGTCTGAATTTACATTTTCCTCCCAGTATTCAATCACTTTTGTTGTTGAGTCCATATCGTTAAGGGCAACGAGAATTGTTCCTTGTAAAGATCCAATAGGGTCATAAGCATTAAAAAAGTTGGGCGTCCATTCCAGCATAGACAGCAGTGTTTCTTTGTTGATGTGTCCGTCTTCTATTAACTGCTCGATGGCTTCTTCGCCATTCACCATTAATTCATTTTTGAGGAAAGGAACACTGATTTCATTGATTGCTATTGAGTCTGACATAGAGAAAGAGAGGCTGTCTAAAAAGGACAGGTTTTGATAAGCTTCGTGTGCTAGGTTGGGGTAGGTAATACTCGCTACTACAATAGATTTTCCAATGACCATTGTTTTTCCTACAAATCTGTTTTCTGATGAAGGGTAATAAATGTCAAAAAACAAAGTTGGATGTTGCCCTGTAAGGTCATAAGTGGTGTCAACAATTGCTCCAAGCTCTTCTTCGGGCCAAGAAATTTGATCATCTAAAAGTTGGGTTGAAGATTTTTGAGAAAAAGCCCAAGAATGGAAATCTTTTATCAATACGTGGTAAGTGAGACTGTTATTGATGTCATTCAATACATATTCATTTGTATTTCTGTATTTGTATTGAGTACTCACTTTCTGTTTTTTGAACCCTGTATGCGTTAAGGTAGTAGAAAATGTACTATTGCTTATCTTGGTTTCTTTGCGTTCAGAAGGAAAAGGCTGAATGGCATCGAAATCACTTAGGAACTGTTTCTTTCTAGCTTCGTCTTCACCAGTGTATTCAACAAGTTGAATGAGGTTTCCCAACACCCTAATTTTCCCGTAGATTATTTTTCCACGGTCTTGCACAGCAAACGATTTCTGCAAATATTCACCTTCTTTGTGAATTTCATTTGAAAACTCAACACTGTCTATATTATATTCTCGCAGAAGGTAATGTCCAAAATCTTCTGAGTTGTAAAAAATAGTGTTGTCTGTCATGATGCTTTCCAAGACGAAAAAAGTCTCATCTGTTGTTGGATTGAACCATAGACTTGTCCACATCTGGTCAAAGTCTTGCTGTCTTGTTTCTTCAATGGCTCCTTTTGGAAAGTTAAGGCGCATTGTTTTTGAAGGAGATACTACTGGATGGACTAAGTCTTGTTCTCCATAACGATTAAAATCAATAAACTTGAAACTGTTGAAGAAGTTGATAGCGCGATTTGAGTTCATAAAACGATGTCCTCCAAAGGCGTAGATTTCATAAATGATATTGTTTTTGTGGAAAACCCTCATCCATTGCGCGCCGCCATCATATTTCACTTTTCCTTGGTAGGCTTTTGTTTGTCCATCGATCATTAAGGAATCAAAGGAGGTAATTTGGAATTCTTTAGGGTCAAAGTAACTCATTACAATAGAGTCTAAGTTGGTTTTATAATTGTAATGATACATTCCTAAACTGTATGTGTTTCCCTGGCCAAGTTCTAGGTATTTTGCAATGCGTCCTCCACCAAAACTATACTCCATGGTCGCAGGTTTTCCCGTAAAATTAATAGATGCTCCATAGCGTTCGTCTATGTATTCATAATGGGTGCATTTTTTCAGGAGTTTTTGTTTTTGAACAGATTGCGGAGTGAATTTGCTTTTCAGCACTTCAACAGTATAGCCTTTTTCTCTTAATAAGGGAACAATTCCTTGAGGTCCTAACAGGTGAGCCGCTCCAACAGCAATAAAAGTTGAGTTGTTTTGGTGAAGAATAGTATCGATTCCTTCCGTCATGTTGATGTTTCTGTCAACAATTAAATCTTTGTATAAATCAACATATTGTAAAGTTGAATTTCGGGTGTATTTATGCAAGTCATGGGCATTTCCTTCAAGGTATTTTCGTTTTAACGCATCTCTTCCAAGTATTCTTAAATTGCTTGGGGCGTCAGGGTTATATTCATTGTTTATTCCAATGACCATTTGACTTTGAATGGTTTCTAGGGGAATGAAATTCTTTTTGCAATTATCGGCAACTTGCTTAAAGTACATGTCGATAAACTGGGGTCTACCGTTGTCTGAACCATAAAGTGTGTAGGTTACATTATCTACACCTCTTGCAGGGATTAGCCAATGCAGCAAGTTTGATTTTTTGTAATCCAACTGATTGTGTGCGATGTCTTCATCCAACATCATTTCTGTGATGTCTGTTTCCAAAACAACAGCATCTGCATTTTCCAAAATGGGATAGAGGGTGTCGGGAAACTCAAAAACGTCATTATCGTTGCTGTGGTAGGTTCCAAATAAATACGAACTGTTGGGCATATCGTCTCTAGAGATCTCCCATAACAGTTCATAATTAGATCTATCAATCTCTTTTTTTTGACCGAAAGAATTAAAGTTCAGCAAGAACAAAATAAAAAAGATTGAGTAGCGCATAAGGTTATGTATTGAATTATTTAGTTATTCTTTGTGGGTATGGAACATTTTCCCATTCAATATAACAGTTTCTATATTATTCTCACCAAAAGAATAAGGAATTCTTGCTAATGAAGAAATTGGATGGGTAATCATAATGTTTGCCTTCTTACCAACGGAGATGGATCCGTGACTATTTGAAATCCCCATGGCGTATGCTGTATTCAGCGTTGTTGCATTTAAGGTTTCAACGGGAGTCATGTTCATTTTAGTACAAGCGATTGAAGTCAATAATTGCATATTTCCACTTGGAGAAGATCCTGGATTGTAGTCTGAAGCCAAAGCCAAAGGTAAATCTGCGGCAATGACTTGTCTGGCCTTTCCATAAGGAATAGATAAAAAGAAGGAACAGCCTGGTAAGAAAGTAGGCATCACATCACTTCCTTGTAGTGCAGCGATATCTGCTTCATCTAATTCTTCTAAATGGTCTACAGATAAAGCACCATGTTCAACAGCTGCTTTTACACCTCCCATAATGGAGAATTGATTTACATGAACCTTTGGAATCAAGTTGTATTTTGCTCCTGCTTCAAGCAAGGTGTTCATTTGTTCCACAGTGAAATAATTTCTTTCACAGAAACAGTCAATATAATCTGCTAAATCTTCGGCTGCAATTTTGGGCAGCATTTCGTTAATGATGAGGTCGATATATCCTTGGTGGTTTTCTTTAAATTCTACTGGAAAAGCGTGTGCTCCTAGAAAAGTAGCTTTAATGGCCATCGGAGAAGCTGCTTTTAATCGTTTGATTACGCGTAACATCTTTAATTCACCTTCTACCGAAAGTCCATAACCCGATTTTATTTCGATGGCTCCTGTTCCATATTTTGCCAATTCATGAATTCGCTCAAGCGCATCTTCAAAAAGGGTGTCTTCATCCATTTCTTGTAGTCGAGCAGCAGAATTTAATATTCCACCTCCTTTTAAGGCGATTTCTTCATAAGTCAAGCCTTTGATACGGTCTTCGAATTCTTCTTCTCTGGTGGCAGCAAAAACAGCATGTGTATGTGAATCACAGAAAGTCGGCAGGACATATTTCCCTTCGGCATCAATTACTTCAAGGTCTCTCCAATCCATAATTCCGCCCCAGTCTTCCATTTTTCCATAGGCAATAATCTCATCGTCTTCAATGGCTAAAAACGCATTTTCAATCATGTTGTCATGATCCATTTGCTCTCCTTTTTTGTAATGTGGGAGATTTTCACCTGTTTGAAATAAACCTTTGATATTTTTAATTAACATTTTTGCCATAACACTAAATTCAGAGTTTTAAGATACCTCAAATTTAGTTTAAAGACTTCTTTTTCCAAATCTTTGCGCTTTGTTTCATTGCAATATATTTTATAGCGCTCTTTTTTAATGTCAAAGTCCTCTGTTTATAAGGAGATTATAGCGATTTTTGGTAAAATGGAATTCTGTATGGCCTTTTGCGGTATAAATAATTAATTTATGTAACTTTGTCGCCTTGCAAACGATCATAGAATGTCAAAAGGAGTAAAAATATTTGCCGGAAGGGCAACCCAGCAATTGGGAGAGAAGGTAGCAAAAGAGTTTGGAATCCCTTTGGGGAATGTAACTGTAGCTGAATTCAGTGATGGTGAATTTCAACCTTCATTCGAAGAGACTGTGAGAGGGCAAGACGTCTTTATCGTTCAGTCTACACCACCACCTTCAGAGAACTTGATGGAGTTGTTGTTAATGGTTGACGCTGCAAAACGTGCTTCTGCGCGAAAAATTATTGCAGTGATTCCTTACTTCGGTTTTGCTCGTCAAGACAGAAAAGACAAACCCCGTGTTGCTATTGGAGCAAAGTTGGTGGCCAACATGTTAATGGCTGCTGGAGTAGATCGATTGATGACCATGGATTTACATGCGGATCAAATTCAAGGATTTTTTGAAGTACCTGTTGATCATTTATATGCTTCAACGGTTTTCTTCCCAGAAATTCAGGAATTGTCTCAAAATGGTATCGTAGTTATGGCAGCCCCAGATGTTGGTGGAGCTAAACGTGCCAACTCTTATGCAAAGAAGTTGAACCTCGGATTGGCACTTTGTCATAAGCAAAGAAAAGTGGCTAACGTAGTTTCCGAAATGACTGTAATTGGTGATGTAGAAGGAAAAGACGTAGTTCTTGTTGACGATATGATTGACACTGCAGGTACACTAACAAAAGCCGCAGACTTATTCATGGAAAAAGGTGCGAAAAGTGTTCGTGCATATTGTACGCACGCGGTGCTTTCTGGGCCAGCTTATGAGCGTTTAGAAGCCTCACAATTAACAGAGTTGATCGTTACAGATACAATTCCGTTGAAGAAACAAAGCGATAAAATTCGTGTTGTTTCTGTGTCTCCACTCTTTGGTGATGTCATCAAAAAGTTGGTACACAACGAATCAATTAGTAAACATTTTATAATATCATAATAAAAACAAAACAATGAAAACAGTACAATTGAGCGGTTCGCTTAGAGCGAACGTAGGGAAAAAGGACACGAAAGCTATTCGTAGGAATGGAGGTGTTCCTTGTGTACTTTATGGATCAGGAGAGCAAACATGCTTTTCAGTTCGTTCAGTAGACATCGAAAAGTTAATTTTCTCTCCAAACGTATACCAAGTAGAATTGGATATCGATGGAACAAAGAAAATGGCAATTATTCAAGCAAAACAAATGCACCCGGTTACAGATAAACCTTTGCACGTTGATTTCCTTGAATTATCAGATGATAAACCAGTGAAGGTTGGTATTCCACTTCGTGTAGTTGGTCGTTCGAGAGGAGTTATGAACGGTGGTCGTTTAATGACTATCTTCCGTCGAATCAATGTTGAAGGTTTACCAAAAGATCTTCCAGAAGAAGTAGAAATTGACATTACACCACTTCGTATTGGTCAATCTTACCGTGTGAAAGATATTAACATCCCAGGCGTTAGAACATTAGAAAATGAAAACGCAGTAGTTGTTTCTGTTAAAATGGCACGTGGAGCTGTTGATGCAGATGACGAAGAGGAAGAAGAAGGAGCAGAAGGTGGCGAAGAAGCTGCTGAAGCAACTGAAGAATAAATATCAAATTACTTTAAAATGTTTAAGGCCCAGGCAAAATTGTCTGGGCTTTTTTGTGTGTGATGTTTTTATGGTAGGATTGCTGAAAATTAGTGTGATAAATTTGATAATGTATGCCTACATCGTTTGCGTAAGAATGCCGTTTAAAATAAATAGGAAGACAAAAGAACGATTGCTCACCGTCCGTACATTCCCTATTCATTAAAGTAATTTTCAAAAAAAGAGTCCAAACAATTAAGATTGGACTCTTTTCAAATATCATTTGTTTGAATTAGAATGTTTGCTATTAAGGCGCGCTTGATTTTAAAAATTATAAGTTGACATTAGTCAATGTTAATTTTTAAAATTGAGTGCAACGCCAAGAGCGGACTTTCTAAACAAACAATTAGTATCTGTAATGCTCTGGTTTATATGGACCTTTCACATCTACACCAATATAATCAGCTTGTTCTTTAGAAAGTTCTTCTAATTCAACTCCGATTTTTGCAAGGTGCAATTCAGCAACTTTCTCATCAAGGTGTTTTGGCAGCATGTAAACATCGTTTTCATACTTGTCAGAATTGTTCCAAAGCTCTAATTGTGCTAATGTTTGGTTAGCAAAAGAGTTAGACATTACGAAAGATGGGTGACCCGTTGCACAACCTAAGTTGACCAAACGACCTTCAGCCAAAAGAATAATGTCTTTACCATCTAAGTTGTATAAATCAACTTGTGGTTTAACTTCGTCTTTCGATTGAGCGTTGCTATTCAACCAAGCAACATCGATTTCATTATCAAAGTGTCCAATGTTACAAACGATTGTTTTGTCTTTCATTTTCTTGAAGTGACGATCAACAACGATGTCTTTGTTTCCTGTCGTTGTAACAACGATATCAACATTGTGAACAACATTGTCTAATTTTCTTACTTCAAAACCGTCCATTGCAGCTTGTAAAGCACAAATCGGGTCAATTTCTGTAACAATTACACGTGCACCAGCACCTTGTAATGAAGCAGCCGAACCTTTACCAACATCACCATATCCACAAACAACAGCAACCTTTCCAGCCATCATTGTATCTGTAGCACGACGAATAGCATCAACCAATGATTCTTTACATCCGTATTTGTTATCAAATTTAGATTTTGTTACAGAATCGTTAACGTTGATTGCTGGCATTACTAAAGTACCATTTTTCTTTCTTTCGTATAAACGGTGAACTCCTGTAGTTGTTTCTTCAGAAAGTCCTTTAATGTCTTTTGTTAATTCTGGGTAGCGGTCAAAAACCATGTTTGTTAAATCACCACCATCATCAAGAATCATGTTTAATGGTTTACCACCTTCAAAAGCATGTAATGTCTGCTCGATACACCAGTCAAACTCTTCTTCATTCATTCCTTTCCATGCAAAAACTGGGATTCCAGCTGCTGCAATTGCCGCCGCTGCATGATCTTGAGTAGAGAAAATGTTACATGATGACCAAGTTACGTCAGCTCCTAATTCAACTAATGTTTCAATGAGTACTGCTGTTTGAATTGTCATGTGTAAACACCCTGCAATACGTGCACCTTTTAATGGTTTTTGAGCACCGTACTCCTCACGTAAAGACATTAGTCCCGGCATTTCTGCTTCTGCAAGTCTAATTTCTTTTCTTCCCCAATCCGCAAGGCTGATGTCTTTAACCTTGTATTTTAATTGTTCCTTTGCTTCGTTCATTTATCTTTTTTTTACTTAAATCGATTACAAAAGTAAGTAATATATCACTTAATGACAAAAACATCAATGATTTAAAACAAGTGTTTGTCTTTTGTTAAGCTATATTAACAAAGTAGGCTTATTCGAAGAGAAATTCTTTGAAGAACGTTTTATGAATTGTAATTCTTGGAATTGGAAAATCATTAAAAGACAAAAACATCCTAAATTATGCTTTAGGTCATTTAAAAAAATGATTAAATGCAGTTTATCAAAAATCTTTTGATTTTGGCTTTGAGAGACAATACACTATGCTTAGTTTTATATCGTAATTTAAAAACAAATATGATGATTGATTCACAAATTAAAAGAAAACTAAGGAGTTTAGCATCCTTATCTCTCCTAGTAGGAGCGGTTTCTTTCTCCTCATGTTCTGGCGGGAGTGACCAGAAAAGTGGAATAAGTAAAACAAATCCCGAAGACATTAAAGTTGTTTCGGAAATGGTAGCAGAGCTAACAGCGCCTCCTTTCGTTCCTAAATCTACAGCTGATCGAGCGGCAACTAAGCTTATCGTTGATATGGAGATTATTGAGGAGACTGGAACAATGGCCAGTGGAGTAGAATACGTTTACTGGACTTTTGGTGGAACTGTTCCTGGTAGTTTTATCAGAACAAAAGTGGGGGATGAAGTGGAATTCCATTTGAAAAACCACCCAGACAATAAGTTACCTCATAATATTGACCTTCACGCGGTGACAGGACCAGGAGGTGGAGCTGTGTCTTCATTCGTAGCGCCAGGACATGAAATTGTTTTTCAGTTTAAAACTTTGAAACCTGGTCTATATGTTTATCACTGTGCTACTGCACCTGTTGGAATGCACATTGCAAACGGAATGTATGGTTTGATCTTGGTAGAGCCTGAAGAAGGGTTGCCACCTGTAGACAAAGAGTACTACGTGATGCAAGGTGATTTCTATACCAAAGGAAAGTATGGTGAAGCAGGACTTCAACCTTTTGATATGCAGAAAGCAATTGATGAAGAAGCAGATTATGTTGTGTTCAACGGTAGTGTTGGGGCTTTGTCTGGTGATGACGCATTGACTGCAAAAGTTGGAGAAACTGTACGTATATATTTTGGAAATGGTGGACCAAACTTAGTTTCTTCTTTCCACGTAATTGGTGAAATATTTGACCGAGTAACTGTAGAAGGGGGTAGTTTAGTGAATGAAAATGTACAAACAACATTGGTTCCTGCAGGTGGTGCAGCAATGGTAGAGTTTAAAGTAGATGTTCCTGGAGAATTGGTATTAGTTGACCACTCTATCTTTAGAGCATTTAATAAAGGTGCATTAGGTATTCTAAATGTTACTGGACCTGAAAACAAACAGATTTACTCTGGAACTATTCAAGAAGGAATCTACCTGCCTGAAGGAGGAACAATTCAGTCTATGCCAGTTGAGGATGATCAACCAGCAAAAGAAGCTGTTGAGATGACGAAAGCAGAGAAAATGGAAATGGGTAAAAAGCTATATGGTTCAACTTGTTTTGCTTGTCACCAAGCAAATGGAGAAGGAATCGAAAATGCATTCCCTCCATTGGCCAATGCTGATTATCTTAATGAGGATGTAGATCGTGCAATCGATATTGTATTAAGAGGTAAGAGCGGAGAAATTACTGTGAACGGTAAGAAATACAACAGTGTGATGACTGCTCAAAACCTAACTGATGAAGAAGTAGCTGCGGTAATGACTTATATTTACAACAGCTGGGGTAACAACGGTACTGAGGTTACTACTGAAATGGTAAAGAAAGTACGTAAATAATAATATATTCACCTTTAAATTTTAAAGTCATGTTTTCCAAATTTTTAACTGTAGTAGTAATTATTTTTCTCTCTCTCATTAGCTATGGGCAAAAGGAAGGCATGGCTTTAATTAAAGGAGGCCAGTATATCCCTCTGTATGGAACAGATTCCAATATCGTTAAGGTTCAAGATTTTTATATTGATCAGTATCCAGTAACAAATGCTGAGTATGTGAAGTTCCTTGAGGATAATCCAAAATGGAGAAAATCCAATGTTATTGCCCTCTATGCAGATGGAAACTACTTGCGACACTTTAAAGACGATTTGAACCTGAAAGATGGTGAATTGGAGAATGCTCCGATGACAAACGTTTCTTATTTTGCTGCAAAAAAGTACTGTGAATGTCAGGGGAAAAGACTGCCAACACTTGATGAATGGGAGTATGTAGGAATGGCAGATGAAAAAGATGCTGATGCCAGGACTAAAGATGAGTACAATAAGTTTATTTTAAGTTGGTACGAGAAACCAAATTCGTATAACCAAGAAGTTGGTAGTACTTTTGAAAACTACTGGGGTGTGTATGATATGCACGGACTGGTATGGGAATGGACGCAAGATTTTAACTCTGTTTTGATTTCTGGTGAATCCAGAAGTGATGTAGATGGGGGAAACGACTTGTTTTGCGGTGGTGCTGCACTGGGTTCTTCTGATTTAATGAATTATGCAGCTTTTATGAGATATGCATTCCGTGGAAGTGTCAAAGCGAATTACTCTATTAGAAATCTAGGATTTAGGTGTGCTAAATCCATTAATTAATGACTATGAAAAAATACATCATACTTTGTTTAACTGCTTTGCTTTCCATGGGCTTGCTCTACAGTTGCACTGAGGAAGAGCCGCAAGTTGAAGCTTCTGAAGAGCTTGAACAGGAGACGGTTAAAAAAGAGTTCACGGGTGAATTACCGGAGCTTTCTGTTTATAATTTGCCTTCTGACTGGACCAATCAAAATGGAGAGTTGATTAAACTCGAGGACCTTAAAGGTGATATTGTGGTTGCGGTAATGATTTACACTACATGTAAAGCTGCTTGTCCAAGGTTGATTGCTGACATTCGTCGTATACACGAGAAAGTAAGTGACAAAGCCAATAAGCAGGTAAAATATGTGTTTGTGAGCATCGACCCAGAAGTAGATACACCAGAAAGAATGAAAGCGTTTGCGATTGAAAACGAAATGGATAATGACCAATGGGTTTTCTTACGTGGAAGCATCGAAGATACGCGCGAGTTTGCCGCAGTTCTTGCGGTAAGTTATAAGCGTATTTCTCCAATAGACTTCTCTCACTCAAACATCATAAGTGTATTTGATCAAGAAGGAGTTTTGGTTCATCAAAAAGAAGGTTTAGGTGTTGATGATTCGTCAACAATTGAAGCCATTGAGAAATTAGCAATGTAGGAGATGTAAATCTTATACTGTGTTTTATAAAACTGTGCGTTGAGCTGAATAGCTTAACGCACTTTTTGTTTTTAAGAGTTTCTTAATGAAAATAAATGGGTGAATTTCAGCTTAACCACAAAATTTTGGATAGACACCTTTGATGAAAGCATTCAACTTCCCATACGTTAACAGTTACCTTCTTTTTTTGCTCTCCCTCTCCCTAAAATCTCTCCCTTTCTATATCGCCTGTCGAACAATCTGTTTCAAAAACTTCTCGGTAATTAAATACGTTGGTTTCACGCCTGTCAGACCAAGTCCTCCCGAAGCTAACGTACTTCCTGTTTCTAATGGATTGTCTGAAGCGTAGTAGGCATACCTTACTTTTACATCCGAACAAATACTGTTTCGAATTTTAGAAGCTGCTTGAATTGCTTTTTGATAATGAGCACCCTCCATTTCTAAACCAATGACTTTCCAAGTTGACTTCTTGAAGTAACTCAACATCTCTTTGTTTTGTAATGAAGTTCCTAAAACGGTTATCATGTGTCCTTCTGTTGCCTCAATGTCCTCATCTTCAAAATCGGCCAGTGTAATTTCGTTCACGAAGGGATAGTTGTCTGTGGTTCCCTCAAAAACGTGTGCATGAGGTATCATGATGTCTCCTTTTCCTCCTTTCAGAATTCCTGCTTTACCCATGATAGAAACAGAATCTACATTTAATTTTACAGGTCCATTGATCCCTTTCTTGTAGGGTTTCAATAATTCGTCCATGGTTTCAAAAGCTTGTTCACCAAAAGCATAATCCATCACAATAATAACAGCCTTAGTGTCATCAATCACCTCCGAAAGGTAACTGTCACTAAAATCTACCTTTGATAAATCAAAAATCTGTACATCGATGTTTGTTCCGGATTGATCAGCAAGATAAGTCATTCCTTGCTTTGTTGCCAAATCACTGATTAACTTTCTGTCTTTAGAGTTTTCGGGCTGACTTAATCGTTCAAAAAACTCTCGCTTATTCAGTTTTTCTTTCTGTTTTGATAAGATTTGTTTACTGAATAAATAGTTCATCACGCTGTGCATATTTGCACTGATAATGTGAATTGGACGGTCAATAATGCCTTGGTTTTCCAACTCCTTTTTGATTCTATTGGCCCACCTCTCACCATGCATGTGATGACCTGTTCGTTCTCTTAAAACAGGACTAAATAAAATCACTCTTTTGTTGATTTCTAACACTTCGTCAATGGCTAATTTTCCAAGCCAATAAATTACCCGTAAAAAACGGTGTGGTAATTCTTCGGTATGCAGCGCTTTATTAACATCTAAAACTTCTTCAAAAGTTCGCCCCAAGATATTGGCTACATGAAACATGGCCACCTCAAGTTCTTCGTTTGAAATTTCTTCTTGATTGATAATGGACTCGAATTTTAACCACTCTTTTGTAAGTCCACCTTTGTCATCAATCACCACACGATTTGCAATCTTGTGCGATTCAATAAACAAGAAAGTAAGGTGGGTAAGGATATCGTATATATCAGAGCGACCACGTGTGATTTCCACGTTCATTTGGTCTTTGTCGATGCGGTAACAATTTCTTCTTCTTTTTGGAGGGATGATCGATTTTAGGTTAGATAAATCATAACCTTCATCTCCCGTTAAGTTGATTACAGGACATTCTTCAATACCATGAGGTAGACGATCTAAAACATAAACTAAACCGCTTAACTCAACCTTTTCTTCGCCCATTGTACCGTAAATCTCAGGCTGTAGCTCCAATAAGCTTTCCCTCAAACTTTTCCCTGAAACTCCCATTGGCTTATAGAAACCTCTATTGAAAAGGTGACGCATTGTTATGTATATTCGCTCAATGGCTTGAGTTGCTTCTTGTGCTTTTGTTCGTTTTTGTTCGCTCATATGTGGTTGAAAATTATTTTATCTTTTGAAATCAATATAGCGAATATAATGAAATCGAGGGCTTTTTCTAGAATAAGAAATGATTAAGTGTTTTTAAAACAAAGATTCCAATTGGAAATTTGTAAAACTTGTTGCTATATCCCGATTCTTTCTATTTTTGCATTACTCAAAATAAAAATAATGAAACATACAAAAATTAAAGCGTTATTGGAATCGTCTCAAGTAGGCGAAAAAGTTATTGTTAAAGGTTGGGTAAGGGCCTTCAGAAGTAATCGTTTTATTCAGATCAATGACGGATCAACGATCAATAATATCCAAGCGGTAATTGAGTATGAAAATTTTGATGAAGCCATCCTGAAAAAAATTAGTACTGCCGCTGCTGTTGAAGTGCATGGAACTTTAATTGAATCTCAAGGAAAAGGGCAATCAGTTGAAATAGCAGTTGAAAATGTTCATATTCTTGGAGAAGCAAACCCAGATGAGGTTCAGAAAACGGTAATGCAACCCAAAAAACACAGTCTTGAATTTTTACGCGAACAAGCACACTTGCGTTTCAGAACGAATACTTTTGGAGCAGTGTTTAGAATTCGTCATGGATTAACTTTTGCAATTCACAAGTTTTTCAACGATAAAGGATTTTACAATTTACACACGCCAATTTTAACTTCATCTGATGCAGAAGGAGCGGGTGAAATGTTCCATGTTACGAATTTCGACTTGAATAATATTCCGAAAACAGAAGACGGGAAAGTTGATTACTCACAAGATTTCTTTAATAAACCTGTAAACCTAACGGTTTCTGGTCAGTTAGAAGCTGAGTTGGGGGCCTTGGCTTTAGGTCAGGTATATACCTTTGGACCTACATTTAGAGCAGAAAATTCAAATACTTCTCGTCACTTGGCGGAATTTTGGATGATTGAGCCAGAGGTTGCTTTTAATGACTTGAAAGACAACATGGATTTGACAGAAGAATTCTTAAAGTACTTGTCAAACTACGTTCTTGAAAACTACGCAGATGATTTGAAATTCTTAAATGATCGTGATGTAAAAGAACAAAGTGCGAAACCAGCCAAGGATAGAAATCCATTGACTTTAATTGAAAGATTAGAGTTTGTGGCGAACAACGAATTCAAGAGAATTACCTATACGGAGGCCATCGAGATTCTAAGAAATTCTAAACCTTTCAAGAAAAAGAAATTCAAATATGATGTAGAATGGGGTGTAGATTTACACTCTGAACATGAGCGTTATTTGGTAGAAAAAGAATTCAATTGTCCAGTAATTATTACAGATTACCCAGCCGACATCAAAGCTTTCTACATGCGTCAAAACGATGATGGAAAAACGGTTGCAGCAATGGATGTTTTATTCCCAGGGATTGGGGAAATTGTTGGAGGTTCTCAACGTGAAGAGCGTCTAGATGTCTTGAAAAAGAAATGTGCCGATTTCAACATTGATGAAAAAGAAGTGTGGTGGTATATAGACTCACGTAAATTCGGAACAGTTCCTCACGCAGGGTTCGGTTTAGGATTCGAAAGAATGGTGATGTTTGCCACAGGAATGACGAATATTAGAGACGTAATTCCTTTCCCAAGAACACCGGGTAACGCTGACTTTTAGGTTGAAGAGTGCCTGCGGCATTTGGTGTTTTCACAGAGTTTTACAGAGGGTTTTCACAGAGTGCCACGGAGAAGAATTACATTCGGTAGAGGGAGAGAAAAGAGGGAATAAAGAGATTTGTATTATAGCCATCTCCATTTTCTCTCCTCACCCAATGTGATCCGATCCTCCGTGCATCTCTGTGAAGCCCTCCCCATTATCTCTGTGTAAGAAAAATGTGGCACCGCCACAACACCAAGCCGGCAAAAATTTTTAAATTTACAATCATAGATTAAGTTGAGTTAGTTTGCTAAACTTTAATCAGAAATAAAACAGTAATTTGGCTAATTATATTTATCTTAAGCGTAGAAATTATCTATTATGGCACTAAAACAAACCTTTTCTCAAAAGATGGAGCAAAAGCTCTCACCGCAACAGATTCAATTAATGAAGTTATTGCAGGTGCCAACCATGGAGTTAGATCAACGCATTAAGCAAGAACTTGAAGTGAATCCTGCGCTTGAAGAAGGGAAGGAAGAGCTTGAAGATGAATTTGAACAAGAAGAGTATGAGGATGATTTTGCTGAAGATGAGAATGATTTTGATATAGAAGATTACCTCAGCGATGATGAACCTGCCTATAAAACCAGTGTAAACAATAAAGGGAAGGATGATGAGGAAAAGTCAATGCCACTTTCTTCGAGCTCATCTTTTCAAGAAAGAATGTTGTCTCAGTTAAATATGCAAGTGTTGACTGAGGAGGAGGTGACCATTGCAACCTATTTAATTGGAAGTCTTGATGATGCAGGTTATCTGGAGCGTGATTTAGAAGCAATTGTTGATGATTTGGCCTTTTCTCAGAATTTAATTACGACTGAAGAAAATTTAGAAGAAATTCTAAAATATGTTCAAAAACTTGATCCCCCAGGAGTAGGAGCTAGAGATCTTCAAGAGTGTCTAATTCTACAAATGGAGCGGAAGCAAGATGGTGATATTACGCGTTATACCGCATTGAAAATCTTAGAAGATTATTTTGAAGAGTTTACAAAAAAACACTATCAAAAGATCATTCAAAAAATGGAGATTTCTGAGGAAGATTTAAAAGAAGCGGTACACGAAATTATTCGTTTGAACCCCAAACCAGGTGGTTCACTTAAAGAATCCTCTAAGTCATTGCAACAGGTGGTTCCAGATTTTCAAATTACCGAAGAGGATGGAAAGCTGGTATTGACATTAAACGGAAGAAACGCGCCAGACTTGAAAATTAGTCAAGGTTATAAAAAGATGCTTCAAAATTATTCTGAAGGAGCAAAACTGAATAAGTCGGATAAAGAAACATTGTCTTTTGTTAAAAGTAAGCTGGATTCAGCCAAATGGTTTATTGATGCCATTCAACAACGTCAAAATACATTGTTTTCTACAATGACCGCAATTATGAATTACCAAAAAGAATATTTCTTGACAGGTGATGATACACAGTTGCGTCCTATGATTTTGAAAGATATTGCAGAAATTGTTGATTTAGATATTTCGACCATATCTCGTGTGGCTAATTCAAAATATGTTCAAACGCAATATGGAACATTCTCCTTGAAGCACTTCTTTTCAGAGTCATTATCTACCGATTCTGGAGAGGAAGTTTCGACAAGAGAAGTGAAACAAATTCTTTTAGAAGCCGTTGCTGAAGAAAACAAAAGGAAACCATTGACAGATGAGAAGCTGGCGGCATTGTTAAAAGAAAAAGGATACAATATTGCACGAAGAACAGTAGCAAAATATAGAGAACAATTGAATATTCCAGTTGCTCGTTTAAGAAAAGAACTTTAATGAAAGGATTCGCTTCGTTTATCTCATGGTTGTTTTTGCCTTTATTCACACCAATTTATGGTTTGTTGCTGACTTTGTATTTGCCCGTTCAGTCCAAATCCTTTGTAGCGAATGAATCTTTGTTCATGATTGACCCTGTTGCAAAGTATTTATTCTTGTTGCTATTTTTGGTTTTTATAGTCTTGGCGCCAGGAATGTCTTTTGCTGTTTTAAGAATGAACAAAACCATCCGTTCTTTCCAGATGGAAAGTAAAGAGGAGCGTTTGACTCCAATTGCTATAATGACCTTTTATTGCATGGTATTGTATTTGTTTTTGCATTTTCAAGGAGAAGGAGTGCTGATTCCGAAAATCATAAAAGCAATGGTTTTGGGTGGAGCCATTGCAGGATTTATTGCTTATTTTATCACTAAAAAGATGAAAATCAGTCTTCATGGGATAGGAATGGGGGCACTATTTGGATTTTTCTATATGTACGCCACCGGATTAGAACAGGTTCCTGTTGGTATGCTTATTTCAATAGTGTTCTTAGGAGGTGTGGTTTTGTCCGCCCGGCTAGTATTGAAAGCACATTCAATGAAAGAAATTAGTGCAGGATATCTATTAGGATTTGTAACACAGATAATTAGTATTTATTTTTACCCTTAAATTAAAAACCATATATGAAAAGAATAATCATTTTTAGCCTCTTATTTTCATCAACTTTGTTTTTCATGAGTTGTGAAATGACCAAGAAATCAATTTCAGAATTCAATTTGTTTACCATCGAAAACGATAAGCAATTAGGAAAGGAAGTAGCCATGGAGATTGAAAGTAATCCACAAGAATATCCAATTCTAGATAGCGCAAAAAACGCAACAGCTTACAAATACTTGTATGACATTAGAGATAGAATTTTAAATTCAGGTAAAGTTGAACATAAAAACGATTTTGCTTGGAGGTTGAGAATTATTCACGATGACCAAACCAAAAATGCTTTTTGTACGCCAGGAGGATACATTTATGTGTACACTGGATTGATGAAGTACCTTGATTCTGAAGAGCAATTGGCCGGTGTTCTGGCGCATGAGATTGGACATGCCGACTTGCGTCATTCCACACGACAAATGACCAAGTTATATGGTGTTGAGACTTTATTAAATATGTTGGCAGGTGACCGTGCTTTAATTAAAGATATTACAAAAAGTATCATCGGTTTGAAATTTTCACGTACACATGAAACGGAAGCGGATAAAGCATCCGTAACGTATTTATGTCCGACCGATTATGTTGCAGCAGGTGGTGCGAAATTCTTTGAGAAAATTGAAGCAGAAGGTGGAGCAGGTGTGCCAGAATGGTTAAGCACTCACCCAAGTCCAGATAATCGTATTGAGTATTTTTATAACCAGTCAACCGAACAAGGTTGTACAGGAAAAGAAACCTACAAAGCGCGTTACCAGTTATTATTAAGAGCTTTGCCAAACTAATTGAGTGCATGATTGTAAAGACAGCCCAAGGAAACGAATATGATTTAAAAAGGGGGATTGATATTTCAATTCCCCTTTCTGATGATGAAAAGAATCCACTGGCATGGTATGTAAAGCCTCCTAGGTTCGAACCTGTTATGCAAGACGGATGGGTGGGCTCTGTAAAAGACGGAGGAACTGTTAATTTCCGAAATATTTTCTTTAATCCTCATGGTCATGGAACACATACCGAATGTCTTGGGCACATTACAAAAGAAGTATATTCCATCAATGCAAATTTGAATGAATATTTCTTCGAAGCAGTTGTCTTTAGTGTTGAGCCAAAGTTAATAGGTGAAGACCAGATCATCGTTGCTGAACAACTTGAAAAGCTAAAAGCATATGGTGAAATCGAAGCACTGATTATTCGTACGCTACCCAATACTATTGATAAAAAATCAAAAAACTATTCTTCAACTAATCCACCTTTCATTGATGCAGAATGTTTAAGTATTATTAATGAATTAGGTGTGAAGCATTTGCTTATCGATCTCCCTAGTGTTGATCAAGAGCTAGATGGTGGAGTTTTGGCTTTTCATCATGGGTTCTGGCAAGTGCCAAGCCAACCACGTTTCGATCGTACGATTACTGAGATGGTGTTTATTCCTGATACTGTGCGAGATGGAATTTATCTGTTGAATCTACAAGTTGCTCCTTTTGAAAATGATGCCGCCCCTAGCCGACCTGTGATTTATCCTTCAAAATAATTACCTTTAAACCTTAAATCGTTTGATATGAGAGTTTTAATTTTCGTTTTATTGTTTCCTGTTGTTGCTTTTGCCCAAAACAAAGTCAATCTAGATTTCGAATTTGTCGATCAAGAACCTCAGTCGGTGAAGCAAAACGCAAGATTGGAGTTGGGTCTGACATTGCCCGACACCCTTATGATGTCGATTAAAGAATTTATATATGGTCAGCCCCACCAAAGAACAGGACTTAATCCTTTTGTTAGTTGGGAACTTGATATAAAAGCCCATTTCAAACATAGAGCTAGTGGAGAGAAGTTTACGGCAATTGGTTTTTGGTATACTGAGGTGCAACGCAACACATCGTACAACCGCTGGAATTATTTGCATACAGAATTGCCTTTTCGCGTGAGGTACGCCCCGCCAAAAACAGGCGAATGGGAAGTATATTTTGAAGTTGATGTCAAAGGCATGCCGAGTTATTTTTCTGCTCCTAAAACCTTCAATGTAGTTTCTTCCACCTATAAAGGTCATGTAACCTATAATAAGCAAACAGAATACCTCGAACGTGATGGACGTACCATTATTCCGACGGGTGTAAATTTGCCCTTTCCTTCGAATAAAAACAACTTGATGTACAGCATAGATAAGGAGGAAACGCTTAATGTTGAAGTTTGGGAAGCTTATCACGACCAAGTAAAAAGGTATATTGATCAAGGAGGAGAGTACTTTAGAATGTTCCTACATCCAAGCTCAACCGAAATTGAATTTGAAGAAGTTGGGTATTACCATAGTCGCCAAAATTTCGCTTGGGAGATAGACCGTATTATCGATCTTTGTGAGGAGAGTAATACCTTGATACAACTTGATTTGATGTATCACTCCTATTTTATGAAATTAGGAGACTACCATCAGTTTAGGTTCGATTTCTCTGACCATTGGTATGATGAGAAGGCATGGCCGTTTGAAGATAGAACCGAAATTTCAGGTTATTCAAGATTGTTAAACACAAAAACTCCTTCAGATATGTTTTTATCGGAGTTAGGGATGCGTTACCTTAAAGAACGTGCACGCTACATTATGGCCCGTTGGGGGTATTCAACAAGTATATCCAACGTTGAATTGTTGTGTGAACCATGGCACATCAATGAAAATCCTTACGCTTCGGATACGCCGTATGATTCGCTTACAAAAGCTGGTGATATTGCTAGAAAAGCCATTTATGAATACCATAAACAGATGACGAGCTTCATCAAAGATTCTATACAATACAATCAAAAGTTGTTGAGTGCTGTTGGACGATTTCCTGCAGGAAAAAGTAACATTTATTCTCATTACACAGAAAGAGATCCGGATTTTATTGACAGTACTTGGTATCTCGACGAAGTGGATATGATTACCATTTCCTATTATTCTAAAAGTCCCGAAAAAATGTTGATTTCGAAGACGAATAGCAATAACGAATGTGGGGACAATGAAAACTCAATGGCGTGTACTGTTGAAAGGTTGAAAAGAACCTATGGCAAACCCGTAATCATGGGCGAGTTTGATCACGGAGATGATACCTACGAATGTTCAGATTATCAAGGGCATTACATTGATGTTATGCGCTCACCATACAATGGCTTAGTAGGGCATTATGTTTGGGCTGCTTTTGCTATTTATGATGATACAGGAAGAAATGAAGAGGTGTCATGGCCTAGGATTATTGCCACTAAAAATTATTTCAATAGTGATTGGTTTTTGAATACGGTTGAAAATAAAGGGGTATTGGGCAGACAAAAGGAAAAATTCGAACAAACAAATAAAGATATAGTTGAGACTCAGTATATTGTTACTGAAGACAAGTCAACAGCTGCAGGATATGTGTACAACAGAACGTTCAATATTAATACTGCAGCAGGAATGTCTTTAGAGCAACTTGCAGAAACCCCTTGTGCGTTAAACGCTCCAGTGTTTTCTACACCACTTAGTGTTTCTTGGAAGCCTCAACGAATGCATGTTCAGGGTTTACAGTCATTTACGAAGTACCGCATAGTTTTTTATAGCTACGTCGACCATGCTTTTATATTTCAAGCTGAGGTCCGCAGTTCGATTCTGGGGCGTCTAAAATTAGTGCATCCTGTTTTGATTCCAGAGAAAACCAAAAATCCTTTGATTTGGTACCGCATCGAGAAGATGAATTAATATAGATTTAACACTGTTCATCGACTAATTTTTCTTAAATTTGGTATCTTGTTGAGCAATGATTTATGGCAAAGTACACCTTAAGTTTAGAAGATGATTTTAATTATGATTTAATAGGCTTATGTAGCCATCAAGGCGATTACAGAGTTTGTTGGTCAATTAATGAACGTATTGGTTTACGGCTTCAAAAATCCACTGAACCTTATATGGTGTCTGGTAAAAAAGGTGCGATCACCTCTTCACATTCCTTGTATGAGTGGTTTGATGAAGAAGAGAACGTGAACTATTACTTCATTCAAAATAAGAACGAAGGGAAATTTTTGGTGCCAGAAAAAGCACAAATTGATTTCTTTTTGGTGATTAAAGACGCTGGGGTAGTGGATGTAGAATCCCTTTTAGGAGAGTTAAGAAAAATCTCATGTATATTGACCGCGTTTATTTTTGACCCCTATGAACTGAAGTCTGCCAATAAATTTATTTTTTAAGTTGCAAAACAATTGAAATTCAATTAAGAAAGAAAGAATGAAAACAATGAAACGAACAAAAATTGTAGCGACCTTAGGTCCTGCTTCATCATCAAAGGAAACTTTGAGAGCAATGATGGAAGAAGGAATGAACGTTGCGAGAATCAATTTTTCTCATGGTTCCTATGAGGATCATGAAAAAGTAATCAATATTATTCGTGAATTAAACGAAGAGACAGGATTAAACGTAGCAATACTGGCCGACTTACAAGGTCCTAAGATCCGTACTAGAGAAATGGAAAACAATGGTGTGGACCTTATTCCTGGTGAAAAAGTTGAAATTGTTACTGAAGAAGGTGTGGTAGGAACAAGCAAGAAATTTGCAATCAACTATGCACAACTAGCAGAAGACATTAACCCTGGTGAGCGTATTCGTTTAGATGATGGTAAATTGGAATTGGAAGCCGTTTCAACAGATGGAAAAGTAATTACAGCAGTGGTGAACCATGGTGGGATTTTATCTTCGAATAAAGGAGTGAACTTACCCAACACTGTGATTTCCTTGCCATCATTGACAGAAAAAGACCAAGAAGATTTACAATTTGCAATGGATCACAATGTGGACTGGGTAGGATTATCTTTTGTACGATCGGCACGAGACATTATTGAACTCAAGCACATTATCAGCAAGCACCACAATAAAGCAAAAATTGTCGCAAAGATTGAAAAACCTGAGGCGATTAAAGACATCGATGGAATTATTCGTGAAACTGATGCGATTATGGTGGCTCGTGGTGACTTAGGAGTAGAGATTCCAATGGAAGACGTTCCTTTAGTTCAAAAAATGTTGATCAAAAAATGCTATCTGCATGCAAAGCCAATTATTGTAGCAACCCAAATGATGGAGAGCATGATAGAAGATTATACGCCAACAAGAGCAGAGGTGAATGATGTTGCAAATGCTGTACTGGATGGTGCAGACGCTGTAATGCTATCAGGTGAGACTTCCGTTGGTAAACATCCAGTCTTGGTGATTCAAGCAATGAATAAAATTGTGTCGAAAGTTGAAGAGTCAGATTTGATTTATTACAAGGAAGAGGTTCCTGAGAAGAATCAAGATCGCTTTATCTCTGATTCAATTTGTTTTAATGCCACAAGATTAGGTAATCGAGTTGACGCAAAAGCAATTGTAACGATGACTTTCTCAGGATACACTGCATACAAAATTGCTTCTCAACGTCCTAAATCACAAATATTTGTTTTTACAAGTAACCGTGAAATCTTGACCCAGTTGAATTTAGTTTGGGGAGTTCGTGCTATCTATTATGATAAGATGGTAAGTACCGATCATACCATTGCAGATATTAAATATATATTGAAAGAAAAAGGATTCGTTAAAGAAGGGGAGTTGGTAATTAACATTGCTTCTATGCCGATTGAATCAAAAGGAAAATCAAATATGTTAAGGTTAAGCTATGTAGATTAATAGGAATTTGAAACATACAAAAAAATCCCAGTAGATCTACTGGGATTTTTTTTATTTAGTTGATGATATATCGAACAGCAATAGAGCCTCCCCAACCAAAGTAGGGAGAATTGATCAAACCAATATATGGTCCTGTATCTACAGCAAATCCTAAAGGAACACCTGTGTTTGGCTTAATGTTAAAGTCTAATCCGATAACACCGTCTACACCTAAATGAAATCCTTTTTTGTAATAATCATGGTCGTCATCATAGTGCCAATGATGTGAGCTTCCCCAAACACCTAAACTTGGTCCAACACCTAAGTACCAATCAAAACCATTTGTCCAACCGGTAGGGTTTTGCCATTCGTAAAGGGCTTGACCTGAAATATGGTATGGGCCACCTCCTACGGTAAACTCAAGTGCATTCTTTCCGCCAATGAAAGTTTTGAAATTAACTCCACCTCCACCAAATGGTCCTCCACCTGCATTCATCCCTTTCAGTCCGATAGCATTTTGGTAAGTTTGTCCATAACTAAAAAATGATAGCATCAATAAAGATGTAAGCATTGCAATTTTTCTCATAATTTATTCCGTTTTTTTGTTGTAACAATATAGTGTTTTCGATAGTTAAAGAATAATATTAAGTATTGAGTTTTCATAAAAAACTATAAATCTACTTCACATAACTTTTACTCTGTTGACTGACTTCTGATTAAGATTCTCTATCTTTGGTGAAAATAAATTAGATCACCATGAAAGGCGTATTAATCATAGATGATGAGGTTGAAATTCGTGAATTATTAGAGTATAATCTTCAGAAAAATGGCTTTTCAACTTTTATGGCGGCTAATGGAAAAGAAGGACTAGACACTTTAGAAGAAAATAAACATAAAATAGACTTGGTTTTACTGGATGTAATGATGCCAGTAATGGATGGAATAGAGGTGTGTGAAATGATCCGAAAAGAACCTAAGTATGATGATGTTTTGATTTGTTTTTTAACCGCCAGAAACGAAGATTACAGTCAAGTCGCCGGGCTTGATGCAGGCGCAGATGATTATATTTCTAAACCATTAAAACCAAAAGTACTGATCAGTAGAATTAATGCATTGTTGCGTAGAAATGGTTCTAGGCAGCGAAAAATAGAGGATTCCCATGGTTTAACCATCAATAGAGAAAAATATATCGTTACTTTGAATGGGGAGGTGATACAATTGCCCAGAAAAGAATTTGAATTACTGGCTCTGTTAAATTCAAAACCCGGTGTTGTTTTTGAACGTGAGCAAATATTATCCTCAGTTTGGGGCGATGGAATTGTTGTTGGTGACAGAACAATCGACGTGCATGTGAGAAAGTTAAGAGAAAAACTGGGTGCTCATTATATTCAGACAGTAAAAGGAGTAGGATATAAGTTTGTCGGAAACACCGTAGTTTAACTATGTTTTTTTAGGGTTTTATCTCTCATTTTAAACCATTCAAATGTTTTAAAACCAAATATTTATTCCCATTTTTTGTTTTTAATCTTGGCTTTTAGTTTGATATTAGTAAGAAGTCATTATTTTTGCACCTCGTTTTGACCTGCCTTTTGGCCATATAATTGATTTATAATAATGAAAATAGAGACCATATACGTTATCGAAAACAACAAGTTTGGAAAGACCATTGGAGAGTGGGCTGAAGATAAGCGTATTCAAGTGGTTGCTACATCACACAGAAGTGGTGATTTAAGCGAACTTGTTGACGGTGTTGTATTGTTTCATGAAAATCATAACTTTTCGAAGGAGGATGATGAAACACAAGAGGATTTAAGCAGAGATAATAAAGCTGTGCATAAAGTAGATCTCAATGGTACCTTAGCGGCAACCAATTCTAACTTTAATATGTGGTTGGATAGAAATAGACCCAAAACTTTATTGATCTTAGGCGATGATGAGGTCGCTAAAAATCCTAACCTCCCATTGTTCTTACAAGGAATCGAAGGTTAATAGCATTCGTCAGTCTTTTCTAATACTGTTTTTATTTTTCGGGGTTGACCTTCATACTTTTCTGTGATGGAATTCATCATTTCTGCACATTCCATTTGTTTGGTCTCATCATACCTTGATTGACTAATGCACTCACAGTAATCGGACATTAATGCATCGAGCTCAGGGTCCTCACAACTGGTCAGAAATAGAGCGGAAAACAAAAAGACTAAGATGAGGTAGTTTTTAGATCGCTTTTGTTGCATTACTTTACCGCTTTTAAAGCATTTAACTTCATTTCTTTCACCATGCTTACCAATCCATTCGAACGTGTTGGTGATAAATGCTCTTGCAACCCGATTTCTTTAATAAAACTGAACTGAGAGGTGGCAACATCTGAAGGAGATTCATTATCGACAACGCGAATTAATAACGCTATAATTCCTTTTGTAATGATGGCGTCAGAATCTGCAGTAAACTTCATTTTGCCATCTTTTGTTTCTGCATGTAACCAAACTTGCGATTGACACCCTTTGATTAATCGATCTTCAGTTTTATACTTTTCTTCAATTAACGGTAAGTCTTTTCCAAGCTCGATAATGTATTCGTATTTGTCCATCCAATCTTCATAAATGGCAAACTCATCAATAATCTCTTGTTCTTTCTCTTGAATACTCATATTCTAATTGCGTTTTTAATTTTTAAGCATCGGAATAATTCTTTCCAGTGCTGAAATAAATAAATCAATTTCTTCCTTGGTGTTATAAAGGGCGAAAGAGACACGAATAGTTCCTGGAATACAGAACTGATCCATGATTGGTTGTGTACAATGGTGACCTGTACGGACTGCAATACCCATTTTGTCCAATAATGTACCCACATCATAAGGATGAAGTCCTTCAATTAAGAATGAAATGACGCTGGTTTTTTCTTTGGCTTGACCATAGAATTGAATTCCTTCAATTTTTTTAAGTGCTGTTGTGGCGTACTCCAATAACTCCTGTTCGTGTTTATGGACCTTGTCCATGTCCAATGAATTCAAAAACTCAAAGGCAGTCCCCAATCCTATTCCTCCTGCTATATTTGGCGTTCCCGCTTCAAATTTATGAGGTAAAGTATTGTACGTTGATTGCTCTAATTTAACTTCTTTGATCATGTCTCCACCTCCCTGGTAAGGCGGCATTTGATTTAAAATTTCTTCCTTTCCGTACAAAACACCTATTCCTGTTGGGCCAAATAGCTTATGACCAGAAAAAGCGTAAAAATCACAGTCTAATTCTTGTACATTCACCTTGATGTGCTGAATGCTCTGTGCCCCGTCGATCAAAACTTTTGCGCCTACTCCATGGGCTTTGTCAATGATGAATTTAACATCGTTCACCGTACCCAATGAGTTGGAAATATGTGTAACTGCAACAAGTTTAGTTTTTTCTGATAATAACTCAACATAAGTGTCTAACATTAAATCTCCTTTGTCATCCATAGGGATGAAGCGCAATTTGCACCCTTTACGCTCGCAGAGCAATTGCCAAGGAACAATGTTGGAGTGGTGCTCCATTGCAGAAATGATGATTTCATCTCCTGCTTGAAGCAATTCACCAAAAGAATAGGCAACTAAATTGATGCTGTCTGTTGTTCCTTTCGTAAATAAAACTTCATGGTTTTCCTTAGCTCCAATGTATTTTTGAATGGTATTTCTTGCATTTTCATACGCTGTAGTGGCTTCTTGACTTAAAGTATGCACCCCACGATGAATATTAGCATTTTCTTTAGTGTAATAATCACTTAGTCGATGAATAACAGACAAAGGTTTTTGTGTTGTGGCTCCATTGTCAAAATAAACCAGCGGTTTCCCGTGAACTTTCTCCTCTAAAATAGGAAATTGAGAACGTATTGCTTGAATATCCATTACTATTGTTTTGTTTACTTACAAAGGTACAAAGCTATATTCAGAATAGACAGCTTTCGGACTACTTTTCTATAGGTCAATGTTTATATGTGGCATTTGTTTTAATCTTCTCTTTTCTATTGGAAACAGTTGCTCGGAATAATATTGCGGACTTTAATCACCAAGAGCGCTTTGCTCATATTTTGAATGACTTTTAAGCAGTTGGAAAACTAGAATATTTTTGTTTTTATTCTTTTCCTTTTCGCACTTAACAAAATGTTTTTATATTTATGCTCAACTATTAATGGTAAACTAAAACAATTTTTATGAAAAAGGTATTTATGTACGCTACTGCTTTTGCAATGACATTTGCAATGGCTTCTTGTGGAGGAGACTCTGTAGAATCTGAATTAGAAAACGCAAAAGATGCGATGGAAGAAGCAGGTGAAGAAATGAAAGACGCTGGAGAAGAGGCTTCAGAAAGTATTTCTGATGAAATGGAAGCAGCTGGAGAGAAAATCGAAGAAGGTGTTGAAAACACAAAAGAAGGTGTTGAAGAAGGCGCTGAAACTGTAAAAGAAGCTGCTGAAGATGGAGCTGAAAATGCAAAAGAAATGGTTGAAGAAGCTGATATGAAAATTCAAAAAGAGTTAAACTAAGATATTACTCTTTACAGAATTACAGGGAGCTTGCAAATGCAAGCTCTTTTTTTGTGCTCATTATTTTTTTCTTTTCATTCCTTAGATATAGCAAACCTTAAATCCACCAGCCGATTTACTCAGCCTCGTATTTCTCCTTGTATTTATGGTAAAGGTCTGTTTGTAGATTGGTTAAACTAATGAACTTTCCATGTATCATTCCTAAAGTCAAATTGTTGGTGCGCATGTCTAATGCATTTCCAGTGCTAACAAACAAGGTTGCTTTTTTCCCAACTTCAATACTTCCTGTGAACTTGTCAACCCCTAATATTTTTGCAGTATTTAAAGTAACTGCCGAAATGGCTTCTTCCTCAGTTAAACCATAAGCCATCGCTGTTCCTGCTAAGAAAGGAATGTTTCTTGTATTCATGGTTTCCATTCTTCCTGAATTTTGAATGCAATACAATACTCCCGCATTTTGAAGTAAGGCAGGTAAACGATAAGGTAAGTCAACTGGGTCATCTTCGTTTTCTGGAAGGGTGTGACCTCCTTTGATGATGATTGGAATTTCAGCATCCTTAAGTTGATCCGCGACTTTATAAGCGTCATAACCTCCAACAATAACTGGGTAATTAATTTTTAACTCACGTTTAAAGTCTATAATGTCCAATAAAGCGCGAAGTTGATTGGCATGGATGTACAGTCTTTTTTCGCCCGTAAACACTTCACGCATCGCTTCAAATCGAGCATCAAATTTATCGTTGGCTTTACTGTAAGCTAATGCTGCTTCGAAGAATTCACGGAGGTCTTTTAATTGATTGCTGTAATTCTCATTCGATTTACGTGTTGATGGTTCTGCCCACCAACCACCTCCTTTGGTCGTAGAAGGCCAGTGTAGATGAATTCCATCATCTGTTTTTACGGCAGCGTCCTCCCAATTCCAAGCTTCGAGTTTCATAATGGAGGAACTTCCAGAAATTACTCCACCTTGAGGAGTCACTTGCGCATAAAGCACTCCGTTGGTTTTAACTGTTGTACTTATTTCTGACTCTGCATTAAAAGCGATTAAGGAACGTACATGGGGGTTGTATGTTCCAATTTCACGAAAATCACGCGTCGCTCTTACGGCATCAACTTCTGTTAATCCAATGTTAGAATTCGGTGCGAAAAAACCAGGATATAACTCTTGCCCCTTTAGATCAATGATGGTGTCCCATTTGCTTTTGTCTAAATTATATGTCAATGCATTCTCTACCAAGATGATTTCTTCTCCTTGAATTCCTACATATCCTTGATTGATGACTTTTCCATTTCCAATGTGAACTTTTGCTTTAGAAAGCAAAACGCGATCTTGTGTAAACGCAATAAAACCAACACAGAAAGTGAGGATAAACGCGCTCAGTATATTTAATGTCTTCATATCTTAATCAATTGAATCTCCAATAGTGTCACAGTGCCAGTGTTTCTCTTTCTTCTTTATGAATGGCTTTTTCGCTTCTCCTGCCTTGTTGGATGCGAGCATTTTACTGATAATTCTTGCTTTTTCTTGTTGAATGCGAAGGTAGTGATCAACACTTTTACTTTCGTCGTACAATAACTCTCCATCAACAAATGTTTTTGAAACCCTAGCTTCTATGCTCAATGGGTTACTTGTCCAAATCACAATATCTGCATCCTTTCCTTTTTTCAAACTTCCTAATCTGTCGTCTAAATGCATTAGCTTTGCTGGATTTAAGGTCACCATCTTCCAGGCATCTTCTTCTGACATTCCACCATATTTAATCGACTTTGCAGCTTCTTGATTGAGTCTCCTTCCCATTTCTGCATCATCAGAGTTGATGGCCACAACAACGCCTTGCTCTTGCATTAAATTAGCATTGTATGGAATAGCATCCTTAACCTCCATCTTGTAAGCCCACCAGTCTGAAAAAGTACTTCCTCCAGCTCCGTGTTTGGCCATTTTGTCTGCGAGCTTGTAGCCTTCAAGAATATGCGTAAATGTGTTTACAGTGAAACCCATTGAGTCTGCTACTTTCATCAGCATGTTGATTTCACTTTGGACATAACTGTGGCATGAAATGAAGCGCTCCCCATTTTTGATTTCCCAAACTGCTTCTAATTCCAAATCTACTGCAGGTGCCTTGATGTTTTTTCTTTCTGCTTGCTTTGGCGAAAGCTGTGTAAATTCATTCCATCTCTTCTTGTACTCCTCCGCGCGAATAAATGCATCATAAAACACTTGTTCTACACCCATTCTTGTCTGTGGAAAACGAATTGTTTGGTAATCTCCCCAGTTGCTCTGTTTTACGTTTTCTCCTAAAGCAAATTTGATGAATTTTGGTGAGTCTGGAATTAACATTTGATCTGGTGAGTATCCCCATTTCAACTTGATGATTGCAGAACGACCTCCAATTGGATTGGCAGATCCGTGTAACAACTGTGAAGTGGTTACTCCTCCTGATAATTGACGATATATATTGATGTCGTCATTTCTAACGACGTCTTCAATACTGACTTCGGCAGTTACGGCTTGTCCACTTTCGTTTACTCCCTTAGAAATGGCAATGTGTGAATGTTCATCGATGATTCCTGTAGTGATGTGCATCCCTTTACAATCAATTTCGATGGCATCATGCGGAATGCTGTAATTTCCTGTTCCTACAAATTCTATTTTTCCATCTTTTAATATCACCGTTCCTTCTTTGATGATTCCTTCTTTCTCATTGGTCCATAATGTTGCGTTTCGCAATATGTAATGTTGTTTTTTAGGAAGTGAATCAAAGCCATAAGCCATATTTGGGAACCAAACCTTACCTATTGAACTGGTGTCGACTTTTATTGCATGTTTGGATAATTCGTCTTCCTTTTTCTTGTATCTAGAAAGTTGGACCCCAGCCCATTTGATCCAGATTCCATCTGGAGTTTGTCCTTGTCCTAGGAAAGCATCAATTTTCGGACTGAAATTACCATGCAATGTCAGTACCCCTTTGTAGTTGTCATCATCTACGTCAAAGTGAAATACAGCATCTCTAAAGTCAACTTTTATGCCTGCTTTTACCTTGATTGTATCTATTGTTTTTTTGACAGGATTAGTTGTGGAGTCGATCATTGTTTTGTAAGTAATAACTTCTCCTGTTGGTTGTTCAGGTGTTCCTTTGATGTCTATCACATAAGAGGTTTCGGGTAAACTAAAACGGTATTTCCCGCGGATGTCGATGTCTGCTTTTTCTTTTAAAATGTGCTTTTTACCAAGTGACCATGATTCTTCCATTACAGCATTTTTCACTTCGAAAGGGTCTTTGTCAAAAACAGAAAAGCTTGCAATTTTCCCCTCCTCTAATGTTCCTGCTTGATCACTAATATTGAATATTTCAGCTGGGATTGTCGTCAATGCAGCCAAGGCATCCTCTCTAGAAAGTCCATTTTCTAACATTTTATGGAAGTGTTTCCAAAAATCTTCAGCTTTGTTATGTCCTTTTGATGTCAAAGCAAATGTAACATTGTTCTTTTTTAATAGGTAGGGATTAGACGGTGCTAATTCCCATTCTTTTAAATCGCCCAAAGGAATTTGAAGCGCAACATAAGGATCATTTACATCATAAGCTGAAGGGAAGTTCATGGGGAGAATCATCGGATTCTTCCAATCTTTAAACTGTTCAATTTGTTCAAACTCATTTCCTCCGCCCAAAATAATGAAATCAAGGTTGAATTCTTCTCCGATTTTGTTGGCCCTGAACACCTCTAACTTATCATCAACAGCAAACACTAAAGGGTGTTTTAGTTGTTCGTTTAATGCATTTAACGACAGGTTTTCTGGATTTGAATCTTTGTTGTCGGCATAGTATTGCGCATCATGAAACAATTGGCGAAGCAAGGCAATCGCTCCCATTTGAGAAGAAGGGTAGCTTTGTTTTGAAACACCTTTATGAAAAGAGAAGAAAGCACCTCCGTTCGATTTCAACACCGCCTCGCTGTGGTCTAGAACACCAAGAGCGACAATAGCACCACTCCCTCTTGCTATTCCGTCATTAATATGCGTAACGGCAACACCAAAGCCCATTTTTTGAAGAAGTTCAGCACCTTTTTTATCAATTTCAAAATGTTGTGCAGCTTGAACCTCCGGATGAATGGCTTCATTCCAATAATATGCCCCAGCTTTACTGCTTTCCATTTGTGGACGAGGCGACCATTGTTTGCTTTCTGCTTTTGGGAGCCCAATAGAAGAGTAACTTTCTATAAAAGAAGGAACAATTGTTCGGCCTTCCATATCTATTATAATAGCTCCATTGGGAAATTTCACCTGTCTACCAACAGCCTTGATTTTCCCTTCTTGAACTACCAATGATCCTTTTTTTATGATTTGATCTGGACCTACAATTATTTTAGCATTCCTCAACACGTAAGCAGAGGCTTCGGATTTTTTAACTCCGTTGTTAGGAGTGGGAATCTGACCAAGAGTAAGTGTGCTGATTAGGGAGAATAAAAACGTTAAAAAAAGTGCTGTTTTCATTGGGCTTGTAAGTTTTAAACCTCGAAAATAATCATTTATAAGTAATGAATAAATATATTGTTTGTTTTTAGGTATATTTGGAACAAAAAAAGTAAAATGAAAGGATTAGTAGCTGCACATTCAGGATTAAGGTATATTGTTTTAGCATTGTTGGTAATTGCCATCTTTAATGCTATTGCAAATCTAAAATCAAACAAGTATGAAAAGAAGGATAAAATGATTAATCTCTTTGCGATGATTTTTCTTCACATTCAGCTTCTTTTAGGCTTGGTTTTATACATAATTAGTGATAAAGTGCAGTTCGTTGAAGGTTTAATGGGGAATAGTGCGCTAAGATTCTATGCCGTTGAACATATTTTGCTTATGTTAGTAGGAATTACCTTAGTAACGCTAGGTCGTAAAAAGGCGGAAAAAACGCCAGAGCTAGGCTTGCGTCATAAATTAATTTTAAGGTATTACGGTCTTGGACTCATCATTATTTTTATTGGTATTCCTTGGCCCTTTATCTATGACGTAGGAGCTGGTTATTTCTAGGCGACTAAAGTTTGACCAACAGACGACAAGGTTTAAGGCAATCGTATTTATATAAAAAGAACAGTAGAATCACTGAATGGAAGTAGGTAAATTAAAAGAAGATTTAAAAGGAGAAAAAGCAGTATTGGTTGGTGTTATTGAACAGAACCAAAGCGAGGAGGAAGCAACAGAACATATTGAAGAACTGGAGTTTTTAGCAAGGACCGCTGGAGCAGAGACAGAGAAAAAGTTTTTGCAAAAGCTACAAATGGCCAATTCTAAAACATTTTTAGGAGCCGGTAAGCTAGAAGAGGTTAAAGATTATGTGATCAAAAATGAAATCGATATGGTGATTTTTGATGATGATCTATCTCCTTCTCAATTAAGAAATATTGAAAAAATATTAGAGGTTAAAATCCTTGACCGCAGTAGTTTAATCCTCGATATCTTTGCCTCTAGAGCACAAACTTCTCACGCAAGAACTCAAGTAGAGTTAGCGCAATATCAATACCTTTTGCCACGATTGACACGTATGTGGACCCACCTTGATAAACAAAAAGGAGGAATTGGGATGCGTGGTCCAGGGGAACGTCAGATTGAAACTGACCGAAGAATCATTAAAGAAAGAATTGCTTTCTTGAAAAAGAAGCTCAAGGAAATTGACAAGCAGAAAAAAGTTCAACGAGGAAATCGAGGTCAATTGGTTCGTGTTGCTTTGGTTGGCTATACCAACGTTGGGAAAAGTACAATCATGAATGCTTTAAGTAAATCTGAAGTATTCGCAGAAAATAAATTATTTGCAACCCTCGATACCACAGTTCGAAAAGTGGTCATCGACAACCTTCCTTTCTTGTTAACCGATACTGTAGGATTTATTCGAAAGTTACCTCACCAGTTGGTGGAGTCATTCAAGTCGACATTAGACGAAGTGCGCGAATCCGATTTGTTGATCCATGTGGTAGATGTTTCCCATCCTAATTTCGAAGATCATTATAAAGTTGTTAATGAAACTTTAGCTGAAATTGATAAGTCAGATAAACCTACAATTGTTGTGTTCAACAAAATCGATGCTTATCAATACGTTCAGCAAAATGAAAATGATTTGTCTCCGAAGACCAGAGAAAATTATACACTTGAAGAACTGAAAAGTCAGTGGATGACGAAAATGAGCAATAGCAAATGTGTATTTATCTCAGCAGAGAACAAAACAAACTTCGATGAACTAAAACACGTGATTTACGAAGAGGTGAAAACAATATTTCAAGTACGTTATCCTTACAATAGTTTTTTATACTAGTATCGCAGGCTGTCTAATTCTTAAAGCTATAAGATAAAGTTTTTGTTGATTAATCCTTTGAGCAATTTGAATTTACATAACTTGAGTTATTTAATTTGAGAAGCACTGGCGAATTCATCAGGATTTGTGTCCTTAAAATTTATAAAATCAGGGCTTTAGTTTACTCTATTATTTTAGATATTTGTTCAAGATCACCATTCATTAGTAAAATTTCACCACTTTTATTGAGGAGCATGTATGTAGGAAAACCATCAACCCTTAATTTTCTGATTAGGTCCTCGTCGGCAAAGCCAATGCTCCATTTAATAGTGTGTTTTTTAACGTAACTTTCAATTTGTTCTTTTGTATCACCGAAACTCATTCCAATAACTTGAAGCTTATCCTTATTAGATTCTACAAGCTTTTTCAAAGCGGGTAATTGCTGTGTGCAACCTTTACACCACGTACCCCAAAAATCAATAAGTAAGTACTTACCGTGTTCTTGTATGTGTTGAATAGTCGTTATTCCTTCAGTTAACAGTTTTAGGTTTAAATCTGAAATGTCACTGCCTAATTTTATCGGCTGTAAATATTTTTCTTCACTCTTTTTGAGTTTTATATATTTTCCAGAAGCTTCAATCTCTTGTATTTCATAGACTTGGTTTCCAACTTTAATAGCGAAGTCGTCGGTGTACACAACTGCACCTTGATTGAGTTCAATTGAAATAGGATTATTTTTTGAGTCGCTAATAGTTATTCTGTCAAAACCGAGGTCGTTATATAATCCGTTGCAATTATAATCGTATATTCCGATTTTCAAACTGTCTTCATCGAAAACAAGATAAGATACTTTTAAGTTCATTCTTTTATCTGCAAACCAGTAATCTACGTCAACATTGTCATTCCCAAGAGCATCATCTGTGCTCCCTAATATAGACTTAACCTGTCCCTTTAATTTAGGATTTAAATTTGGATAATATAGTTTAATCGGGAACTGTGCTGACGTAAATTCTGAATTATTAAGATATACTATAGCTGAAGTGTCCGCGCGAAAAACAAGAGGGTCTCCATCATCTGAAAAATCTAGATTTTGATTGTAATCAACATATACAACAGGACTAAAACTTGAATAATTACCAATTAAAAAGAGGACTTGGTTCGGTGTTATGGAGTTTTTCCAACCTGTAAAGTAGTTAAGTGCTAAGGCAGTGTCTTTGACAATAAAATTTTCTGGGAAAACAATCTGTTTAGTTTTACCATAATGAATAAACCTTCCATCATCAGTACATTTAAACAGTTTCATAAAACCATTGCTATGAGGAGATGAAATGTGATACTCGTCACCGAAATATATTATGAGTGAATCTTGTGAAAACAGCTTGTTGGTAAAACCTAAGAGTAGAAACCCACTCAAAAATATCACCTTGAGCGTTAAATTTTTTTTGAGGATTGTATTTTTCATTTCGATTAACTTTTGAAGCCCTCTGTCGCCTTGTTTATTAAGTACTAGACTTAAATGAAAAAGACTCGGGGTATAGTGCTGAAATATAGTTGTTTAGTGTTTTTCGTTGTAAGACTAACTATTTTATACTAATATAGCCACCAATTCATAATTACAAAACGCACCATTAAACCAAAACAAACTGATGGTCTTTTAATAAAGCCCTCAAAGAAGGGTCTGGTCCTAAGAATTGCTCGCCAAACCTATCCATTTCTTCCTTGGTTTCTAAGGAAAGGTTTTCTTGAATGGCTTCAATGTAGGGCTGACCAATTACAAAAGGTGTCATTTGAGGAAGTAATTTACCGCCCATAAACTGACCAACGATGTGGTATTCATCATTGAGTTTTATTTCTTCATCAGAAAATAAACAGGCAGATTTCCAATTTTCCCTCCAATTGGATTCCCACATTTTTTGACGTTTTTCTATATGCGCAACCCCACCCATCATTTGCATTAAATAGGCCCTTGATTCTTTGCTCATTTTCTCTGCTTGTTTTTCTGCACAAGGCATACAAATAGCCACCTCGAAAAGTGTTACATCTTTATCTTCGTCAACTCTTTTGTAAGCTTTTTCTATCGAATAAGGAACTTCTCCTTTGCTGAGGTCACGCTCACAAACCTTACAAGCTGTAAACGGTTGGTCGTCGCTGTCTGAGTTGAAATCTTCGGGTATATCTAAATCCATGTTCTTCTGTCTGTTTAACGTATGGGTGAGTTAATTCTTTTCTTTTACTGCCTTAAGGTATGTTTTAAGGTTTTGCTCATCCCGCTTGTCTAGAATCAATAAACGATTATCCGACTCAACTACGATTTGATTGTTAAGTCCTTGAATAATGGCTAGCTTTTCATTGGGTAGATTAATCAAGCAATTGTAAGAGTTAAATACATGGGTGTTCTTTCCTTTGATGCTGTTTCCATTCACATCTTTGTCTAAATGGTCGAATAAACTTCCCCATGTTCCTAAATCGCTCCAGTCAAAATCAGCCAAAACAACATCCACGTTTTTAGCGTTTTCCATAATGGCAAAATCAATAGAAATACTTTCACATCTTCTAAAAGCTGTGTTAACATATTCGTATTCACCGGGAGTGTTGTAGATGCTAAAGTCATCACAGAATAGTTCATACAATTCAGGTTTGAACTTTCTTAAAGCTTTAAGAATTGTTTTAGCTCTCCAAATGAAAATTCCAGAATTCCAGTAATAATCACCGCTTTTCAAGAATATTTCAGCCATTTCACGATTCGGTTTCTCAGTGAACTGCTTTACCTTAGAAATTTGTCCAGGCAATAAGTCTCCGTCTTGGTGAAACTGAATGTAACCGTATCCTGTATCCGGACGAGTAGGCTTAATACCTAAGGTTAAAATTCTATCTTCCTTTGAGGCGCGTGTAATCGCTGTGTTAATAATGCGTTTGAATTTTTCTTCCTTTAGAATTAAGTGGTCAGATGGAGCAACAATCAGATTTGCATCATGGTTGATCGAATAAATCTTTGCTGCTGCATAAGCAATACAAGGAGCAGTATTTTTACGTTCAGGCTCCGTTAAAATCTGATTTGGTTTTAAGGCAGGCAATTGTGTTTTTACTAGCTCTACATAATGCTCATTGGTTACAATGTATATGTTCTCATCTGGTACAACATTGCACAAACGCTCATAAGTCAATTGAATTAAAGTCTTACCGATCCCTAATACATCAAGGAATTGTTTAGGTAAATCTTCAACTGACATGGGCCAGAATCTACTTCCAACTCCACCTGCCATAATTACTGCGTAATTATTTTCTCTCATCATTAATTGTTTATGGGTTCTACCTCTGCCAATCGATTGACGAGATACTGTTTCCCTGTATTAATTTCCTTGCACAGGTATCTTCTTCTACGTAAGACACCACGTTGAAAGGTTTTTTTGCCTAGACGAAAGTACTCATTATTCCCTAAATTTTCCAACAAAACGATTGATTCATCTCGTTTATCATGCTTTTTTAATGCTCTGGTCAGGTGGATGTCGGTACAACTTGACGCTTTTAAATTCTGTAAACTGCGCTTCAATGCTGCTTCTATTTCAACAGGAAGCTCTTTTTTTTCTAAAACAGGAATAAGTAAACGTTTAAATTCGCTTTTCCATTCTGCACCATGAGGTTGAACATAAGGTCCGTATTTGATGTAGGTGGTCATGTGTGCAAACTCATGAATTGTGGTAATTAAAAACGCATAAGGGTTGAGGTCTCCATTGATGGAAATGCGATGCGGTTGACCATTGTATGGAGGACGGTAATCCCCAGCTTTCGTTTTACGTGGTTTACTGATTCTAAAAGCAAGGTTTTCAGAAAACATCAATTCTACTACGTAAGGAATATACCCTTCTGGGACATACTTCTTTAAAGCTTCTGCGATTTTTTCTTTCTTTGTTTTCACGACACAAATGTACTTATAACATTAATTTTTATCGAATTATTCGCTTTGTTTAGGAATAAGCTATTAATTTAGCATAACCAATGAGTTATATAGAGAGTGTAGGAAAATATGTCGGTATGATTAGGCAGGTGTTCTCAAAGCCAGAACGTCTAAAGGTCTATTATACACGTACGTTAACAGAGATTGAGACCATAGGAATTAACTCTGCAGGGATTGTGGCCATCCTTTCTGTTTTTATGGGAGCGGTAATTTCATTGCAAACAGCTTCCAATATGGATAGTCCACTGTTGCCCAAATATACAATAGGTTATATTACCCGTTCAAGTACTATTCTAGAGTTCTCACCGACAATTATTTCTTTAATTTTAGCTGGTAAAGTAGGTTCGAATATCGCTTCTGAAATAGGAACCATGAGGGTAACCGAGCAAATTGATGCTTTAGAAATTATGGGGGTGAACTCTCTTTCTTTTCTTGTACTTCCTAAAGTCATCGCAGCAGTATTCTTCTTCCCGTTTCTGATTATTTGCTCTATGGGATTAAGCATCATCGGTGGATATTACGCAGTAACGCTTTCCGAATTAGCATCACACGAAGAGTTTGTATACGGAATTCGCGCCTTTTTTAAAGTGAGTGACATTACTTATGCCTTGGTTAAAACTTGCGTCTTTGCTTTTGTGATTGTAACTGTGTCTTCTTACTTCGGTTACTTTACGAAAGGTGGTGCACTAGATGTAGGGAAATCTTCAACTCAAGCGGTGGTTTGGAGTAGTATTGTGATCCTCTTAACTAACTTTGTACTGACTCAATTAATACTAATGTAATGATTGAAGTAAAAAATGTAAATAAGTCTTTTGGAGAGAATCACGTTTTGCACGATTTCTCAGCGAAGTTCGAAGAAGGACAAGTAAATCTCATCATTGGTCAATCCGGTCAAGGAAAATCTGTTTTAACGAAATGTATAGTTGGACTAATGGAGGTTGACTCTGGAAGTGTGTTATACAATGGTCGCGATTTTTCTAAAATGAACAGAAAGGAAAGAAAGGATATCCGCAAGGAAATTGGTATGCTTTTTCAAGGTTCTGCGCTTTTTGATTCAATGTCAGTGGAAGAAAATATTATGTTTCCTTTGAAGATGTTTACCAATATGTCCAAAAAGGAAATGCAAGAGCGAGCGGACTTTTGTCTTGAGCGTGTTAATCTATCCGGAAGAAATAAGCTGCTGCCTGCAGAATTAAGTGGGGGAATGATGAAGCGTGTAGCTATCGCACGGGCCATTTCTATGAAGCCAAAGTATCTTTTCTGTGATGAACCGAACTCAGGTCTTGATCCGAGTACTTCCATTTTGATCGATAATTTGATTCAAGAAATTACTTATGAATACGGTATGACCACAGTTGTAATTACTCATGATATGAATAGTGTAATAGAAATTGGAGATCATATTATATTCATCCATACTGGAAGAAATTGGTGGCAAGGAACCAAAGAAGAAATTATTAAAACGGATAATCCAGAAATTATAGACTTCGTTTACGCTTCTAAGTTCATGAAGAACTTAAAAGGGAAGTTGGCATAAAGAAATATAACATGACCATGAAGATTTATCATAATCCACGTTGTTCTAAAAGCAGAGGGGCTTTGGAAATACTACAAGAAAAAGGAGTAGAGGTTGATGTGGTGAAATACCTAGAGGAAACACCAAGCGCTGAAGCATTAAGAGATTTGTTAAAGAAACTCGGAATGAAAGCCGAAGAAATTGTTAGAAAAGGGGAAAAGGACTATAAAGAAAACTTCAAAGGCAAATCTTTGACCGATGAAGAATGGATCCAAGCCTTTATTCAATATCCAAAATTAATTGAACGTCCCATCTTTGTTAAAGGTGATAAAGCTGTTGTTGGAAGACCTCCAGAAAATGTCTTAACTTTACTCTAATTAATGTGTCATTTCACAAAGTCAACCTTTAAACAAAAACGGTTTTAGGTGAAATGAAATTTCTTGTTTTTTTTAATGATTAAGATGGGGTTTTTAAAAAAGCATATCTATACTGTCCTTTTGATTGTTGCCTCATTTGTGCTCATTTGGCAAAATATTAGCAATTCCAAGTGGAGAGAAAATCAAATTATTCGATCTGATGTAGCGATTTACTACACCTATTTGCCTGCGACATTTATCTATGGGAACCCTCTTTTTGAGGGAGAAGTCGAACAAGATTCTAAATTTAGAATACACACCAGTCCAACAGGAAGAAATGCTGTGAAAATGAGTATGGGAGTAGCTATGCTGGAAACGCCTTTCTTCTTAGGCGGGCATTTGTATGCCTTGTTGGACTCTAGGTATGAAGCAGATGGTTTTTCTAGCCCATATCATTTATCTATATCATTGTCTTCGGTGTTTTTTACCATCTTCGGATTGATTTTCTTAGGGCTTTTCTTGAAAAAAAGATTTTCCAAGACCGTTACCTTACTGACCTTATTCTTCATCGCATTTGGAACAAATCTTTACCATTATACAGTGAATGAAACTGGAATGGCTCACCCTCCAAATTTCTTTTTAGTCGCTGCATTGTTACTTTTAACTGACCGGTGGATTCTAGATAAAAAGATATGGAAAAGTTTGTTGATAGGACTTGTCTTCGGAATGATTGTTTTAATTCGTCCCATTAATATCCTGTTTTGTGTTCCTTTCTTGTTCTTTTTAAAGCAACCTGAAGACTTGTGGAAAGTGCATTTACAACGCTTGTTTCTACCCCTTTCACATATTGTTTTGATTATTGTTGGCGCGTTTTTAATCATGTTACCTCAACTGCTCTTTTGGAAAGTGCAAACAGGAGGATTCATGTATTATTCTTATAGAGATGAAGGCTTTTTTTGGACGAACCCTCATATTTGGGAGGGTCTTTTTTCTTTCCGAAAAGGATGGTTGCTTTATACACCTATGATGTTCTTGGCCTTACTGGGTTTGATTCCCTTGTACAAAACAAAAAAGGAATTTTTCATCGGAATTGTGGTGTTTATTGTGCCTTTTCTTTATATCACATTTAGTTGGTGGTGTTGGTGGTATGGTGGAGGATTTGGAGCACGAACACTGATTGATATTTTGCCGTTTATGGCTATTCCTTTAGCGGCCTTATTGACTTGGTTGCTTAAAAATAAAGTAAGGATGAGCTTGGTGTTGATTCCCTTCTTCTTTGTTTATTTGAATAATTTTCAAACTTGGCAATATTTTAAAGGCTACATCCATTACGACTCAATGACGAAGGAAGGGTATAAGAAAATCTGGTGGATGACTCATACCCCTGAAGGATATTGGGAACTTTTACAACGACCTGACTATGAAAATGCAAAACTGAAAGGGGTGGAAGAAGAATTTGTTTCGGTAGAATAATTCTACTAAAACTCCTTCACTTCGAAAGGGTTAAAGTTACCCAATGCCTCGACTTCTTTAATGGTATTCTTTTCAACGCGCAGAACCCTTCCTGGAAACTTGTCGACCAAGCCCATGTCATGTGTGGCCATCAATAGTGCCGTTCCTTCTTTAGCAATGGAGTGAAGCAAACTCATAATGGCAGCAGAGGTTTCAGGGTCTAAATTTCCTGTTGGCTCATCGGCAAGAATTAATTCTGGATTGTTCAATAATGCCCTCGCAATAGAAACCCTTTGTTGTTCTCCTCCAGAAAGTTCATGTGGCATCTTGTAAGCTTTATCTTCTATTCCAACCATACGGAGCACTTCGAGTCCTCGTTGTTCCATTACAGATTTCTTTTTCCATCCAGTGGCTTTCATAACGAAAAATAAATTTTTCATTACCGAGCGGTCTGTTAATAATTGGAAGTCTTGGAATACAATTCCAATCTTTCTGCGCAATAAAGGAATCTCTCTCTTTTTTAGTTTATTCAAGTTGAACCCAACAACTTCTCCTTCGCCATCAACAAGACGCAAGTCAGCATAGAGCGTTTTAAGAAAACTACTCTTCCCAGACCCTGTTTTACCGATGAGGTAAACAAATTCTTTGGCAGAAATTGTTACGTTAATGTCTTGCAGAACCGTTACCTTTTTCTGCTCAACTCTTCCTTGAATAATATTGATTACCTTTTCCACAGACATTTGATTTGTACAAAGATGAACAAAATATTAGAAGAATTTTACGCTTATAAATAACAATCTTAACAGATTTGCGTTTAAAACTTTTAGAGAATGGCATTTTTCTCTCGTGTTTCCTGCTTATTTTTAAGCTCTAAAGCATTTTTTTTATTAAAGTCGTACGATGATTACACCACGTAGTTTTATTTTTCTTCTCTCGTTAACCCTTACAACAGCCGTTTGGGGACAATCTTCTGAAAAGTACAGTGGAGAATATGCAAATTTCTATAGGGCCGAAGAATTGTTTGAAAAAGAACAATACAGTGCCGCGAGAGAAACATTTGCAGAGTTTTTAAGTAATTTTAACAATCGTCAAGACCCGCAATATATTAAAGCAAGATATTATTTGGGAATCTCTGCCTTGGAATTGTACAATAGCGATGCGGTCAAAATTCTGATGGAATTCAATAATGATTATCCTGAGAGCATTTATAAAAACGATATCTACTTTAAGATTGGTGAACACTTTTACCAACGTAAAAAATATAAGGACGCAAGGGAGTGGTTGGACAAAACTGATCCTTCGGAAATTGACACTGCTTATGTGGCGGCTTATCATTTTAAACTAGGGTATTCTAATTTTCAGCTAGGAGACTATACAGCAGCAAGAAATGAATTTTATGACATCAAAGATGGGAACTCAAGTTTTAGTGCACCAGCTTTGTATTATTATTCACATATTGCTTATAAAAATGAAACCTATCAAGAGGCTTTGGATGGTTTTTTAGTGTTGAGAGAAGATCCCGTGTTTAAGGATGAAGTTCCGTTTTACATTACTCAAATTTATTACCTCTTGGGTGATTATGAAAAAGTGACAGAATACGCGCCAGAATATAACTCTGAAGGAAAAGGAATTGCAGGGAATACAGCAGAGATGAACTTGTTGATTGGGGATGCCTACTATAAAGTCGATAAATTTGATGAAGCAGTGGCCTACCTAGAAGATTATAACAACAGAAGTCAGACGACCCGCCAACAAGATTATGCTTTGGCTTTTTCTTACTTTAAAAGTAAACAATATGACGATGCCATCAGAATGTTTGACCGTGTTTCAAGAACCGAAGACAAGTTGGGTCAGGTGTCATTCTATCATATTGCACAGGCGTATATGTACAAGGAAGAATTGAATTATGCGCGAACTGCTTTTAAGTCGGCGTCAGATTTAGATTTTGACCCAGAAGTTCAAGAAGATGCACTGTACAATTATGCCGTATTGTCTTACCGATTAGATTACAACCCTTACAACGAAGCTATTTTAGCCTTCGAACTTTTCCTAAATGAATATCCTAATTCCGACCGAAAAGAGGATGTTTACAGTTATTTGGTGAACGTTTATTCGAGCACGAAGAATTATGCGGAAGCATTAAAATCCTTAGATCGTATTCCAAGTTTAAACATCAAGTTGAAAACAGCTTATCAGGTGGTTTCCTACAACATGGGAATTGAAAAGTATGAAAGAGGAGATTATCAAGGTGCTATAAAGGCTTTACAAGGAGTTTTGAAATATGACATCGACCCAATGATTACCAGTAAAGCAAAGTTTTGGGAGGCAGATGCCCACTTTATGTTGACTGAATTTAATGTTGCAATAAAAGAGTTCCGAGAATTCTTAACAATTCCAGGGATGAATGATTTAGAATTGAAAGAATCGGCATATTATAATATTGCTTATGCCTATTACAATCAAAAAGATTGGGTGCAAGCCATTCAAGCCTTCAGGACATTTACACAATTAAATAATATTCAAGACCCATCAAAATTGGCAGATGCTTATGCGAGAATTGGAGATTGTTACTACACCAAAGCAGAACCAGATTTCCAAAAAGCAGCATTGAATTATGAAAAAGCCTTAACTTATGATGTAGCAAAGAAAGATGGTTTGCTTTATTCATTGTCGAAAGTATACCGTTTAACTCCAGGGAAGAGAGATGCACAAATCTCTACCTTGAAGAAAATTCTTAAAGATCATCCTAATTCTTCCTTTGTTATTCCTGCAATATTTGACATGGGAATGGGGTACAAAAACAATGGGGCCTATAGTGAAGCAGTAGCTCAATTTGAGCAAATAGTAAATAACTATCCGAGTAATATTTTAGTCAAAGACGCGCTCATTGAAATTGCAGACATCAAATTTAAACAAAAGCATTATCAAGAATCAGAGAGCTATTTCAGACGTGTGTTGAATGAATATACTTTAGATGATGTTACTTGTAAACGTGCCACTCAAGGTATTGTCGACGTATATCGTGTAACTCGTCGTCAAGATGAAATCGTAGGTATTGGAAATGAATACCCTTGTGCCGATATTTCAGAAGATGATGAAGAGGTATTCTTTTATGAAACAGCAAGCGAGCTGTACATGAACGAAAATTATGATGAAGCTATTCCAGAAATCAATAAGTACTTGAAACGATACCCGAATGGAAGGTTTGCTGTTCAATTGTTGAGCTATTTGGCAGACATCTATTATCAAGATGGGGAAGAAGATAAAGCGGTGACTTATTATGAGAATATTATTAACCGTCCAAACTCTGCGTATACTGAAGAAGCCTTGGTGCGTGCTTCAAAACTATTGTACAACAGTGGTCAATACAGCCGTGCTTTGCCACATTATGAAAAGTTAGAGAATCTCGCTTCTAAACCACAAATCGTTTTCAATACGCGTGTTGGTTTAATGAGAACAAACTTCCTTTTAGAAAACTATGGGAAAGCAGCTATTGCAGCCAATAAAGTGTTGAAAGACGATTTATTGGACGACGAAACCATTCGTGTAGAAGGAAACTATATCGCAGGAATGTCTTATTATAAAACCAAGGAGTATCAAAAATCACTAGACTTTTTGCGTTGGACGGCGGACAATACTGGAAAAGTTAGAGGAACAGAAGCTTTATATACTTTGACCAGTTCTTATTTCCACCTGGAAAACTATACGCAAGCAGAAAAATTGCACAATGAGTTGCTAAAAAGAAAGCCTGCCTATGATTATTGGATTGCAAAATCTTTAATTCTTCAAGGACGTGTGTTCATGGTCACTGGTGATTTATTTCAAGCAGAAAAAACCCTTGATTTAGTAATTAACAACTATCCGAATCAAGAGGATGGTGTATTGCAAGAAGCGGAAAAAGTAAAGTCCGAACTAATGCAACTCAAAGATTCTCCTAAAAACGTGGAGGACAAAACAAATCGAATGATTGACATAAATGATGGAGGCAATGAATAAGTACATAGTTATATTTCTAAGCATAGTTTGCTTCTTTCCTGCTTTTGGTCAAAAGACAGGAGATGTTGAGGTGGTTACAGATTCCGACCGCTCGATCAGTCTGGCAACAAGGATTTATTCGCGACCAAAAATGATTGATACTTCTATTACTTCTCCAGTGGTGGATTATCCATTGTTGGTGTTGCAAGAAGAAACTTCATTCGAAGTTGATGGAATTGAACCCGCAAATATTCGCCACCGTCCACAGTTGGCACAATTGTATAATGGATATGCTAAAATTGGTGGAGGAAGCAGATTGATGGGACTTGGAGAAGTGTATTATAATTCTGTTCGCTCAAGAAAATACAATTGGGGAATTCATGCAAAGCATCACTCAGAATGGGGGCAAATTTCTGACTACGCGCCTTCTCAATATGACAATACTTCTGCAAAAATGTTCGGGAAGATTGAAGAACGTCGTTTTTCCTACGGAGGTGCTTTTGATTACCAAAACCAAGGTTTGCATTATTATGGTTTCAATAATCCAGATGCTGACAGAGACAGTATTAGACAACGTTATCAATCCATTGGGTTCAATGCCTTTTTTGATTCGCATAAAAAAGATTCTGCAATGTTAAATTACAGGGTTGGACTAGCGTATGATAACTTTATGGATAGAAAACCAGAAGAAGATAGCTTAAAGTTATGGAGAGGACGTGAAAATTTTGTTGGGGTTAAAACCACTTGGCAGTACAATATGAGTTCGAATGTTTTGCTCTCTAACTTGCGTGCTGATTTTGACATTAGCTACAATGATTACCGTTATGGAATTGCCGACAGTTCACTCACAGCTTTAGACACTGGAATTGTATCGAAAAACACCGTAATTCAATTGCGACCAGTGACAAGCTTTTACGGTCTCAATGAAAAACTTCAGTTTAAAGTTGGAGGAGAATTCGCATTAGACTTTCACGATAAAACAAGAGCGAGCCTTTATCCTATTGCTGAGGCCCGATATTCACTTTTTAATGATATGTTTATTCCCTACGCAGGTATCGAAGGAGGGTTGAAACAACAGCGTTTTGAGCTTTTGGCCAATGAAAATGAATTCATAGGATCCAATAATCAATTAAAAAATGAGAGCAGATATGAGTTCTATTTCGGAATCAAAGGAACCTTGTCTTCTCGTATTAGTTTTAATGCCAACGTTGCATTTGCTAACTTGAGAAATCACGCCTTGTTTGTGAACGACACCATATATTCTTCAGGAAATCAGTTCCGTGTGGAGTACGACACTGTTTCAATGACTACTATTTCGGCAAGTATCTCTTACCAACACAATGAGAAATTGAAAGTAGATGTAATCGGTAAATTCAATAGCTACGAAGCAAAGAACAACCCTTATGCATGGAACAAACCTCAATTGGAATTAATCACAAGAGGAAGCTACAACATCGCGGATAAGTTAATTGCTAAAGTTGATTTTTCTCTTGAAACAGGAAGAAGAGCACGCGTATTTGACCCCACAATTGAAGGAGTGGAGATGGAAGACGGAATTCACTTTAAAAAATTAGGCGTTTTAGCCGATGCTAACTTGGGCGTTGAGTTCAGATACACTAAACGTTTGTCTATATTTGCCAACTTCAATAATGTCGCTGCCCAAAGCTACCAAAGGTGGTTTGGCTACCCAGTAAATGCTTTTCAGTTTATGGCAGGATTGACCTTTAGGTTTTAAGGTTGAATAACCAGGATGTGTAAGTTTTTTCAAGGTGGGTTGACATGCTTGTGAATGAGTCTTTGGTTGTTGTGTGGACAATGACAGAATTGTTATTCTAAGAATTTTCTTTATCTTAACTTCTATGTGTTTAATTGCTTTTGCTTACAAAGTTTCTCCAGAATATCCTTTAATTCTTGTCGCAAATCGGGAGGAGTTTTACGATCGACCAACAGAAAAAGCTCACTTTTGGAAAGGAACAGAAAAACATCGAATTCTCGCAGGAAAAGATTTGAAGGCCGGTGGAACATGGTTTGGAGTCAGTGAAAATGGGAAATGGGCGGCAGTCACCAACCATAGAGATATGAAAAGCATTAAAGAAACTGCCCCAACAAGAGGAAATTTGATTCCCGATTTTTTAAAGACCAAAAAAACAGGAAAGGAATATCTTTTAAAACTTCAAGATGGCGCTGAAAGATACAATGGCTTTAATCTTTTGGTCGGAGATTCAACAGGAATTTATCACTATTCAAACATTTCGGATGTGATTACCAAGATCGAACCTGGAATTCATGGAGTAAGCAATGCCTTGCTGAATACACCTTGGCCGAAACTTGAAAAGGCAAAAGAAATGCTAAAAAAGAAATTACAGAATGAAGACCTTTCTAAAGCGTCCTTGTTCGACTTACTCAATGACCAAACCCAAGCTCAGGAAGACGAACTCCCAAATACAGGCTTGTCTGATGAACTAGAAAAAGCCTTGTCATCTATTTTTATCGATACCAAGAACTACGGAACACGTTGTTCAACTTTGCTAATAATCGGTCAGAATGGAAACATGAAATTTGTTGAACGGACTTATGATTCAAAATCACCAATTCAGGCAGCAGATCAAGAATTTGAAATGAGGAATGTAGACTAAACACTTATTCCCTGTTTTTTTGAAGAAATTAATTAGTCTTGAACATCACTATTGTTTTTGCAAGGAGTGTGCAATAAATTGAGCAGAAAGAGGTTGTTATGTTATAAAAGAATCGCTTATGAAAACTACATTCTATTTATTGCTTTATTTTTTTATTTTTTCGAATATCTTATTGTCTCAAGATCAACCGAGCGGAAACGCTATGGCGTGGTATGAAATCGGGACTGAACAAGAAATAGATGACAATGTTGTCAATTTAAAGCCTAATGCAGTCTATTTTCAATTCAATACCGAAGAAAAAGCCAAGAATTTAGAGTCACTCGGTTTCGGGTGGATTGAAGATAATCCAGAAAACCATTTTGTTGCCTATTTAATCAATACAAGCGACTCAACGTTTAGTTCTAAACTACAAGACGGAAGTTTACTGATGATCCAAGAAGCAATGAATGAAAAAGAGGAATGGGTTCCAATAGAATATTGGGTAAAAAGCGGTTGTGGGAACAGTTATAGAACCTTAAATTTAAAACCAGGTCAGCAAGTCATGATTCCCATCAAAAAATATCAAGGGAGTTTTAAAACTAAAATAAGGTTGAAGTTACAAACAGGAAAAGAAGTGTTTTTTTCACAGACTTTTGAGGGCGCTATTGAGCTAACTCAATTCAATAAAGAAACAGAGAGCGTGGGTGGAATTTTATATCGTGGACCAGCCAATTATTTGGACGAATGGCCATAAACTTTATAAATGGTTTAATCTGTTTTTACAAATCATTCATCTTCAAGGACTCAATTGTTTAATAAAAGTAAAATAAGGTTTAAACAATTTTTAAGTTTAAACTGTTTTGTAACTATAATAAGTAAACGTATTTTTGCGTTCATACGATTTAATAAATGGCGAAATATAAACCAGGTCTACTCTTAAAAGACATCAATAATCCTGCTGACTTAAGAAAGTTAACAGAAGAGCAACTACCTCAAGTTTCTGAGGAAGTACGTCAATATATGATTGATGTATTATCAGAAATTGGTAATTCACACTTTGGAGCAAGTCTAGGTGTTGTTGAATTAACAGTTGCTTTACATTATGCTTTTGATACACCGCACGACCAATTGGTCTGGGATGTTGGACATCAAGCATATGGACATAAAATTCTGACAGGAAGAAGAGATGCTTTTCCTACGAATCGTACAAAAGGAGGAATTAGTGGATTTCCAAAACGTAGCGAAAGTGAATATGATACTTTTGGTGTAGGACATTCATCAACTTCTATTTCAGGCGCCTTAGGAATGGCTGTTGCCAATCGTTACAAAGGCCTTCCAAACCGTCAGCATATTGCTGTAATTGGTGATGGAGCCATGACGGCTGGATTAGCATTCGAAGGACTGAATCATGCGGGGTTTGAAAAAGATGCCAACTTATTGGTGGTATTAAACGACAATTGTATGTCGATTGATCCAAATGTTGGTGCTTTACGCGACTATTTAACAGACATCACGACTTCGCATACTTACAACAAGGTGAAAGATGAGGTGTGGACAATGTTGGAAAAAATTTCAAAATTTGGTCCGGACGCACGTTCAGTAGTTAGTAAAGTTTCAACCGCCCTTAAAGGGAGCTTGCTTAAACAAAGCAATATGTTTGAAGCCTTGAATTTCCGCTATTTCGGACCTGTAGATGGTCATGATGTAATTGGATTGGCGAAAATATTTGAAGATTTAAAAGATATTCCAGGTCCAAAGATTTTACATTGTATAACAAAAAAAGGGAAAGGATTTAAATATTCGGAGGAAGGAAACCCAACGCAATGGCATGCGCCTGGAGTTTTCAATAAGGAAACAGGTGAAATTGTAAAAATTGTTCCCAGTTCGCCTCAACCTCCAAAATACCAAGAAGTTTTTGGACATACCATTGTAGAATTAGCAGAGAAGAACGATAAAATCATGGGAATTACCCCAGCAATGCCTTCTGGTTCTTCACTCAATATTATGATGAAAGCAATGCCCAATCGTTCTTTTGACGTGGGGATTGCAGAACAACATGCGGTAACTTTTTCTGCAGGATTGGCAACACAAGGTTTAGTTCCTTTCTGTAATATATACTCTTCTTTTATGCAGCGCGCCTATGATCAGGTGATTCACGACGTAGCTTTGCAAAACTTGAACGTGGTATTCTGTTTAGATCGTGCCGGATTTGCAGGAGCTGATGGTGCAACTCACCATGGGGCTTACGACATCGCTTATATGCGCAGCATTCCTAATATGATTGTTGCTGCACCTATGAACGAAGCAGAGCTAAGAAACATGATGTTTACGGCTCAGCAAGAAAACATGGGACCATTCAGCATTCGATATCCTAGAGGTAAAGGGGTTATGACAGAATGGAAAACAGTAATGAAACCGATGAAAGTTGGAACTGGACGAAAAGTTACCAATGGAGAAGATATCGCTATTTTATCTATCGGGCATCCTGGAAACTTCGCTCAAGAAGCAATCAAAGAATTGGAAGGAATGGGAGCTTCGGTAGCACATTACGATATGCGTTTTGTAAAACCATTGGATGAAAACCTATTGCACGAAGTGTTCTCAAAATTCGATAAAGTCATCACTGTTGAAGACGGTTGTGTAATGGGAGGAATGGGAAGTGCTATTCTAGAATTTATGGTTGATCAAGGATATACTTCTAAAGTGAAGAGACTTGGAATTCCTGATGAATACATTCACCACGGTACACAGCAAGAGCTTTATGCTGATGTAGGTTTCGATGTTAAAGGAATCATTAAAACGGTGTTGGAAATGTTGCCAGAATTGAAATCATCTTTGAGTGCTGAGAACAAGGTGAAGTATTCTGTAGGGTAGTAAGAAGGGAGAGGGAGTAAGAAAGAGAGAGAAGGATTGACATTTTCTAAGAATAAATAAATGAAATCATTGCTATGCTTTTTTATCCTCAGTTGTTTAACAGCATATGGTCAACATGGATCAATCAAGGTTGAAGTTTTCAGTAATAGTAATTGTATTTTATCAAGCAACGTTCAATTAGATTCTGTTTCTGTAAAGATATCTGGTGCGAACTTACCGGAAGATATTAGATTTATATATGACCTGAGTGATATATACCAAGCCCCAACACTACCTCAGGGCGTTTATTCATTGGAATATCATTCTTTTGATGGAAAAACCATTTTAGTCGATCATATTGAGGTTTCATCAGAAAGAATAACATTCGTATCAATTTTAATAGAGCCAAATTGTGATTTAAGTTTTCGGCAGAAAAGGCTTAGGAGGAAAAACTATGAGAATTATAAATAATTCACTTTATGCGAATAAAACTGTATTTTTAGTCGTCCATGAAAACAACTATTGAAAGAAAATCGAAATTTTTAGATTATTATTTTGTTGTCCTCATCCTGACTTTTTTCATGGGAGCATTTCTTTTGCCTAAAGATTGGGTGAACTACTTGCCGATATACTTCATGTTTGCAAGTTTCGTTTTCTTTTTTCTGTTTTTTATAGTTGAATTTCAAATGTTTGCCTATTTGTTGAAAAGAGTAGATCTTTTGTTGTATAAAGCAAATACGATACAATTTGGTCCGTATAAGGGCAGAAGGCTAAACAACTTGATTCTTTTTAATTGTGCACATGAAATCAAAGCAACTAATCACAAGGAATTAATACAACGGTACAAGTTGGTTGTAAAACTCATGAAGTTTGTTGGCGTCTCTTTTGTTTTGTTCCCAATTCTAAGTTTTCTTTTATTTCTTTAAGTGTTAAAAGTGAGTGCTTTTTTAAGAATGATATTCTGCAAACCTAAGCCTTATTGGCATTACCCAACTCAATAATATCATATTTATTATGTTTCTTGAAGATTGGTATTTGTAATATTTCTAACTTTGTTTTAATAAGTTATAAATAGAATCCCATCGAAAATACACACCCAAAAAAGTTTGAATTCTTCAAAGCACCAATAATGGCGTTAGAATATATGTTAAGAAAATTTTCTTGGAATTCTTTAGATCAGGGACGAATCAAATATGGATTGATTTTTATTCTGCCTTTTTCACCAGTCTTTATTTATGTCAATAGTTTGGAGGATAGTTCAATCATCGCTTATGCTTTGGCATATTTTATTTTCTATATAATTTTCACCGTTATTCTAGGTACACAAATCCGTAAAATAGCCAGACAATGGCCTGATCGAGAATATAAGTCATTAAATTCTGATCAAGTTACCTTCCCTTTTATCCTGTTGTTAATGGTTAATTCAGCATTCCATTTCACTATTTTCTATTATATTTTGAAATGGTTTGTGATTCAGTAACTCATTGTAAGAATTTTTTTCTCTGAAAACTCTGCGAAACCTCTGCTTCCTCTGCGGTTAAAACTAAATTCCTATTGTAAAAAGCGCCAAAAGCCTACAACTGCTAATACTTCACAAAAACATTCTTCGGCTCAGTAAAAAACTTCATAGCTTCCCAGCCACCTTCTCTTCCAACTCCAGAAGATTTTGTCCCTCCAAACGGCGTACGTAAATCTCTAACCAACCAAGCATTAATCCAAACAATTCCTGCTTCAATGTCGTTGGCCATACGGTGAGCTCGTTTTAAATCATTGGTCCATATTGTTGCTGATAATCCATATTGCGTAGAATTGGCCATCATTAAAACCTCTTCTTCTGTTTCAAATGGAGTAATGGTCACTACAGGCCCGAAAATTTCTTCCTGATTCGTTCTGCAATCAAATTTCAATCCTTCGATAATTGTTGGAGCGATATAGAATCCTTGATCATAAGGAGCTTCTAGTTTTACTTGGTGTCCACCAGCTAGAATAGTACCACCTTCATCTTTGGCCAGTTCAATATAACTCAACACCTTTTCCATGTGTGACTTAGAAACCACTGCGCCCAATTGAGCCTTAGGATCTGTCGGATAGGAAACTTTCGCGTTTTTAATTTTTGCTACAAACTCTGTTTTAAATCGGTCGTAAATACCCTTTTGAACAAAAATTCTTGAACCACATAAACAAATTTGACCTTGATTGGCAAAGCTCGAACGTATCGTTGTGCTCAACATTTCATCAAAATCACAATCGTCAAAAATGATGTTTGGATTCTTTCCACCCAATTCTAGAGAAAGTTTTTTAAACATCGGTGCTGCAATCTTCGCAATGGTTTGACCTGTTGTGGTGCCACCAGTAAATGAGATGGCTTTGGTTAATTCATGACGAACAATTGCATCTCCCGCTGTGTGACCGTATCCGTGAACGATGTTCAAAACTCCTTTTGGAAAGTTAATGTCCTCCATGACCTTACACAATAAATAAGCAGTGTACGGAGTAACTTCAGAAGGTTTTGCAACGACACAATTTCCTGTTGCCATAGCGGGCGCAATTTTCCACGAGAACAAATACAAAGGTAAATTCCATGGGGAAATACAACCTACAACACCCAATGGCTTGCGCAAAGTATAATTGATTCCCACTCCAACCATTTCGTGCGATTCAGAAGCGTAGTGTTGAACTCCAGTGGCGAAAAACTTAAAGTTTGAAATAGCACGTGGAATATCTACATGCTCAGCAAGTTTTATGGGTTTCCCATTGTCACGACTTTCAGCTTCAACAAACTCAGTCATTCTTGCTGCGATTCCTTCAGAAAGTTTCATCATCCAGTCTCCACGTTCTTCAATGCTTAATCCAGACCAACTTGGGAATGCTGCTTGTGCTGCTGCAATTGCCGCTTCGACATCTTCTGTTTGAGAATCTGGGATCAAAGAATAAGCAACTCCTTTGGAAGGTTCTATATTGTCAAAATAATTCCCTGCTTTAGGCGCAACAAATTTACCGTTGATGTAATTCTGAATTTTTTCCATAATTATAACTTAGTCTTGGAGTGTAAATTAATATTTTCTATGCAATCTCTTTCGTCTTTAATCTGAAAGTTGCCATCATAAGTATTCCGAACAGGATACATGCAAAGAGTAAATGAGCTGTTTGAACCAGACCTGGAACATTAAAATGATTGAGAATAACCCCACTCAATAATTCTATGGCTAACATTACAAAAGCCCAATGAATAATACGTAAATCTTTACGTTTTCTTGAAATCCAAAACATAACGGTAATCAAACCAAGGATAATCCATGAAGAACTTCTGTGGATAAAGAAAATGGTTCCCAAGTTTTCAGCCCAGCCTTCTCGGCCAATCCCCATTTTGGTAAGGTGATCAATTTCTTCTCGAACCTGTGTTCCTAAAAACATTTGTGCAAAAACAACAACGAAAATAAAGAAAACTAAAGCGTAAAATGGCTTGCTGACTTTTATGTTTTTTTGTTGCGTCGTTGAAACTATTCTAATTATATATAGTTGTAATCCGATGATGACCAGGGCCAAAAACATATGAACAGTTATTGTCCAGGGTACAAGGTTCGTTGCAACAACAATAGACCCAAACCAAGCCTGGAAGACCAATAAAAGTAAATTTACAGTAGAAACGACGACCAATTTCTTTTGACGATATTTTGCGACTATCCAAAGAAAAACCAATAAAACGCCATTCCCCGCCATAAAACCAAACAGTCGATTGACATATTCGGTCCAAGTTTTTCTAGCGTTAAAATCTTGCTCGATTAAAATAGACTTGTCGTTGCGAATTTTATTAGCGCTTTCTTCTAATCCAATGGCAGAAAGCATATTGCTGAATTTTTCTACTTTTTTCGCTCGTTTCTCGCTATAAATGTCTTTGTAATTGTCAGGCAAAGTAGCACTGTCTGTTGGAGGAACCCACTGCCCAAAACACTTTGGCCAATCTGGACATCCCATTCCACTTCCTGTAATTCTAACAAAGCTTCCTGCAATGACCACTAAAAAAATAAAAACCAGAGTTATCCAATTGACCCGAACAAACCACTTTCCATATTTCATCTCAGCTATTTTTAGTTGGAATAAAGAGCACTTTTTATGTCACCTTTATTCTGTAACAAAAATACTATTCAAACGACAATAATGTCTGAAAAACCCATGTTTTTATTTTACATATAATTAGAATAGTGTTTGAGTTCTCTGAATGGAAATAGTGATTATTTGCTTGAAAAGATTATATTTAGTCTTTTAAAAACAATACTATTATGAGAAACTTACAGTCATTCCTGCTGCTGTTTTGCTTTTTTTTCATTTTATCTACTTATGGTCAAGAAGATAGCGTGAAAATTGTTGTAGCCAATAATGTAGAAATTGACTCAACAGGGGTTGATCCAGAGGCGCAAAAAGCATACAACGAAGGAACAACAGCCTTCGAAAATAAAAATTATGCTGAAGCGATAAAGCAATTTAAAAAAGCCATCGAGATTTCTCCCGACTTTATCATAGCTCACTCTAACTTAGCTTATACTTACCTTTCAGACAAGAAAGTGGAAATGGCAGAACAGCAATTTTTGCACCTTACAACAATGGATGAAACTGCACATCTACCTTTTTATGAGTTAGGAACACTAGCAGAGTTGAAGGACAGTACAGATTTGGCAATAAAATATTATTCAAGTGCGATAGATCGTATGAAAAGTGATAAGCGCTATTATTATCAACGTGGAATCCTATATTTTAAATTAGGTCAATACGAAACTGCTGTAGAAGATTTTTCTAAAGTGGTGCTTATTGACCCTAAAGATGCAGATGCTTATAACGATAGAGGGAGTGCGTATAAGTTAACTGGAAAAATAGACAAGGCGATTGCAGACTACACCAAAGCTGCTGAATTGAATAAAAAATCAGGCCTTGCTTATAACAATCTTGGGAGTTTATATCGAGAGCAAAAAGAATATGATCGCGCGATAAAAGCATATGATAAAGCTATTCTTATTGATCAAAACAACTATCTGGCTTGGAACAATAGAGGATTCGCAAAATTCGAAAAAGGCGAATATCCAGCAGCGCTTTCAGATTTTAAACGCGTAAACCTTTTAAGTCCTGATTATGCCATTGCTTATAATAACATTGCAGGTGTATATATGGAAATGGAGGAATATGAAAATGTAGTCACGTATAGTACCAAGGCAATTGAAAGAGACGAAAATTTAGGGGCGGCGTATTACAACCGTGCCATTGCGAATGAAATGTTAAGAAACGAAGTTCAAGCATGTAAGGATTGGAGTCAAGCCGCAGATCTCGGAATTCGTATTGCAGAAGAATATTATACAACGAATAGTTGTGGAAATTTAATCGAAAAATAATGAAGAAAATAGTTCTAATTTCAGTTTTAAGCCTTTTCAGTATTTCTTTGTTTGCACAAGAAGTGACTTTCGATAAAAAGAATTTTAAAGACAATAAGAAAGAGTTTAAGGAAGCGGAAGACCATCTTAAAATGGCAGACGAATTGATGATGCCAATGCCTTTTCCGAGATATGGACAAGCCTTGAATTATTATTTGAAGGCCCAAGAATTCAATCCGAAAAGCGCTCATGTGAATTATCAGATTGGACTGTGTTATTTGAATACACCTCAAAAATTTAAGGCTTTGGAATATTTTCAAAATGCATTCCAATTAAATGCCAACTTACACCCAGACATCCACTATTTTTTAGGTAGAGGTTTTCACCTGAAAATGGATTGGGATAAGGCAATTAATCATTACGAAACCCATAAAGGACGTATTGATTCGAAAAAAGACCTTGAAGCATATATGGATGTAAATAAAAGAATCCTAGAGTGTCAGTCGGGTAAGCAGTTGGTGAAAAATCCTGTTCGCGTTTGGATAGACAATATGGGAAAGCAAATTAACTCTGCTTATCCAGAATATGGAATGGTGATGACGGCCAATGCTTCTGAGATTTTCTTTACGAGCCGTAGACCGGGTTCAACTGGTGATGAAAGAGATGAATTTTCAGATGAATATTTTGAAGATGTCTATACTTCGAACCGTTATACAAGCAAAGATTGGACTCCAGCAAGAAATGTAGGTGCGCCGATCAATACTAAAGGTCATGATGCTGTAGTTTCATTGAGTCCTGATGGAAGTAAAATGATTGTTTATATCGATGATAAGGGAGATGGTAATCTCTATGAAAGTCTCCGAGATGGTGATACTTGGAGTAAACCAAAAAAATTAAATGATGCCATTTGCAGTGAGTACCACGAAGCTTCTGCTTGGTATACTCCAGATGGAAGACAGTTGTATTTTATTAGTGAGCGTCCTTTGGTTAAAAAAGGAGACCCTAAGGACAGAGATATTTATGTTGCAACTTGGAATGAAGAAAAAGAAGAGTGGGGTAATGTCGAGCGTTTACCAGAAAATATTAATTCAAAATATGATGAGGATGGAATTTATGTTCATCCGGACGGGAAGACTATATATTTTTCATCAAAAGGGCATAACTCAATGGGGGGCTATGATGTTTTTAAAGCAGTAAAAAACGAGGACGGGACTTGGTCTGACCCAGAAAATTTAGGCTATCCAATCAATACACCAGACCATGATGTGTTTTTTGTTGTTGCTGCAAATGGACGAGATGCTTATATGACCTCCTTCCGTGAAGATGGTTTTGGAGGAAACGACCTCTATAAAGTAACTTTATTGGGGGAAAAGAAAGATCCGATATTGAGCGGAGAAGATATGCTTTTGGCCAACGCAACAATTGCCATTCGCGCTGTTCAAATAGAGCCAAAGGTTGAGGTTTCTGGAAGTAAGTTGATGATTTTGAGAGGAGTGGTAAGAGATGATGAATCTAAATCGCCAATTGCCGCTGATATTGAGCTGGTTGACAATGAGACCAATAAGGTAATCGCTGAATTTACATCAGATAGTAAGTCTGGACGTTATTTGGTTTCTTTACCAGGGGGTAAAAACTATGGTATCGCAGTAAAAGCAACAGACTATTTGTTCCACTCAGAGAACTTTGATGTAAAACAGGATGCTAGTTATAAAGAAGTCGAATTAAATATAGACTTGAAGAAGGTGAATGTTGGTAAATCTATCGTCTTGAAAAACATCTTCTTTGATTTAAGTAAGTATTCTTTACGACCTGAATCTGAAATTGAATTAAACAGATTAACACAGTTATTAATTGAAAATCCAGGATTAAAGATAGAGATTAGTGGTCATACAGACTCAAGAGGTTCTGCTGCATTTAACAAAGAACTTTCTAAGAACAGAGCGAAAGCAGTTGTTGACTATTTAGTTGAAAAAGGAATCAAAAAGGACCGATTGGTTTTTGCTGGGTATGGTATGGAGCAACCTATAAAAACAGATGCTGAAATAGCTAAGATGTCACGCCGCTCAGATAAAGAAGCTGCCCATCAACAAAACAGAAGAACAGAATTTAAGGTCTTGTCTAAATAGGCAGAACTAGTTAAAAATAAAATAGCCAGTCGTTAATTACGGCTGGCTATTTCTTTTACACTTAGAATTTTTTTTATCTAAACCTATAGCGCTTTCAGTCCATAGTGGTCTTGTTATACTCATCTTTAGAAAATTAAGTAAACGAGATTTTATCTATTATAAAAAAAAACAAAGTTTTAAGTCTTTACATTTTCCAACAAAGACTTATAATGCTTTGAAATTCATTGAAACAGAATTCACACAGTGTCTTGTGTTTTTTGCAGTAAAGTTTTCACCAACAAAAACATGACCTAGATGACCTTTACAATTAGAACAAATAATCTCTGTTCTTCTCCCATCTGCATCAGGTACACGTTCAACCGCACCTTCAATTTCGTCGTCGAAGGCTGGCCAACCGCACATCGCGTCAAATTTGCTTTCCGAAGTGTATAGTGGAGCATCGCACTGTTTACAGGTGTATATCCCTTTTGCTGATTCGTTCAGTAATGCTCCTGTAAAAGGACGTTCTGTCCCTTTCTGGAGGATGACACGTTGCTCTTCTGGTGTTAACTCATTGTATTTTTTTGTGTTTTCTGACATTGTTCTATGTTTTTTAATCTTAACGTTTTTTGCTTGCTATTGTTCACAGTCAAAGATATCAATTAATTTTCTTTATTTAAAATGATTCTAAATACCTATTTTAGGGTATTGTCAGTTTTCCGAAGAAGCTGTTATTTTGCAGTATCAAAAAAACAAAAAAGGATGTTAAAGAATATTTTACTAGTTACAGCAGTTGCAGCGACATTATTTTCTTGTAAGAAAGAAGGATGTATGGACGAAACTGCAATCAATTATAATTCAGAAGCCAAAAAAGAAGACGGTTCTTGTAAATATGAAACAGCAGAAGGGTATACTGTTCCAACAACCTATACCTTTAAAGATGCTAACGGAAATTCAACTGTAAGTTACGGAGGACAAATTGATCGTCTAAGTCAATTAGAAGAAATGGTGGTTGAAATGAAGTCTGGAACAACAGGTATGGTTGATGAGCAAGCTTTGTTAGATATGTTTGCCAATACCGGTGACAATGGAGGAGGAAATTTCTCTTTTTCTTCAACCAAGCAATTAGAGAATAAATGTTTTCCGGACGATGTTCAGATGTTTAAAGACTGGATGGCTGATCTAGCAATAGCCAGTAATGATTTTGCTGAAACTGCAGCTAGTGGTCAAGCAGGTGTTTTAACATCAGGTTCTAAAAAATATTTATTTGATGCCAATGGATATGAGCCCGTTCAGTTAATTGAAAAAGGATTGATGGGGGCTGTTTTTATGCACCAAGCAGTGAATGGATATTTTAGTGATGCTAAAATGAATGTAGATAATTCTGTAGCTGTAGATGCAGCAAATGGCAAATTCTATACAGCAATGGAACATCATTTTGATGAAGCGTTTGGATACTTTGGTGTTCCTACAAATTTCCCAACAGATGTACCCAATAGTTTTTGGGGGAAATATTGCAATGCACGTGATGCAGAATTAAATTCGAATGCAGTGATGATGGATAACTTCTTGAAAGGACGTGCTGCAATTTCAAATGATGATATGGCAAAGCGTGATGCTGCAATTCAAGAAATTAGAACAATGTGGGAAACCATTTCTGCACGTCAGGCAATTTATTACTTAAACGCTGCTGTAGCTGATTTAGGTGTGGATAATGCCAAAGCATTTCATGCACTATCTGAAGCTTATGCTTTTGCCTGGAATTTACGTTATGCGCCCTTGGAAACGAGAAGAATGTCAGTTGCTGAACATACTTCATTAATGGCTCAGTTCCCTGCAAATATGTGGGATATTACAGTTGCAGATATCAATGCGATTGTAGCTTCGATTGAGGCGAAGTTTTAATGTTAAAATAAAGAAAGTCATGTTGAAGAAATTAGTTGGATTTGTATTTGTTTTAAGCCTTGGTTTTTTATTCTCTTGTAAGGATAAAAACAAGGATGGTGATCAAGCCGATTTTAATAAAAGCGCCCTCTTAGAGAATGTGTCTGGGAATATCATTTTACCCGCTTTGAATAGTTTTGATCATGAGGTGAGTGGTTTAAAATCAAGCTTTATGGATTTTAAAAACAATCCGACAAATGCCAACTTGGATATAGTAAAGTCAAACTGGAAAGCAGCTTATTTGACTTGGCAAACGGTTAAGATATTTGATTTTGGTCCGGTACGCTCTATTGGATTTAAAAATGCAACAGGAACTTATCCTGTTGATACCGCAAAAATTCAAACCAACATATCCAACGGAGGTTATAATTTAGCTGCTGTGAATAATTTGGATGCTATTGGATTCAATGCCTTAGATTATTTGTTGTACAATTACGATGCACTGAATCGCTTTCAAAATGAAACAGCTTATTTATCATATACTGAGGAAGTAATTGAGAAGCTATACAGTGAAACACAATCTGTGGTAAATGCATGGGTCAATTATGAGTCAGTTTTCAATAAATCGACCGGGACTTCTTCAACTTCAGCTTTTTCGGAGTTCGTTAATGAATTCAATAGAGATTATGAGTTGGCAAAGACTGCAAAAGTTGGAATTCCAATAGGAAAAGCAAACCTTGGATTGGTGAAGCCTGAATATGTGGAGGCGCGCTACAGCGGTATTTCATTTGAATTACTTATCGAGAGCATTAAAAGGCTAAAGGCCGTTTATAACGGAAATAGTTTTGCGAATAACACCAGTGGTGTTGGATTTAGCAATTATTTAGTCCATTTAGAAAAAGTAGGGTTGGATGATGTGATCAATGATAAATTCGATTTGATTATTGCAGACGCAGAAGCTTTTACAGTGACTTTAGAGGAAGCCATTAACAATCCTTCAATGATGAATCAGTTAGATGAGTTATACCTTCATCTTCAACAGCAAGTGGTCAACATTAAAACAGACATGACTTCAGCGTTTGGAGTATTGATTACTTATCAGGACAACGACGGTGATTAAAGCAATAAATAGAAGCACAAAGGCTGATTTTTTTAAGCAAACAGCTATAGCTCCATTGGTTATGTTTCGCATAATTTTTGGAGCTATGCTGCTTTTTAGTAGTGTGCGTTTTATTTTGAAAGGATGGGTGGAAACGCAATACATCGAGCCGAAGTTCTTTTTTGGATTCTTAGGTTTTGAATGGGTTAAACCTTTGGAAGGAAACTTAATGTACATTCCATTCATCATCATGGTTGTTGCTGCACTGTTTATCGTCTTGGGGTTGTTTTATCGGGTGAGTACGCTGTTGTTTTTTGTGTGTTTTACCTATGTTGAATTACTGGATAAATCCAATTACCTCAACCACTATTATTTTTTAAGTTTAATGAGCTTCTTAATGATGTGGATTCCGGCTCATCGCGACTTCTCAATTGACGCAAAGCTTTTTCCTAAAATCAGAAGGACGGAAACAGCAGCTTGGCATATTGGCATATTAAAGTTTCAATTGGCCGTGGTGTATATTTTCGCAGGAATTGCAAAAATTAATTCTGATTGGCTTTTTGAAGCTCAACCCTTAAAGATTTGGTTGCAGGCGCACCATAATGTACCTTTCATAGGTGGATTACTTCAGGAAGAAATTACAGCTTATTTCTTCAGTTGGATGGGGTGTCTGTACGACTTGTTCATCGTATTCTTTTTATTGAATAAACGCACCCGTCCTTTTGCCTACTTGGCAGTTATCTTCTTTCATGTGGTGACGTGGTTATTGTTTCCTATTGGTGTGTTCCCTTGGGTGATGATTTTCTCAACAACCTTGTTTTTTAGTGTGAAGTTTCACCAGACCATGTTGAATGGACTCAAGAAAGTATTCAGATGGACAGCGACAGTTCCGAACCTTGTTCGAAAACATACTGGTTCACAGAAGTTAGTGAGGTTTGCACTTCTAACGTATATAGCGCTTCAAATAATCATCCCATTGCGCTTTGTTTTGTATCCTGGAAACTTGTTTTGGAATGAAGAAGGATTCCGCTTTTCATGGCGGGTTATGCTGATGCATAAAGAAGGTCACGCCACTTTTTACGTAACCGATAAAGCAACAGGGAGAACGATTGAAATTGACAACACTGATTACCTTACCGTAAGACAAGAAGATCAAATGATGACCCAACCAGACATGATTCTGCAATTTGCAAAATATTTAAAGCAAGAATTTGATGGAAAAACCTTCTCTAACAAGGAACAATCAATAACTTTGCACGATCCTGCAGTTCATGCAGAAGTATTTGTGAGTTTGAATGGAAGGCCATCACAGAAGTTTATTGATAAAAAACACGATTTGACAGCCTTGCCTTATAATTTAAAACACCGTGATTGGATAGAACCTTTTGAAAAGTGAGAACAGTAGTAGCAATCATATCATTTTTAATGGTGTTCGTTTCATTCGGACAAGAAAATTATAGTGGAATCATTGTCGATCAAGAGAATGAAGGAGTTCCAGGGATAAAGGTTCAGAACTTGGCCTCAAAAGCATTGGCAAGAGCTTCAAATAAAGGTGAATTTACTATACCTGCAAATTACGGAGATACAATCCAATTTACTTTTAGTCAGTATGATACTTTATTGGTTGTTGCTGGAAAGGATATGTCTACCAATAATAACAACCGATTGAAGATGTGTTACGAAACCCAAGAGATTGGTGAAGTAATTATTGTGAAAAAGCGAATGGCCGATTTTAACGTGGGATTTATGCCACCCATCAAAGGAGTTCGATTAAATACCGGAACCAACTCTATTATTGAATTAGAAAACTTAAGCGGAGCAAAATCCACAGGGAATGCGCGTGAAATGTATGCAAAAGTTCCCGGACTAAATATTTGGGAAAACGATGGTTCAGGTATTCAAACGGGAATTGGAGGAAGGGGATTGAGTCCAAAAAGGACAGCCAATTTTAATACCAGACAAAACGGATACGATATCAGTGCGGATGCTTTAGGTTATCCAGAAAGCTACTATACGCCACCAATTGAGGCGCTAAAAAGCATAGAGATTATCCGTGGTTCTGCCGCATTACAGTTCGGAACTCAGTTTGGAGGTCTATTGAATTTTGAAATTTTAGCACCAGTTAAACACAGTCCCTTTGAGTTTACTTCTAGAATTACTGGAGGAGGATATGGCTACTTTAGTTCATTCAACAGGATTTCAGGTTCCCACAAAAGAATGTATTATCAAGCTTATCACCAATATAAAAGAGGAGACGGCTACAGAGAAAATAGTCACTTTTATCAACACCAAGCTTTTGCACAGTTGGGGTATTATTTAAACGAAAACTGGACGGTCGGTATTGAGTTTACGCACATGAATTATTTGACCAAACAAGCCGGGGGATTAACCGATGTGGCCTTCCAAGAAGATCCACGTCAAAGTGTTCGAGATAGAAACTGGTTCGCTGTAGATTGGAACTTGTTGGCCTTGACTTCAAATTATCAAATCAATAAGACAACAACTTTTGATATACGTGCTTTTGGAATGATTTCAAACCGAAGAACTTTAGGTTTCTTAGGGAAAATAACCCAAACCGACAATGGAGGAAACAGAGAAATGATTTATTCTGACTTCATCAACGGTGGAATAGAAGCACGTTTCATGAAAAAGTACAGCTGGTTTAAATCAGAAACTTCCTCTGCAAAAATTAAAGGAGCATTACTTGTTGGAGCTAGGGTTTACCAAGGAGAAACACAAACCAAACAGGGAACAGCCGCAGATGGTGATGATGCCAACTTTGTTTTTATTCATCCCGATGACGTAGAAGGTTCATCTTTTGTTTATCCTTCAGTAAATCAAGCTTTGTTTGCCGAAAACATGTTCTTTTTAGGTAAAAAATGGAGGTTTAATTTAGGTGTCCGTTTAGAAAATATTTCTACCCGCTCGGAAGGATTCTATAAACAATATGTAGTTCATCCCTTAAATTTCGATACACTGATGGTAAACCGTGTAACAGATTCTAATGCTGTGTCGAGAACAGTTCCTTTGTTTGGAGCTGGAGCATCCTACAAAGTCGGGAAAAGCGCAAGTTTATATACTAATTTCACACAGAATTATCGCGCCATAAACTTCACAGATATACGCGTAACCAATCCAAACGTTGTGGTGGATCCTAACATTAGAGATGAATATGGGTTTACTGCTGAATTAGGGTTTAGAGGACTTTTAAAAGACCTCTTAATTTATGATTTATCAGCCTTTTATATTTTCTATGGTGATAAAATTGGCTTAGCACCAAAACCAAAAACCGTTAAAAAAGAAAGAACCAATATTGGTGATGCACAGAATTATGGATTGGAAGCATTTGCGGAAATAGATTGGATGAAACTGGGGACCGAAGAACGCGAATGGAGTTTGAACACTTTCGTTAATGCTTCTTATATTAACGCCAATTACATCCGTTCGAAAGAACCAAACTATGTAGGGAACAAAGTGGAATATGTCAGTGAATTTATGGTGAAAACCGGAATCAGTACCAGTTTCAAGAGCTGGACTTTTAAAGTTCAATACAGTTTTAATTCTGCGCAGTTTTCTGACGCCTCTAACGCTGTAGAAGCTTCAGGTGATGCTCTGTTGGGGGAGGTTCCCGCATATTCTGTCTTTGACTTCAGTGGGAAATATGCATTTAAAAAGTATTTCCAAGTTGAGTTTGGTGTAAATAACTTTACCAATTCAAATTATTTTACCAGAAGAGCAACAGGTTATCCTGGACCTGGAATTCTACCCTCTGAAGGGATTAACGGATATGTGACATTGCAGTTTAAGTTTGCGAAGTAACAGTAATTATCCGCAATACTAATTTCAGTAGTGATGAAATTTTTAAAAAAATCTATCGTCTATTTCACCTTGTTCTTTTTTGCATACTTTATGCTGAATGCATTGCGCATTTATAACTATTCATCTGAATACAGTGAAGAGCAATCGGATGTTGCAATTGTTTTAGGTGCGGCAATTAACAATGGTACTCCATCACCCGTTTTTAGAGAAAGGATAAATCACAGTATATATTTGTATAAGAAAGGAGTAATCGATAAGGTGATTTATACTGGTGGAGTTGGAAACGGTCAAACACAGTCGGAAAGCGAAGTAGCTAAGTTATATGCCATTAGTAAAGGCGTCAAGAAGGAAGATATTCTAATTGAAAAAGTATCAAAGTATACAACTCAAAACTTAAGTGAAGCAAAAAAGTTACTTACGTCGCATAATTTAAACAGTGTTTTGTTGATTTCTGATCCACTGCACATGAAAAGGGGGATGCTACATGCAGAAAACAATGGTATTCAATGTAAATCTTCTCCAACAAAGACAAGTATGTATTCATCAAAATCAGTTAAGTTTAAACAGTTGATGTATGAAGCATTTTTCTATAGTTTAAGTGAGCCACTAATTACAATTGGTTTTAATCCGTAATAGACGATTGTTGTCATCGCTTTGTAAGGCCTGTAGAAAATCGTGCTCCAATACAATGCGTCGCAGATTCCCACGGATTTTTTAATTGTCAATCAGCTAGCATTAGATAAAACCCGCCTACTTCCGCAGTTAAATACAGCGCGTGTTTGGAATAAAACAACCACCCCTATCGTATTCAACACTCATCATTATTTAACATAATCTTGCTTATGAACTAACATGTACTGATTGTCGTCCATTTTAAGGTAACCTTGGTCATAACAAAAAATATACTGACTTCCTTTTTTGGTGGTGTAGATATTGGTGTAATAGTGGAAGTTAAATCCTTCCTCAGCCATTGTAATTCCATCTACAGTTTTTTTGCCCTCGGGATTTAGTTTTGATAAAATACGTCTGTTTTTCCGTAAAATATTATTGATCCTACGCATGTATTTATTGCTGTCCTCATTCAATCTGTTGTTGAAAGTGTTCCTACAGTAGTCCCCACAAAACTTTTGATCACGTCTTCCATTCAATTGTGTTCCACACTCTTGGCAAGCTCTTTCTTTTTCGGGTTCTTTCATAAGGTATTAATTTATAGGTAGTTTAGCTAATTTAGTGAATTTTCATCTAAAAAAGAAAAACTCTTTGTCAATGATCGATATTTATCATCAACAAAGAGTTAGGTCTATTCTGTTAAAATCTACGACGAGGATAAAAAGTTGTTGTTAGTGACTATGTTCTGTCTCGCTTTTCATCATTTCTGCGATCAAATAATAAGCTCCATTCTGAACGATTTTTGCATTTTCTGGGAGAGGTGTCAATAAATCAATGGCTACATAACCACCTTCTTGTTGTCCTGTGATTACTTCAACCATTTTAAATTCGAATTCTTCTTTTTGCTCTTCTTCTGATTGCGTGGTGATAAAAATGTATGTTTTACCTTCTTCTGTAATCACAGCAGATTCAGGAAGGGCATCGCGTTCATTGTCTGCAGTGAAAATCTTTCCTTTAATGTACATTCCTGCGACCAAGTGAAGGTCTTTCTCTTCAATTTCCGCATGAACGTGAACTGCTCTTGGAGTTTCTTCGAAACGTTTCCCAACCGAGATGATTTTTGCACTTAAGCTTTGTTCTGATGTTGCTACTGTAAATTCAATTTGCTGACCTTTCTTAACATGAACAATGTCCTTTTCAAAAACCATAAAGTCGGCATGTACATGTTCTGTGTTCACGATTTTAAACATTGATGTTTGAGCATCTACAAATTGTCCCAATTGAATGTCAACGGCCTCAACCGAACCTGCAATTGGACTAATCACCGGAATTCTATCATACAGTTTTCCTGATTGGATATAATTTAAACTCAAGTTTAACTGTTTCAATTGTGCCGCATAACCGTTCAAATCTCCTTTGTTGGATAGGTATTCCGATTCTATTTTTTGTAACTCTTTTCCAGCTCCAATTTCAGCATCTGACAACTTTTGTTGTCTCTCAACCTGTTTAGACAAGTATTTATCATTGTTGAATGCCTTGAAATACGCCGTTTGGATATTGATGAAATTCGGGTGACTTAAATAAGCAATGGTTTGCCCTTTTTTAATCACTGTCCCTTCAATCACTTCGATTCCAACAACATTTCCACCTAGGATAGCGGTGATTGTCGCTTCGTGTTGTGGTGGAACCTCAAGACTTCCATTCGTATAAATAATACCTTCGAAAGTGTGTCTTTGCATGGTATCGAGTTCAATTTTTAAACTCTTGAATTTTTGCGGTGAAAGATGCACTTCGTCATGAGCGTGGTCATGATCTTCCTCTTCCGCTTGATTTCCTTGGCTTGTTTCGTTGTTTGAACAGGCAGAAAATGCCAACAACAAAATAGCGCTTATTATAATTGTGAATTGTGTTTTCATTTTAAATGTTTTTTAGGGAAATTAATTCCATTGTAAATAGTATTCTAATAAATAACGCTGAAGCAGATAATTATCTAAAGCATCCCAAGCGTCAACCTCAATGCGAATAGCAGTTCTTACGGTTTGTAAAAATTGCGTGTAATCAATCTCGCCTTCCTCAAAAGCAGTAATCGCACTTTTTCGTTGCAATTGTGCTAAAGGCAAAGCTTCTTCTTGATAATACATCCACGTATTTCGCCATTTCTGATAGTCTTCATAAGTGGAATTGATCTCCATTTTCAACTCCATTGCTTGTTGCTGATAATTTTGTTCAGCAATTTTACGGTCAATTTTGGCTGCTTGAGAAAGTCCCAGTTGACGATTAAATATTAACGGAATATTTATACCAATTTGATAGGTGTAGAATCCTGTTTGATTTGCGATCATCTGTTCACCAAACTGACCATTAAAAGTAGGTAAGTACTGTGAATTCTGTTTTTTAATATGCGCTTCAGCAATATTAATTTGCTGTTCATAATAAGAAAGAAGCGGGTGAGAAAGGATAGAATCTTCATTCATTTCTATAATCTCAACAAAGTTTGAATATTCAATTTCTGGAACTGTGAAAACCGTGTCACTGACCAACCAAAGGTTTAATTTCTTGATTGAAATCAGGTATTCATGATATTTTTGTTCCTTTTTAATCCTTAATCCATTGGCTTCATTGGCTGTAGATAAATAGGATAAATTTGAAATATCTTCCACTTCGTAACGTATTTTTTCCGTGTCTTTTATTTTTGAGAAAATTGAGTCTAAAGCTTGATAAACTTTATAAATTTCTTGATTCGTATAAACTTCAGCCCAAGCTTTTTTAACTTCATAACGAATAGAAATTTGAGATAATTCTAAGGCTTTTTCGGCCAAAAGAATTTGTTGATTCTGAAACTTTATCCCCGGTGCAATTCCAAATAAATTGATTCCTTGCTGTTGTAAGCCAATCCGGGTATAAACTCCATCTGAACCATTTCCAATCTCTTCTTTTCCGGTGTATATTGTCGTATTGCCAAAATCCCAAGCTGTTTTCTTTAAAGCCGTTTGTTGGTCGACTTCTAATTGTTTGGCCTTTAATGTTGGTAAGCGACTCAACGCTTGTTCTTGTGCTTCTTCGATTGTAATTGGTTGCCAATTTTCTTCAATTGAATTTTGTGCGTTAAACATTGGAGTGATTAGAATAAACAACACTCCAATTCCCATTGCTAATGATGGATTTCGCTTCGTTCTTTCCTTTCTTTTTTCTAAATACATATACAAAATAGGTAAAACAATTAATGTGAGTAGTGTTGCGCTAATCATTCCTCCAATTACAACCGTTGCGAGAGGACGTTGAACTTCAGCACCTGCAGAAGCGGAAAATGCCATAGGCAAGAACCCGAAAATATCTGTTACTGCTGTCAACATAATTGGACGAATTCGTTCTCTCGTTCCAGTGAAAATTCGTTCTTTAATATCTGTTATTCCTTCCATTTTTAAAGAATTAAATCGATTTATTAATACCAAACCATTCAATACAGCTACTCCAAAAAGCACGATAAATCCTACTCCAGCTGAAATACTAAACGGCATATCACGAATCCATAAAGCAAATACTCCACCTATTGCCGCTAAAGGAATAGCGATGTAAATCATGATGGATTGCGTAAATGATTTTAATGCGAAATAGAGCAGAATAAAAATCAGTACAAGTGCTATTGGTACTACAACCATTAAGCGATTTGTGGCACTTTCAAGATTCTCAAATTCTCCGCCATAAGAGATGTTGTATCCAGGAGGTAAAACAAATTCATCTTTAACTTTCTGTTGAATGTCAGTTACCACAGATTTTACATCTCGACCTCTTGTGTTTACACCTATATAAGTCTGGCGGTAAGTATCATCTCTTGAAATTTGCATTGGACCGGGTTCATATTCAATCGTTGCAAATTCTTTCAACATGACTTGTGAGCCATTTGGAATATCAACGTATAATTGCCTGATGTCATCAATCGATTGACGGTATTTCTCTCCATATCGAACAACCAAGTCAAAACGACGTTCTCCCTCGTAAATCGTTCCTGCAACTCCACCTGCTAATGCAGTACTTAGATAAGTATTCAGTTGCTCGATGGAAACACCATATTGTGCCACTTTATCTCTGTCAAACTTGATGTTTATTTGTGGTAAACCGGAAGTTCGTTCTGCATTTATGTCTCCAACTCCATCAATGGATTGAATTAACGCAGCAAGTTCTTGTGCTTTTTCATTCAATACGTCCAAATCTTCACCATAAATTTTAACGGCCACATCTTCACGGACTCCAGTCAATAATTCGTTAAAACGCAATTCAATAGGCTGACTAATAACGATGTTTACACCAACCAAAACTTCGGAAAGTTTATCTTTCATTTTTTCGATGAGTTCTTCTTGCGTTTCTGCCGATGTCCATTTGCTGTGGTCTTTTTCAAGTATGATAAACATATCTGCAATATCCATAGGCATTGGATCTGTTGGGATGTCGGCAACTCCAATTCGAGAACCAGCTGATTTCACTTCAGGGAAATTTTCCAATAAAGTGGTTTCAATAGTTGTAGAAGTAGCAATCATTTCTTCTAAGCTACTTCCAGGTCTAATCAATGCTTGAATGGCTAAATCCCCTTCTTTTAATTGGGGAATAAATTCTCCACCCATTCTTGAGAAAGTGAAAATTGTTAATCCTAGAATTAAAACCGCTACGCCTATAACAGCCAATTTGAATTTCATTGCAGCTTCAAGAATTGGATGATAAACTTTGTTGATTCCACCAATTATTCCATTGCTGAATCGCTCTAATTTGGATTCAAATTTAGCATACCAATTGTTTTTGTTTCTCATTGGACGCATAAATAATGCAGACATCATTGGAACATATGTTAAACACAATATAATCGCTCCAATCATCGCAAAACCGAAAGTATAAGCCATCGGTTGAAACATTTTTCCTTCAACTCCTTGCAAGAATAAAATCGGCATGAAGACAATCAAGATAATGATTTGACCAAAAAACGCAGATTCCATCATGGTGTTACTTGCTTGAAGTGCAACATCATCCATTTCTTTTCGGGTGAAGTGAAGTACGCCTTTTCGCATTCGCCTTTGAATTTCGAAAACCGTTCCTTCAATAATAATTACAGCTCCATCGATTATAATTCCAAAGTCAATAGCCCCCAAACTCATTAAATTTGCCCAAACACCGAATTGTTTCATCAGAATAAAAGCAAACAACAAAGCCAAAGGAATTGTCGTGGCAGTTATTAATCCACCTCTAAAACTACCGAGTAAAATAACCAATGCAAAAATGACAATTAACGCTCCTTCGATGAGGTTTGTTGAAACTGTATCTGTCGTTCTAGCAATTAATTCACTTCTGTCAAGATAAGGCACAATTTTTAACCCTTCTGGCATGGAAGATTGAATTTTTTCAATTCGTTCTTTTACATTAGTGATTACTTTATTTGGATTGGCGTCTTTCAACATTAAAACCATTCCACCAACGGCTTCTTTTCCATCTTTAGTGAAAGCACCGTAACGAACTTGACTTCCATAACTTACTTTTTCGGCAATATCGGCAATAGTCGTAGGAACTCCGTTTTCTGTTTTTACAGGAATTTTTCGAATGTCATCCAAAGAGCGAATCAAACCTTCTCCACGAATAAAGTTGGCCATTTTATTGCGCTCAATATAAGCTCCACCTGTGTTGGTGTTGTTTTCTTCAAGCGCTTTATAAACATCACCAATGGTAACATTCATCGACTTTAGTTTGTTTGGATCAACGCTAACTTCGTATTGTTTTACGTTTCCACCAAAAGCATTCACTCCAACAACACCTTCTATAAGTGTTAATTGTCGCGCAACAATCCAATCTTGAACTGAGCGTAATTCTGTTAAAGTATAAACGGAGTCGTATTTTGGATCAACTTCAATACTGTATTGATAGATTTCTCCTAAACCCGTTGTGATTGGTCCCATGCTAGGCGCTCCAAATTTTTCAGGAATGTTTTGGCGAACATCAATTAATTTTTCCTGTACCAATTGTCGGGCATGGTAAGTCCCTATTTCTTCTTCAAAAACGATGGTAACCACTGATAATCCGAATCGAGAAATTGAACGAATTTCTTCAACGCCAGGCAGATTTCCCATTTCAACTTCCACAGGATAGGTCACGAATTGCTCGATATCCTCAGTAGAAAGATTTGGCGAAACCGTCATTACCTGAACTTGATTGTTGGTAATATCAGGAACTGAACCTAAATTGATGGTACGCATTGAGAAAATTCCAAAGCCGATCATGGCTAGAGTCAATAACCCAACGATTAATTTGTTTTTGATAGAAAATGATATAATTCTGTAAATCATTTTTTCTTGTATTTAATTAATGTTTAAAGGAATACATAAATGTATTTCCTCTACTTATGGGCTTGTTAAAAGCCCAAGATTAACTGTCGAAGAGACAGTTAATAAATCAAACAAGAAAAAATGGAGGTCCACGCTGTTGCTTATTCCTTTGATCGGGTGGAGAATAATTAGGTGTTTTGTATTCGAAATTCTTAATAGAATCATCAAATGCCGGTAGAAATAGTGTAGGGTATTTTAAAACAGCATATAAAGCATATGATTTTACATCAGGAGTATAGCTGTGAATACTAGCGAAAAAGCCAGATTCACACTTTTCCTTTGGATTATCTATATCATCAAAAAGATGTTGCAATATATTGATGAATGAAGTCTCATCGTCGTGATCTTCATGTCCAATATGTGCTAATTCAGAATTTGAATGTGTTGAATTATGAAAGTGATTGATATGAATTGAAACAATATGGTCTTGGTGAGCAGTTTCACTTTCACAACGCGGCATTAGGTTATTGGTTAGTCCAGTGAGATAACCAACAATTAAAAAAAATGATATAATTAGCCGCATTATTTTCATCCTACCGTAAAGGTAGAAAATTTAGGCAAGACTTATCATGTTCTTAAGTTATTTATATTTGTTCCAAATAACTTAAAAGCCATGAAGCTATGCGCTTAACAATATTTAACACGCAACTCGTTGACCTTGGCTTAAGTATCAACATCTTTGTATACAGTGCAAAAAGAATGTAAAATTATGGAAGAAAACACATCATCTTCGCTTACACCCGCAGATACAATTCGGGAGCTTACAGAAAAAATACAACATGAAAGACCGCTCATTAATTTGGTCAATAAAGAACTTTCAAAAGTAATTGTTGGTCAAGATAAAATGCTTGAACGCTTACTGATTGCGCTTTTGGCGAATGGACATATTTTATTAGAGGGTGTTCCAGGTTTAGCAAAAACCTTAGCCATCAAAACTTTGTCAGATGTGATTGGAGGTGATTTCAGTAGAATTCAGTTTACTCCAGATTTACTTCCAGCCGACGTAACAGGAACTCAAATTTACAATCAAAAAACGCAAGAATTTTCGGTTACTAAAGGACCAATCTTCGCCAATTTCATTTTGGCAGATGAAATCAATAGAGCCCCAGCTAAAGTTCAATCCGCTTTGTTGGAAGCGATGCAAGAAAGACAAGTAACGATTGGAGACGAAACCTTTACTTTGCCGAAGCCGTTTTTGGTGTTAGCGACTCAAAATCCAATTGAACAAGAAGGTACTTATCCATTGCCAGAAGCGCAAGTTGACCGATTTATGTTGAAGGTGACGTTAGATTATCCGAATCCCGAAGAGGAGATGTTAATCCTGAGAAATAATGTGAGAAGTCAGGGCCTAGAAAAAGCAAGTGCAATTATTAGCCCTGAAGATGTTATTCGTTTAAGAAAACTCGTTCGCGAGGTTTACCTAGACGAAAAAATTGAGAAATATATTATTGATATCGTATTTGCTACACGTGATCCAAAGAAATATGACCTCGGAAACTTAGCTCCTTTGATTTCTTTTGGCGCATCTCCAAGAGCTAGTATAAATTTAGCCTTAGCAGGTAAAGCCAACGCATTCCTTCAAGGTAGAGCGTATGTGATTCCAGATGATATTCGAAATATCGCTGTAGATGTAATTCAACATAGGCTTGGATTAACTTATGAAGCAGAAGCAGAAGGGGTGAATGCACGCGATATTGTAGATAAAGTTTTAGCCAGAGTTGAAGTACCGTAAACAGTAATTTAGATGGAAACTAAAGAGCTGCTGAGCAAAGTAAGAGAGATTGAACTCAAAACCAGAGGACTGACCAAGCAAGTGTTTTCTGGAGAGTACCACTCTGCCTTTAAAGGACGTGGTATGACTTTCTCAGAGGTGAAAAATTACCAATATGGTGATGATGTAAGAAACATCGATTGGAACGTAACAGCACGGTTCAACGAACCTTTTATTAAAGTTTTCGAAGAAGAAAGAGAGCTTTCTGTGTTTCTTGTTTTGGATATTTCAGGATCCAATAATTTTGGAACTCGACAAAAGTCAAAGAAGGAATTGATGCTTGAGGTTGCCGCCGTTTTAGCTTTTTCAGCAGTGGCCAATAATGATAAAATTGGAGCTATTTTCGTAAGTGATAATGTTGAGAAATATATTCCACCCAAAAAAGGACGTTCTCATGCTTTGATGATTTTGAGAGAGCTAATCCTGTTCAAACCTAAAAGTCAAGATACCCATCTAAATGAAGGCCTAAGGTTCTTTAGAAATGTGGTGAAAAAAAGAAGTATCTGTTTTTTAATCAGTGATTTTTATGATGAGCATGATTTTTTTGAAGGCTTGAAAATAGCTAACAGTAAACATGATATGGTTGCACTTCGTTTATTTGACCCTTCAGAACAGAAATTACCTAATTTTGGTTTGGTGAAGATGTTTGATGCAGAAAAAGGTCTTGTGAGATGGGTGAATACGAGCTCTAAAAGGGTGCGAGAAAATTATAATAAAAGGTATATGACGTTTGAACAAAATCTAAACGATAATTTCAGAAGGTCAGGAGTTGACTATGCTATGTTGTCAACCGAAGGTAAATATTTGGCAGAATTGAATAAACTGTTCTTAACGAGAAGTAGATAATGAGGTGGATTCTAAATAGCATTGTTTTTGCAATTGCCTTCGGAGCATCCGGACAAGACTTATCGATGGCAATTGATAAAGAAGAAGTCTTGATTGGTGAACCCTTCGTTTTGAAATATACAATTGTTAGTGATACGAAGATAGATACATTGGTGTATGCTCATCAAGAAGTTCTTTTTGCTGCGAAAAATAGCGCCAACGCAACTGAAGTTGGTGTGAGCACTCCTTATGAATTGGAGGTTTTAAAGGAGTTTAAAGACACAAGCTATACAAAGGAAGGACAGTTTTTCTGGGAAGGAAGCTATGAACTGACAGGATGGGATAGTGCGTATGTAGTTATTCCTCCACAACATGTCCAAATTGAAGACAGTATTCATACTTTTCCAGCAGGCTTAATTTATATTAATAGCCCAGTTGCAGACCCGAGCAAGCCCATTTATGATATTAATGAAGCATTTACAGAACTACCAAAGGAAGATGGACCATTGTTACAATTTTTAAAAAACAATTGGTGGTGGCTTTCATTGATGGGACTAGGAATTATTGGAGTTGTTGTTTTTCTGGCCACAAGAAAAAGAAAAGAACCTACTCCTTTGTCTCTGCGTCAATCAACTTTGCAAAAAATAGATTTACTTGAAAAAAGTAAAGGGTACGAAAGTAATTTGAAAGAATATTATTTCGATTTATCCATCATTTTAAGGCGGTTCTTCGCAGCACATTATCAAGAAAGAATATTAGATAAAACAACAGGTGAAATAGAGTCGATTTTATCTGATTATGGTTTGGATCAGAAAATGGTTTTACTGACGCGTCAATTGTTAACACAATCAGATATGGTGAAATTTGCACAGTCTAAACCAAGTTTAGAAGAAATACAAAGCATTACCAATGACGCCAGAAGAGTGGTTAATGAAGTAGCAGATTTAGATCTAGAAAATGACTAGTCCATTGTTTCTACATATTAGATTTTGGGAATACCAATTCTATGCACCACATTGGTTGTGGCTACTCTTGTTGATCCCAATTCTGCTTTTTCTAAGGTATTATCGTTTAGAAAAAAGTCAAGGAGTCATTAAGTTTCCTCGGCCAGCAAAAGATTTGAATGCTATTGCTTTTTCACCTATAAAATGGTTGATTCTAACGGTTTATGCACTGATTGGTGTGGGGGCAAGCTTTTTAATTATCGCTTTAGCTTTGCCCTACTTACCGTATGCTGAGGATAATGAAAATGATTTTGATGAAGGGATAGACATCATTATTTCTATGGATATTTCTGGAAGTATGATGGCTACGGATTTTTTACCCAATAGATTAGAGGCAGCAAAAACCATGGCTAAAGAATTTATTGATGGCCGAAAATCTGACCGTATTGGCTTCGTAGTGTTTGAAGGAGAGGCTTATACCGCATGTCCAGTCACTAGAAATTACGATTACCTCAAACAAACAATTGATGGAATTAAATCGGGAATGATAGAACCTGGAACTGCCATTGGAACAGGGTTAGGGACTGCTGTTGCACGACTGAAAAGCGATAGCCTTTCATCGAAAGTTATTATTTTATTGACTGATGGAGAGTCCAATAAAGGAGAGATTTCTCCAATGGCAGCAGCCGAGTTGGCTAAGAATAAAAACATTACAGTTTATACGATTGGTGTGGGTAAAAAGGGGATTGTGAAAATGCCCATCAACACCCCCTTTGGACAAATAATGCAAAATACACAGGTCAATATCGATGAAAAGCTGTTGAAGAAAATGGCCGACTTGACAGGAGGAGAATATTTTAGGGCTACAGATGAAAACTCATTAAGGGAAATATATCAAACCATTGATCAAATGGAAACCAAGAAAATTGTAAACAACACAATTCATCGAGAACCTCCATATATGCCAGAAAGCTTCTTGTTGTTTGGTTTGATTTTTATATTTATTGGAATGGCCACAGAACAGATTTTGTTAAAGAAAAATGCCTAAAAAAGAATTTAAATATCGTTTGCCTATATTTATTAGTGCTGTAGTAGTACTGGAGCTGGTGTTTTGGGTTTTGGTATGGCAATTACTCAGCATATTTGGCGTTTTTTCAGACCAAGGTGTTGGTGAACAGCTTTCCTTTTTGCATCCAGCATATGCCTGGTGGTTTTTGACTGTACCTTTATTGATGGCCATATTTATTTATCAATTGCGTCAGAGAAATCAGTTGGTTGAACAGCTAGGAAGCGTTAAAACACTACGTACATTTATGCGTTATGTTTCTACCCGAAATGTGTTCATTCGTTACTTTTTAATACGAAATACAATTGTTTTTGCTGTATTTGCATTGATGCAACCTGCTCTTGGAACCAAAACCATTAAAGGTACAACCACTGGTGTGGAATTGATTTTTGCCGTGGATATATCGAATTCAATGAATACCCGAGATGCCGTTGGTGGAGAAACAAGGTTGACAGTCGCAAAACGTGCAATGAATCAACTGATTAATGAATCAACAGCTTCACGCATTGGATTACTCGTGTTTGCGGGAAATGCATATCCTCAGTTGCCCTTGACGGCAGATAAGAATGCAGCCAAAATGTACATTGATGAGTTAAACACTTCCATTATATCGAATCAAGGAACGAATATTTCGGCAGCTTTGGAAGAATCAAGTCGTTTTTTCTCAAAGGAGGAGACCAAAAAAGTCTTGATTCTAATTACGGATGGAGAGGACCACGAAGGAGGGATGAAAAAAGCGTATGCCGAAATTAAAAAAGCAAATGTTGATGTTTTTATTCTTGGAATAGGAACTGAAAAAGGAGGTATTGTTCCAGAAAGTGAAGAGCCTAGAGCATTATCACTAAAAGACGATATGGGAAGGTCTGTGATTTCTAAAGTGAATTTGTCGATGTTGGAAGATATCGCAAATGAAGTAGGTGGTGAAGTACTCCTGTCCAACGAATCTTTTCCAAATGTTTCAGATTTTTTAACTCAAATTAACACAAGTTCAGAGACTAACACAGTAGATTTGGAGTTCAAGGTAAGTGAAAATAGATACCAATGGCCTTTAGGCTTAGCTTTATTGACTTTACTTGTTTTATTGGTGTGGGAAGCTGCCCCAAAAAGAGAAATTAAATAAAATGAAAAATATTATCTTATTGGCAATTGTCTTATTCGTAACTGGCTTTGTTGGAGCTCAGTCATGGAAAGATTCTTTGCGTTTAGGTAAAAAATATTATCAGGAAGGGAATTATAAGCAGGCTTATCAAAGTCTACTTGAGGCACAAAAACTTGCGCCTAGTGAAATAGATTTGTCTCAAGATATTGGTAACGCTGCATATAGAAGTCAGGATTATGAAATGGCTGAAAAAGCTTTTCGTGCTGCAGCATCTAATGGAGAAGATGAGATAAGTCAGGCAAAACACTGGCACAATGTAGGCAACAGTCAAATGCAAAAGAAAGATTATAAAGCAGCGGTGGATAGCTATAAGAATGCTTTACGTAAAAATCCAGCTGATGATAAAGCACGTTATAATCTTGCAGAAGCCCAAAGAAGAGTAAAGCAACAAGAGCAAAAAGAACAGGACCAAAAAGATCAAAATCAAGGTCAAAAAGATTCGCAAGATCAGTCTGAAAACGACGATCAAAATAACAGTCAGAATGATGATCAGTCGAATCAAGATCAGAATCAAAATAACCAAAGCCAAGATCCTCAAAATCAAAACTCTGAGTCAGGTGGTAGTGAGGGAGATGCTTCACAAGAAACTGAAGGTAAATTAACCGATAGAAAAACTGACCGAATGCTGGAGGATTTGCTTAAGAAGGAAATGGAGACGAAAAGAAAAGTACGTGGAATTGAATCGGGTAAAAATCAACAACAGGTAAAGTCAGGGAAACGATGGTAAAAAATATTGCCTTACATATCGTGTTTTTGCTTTTGTCAGTACAATTGTTCGGACAAAATGAGTTTGTTGAACTAGACATCAACCCAAAAGATGTTGAAATAGGTCAATCTGTTACCATTACAATCAAAACGAATGTAGATGGAGATTTGGACATGAGTCTGCCTGATGAGTTCATCCAATCTGGTGCAATGCAAACGGGTATGTCTTCTTCTATTGAATATGTTAACGGCCGACAAAAAGCCATACGTTACAACTATAGAACTTTTACCGGTTATTTTGAAGATGTGGGGACCTACTTGATGGGACCAGTAAAAGTCATCACGAGAACAAAAGAATACCTTTCAGAAGAATACAAGGTTAGGGTAACGAACCGTCAAAATATGATGAGTGATGATCCTTCAAAAAACTTGAATAAGATGGTCTTTGGGATTATCCAAAAATCAAAAAAAGAAATTTACGAAGGTGAACCTCTAGTTGTTGAAGGAAAGGTATATTCACAGGTTGAAATTTTACAAGTTGAGGATTATTCCTCTTTTACTTTTGATGGCCCAGCAGAAACAAAGTCATTGGTTGCTTCAAATCAAGTGTCCAGCGCTTATGAAGTGATTAATGGGAAAAACCTTCAAACATTTAAGATTGGAAAAACCTTAATTTTCCCAGAAAGAATCGGAGATTATAGTATTAAGCCTTTCCAAACCATTATTGTTTATAACGATAGAAGAAGAATATTTCCAGAACGATTGAAAGTCGTTTCTAACCAAGCAAATGTTGTCGTTAAACCATTGCCTGCTGGAACACCAAAGCATTTTATTGATGCAGTAGGTGAGTTTAATGTGTCTGCAAATATTGCTAATCGATACATAGATCAAGGGAAAGTGATTGAGCTAAAACTTAAAATTTCTGGAAGTGGAAATCTTCATAATATTGAACAACCAACAATTCAACTGCCGCGTGGACTCAGTTTTTATGGAGATCCAGAAGTTGTTGATTCTATAAGATTTTCAAGTCAAGGTGCTGAAGGGAGTAAATCTTACACCTACTTTATTCAAGTTAATCGAAGTGGTGAAGTTCAATTAAACCCCATTAAAATCGCTTATTTTAATCCGAAAACTGAGGAGTATGTTACTGTTCAAAGCAGATTGAAAACCATTCACGTTAAATCGACAGGCCTTGAAGAGCCAGAGGAATTAGAAGAGGAAAAGAAGGAAGTGAGAGATCCAGTTATGCAACCTTATATAACAGAATATCTTCCTGGGGGGAGTGCACCAATAGACTTATTTACAGGTTGGGGAGGGGCATTCTTATTGTGTTCCCCGATCATGTTTGGATTGGTGTTGGGGTTGCTGGTCCGTGTGAAAAATAACAGCGCAGAAAATACATTAGCAAAACAACAACGTATTCAGCATAAAACTGATGCTTTGTATGAATTGAGTTTATTGAGTGATGATCAAAACAATGAGACGCGTATCGACCAATTGAGTCAAATAATGGTTCGTTTCCTAGCCAAGCAATTTAAAGTCAGCAATGGAGAAATCACAAGGATGTTCTTGAAAACAAAAACTCCTAGAGAATTATCAGAAGAAACTTATGCTTCTATTATTGCTATTTTTGACGAAATAGATGCAACTAAATACGGAGGTCAAATTGAAAATTCTGATGTGAATCATTTGGTAAGAGAAGCAGAACAAATTATAAATTCATTTGAATAATGAAAGTCGTTTTTTTATCCATATTGTTTACGTTCTCTATCGCCTTCTTGAGCAATAGTAAAGACTCTTTGTTTGTAAAAGGCTTAGATGAAATGTTGGAGGAAAACTATGATGCTGCGCAAAATATCTTCCACAATGATGTATTAAAAAGCCCGTCTTTCTCTTCTTATTACAATTTAGGAGTAGCTTCTGGAGGACTGGAAGAATGGAGTAAAGCAAAGTGGGCTTTTGAATCTGCATTGAAATATAAACCCTTAAACGGGGACGCACAGTTTAATGCAGAATTTGTCACCCAGAAATTGAGCCCGAAATACAATTGGACACATCCTTACCCTTGGTTTGAAAGGGTCGTACTTGGATTTGGAGCAAATTTATGGCTTTTTGCTGTCATTATCTCCTCTGTTTTCTTAGCAATTTTGGTGTATAGAGTAACGTCTAATCCCGATGCTAAATCTACCTTGAATAAATGGTGTTTGCGTTTACTTGGACCAGCTCTTGTCCTATTCTTGATTTCATTTTATGGTATTTACGCCACAAATAAACATTATACACAAAAGCGTTTTGCGATTGTGAAAGATGATCGCACCCCATTTTTTATCTCACCTAATGGAGTAGAAGCTTCAGATAATGTTGATCCAGGAAGTCGATTGAAAATCATAAAATTCTTCAAAAATGATACTTGGGTTCAAGTTAAGTCTGATAGAAACGAATTGCTATGGGCGAAAAGCGATGATTTATACACTTATTAAAACTCCTCATTCATGTTTTCTTAAATTTGTTAATATGGATTTAACATACCTTTAATTTACCCGAAATACAAAAAATGTTATTCTGACGCACCTTTGCTTTAAATAATTAAAAAAGCAAAAATGAAAAAGAAAACATTAAAAGTTGGAGGGTTACTAATCGTTGCCACGCTTGCATTTACATCAGTGTCGTGTAAAAAAGAAGGGTGTACAGATGCATCAGCAATCAACTATAGCGAAGAAGCAAAAAAAGACGACGGTTCGTGTACATACAGTGATGCCGCTAATGATGAATCCACAATAATCGTTTCAGAAAATATATCATCGAACACCACATGGACAAATGATAAGGTATATGTTTTAAATACACGTGTTGTAGTTACTTCAGGTGCAACTTTAACAATTGAGCCTGGAACGATCATAAAAGGAGAAGTCGGGTCTGGACCGAATGCAACCGCATTGATTATTGCACGAGGTGCGAAGTTAATGGCGGAAGGAACAGTAAGTTCACCAATAATCTTTACAACTATTGCTGATGAAATTCAACCGGGACAAATCAACAGTCCAAACATGGATACAGGATTAGACGGACTTTGGGGAGGTGTAATTGTATTAGGAAATGCACCAATTTCTGCAGATAACCCTTCAGTTCAAATCGAAGGAATTCCACCATCAGATCAAAATGGATTGTATGGAGGTTCAGATGCAGCTGATAATTCTGGAGTTCTGAAATATATCTCTATTCGTCATGGAGGCGCAAATATCGGAGAAGGAAACGAAATCAACGGATTGACACTTGGTGGTGTTGGAAATGGAACGGTGATCGAAAATATCGAAGTGGTATCCAATCAAGACGATGGTGTTGAATGGTTTGGAGGTACAGTAAATGTACGTAATGTAATTGTGTGGAATGCTGGAGATGATGCAATAGACACAGACCAAGCTTGGAGCGGAACCTTAGATAATTTTGTCGTTATCGCAGGAGAAAGTACAGACCATGCACTTGAAATCGATGGGCCAGAAGGAGCTTTGTTGGGTGCACATACATTGAAAAACGGCTCAATTAAAGGTGCTGAGAACTGTGAACTTGGAGACTTCAGAGATGGAGCAAGAGCAACCCTTGAAAATTTGTACTTTTTCGGATTCCCAGATCCAGCAACTGCAGGAAGGGGTGACTTTTCTCTAAGTGGTCAACCTTCTATTGACAACTTCGCAAATGGAATATTGAACTTTTCGAACATAGAGGTAACACTTCCCAATGGAGTAGCATTAACAGATGTGTTCAAGAATGGAACAGATGCTAATGTGACAAATGTGGTGCAAGGAGCCAACACAGTTGGAGCAAGTCTAACACCGTTTATTGGTTGGACACTTTCTGATCAACGTGGAGAATTATCAAACTTCTAAAAAATTCAAATTATCAAACAACCCAAAGGCAATTTGCTTTTGGGATTGTTTTTTTTGAACTGTTTTAACATTGAATTTTATGCGAGTACAATTAAAATATATCACATTCGTTTTGGCATTGATTACCTTTCCTGTGTTTGCTCAACAAGGATTTATTGAAGGTACAATTATCGATGAAGTAACCGGAGAGTTAATGCCTGGCGCTAGAATTATGGTGAAAAATCATAAAGTTGGTGCTTATTCTGATTTTGATGGTCAATTCAAAATTTCCATTAACGAAGGAAAATATGACCTGCAAGTAACATTTATGGGATATGATACATTGATCGTAAAAGAGGTGAATGTTATAGCTCAGCAAACCAACACCATAGCGCCCTTGCGAATTTCAGCACAAGTAAGTGATTTTGAAGAGGTCGTCATCGCAGCAAGCCGAAAAACCAATACAGAAAATGCTATTCTTTCTTTAAAACAAAAGTCATCCAATATGATTGATGGAATGTCTTCGGCGAAGTTTAAGAAAACAGGAGATTCTGATGCAGGTTCGGCAATGAGAAGAATCCCAGGGGTTTCTTTAAGCGATGGAAAATATATCTTTATCCGCGGAATTGGTGATCGATACAGTAAAACTTTGTTGAATGGACTCGACGTTCCTGGTCTTGATCCAGACAGAAATACTGTTCAGATGGATATTTTTCCAACAAAAATTATCGATAATATTGTGGTTTATAAATCTTCATCTGCAGATTTGCCCGCTGATTTTACTGGTGGGTTAATTGACATTAGTTTGAATAATACTCCCTCAGCAAAAACAAGAAGCATTGCTTTAAGCACCTCTTTCAATCCTACATCTCATTTTAAAAGTAATTATTTGACCTACGAGAATGAGGGTGCAGACCTTTTTGCAATGGGAAAAGGAGGAAGAACAATTCCAGCAGAAAACAATATTCCTTTTTTTGCGGAAAGTATAGCAGATCCAGATGGTGAAAAAGCAAGAAGGTACAAAGAAATTTTAGGTGCTTTTGATCCGCAATTAGCAGCAATGGAAGCTACGTCAATGATGGACATTGGAATAGATGCAAATGTTGGAGAGGCCTTCAAAAAACAAGCTTTCACCATTGGATATAATTTCAACTTAGCTTATAAAAATGAAACACAATTCTATGAAAATGCTTTGTTTTCAAGATATGGTTTGTCAAGTGAAAGAGAAGTGAATGAAATGGAATTAAGAGAGCTACAAACAGGAAGTTATGGAGAAAATAACGTGTTGTTAAGTGGAATGTTGGGCTTGAGTCTAAGCACTTCAAAATCAAAGTTCAATTTAAACTTATTACACTTACAAAATGGGACATCAACGGCGGGGATTTTCGATTATAAAAAAACAGATCAAGGAGCTGTGTTCGAGGGCTTTCAACATAACTTAGAATATGCGCAGCGCTCATTGTCAAATGTTATGCTCTCAGGAAAACACAAGTTCACCAATGAAGATTGGGAGCTCTCATGGGCTTCATCAACATCTTTGTCTTCTATTGATAATCCAGACATTCGTTTCACACGATATGAAGAACGCAATGACGGAAGTTATTCTATTGGTACTGAATCAGGATTTCCAGAACGTATTTGGAGGGAATTAAATGAATTGAATACTTCTGCAAAAGTAGATTTAACCAAGCAATTTAAATGGTTTGGAAATTCAGCCCAACTGAAAGCGGGAGCAATTCAGAATTATAAAAAACGTGACTTTAATATTCGTTCTTTTTCTATTAATGTGAGAAACGTAGAGTTAACAGGTGATCCCAATGAATTATTTGCCCCTGAAAACTTATGGCCTTACAATGGAGACGTTTCTAAAGGGACAACCTTTGAAACTCCATTTATTCCCGTCAACCCAAATCAATTTGAGTCCTCTGTATTGTCATCAGGTTTGTATGCAATGACTGAAATATCACCAGTTGAACGCCTGAGGTTAATTGTTGGTTTGAGAACAGAGTTATACAACCAAAGATATACAGGGCAAGACCAAATGGGAACCAATGTCTTAAACAACGATGTGGTTTTGCAAGAATTAGGTTTTTTCCCTTCTGTGAACGCCGTGTTTGCAATCACTGAACAACAAAATATCAGGTTGTCTTATGGAAAAACAACTGCCCGTCCGTCTTTCAAAGAATTGTCTTACTCTGAAATATTAGATCCGATTACAGGAAGAACATTTATTGGTGGATTGTTCAGAGACGCCAATGATGTGTTGGGAATAGAGTATTGGGATGGAAACTTGGTGAGTACCTCCATTCATAATTTCGATTTACGTTGGGAGCTGTTTCATGGAAGAGGACAAACTTTTTCTATAAGTGCCTTCTACAAAATGTTCAATAATCCTATAGAAATTGTTCAGTTTGCATCTCAAGCAGGGGCATTTCAACCCAGAAACGTTGGAGATGGATCTGTGGTCGGTGTTGAGTTTGAAGGCAGACAGTCTTTAGGTTTTATTTCAAAAAAATTAAACAATTTCAACTTAGCTGTAAATGTGACTTTAACGCAATCTCAAATTGAATTAAGTGCTACAGAGTTAGAGTCACGTGAAATCAACGCCCGAGAAGGACAAGAAATTCAACCCTATCGAGACATGGCTGGTCAGTCACCTTGGATTATCAATACTGGATTAGAATACACTGGAGAACATGGATTTGGTAAAAATCTACAAGTAGGACTGTACTACAATGTTCAAGGAGAAACCTTGCTATTCTCAGGAATTGCAGATCGTCCTGATATTTACACTGTGCCTTTTCATGGACTAAATATGAATATTTCAAAACGATTCGGAAAAGAGGAGCAATTCAGTATAGGACTGGGAGTAAAGAATATCGCCAATGTCAAAAAAGAAGCTGTGTTTAAATCCTTCGAAGCAGAGGACCAATTGTTTTATTCATTGAAGCAAGGAACGACATTTAATCTAAAGATGAGTATAGAATTTTAAGGTACAAATAGTTCATAGTTTGTAGTTTTCCCCTTGTTAAATTTGATCAGATCACTTTTAATGAGGGTTTTATATTTTTCTTCATCCAAACTGTAAATTAAAGGGAAAACTAAGCGCTAATTTACTTGATAAGTTTCGTGATTTTTAGTTGTTTTGTTATATGACAAAAAAGCGTCTTGCGTTATTAATTCCGACAGAACAAGAGGTTTTAAAATGAGATAAGAACGCAGGGTGAAAAACAACAAACAATGAAAAATATTTTAATTTTAGGTGCAGGATTGTCCGCATCTTCTTTGATACGCTACCTGCTCCAAAATGCCGAAAAGGAACAATGGCATTTGAAAATCGTAGATCAGAACAAAGCAGCTATTGAGAAAAAAATCAATGGTTCTAAACACGCCGAAGCAATGGTTTTTAATGCTTTAGATCCTGCGGAAAGAAGACCGGAAATCGAGAAGGCAGATATCGTAATTAGTATGCTTCCCGCACGGTTCCATGTAGATGTAGCCAAAGATTGTATCGATCTCAAAACAAATTTAATTACACCTTCTTATGTTTCTCCAGAAATGAAAGCTTTAGATAAAGAAGCTAAAGCGGCTGGAATTCTAATCATGAATGAGATTGGAGTAGATCCTGGAATTGATCACATGAGCGCAATGCGTGTAATTGATGAAATTAGAGATGCTGGTGGAGAGATGAAAATATTCGAATCTTTCACAGGTGGATTGGTTGCACCAGAAAGTGATGACAACCCTTGGAACTATAAGTTTACTTGGAATCCGAGAAATGTTGTGTTGGCCGGACAAGGTGGTGCAGCTCAATTTATTCAAGAAGGAATGTACAAATATATTCCTTATACCAAGCTATTTAGACGTACAGAAATTATTGACATTGAAGGGTACGGTCGTTTTGAAGGATATGCCAATAGAAACTCATTAATGTATAGAGAACTTTATGGTTTGGAAGGAATTCCAACGATTTATAGAGGAACCCTCCGTAGGGTTGGATTCTCTAGAGCGTGGGATGTCTTTGTTCAATTAGGTGCAACTGATGATTCTTATACTTTAGAAGGGAGTGAGCACATGACGAATCGTGATTTTATTAACTCATTCTTACCGTATAATCATAGTGATACTGTAGAATTGAAACTGCGTCACTACATGAAAATAGATTTAGATGACTCTCTATGGGACAAATTGGTTTGGTTAGGAATCTTTGATGACACGAAAAAAATCGGCCTTAAGAATGCTACTCCAGCCCAAATGTTGCAGAAAATTCTTGAAGAGAAATGGCAACTCAAACCAAACGATAAGGACATGATTGTGATGTATCATAAGTTTGTTTACAAGTTAAAAGGAGAGCTTAAAGAAATAACTTCCGAAATGGTAAATATTGGAGAAGACCAAGTCTTTACTTCAATGAGCAACACAGTTGGTTTACCTTTGGGGGCTTGTGTTAAGAAAGTACTGAACGGCACAATTGATTTGAAAGGTGTGCATATACCAACCCATAGGGATGTTTACGGTCCAATTCTAAAAGAATTAGAAAATTACGGTATTGTATTCCATGAAAAGCAAATCGATCCACCTCGTTTGTACAACGAAGAGGAAACGTGGAAATAATAATGTTCAAAAAATAAGGATAGCGCTGTGTAAGTATTTATACAGCGCTATTTTTTGTGTGGTATAAATCGATGTAAAATTTTACAGCGACTACAATTAACACATATACAAATTCTGGAATTGTTATGAATTGTGCGAGAACAATCGCCAAACCACCACCAATCAATGAAACATAAAGGGCGTTTCGCCTCGAAAAAATAAGCGTCTTCCAAGAGCTCCTTTGATATTGTCCTGTTTTAATGAACATGGTTTTGTATTGTTGAAAGTTCCCGAGAATCACAAAAGGTAAAAGTATATACCCTTGAGGAATTGGAATTCCGGCTTCCTCATAGTGAATAAAGGCATGGATCTGAGCAAAGAAATCAATTTCTGGCACAATATAAAACACAGCAATATGAGCTATAAGAATAACGCAAAGCATTAAAAAAGTATTCATCAGTAATCTTCCGTACCTCGTCTGAAAAGGAAAGTTAATTTTCTGAAATTGAATGATTTTATTGACTTTTATGTAGAGAAAAACCTCTGTAGCCACTAAGTCGATAAAGTAAAACAGAAGTATGAAATAAATTCCCCATTCAAAAAAGAAGATTCCCAACAATGGAATAATCGCTTCGCTAATTGCGTTAATTAACCTGAGTCGGTTCATTGCCTAATCTATTTTGTAGTCCCTCAGCTTTTCAACTGCTTCGCGGGCAGGGAGGTAATCTTCATCAATGCTTAGTGCTTCAGCAAATGCTTTAGCCGATTCATATTTTCTGTCTTGCGCGTAATAAGTTTCTCCCAGTTGATACCATGCGTGAATATAATTAGGGTCTGTATCTACTACTTCACGGTAAAAATATACAGCGCTATCTAATTCTTTTTGAAAATGTTGCTTGATGTATGCTTGATTGAAGTTGGCAATGTAGAACTTAGGCTCTAGTTTTAGTATCTTTCTATATTCCGCTAAAGCAGCATCATATTGACCTAAGTCTTGTAGACTTTTAGCTACTCCATAGTTCGCATTGATGTTTTCGGGCTTTAATTCAACCGCGTTTTGATAATATTCCAATGCCAATTGATGTTTATCCATGCTTGTTAATAGCCATCCAATATTCAAATGGCCCATGAAAAAATCAGGTTCTATTTGAACTGCTGTTTGGTAACTGGATAAGGCCAAATCGTTTTTCTCAAGGGTTTTATAAATCGATCCTTTTAAAACGTAGCCATCTCTATAACGTTCATTAATTCTCAAAGCATCATTAATGTATTTTATTGCTGTTTTGAAATCTCCTGTTAAAGAATAAGTGTTGGCCAGTTCAACCAAAGATTGTGGGTCATTAGGATTTGTTGACAGAATGTATTGATAATGTCTTTGCGCTCGCTCGATATCAGCGATTGGTGCGTTGGGCTTGTTGATTAATGTCCATGCATAAAGTTGACGTGCTTTTACGTTTGTAGAGTCCAAGCGAAAAGCTTTAGCACCAGCATCAAGGGCGCAGTTGAAATCTAGGTTCTCTTTACACAAATTACCTTTCTCAATCCAAAGGTTGGTTTTTTCTGGAAATTGTTCTAAGCTGTCTGTTAGCTGTTGAAAACGATCTTCAGCTGTGACTTGTTCTCCTTTTTCGAAAAACTGTGTTTCGTTGGTTGTTTCCTCAGTAGTACAAGCTACCATAGAGATAAGAAAAATGTAAAAAATAGTATGTTTAATCATAATGTTCTTTTCTGAATAACAAATGTAAGCATTTCTGTAGGTTTGACGTGTTTAATTTGAACAGAAGCGTACTTAATCACTACGTTTTAATCAATGCCAAAATTATTTACGCACACCACGAAGCATTTCTCTTTTCCCTGGAGGTCCTGGAATTTTCTCCACTTCAAATCCAACACTGATTAAATTTCTTCTGACTTCCCCTTTGGCACAATAGGTTACAAAAACACCATTCGGAACGGTTGCATCATACATTTTTTGCAAAACTTCTTTTGTCCACATCTCAGGTTGAACCCTAGGACCGAATGCGTCAAAATAGATGAGGTTAAATGTCTTTTTCTCTGGCTTGAAATCATCCATTTTTTGAGCTACTTTCAAAAGATTGAAGTTTTCATTTATTGTTGCTCTTTCTCCCCAAGGTATGGTATGCATTAACTCATATTCTTTTCGAACTTCAGCAAAATCTTCCAAACGGGCATAATTTAAAGCGCTAATCTCGTCAGAGGAAACGGGGTAAGCCTCTAAACCGGTGTAATGAACAGTTTTCTTGTCGTTCATACTATTCAATAAAGTCAGGAGGGCATTTAATCCAGAGCCAAAACCAATTTCTAAAACTGAAACTGTAGAATTTTGTATTTCATTCCAACCACTTTTAATAAAAACGTGTTTCGCCTCTTGAAGTGCACCGTGGGTAGAGTGGTAACTTTCGTTCAATTCAGGCAAGTGGATGGTTTTAGACCCATCTTTAGTCTCTATTATTTCTCGCTTCATTGTTTTTTGTTTGTTGTAAAAATAAAGATTGTTTCCATCAAAGACATGTTTTTAATCAACTTACCATGCAAGAATTGCCAAAAGAGAGGTGATGGAAATAAAGATCCACAGTGAGGTTCCTAAAATCATTGGTTTCCATCCTGCAGATTTAATTTTGTCAATCGATAATCCAGCACCAATTAAAAAGAGGGTCAACACCAAAAGGGATTTAGAAACTTGGGTGATTCCTGATGTTACCATCGCTGGAATTGGCAAGTAAGTGTTGAGCACTATTGCAAGAATAAATAGGAAGATAAAATATGGAATACTTACGCTTTTTCCTTTTCCTTTAAACAGAAACACAGAGAGGGTTGAAATGGGGATAATCCAAAGAGCTCTCGCTAATTTAACGGTAGTTGCTACTTGGAGAGCCTCATCTCCGTAGACATGTGCAGCACCTACCACAGAACTGGTGTCGTGAATGGCAATTGCAGACCATAATCCAAATTGATGTTGTGTTAATTCAAGTAAACTACCAAGTAATGGGAAAAGAATTAATGCAATTGAATTCAATAAGAATATTACTCCCAAAGCAATGGAAATATCTTTTTCTGTTGCGCGAATCACAGGTGCTACTGCAGCAATGGCACTACCTCCACAAATGGCTGTTCCTGAAGAAATCAAGTGGCTGGTTTTTCTGTTTGTTTTGAGTATTCTTCCGAGTCCATACCCTACAATCAAGGTGGCAAAAATAGAGAAAACGGTGAGTATAAATCCCTCTTTTCCAGCTGCAACGGTTTCTGTTAAATTCATTCCAAAACCAAGCCCTACTACCGCTATTTTCAATAACCAACTTACTGCTTTTCCGTTGAGATTAAGAAATGGATGTCCGAAAAAATGAGCAAATAAAAAACCGCCAATTAAGGCTGTAGGACTACTGATGAGTCCAGATAAACTGATGATAATGAGAAGCGCAAAAAGGAGCTTGACAAGGAATTGGTTTTGAATGATTTTTTTCATTTTCTCAGTTGGATAACACAATTTACAAAGATTATCTATCGATGTTCAAGTATTACAATTTAATCGTCAAAAAGTTTTTTTGTTTCGTTAATCTAAGATGAATGTTGTATTTTTGAATGTTCAAAACTAATGCAGCTTTTGAAATTGGAAGAGGCTAAACAAAGGTGCTATTCGAGCTTAGCGACCGATAAAAGTTATCCACTAATTTTGAGTTTTACACATTCTGAAAAGATGACGGCTTTTATCACCGATTATCGTTTTGGATTTGGATATATTTGTAACATGGAGAAGGAAGATAGAAAAGAAGGGAAATTTGCAGTTAGCAGAAGTAATCGTGGTGGGAAAAGTCCAATGGACGTTGGTCGTATACCACCTCAAGCTACTGATTTAGAGCAAGCTGTTCTTGGGGCAATGATGATTGATGGTACAGCGATGAATAACGTGATTGATATTCTCCGTACTAAAGAAGCTTTCTACGACCCAAAACATCAGGCTATTTTTGAAGCCATGGCTGAGCTGTATAATACCACGACTCCAATTGACTTGCTAACAGTAACGGAACAACTTCGTAAACTGGGAAGTTTAGAACTAGCAGGAGGAGCTTACTACCTCTCAACATTGACCAACAAAGTGGCTTCTGCAGCCCATGTTGAACACCACAGTAGAATTATTATTGAAAAGTATATTCAACGTGAAATAATTGGGATTTCTAGCGAGATTCTAAAAGAAGCATACGACGAAACCAAAGACGTATTTAGTGTGCTTTCAAAAGCGGAAGAAGACTTGTTTGCCATTGCTCAAAACAATATGAAGAAGAGCTATGACACTATGCAGACAGCGATGAAAGGCGCCATTGAGGAAATAGAAAGCGCACGTGGAAATAAAGATGGTGTTTCTGGAATTCCAACAGGGTTCAAAGCATTAGACCGTGTTACTTCAGGATGGCAGCGTTCGGACATGATTGTTATTGCGGCACGTCCTGCAATGGGAAAAACAGCCTTCGTTTTGTCTATGGCAAGAAATACTGCGGTTGATTATAACATGGGAGTCGCGATTTTCTCTCTGGAGATGTCAAGTGTACAGCTTGTTAAACGTTTGATTTCTTCTGAAGCGCAAATTGATGCTGAAAAATTAAGAAAAGGAAATATTGAGGATCATGAATTTCAGATGATTCACTCTAAAATTGGTCGACTTTCCAAAGCACCTATATTTATTGATGATACACCTGGGATTTCAATTTTCGAATTGCGTGCCAAGTGCCGTCGAATGAAGCAAAAACACAATATTGAAGTGGTGATTATTGACTACCTTCAGTTAATGACAGCAGGAACCAATAAGGGTGGAGGAAACCGTGAGCAAGAGATTTCGCAAATTTCTCGTTCGATTAAAGAAATTGCTAAAGAATTAAATATTCCTGTGATTGCCTTGTCCCAATTAAGCCGTTCAGTTGAACAACGTGGAGGAGATAAAAGACCGATTCTTTCGGATTTGAGGGAGTCTGGAGCTATTGAGCAGGATGCTGATATCGTTTCTTTCATTTATCGTGCTGAGTATTATGGGTTGTTGGAAGACGAACAAGGTCCAACACAAGGAATGGGAGATATTATTATTGCAAAACACCGTAACGGTTCAACAGATACAGTGCGATTGAAATTCGTTGGTAAATTCGCTAAGTTCGACAATGTTGAATCATTCGGAATGGATGATGATATTCCACAACCGGGGGCTTTGCCTGTAGGTCATGATTTTGACACCACAGAAGTCGAAAACAGAATGGTGATTTCTAGTCGTATGGATGACATTGACGATGACGACTTCGATATCTCACACAATGATGTTGATGATGCACCGTTTTAATTGTGGAGTCATAAAATTTTATTACTTTGCTTAAAACGAATTATTTATGCGCTATATTTTTACCCTAATATTTGCCTTCTTTTTGTCCGTGCAATTAAACGCAGCACAAATTATTGTGCCAATGGATAAAAGTCAAACCAATCATTTAAAAGCATACGGTATTGCCTATTATGCTTTGGAAAATGGGGTGACTTTAGAATGGCTATTGAATCATAGAGGAGGGTCTTTCTTAATGCCTCATCTTGTTGCGCTTGAAAACGAACTGGTGATCCGTGGGGTGAGCTATGAAATCATTGCGGATGGTCAAGCCAATAACATTAAAAGAAACATCGCTTCACCTGAAGTCAATGAGGAAGTGGTGCAATTAGAAGTAGCTCCTAAAATAGCAGTTTACACACCTGGAGGAAAGCAACCCTGGGATGATGCAGTAACCCTAGTGATGGAATATGCAGAAATTCCTTACGATAAGGTTTATGACAGTACTGTTATCGCGGGAGGATTAAAAGACTATGATTGGTTGCACCTGCACCATGAAGATTTCACCGGTCAATATGGTAAGTTTTATGCTGCATATAGAAACGCCCCATGGTACAGAGAACAGGTAGCAAAATTGGAAGCAAGTGCTAAAAGTATGGGATTTAGTAAAGTCTCTGACATGAAATTGGCGGTGGCAACAGCGATTAAAAACTATGTTTTTGTTGGAGGTTTTCTTTTTACCATGTGTAGTGGGACAGACAGTTTTGATATTGCCCTAGCTGCACATCAAACCGATATCGTTGAGCATATGTTTGATGGAGACGGAATGGATGCTAATTACCGTTCGAAATTAGATTTTAATCATGGATTGGCATTTGAAAATTATGAAATCATCGAAAACCCTTTGGAATACGAGTACTCCACAATTGACGGAACCAATAGACACAGAAGGGTTTCAGAAAAAGACGATATTTTTACCTTGTTCGAATTTTCTGCAAAATGGGATGTTGTGCCAACAATGTTGACTCAAAACCACACCCAAATCATTAAAAACTTCTATGGACAAACTACAGATTTTGTAAAAGAATACGTTAAACCGTCTGTGACAATTATGGGTGAATCAAAAGCTTTGGAAACAGTAAAGTATATTCATGGTGAGTTGGGGAATGGAACATGGACTTTCTACGGTGGTCATGACCCTGAAGATTATCAACATAGAGTAGGGGATCCTCATACAGATTTGAGTTTACATCCAAATTCCCCTGGTTATCGGCTAATTCTTAACAATGTCCTTTTTCCCGCTGCGAAGAAGAAAAAACGTAAAACTTAAGCACATTGAATTTATTTTTCAAAAAAGAATATCGACTAGGAATAATCCTTACACTCGTTTTCGGAATGTTTCTGTTTTATGTTGATCAAACTTCAGAACAAATTGTTGCTTATTATACAGATACGGTATTTCAATATGTGCAGCCTGCATTTTTGAAATTAATGTATTTGGTTTTACTCGTGGTCACTTTTGCTATGTTGTTGACACTAAATAAAAGTGAAAACGCAAGTTCAGAAGAAAAAGGTCAGGCTTTTAATGCTTTTGTTATCGCTAGCGTGTTGGCCTTTTTTCCGGGTTGGATTATTCATTTGTATTATGTTGTTCAAACCATTGAAACCAAAGCTAGTTTTATGCAATTAGAGGACCAGTTTTGGATTTATCATTGCGCTGACTTGACTTTAGTGATAGGTTTTGCACTTGCAGGTTTTTTAAAGTTGAGACCTGCGATACATTCATGGTAATTATGAATGATGAATTATGAGATATGAATTATGAATTCAAAAAATTCATAATTCAACATTCATCCTTCATCATTAAAAAAGCTTTTTTTTCGATGGTGTAACCACAAAATCTTTTAAATACTTTGGTTCAAAATAAGCCACATCTTCAAAGGCTTCATTTTTGAATTTTTCGAATGCTATTTCTACCTGTCCTGCTGCGCTAGAAACAATAGATTCATCAAAAACAAGATTACGGTTTTGCCATAATTCTTTTACTTTTCCAGCTCCATCACCACAAACAATGAAAGGTAGGAACTCTTGATAAGAATCTGCTTCTAAAACATCGGCAGAAAGTGCTTTGAGAATGTTTAAATCCTTATCAAAAATAGTAGAAAAAACCTCCATTCTACGGGCATCAATCATGGCGCAAATCGATGAGTTTGGATGTTTTTTTTGTGCTAAACAAGCGATGCTTTCCAGGGTGTTCACAGCGATCATTGGGACCTTTAATGCGTAGCACAAGCCTTTTGCTGTAGATACACCGATGCGCAATCCTGTGTAGGAGCCAGGGCCACTGGTAACAACGATTGCAGACAGTTCGGAAAGCTTCCAGTTGTTTGTTTTGATGATCTTTTCGATGAAAACTGTTAGACGTTCAGAATGAATATAAGCGTCTGAACTTTCCTCCAGTAAATCGACTAATTTCCCGTTTTCTGAAAGTGCAACAGAACACACTTTTGTAGATGTTTCTATGTGAAGAAGTTTTGCCATATCATTCAATTCGTTTTGCAAGAATACAATTTTATTCATTAATCACATTTAATTATGACAAAATTAGAAGGGTTTTGATGAAGTATTACTATTTTTGGAAGTTCTAAATAAGAAAAAATTCGAACATGTCATATTTATTTACATCCGAGTCAGTTTCGGAAGGACACCCAGATAAAGTTGCGGACCAAATTTCTGACAACTTAATAGATCACTTTTTAGCATTTGATAGAAATTCAAAAGTTGCCTGTGAGACACTAGTCACAACTGGATTAGTTGTTTTGGCAGGAGAGGTGAATTCAAGCATTTACCTAGATGTTCAAAAGATTGCTCGTGATACCATCGAGAAAATTGGATACACGAAAAGTGAATTTCAATTTGATGCAAAATCATGTGGAGTAATTTCTGCGATTCACGAACAGTCACCTGATATTAATCGTGGAGTTGAGCGCGAAAATCCAGAAGATCAAGGAGCAGGTGACCAAGGAATGATGTTTGGTTACGCAACCAATGAAACAGAAGATTATATGCCATTGGCACTTGATTTATCTCACCGTTTGTTGATGGAACTTGCCGAATTAAGAAGAGAAGAAAAAGAAATTACTTACTTACGTCCAGATGCAAAAGCACAGGTAACAATTGAGTATAGTGATGACAATAAGCCACAAAGGATCGACACGATTGTTCTTTCAACGCAACACGATGAGTTTGATACAGACGAGAAAGTTATGTTGGATAAAATTAAGAAAGACATCAAAGAAATCTTAATTCCACGTGTGATTGAAAAATTAAACAATCCTAAAGTTGAGGAGCTATTCAAAGGTGAAATTACTTACCACATTAACCCAACAGGGAAATTTGTGATCGGTGGACCTCACGGAGATTCTGGATTAACAGGAAGAAAAATTATTGTAGATACTTACGGAGGTAAAGGTGGACACGGTGGTGGTGCATTCTCAGGAAAAGACCCTTCAAAAGTTGACCGTTCTGGAGCTTATGCAACGCGTCATATTGCAAAGAATCTTGTCGCTGCAGGATTGTGTGACGAAGTACTTGTCCAGGTTTCTTATGCAATTGGAGTTGCAGAACCAATGGGGCTTTATGTAAACACATACGGAACAGCAAAAGTAGACATGACAGATGGAGCTATTGCACGTGAGATTTCTAAGTTGTTCGATATGCGTCCAGCTGCTATTGAAAACCGATTGAAACTAAGAAATCCAATTTATGGACCAGCAGCAGCTTATGGTCACATGGGAAGAAAACCAGAAACGAAAACTGTAACTTTCGAAAACGGTGGAAGAAAAGAAACAATGGAAGTTGAATTCTTCACGTGGGAAAAGTTAGACTATGTAGATAAAATTAAGAAAGCATTTAATTTGTAATCTGAATCTTATATCATATTGAAAAAGGTCGGCATGAGTGTCGGCCTTTTTTGTTTTTATAGATGTTTGAATATCACGGAAGATTTAGTTGATTATTTCTTGGTAAACTTATTTGGTTTTTATCATGGAAATCTGGGGAGGTTTGGAGCTTTAAGAAAGCTTTCTTTTTTCGCAATAAATTGTCTTATATTTGCAATACCCTCATATATTAGGTTTTAAAGTCACATTATGAAAGCAAAAGATATTTACATTATACATCCAGAAAACGAAGAACAGGCAAACGCCTTAAAAGCTTTTGTTAAAGCGCTGAAAATGAAATTTGAAGTAACTAAAGATAAACCCTATAATCCTGAGTTTGTCAAAAAGATAAAGCGCAGTAAGAAAGAGTTTCAAGAAGGAAAATATACTACTGTAAATAAAGATAATTTAGAATCATTTTTAGGACTAAAATGAGCTATCAATTAGACTTTTCAGATACAGCTACTAAGGATATTAAATCTTTCAGAAAAAGTGGAGATAAGGTCCTCCTTAAAAAACTAAATCGATTACTCGTTGAAATTATTGAGCATCCTTACACTGGAACTGGCAAACCCGAACAACTTAAACATGAGCTTTCTGGTTACTGGTCAAGAAGGATTAACAAAGAACACTGTATTGTTTACGAAGTATTTGAAGAAGAGAATAAGATTGTTGTTCTTTCTTTGAAAGGACATTATTGGTAACATACCCCGTGAACGAGATGGACCACGAAGTAGCACCGAAGGTAATATCGCACGAGCCAGGAGGAGATTTATGTATGGAAACCCAAGGCCACGAGAAGCTGCGCTAAATCTCGCGGCATCTTGGGGATTTCTTTAAAGCTTGATTTTGTTGGCTTAGCTTTCTCTTTATTATACTTGTTGATCCAATATTCAAATTTTGCTTTCGAATATTCCTTATCCAAAATAAAATCGACTTTGTTCTTACCACTTGATTTCCATAATTGAACCTCTTTATACATTTCTTCTTTTGTCGCCATATTTTTTTTCTGGCAAATTTCAGAAATTGGTGTCGCTAATGAAAGATGTGGTTGGTCGGGGGCTTACTTTCTGACAGTCTTTTCTATATTTTCATTCAGTTTTCGCAAATAGAAGCTGACAAATATTGGAACAGTTTAGTTGCGGAATATCGTGGAGTATGCATTAGAGTTAAATTAAATCAACAGGATTATTTAAAAGTCCAAGGTCTTCAATAAACTTCTTCTGATTGATTCTATCAGATGGAAAATCAGCTCTAATATTATCAAAAAGTTTGATTCTTAATAGACCATTTCTCAATTCAAGTTTTTCAACAAATGAGCTAAACACCAAATTGTTTTGATTTAAAATTCTTTCAATAAACCTTACATCAAACCAAGAGTAATATGATGCAATAAACAAATATCCTGCAAATCTTATTTCTCGACCATAATTCCTCGAAATATCTATGCACTGATTACCAAATATATCATACCCTAAAACCATTGATTTGTATTCTCTCTTATTGCTTTTATACGCCTGAATTGTTGTTTCATTTTGCCATTTGACGTCATAATAGTTAGTTAAATATGAATATACAATCTCATTTGAATTAGCCATAAATTCCAAAATAAACTCTTCGACAAATGCAGTCCATTCAAAATAAAACGATAATGTGTACATTTTATCATTTTTTAAAAGTTGTGACAAATTGATATGAGAGCCATTCTCGAAATTAATAATTAAACCACTATCTATCCCCTTATCAATTTGAGTTTGCAACTCAATAAAATACTCTTCATCTGAAACAACACTTTGTGGTATGTAACCTAAAGCATTTACATTTTCTAAAAAAGTAAACAGTTCTGACCTACTTTTACAGTAGAACCTAAATAAAGTCTCATCTTGATAATTCATACTCATAAAGTAATATTACAATTTACTTCCAACTTTTACTGTAACACCATTCTCATTACCATATTTAACCAGTTTTTGATAATTATCATAGTGTTTTCCTCCTTCCTTAATAAAATCGTCTACAGACCCTTCTGGCACAAGAATGTCAAGTACTCCACTTGAGGGACTATAATCTTTCCCTTTAAAAGTGAATCCGTTATCTATATTGTTTTTAATCTTATCTACATAGCCTTTATAACTGCTTAGAGAAAAAGTATTGGACTTCCATGTTTTAAACGAAGAATAGACATTTCCTTTCATAAAATCAAATGTTGGAAAATTTGATGAAACATTATCCAACCATGTCCAGCCCTTATATTTAGTTTGCGCAGCTAAGCCTTCAATTAATCTACCCCTTGTCGTTCCATAAAATTGTTTAAACATTTGTTTCACCGCAGTATTCATCCACGTCTTCATATAAGTTGTTCTAAATAGATATGAATAAGCTCCAGTACCTATCATCGCAAGAGCATAATCCATAGGTGAACTACCTTCAACATGCACACTACCAACTTGATAATTATAATCAAACCGTATTACTTCGCTCCCCATCATAAAAGACACCTCATATCCTAAAAATAACCCGTGCTCTTTTTTCCCGTACTGAGTGTTCATATTTTTAGCCTTAAAGTGTACCTGCGTTTTATCATCAATCATACCCGTATTCAATAAAGAATACATAATCGCAGCGTATTGTCCAGTCAGTTCTGATATGTGAACAGTTTTGATTTCTGCTTTAAATGAATTTCCATTATTGTCGCTTATACTATTATTTATAACAGCTTCTTCTAACCCCTCTAATTCAACAGCATGGATAACCTTATTTCCACTAAAACTATATGGAGTATAGTGCGGATATTTCGATGTCAACGGGTCAACCGCAAAGAACCTACCAATACGAGGGTCATGCATTCTGTACTTGTAATTGATAGAATTTCCTTCTCCCTTAACCTCGTCATCCATTTCCTGTCCTTGGAAGCCATAACGATACCCATCACTTCTAACCTGCCAATGCATGTTAGTTTTTTAAAGTTTCATCCAACCAGTTGAAGAATTCCTTCTGCCAAACCATTGCGTTTTGTGGTGAAAGTATCCAGTGGTTTTCTTCTGGGAAGTAAACCATTCTCGACTTGATGCCTTTTAATTGTGCTGCTTGAAATGCTTCGAAACTTTGCCCTTCTGGAACTCGGAAGTCTTTTCCTCCTTGGATAATAAGAATCGGTGTATCCCAATTGTTGACCAATTTATGTGGACTAAATTCGGTGTAGGACTTTTCATTTTCTTTATCCCAATATGGACCACCAATGTCGTGATTGGCAAAGAATAACTCTTCTGTTGTTCCGTACCAAGAAGTCATGTTGAAGAGTCCAGCATGTGCAATCAAAGACTTGAATCGGCCTTCGTGAACCCCTGCTAGGTAAAATACAGAGTATCCACCATAAGATGCACCTACGGCACCAATTCTTTCTTTGTCAACGTAGTCTTCCTTACTCACGTCATCAATCGCTGCTAAATAATCACGAATGGATTGACCTCCCCAGTCCTTGGAAATGGCATCATTCCATTTTTGACCAAAACCAGGCAAACCTCTGCGGTTTGGAGCAACAACAACATAACCGTCAGAAGCCATTAATCTGAAATTCCAACGGAAAGAGAAAAACTGACTTACTGCACTTTGAGGTCCTCCTTGACAATAAAGCAAAGTGGGGTACTCTTTATTTTTATCAAAGTTAGGTGGTAAAATAACCCATGTCAACATTTTCTTGTTGTCTGATGTCGTAACCCATCTTTTTTCAATGGTTGGCGCATCAAATTGTTTTAATACCTCATCATTTGCGTGTGTCAATTGTTTTGCTTTTCCTGTTTTGATGTCAACTTCAAACATTTCGTTAGGATGTAACATTGATTGACGCATGGCAATGAGTTTCTTACCTGCTAAGGCTAAACTACCATAATTGTGGTCACCAGTTGTTATTTGACGGTGTTTTTTTGTTTTAACATCTAATTCAAATAGTTGGTAGGTTGCTTCCGTAACAGCGAGAAAGTAAATTTTATCTCCTTTTTCATTCCATACAAAACTACTCACGGTTAAATCGATACTTTCGGTTAAGTTTCTGTCCATTTGAGTTTTGATGTCTCGAATTATGATGTCGTTTTTATCGGCTTCGAAGCCATCTGTGGCCATGCTCAACCATGCTAATTGATGCGACTTTTCGTGAAACACTGGGTGGGTGTCATAACCTTGATATGCTTCTGTCCAATTGCTGGTTTCCTTTGTCCCAATGTTGTAAACATACAACTCAGAGTCTGTGCTCACCGCATATTCTTTTCCAGTTTTCTTTTTGGATGCATAAATGACCAATTCTTCATTGTAGAACGCAACGTTTTCTAATCCACTAAATGGTTTCATTACTCCATCATACTGAGTTCCTTCTAATAAATTAACTCCATTAGGGTTGGCTTTTCCGTTTTCTATAGTATATAAAAACAGTTGGTCACTGAACTCATCTTGCCATTTGTCCCAGTGTTTGTACATGAGGTCATCATAAATTTGGACATTAGCCTTTGGATATTTAGGATAACGATCAGCAGTTGTTTTCCTGGTCTTCACACGTTCTAGCGTTATTATATATTTCCCTTCAGGACTGATTTTAAAATCTAATAATTGATCAGAAGGTCTTTTCAATATTGTTTTGATTTCAGGCTGCTTAATAGAAGAAGTCACAATTTGTGTCTCCTCATTTGCTGTGATTACCCCAGCAACTCCATCCTTAATCCATCGGATCGCTCCAATTTTAGCGAGTTCACCTGTAATCAATTCACTGTTTCCTTTTTTTAAATCATAAATGTAATGGTCACTTTTACCATTGTTCTTGTCCATGTCATAAACAGAAGAACTGTAGAGAACAGAAGAATGGTCTGGAGAAACACTCCCCCCATTAATACGTTTTAATTCCCATAGTTTTTCTGGAGTAAAAGTTTGATTTTGTCCATAAACGAATGGCGCTACTAAAAGTAGGAATCCACTTGCAAGTTTCTGTAAATTCATTGGTTTATATTTTATGAAAAAGTGAAATTATAAAAAATATGGGATGAAAAGATGTTTTTTACACGATTTAAGGCCAATTGTATCAAAATCTAAAAGAAACTGTACAAAATCAGCTGAAATAAGGGTTGAAAACACTGAAAAGCTAACGTTTGGAGCTGAGAATATTTACATCTAGGCTTTACTTTGTGTTGCTTTTACAGAAATTTTGAAAGCACATGATTAGCTTCCTAGGACTGAGGTTCAAGGCTATTGCAATTCGTCCCTTTGGGACATATCGATAATCCATCCCTAAAAGAGCAGTAGGTGATGAGTGTAATAATTTTCCCAACCTGTTAAGCTGTCATTATTTATAATACCAGACCATAACAAGTCTGTAAATTAAGTACCATCGAGCCAATCCTGAAAAGGATGGGACGTAGTAGTCAAGGAGGTTAGTCCATGGTATAAAACCGCAATACCTTAAACGTAGTTCTGCAAGGACGACACCATAGAAGTCTTCTCCTATTCTTATTCACCCTATCTTTCAAAGAAAAAACCATTCTAACCCCACTATGTTTATCCCTTGTTAAAGATATTTAGTACATTTGCTATCCTAAAAAGATAAGATTATGTCACACTCAATTAAGCCCGGAGTTGCAACGGGGGATGAAGTTCAAAAGATTTTCAAATACGCAAAGGAAAATAACTTTGCTTTACCAGCGGTGAATGTTGTTAGTTCTAGTACAATTAACGCTTGTTTAGAGACAGCAGCAAAAGTAAATGCCCCTATTATCATTCAGTTTTCGAATGGAGGCGGAGTATTTAATGCCGGAAAAGGACTTTCCAATGAAAATGAACAAGCTGCCATTGCAGGAAGTATTGCAGGAGCAAGACACGTTCATTTGTTGGCTGAGCTCTATGGAGCGACTGTGATTTTACATACAGACCATTGTGCTAGAAAGTTATTGCCTTGGATTGATGGTTTATTAGATGCCAGTGAAGAGGAATTCAAAAGAACAGGTAAACCTTTGTTTAGTTCGCATATGATTGATTTATCCGACGAACCAATTGAGCAAAACATTGAAACATGTAAGAAGTACCTTGAGCGCATGAGCAAAATGGGGATGACTTTAGAAATTGAATTGGGAATTACCGGAGGAGAGGAAGACGGAGTAGACAATACAGATGTTGATGTTTCGAAATTATATACACAACCAGAAGAAGTTGCTTATGCTTATGAAGAGCTTTTAAAAGTGAGTGACAAGTTTACCATTGCAGCAGCATTTGGAAACGTACATGGTGTATACCGTCCGGGGAATGTTGTATTAACACCAAAGATCCTAAAAGATTCACAAGAGTACATCGAAAAGAAATACAATACAGGAGAAAATCCAGTTGACTTTGTTTTCCATGGTGGTTCTGGTTCTTCAGTTGAAGAAATTCGTGAAGCAATTGGATATGGTGTAATTAAAATGAATTTAGATACCGATATGCAATATGCATTCAACACAGGTGTACGCGATTACATGGTGAAATACAATGATTATTTGAATTCACAAATCGGAAATCCCGAAGGAGACGATTTACCAAATAAAAAGTACTACGATCCAAGAAAATGGATTAGAGAAGGTGAGATTTCATTTGTAGAAAGACTTACAAAGTCATTCGAAGATTTGAATAATATAGACACCTTATAATTATTTTGATAAAAAATATCACTATTTTAGTGATGAAAAAATAGAATTTAATGGTTTGGTTTAAGAGAAAGTTAGACGGGATACAGACGTCCACAAAGGATAAAAAAGAAACTCCAGAAGGTTTATGGTATAAATGTCCAAAGTGTCAGACTGTAGTTACAACGGAAGATCACACAGCAAGTTTTTTTGTGTGTGAGCGCTGCAGCTTTCACGAACGAATAGGTTCGGAAGAATACTTCCAACTCTTTTTCGATAATGGAGAATATAAAGAAATCGACAAGAAGTTGAAATCTGGTGATCCATTAGAGTTTGAAGACACAAAAAAGTATGTGGACAGGATTAAGCAAACACAGAAGAAAACTGGGCTAACAGATGCTATACGTACTGCGCATGGTAAAATTGATGGTCAAGACTTTGTTATTGCAGCGATGGATTTTAGCTTTATTGGAGGATCGTTAGGTTCTGTAATGGGAGAGAAAATTGCCAGAGCAATCGACAAAGCCATTAAGTTAAAAGCACCATTCATGATTATTTCTAAATCGGGTGGAGCACGAATGATGGAAGCAGGTCTTTCTTTAATGCAAATGGCGAAGGTCAGTGCAAAGTTAAATCAGCTTTCTGCTGCAAAATTACCTTATATTTCATTCTTAACAGATCCAACTACAGGAGGGGTGACGGCTTCGTTTGCGATGCTTGGAGACATCAACATTGCAGAACCTGATGCCTTAATCGCATTTGCGGGTCCACGTGTAGTTAAAGAGACAATCGGTCGAGAATTACCTTCAGGTTTCCAACGTTCAGAATTCGTTCTAGAACATGGTTTCCTTGACTATATCGTAGATAGACATCATTTACGCGATGAAGTATCTAAGTCGATTAGAATGTTCATGAACTAAAATAGACACTCAACAAAAAGCCTTCATTGTATCAATGAAGGCTTTTTTTATTGGTTTCTGTTTTGCTCTTTTGCTCTTTGAGGTCTTTTCCTTGCCGACTTGTTAACGAAGGTTTTCTTCATCTTCTTCGTCTGTACCGTCCTCTATTTCATCTGATATTTCTTGCGTTAGTGATTGATCTTGGTCAAGTTCTTGAGTAGACGCTTCTTTCTCGGAAGGGAATTCCGCATCTTCTGGTCCCATGGCCATTTTTTCTTTTTTCTTGGTGAAAAACAATTCATCCTTTTGTTTATTGAAAATTAAGCCAATCATCATAATAATCACAGTGAGGATGATTACCTGTGTTACCAAAGACTCATTCACAAGATCAATTCGGTCTTCAGGTACAATATATAAAAACAACAAGATGGTGATCAAACCACGTGGTGCGATAAACATCAGGGGCATCAACTGAACCCTAGATATTTTTAATTGAACAAAGCGGATTAAAAAGATGGCACCAACAATTCCCAAAGCCCAGAAAAAAGTCTGCTGATTTAAGAGCTCCTCAGTGTTGATTAAAAAACCAAATAAGAGAAAGAACATTACCCTTACCAAGAAGGTTCCTTCTCGGAGTATTTCATGGAACTTGGTGACTTCATTTTCTAACTTATTCAAGGTAAAACGTTGGATAAATTTGAGGCGTTTGATCTCTTCTAGATTCCCTAGGAACATTCCAAATAACATAATGAAAATCAATGCTGGGAGGTGATATATTTTTGAAAGTGTATAGATTAAAATCACCAAGATGATAATTGGAATAAACTTTATTTGATGCGTAATTCTTGCCAAAAGGAATGATAATCCAACCGTTGCAATAAATGAAATAACAGCAATGATGATGATTTGGAAAATAAAAATCCAAAATGAATGGAAATCGATGGTAACATTCCTGAAAACAAAATCGAAAAATAAAACACCAAGAATATCAGAAATACTGCTTTCATAGGTAACAAACTCTTTGTTTTTCTTACCCAGATTTATAGCACTTGGTATAGCAATGGCAGAGCTGATTACGGTTAAAGGAATGGCACCGATTAACGCTTTTCGAAAGTCCGGGTCGATGTCTCCTGCACCATAATTAACTTGGTAATAATAGAAGGCGCCTGCCAGTACAAATCCGAGTACCATCATGGGAATCAATGCCACAATTACGGACTTTTTTAAGACAGAAAGTTTAGATTTATTGAATTCAAGCTCTAAGGATCCTTCAAGAACAATTACAATTAAACCTATAGTTCCCAAAATAGGAAGTAGCCCGCTAAGGTTGGGTACATTGATATTGAAAACATCAGTAAATTGCTGTAATCCCCACCCTGAAAGGAGCAAAAGAATAACAGATGGAATCTTTGTTTTAGATGTTGTTAAATCGAATATGTATGCTATAATAATGAGCACACAAAATGCAATAATAAACGTGTTTGTCATCGCTTTGTTTTACATGCTTTTCAATATTGTTCTCCCTTATAGAAAATGAAAAACACTTGGTTTATTCCTTTAAATATAACAAGAATTAAAAAGGAGAAGTGTAAAAACTGTGCTTAATTGGTGCTTTTCTTTTTCACTTCCAATTTTGTTTGACTTCCGTTCTAATAAGAATTTAGTGGTTTGCTTTTTTTAGGATGTTGATTTCGAGTGAAAAAAGCATTGATTAGACACATTATAAATTATCGATATTCAAGGGCTTTTTAAGTTTAAATGATGAGGCAATTTAGTAAATTTGTATCAGTCACTGATTTAATAATAAATTACATTTATAATGCTTAAAAACAAAGGAGGAATACTGTATTTAGTTGGATTGATTATTTCAATTGTTATTGTTATAGTGCTGTACATCAAGTACAGTGAAGATCCGGTAATAGACGAACAGGTGAATGATGTAAAGGAAGTTTCTTCATTTGACCCAGAAAAGGAAAAAGAGTTAAAGGCGCAAGCGGATATATTTTTTACTTCGATTTCACAAGTACCCAAAGAGGACATTCCAAGTAATAAGATTGCTTTAGGGAAAATGCTTTATTTTGATACCCGTTTGTCATTGGATGGAACCATCAGTTGTAATTCGTGTCACGACATGAATACTTACGGTGTTGATAATTTAGCGCTTTCTCCAGGAGATACTAAAGAATTAGGAAATAGAAATTCACCAACTGTTTTTTATGCTCACTTGCACTCAATGCAATTTTGGGATGGAAGAGCAAAAGATGTTGAAGAGCAAGCTGAAGGTCCTATTTTGAACCCTGTAGAACACAATATTCCATCGGGGGAGTTCTTGGCTAAAAGATTAAGAGAAGTGGAGGAGTATCAAACTTTGTTTAAAGAAGTTTACCCAGATTCTGCTCAACCAATTACGTTTGCAACAATCACTAATGCGATTGGAGCGTTTGAACGTCAACTGGCGCCAATGAGTCGTTTTGATGAGTGGCTAGATGGTGACAAAGATGCTTTGTCAACGCACGAAAAGGAAGGATTAAAAGCATTTATAGATAATGCGTGTATCACTTGTCATAATGGGCCTGCGTTAGGAGGGTCTATGCTGCAAAAGTTTGGCTTGTATGGCGATTACTGGGAACATACAAAAAGCGAGGTGATCGATAATGGTGTGTTTGATTTGTCAAAGAATGAAAATGACCGATATGTATTTAAAACACCAGGATTGAGAAATGTTGAAATGACTTACCCCTATTTTCATGACGGCTCGGTTGAAAGCCTTGAAGAAGCAGTTAGAATTATGGGGAAACTGCAAATCACAAACGAACTCAGTGAAGAAGATGTGAAAAGTATTACAGCTTTCTTGAAAGCTTTAACTGCGGATGTTGATGATGAGTTTAAACAGCAATAAGTAGCAATAGATCTTAAATAGAAAAGGTGTGATCGAAATTAATCACACCTTTTTCTTTGCTAAAAACCCGATTAGACTATGGAATTAAAAAGCAATTGATTGCAATCTCAACTTCCGTTCCTACCATAAAAGTACCTGTATCTTCGCCAATTTTATAATCAAAACGATCTAAAGTAAAGAAACTGGTCAGTTTGTTGTCTTGAAAAGTTAATGGGATTTCTATAGTTTTAGTCACTCCATGTAATGTTAGTTTTCCTTGGGCAATATATTTCCCTCCGCTTTTTGTGATTTTATCAGAAGTAAAGCAAATCGTTGGATAAGTTACTACCTCAAAAAAGTCTTCTGAACGCAAATGTTCATCACGCTTTTTGTTTTTTGTGTTGATTGATGAAGCGTCAATACAGACATCGATTTTTGCTGACTCTAATTGATTGGGATTGAAATTAACTTTACCTGTAAATCCTGAAAAAGTTCCTTTAACATTACTAATTCCCATATTCCCTATTTTAAAATAGACCATAGACTTTGACTTGTCAATGGTTTGTGAAAACACAGAAAGTTGAATTAAAATTAAACTGAATAGTAAGAGTGTATTTTTCATTTTGTAACCTTTAATATTAGCCTTATTATTCAATAAGCACTAATGTGAATTTTAATAAATGTACGGTAATTTTTGTAAAATCACTACGTTTTTATTCCTGTAAAGTGTTTTGCATTAGGATGCTGTTCATTTAAATGTATTCTGATTAAGCAGTTAACGTAAGCAATAATGCAGGTGGAAAAGCTCCATCAAAAGTGTAAATGATCTTACTTGAAGAGTTACTGTTCCCTTGAAACATTTTGGCCATATTGATTGATTTTATGATTTTAGTTAAAAATAAGGTATTATTACGAGAATAAAAGTTTTGCAAGAAAATCGTATAGAATGGAATCATTGAAATTAACCCCACGTTATAAGAATTCCCCTCATTTTAGAGCATATTGGGAGGAAGGCAACGGAAAAGATTTAATTGAATGGAGTGGAGCAGAAGTGAGTTTTAAAAAATTCGAAGAAAAAACGCATTTGTATCATAAAGTGGATGTGTTGGGAGATGAGGTTGTGACTGATTTTTATCAAGGAAAAACATATAGGGAAGCCAACCAGGCCATTGAGCAACTCATTCGTTATGGTGTACCAAAAGATGCAGAGCTTCCGCAGAGTGTTAAGGAATTATTCGAATTTTCTGAGTGTGTTCCTGAGTGGTTGGATGAAGATTTATTGAAAAGTGGAGCCGAGGCTTGTATGAAAACAGGATTAGACGCCTTGTTGTCACTACGAGATTACAGTTTAATGGGCGGATATGATTATGCCTACCTCAATAAACCACTCGTTTTCACAGGGGCATTAAAAAAAGGCGCTTTAAAACGCTTGGCAGAAACTTTAGAGTTTTGGGTTAATGTTACACGTCATGACGCAATGCAAATTCATGCGAAAGGATATGAGTTTGCCATCAAAACCCGCTTAATTCATTCTTATGCACGCTTGAAATTGAAGGAGCATTATCAAGATTGGGATCAACAAACGATGGGCGAACCTATTAATTGGTGGGATATGACAGCGACTTCGAATGGATTTAGTTTAGTCTTACTCCATGGTCTAAAAAAATTGGGGAATTCTTTTACGGAGGAGGAAGAATTAGGAATGTTCCATTTGTGGAAATATATCTCCTATTTATTGGGGGTGCCAGAAGAATGCCTGCCAGACAATAAAAAAGCCGCTGTTGAAGATTTTTATTTGTGGACTTCAATTCAACCTCCAGCAGATGAAGACTCTGTTTATCTTGCCCAATCATTAATTCAAGAGTCTTTAGAAAACCCTATTCTTCGCTACAATTACCAACGGAAATTGTTGAACTATGTTCATATCAGTGGTTCTAAGTTTTTATTGGACAAGGAAGTTTTTGAGCGCTTACAACTGCCAGAAGTTTGGAATGCTGGATTGATTCCCAATACGATTAAGCTAGGAAATACCATCGCAGAAAAAGTACTAAGTCGCAAGCAACTTATCGCGCGAGGAGACAAAGCACAGATGAATATATTGAATCAGTATAAGGCAATTACGAATTCGTAATTGAACAATTCGAAATTGACTATTCTAGATACCCAAACTTCCCTTCGTTGAAATCTTGAAACGCTTCTACTAGTTCATCTCTGGTATTCATAACGAAAGGACCATGAGCGGCAATCGGTTCGTTCAATGGCTCGCCACTAAGCACTAATACAATCGCATCTTCAGTTGCTTCGAGTTGAAATTCCTCCCCTTTTCTGTCCATTAATGCAAGATGGTCTGTTGGAATTTCTTCTTTACCATTCACCTTAATGCTTCCTTCGATTACAAGTAAGGTTGTGGTGAAGTGTGCAGGAAAGTTAAAATCTGCTTTTCCTCCTTTATTTAATTTTGCATTCATCATGTGAATAGGAGAGAAGGTCGTTGCAGCTCCTTTAGTGCCTTTATATTCTCCAGCGATAAGCTCTACAGTTCCTGCTTTGTTATCAAGCTCAACTTTTTTAATGTTATCGGTGGTAAGGGCCTGGTATTTTGGTGGAGTACTTTTGTCTTTTTTGGGAAGATTTACCCACAGTTGAACCATTTGAAAATCCCCTCCTTTTTTACTCCATTCTTCATCGTGATATTCCTTGTGAAGTATCCCATTTCCTGCGGTCATCCATTGAACCTCTCCTTCGCCAATTACACCTCCACCACCACTACTGTCGTGATGTGCAACCTTACCCTGATAGGCAATGGTCACTGTTTCAAATCCTTTGTGAGGATGAACCCCAACACCTCTTGGACTATCCGTGGGTGGAAAGTTGAATTTAGAATTGTAATCCAACATGATAAATGGATCCATTGATTTCATATCAAGTCGTGGAATCCCAGGGATAAAGTTATGTACCCTAAATGCATTTCCTACAAAGTGTGGAGGAACAGGTGCTGCAATAAAATCTATATTTTTTGTCTTCATATTTTTTTAATGTAAAGATACGGAGGAGATCAGCATCGTGCATTGACCTATGTTAAGAAGGCTTTTATTTCTTGAAGTTTCGTGTGGCCAATTCTTTTCTGACACGACTCAAACTTTCAGGAGCAATTCCAAGGTATGAGGCCACCATCCATTGTGGAACACGCAGAAGAATATCTGGATACATTTTGATGAAAGTCAAGTACCTTTCTTCAGCTGTTGCGCTCAACAAAAGGTTGATTCTGTTTTGAAGGTGACGAATATGGTTGTTGAGCAACTCATTGTTGAAGGTTGCAAATTCAGGTAGTTCCTCCTCTAGTTTTTCGATTATCTTTTTGTCTAGAATAAACACTTCTGTATTTTCTAAAGCTTCAATGTTGTACTTTGATGGTTTATTGTAATACAAGCTCTCCCTATCGTTCACCAGCCAGCCTTCTGGAGCAAATTGAAGGACGTGTTCTTTTCCCTTTTCGTCGATAGAATATTGCCTTAGCAGTCCTTTTTCAACAAAGAATATAGATTCACAGAGGTCACCAGCAAAAACTAGAAAGTCACCTTTGTTGAAAGTTTTGCGTTGATTTTGACTTAAGAACTGACTTAATACTTTTTCATCGACCTCAATATTAGAGGTAAGAAATTCTGAAAATCTATATTCTTGCATAAATAGAGAATGATTAATCGAAAAGTTCGTCTTTAATTTCTTCAATAATATCATCAAATCGATCACGAAGCTCCTTGGAAACTTTTTTCACACTGTGCTTTACTTTTCTCAAGCGTAAAGAAAGGAAAATGTTTAAAAGTCCAATGGCAAAGAAAGATAGGCCTATCCATGTTACTACAGTGGCTCCGGTAAATTGAGGATTGATCAGAAGAATAAAAGAGAAAATAACTCCAACTATTCCAAGTGCCATTAATCCTCCCCATTGGGAAACACCATAATCTTTTATGTCAATAGCAAAACTAATGGCTGCAATGGATCTAAACATAAAGGTTAATCCGACAAACACAGCTAAAGTCAACATCGACAATTCTGGTTGAAGCGTTAAGGCAAGTCCAAAGAAAAAAGTAACCAAACCAAAGATTAAAGTCCACGCCCAGTTGTCCATTTCATTCCTGTTGGCCAGTGAAAATATCACTTCAAACACTCCTGCAATAATGAAGGACAGGCTAAAAAGCAGTGCTAAGGTTTGAAAAGTAGATTCAGGAAATGAAAAGACGAAAATTCCTGCACCAATAAATAAAATCCCAACGATAAGTGGGATGTACCAGTTTTTGACTGTTTTTGTCATCGCTTTTAAACTAAAGTTACTCATGATCTATTGTTTTAAGTTCCACCAAGAATTCTTTACCCTTGGTAGGTACAATTTACGGATAATTTTCTATTTGTAGGGCTATATTTTAGGTTTCAATTAGACTTAATTTGGCCAATAAAGTTAATCTTTAATTTCTGAATCGGTAGTTGACTCCTGCTTGTTTTGCAGAATTGCTTCTTCCTCCTCTTCTTCCATTTGTCGGGCTTTTGTGAGGGCACTGGCCACAAGACCAGCAGGAATGGTAACGATACCAACGCCAATCATTAGAATAAGGAAAGTAAACAGTTTTCCTCCCATTGTTATCGGATAAACATCGCCGTAACCTACTGTAGTTAGGGTAACAATAGCCCACCACCCACTGTGGAATACAGATTTAAAGACCTCTGGTTGCGCAGCATTCTCAAAGTAATATATTCCTGCCGAGGCTAGAAAAATAAATATACCAGTAACGATAAGGAAAAGAATAACCTCCTCGCGTATGAGTTTCGCAACGATATGAAATCTGTTGAGCGCTTTGTTGTAACGAATGAGTTTGAAAGCTCTGAATATTCTAAAAATTCTGAAGGCACGCAATGAGCGTAGATCAAAGGTTGCGCTGAGGAAGAATGGGAGAATGGCTAAAAAGTCGATAACTCCATAAAAACTGAAGATGTATTTGAGGGGATTCTTGGCTACATAAATGCGTAAAATATATTCAATGGTAAAAACAATAACACTGACTGTTTCAATCCAGTGTAAAATTGTTATTGTTGTTTCAGAATTATCGGGAAGCGTCTCAATGGCATAAGCTGTGAGCGAAATGAATATCAGAAACTCAATGATGTAATCAAAGATTTTACCTTTTTTGGTGGTGTTGTCTTCTACAATTGTACGTAGTTCAGCTCTCATTTATGATTTGGTTTTTAGCAGCTTTAAAGAGTGAAATTAAAATTATTTGGTGCAAATGCCAAGTTTTTTTTTACTCTTTATTTTCTCTTCATTCCCTTTTCTAACTTTTGATTTAGCCTACTTTAATCTGATATTTATTCAATAATCCCACGACGTTTTGTTGAGAAAACTGTGCACCTTTCATTCTGTTTCTTTCTGGATCGATGGACAAGTTCAATGCTGTTCTAAAGTCTGCCTTAGCTAAAGTACAATTTGTAAATGTTGCTCCAATAATATCGCTTTGGTCAAATTCAGCAGAACTAAGGTTGCAATCTGTAAAGTCTACTTCTTGAAGTTTGCATTGTGAAAAGCGTGTTTTAACGAGTTTCTTTTTAAAAAAAGAAGAATGGTTCAACATACAATTATCAAAAGCCACTTGAAATAAGAAATCACTACATTCGTCAAAGTGAAGCCCTAACATTTTACAATTGTTGAAGCGTACATCTTGCAAACTTGTTCCTCCAAGTTTCACAGCACTTAAATTACAATCATGAAATTCACAATCAATAAAGCGAATATTTGAAAGGTCAGAGTTTGCAAAATTACAATTGATGAAAGTACAGAGTTCATAATCACCTCTTTCTAAACTTTCAATTGAATAATCTTCTTTTTCAAAGGTCACTTCTTCTATCAAATTCGCCATATTTCTTGCTGTTTGGGTGATTTACAAAGTTAATCCGACAAAAGTCGGGAACAAACTAAAATAGAAAATAAAGAAAGGAATTGTTACTTTTTAGGAGCGGCAACGAAATAATATTCATCATTGTTGTTGAAGTGTCTCGTAAATTGAGCATTGCTTAGTGCAGTCTTGTTTTTGATGAATGATTTTAAAGTATATACTGTTAAGCCGATTTCTTCGTTAAGAAATTGATGTAATTCTTCGGGTTTCGTCCCATAATAATCACTGGCTCCTTTTCCGCATTCAAAAAGTATGATAGGTTTGTTTCTTTTTAGTAGGCTTTTGGCTCCTTTTAGCACACCGAACTCTCCTCCTTCAACATCAATTTTTATGAAATGAATTTTTTCATCTGTGGGGATTAATTCGTCTAGGGTTTTTAACTCCACATTGATCTCTTTAATTTCCGGATTTTTGACGGCATATTTTCGCTTTTGAATTCCACTATATGCAGGAGCGTTTTTCACTAAGTTGAAGGTCGTTGTACCACTTTTATCCGATAAAGCATATGGAAAAAGAGTGGCTTTATGAGCATACTTAACTTTTAAATTCTCGAATAAATAAGGAATTGGTTCAAATGCATAGTGTTTTCCTTGAGGAGCGTAGGTCAACATTAAATCTAATATCTCACCTTTATGACAACCTACGTCAATGCAATTGTGGTTGTTTTTTAAAAACTTCTTTAAGATTGCTCTTGTTAATCTATCGTATTCTAAATTTTTGGTCAAATCCAGACGAAGATTAATGAGTATTTCCCTAAGGATATCTTTTACAGCCATAAAATGTTTTATTAATTGCCTTAATAAAAGGAGTATATCAGTTTATTTCGGCTCAAAGATATAGATTTTAATCTCTGTTTGATTTGCACAAGGTGATTTAATCGATTATTTTTTTCAGATCCTTCAATTATGAATTGGTTGAGGTCTCCTTTGTCGTAAGCATTAATCATAAGTGGTAATGTTCCATCCACGACTTTGTTGTCGCTGAGACCTTCAAGGTCTATGGCTGGACCATTTCTTACGATAAATGTTACTTTTCTTACTCCTTCTCGACCTTTCGATGATTTACCTACTATTTTTAAGGTGTGTTTGTACTTTTTCGTTTTTTACGTTCACCACAGGAATGCTCACTAATTCATAAGTAGCAGAAGCGAATTCTACTTTTCCTTCTGTTGCTTGGACACGTTTTCTAATTTCATCGTTGAGCAGACTTTTGGTAAACCTTCGTTTTTTGTAATCAACAATATAACGCAAGCTGATTTCTACCCAATTATCAGTAAGTTTAATGGCTAGGCTTGGATTGATTTCTGCATTTTCTATGTAGAATTTATGTACCATAGTCTTCCATTCTTCTTTAGCCTGCAAAGCATATTCAGAAAGATGTTCAGTAGCCACTTCCGAAATGATTTTTTTAGCCAATTCAATGTCTGATTGGTACCGAATCGGGAGTGTGAATTCATCCCAAACGAAAGGGAAGTTTTGAGAATAATTATAGACTGCTCCTTTAAAAACAAATGCATTACTAATTTTCACAATTCTTCCACTGTAATTATCGCTGTTGACCCATTCACCAATTTCCATCATAGTGGTGTAGATGCTATCCACATCAATAACATCTCCTTTTATACCATTCATTTCAATTCTGTCACCAGGTTTGTAAACTTTTGAAAGGTAGATAAAGAAGGAACCAGCAATACTTAAAATAAGTTCTTGTAATGTAATGGTGATTCCGGCAGTTAATAATCCAATCGCTAATCCAAAATCTTTAATACTACCAGAAAAGAAGGAGATAGTGACCAAAACCATGAGTATATATCCTAAAATCTCAATTCCTTTTTGAGATTTATACCTTACGCCAACATCAGGGAGTTTTTTAATTAAATAGGTTCTGATAAGTTTAATTAAAATAAAAACACCCGCCATCCATAGAAGGTATTTTCCGATTTTAATTAACCAAGGAAATTCTGTGGAAAAGTGCTCTATTGTGTTTAGTACTTCCATTCATTATATTTCTTATTAAAATAAGAATATTATTTAAGATGAATGAAGCAAACTTGATTTTTCCACAGTTTTTTTGCGATAAAAAAATAACTATTTTCGTGCATGTTAATTCAAAGTAGACTATGGAGGTAAGTAGGGTGATTCAGGAAATGAGGGAGCTGCTCAGAATAGAGGAGGAGGCGCAGGAGAAAAAGTGGTTTGAGAAAGATATTTCCTTGAAGGAATTGCGCAAAGAAGGTGCTATTTTACATCCTGTAAAGATTCAAAATAAGAATTTTGGATATACAGATCAACCAGTGATAACGGTTTCCTTTCATACGCCGGGAGGAATCAATAATTCCTTTTATAGCCAAGGTACTCCAGTGGCTTTGTTTTTACCTTCTTCAAATGAGATTTGTAACGGACAATTGCTTTCTATTTCGGATCGACAAGCGGAGGTTTTATTGTATGCCGATGATTTTCCAGATTGGATTGATGACAAAAATATAGGAATTAAAAGATTGCCCGACAACCGTACTTTTCAAATGATGCATGGGGTATTGAAACGCATCGATAAAGGAGAAGATAAAGCAACAAAACAGCTTTTTGAATACGTTCATGGGATAAAAAAACAAGAAGAAATTCAAGCTTCAGGGAAGAAAATTGAGGTAGGAGAGCACTTGAATGAATTTCAATTGAAAGCTGTCGAAAATGGATTGTGTGATTTGCCTTTGCAATTAATTCATGGGCCTCCGGGAACAGGAAAAACAACGACAATTGTTGCTTTGATTCAAGCTTTGCGAAAACAAGGACTGAGTATTGTTGCTTCTGCTCCGAGTAATGCAGCGGTGGATCATTTGGCGCAACAGTTATTGGATAGCGGCCTCAAAGTCTTGCGTTTGGGAAATACGGCCAAAGTGAATAAGGCAGTGTGGGAACATACGCCTGAGGGAATTATGAGTCAGGATAAATACAGTAAAGAAATTAAGCGATTGAAAATTCAAGCGGCTGAATTTCGTAAGATGGCGCATCAATACAAACGTAGTTTTGGAAAAGCGGAGCGTGAACAGAGAAAGTTATTGTTTAAAGAAGTGTATGCGATTCGGGACCAAATCAAATCGATGTCCACGCATTATATTTCACGTTTTTTTGATGCTGCAGATGTTATTTTAGGAACTCCTGTCGGTTTAATGGATCCAATATTAAAGGAAAAGAAATTTGATGTTGCTTTTCTTGATGAAGCAGGACAATGCATTGAGCCTTTTGCTTGGTTGGTGCTTGAGAAAGCGAACCGGGCGATTTTAAGCGGTGATCATTTGCAACTTCCACCAACGATTATCAGTGAAGAAGCGGGGAGAAAAGGATTGTCGACTTCAATTTTAGAACGTGCCATTGATGCGGGTGTACAAAGTGATTTACTCGGAATTCAATACCGAATGACGCCAGAAATTGCTGGGTTTTCGTCTCGATATTTCTACCAAGGAAAATTACAAACACATGCCGCTTCGGTTCCTGAATCAATGATCTTTTACGATACTGCTGGTGCTGGATTTGAAGAAAAAAGGCAAGAAAATAGCCGTAGTACGAATAATCCTGAGGAATTGAGAATTGTTGCTGAAAATGCAGAGAAATGGATTGAAAATGGTCAATCTGCTGTGTTTATTTCTCCTTATTCGAGTCAGGTGGAATTGGCCAAAGAAGAGTTAAAGAACTTATCGGTGAGTACCATAGACTCTTTCCAAGGTCAGGAAGCGGATGTAGTAATTTTGAGTTTAGTGAGGAGCAACAGCGAAGGAAAAATAGGGTTTTTATCGGACTACCGAAGAATGAATGTGGCCTTAACCCGTGCAAAGAAAAAACTGATTGTGATAGGTGACTCATCTACTTTAGCGAATGATCAATTTTATAAGGAATTTGTGGAATATGCGGAAGAGGTAGGAGGGTATAGGAGTGTGTTTGAGTTGATGTATTAATGGTAATATCGATAGGCATCAAGCTGTATGTTATAAGCAGATGAGCGCTTCGGAATACAGAGTTCTAAAAAAATGAGTTGCCCCTTCAGGGCGTTAGAATATTGATTATATTTCCAACCCAAGGCTTCGCCATTGGGTTGGAATAGATTGCCCCTACAGGGCGTTGAAGTTCTTAGAGCAATTAATGTAAAATTTATACGGGCTGAAGGCCCAACTTATCTTAGCAGGATGCATCGCATCCTGCTAAGTAATGTGTTTTTTTTAGCGCCCTGAAGGGGCAGCTCAAAAGATTAGGAAGGGTATTATCTAAATCTAAATTCCAATTTACAGTTTAAATTAAAAAAGTGGAGAACAAATCCCCACTTTATATTTAATCTTCTTAACTTCTTTTTTTCTGCGAATCTTTGCGCCTCCGCGAATCTCCGTGTCCTTTGTGGTTAATATTCAATCAACTCCTTCAACGCCACACCTACCTTATCCGCATTCGGCAATAAAGCAAACTCCAAATCACTGTGCAAAGGAATCGCTGGTGTATCCACTGCTCCAACAATTGCAACTGGTGCGTCCAAGTATTCGAAACACTCACGTTGAATTCTTCCTGCTAATCCTAAAGTAAAACTCGCTTCGATAGATTCTTCTGTTACCAACATCACTTTACTGTGTCTTTTGGCAGCTGAATAAATTGCATCTGTATCGATTGGACTCAGTGTTCTTAAATCGATAATTTCAACAGCACCCGGATAGTTTTTAGCAGCAGTCGTTGCCCAATAAACACCCATTCCGTAGGTAATTATTGCAACACTTTCTCCACTGTCAATTTTTTCTTGATCTGCAGTTTGAACAGTTCTTGCTTTTCCAATTGGAATAACGTAATCTTCATCAGGTTCAACAGACATAGCGCCTTCCGTTCCTTTTATTTTGGACCAATACAAGCCTTTGTGTTCTAGAATTAAAACAGGATTCGGATCATAATAAGCTGCTTTCATTAATCCTTTCAAATCCGCACCTGTAGAAGGATAAACCACTTTGATTCCACGAATGTTGGTCACTACAGATTCCACACTTGAAGAATGGTAAGGTCCTCCAGAACCATAGGCACCAATTGGAACACGAATCACCGAGCTTACCGGCCATTTTCCATTCGAAAGGTAATTACTACGGCTTAATTCTGTGAATAATTGGTTGAGTCCAGGCCAAATGTAATCGGCAAACTGAACTTCAACGATGGGTTTTAATCCGACTGCTGACATTCCTACCGTACTTCCGATAATGAATGCCTCCATAATTGGTGTGTTAAAAACCCGACTGTCTCCGAACTTTTTACCTAAAGTTGCTGCTTCTCTAAAAACACCACCTAGTCTTGCTCCAACATCTTGACCGTACAATAAAGCTTCAGGATGTTTTTCCATGATTTCACGTACCGCAAATAAAGCACAATCTACCATGACCGTTTTTTGCTTTCCTTTGGGTTCACGCACACCTTTTTCTTCGGTGATTGGAGTCGGTGCAAAGTAGTGGTCTGTGATACTCGCTGGATCTGGATCTTCTGCGTTTTTAGCTTCTTCGTAAACTTGGTCAACAAGCGCTTTTGTTTCTACTTCAAAGTTGATTAAATCAGCTTCATCAATTCCAACAGCTCTTGCTAATTCTTTAATTTTCGGATATGGATCTCTTGTCGCGTGTTCGTCCAAATCATCACGGTAAAATTCCATACGTACACCAGAAGTGTGGTGACCTAATAATGGAACTTTCGCATGAATTAAGAATGGACGGCGTTCTGTTCTGATGAGTTTCAATACTTTTTTAATCGTATTGTACGACTCTTCAAAGTCAGAGCCATCAATAGAATAAACCTCAATACCTTTAAATCCACGTGCATAATACGCCATATCTTGGGCACGAATTTCTTCAGCACTTGCGGAGATATCCCATTCGTTATCTTGTACTAAATATAATATGGGCAACTGTTTTAATGCCGCCATTTGAAGCGCTTCAGAAAACTCTCCTTCTGTACATGCAGCGTCACCGATTGAACAAACAGCCACTGGATTTTCTCCATTATAATCTTCGGATAATCCTTCAATTTCTTTGTATTGTATTCCCATAGCAACTCCTGTCATTGGAATGGCTTGCATTCCTGTTGCAGAAGATTGGTGTGGGATTTTCGGCATATCTGGACGATTCAAAGAAGGATGAGAATAATAGGTTCTTCCTCCAGAAAAAGGATCGTCTTTCTTTGCGAAGAGGTCCAGCATTAGTTCATAAGGTGTAATTCCTAATCCTAATAAAATGCTGTCATCTCTATAATACGGTGCTACAAAATCTTGAGGATTCAATTGCATTCCTAAAGCCAATTGTATGGCTTCATGTCCACGCGATGTCGCATGCACATATTTACTTGTAATTTCTTTATGGGCCTCATACTTTTCGGATAGGGTTTTTGCAGTACACATCAACTCAAATCCTTTACGCACTATCGCTTGATCAATTTTCACTGTCTTCTTTTTGGCTGTATCTGTATTCGGCATAATTTCAAAATTTTGGATGGCTAAGATAGTGAAAATATTTTGGAATAAGGGCATTAATTTGTGGGTATTGGGGCGTTATGTAGGGACTATTTGCAAATCGTTCCTACTTATAAGCCCTCAACAAGTGCCCGAAAAACATATCCTTCCCTGTAAATGTCTTCTTCCACAATTCGGAAACCTCCGCTTTCGGAAAATGTTTTTTAGCGAAATAATTGATTTCTTTGAGTTTTACTTTTGGAGAATAGGTGTTGAGAATTAATAATCCTCCAGGGTGTAAAAGTTGTGAAGCGACTTCAATAAGTTCTTCGAGTTTATGCTCGATTTTCCATTTTTCTTTTTTAGCACCGATTCCCCATGCGGGTGGATCCATGACAATTAAATGGTATAAATTTCCTCTTTTGAGTTCACGTTGAGCAAATTTCATGGCGTCTTCATGCATCCAACGAATGTCTTCTAATCCTGAGGATTCCATGTTCGTTTTCGCCCAAGAAATGAGTTGTTTTACAGAATCTACATGCGTGACTTCAGCACCGCGTGACTTCGCAACTACTGAAGCTGCTCCAGTATAGGCGAAAAGATTGAGCATTTTCATTCCTGGTGAAAGGTGATCTAAAATCAGGTTCCAATTCGTGGCTTGTTCTGGAAAAAGTCCAACATGTTTGAACTTTGTGGTTTCGAGATTAAAAGTCAAATGCTTGAATTTCACCGTCCATTCTCCTTCGGGTAATGCTTGACGGATAACCCACTTTCCAGCCGTATTTCCTTTAGGAACAAATTCCAAATGAGCGATTTCATTCCATTCTTCTTCGGGCATTCCAGGTTTGAAATACGCTTGTCGTTCTGGACGAATGGTTACGATATTTCCCCAACGCTCCAGTTTTTTTTCATTTCCTGCGTCGATGAGTTCGTAATCTTCCCAGTTTTCACTGTAGGTTTTTTCTGCCATTACTTGTCGCTGTCGTTTTGATTTTCAAGTTCCTTATGCACTTGCTGCAATGACGCGAAAAACTCTTCGCCATAAGCACGTGTTAACGGCTCTTTTAAGAATTGATAAACAGGAACGTTTAAAGATTCACCTAAAACACAACCCGGCTTGCAAATATCTATTTCCTCATAGTTGAGGGCCGTAAAACTTTCGTATTCTTTCGCACGAATAGGGTAGAGCTCACATGAAATTGGTTTTTTCCAATCTATTTCTCCATCGCGGTATGCTTGTTCGATGGTACATTTTGTTGTTCCATCAGGATCAAATGCAACAAATGCACAAGCGCCACCTTCCACAAGACTGGTTACAGGTTCTCCAAAGTCATCGAGATAAGAAACACCATCTTTTTCGACTTTAGCAATTCCCTCTTCCGTCATGTAAGGCTTAATTTTCGGCAAGAGTTTTTCAATGATTTTAATTTCATCGTTCTTCAATGGAGCACCGGCATCGCCTTCTACGCAGCAAGCACCTTTACACTTCGATAGGTCACACACAAACTTGCGTGAAAACAACTCATCGGTTACTATTTTATCGTCAATTTCTATTAACATGCGGCAAATTTACCGAAAGGAAATGATGTTGCATAAAATTAGGCGGGAATTGTTTAGGGAGATGTGGGTTTTGGATGTGGCTAAGTTGTGTTTTCCTAAGTTGCTGTGTGAAACTTTAATATCTAGCATCGTTTTATTACATATCAAATGTCCAACTTACCCAAGCCAAACATAATTCCAATACCGGGTGAAAACATAATCTTTCGGTTATTAAGAGAAGTGAGATTATCAGTATCTGTAACTTGAAAAGCTAGACCTGATTGGAGCTGAATTTTCATCCTTTTAAATAGACTTATATTTATACCTAAACCTGTCCCTAGAAGCAGTGTGGATTCAGTCAAATCGTTAAGATAAGCATACATCTGACCTCCGACGTAGCTGTAGAACTCAATAACTCTTGGTTTATAGAAAACGTATTGTCCTGACCCGCCTAATATTAGACCATGGATAATCCCTGAACCAAAATTGGCTGGAAAATAGAAAAGAGAAGCTTGGATTTTGATGTTTTCATGTCTTTCTAAAGTACTTCTAAAAGAAAAGCCTAGCCCTGAGTCTAAAGATGCAAAAACACCTATTTCATGTTTTAAAGGCGAAGTTTTAGACAAACTATTTGCTTCTTGTGAAAAAAGAAAATAGCCATAAATAGAGAAAATAATGGTGATATATAAGTTTGCTTTTTTCATTTAATAATAATTTTTTAATGTATCAATTTCATTATAACCAATAAAAAACCCTCGTTGATGACTGATATTGAGCTAACTATGACTTTTTTAGCCTCAAAAAAAAGCTATCTGACCTACTATTAGATACACCATAATTATTTTCAAAACATTCCTTGTTATATGGTGTTTATTCCACTTTAGCCTATTTTATTCTCAAAAAGGACTTTGTACTCAATGCCGTTATTTTTCTTTTTTGCCTCATACAAGCGAACCAGCATATTTGTATAAGGTTCGCTAGTTACGGGGTTTACGACCTCCCATATTACCGTAGTATACTCCTTCGATTTTTTCTTGCAGCCTGCTAGTAGCAGAACTGCGAGAAATAGGATTAATACATAATTAATTTTTTGGTGTACCATGATTCGTTTATTAATACAATATCTCTATGGTATTATAAGTTCCTTTTTCAATTTTTATTGAATCTAAGCCATAAGTTATACCACTAGCCCTGCGAACTTCATATTCATAATACCAAGTTCCCATATAAGTTTTTAAAAATCCATTATGAACTGATTGAGGTGTTTCATACTCATAACACCCTGTTCTTTCATAAGTTTGGTCAACAACTACTATTCCATATGGAAGATTAGTCCATTTGTGCATTATTAAAGTATCATTGACGCCCTCACAATTGATGTTTTTTATTTTCTCCTTCAAAAAAGTATAAAAAATTATCTCATACCTCATTTCATTGTATTCGTCTTTCTTAACCGTATAAGAAGAAACTTCAGGACGCACTAAAATGGAGTAATCTTTTCCTTGAACACCAAAGGAATCATAATCTATATTAGGCGTGTACCAAAACTTACTTCCTTTTTTGGCTCTAAATTTATAATAAGCCCTTCCATTAGCATCTGTTACTGCTTCAAAAACAGTTTCTCCTGTTATACCACCCATTCCTGATTTCTCCTCGGCTATCCGTACCGGAATTCCAACAAAAGGTTCATTAGTTGCAGGGTTTATAACCACAAACTCTATTTCTGTGTATTCCTTAGACTTTCTGCATCCTCCTAATAAAAGCGTGGAAAATGCGAGTATAATCAATACATAATTAATTTTTTGGTGTACCATGATTCGTTTATTTTAATATAACACCTGCAATGTTCCAAACCCTCCTTTATCGATGTAAACAGAATCTATTCCGTAGGTTATTCCACTTGGTTTTCTGGCTTCCCATTCTATTTTATGCCAACCCATATATACGTGGGCATAGCCGGCTGGATGATTATCCACTGAACCTGTTGTCTCATAATCTACACATCCTGAAAGTGTTGTTATGTAATCATATGCCCCCCCTCCTCCTTTAAAATCAGGTGTCCAAGCATGATAAACGAGAGTATCTTCAAGACCTTCGCAAACTATATTTTTAATTTTTAATTTTAAATATGCATAATACGTTATCTCATACCTCATTTCATTGTAAATGTTCTTAATGATTGCATAAGAAGAAACTGTAGGACGCACTAAAATAGAGTAATCTTTTCCTTGAACACCAAAGGAATCAAAGTCTATATTAGGCGTATACCAATACTTACTCGTTCTTTTAGCCGTAAATTCAAAGGTTATCCTACCAGAAGCATCTGTTTTTCCTTCACACATCACCCTACTCTTATTGTTGGTTGATGTCTCTTCTACAATTTTTACATTAACATCGGGGAAAGGTTCTCCGTTTGCGGGATTTATAATTACAAACTCTACTGTAGTGGTTCCGCTTGACCATTTGGAACATCCTGAGGCTATCAGACCTGTAAAGAGCAAAAGAAATAGTATTAAATAATTACATTTTATGTTGATCATAGTTTCTAGGTTTTAAATAAATTACTGATTTTCCAAATCACATTCTGCTCCAGGAAATTTTGATGATTCTATCTCAGAACAAGTCTGTTTAGCATCCTTTTTACGAATATTCTTAATTTTAAAAGTAGTATCAGCCTGTACTCCATTAATTGTGCCTATACAAACACATTGGTAATTTTTCTTTTTACACGAAGTTGAAAAAAGAAAAACTCCTGTGAAAACCATTAAAATTATCAATACATAATTAATTTTTTGGTGTACCATGATTCGTTTATTTTAATATAACACCTGCAATGTTCCAAACCCTCCTTTATCGATGTAAACAGAGTCTGTTCCGTAGGTTATTCCACTTGGTTTTCTGGCTTCCCATTCTATTTTATGCCAACCCATATATACATGAGAATAACCTGTAGGGTTATTATCTACAGAACCAGATGTTTCATAATCAACACACCCTGTGCGTGTGGCAGTATAATTATATGCACCACCACCTTGTTTAACACTTAAAGATTGTTTGTGATAAACAAGAGTATCTGTTGGTCCTTCACAGTTTATGTTTTTATATATACTTTTCAAATACGCATAAAAAGTTATTTCATACCTCATTTCATTGTATTCATCCTTCTTAACCGTATAAGAAGAAACTTCAGGACGCACTAAAATGGAGTAGTCTTTTCCTTGAACACCAAAGGAATCATAATCTATATTAGGCGTGTACCAAAACTTACTTCCTTTTTTGGCTCTAAATTTATAATAAGCCCTTCCGTTAGCATCTGTTACTGCTTCAAAAACAGTTTCTCCTGTTATACCACCCATTCCTGATTTTTTTTTTCTAATTTTCACAGGAATCCCCACAAAAGGTTCATTATTTGCAGGGTTTATAACTACAAACTCTATTTCTGTGTATTCCTTAGATTTTCGACATCCTCCTAATAAAAGCGTGGAAAGTGCGAGTAAAATCAATACATAATTAATTTTCTTGTATACCATGATTCGTTTATTTTAATGCGTATTATATAAACTCCCTTATTTAAATATAAGGTTGTTTTATTTCCAATAATTGATTTTGATGTAACTTTAAGACACGCTTGAACACACGATTTATTGAAATCATTTCCATAATAGTAAGTAATTAGTTTACACTAAGTAACGATTCTTTTTTGAGTTCTCAAAACTTTTGTTGTGATAGGTTATTGGCTTCTCTGTAAATAAGTTGGCGAAGTCGTTTGTCGTAGGGAAGAATGCTTTGTCTTGAAAAAATATTTTGTATATAACTATGTCCTCGGGTTGAAAGGCTAGGTAAAAGTTACCTGCTGTATTGAAATAAGAGCAAGTATAAATTCTTTTTAAGTTGGAAATTGTTTTGCATATATTAAATATGGTTTATAAGCTCTATAAATATTGAATTCTTCCTATATTTATCGAAAATAAGAGATGTTATGAGAAAAAATACTAAATTTTTATTTGTTGCTTTAGCAGGATTGATGATGTCAAGCTGTGCGGGTGAAACAGAAACTACAGAAACTGCAGTTGCAGAAGTTGAAAAAACAGAAACGTGTTATTATTCTTATGATGCGGCAAATTCAGAAATGTCATTTACAGCTTACAAGTTTTTAGGAAAAGTTGGAGTAGGTGGAACATTTACTGAGATCAATGTTGAAGGCGGAGAGAAAAATGAAGACGCTAAAGCATTAATTGAAGGATTGAGTTTTAATATTCCAATTTCAAGTATTAGTACAAAAGACGTAAGTCGTGACGGTAAAATCAATGAGTTTTTCTTTGGTGGAATCAATACCGAAGTAATTTCTGGTGAGGTGAAGTCATTGGATGATTCAGGAAAAGCTGTTCTTGCCATTACAATGAATTCAATTACAAAGGATGTTGAAGGGGCGTATACTTTAAACGACAACGCTTTTTCTTTTGATGCTGAAATTGATGTGTTAAACTGGGATGGGCAAGCTGGAATTGATGCCTTGAATGAGGAATGTAAGGAGTTACATACTGATTTTGCCAATGGAGATACAGAATCTAAGTTATGGCCAGATGTTACCATTTCATTCTCAACAGAATTGAAAAAAGAATGTGAATAATTGAAGAAATACCGAATCGAAAAGCCAGGGATTACTCTGGCTTTTTTTCATTTATGAAATAAATATCAGAATTTAATAATATTTTTGTAGGTTTTGAGTTAATACTTGGGAGTAGAACAATTTTATGACAAAAAAATATAACAAACGAACAGCTTTTGGAACCTTGGTAGCGCTTTTTGCTCTATTCCTTGTTGTTGGTGCCTGTTCAACAGAGAAAAATACTTTCATTAACAGGACTTATCACAGTACTACTGCGAAGTATAATGGATATTTTAATGCCAAAGAACTGATTCGCATCGGACTTGAGGAGTACCGATATGGTGCGCGAGAGGATTTTAATGAAATTTTACCTGTAGAATTGTACCCGAACGAAGAGGATGTTGTGGACTTTTATCCGGTGGTGGACACTGCTATTTCAAAATGTCAAACTGTGATTTCAAAACACAGTATGCCAACAGCTTCGAAACCTTCTCAGAAAAAATCTGAGCATGCCAATTGGATAGATCAGAACTGGTTGATGATTGGATATGCCAATTATATTAGACGTGATTATGACAAGGCCTTGACCACTTTTGAATATGTTAGAAAATTCTATTTGAATCGTCCAAGCACTTATTCTGGACAGTTATGGGAAGCTAAAACCCAAATTCAAATGGGGGATTTGTCAGAGGCAACAAGAACACTACAGAAAATTGAAAAGCGTCAATTAATGGTCCGTGACCAAGAGGATGATGGCGGGTCGAAATCAAAAAGTAAATCCAAAAAGCGTAAGAAAGAAGACAAAGAAAATAAGGCGCCTTCGCTTCCAAAACATTTTGATTTTGAATTAGCAAAAGTTAAAGCCATGTTGGCCTTGGCCAAAGACGATCAGAAAACAGCAATCGAACAACTCGAAATAGCATTGGGTAAAGCCCGTAAAAAAGAAGATAAGGCCCGTTTGAGTTTTATTTTAGGTCAATTGTATCAAGAACGTGGTGATGCAAAGGCAAGAGAGTATTACACCATGAGCATTAAAAGAGACGCTCCTTTTGAAATGAGTTTTAATGCGAAAATCAATCGTGCTGTTGTAAGTGATCTGGACAGTGATGAAATGATTAAAGAATTAAACAAATTGGCCAAAGAAGAGCGCTATTTGGAGTTTAGAGATCAGATTTATTTTGCTATGTCGAAAGTGGAGTTAAATCGTCAAGACCGCGATATGGCCAAATACTACCTTACAAAGTCAACATTCTTTTCTTTAAATAATCCACGTCAAAAAGGAGTGAGTTACGAAAAGCTAGGAGATTTGTCTTATGAAGAAAAAAACTATGTCTACGCCCAACGTTACTACGACAGTTCTGCACAGGTTATTCCAGACAGCTATTTCAATGCAGAAGTGATCCGAAACAAGGCCGATAAGCTTGCTAGTTTGGTGCAAAATATAGATGTTGTTGCCTATGAGGATAGTGTTCAAAGAATTGCTCAGATGAGTGAGGGAGATCGTGAGAAGTTCCTAAAAGATGTAATCAAACAATTGCAGAAAGAGGAGCAAGAACGCAAAGAACGTGAAGCGATTCGTGCCGAGCAATTGCGAAAGCTACAACAAACTTATGCCGAGCAAAATCAAAAACCAGGAAGTAAGTGGTACTTTACGAATCCAAAAGCAATGCAAGAAGGGGTTGAAGACTTTAAAAGGATTTGGGGACAAAGAGAAAATGAAGATTACTGGCGTTTAACCAATAAACCGAATAGGATTACGATGGGCTTTGCTGAAAATGATTCTATTCCTGTAGATTCTTTGATTGTTGAAGAATCAAAAGAAGTTCCACTCGAGGAGCTGTCTGTAGAGGACATGTTAAAAGACATTCCACTTACGGATTCAATGATGAATCAAAGCAATGAGAATTTATTAGCTGCTCTCTACAATTCAGGAATGATTTACAAAGAGCAATTAGATGAAACGCAATTGGGGGCCGTTCAATTCCAACGTGTAATTGACCATAAGGTAGAGAATGAGCATAATGTTTTATCTGCGTTTCAATTGTATAAAATCAATGAAAATACTGGTAATTCTGCACCTTATAAATCGTATATTCTTAATCACTATCCAAATTCAGATTACGCCAATTACTTGCGTGACCCTGATTATTTTGTGAAAAAGAAAGAGAGAGACGCTTTGGCGCTTCAGGATTACTTGAGGTCTGTCACGCGTTTTGAACAAGGTTTGTACTATCCGGTTATTCTAAAAGCAGATATGGTCATTGCAGATGAACCTAACAACCTATACAGAAAAGAGTACTTTTTATTAAAGGCCATGGCAATGGGGCAAATCAATAGTGATAAAACGTCTTTGTTGCCGGTGTTAGAACAAGCAATTGCTGAATATCCAGAAACTGAAGTTGCGGAAAGATCGCAAGAGCTTATTGATTTAATCAATAACGGCGTTCCTGTTTTTGAAGAATTTACCGAAATAGAAACAGGATTATTTGGTTATGAATCGAAAGAGTATTACGTTGTAGTTCTGATTAAAGAGGATCAGAATGCAAATTCGATAGGCAATAATGTTTCCAATTTTAACCGTGAGTATTTTGGTAGATTAAGACTTTCTTCAACGAGTCAAATGTATAACAAAGAGCAAGGACTTATTTTGGTGAAGAGTTTTAAAACAGCTCCAGAAACCATGGCTTATATTAGAGACTTTAAGAATGCAAGGCGCCATGTTGCGAATTTGAAGGAGAATGAAGTCATGATGATTTCAAGGGAGAATTTTAAAATTTTAATTCAACAGCAAAAGCTGCCAGAATATAGAAAGTTTTATCAAAATAATTACGATTAAAAACCAAGTTGGATGTTTAAAGGAGAGAAAAAAGTGAAGCAAGAAAGTCCAGATCGTCTTAATCGATTGGTGTCAGGAACTAAATTGACAGGAGACTTGTCTACAAACAGTAGCTTACGAATTGACGGAGAAGTTGAGGGGAGTGTAGTTTGTAACGGAAAGTTAGTGTTGGGTGCAGATGGAGTTATTACAGGGAATATTCATGCTACAGAGGTTGAGTTAGATGGAACTGTAGAAGGTAATATTGTTGCGGAGACATTGCTTTCATTACATCAAACAGCAGTTGTGAAAGGAGATATTCGCACAGGAAGGTTAATGATAGAAGATGGAGCGCAGATTGAAGGGAATATTCAAACTGGAGATACTTCAAAAGGATTGAAAACATTTAAAAAAAACAAACGTAAGTCTGGAGGGAAAGATGATTTAAATCTTGAACAAGAAAAGATGGCTGATACCGTTTATTAATGGACAAGAAGAAAAAGAATGTATCTCAGGGTAAAACCTACATTCGGTTTTCAGGAATTGCCATTCAGATGGGAGTGGTAATTGCTGCTGGGGCGCTTGGCGGTCAGTGGTTAGATGAAAAACAGGGAAATGACTTCCCTATTTGGACCTTAGTTCTCACACTTTTTGCGATATTCGCATCGCTCTATAAAGTTATTAGAGAGGTAATAAAAATGGGTAAAGATGAGAACGATTCTAAAGGATAATCTTGTATTTATATTTTTCTTCACTGGGCTTGCATTGATCCATTATGGGATTTACCAAGCGATTCCAGAATTGTATTTTGGTGATGAAATAATTTTGGCTTATACAGTTTTGTTTATTCTAAACAGTATGGGAGCGACTCTGTTTTATTTAGGAAAAAGTGGAGCTGCTGAAATTGAATTCGCGCAACTTTATATGATTTTCACCTCTTTACAAATGGTTGGCTCATTTTCTTTTGCGGCCTATATTAAAATCGGATATCCAGAAAATGTTAAACCCGCCCTGGTTCAGTTCGTTGTGCTGTTCCTGATTACTTTAGCTTTCCAAACTGTATATTTTGTAAAGACGAAAATAAAAGAGTGACCTCAGAAAGAGTTAAAACTATGCTCCCGATAGGCCTCGGGATTAGTGCATTTCGCTTTAGCTTCTAAAAATCTTATCAGACCGTAAATAATAGACTTTAGAGCTTAGACAAAAAGTCTAATGTCTTACATCTAATGGTTAACTATTTTTATAAGCATAGAATTTTATTCTCAGGTGAGCCTATGGTACTTTATTCCATAGTGGTTCAGTGAAGAGTAAACAGAATTATTTCAATCGTTCAATAATTCCAGTTGTTGAAAAACCTTCTTCCAAGTCGATGGTCATTACAGTTCCTCCGTATGCTTTTACTTCATTTGCTCCAACTACATATTTGGGATCTGACTCATCTCTTAGATCGGCATCGTAATCAGCTCCTTTGACCAAAATTGACGGCTTCATGAACTCAATCAGCTCTTTTGGGGTGTCGTTTTCAAAAATTACAACTAAGTCAACTACTTCCAATGAAGCGATAATCAATGCGCGTGACTCCTGGTCATTTACAGGTCTGTTTGGAGCTTTATTTAATCTTCTAACGCTGTCATCAGAGTTTACTCCAACGATGAGGTAATTTCCTATTGATGCTGCCTTAGCTAAGTATGTTACATGTCCGCGATGTAAAATATCAAAACAACCATTTGTAAAAACAACCTTTTCCCCATTGTCCTTCCAAGAGGAGATAATTGCTTTAGCCTCTTCTTGAGTCACTAATTTATGCTTAATCTGTTCCCACTTTGTCATCACTTTCTTTTTTATAATTTCTAGGTAATAATACCAAGGATAATAGCCCTAAGATAATCATCATTATAGTTTGCGACAACCAAATAATCATTCCCAGTGCTTTTCCAATTCCTTCTGCTTCTTCGGTGGTGTCAAAATCTCCTCCAATGTAAAATATAACAACAATTCCAACTAAATAAGGGTAGGCCCCGATGCCTCCATTGGTAAACATCAGTCCAAATGTTCCAGCGATAAAACCAATTAACACTCCGTTGATGGGAAAGTTTTCTGTTTGCTCAAAGGCATTAAAACAAATTCCAAAAAAGAGCAGATAAAGCGCCCAAACCAATACGGTGTAAAAAATAAATTGAAAAGGTTTCTTTGATTTAAAAATGGCAAAAACTCCATTCATTACATCCTTTACAAAGTTGTTTACTTTTTCTCTAAACTTATCAAGTTTAGCCCACAGCAGTGCAAATAACAGCAAACCACCAATAATAAGAGAGACCATAGTATAAATGACCCATTGTGAGCCTTCCGCTCCGCCGTCTTCCGGGGAACCTGCAATTATGATGTCCTTAACAGCAATTAAGTCCTCGAAACTAAGAAGAATGGTCCCTAAGAAAATCAGGCCTAACATGACTAAATCAAATACCCTTTCAGCGATAATGGTTCCAAAACTTTTTGAAAATGAAATCTTGTCGGTCTGATAAAGTAGTGCGGCTCGTGTAGCTTCTCCGGCTCTTGGAATTAAAAGGTTGACTAGATAACCTACCATTACAGCATGGTATCGGTGCCAAAACTTGGGAGTAAATCCTATGGGTTCTAACATGTATTTCCACCGGTAGGCTCGAACAATGTGGCTTAAAAAACCTATTGTCATTGAAAGTAAAATCCAAGAGTAATTGGCCTCGTTTATGGCTTTAAAGAACACCTCCTTTGTCGCTTCATCCATTGCGGTATAAAAGTGCCACAACAAATAAAGCCCAATAGCCATAGGAAAAACAATCTTGATTACTGAAATGATTTTCTTATTGGAGCGCTTTGACATTGTTTATTTTCTGATAAGAACAACGAAGATAAAATATTCTATGAATTAGAATACTTAGAAATGCGTCAATTGTGATTTTAAAAAAAATCATTTAACTGAAATCTTACAAAGTTACATTCGCTGATGATTGACTTGGTAATTGATCTATATGCATCCGTTTCGCCTTTATTTAGTCTCGCACCAATTGCAGAAAGCCATGTTCCTTTGCATTTTCGCCGTTGAAATCGGTCAAGACCAGCTGGTAAAAATATGTACCTTCCATACTTTCAGGTCCATCATTATTGATTTTCCCATTCCATTGGAAATTGATGTCCTTACTGGTAAACACAACATTCCCCCAGCGGTTGAGTATTTCTAACTCAATACTCTCAATATTCTGTGCTTCGATGAGTTTGAAAAAATCATTGTTATTGTCACCATTCGGAGTGAACACATTAGGAATTTCATATTTCATCTCTGGAGCTGCGATGGTAATTTGTGCTGTGGTAACATCAGTACAGTTGTTGGCATCATAAGCAGTTAAGGTAACGGTATAAATTCCTTGCTCTAAGTCTGGGTAGTTATGGCTTGGGTTAATTGTGGCAGTGCTTGGTGAATCATCACCGAAATCCCAGACAAAACTGCTTGCATTCTGCGATGTGTTTGTAAATTGAACCAAGGTGTTTTCTACTGTTGTTGATGTAGGATTCGCAGAAAAGCTAGCTGTTGGTCCACCAGTTACAACTGTTACCACTGCGCTTTGTTCACAAGGTGCACTTCCAACTGTATAGGTGTAATCACCGGTTTGCATAGTTGCTGGATTGAATGTACCTAAATCTCCACCTGTAAGTGCAGAAGGTCCGCTCCAAACCCCATTGTTTTGTGGAGAGCCGCCCAAAACATCAAATAAGTTTAAAGAGGGTGAAGTGTTACAAATTTCAATCGTTGCATCGTTGCCTGCATTGCCAGAAGAAACAAAGTTAACAACTACATTGGCGCTTGCTTGACAAGGACTGTTGCCTACAGTATAGGTATAAGTTCCTTCATTCATTGTTGCAGGATCAAAGGTTCCCGCATCACCACCAGAAAGGTTGGAAGGGCCGCTCCACGTTCCACCGTTGATTGGATTTCCACCCAATTGATTAAATAAATCAGTTGCCGGTGAACCAGAGCAAGTGTTCAATACAGCGTTTTCCCCTGCATTTGCAGCGCCACAAGAAACTTTGATGTTGTCTATTTGCCAGGCTTCATCGCCAGCCCAACATTGAACGGAGATTCTAAGTTGTAAAGAACTTCCTCCTGTAGGGATGCATCCTGTTGAGTAATTGGTAAATGGGGTATCGTCTGAAGAAACTACATTGATTCCTGCGCAAGTTCCACTACAGTAGTATGAGCTTGCTGGATCAACCCAACCTGCGCCATCAATATTGTATTGAAAGCGCACCCAATCAACGGAGTTACAGTCTGTTCCGCATCCTTCCATGGTTCCGATGCTGTTAATGTCAAAACTAATTTCAATATTTTCACATGCTGAAATATCAATGGGTGTATCTGTTGCCCAAACAGCCTCCCCATTGGTGTCTTTTCCTTCAAAAACCCCTGATTTAACCTCCCAGTGATCACCATTTAAACAAGTAGGACACGAAGAAGACCAGTTTACTCCGTCTGCAGTCCCTGAAGTTGTTCCTTCGGGTAGGTTGAAGTTTTCTTCAAACACTATTTGACCATTGAGCTGAAAGCTGAATAAAGTGAGTACAATAGCGAAGAGTGAACGGTGAAAAAATGTATTGTTTTTTAATTTCATGGGGTCAATAAAACATAAATGAGGTGCAAAGAAATGATATTTATTCCGAGCGTTGGTTAATTTAACATTAAATTATAGGAAGTTTTTTCATGCGAATGAACCCAAATGGTGAAATTTCCATCATAATGAATTGATCTGAAAAGGAATGCCTTGTAAACAGTTTTTGGGACATCTACTTCATATAGACTTCCATTAAATTCGTGGTAATACCTTTCAAAATCGATATTACTAACAAGACAACGCTTACAACTATTCTTAAAGCTTTAAAATCTTCTATAGATTCTTTATAAATTTACTAGTTGAGCAAAATAATAAATGTATTGTTATGAAATTACAGCAATCAAAAACCTTAAAGGAAGTTGCAGAATTTTTAAATTGTGAATTCGTTGGGGATCCAAATCACGAGATCACTGGCTTGAATGAAATTCACAGGGTTGAAGCAGGAGATATTGTTTTTGTAGACCACCCAAAGTATTATGATAAAGCATTAAAAAGTAATGCAACAACCATTTTAATTGATAAAGAGGTAGACTGTCCTGAGGGTAAAGGCTTGTTGGTCAGTAAGCAGCCTTTTGATGATTTTAATCGACTGACAAAGCATTATAGACCTATGCGCTTCCTTTCAGGAATGGTCGGTGAAAACACTAAGATTGCAGAATCTGCTCAGATTTATCCAAACGTAACGATAGGAAATAACGTAATTATTGGAGAGCATGTAATCATTTATCCAGGTGTGGTGATTATGGATTATACCATCATTGAGGACAATGTGTTTATTGGAGCAAACACTGTAATTGGGCAGCATGCTTTTTATTATAAGAAAAAACCAACAGGATATGACCGTTTACATACTAGTGGAAATGTATGGTTAAAGAAGAACGTAGAGATTGGTGCATTGTGTACAATTGATGCGGGGGTGACGGCAACTACCACCATTGGTGAAGGAACAAAAATTGACAATCAAGTGCAAATTGGGCATGACACCATTATTGGTAAAAACTGTTTGCTCGCTGCCAATGTTGGTATAGCAGGATGTGTAGAATTACAAGATAATGTGACCATGTGGGGGCAAGTAGGTTGTGCTTCAGATGTGGTGATTGGCGAAAATGCTATCGTTCTGGCCCAGTCCGGAATTTCTAAAAGTTTGGCCCCAAATAAAACTTATTTTGGTAGTCCGGCCAAAGATATTCGATTGGTTTATCGTGAGATGGCTGCCATTCGTAAGCTCCCCGAGATTTTAGAAAATATGTAATGAAACGTGATTCCTTAATTCAAGAACTTAAAGAGCAATTAAAGTTTAAAGACTTTGAGTTGAATTCTATGCTTGAAATTTCAAAGGGAATCAACTCCAATCAGTCGGTTGATTACTTAATTTCTGTTTACGAATTCATTCTTAAAGAACAGTTGGGATTGGATAAATTTGTTTTGTTTATTAAACAAGACCATTGGGAGTATTTGATAAAATCTGGAGTAAAGGGGAGAATTAAAGACATTGAAATTGAACGTGATTTAAAACGGTTCAAGGACATAACCCTTATAGAATCATCGAGCAATAGAGAGTTAAACCAGTTCGACGTAGTGATTCCTGTTGTGCATCAAGGGAAAGCAATTGCTTATTTATTATTGAAAGACCGAAGCATCAGCACAAGTAATTTCATTGGTTCAAACTCCACCACAGACTTGTCTTTTATTCAAACCTTAACGAATATCATCGTTGTGGCCATTGAGAATAAACGGATGAACAAACAAAGCATCATTCAAGAACGCATTAATAAAGAATTAGAGGTTGCTTCAGAGATGCAGAAATTGCTTTTCCCCGATAATTTACCTTCAGATAAACGACTCGATTTAGCGGCCACCTACACCGCTCGTCATGAGGTGGGGGGAGATTATTATGACTTTATTCCCATCAACAAAAACGAGTTTATTGTTTGTATTGCTGATGTTTCAGGAAAGGGAATTAGCGCAGCTATGTTGATGGCCAATTTTCAAGCCACTATTCGTACTTTGTTGGGCTTCGAAAGGTTTGACTTGGAGTACCTCATACACGAATTGAATAAGAAAGTCATGCTTGCGGCCAAAGGAGAAAAGTTTATTACCTTTTTCATAGGGCATTATCATATGGTATCGCGACGTTTGAAATACATTAACGCAGGACACAATCATCCCATTCTTACCAATGGAAAAAAAGCACAGTTTCTCGACAAAGGATCTATTGGTCTGGGGATGCTTGAAGAAGTCCCATTCATAGAACCAGATGAAATTACAATCGCTCCAAATTCAACATTGATTTTGTACACCGACGGAGTAGTAGAGCTGCAAAACAAAGCGGGAGAATATTTTCAAACCGACCGACTCATTAAATTAATCCATAGTTTTTATCCTTTAAAAATGGAGGATTTAAATAATCTAATTTTCTCAAAACTGGATGAGTTCAGAGAAACAGAAGACTTGGTAGATGACACCGCTATTTTTAGCTGTAGAATATTCTAAAGGAAAGCCCTTTAATTCTTATTGATGTTAAATACTGGGGTGTAGTTACCAGGCACCTTAGATGTCAGCACCCAATTATCAATGGTCGTATTGTTGGTGCAGGTTGTACATTCGGTAATGGTAATGGTGTAAGTAACGGTAGAGTTTGCCGCATCAACGCTCACATTTCTGTTGTATCCAGAACTACAAGAAGAGCTTGTTGTTAGTGCAAACACAGAATATTGACTGTAATCAACAGGAGTATAGTTAACACCACCATCAAGACTCATTTCAATAGGTTTGTTCACTTCACTTCCATCAACAATAAAATGTTGTCCACCTGGAATGCCTACCGCTCTAATTATAGCATCTTCTATAATGATTCCAGAAACACTGTTTGAGGGATCACATTTTTTGCAAGACGACAATAAGGTCGTGAGGAGCAGTAGAATCGAAATGAAGGCAAATTTATTCATGGCGCAAAGTTTGAGTAATGATAAAGATACTATGATTTTTTTCTAAGTTCAAAATTTTGACCTAAATAGACTTTTCTAACTTGTTCATCTGTTGCTAATTCTTCCGCAGTACCGGCTTTTAGAATACTTCCTTCAAATAGAAGGTAAGCACGATCTGTTATTGAAAGTGTTTCTTGAACATTGTGGTCTGTAATCAGAATACCTATGTTCCTTTTCTTTAAGTCCGCAACAATAGATTGAATATCTTCAACAGCAATCGGGTCAACTCCGGCAAATGGTTCGTCTAAGAGCACAAATTTAGGATCGGTAGCTAAAGCCCGGGCGATTTCCGTTCTTCTTTTTTCACCACCCGACAATGCAGAACCTTTGTTTTTCCTAACATGGTTCAGGCCGAATTCAGAAATCAATTTTTCAAGTTTCGCCTTTCTTTCGGTCTTGTTCAATTTAGTCATCTCGAGAATGGCCATAATATTGTCTTCAACACTCAGCTTTCTAAATACAGATACTTCTTGAGGGAGATAACCTACTCCAAGTTGAGAGCGTTTGTACATGGGGAGTCTGGTGATGTCTGTTTCATCCAAATGCACTGTCCCTTCATCTGGAGAGACCAAGCCAACGATCATGTAAAAGGAGGTTGTTTTTCCTGCTCCATTTGGGCCTAATAAACCAACGATTTCTCCTTGATTGACTTCAATAGAAATACCTTTTACAACCTTACGGTTACGGTATGACTTTGTGATATTTTTGGTGAATAATTTCATATTTTGATATCGAAGCACTAAAATAATACAAACTAAGTATTCTTGATGCTTTTTCTAAGAGATTCTCTTTGTAGGTTTAGAACCTGATGGAAAATTTTGCACGTATTCCAACAGGTGAATCACCAGGTTTTAAATGGGTCATCCTCCAAACTGCATCGACTCTAAATACTTTAAAGATGTTCTCAATTCCAATGGCGCTTTCTACATAAGGCGTATATCCAAATGCTGTGGTATTGTCTGGCATTAGCATGGCTGTTCTTTGTTTGCTTGAAAGTTCTCCCCATACAGATTTTGCAGAAGCCACCAGTCTCCATTTTAATTTTCTGATCAAAGGAACACGGTCAAAAAATAATCCGTTAAAATGATGTTCAGCAGTTGCCCCTACATATCGGTCAGAAATAAATTCGAAGTAATCCATTCTGTTGTGTGCCATCGATTGAAACCAATAGGTTTGAGAACCTTCATGAACTTTTAGGAAGGGATAGGCCGCTTGACCAAAATACATCCCTCCATAGATCTCATAGTAGAGTTTTCCAAAAACTCCAAGCTTCGGACTGTGTTTAATTTTGAGTTCTAATTTTTGATATTCATAATCAGAACCTAAAACACCCTTGATTCCAAGTACACCTTCTAGGCTAACGATGGGATATTTAGAACCAATTGAGATCCTGTCAAAACTTCCAGAAATAAACTCTTCATTTTTCGCATACCTGATTTTTAATGAAGTTTCGAAAGTGCTGACTTCGTTGATGAAGTCAAAACCTACGTAAGAATTAGGTACCCGGAATTGAGTTTCACCCAAAGCGCTTAGACTTTTCCATTGACCACCTGCCGTAATGATAAAAGACTTGCCAATATCCTTTTCTAATTCCGCACCAAATTTTTCTACGAAAATTAGCTGATTTAATGGTTTTGTTCTCAACAAAGATCCAAATGCTCCATCAATATCCGCAGCATTTTCACCTAATCCTAATTGCTGTACATCATAATCGTAAAACACCTTTAGCATACCTCTCTTTTTCGGCGTTACATTGAATCTAATTCCACCACCATACTTGAATTGCTGGTCTAGATAACCATAGGCTAATTTCCCAGAGAACTCTATGCGTTCACTGAAATCGTTGGAAGTTCGGAGTTGAATTTGATTTCTAAAGCCTTCAACTGTGTTGTAACTGATTAAGCTACGTATGTTTCCTAATTCTATTTTGCCCAAAGGATAAAATCCGGTGGTGGCTAAAAACGTGAGGTTTTTAAAAGCTTTGAAAAGTGGAACTTCATTCAAAGAGTCAATCATAACATCAATGTCTTCTTCCTGCTTATTGAGTGGAATGTGCCTGTGTTTTCTCCAATATTCTTCATCCCGCTTGTTGGCGCTGTCTAGCATGACGACATTCTCACTGGCTTTGTAAAATTCAGGTGGATGTGGTTTGTTGATGACGAAATTCCTTCTGGTCGTTAACTTTCTACCATACAAACCAAGTAGTTTTGAATTATCGTAAACATTTAAGTCGACAATTAATCGGTCATAGGTCAACATCCAAACTTCATCCTCTACTTGATTGAACATTTGTTCTAGGTAGAATCCATTGACATAATTGATGTTGGCATCATCTGCAACATTAGCCGACCATTTTTTTATTGCATAAGTTGTGTCGTGTACCCACATCTCTCCTTCAAAAGTAAGGTCTCCTTTCCGTTTTGGTTTAAAGGTCATGAGGTAGCACCATTGATTGTCTATAAAAGCACTGTCTTGAAGGTAAAATTTGTAATACCCCAATCCAAAATTCGCGATGGGGCTAATGAATGATTTATCAAAAATTCCAATATAATTTTCGTAAACATTGATGTCTTGATACATTTCACCAAGAAATTGGTTGACTTCTAGGTTGTTTACCCCAGTAATTCGAGAGGCGCTTACGACTTCTTTTTTCTTGGTTGGATTTGTACGATAATAATATTCTGAAAGGGATTCTGTAAGAATGAGTGGTAAATACTTCCCTCCGTCCATGGTATCAAGGTAGTCCATTACTAGGTTTAAGTTCTGAACGATTTTCCGGCCTTCAAAATCATCACCTATATTGTTTAGGTCCAACTGAATTTTGTTGTAACTCTGATATGAATAAGCTTCTAGTTTTTCTTTGTTGTTGATGTGTTTGTTGCGGACAATTCTCCTGTGTAAAATAGTAGAAGGTTTTTCATCTGGTGCAGTAATGAAGACTTCGTCTGTGGTTTGAGTAATGGGCTCCATTCGGAAGTTCATCACTTGCGACTCATCTTGTTTTACGGCTACAGTTTTTGTTTCGAAGCCAGAAGCACGAACAACTAATGAATCAGTTGCATAGTAAGACTCAATGGCATACTTCCCATCAAAATCTGTTTCAGTACCAATTTTTGAATCCTTAAAAAATACGCTAGCAAAGGGAATGGGTTCACCTGTTTCGTCCTCTACCACAAGTCCAGATACTCCGGTTTTTTGCGCAGTTAAATAAGTACTAGTAAAAAGAAATATGAATAATATCCATCTCATCGATTACTAAAATAGTTATTTTGATGAGATGTAAATGACCAAGTATGTTTATTTTTCATGTAGTAGTGTTAGTAAATCATAAAATTAGTGTTTTAGCCGACTTGCTCACGCTTTAATCTCCGTTTTTCAACGCGGGCACTGACCAAAATTCCAACTTCGTAGAGTAAGATAATGGGAATTGAAACAATCACTTGACTAATAAAGTCAGGTGGAGTAATTAATGCCGACAAAATAAGTACACCTACGATTGAATGCTTTCTGTATTTTCTTAGAAATGCAGGTGAAACAATTCCGATTTTTGTTAGAATGTAAATAATTACTGGAAGTAAGAACAATAGCCCGGTAAAGATAACGCTCGAAATGATCAGAGACATAAAAGAACCAATCATCCAAATGTTTTCGAATTCAGATGCTAAAGAGAATCCCCCAAAGAACTGAATACAGAGTGGCGCAACAACGATGTATCCAAAGACAACACCAATCAGGAATAAAATGGTAACAAAAAATGTTATTCCTGAAACGGCACTTTTTTCATTGGCTTTTAAACCTGGTTTTACAAAACCCCACATTTGATAGAACACAAAAGGGAAGGCAAGTATGAATCCTCCAACAAATGACATCAATAATGCATAAGAAAATTGTGAGCCTACTTTATTGGATTGAAATTTAATAGGTATTTCACCTACGCAAATGTTCAAATAATCACACATGAATTGGAATGAGACAAAGTCTGGCTTGGTCATAGCGATAAATAAGTTTTGGATTAACCATTCCTTAAAAAACCACATAACTACAGCGAAAACCAATATTGCAATTACTGATTTTACAATTCTCCAACGCAATTCCTCAAGGTGATCGAGGAATGACATTTCATTTTCTTCTTGCTCACTCATAATCGATTGCAAAAATACTTTAATTTCTTATGATAACGATGTAAATAATGATTGTTCTATAGAATAAAATCAACTTAAAGATTATTCAACATTACGATAATCCAACAAGGTGACATGTCCATGTCTTATGATTTCTATTCCATTCCCGTCTCGCAGAGATAAACGATAAACATAGACCCCTTCTCTTGCAATTCTAGTTTGCCCTTTTAACTGGCCGTTCCACCCTTCGTTCGGGTCTTCCGTAGAGAAAATTACCCGCCCATAACGGTCGTAAATTTCGAAGAGGTAGTTTTCGATTTGACGTTGCCTTGTTTCTGGTTTGAAAACAGGATTGTGTCCACCAACGCTAAAGGCATTAGGAATGTAAATTGTTGGACTAATTACACCGCATGCTTTATTGCTGTAACTTAGTTCTTCTAGACCATACTGATTAGGACCTTCTTCAGCAACGACAAGATAACAGGTTTTTCCATCATCGTTGTTGCCAATAATTCCTACAGAGTCTGTATACGTTCGAATATTGTATGGCAAAACTGCAATTGGAGTAGGATCGAATTGCCCATCAATTGATCGGTATACTTTATAGGAAAGTAAATTTCCTAAGAACGCTGCGTAGGGTGTCCATTGTAAAACATGAGCTTCTGTCTCTTGCTTGGTGGTCACGCTCAGATGAATGGTTTGTCCTATGTTGGAATAACCAAAGGACTGATTACATGTATCAATTACTTCAACCCTGTAAAGGTATGAGCGTTTGTTGACTTCAACATCTGTGTCTATGAATGTAATTTCATTTAAATTGTTTACAAGCTTAGAATCAATTACCTCAAAGGCTTGAGTTCTGTTGTTAAAGCGTTCTAACTTCACAATTTCTGCTCCTTCTCCATGAGAAATTTGGTACCTTACTGCAATTCTGTTGTCCTCCACTGTAGCAACGCTTAAATACGAAATATCTGGACTTTGGTCGGCTGTAAAAGTTAAGTGGTTGACATTTGAAAAAGAACTTACTCCATCATTGGAAATGGTTTGAACTACGGCAATAATTTCATCTCCTGCGTTGATGTTAAAATTGATGTTGTTGTTCGTAGTTTGACCTACTTGCTGCCACGGACCACCGTTAACACGTACAAATAGAATATGATTGGCGTTATTGGTAAATCCTATGTATCCCGTCCAACTGTAATTAACTTGTCGATTACAGATGTCTATTGAACTGCTCAAAAAGTTGGTGGTATGAGGTGTTGCTTTGGCTGAAGTTTGATGTGTTGGTGGAACGTTGGATGTATAGCAAGAATCAAATGCGGCTATTGAATATTCGAATGGACCATTTTCATGATTTTCTGAGTGGGTGTAGCTGGTGTTTGGTTTTCCCCATACAGTATCTATTTCAACAAGGTTTCCGTTTTGGTCTGTTTGATAAATTACATAACCATACGTATCTTCCTGTGAGTTTTCACTCCAATTAATGGTAATGTCACCAGTTAAGGTATCAATATCAACATTCGAAATGACAGGAATATCAGGAACAATTTTATCTTCAAAAACATCACCTTCAATATTGCTGGTGAAATTACATTGGTCTGTTTCTAGAACGATTTGATAACTAATAAACTCAGAACATACTGTTATGGTGTCGTAATAACTTGTAGTATTGTAGGGAACAGAATCGATTAGTGTCCATGTTCCAGCAGGGAATTCTTTGTAGATATGATAATAATCATTAAAAGTAGAGTGTTGAGTTGGATGGGGATCGTTCCATTGTAGAATTGCTTCACCATTTCCAGGATTGTTGAGGTTTAAAAAGATGTTGGAAAGTGTATCTGAGTTTCTTGCTGTATTTCCATTGCATCCTGACATTGTGGAAATAAAGAATTGGTCCGTTCCTCCAACACCACCATTTAGGGTGAAACTATTGGAGTTAATGTTTCCGGCAGTTGCATAATGTCCTCCGTTTATACCATGAATCTGATAACCTGTAAAAACACCATAAGGATCAGTAATAGGATTCCAATTAATCACTAAATCTCCAGCAGCATTCCCGGTGATACAGGTTATTTCCGGACCAGGTAAAACATCTTTGTTTAAAACGTTTATGATGACAGTAGCGTATTGCACTTTAGGGATTGGACAATAATCATCTTGAACTTTAAATACGAAAATATAAGGTACTACATCTAAAGCTTGTCCGGTAGCACCGATGAGGTGATCACAGGAAGTTTGCCAGTTGAATTGCATGGTTGCATTGTTTGTTGAAGTAACAGAAGGTGTGTTTAATGTTGCACATGGAGTAGTGATACAGCCATTGTTGGCATCCGCATATCCTGTTCCGTACATCAATCCTGAGGAGGAAATTGTTACAGACTGTGGAGTTCCATCTTGAAGTAGGTCTAAGTCAGAAGCAATAATTTCAAAATTAATAGCGTCGCCTGCGAATATCGATGTTTCAAAAGAAGTGTTTGCTGCAAACGGAGGCGTTATCGTAGGTACGTTGTTTGTTCCAGAACATGAGGAAACAATGAGTTGGATTTCTCTTTCAACAGTGGCAATCTTAACGCCATTTCTATAAGCGTCTACCACGATTTTTGTTGCGAAATTTCCTTGGGTGTATGACCTGAATTGTATACGTCCATTTTCTGGATTTATCGTTGCAGCTTCGTTGTTTGGGTTGAAGGCAGCATCAGGTGTTGGATTGTCATGTGAAAATCCCGGTTCAAATAGTACAGGAGCAGGGGATGTTGGAGGAGTATAAATTCCACTCGGGAAGTAATCCAAAGGTTTTCCCCAACTGAAATGCAGAGAATCTAAATCTACATCAACTCCATTTGGATTGTAATCATATGGGTCTCCAGCACAGCTGACAATATGTGGAGATTGTAAAAAAGTTGGAGAATTATCGATGCATCCACCTGTTGCTCCAGGAATTTGGTACATCGCAGCAGATAATGTTATTCCATAGCTAGTTGGATTTTGAATGTTGGTTAAGGCGCCACTTCTTGAAAAGTTTTGATAGGTAAAATGCCATCCACCACTGGGTGGAATTCCAGGAATTGTGATGGGCGCACTGCGGTAGGTGATTTCTTCAACAGCACCAATCCCATTTCCTCCTGAAACACCTGTTCCGCAGTCAAAAGGTTGGTTTCCTGCAGCTGGAGTACACATTGGAGAGATATCAGCTCGATTTACAAAGTCAACTTGGATAGAGGTCAATGTTGCATGTCCCCATACGTCAATTACCTCAAAATTGGTATTCACTTCAAACCCATTACAATCTCGGTAGAATTTTAATTCAAATACATAATCACCATTTCCTTGACATTGCCAAGTGATTTCACCACCCATTCCATGTGTAGCGTTAGCAGCTTTCGGTAGAAGACCAATTGAGCTGACGAGTAAGATGATATATAATAAATTGCGCATCTGGGTTTTAACGTGTTTTTCGTACATTTATTATAACGTATTTCGAAAGGTAATCGTTGCTGAATTTAGTTTTTATTTCAGTTTACTATCCAGCGCTTACTATTGTGAAGTCTTCCCATTTCAAATATTGATTTGCTAATGCCATAACTTCAATAGGCGTAATTTCGTTGACTTGTTTGATGAATTCATCATAATAGGTATAATCCATACCGTAGGTTTCTACAGCAATAAATCGATCCATCATCGCTTGCGCTCCGTCAGACTGCTCTAAAATTTGTCCAATGATGTAGTTTTTAACCAAATCTAACTCCTTTTTGCTAACCTCCTCGGTTTGCAGAATTTTAATTTCGTTTTGAATAGCCTCTAGCGTCAGGTCTTTAAATTCTTTTCCTACTTCTGTACTGATAAAGAAATAACCTGTTTCTAATAGCTGTGCAACACCAGAACCGATACCATAAGTATATCCCTTGTCTTCACGAATCGAAGTCATTAGCCTGCTACCAAAATATCCACCTAGAATTGTATTGACAACGCTGAATTTTATGAAATCTGTATGTTGTTTATTGAACAAAACACGGCCAACACGAATCGCTGTTTGAAGCGCTTGTTCTTTTTCGATATGGATGACATTAGGCGAATAGCTATAGTCATTTTCAATGGGAGTAACCTCGTCTTTATTGAATTGGTTTCCGAGCGTTTTAATGCTGTTTAAATCTTGATCACTCACTGCTCCGACTATAGAGATATATTGTAAGCCAGAAAGGTATTTACTGTGGTGAAATTCAATGAGATCATTTTTTTCTATATGGTTAAAATCTTCGAGTTGCGCCAAATCACCATAAGGTGAATTTTTAAACAAATCACTTAGGAAAGCACGTCGCGCTTGGGTCGAAACCTTCTCTAAACTAATGGCCATTTTCTTTTTCTTGGATTGAAGCAATTGTTTGATTTCTTTCGGATTGAAATTGACATTGATCATCGCATCTACAACAATTTCAGCGATCGCAACTACATGTTCACGAAGTCCAATTAAAGAGATAGTTGATTTTTCAGTCGAGACTTCTACACCGGTGAACCCTCCCAGTCGATCAATCTCTTCATCTATTTCTTCACTCGATTTGTTTTCTGTCCCTGAGAATAAAAGTTCCCCCGCCAGTTGAGCGACGATTTTAGAGGTTTTTAAGCTCCCTGCATCAAATACGAAATCAATACGCACTGTTTCATCGTCTGTTTTTCGCATGCTGTAAACTTGAACTTTATTTTCTAAAGTGTCAATTTCTGGCGATTGAAAATCAATATGAGTTACCGTAGATGTCTTCGGTGCAATTGTTCTATTTATCATTCTTTTTCGCTTTAATTATCAGTTGAGAACAGTTCGTTTTTTGTAAAATAACATTGGCCTGACTCCGGATTCCCTCAACAGTTACTTTTTCATATTCATCTGTTTCGGTATTGATGAGGTTGGCATCGCCCAAAAGTTCATTCATTGCTAAGGCCATGCTTTTATTCAATACTCCTTGTTCAGAAAATGCTTTGGTGGTTTTTACTTTATTGATGATTTTTTCGAGTTCCGTTCCTTCAATTAAATTAGATTTTAATTCTTCTAAAACGGCCCATATTTCAGCATCAATTTCTTCTAGTGTTGCACCGTCATTTGGATGAATAGAGAGCATTAACATCCCGGGATCGTTAGACCCCATAATGTATGCGTTGATTTCTGTAACCAATTCAAGTTCTTTTTTTAATCGTTTGTATAAACGAGAAGACTTTCCTCTTCCGAGAATATCTGAAATTAAATCGGCTTCGTAATACCCTTGTTGACCTTTTCCAGCCATTTTGAAACCGTAGGTATAAACATCAGAAGGAACATCTCTTTCTATTGTTTTGGTTCTAAATTCAGTCTGTTTTGGTTCTTGAGGTAGATTTCTAACTTTCTTTTTTCGAGCAGGAATGTCTCCATACCATTTCTTGACTAATCTTTTAACTTCCTCTAAATCTAGGTTGCCAGCAATAACCAAAATTGCATTTCCAGGGTGATAATGTGTATGAAAGAAGTCTTTTACTTCCTCCATTGTTGCCTCCTGAATGTGTTCAATGTTTTTTCCTATTGTGGCCCAACGGTAGGGATGAACTTTATATGCCAAAGGCCTAAATTCTAACCATAAATCTCCATAGGGTTGATTTAAGTAGCGTTGTTTAAATTCTTCAATGACAACACTTCTTTGAACTTCTAAACTTTTTTCTGTAAAAGCCAAAGAAAGCATTCTGTCACTTTCTAGCCACAAGGCCGTTTCTAAGTTTTGTACTGGAAGAACATCGTAATAGTTGGTGATGTCATTACTAGTAAAAGCATTGTTAGACCCACCAGCTTCTTGTAAGGGGCCGTCGAAGTTTGGAATATTTATCGAACCTCCAAACATTAAATGTTCAAACAAGTGTGCGAATCCAGTCCTTTCTGGAGACTCATCTCGTGCACCTACATCGTACAAAGTATTCACAACAGCCATTGGGGTTGTGGTGTCTTTGTGAAAAATTACACGCAAGCCATTGTCCAATTCAAAACGCTCAAATTCTACCATTAAAATTTAAATTTTTCATTTGTATTTTGTGCGGATAAAGCAGCTTTGAAATCATTAACAATCTCCTCAACGATTTGTGCGGCAGGAAGAATTTTGTGAATCAATCCTGAAACTTGCCCAATCTCTAATTCACCTTCTTCTAAATCTCCTTCGAACATTCCCTTCTTTGCTCTTCCTCGTCCTAGCAAAGTCGCTAAATCCTCAACGCTTTTACATTCGTTATAGGCTTCAACTACCTGCTTGTAAAAAGCATTTTTGATCAAACGAACAGGAGTAATTTCTTTTAACGTTAGAACGGTGTCTCCTTCTTTTGCCTCAACTACTGTGTTTTTGAAGTTGATGTGTGCGGAAGATTCTTCAGAAGCCACAAATCGACTCCCAATTTGAACAGCGTCTGCACCAAGGTTCATGGCGGCTAACATTCCAGCTCCGTTTCCAATTCCACCTGCGGCAATTATTGGAATTTTTACTGCTTCAGCAACCATTGGGATCAAACAAAATGTAGTTGTTTCATCTTTTCCGTTGTGTCCACCAGCTTCAAATCCCTCGGCAACAATTGCATCGACACCGGCTTCCTCAGATTTTAATGCGAATTTCACACTGGAAACTACGTGAACAACGATGATTCCATGGTCTTGCAAATGCTTGGTCCATGTTTTTGGGTTTCCTGCAGAGGTGAAAACAATAGGAACCTTATGTTTGATGATTGTCGCAACATGCTTGTCAATGTCGGGATAAAGCATTGGTAAGTTCACTGCAAAAGGTTTATTGGTTGCAGCTTTACATTTTTGAATTTGTTCATCCAGAATTTCAGGATACATACTCCCTGAGCCAATGATTCCTAATCCACCTGCGTTAGAAACGGCAGATGCCAATTCCCAACCTGAGCACCATATCATTCCGGCTTGAATGAGTGGATACTCGATATTAAATAATGATGTAATTCTATTTTGCATAAAATGAGTTGTTTAATATGTAATTGAAGGCTTTGCTTGTGCTTGTACGGATGATTTGCATAAATAATTGTACGTTACGGATGGTTTGCATAAATAATTGTACGGTCGGTTTGCAAACCGACCGTACTACTTAATATTCAATCTCTTTCCCCAAGCTAAAACCATAATGATTATTCCTGCCACAACAAAAGGAATACTTAACCATTGTCCTGTATTGATGATTAAACCAGCATCTCTTTCTGCTTGACCGAGTTTTACGAATTCAATAATAAATCTCCACCCGAAAATAAAAATGAGGAACAGGCCAAAGATAAAACCACTTTTTTCTTTTAAATTGGTTTTCCAGTATAATCTAAGTAAGATGAAAAAGCTTAACAAATAGGCAAGCGCTTCATACAATTGAGCTGGGTGGCGATATACATGGACCATTTCACCATCAACTTCAACGAGGTTGCTAACACTTTCATGCATAAACATAAATCCCCATGGCAAGTCGGTTGGTTCTCCAATGATTTCGTGGTTGACCAAATTTCCCAAACGAATAAAACACCCTGCGATAGCTATTGGAGCAACAATTCTGTCTAATATCCACCACATGCTTTTTTTAGAGACCTTTTTGCTGTATATGTATAGTGCAATTAAAATTGCAATTGCACCTCCGTGACTTGCTAATCCACCTTCCCAAATTTTAAAAATATCGATGGGATTTTGTTTGTAAATGTGCCAATCATAAAAGAATACATGACCCAAACGTGCTCCAACAATGGTTGCAATTACTACATAAATTAATAATTTATCTAGCCATTCTTCTGGGACTCCCTCTGCTTTAAACATGCGTTTTATCACGTAAAATCCAATGATTAGTCCTGTAACAAACAGTAATCCGTATAAGTTAGGCGTGCTCCAACCATCGATAAGCTGTGAGCTAACATTCCATTCAATTCCTAATATCACAATGTGTATTTTTATAATGTATGCGAAAGATACTTTTTTTGTGTGAAATAGGAGGTGGGTTTTGATAAAATAACGTAGAGAATTGAGAACAATGATGATGAATTACCCTGAGCATCTTGAAGAAGCCACACAGGGTTGCTTATATAACTTGCAATATGACCCTAGAAAATAAGAGGGAAAATAAAATAGCTAATGCGTTTTAGCTATTGTTTGAGTTTACCTGTGTCTTATGAAGAAGCGTAACAATTTGTTCCAGACATTGCGGGCGTTATGATTGATTGTTTATAGATTTCATACGTCTTTACAGAGAGTTTTTTATGTTAAAATAGCTGGGTTTTTGATTATAAGTGTTTAGTTTTCAGAAACTAATTAAATACCTACTATTATGAAACACACACACAGCGTTACTTGAAAGTTACCTTCTTCCTACTTACAGCATTAATAGGGAATCAGGTACCTTCACATTAGAAGTAACTGAGCATTATATAGGAAGTGAGTTTATGATATATGACACCTTCGGAAAAAAATTGCATCAAGAAACCATTGTGAACAATAAAACTCAAATAAATCAAGCACTTGATGGTGGAGTATATTTTGCTACATTGTTAAAAAGAAATTATAAACACACAGAAAAAATCATAGTAAGATGAGGTATTTATTCATAATATTAAGTTGCTTTATTTGGGTTTCTTGTAAAAAAGAAACCTCAGTGATTGTAACAACGATAAATAAAGTAACTGGACAACCGATTGCTGGAGTAACAATTTTTGCAACTGAAGACCTTTCATGGGATCCTATAAACAAGGCTAAAGGGGCTTTTTTCGAAGGAATAACCGATCAAAATGGAAAACTAGTAATTAATTTCAAAATGAGGAATAATGGTAAATATCAACTCATACAGCAGATAGACGGTGACGGAAGTTGCTGGCACAATACAAAAGCTATTTTTTTGGAATATGAAAAGAATCAAAATGTACTTTTTGAATTTGCCCCTTGCGCACAACTTAAGCTTAAAATTGATAATGTGAATTGTCAAGGACCAGGGGATAAGATGCAATTTAGAAGACTCCTGCTAGGTACACCATTTGGTACTTGGTCAACTGAGAGAGAGGGTTGTTATTTCTTTGAGTCTCCAGGATATTTCGATGTTCCAATGGGGTGGATTGTTTATGAATGGAAAGGTATTCAGGGTGGCATTGAATTTTATTATATTGATTCAATATATTTGAATGAAAGTGAAAATGGTTCAATTGAACTTAATTACTGATGAAGAAAACAAAAACAAAAATTGCATCAAGTAAGCATAGTAAACAATAAAACCCAAATAAATCAAGCACTTGATGGTGGAGTATATTTTGCTACATTGTTATAAAGAAATTATAAACACACAGAAAAAATCATAATACGATGAAGTATTTAATTTTTATAACTCTTCTATTCTTCTTTGGAGTTTCATGTAAAAAGGAAACCTCCGTAGTTATCCAAGCGCAAGACTATAATACGGGGCATGGAACAGCCTATGCAGGTCAAGAATACGCAGTTTCAGAATCATGGACACCTTTTCAAGAAACAAAATCTAAAATTGTAGCCACAGGTGTTTTAGACGATAATGGAAAAGCTTCGTTTAATTTGAAAATGAAAAACAATAGAAAGTATGTGTTAGGCGTAAGTGAGCCTGATAATATTTGTTATGGAGGCCTTGTTCAGCACTATTTAGACCATGATAAGAATAATACGGTAAATTTTAAATATGCGCAATGTTCATATTTAAAAATTAACTTGAATAACGTAAATTGCTTCGATAATAACGACCAAATGCACTTCCGAAGTAAACATGGGCCTGAAGAATGGGGTAGCTGGTCAACATATAGGTATGGTTGCTATACCTTATCATCTCCAGATTATTTTGAAGTTCCATATGGATGGACAGTGTATGAAACAGAAGTGATAAGAAATAGTATAACTTATATACAAAGAGATAGTCTCTTTTTAGATAAAAGTGGATTTGGTGAACTTTATATCAATTATTAAATCATTTATGAAAACACACTTAGGGAATCTCTTGATATTCCGTTAAAAAATGGCATGTACCTTGTCGTTTACAAAACACCTACGGAAATAAAAACAAAAAAATTAATAATTAACTCATGAAACATTTAATTTATATCGCTATAATATTTTTGTTTGCGACTTCCTGCAAGAAAAAGACAGCTGTCGTTATCCAAGCACAAGACATTACCAGTGACGGCGCGGCCTATGCAGGACAAGAATACGCTGTTGCGGAGTCATGGACACCTTTTCAAGAAACAAAATCTAAAATTGTAGCCACAGGATTTTTAGATGCCAATGGAAAAGCTTCGTTTAATTTAAAAATGAAGAATAATAGAAAATATGTCTTGGGAGTAAGTGAACCCGATAATATTTGCTATGGCGGTCTTGTGCAGCACTATTTAGATCATGAAAAAAATAATAATGTAATTTTTGAATATGCAGAATGTGCTTATATAAAACTTAAAATTGATAACGTGAATTGTCAAGGACTAAGCGATAAGTTTGTTCTCTATCGAAAGAATCAAATAGGCTCAATAGACGGTGATTTCGGTTGGCAGCATGATGGATGTGTCTATTGGGAATCAAACGGGTACTCAACTGTTCCAATGGGAGAGCAGTACTACCGCTGGGAAGTAACGCGTAACAACATTACTACAACTTTTTATGATACTCTTTATTTAAATGCAGGAGAATATAAAACTTATGAAATAAACTACTAAATGAAATATTTACTCATCATATCGTTGCTTCTGTTTGTTTCCTGTAAAAAAAAGCAAACCATCCATATCACAGCAACAAATGCAGCTACAGGTGAACCTTATCCAGGTCTAACCTATTATGTGGTAACTTATACGAATATAAACGGTGGCACAAAATCCAAAACAGTTGCCACGGGTACAAATGAAACCCATTAAAAAACAGTTTTAAAAGTTTATCCAAATCCTTCGGATAAAGGATTTACGATTGAACTTCCCGAAATTGAAGGAGAATACATAATCTCAAATACCAACGGGGAATTATTCCAACAGGATGAAGTGAAAACTAAATCGATTTTTATTGAACTTCCAAAAGGAATATATTTTGCGAAATGGATCAATAAAAACGGAATACAAACTCAAAAAATCATATCCTTATGAAAAAGCCGAAGACCTTAATCTTCGGCTATTTATATATTTCCTTTTCTAACTTTTTCTCTACGTCACTTTCTTACCTTCACCGCCTCAGCAACCCTCACAGGCTTTTTATTATTCCCCTTGAACTTCAATTTCTCAGACCTCCCTTTTTTGAAAATTTGATTGCTGTTCTCTTTTCCTTTACGTAATTCACGTTGAACTTCCTCAGGTAGGTTATGAACTTCTTGGCATTCTGTAGAACAGCATCCTTGCATTTTTTCTTTACAGTTATCGCATTGTATAAACAATAAATGACATGCGTCATTTAGACAATTTGTGTGTGTGTCTGCAGGGTCTCCACATTGGTGACAAACAGCAATGATGTCTTCGGAAATTCGTTCACCACGACGTTCATCAAAAACAAAGTTCTTTCCGATAAATTTATTTTCTATTCCTTTATCAGTGCAGTCATTAGCGTATTTAATAATTCCACCTTCAAGTTGATGTACATTCTTAAATCCTCTGTGTTTGTACCAAGCTGAAGCTTTTTCACAACGAATTCCTCCTGTGCAGTACATTACGATATTTTTGTCTTCGTTTCCGGCTAAAATTTCATCTTCGATAATCGGTAATGATTCACGGAAGGTGTCAACATCTGGAGTGATCGCTCCTTTAAAATGACCGACTTCAGTCTCGTAGTGATTACGCATGTCAATGAGAATGGTGTCCGGATCGTCAATTAATGCATTAAACTCCTCTGCTTTTAAGTGCTTTCCTTTGTTGGTCACATCAAAAGTGTTGTCATTTAAACCATCGGCTAAAATCTTCTTGCGAACTTTGATTTTTAACTTCAGGAATGGGAACTCAACTTCTGCTTCATCGACAGCGATATTTAATCTGATGTTGTTTAAAAAAGAAATTTCGTAAAGCTCTTTTTTGAACTGTTCGAACTTGTCGGCAGGAACACCAATTTGGGCGTTGATTCCTTCTGTTGCGACGTATGTTCTTCCTACGATTCCGAGATTATCCCACATTTGGAAGAGGTGGTCTCTAAAAACTTGAGGGTTGGGAATAGAAGCATATTGATAAAAAGAAACGGTAACGAATTTTGTTCCGCGCTCTTTTAACTTCTCCACTAACTCCTCTTTACTCAATTTATTCCACAGTTGCATGCTATGTATTTTTTTAAACCGACATTGATTTGTGTAAAATACGCCGGTATTGGTTAAAGATGACGCAAAGATAATTAAAATGAAAGAAAGTGATGGTTTAACATATAAAAAAAGCGGATCCGTTAGTTGGTCCGCTCTGTTTAAGGTGTTATTGCTTAGCCTATCGTTTTTTCAATTGCTGTATTGTAAATTGTCTTCGCAGCTTGTATAAATCCATAGTGAATATCGTCCACTACCAATTTTCCTTGGGTTACATGACCTAATAAGGTGTAGTTAACACCAGCATTCATCATGTATTCAATGAAGTCGTCTTCGCTGTCTTCATTCACACCAACGATTATTCGACCAGAAGCCTCGCCAAATAAAAACGCATCTTCTCTAATTTCAGCATCCGTGACGATGTCAAAACCTAATTCTTTTGACATTGACATTTCTGTTAGTGTTATGAATAAACCTCCTCTAGAACAATCATGTGCAGCATTAATTAAGTCTTTTTGAATTAATGACTTCACGACTAGTTGCGTTGCGAGTTCTTTTTCAAGATTGAAATAAGGAGCTGGAGATTTCTTATGGTTATGGTAGGAAAACAGGTATTCTGAACTTGCGATGCATTCAACTGCTTCTCCAATAATGAAAATCAGGTCACCTTTGTGTTTGAAATCAGGAGTCATTACTTTGTCCCTGTCTTCAATGATTCCCATCATGCCTAAGTTAGGAGAGGGGAGAATGGCTGTTTCTTTTCCATCGACCATAGAAACATTGTTGAATGACATGTTTTTGTCAAGAACTGGGGTGTTAAATTTAGTACAAGCTGCTGTTAATCCTTTAATTGTATTTACAAATTGCCAATACGTTTCTGGGTTGTATGGGTTCCCAAAGTTTAAACTTAAAGCAGTCGCTTTTGGCGTTCCTCCAGCACAAATAATTTTTCGTGATGCTTCAGCGATACATATAGCAGCACCTGTTTCAGGGTCAGCATGAACATATCGTGGTTGGCATGTTGTTGTTAATGCTATTGCTTGTTGCTCGTTTTCTAAAGGTTTAACGCTTGTGTTTTCTGGTATGCTTTTTCGTGTGCCTATTTGATTGTTGAACCATCTTTTTGAGGCAATATTTGGACTTCTTAATAAGTAAGTAGCAACCTCTCTTAGGTCTTCTGGTTCAGGAATGTCGTCTATACTTATGGTTTTGTATTCTTGAAAATAATCAGGTTCTGTATGCTCTCTGTCGTAAACTGGAGTACCTTCTCCTACGCTTATGGTCGAGAGGGGGATGTTAACGATGATTTTGTTTTTATAGCTGCATTGAATCAGCTCCTTTTCTTGTTCTACTGTAATGTCCTTTTCACTAGCTTCTATATGTGAAGCAATAATTTTTGTAAGGTGATTTTTAAGGAGTTCAAGTTTATCCTGCGATTGATCAGTAGTAGTTGCCGTCTCTAATGAAAAAGTGTCTGAGATTGCATTGTTGTTGAATGATTTATCGAAAAAGACATTCCTTCCATCCGTTGTTGTAGTTTTATTCGCTGTTTCGACTGTTTTTTTGATTGAAGGAATTGTGTTTTCATCCTCAATGTTACCCAATTGATATGAAGTGACTTTAGCAATTGCTTGTTTGGTCGAGTCCTTATGTTTTTTATACTGCTTATTTTCAATTGTAAGGCTAAATTGTGTGCCATTTTCCAAATCAACACTTTTGATTGTGGGTAAAGCAGACAAATGTTTGATAGAATTTTTGAATGAAAGATTTTCAGACCACATTTCGCCGTATACAATAACTTCTATGTAGTTTGGGGTTCGACCCAATAATGTTTTGACCGACTCAAACTCGGTCTTGTTTAAACCTAACTGTTTGGCATCTTCTAATGTTGCTTCTCGTTGAGTAGTATTTTCCATAAACTTACAAATTGATATACAAATTTAATTAATTACTTGTTCGGATTCCTTCTTTTGAAATTTGTTTTTAACAATGAGGGTGTAGGTTTGTTGAAAGAAGGATTTTTAGATTTCCGTTTTGAAAGTTTTCACCTAAAATTTGGAGATTTCTAATATTTATATTACTTTTTCTTTCATTTATAAAACTATAAGCCATGCAAGACACTACAAATATCAAACCCACGGTCATAGAAAAAGAGAGTATACCTCAATTAAAATTCAATAAAGAATCCAAGATTAAGCAACAAGAAGGGTTAATGGAAAAACTGATGGAAGCTACAAAACTCGGTAATATAGACCACGGAAAGGTCGCTATTGTTTTTGAGGACGATGAAGGCGTTAAACAAGTTGAAACCACTATTTGGGCAACTGGACTAAAATACATTTGTCTAAAAGGAGGGGTCTGGTTGCCGATCGCAAAAATTCATAAGATCGTTTTTATATAATTTCACTAAAGAATTTCATGTTTAGGAATACAATAATGATTAAACATATCTAGGTCTTTTTTAAAAGAGAATCGTTAGATTTGTAAGCACGACTTTTGTCGTGCTTTTTTTTAATTTTTTATTGAACGACGTGTTATTTTTGTGCGAATGAACATTTTTAACAACCCAAATGTTGTTAGTATATTCAATGATATAGAGCAAAAATTGTTAGTTGGGGGAAGGCTTTAATCTTCTTCATTAATAAAGTGAGAATAATGATGAAACCAGTAGGATTGATTTTAATGTTTGTGTTAAGCTTTTTTAGTTTCTCACAAATGGATATGCCAGAGGATAAGGTTGAATGGGGTTTTAGTGTGGTTCAGGACGGTTGTGATGCTACAATAGTGGCGAAGCTGAAGGTTGATGACCACTGGCATATTAATGCTTTAACTTTGCCAGAAGATAACTTTGGTATCCCAACTACCTTTAAGTTGCATAAGTCGAAGAATTATAAATTGGTTGGTGGAGTGATTGAGCCGAAACCAACTGAAAAATATGATGAAGCATCAAAGGAGAACCTGCGTTATCATGCGGGAAGTTTTACTTTTAAGCAAAAAATAAAGGTGACTTCAAAAACTGATTTCGATTTGAAATTAGATTTCGGATTTCAGCCATGTGATTCTGTTCAATGTTTATTCCCCTACGAAGATGTCTTTACTGTTCGTGTGAAAGGATGTACTGAAGAGAAGGTCGTTCCTACAATTGATGAAGGAGATGAAGGAGTGTCTTTAGACGAAGGGGTTCCTGACGCTACTGATGATGCCGATACTTCAAGTATTACTGATGAAAGTGCAGAAGTTGCAGATAGTGCTGCTGCTCTTGCAGGATCGGAAGAGACGAAAGCGGGAAATACTGATGAGAAAAAACAAAATAAGAATGACCCAACTGACCGTTCTTTATGGTGGATTTTTGGGGTGTCTTTTGGGAGTGGTTTAATCGCTTTGTTTACGCCATGTGTATTCCCAATGATCCCGATGACAGTGAGTTTCTTTACGAAGCAAAGTAAAACAAAAGCACAAGGAGTCAGTAATGCCATTAAATATGGGATTTCAATTATTGTAATATATATTGTTTTAGGAACATTGGTGACCTGGTTATTTGGAGCAGAATCCTTGAACGCAATGTCAACAGATCCTATTTTTAACTTTATATTCTTCTTGATCCTTGTGATTTTTGCAATCTCCTTCTTAGGTGCTTTTGAGATTAGTTTGCCAAGTTCTTGGGCGAATAAAGCAGATTCAAAAGCAGATAAAGGAGGCTTTATTGGAATTTTCTTTATGGCATTAGCATTAGCCTTGGTGTCATTCTCTTGTACAGGACCAATTGTAGGAGTGTTGTTAGTACAAGCTGCAACAGAAGGAGGAATGGCTCCATTTGTTGGAATGTTTGGGTTCTCCTTGGCATTGGCCTTGCCTTTCGCTCTTTTTGCTGCCTTCCCAGGGTGGATGAATACCCTACCGAAATCTGGTGGTTGGTTGAACTCTGTGAAAGTTGTTCTTGGGTTCTTGGAGTTGGCGTTGGCATTTAAATTCTTGTCTAATGCAGATTTAGCATTGCAATGGCACTTGTTAGAAAGAGAGGTTTTCCTAGCAATTTGGATTGGAATCTTCCTTGTGTTAGCACTATATTTATTTGGCAAGTTAAGATTGCCACATGATAGTCCAGTTGAAAAACTTTCTGTCGGAAGAACATTGTTTGGAACGACAGTATTAATCTTTGTGATTTATTTAATTCCTGGAATGTGGGGTGCGCCATTAAAATTAATCAGTGCTTTCCCACCACCGATGAGTTATAGTGAAGCTCCACTAGGATTTGGTGGAGGAGGGAATTCCGGCGTGAGTTCGAAGGACTTCGTTCCTGGAACACATTTGGGACCTCAAAACATTATGGTTTTCCATGATTATGATTTAGCATTGGCGCACGCCAAAAAAGTAGGTAAACCATTGTTGGTCGATTTCACAGGGCATAACTGTGTGAACTGTAGACGTATGGAGCAGAGTGTTTGGGGAGAGCCAGGGATCATTGAAATACTGAGAGATGAGTTGGTTATTGTTTCACTTCATGTGGATGAGCGAACTTTATTACCAAAAGAGGAGCAGGTAGAAGTTACATACCCAAATGGGAAGAAAAAGAAACTTAAATATGTAGGTGATAAATGGTCTTTCAAACAGGTTTCAGAATATCAAGTTACGGCTCAGCCTTATTATATTATCCAAAATGGAGAAGGTGAAGACCTAAGCAATGGTTCTGCTGATTACCAAAATCACAGTAAGGCAGATGATTTTAGAAAGTGGCTTCAGGATGGATTGAATGAATATAAAGCATCGAATTAGCAGGCTGTTAAAAAAAAGCTTGAGAACTTTTTCAGATATTCAATAATTAGTCAATTCTAAAGTGTTACTTTTGCCAAAACAATAAAGAGATGATTGAACGCGCTAATGCAGTTTTAGTTTTAGAAGACGGAACTACTTTTAACGGGAAAGCAGTAGGTAAGATAGGTAGAGCGGCTGGAGAATTGGCCTTTAATACAGGGATGACCGGATACCAAGAGGTGTTTACAGACCCTTCCTACCTGGGGCAATTGATAATAATGACCTCACCTCATATTGGGAATTATGGAACGACTCCAGTTGAGTCTGAATCAGACAGTATCCAATGCGCTGGAATTATCGTTAAAAAGTTTTCGGAAGTAGCATCACGTGATATCTCAGAAATGTCACTCCAAGATTTCCTTATAAAAGATGGTAAAGTAGGAATATCAGATATTGATACGCGTGCCTTAGTGCGTTATATTCGTTCAAAAGGTGCGATGAATGCAATTATTTCTTCTGAAGAAAATGTGAGTGTTGAAGATTTGCAAGAAGAAGTGAAAAATATTCCTTCTATGAAAGGGCTTGAATTGGCCAGCAGAGTTTCAACAAAAGAAGCATATGTTCTGCCTTCAACTACAGGGAAAAGCCACTATAAAGTTGCACTTGTAGATTTCGGTTCGAAAGCGAGTATTGCAAGGTGTTTGAATGAACGTGATTGTGAAGTGAAGGTCTTTCCGATGAGTACATCATTGGAGGAGCTTTTAGCGTACCAGCCTGATGGATTTATGTTGTCAAATGGCCCTGGAGATCCAGGCGTTATGACTTCTTCTCATCAATTGGTGAAAGAAATTATCAGTACAGATATTCCTGTTTTTGGTATTTGTATGGGACATCAAATCATTGCATTAAGTCAAGGCTTGGAAACGGAAAAGATGCACCAAGGACATAGAGGTTTAAACCACCCGGTGCTGAATCACCGAACAGGAAAAGGAGAAATCACAAGTCAAAATCATGGTTTTGTGGTGTCTCGAATTAGTGCTGAGGACAATGGTAATATTGAAATCACACATTCTCATTTAAATGACAATACAGTTGCTGGTATAGCATTGAAAGATAAAAAGGTGTTTTCAGTACAGTATCACCCAGAGTCTTCTGCTGGACCACACGATTCATGGTATTTATTTGATCAGTTCATTACAAATATGGATACCCATAAACAATCATAAATTTTTAAAACCTAATACTGATGAGTTATATTGCTAATGTTTTTGCACGTCAAATTTTAGATTCAAGAGGAAATCCGACACTAGAAGTAGATGTTTATACGTCTAATGGTCGAATGGGAAGGGCGGCCGTTCCTTCAGGAGCATCAACGGGGATTCACGAAGCCGTGGAGTTGCGTGATAATGACCCAAAAAGATACTTAGGGAAAGGAGTTCAGAATGCGGTTGCAAATGTGAACACAGTAATTAATGAAGCATTAAAAGGAGCTTATGTTTTAGACCAAAAAGCAATTGATCAAATGTTGATTAATATTGATGGTACTGAAAATAAAAGCAGAATTGGAGCCAATGCGATTTTAGGGGTTTCTTTGGCGGTTGCAAAAGCAGCAGCAAGTGAGTCAGGTTTGTCGTTGTTTAAATATGTTGGCGGAGTAGGTGCTAATACAATGCCCGTTCCAATGATGAACATTCTAAATGGAGGTTCGCATGCCGACAATAAAATCGATATTCAAGAATTTATGGTAATGCCTTTTGGAGCGGAATCTTTTTCTCATGGATTAAGAATGGGGACTGAGATATTCCACCATTTGAAAAAGGTGTTGCAAGACAAAGGGTACTCAACAAATGTTGGTGATGAAGGAGGGTTTGCCCCTAATTTAGGATCGAACGAAGAAGCGATTGAATTCGTTTTAGAAGCGATTACAAAAGCAGGATACACTCCTGGAAAAGATGTTTGGATAGCACTAGATGCAGCCAGCTCAGAGTTTTACAATAAAGAAAAGAAAAAATATATTTTTGAATCAACAGGTGCAGAAATGACCTCGGCTGAATTCGTTGTTTATTGGAAGGAATGGGTTGCAAAATATCCAATTATTTCAATTGAAGACGGTTTAGATGAAGACGATTGGGAAGGATGGAAGTTGTTGACCGAAGCAATTGGCGATAAAGTTCAGTTGGTTGGAGATGATTTATTTGTTACGAATACCAAAAGACTAGCACGTGGAATCAAAGAAAAGTCGGCCAATTCTATTCTTATTAAAGTAAATCAAATCGGAACATTGACCGAAACGATTGAAGCCGTACAAATGGCTACTGCAAATGGTTTTACTTCTGTGATGAGTCATAGAAGTGGTGAAACTGAAGATACAACAATTGCTGATTTGGCTGTTGCGTTAGGATGTGGTCAAATTAAAACGGGTTCTGCTTCACGAAGTGATCGAACTGCAAAGTACAATCAGTTGATCCGAATAGAAGAAGAACTATCAGCAAGTGCTGTTTATCCAGGTTTAGGATTCAAATATATAGGGAAATAATTGCTTTGATGTATAGTGTTGTTGTATAGTAGTTTAGCTATTTTTGCTTAATCGGAAATATTTTCTAAAAAAGTGCTTTAAAAAAGCAACTAAAACGCTTTCCGATACGTTTGACAATAACAATATATAGAAATGTAAATATGTGCTTTAAAATAAATAATTTTCTATCCCTAAACAAATTTGATAAGTATTTGAAACCTTTGGTTTTATCGCTAGCTTTTGTTGCCTTAATATTTCAAGGTGGTATAGGATTGAATGCTCAAATTACGCTTACAAATCCTAATATCACTCCTCAACAAGCAGTAAATGATATCTTATTGGGAGCAGGAGTTACCGCATTTAATATCACATATAATGGAAGTCCAGCTCTAGCGGGTAATCAACAGAATGCTGTTAGGCACTTTAATAATACTTCAGGAATCTTCCCTTTGAATGAAGGTGTGCTTCTACAAACAAGTGGTGCGGGGATGATTACAGATGCGGACTTAAGTGCAATTACCACCAATACTGTAACCAATGGGTTGGTTTTAGAGTTTGACTTTATTCCAGATGGAGATACGCTTTCTTTTAGTTATATTTTCACCTCTCAAGAGTACCAATCTTTTACTTGTTCAAATTTTAATGATGTCTTTGGATTCTTTATTTCAGGACCTGGAATTACAGGCCCTTATACTGGTGGAGCCCAGAATATTGCAATTGTACCTGGTTCTGCAAATGTTCCAGTTGGGATTAATACAGTGAACAATGGAACCAATTCCGATTGGAATGGAAACTGTGCCGCAGCAGATCCTAATTGGCAAGCGAATTCTGTTTACTATACCACTGCATTTAACTCTGTTTATAACTCTTCCCCGGCAATTACTTCTAACTTTAACGGGAGTACTGTCGAGTTGACAGCCAATGCTAGTGTTATTTGTGGAGAAACATATCACATTAAATTAGCCATATCGAATGTAGGAGATCAATCCTATGATTCTGGGGTGTTTTTAAAAGCAGGTTCATTTGCTTCTGAGCCTATTGTTGAGGTGAGTAGTACCAATACCACTAGCTTGTTTTTGGACTCTATCGTAGTGGAAGGTTGTGATGTTGGAGAGTTTTGCTTTCAACGTCCTTCTGGAACTGCAACAGACACAATCGTTGTTCACTATTCAGTAGGTGGTTCTGCAAACATCGGTGCTGATTATACATTTACAAATCTACCTAATACTGGAGATAGCATTGTGCTACTTCCGGGTGAATCTAGCTTTTGTTTAGAATTACTTCCAGTAGATGATGGTGTTAATGAAGGTGTGGATGATGTGACATTAACAACGTTCGCCGTCAATGCTTGTGGTGATACAACCTTTAGTATTGGATCTTTATGGATTGCAGATCGGCCTCAAGATTTAATGCCAAACGCTGGAGCGGATACCGTTGTGTGTAACGGAGGCACTGGAACATTAAATGGTACAGCAACAACTCCTTTTAATGATGTTCAGTGGACGTATACTGGTCCAGGAACTATTAATTTCACACCAAATACCCAAGATTTAAACGCAGAATTGACATTTTCAACTCCTGGTACGTATATGCTTTACTTGACAGAGTCTAACGATACTTGTGCAATGGTAGCGGTAGATTCTATGCAAATTCTATATGGTGAAGTAGATATTGAAGTTTCAAATGACACAACTGTTTGTGAAAATGGAGAGGCTATCTTGACAGCTATTGCTTCAGGAGGGGCTTCATATAGTTATACATGGAGTCATACAGCTGATGATGGCGGTGTACAATCAGTACTTCCTACTACAGAAACAACATATACAGTTTTTGCAGAGAGCGCAGATGGATGTTTTTCACCCCTTGATTCTATAACAGTAAGTGTTTTACCGCCATTGAATTTGGTGACTTCTCCTTCCCAAACAATTTGTCCTGGTGAATCCATTAATATTGTTGCAACTGGTTCGGATGGAAATGGGGGACCCTATAATTATGTGTGGACAGATCCTAATGGAAATGTTGTTAGTAATCAAGCAGTTTATGAAGCGTCACCTTTAGTTACCACTGTTTATACTATGACTTTAACTGATAACTGTGAAACAACTCCTGTAGTGTCAATTTCTGAAGTGGTGGTTGCTCCATTGCCAAATGTAGCTTTCTCTGTTGAAGACGGAGCTTTATGTACTCCAGCAGTATTCGAGTTGGTAAATGATACCGACCCTACTTTAGTGGATGAAGTCTATTGGTATGTTTCTGATGGGCAGATATTCACTGATCTTGACAGTATTTCGGTTGAAATTAACCAAGCTGGATTGTATGATGTACAAATGGTCAATATCACACCTGATGGATGTGTAGATTCAACCACAGTAAATGGTATGTTAACGGTGTACCCAAAACCACGTGCTGATTTTACATATTTTCCAAACCCAGTGACGATTTTAAATACTGAAGTTCAGTTTCAAAATTATACCCAAGGTGCAATAGATTACGAATGGAATTTTGAAGAAGGTGACCCTGTGTTTTCGTCCATGAAAGACCCTACTGTTAACTTCCCTGAAGGGGTGATTGGAAGTTATGAAGTTGATTTATTTGTGACGTCAGAATTTGACTGTAGAGATACAATTCGTAAAATCATTAATGTACAACCTGAGGTGTTGATTTTCGCACCAAATGCATTTACTCCTGATGGAGATGAATACAACGGTGTTTGGAAACCTGTCGTTTCAGGAATAGACCTTCACAGTGTAACCATTGAAATATTCAATCGTTGGGGGGAACAGATCTGGGAATCACATGACTTGGAGTACGGTTGGGACGGAACTTATGGCTTAGGAGGTATAAAAGTAGCTCCAGGTACTTATGTTTGGAAGATAAAAGCGGCTGATCTAATCACTGACGAGGTGTTCGAATGGAACGGTCATGTGAATGTGATTTACTAATTCAGCATTGGTTCAGTAACAAGATTTAAATTTAAAATACTATCAGAATAAAAAAAGCCACATGATTTTCATGAGGCTTTTTATTTGAATTTTATTCGAATTAATTAAGTATTGCTTTTATTCCTGGCAATTCAATCCCTTCTAGATATTCTAGCATAGCACCACCACCAGTTGAAACATAACTCACTCTTTCGGCTAAATTAAGTTGATTGATCGCAGAAACAGAATCACCACCACCAATTAAAGTAAATGCACCTGCATCTGTTGCGTTAACTAAAGCGTTGGCCACAGCTACTGTTCCATTTTTGAAATTCTCCATTTCGAAAACCCCCATTGGTCCATTCCATAATATTGTTCGTGAAGATTGAATTACCGTGTTGAATCGATCTATTGTTTCGGCACCAATATCAAGTCCCATCCATCCTTCTTCAATTTTAGAAATTTCACATGATTTCGCAATTGCATCGTTCGCAAAACGATCTGCTACAATGGTATCAATAGGTAGGTGAATTTGAACATCTTTTTCTTTAGCTAAAGAAAGAACTTCAAGTGCAGTTTGTAAATAGTCGTCCTCAACAAGTGAATCTCCAACTTGTCCGCCTTGAGCCTTAACGAAGGTATAAGCCATTCCACCTCCAATGATTATTTGATCAACAGTGTCTATTAGTTTTTCAATAATTGAAATTTTAGAACTTACTTTTGCACCTCCAATAATTGCTGTAGTTGGTGCTTGAGGAGATTTTAGAAGTGCATCAATATTTTTAATTTCCTTTTCTAATAAAAGACCAAAATATTTGTTTTCCGGAAAAAACTCAGCAATGATGGCTGTGCTTGCATGCTCTCTATGCGCTGTTCCAAAAGCATCATTGATGTATATATCTCCATGTTGAGAAAGCTTTTTTGCAAACTCGAGATTCCCGTCTTTTTCTTCTGAGTAGAATCGTAAATTTTCTAATAAAACCACCTTTCCAGAAGATAGGTTTTTGGTAATTTCGAATGCTTTATCACTTATACAATCATCTATAAAAGTAACATCCGTACCGATTAATAACTCAAGACTTTTAACCACATGTTTTAAGGAGAATTTTTCCTCTGCTCCATTTTTTGGTCGACCAAGATGTGACATTAAAACAACGCTACCTCCTTTTTCAAGAATGAGTTTGATGGTTGGAATCGCAGCCTTGATTCTTGTATTGTCGGTCACTTCACGGTCTTTATTTAAAGGCACATTGAAGTCAACTCTGATCAACGCTCTTTTATTATCGAAGTTAATGTCTGAGATTGTTTTCATGATGAATAAAGTTTTATGCAAAAATAATACAATCTTTAACACATTTATACGTTATGTATGTTATTAGTGTGCTCAAGAAGCTAAAGATTAGACAAGCCCAACTTATTTAGTTGGTTAAATAAAAAATGCATATCTTTGGCTCCATATATTTAATGTGATTCACATTATTTAATTTTAAACTATGCAAAATACAAATATCAGATTTGATCGTACAAGTAATATTGACTTTTACAAAACTCTTCAAAAGCGAGTGAGAAAACACTTTAAAGACACAAACACTTCTAAATATGGTAACGCATCCATGGTTATTAAAACAATAGTCATGCTTTCATTATACTTCGTTCCTTTTATTCTTATCCTAACAGTCGTTGATTCAGTTTGGCTAATGTTCTTAATGTGGTTCTTGATGACTTTAGGAATGGCCGGAATTGGAATGTCCATTATGCACGACGCCAACCACGGGTCTTATTCTAAGAACAAATTTGTTAATAACTTCATGGGAGATTTGATTTCCGTAGCTGGTGGAAGTGATTCAATGTGGAGAATACAACACAATGTTTTACACCATACATATACAAATGTGACAGGAATGGATGAGGATATTGATCCTGGATCAGTATTGAGATTTAGTCCGCATGAAGAAAGAAAATCTTATCACAAATACCAACATTATTATGCATGGTTCCTTTATGGAATGATGACCATTATGTGGATAACTGTGAAAGATTTCAAACAGGCTATTCGTTATAAAAAGTTAGGACTTACAAAAACAGAAGGAGCGAGCTTTTCTAGAATTTTATCGAAAATTGTAGTCCATAAATTTCTTTATTACATTGTGTTCTTAGTGCTTCCGCTTATTTTTGCTCCGGTTGCTTGGTACTGGGTTTTATTAGGATTTATTTCGATGCACTTCTTTACAGGAGTAATTCTAGGATTGATTTTCCAATCAGCGCATGTTGTTCCTACTTCAAATTATCCAATGCCGGATGAAACTGGTAATATTAAAGCAGATTGGGCTGTAAGTCAGTTAGTAAACACCTGTAACTTTGCACCAAATAGTAAATTATTGTCTTGGTATGTTGGTGGTTTGAACTTCCAGGTTGAACACCATTTATTCCCAAATATCTGTCACGTTCATTACAAAAAGATCTCTAAAATTGTACGTGAAACTGCCGAAGAATTTAATTTACCTTACAACTCAGAGAAGTCTTTTGGTTCTGCAATTAAAAGTCATGCAATGATGTTGAAAAAATTAGGTAGACAAGACCAATTGTAGTTTATGAATGTTGAAGATTTTAGAGAATATTGTCTTCAAAAGCAACATGTCGAAGAGTCTTTTCCCTTCGATGAAACAACATTAGTGTTTAAGCTCAACAACAAAATTTTTGCGTTGTTGAGCTTAAATGATTTAAAGAACTCATGTAACCTCAAATGTGACCCCGAAAAAGCCTTAGAATTGAGGGCTTCATATCAAGGAATTGTACCAGGATATCATATGAATAAAAAGCATTGGAATACTGTATCCTTGAATAGCGATGTGGCTGATCAATTAATTTATGATTTAATTGACCATTCCTATGGCTTAATATTTAATTCATTTTCCAAAAAAGTTCAAAAAGAATTATTAGATGAGTGTACGAATAGATAAGTTTATTTGGTTTACTCGCTTATGTAAAACACGTTCAATAGCGACAGAACAAGTCAAAAAAGGAAAAGTAAAGCTAAATGGTGAAGGTATAAAACCAGCACGTGAAGTTAAGGTCGGTGATGAAATAGGGATTGTAAAACATACTTCAGTTTTTACTTACAAGATAAAATCTCTACTCAACAATAGGGTAGGAGCTAAACTTGTAGAGGATTATATCATTGATGTAACTCCACTTGAGGAAATTGAAAAATATAAGACATATCAGGCGGCTCAAAGCGCATACCGAGGCCACGGAACAGGAAAACCTACCAAAAAAGAAAGACGAGCACTAGAGTCTTTTAAACAATGGAAAAATGAGGATTTATAATCCTTTTCTTACTAAAAAACATATTTGTTGCTAAAGTGCGCCAATACACTCAGTAATTTTTTAAAAAATGCTAATATGTCCAGATATTGTTATACTTGTTGAACAAATTAACTTTTGAATTGTCTATATTTGCAAATAATTAATTTAAATAAAAATGGAAAATTTCATCGATACACCAATAAATCAAACAGCATCAAAAACTCAAGTTAAAGAATTTTTTACTGCTGTTTATACTTATATGTTTATGGCGCTTGTCGTTTCAGGTGTTGTTTCTTGGTATTTAGCAAGCTCAGGGTTGTTTATGGAATGGTTTATTACTGCAGAAGGTGCAGTTAGTCCATTGTTTTATGTAGTGGCTTTCTCTCCTTTGGCACTTGTGTTTTTGATTCAAGCAAAATATCAAAGCTTTTCACTCGGTGCATTAGTCGGACTATTTGTTTTGTATTCCTCGTTGATAGGAGCGAGTTTAGCCTCTATCTTTTTTGTGTATAGCATTGGAGATATTGCCATTACTTTCTTTGTTACTGCAGGGGCTTTCGGAGCAATGGCTATTTTAGGGTACACCACTTCAGTTGACTTATCTAAAATGGGAAGTCTGTTGTATATGGCTTTTATTGGAATATTCATTGCTGCAATCGTTAACATGTTTATCGGTAGCGATTGGCTGGCTTATGTGATTTCAATTGTTGGAGTGTTCGTATTTACAGGTCTTACTGCTTGGGAAATGCAACGTTTAAAAGCAATAGCAAATGACGCTTCCGTTAGCTCAGAAAATAAACAGAAAATGAGTTTAATGGGTGGATTGACATTATACATTTTGTTCATTAACTTGTTTATGTCCTTACTTCACCTTCTAGGTGGAAGAGATTAATAAAAGATATCTTTTAGTTCAGAGCCCTTCAGAGGATGTTATGCTTCGGCAAACCGACTTTGTAGGGCTTTGTTTTGTTTGAGGGGTTCCTATGTACTTGAAAAGAGCGCTACTTTGTGAGAAAAGCATATTAAAAATATAGTAAGCGTGCTAAGAATAGGGTTTATAGCGGATCAAGACTAATAGTTGGGGGATTGAGTACAAATACTTGTCGATCTGAGTTAGGATTATTCAAGGTTTTAAATATAAAAGTAGTTAAAACCCTCAATCTCCTATTGACGCGGGATTCATCTCGCATTCAAAAATTTAAGGCATCATAACATTAGTCGTTTCATCGGCTTTTTTCAGCAATTAGAACAGACTGTATTATTAAAATTTTAAGCGCAAAAGTGGTTAAATCCATCACTCGCTTGTTCAATAAGTGAGGAATGAATCCCTCCCCAACTTTTGAGACTGATCCCTTATAGTTCGGTCACTAATATTTATAAATTCGTTAGTGTTTCCATAACGATGCGCGTGGCGCCACGTTTACTTTCTATAAAATCCTTTACTGTTTTGTTGATGCCTACTTTGTTTTTAAAGAAAGTATAAGCTTCGAAAAACGATTTGTTCTCGTCACAACTTTTTGCTATTCCAGCATCTATAAATTCTTGCGCTTCAGGAAATTTTTTATGAATCGGACCAAAAATTACTGGAGAACCAAAAGCTGCAGGTTCCAAGATATTATGTAGTCCTGTACCAAAACCACCTCCAACATATGCCAATTGACCATATCTATAAGCGTCAGCTAAAACACCAATACAATCTAAAATAAGCACTTGGGTGTGCCTTTGCAATTCCTCACCGTTTTGTATGTTAGTGTACAACTGATAATTAACCTTTAAACGATCTTCAATTTGATGAATATGACCACGGTCAACTTCGTGAGGAGCAATGATTACCTTTGAGTTGATTTTAAAATCATTGATGTAGGGAATCACAATTTCTTCATCATCAGGCCAAGAACTTCCCATAACAAAAATCGACTCGTCTTTTGCCCAAGGTGCAATTATTGGGTTTTCTTTCTCTTCCTCCACACGTTGCGCTACACGGTCATACCTTGTGTCTCCCGATACAGTTACTTCGTTGACGCCAATAGTAGCCAACAGTTCTTTACTCAATTCATGCTGAACGAAAATATGGTCAAACATGAACAATGCTTTTCTAAACATACCTCCGTACCATTTGAAAAAACGATGATTTTTACGAAATGAAGCACTCACAGAGTAAAGTTTTACTTTATTTTTCTTTGCAATTTTTAAGTAGTTGATCCAGATTTCATACTTAATAAAGAAAGCTGCTTTGGGGGTAACATGTGCGATGAACTTCTCTGCATTTCTTTTTGTATCAAGTGGAAGATAGCAAGTGTAATCACCAACAGATTTATTTTTCATGTTTTCATAACCTGATGGACTAAAGAACGTGACCAATATTAGATCGTTTGGGTGTTCACTTTTCCAAGCTTCCATGATCGGTTTTCCTTGTTCGTATTCGCCTAATGAGGCACAATGAAACCAAACTACTTGTTCATTTTGAAAAGAGGGTATATTTTCCCAAAAATGTTTTCGGCCATTGACCCATTTTTTTGCCTTTGGATGGAATAATGCACCGATGCGCATCAGTATACCATAAATAAATATTCCAAAGTTATAAAGCATCAGGTTCTAGTTGAAGTAATATTCTTTTGGTTGTCTTTTATAAATTGGAATTAACCAACCTACTCTAAATCCAAATAGATGTTCAATTCTTAGGTCTTTATCCACCTTTTCATTGGGGTGATCCCAAAATAGTTCCCTTTGATTTCTAGTGAATCCTTGTTGAAAATAAACACCGGCATAAAAGTTTAAAATTCCTCTATCCGCCATGTAGTTATAACCTAAGAATTGGGAGGTATTCACACCGATGGTTAGACGATCGTAGCCCTTTAAATATTCACCTTCGAGCTGAGGGACTTCATCTTCTTGTGTTTCTATTCTAAGTTTGTGCCATAGATATCCAGCACTTACTTTTATCATCAATCCTGAATTTGGGTTTGGGTTGAATACAGGTAGAATTTTACCAACGGATAAGTTTACATTAAATCCTCTGTTGAAAAACAATACGATTGCTGGGGTTCCTGATGTGTTCATAATATGGTCATTCGCATCGCGGAGGTTCTGAAGTAAACCGTCAATTTTGACATCATTCCCAAAAAAGAAGTTTCCGTCTACACCATAAATCCAATTGCGTTTGGTTTTGTATCCAGCATGCGAACCTAAAGCATTGGTGAGTCCGTATCGGTCGGCTAAGTCGCCACCTGTCCAGTTTAAGCCATACTGAACTCCTACATACGGTGTTCCAATAGCTTTTGTTGCGTCTCTTTGTGCAAGGCTTGTAAAAACAATAAATACACAAAAAATAAAAGTGATGCCTTTGACGCGAAATAATTTATTTTTCTCCATTTTGAAAATATATTGAACAAATTTAAAAAGAACAATGGAAATCATTTGACTTTACATGTTTTCTTTACCCTTACATTTAGTAAAGTGACTATTTTATGAAGCTAACACTGCCCACCCTGTGTTTATTTCCACTTTGTCCGTAAATCATTAATGTGTTTGTAGAGTTGAATGAAGTAGAAAGTCTGGGGACAAAAAGTACTTTGGTTTCTGCCCTTCCGAGCGTTTTTTTGCGAAATATCTCCCCGTCCTTTAAATCTATTGAAACATGTGCTATAGTGTTTTTTGATTTACTAAATTGTGAAGTCATTGGTACCTCACCATATTTATTGTAAAAACCACCTTCACTATAATTTTGACTATTGTCATTAAAGAATAAATGTAGTTTTTCTGAATCAAAATAGGAGGCTGTAGATAAATAATAACCTCCGTCGTTGATCGACCGTTGAATCTTAGGTACAACTTTATTCCAAACAAGTTGACCATTTTGACCAATTTTCGACACAATGATATCACTACTCCAGTAGTAGGTATCTATAACATTTGTCGCTCCAGGAACATCCGTTCCTCCATAACGGTATTCGAGAGCATTATACTCTGAAGAAATAAGATATCCGTCATTAAGTACTTGAATGTCGAATATATTGAACTTACTGTATTCTACTTCTGTCCTGAATTGATTCGAAAAAGAATTATTTTTCAGTGCTTGAGGCGAACGTATATCTTTCGAAAATGGAGTGAAAAACTCCTTTATTATTTCTCCTCTTTTATTTACCACTGCCACATAAGTTCCTTCGATATATCCATCAATAAATGATGTGTAAAGCGCGCTAATATGTAGTTTGTCGTTTTTTTCTAACACTTGAACATCTGTAAAATACTTGCCTTTTTCATTGAGCTTTGTTAAGTTTAATGTGTTGTTATTAATGTGAGAAATTGAAATATTTTCAAAAAACCTATCCTCGTTTTGCCAATTATTCCCTGGCGGATTTTCTACATAATGACCAGTAATTAGTATTTGTTGCTTTTCATTGAATACAAAATACTCTAGAGTTTCGTATTGCTGTGATGCAAAGGGGAAGAAAAACTCATTTTCAATGAGGATAGAGAAATCTTCTTTCAAGATAACATACTTTATTGTTGTAAAATCTTTGGGTTTCGTAAGTGGAATATAAATGATTGCTGCATAACTAGCGTCTACACTGCTGACCATTGATATTCTCGACAGATCCATAACTTTTGGTAAGGAATTAAAGCTGGAAATAGCAAAGCCATGATTTGTTTTTCCACTTGTTTGTGGATTGATTAAATGATAGAAGAGATTAGGCGACTGATCAAGAAATGAAGCCCGATAAGACAATCCTAATACTTTATTACCGATGTAGGTGAAGTTAAATAAATTCGATTTTTCGCCATTTCCATAAAATTTTATAGGTTTCGCTTTTGGAATGGAGTAATCAGTAATTAAATCGAAAGTATATTTTGAATTGTTTTTTGAAAACATCTGAAAAAAGGAAGTCTTTCTTTGGACACATAGTAAATCACCTGATTTGGTTTTTTCCAAACTTTGAATTGTGTTGCTCGACTTATTTCGATCACCAAAAAAAACAGAGATGTCATTGTAGTCAAATAATACCTGTGAGGTAACATTGAACTGAAACCCTATCAGTGTGCAGATGATATAAAGGTATCTTATTTCTTTATGCATATTAAACTCCTCGACGAAATTGGTTTGTATTGAATAACGAATATACGATTATCAAGTGAGAGCTTTGGTATATTGCATAAAAAAAGCGCTCAATAATTTGAGCGCTTTCATATTTATGCTGTTTCGTTTAATCTATACTCCTGTATAGTTTTGAGGAGTAATGGCTTTTAATTCATTTTTAATGGCTTCACTAACGTCAAGAGTTTCAACAAAAGAATGAACGGTTTCTTTAGTTACTTTTTCGTTTTTTCTTGTCAAACCTTTTAGCGCCTCATAAGGTTTTGGAAAGCCTTCTCTTCTTAAGATTGTTTGAATTGCCTCCGCGACTACAGCCCAGTTGTTTTCTAAATCTGTATCTAGGGCCTCATTGTTAAGTAAAAGTTTACCAAGTCCAACTTGTGTTGATTTAAACCCAATCAAAGTGTGGCTCAAAGGAACCCCTACATTTCTTAAAACAGTAGAATCAGTTAAATCACGCTGAAGTCTTGAAATAGGAAGTTTACCTGCTAAGTGCTCTAAAATTGCAGAAGAGATTCCAAGGTTTCCTTCAGAATTTTCAAAATCTATTGGATTCACTTTATGCGGCATAGCGCTAGAACCGATTTCTCCTTCTTTTAATTTTTGTTTGAAATAATCCATTGAAATATAGGTCCACATGTCACGGTTTAAATCAATTAAAATACTATTGATGCGTTTCATAGCATCAAAAAGAGCTGCTAAATTATCGTAATGTTCAATTTGAGTGGTGGTTTGACTTCTTGATAATCCAAGATGTTCACGAACAAAATTGTTGGCAAAACTAACCCAATCATTTTCAGGGAATGCTACGTGATGCGCATTTAAATTTCCCGTTGCTCCTCCAAACTTTGCAGAATAAGGAATGGACTTTAGCTGGTTTAATTGGATGGAAAGGCGCTCATGAAAAACCCAAATTTCTTTACCAAGTCGTGTTGGCGAAGCAGGTTGACCATGTGTTTTGGCAAGCATTGGAATTTTTGACCAATCTTCTGAATATTTTTTTAGAATAGACATTACCTTTTCCAACTCTGGAATGTAAACAGTTTCAACCGCCTCTTTCATGGATAACGGGACAGCAGTGTTATTGATGTCTTGAGAAGTTAGACCGAAATGAACAAACTCTAAATATTTTGAAAGCCCTAGTCCTTCTAGTTTTTCTTTTACAAAATACTCCACTGCTTTAACGTCATGATTTGTCGTTTTCTCAGTAGTTTTAATGGTGTTTGCATCTGCTTCTGTAAAGTTTTTATAGACTTCTCGGAGATCTTCAAATTTGTTTTTTGGGAAATCGGATAAAGGACCAACTCCGGTGTTAACCATTGCGATTAAATATTCGATCTCAACTAAAACGCGGTATTTTATTAACCCAAATTCAGAGAAATAAGGAGCCAACTCTTCCACTTTACGACGGTATCTTCCATCAATTGGGGTTATTGCGGTAAGCGTATTCAAATCCATTGTTGTGTTTTTAAGGTAAAATATAAAAATGCAAAGATACTAAATAAGTAGGAATTGTTTCTTATAAAATAATATGCATTTGTTTATAGGTTTTAAGGTAGTTGTTCTCATTGTATATTCTACTCCCGCATAAGGTTCATTGAGTTATGGAATGGTCTAAATCACTTTGATTAAATGGGCTTTAGTTATTATCTAATTCTAATTCTTTTCAGGTTTAATTGTTTAAATTCTACACTTTCTTAATTTTGATGAATAATCTTGAACTGCATGAACTTCTTTAAACATTTTGCAATAGGCCTCCGCAGCTATTGGAAAGCAATTGCTTTTATAAGAACGCACAAATTGTACTGGTACCTGCCTATCCCCGCAGTATTAATGTTGTTGATTTATTATGTGGGTAGTCTGTTTGCTACATGGCAAGCAGGCTGGTCTGATGAGCAAGGTTGTTTGGAATGTACCAACATGAATGAAACCATTTGGTTTTTATTGAAAATGTTATTAAGCATTAGCATTGGACTCATCTTGATGAAATTCGCTAAATATATTGTTGTGGTTATTCTTTCGCCGATGCTTTCTATAATTTCCCAAGTAGTAGAAAAAAAACTAACATCTAATGAATATCCATTCAGCTTGCAGCAAACTTTACATGATGTAAAAAGAGGTTTACGCATTGCTATGCGAAATATAATGTGGGAATATGTCTTCTTTTTATTGATCCTTGTGGTTTCTGCAGTGGGTTGGGATGAAGTTCATAAATCACCGTTTTTTTACCTAACATTCGCTATTGGTTTCTTTTACTACGGATTTAGTTTTATTGATTACGTAAATGAACGCCGTCGCTTGGATATTGATCAGAGTATTCATTTTATTCGAAATCACAGAGGCCTAGCTGTTGCCATTGGTAGTATTTATTCTGTTTTTATTTTGGTGCCTGTAGATTTAGGGAAGATGGTCGATTTTACTGGGTTTTTAGGTCACCCTTTTGAAACGTTAGGGACTGTTTCTTTTCAGTTTTTATTGTGGATGTTGGCTTCTGTTGCTCCTATTCTTACCATTGTTGCCGCTACCATTGCTATGGATGACTTAGTAGATTTGAGTAAAAATATTTACGCAGATAATAAGGAGTTTGATATGAAGGACTTTAAAACTGATATTGAGCAATCAGAGTAAAGAAACATTTGTATTCTTTTTAGCCTCTATTGATACATTTTTTTATCTTTGGTATAATATTTATAGTTAAATTGTACATTTGTTCATCATTAAATGTGCTTTTTTGAAGAGTAGCACTTAACTAAAGATTATTTATGAAACTATTTACTTACCTTATTACAGCAATATTAATTTCTACCTCAGCAAGTTTTGGCGCTGTTAGAAGTTTACCTCCTTTGCCTACTGATTCCAGCTCTTCGATTATCGATCGTACAGCTGCTCTTTACCTCATTGAGGAAGGAAAGAAATTCTTCCTTGAAGGAAAGTCACGCGATGCTTTACGAAAATTTAGAGAAGCCTATGTGAGGGATAAATATAGCTATCGAGCAGCTTACTGGATTGGTGAAGCGCATTATTCAATGGATAATTATGGTTATGCATTGAAATATGCTAAAATCGCTGAATCATTAAGTCAAGCTACTGATGGAGATGTGTTCTTTCTGATTGGAAAGGCCTACCATAGACAAAATTATCTCGATAGCGCTAGAATGAATTATGGTTTAGCTGATATCCAACTATCAAATGCAAAGAAAAATGCATATAACCTTCAACAATTCTTAACTGAAATTGAATATGCACAGTCTGTTGCTGATCAAGAGTTAAAATATGAAAGAGTGTTAATGGGCTCAAATGTAAATTCAGGATATGATGACTATAGTGCTGTAGTCACAGGAGGTGGAAATGAAATGTTCTTTGTTTCTCGTCGTCCAGATACGAAAGGTGGAAATATTAACCCAGAGGACCAAAGGTATTTTGAAGATATTTACTATACTCGTTGGGACGAAGAGAATAATGAATGGACAAGAGCATCAAATGATGTGGAACGTTTAAATTCTGAAGGCTTTGATGCAATAAGCCATATTTCTGAAGATGGTACAGTCGCCTACTTAACGGTAAATACCTCTGTTGTTGATGTAAAAAAACCAACAAGAAGCTCTGATATCTGTATTTCAGAAAGAACAAAGGAAGACAGGTGGTCAACACCAAGACCAATTAAGAATAAGACTATTAACACCTCTTATTTTGATGGAGCGCCAACTTTAACTGCTGATGGAAATACGATGTATTTTGTGAGTGATAGAGAAGGTGAAAGATTTAAATCTGATATTTATGTGGTTTACAAAGATGGAAATAAATGGGGGGAAGCGGAAAAGTTACCAATGACAGTGAATACTATTGGTAATGAAACAACGCCATTTATTACACCTGATAATCGTTATTTATTCTTTTCATCTGATGGTAGAAAAGGAATGGGAGGGTATGATATTTACGTAACTGAAAATCTTGGTGATTCATGGTCAGAACCAAAAAACCTTGGACCGAATTTTAATACTGTGAACAATGATATTTTCTTTAAATATTACCCAGAACTAAAGAAAGGGATTTTGTCAACTTATAGGTTGCAAGGAAATAAAGCAAGCATGGACATCTTTGAAATTCTTTTAGAAGGATGGAAAATACCTTAGCCTATTATTTTAATACAAAAAAACCGTGGAGATTCTTCTTCACGGTTTTTTTGTATTCATTTTTCTAAAAATGACTTATTCAACGACTGTTAGTTTTGCAAACTTGAGAATTAAGGTTTTTTGTCCAACGCGTGGAAAGAAAACCGTTGCTTTTTGATCGCTTCCTTTTCCAACTAATGCAGTAACTTTTCCTTTACCAAAACGATCATGTTCAACATTGTAACCTACTTTTAATTCGTCAGTTGTGCCTCCACCACTTTTTGAAGGTGTAGAGCTGACCTGATTCATGGGTTTGAGTTTGCGTTTTGTCCCTCCACCTAAGGCCCCAAAGCCTCTAGTTCTATCATCAGCTGGTCGTTGATATCCACTTAAAGATCTCCCTCCTGAACGGCCTCGGGTTTCGTTTTCATGATTTACAAAAGATTTGTCTACTTCGTCAATAAAACGACTTGGCTCAGCTGTAACCAATTGTCCCCAACGGTATCTACTTACAACATAAGAAAGTGTACATGTTTTTTCAGCACGTGTTAAGGCTACGTAAAATAGTCTTCGCTCTTCTTCAAGTTCCGTTCTCGAAGTCAACGACAATTGAGAGGGAAAGAGATTCTCTTCGAGGCCTACAATAAATACATGTGGAAATTCAAGACCCTTTGAAGCGTGAATGGTCATTAGGGTTATGGTGTTTTTGTCTTCTTCTTTTTCTTGATCTGCATCGGTTAGTAGTGCAACATCAATCAGAAAGTCACTTAAAGTTCCTTGTTCATCTTTTTCTTCTTGTTGAACCGAAAACTCTTTGATTCCGGCCAATAGCTCTTGAATATTCTCGTAACGGGTTACTCCTTCCGGAGATTTATCGTCATAAAGGTCTTTTAGTATTCCTGAAGACTGTGCTATATTATTGGCTAAATCATAGGCTGGCGCACTATCCATTTGTGCACCATAACTTTGAATCTTCGTAACGAATTGAGTGATTTTATTTTTAGCACCAGAACTTATTGAAACAGGATACCTATTAAAGTCTGAAATAACATCCCATAAAGAAACATCATATTGTCGAGCTGTAAGAATTACACTATCCATCGAGGTTTTTCCTATTCCTCTTTTTGGATAGTTGATGACTCTTTTTAAAGCTTCTTCGTCTTTTGGATTTGCTGCTAATCTAAAGTAGGCGATAAGGTCCTTGATTTCTTTTCTTTGGTAGAAAGAAAGCCCTCCATAGATTTTATAAGGAAGATTTAGTTTTCTTAACGACTCCTCAAATGATCTTGACTGTGCATTTGTACGGTAAAGTATTGCGAAGTCTTTGTAATCGGCACCTTCGTTTTGTTTAATGTCAAAAATACGGTTAGTGATCACCCTTCCTTCTTCGTTGTCGGTTAAACAACGTATAATGTTGATTTTACCACCTTCTGTATTTGAAGTCCAGACATCTTTTTGAATTTGATCTTTATTCCGTTTGATAATACTATTGGCTGCATTGACAATGTTACTTGTGCTTCTATAGTTTTGTTCCAGTTTAAACATCTTGAAATCTGGATAATCTTTTTTGAAGTTGAGTATATTTTCAATGTTTGCACCACGGAAAGAATAAATACTTTGTGCGTCATCACCTACGACACAGATGTTTTCATAGACAGCCGCTAGTTTTTTAACAATGAGGTATTGGGAGTAGTTGGTGTCTTGGTACTCATCGACCAAAATATATTTAAACTTTTGTTGATATAAATGAAGCACATCTGGATGATCTCTCAATAGTACATTAGTTTGATAAAGTAAATCATCAAAGTCCATTGCACCCGCTTGAAAACACCTTTTTGCATATTCCTTATATATTCTGAAAATTTCTGGTTTTTTAGCCATTCTGTCCTCTCCTACGATTTCTGCGTTAGCTTCGTAAGAGGCTGGAGAAATTAAATTATTCTTTGCGCTAGAAATTCTTCCTTGAACAGCATTGGGTTTGTAGATTTTTTCATCGAGACCAAACTCTTTTACAATGGTTTTAATCAAACTTCTAGAATCTTGCGTATCATAAATCGTGAAGTTAGAAGGATAACCAAGTTTGTCTGAATTATATCGAAGGATCCTTGCAAAAACAGAGTGAAATGTTCCCATTGTTATGTTCATAGATTCATTTCCTCCAACAATAGAATTTATTCGTTCTTTCATTTCTTTTGCAGCTTTGTTGGTAAAGGTCAAAGAAAGGATGCTGAAAGAGTCTACCCCTTGACGAAGTAGGTGGGCAATTCTATAAGTAAGTACCCTGGTTTTTCCAGAGCCTGCTCCAGCAATCACCATCATAGGTCCGTCAATGTGCTCAACAGCTTGGCGCTGACTTTCGTTTAATCCGTCTAAATAATCCATAAGAACAAAGATAAAAATAACCTCCGATGTTATAAGGAATAACTATTCTTATTTCTATATGTTTTCTATTTTATGCTGTTTAGAAGTTATTGCTGGACAGAAGATAATTTTAAATACTTTGTTCATTACATATGTAAATAAATTTTATCTTTGTCTAGGCTGTTTTATACAATCGTATTGTATGATAAAAAAACATTCTCTTCACAAATCTTTAGAGGTTAAAAGACGGTTTTACCAGACCTGATAAAAGCCTAAAAAAAAGCCGCTATTAAAAACAATCAACACTTGTTTGTTAAAAATCAGCAACTTTTATTCAATATCTATTGGTTTCTAAAATTAATTATTTATTTTTGCACCCCTTAAAGTCGTTTTGAGGAGATTATTTATTGTAAAAATTTAATGTGAAAATATGCCAACTATACAACAGTTAGTGCGCAAGGGAAGAACAGCGCCGGTGAGAAAAAGCAAGTCAGCAGCACTTGATTCTTGTCCGCAGCGTAAAGGAGTATGTGTACGTGTGTACACCACTACACCTAAGAAGCCAAACTCAGCTATGAGAAAGGTAGCCAGAGTACGTTTAACAAATGGTAAGGAAGTCAATGCTTACATCGGTGGGGAAGGTCACAACCTTCAGGAGCACTCGATGGTATTGGTTCGAGGAGGAAGAGTAAAAGACCTTCCGGGTGTTCGATATCATATCGTTCGTGGTGCAGAAGATACCGCGGGTGTTGAGGGTAGAACACAACGTCGTTCTAAGTATGGTACTAAAAGACCTAAAAAATAAAACGTAAGTCATGAGAAGAAAAAAGGCGAAAAAAATTGAGATTCTACCGGATCCAAAGTTTAATGACGTTCAAGTAACAAAGTTTGTTAACAACTTGATGCTTGATGGTAAGAAAAATACTGCTTTCAAAATCTTTTATGATGCAGTTGACATCGTAGAAAGCAAATTGGAAGACCAAAATGGTTTGGAAGTATTTAAAAAAGCAATCGAAAACATTACTCCTAGTGTGGAAGTAAGAAGTAGACGTGTTGGAGGGGCAACTTTCCAAATTCCTACTCCAGTTCGTGAAGGAAGAAAACAATCATTAGCAATGAAGTGGATGATTACTTTCTCTCGTAAGCGTAACGAAAAGACAATGGCTCAGCGTTTAGCTAACGAGTTTATTGCTGCTTCTAAAGAAGAGGGTGGTGCTTATAAGAAAAAAGAAGATACTTTAAGAATGGCTGAAGCAAATAAGGCATTCTCACATTTCAGATTCTAAGAAGTTATGGCAAAAAGAGATTTAAAATACACGAGAAATATTGGGATTATGGCCCACGTAGATGCTGGTAAAACAACAACTACTGAGAGAATTCTGTTTTATACAGGAATCAGCCATAAACTAGGAGAAACTCATGATGGTTCTGCCGTTATGGACTGGATGGAGCAAGAGCAAGAAAGAGGGATTACGATTACTTCTGCTGCTACAACTGCTACATGGAATTACCTAGATAAAGATTATAAGATTAACATCATTGATACACCAGGACACGTTGACTTTACTGTTGAGGTAGAGCGTTCATTACGTGTTTTGGATGGTGCTGTTGCATTGTTTTGTGCAGCGTCAGGAGTTGAGCCACAATCGGAAACGGTATGGAGACAAGCTGATAAATATGGTGTTCCAAGAATTGGTTTCGTCAATAAAATGGACCGTGCAGGTGCAGATTTTTTAGGGACTATTGCACAAATTAAGGAGAGACTTGGAGGAAATCCAGTTCCACTTCAATTGCCAATCGGTGTTGAGGATACTTTTATTGGTGTAGTTGATTTAATTGAGAATAAAGCTATCGTTTGGAACGAAGAAGATTATGGAATGACGTATGAAGAAGTTGACATTCCAGAAGATATGGCTGACCAAGTTGTTGAGTACAGAAATAATCTTATCGAGGCAGTTGCTGAATCAGATGATGCATTAATGGAGAAGTTCTTTGAGGATCCAGATTCTATTTCACATGATGAGATGATGGAGGCGATTAGAAAATCTACTGTGAATATGGAGATTACTCCAATCATGTGTGGGTCTTCTTTCAAAAACAAAGGAGTTCAAACAATGCTTAACGCTGTTATGGCATTTTTACCATCGCCATTAGACGTTTCTGCTATTGAAGGAACGAATCCAGATACTGGTGAAACAGAAACAAGAAAGCCTTCATTAGATGAGCCAACAGCTGCATTAGCATTTAAAATTGCGACCGACCCATTCGTAGGTCGTTTATGTTTCGTTAGAGCTTACTCAGGTAAGATTGAGGCAGGTTCTTATGTATACAACACACGTACAAATAAGAAAGAACGTATTTCACGTTTATTCCAAATGCACTCAAGCAAGCAAAATGCTATTGATGTATTAGAATGTGGAGATATTGGAGCAGCAGTAGGATTTAAAGACATCCGTACAGGTGATACTTTGTGTGATGAAAAACACCCAATTGTATTGGAGTCTATGTCTTTCCCTGAGCCTGTAATTGGTATCGCTATTGAGCCAAAAACAAAGGCTGATGTGGATAAACTTTCTGTTGGATTAAATAAATTATCTGAAGAGGATCCAACGTTCCAGATTACATCAAATGATGACTCAGGTCAAACCGTTATCTCTGGAATGGGAGAGTTACACCTTGAGGTACTTATTGAGCGTTTAAAGCGTGAATTTAAAGTTGAAGTAAACGAAGGTGAACCACAAGTTTCTTACAAAGAACAAATTTCAACTCCAGTTGAACATAGGGAGACCTATAAAAAACAATCTGGTGGACGTGGTAAATTCGCAGACATCGTTGTTAAGATTAGTCCGCAAGAAGACGAAGAGAAAACAGGTTTAGAATTCATTAACAGCATTAAAGGTGGTAACGTTCCTCGTGAATACATTCCATCTGTTCAAAAAGGTTTTGAAACTGCTATGAAAAATGGAGTTTTAGCTGGTTATCCTATGGATTCACTAAAAGTTGAGTTGGTTGATGGATCTTTCCACGCAGTCGATTCAGATTCACTATCGTTTGAGGTAGCTGCAAAAATGGCTTACCGTCATGCAATTCCCAAAACAAGCCCGCAATTACTTGAGCCAATCATGAAGCTTGAGGTTGTTACTCCAGAAGAGAACATGGGGGATGTTGTAGCGGATTTAAATAGAAGACGTGGTCAAATGCAAGGTATGGATGATCGTTCAGGAGCAAAAGTGGTTAAAGCGACTGTTCCACTTTCAGAAATGTTTGGATATGTAACTACATTAAGAACATTATCATCTGGTCGTGCAACTTCAACTATGGAGTTCTCACACTACGATGTATGTCCAAAGAACATTGCAGATGAGGTTATCGCTAAAGTAAAAGGAAATGTTACCGCTTAATTTATAAGTAATGAGTCAGAAAATTAGAATAAAATTAAAGTCATACGATTACAACTTAGTTGACAAGTCAGCAGAAAAAATCGTTAAAACAGTTAAAACTACAGGTGCTGTAGTAAGTGGTCCAATTCCACTTCCAACACACAAGAGAATTTACACTGTGTTAAGATCACCACACGTTAATAAAAAAGCGCGTGAGCAGTTTGAACTATGTTCTTACAAGAGATTGTTAGATATTTATAGTTCGTCTTCAAAGACTGTAGATGCTCTAATGCGTTTAGAGTTACCAAGTGGTGTGGACGTAGAAATCAAAGTTTAATTATAATAAAGGAAGAATGCCAGGAATTATTGGAAGAAAAATCGGTATGACTAGTGTCTACAGTGTCGAGGGTAAGGCAACGCCATGCACAGTGATAGAAGCTGGTCCTTGTGTAGTAACACAAGTTAAGACAAGTGATAGAGATGGTTACGATGCTATCCAGCTAGGATTCGGAGAACGTAAAGAAAAGAACACTCCGAATGCTTTGCTAGGTCACTTTAAAAAAGTAAAAACAACGCCAAAATCAAACTTAGTAGAGTTTGATGGTTTTGAGCAAGAGCTTAAAGCAGGAGAAGTTGTTGATGCTTCACTTTTTGCAGAAGGAGATTTTGTAAATATCTCTGGAATATCAAAAGGTAAAGGTTTCCAAGGTGTTGTTAAACGCCACGGATTTGGAGGTTCAGAAACAACTCATGGTCAACAGAGCATGAGAAGAGCTCCAGGTTCTATCGGTGCTGCCTCTACACCAGGTCGTGTTTTCAAAGGAAAGAAAATGGCTGGTCAAACAGGTAACAAAAAAGTAACTATCGAAAACCTAAAGGTTTTGAAAGTACTTGCCGATAAAAACATTTTAGTAGTTAAAGGTTCCATCCCAGGAGCTAAAGGTTCAACTGTAATAATTGAGAAGTAATGGAAGCAAAAGTATTAGATACAAAAGGTAAAGCTACTTCAGATAAGGTAACATTGTCTGACTCAATTTACGGAATTGAGCCAAATGATCACGCAATTTATTTAGATGTTAAACAATACTTGGCTAATCAACGTCAAGGTACGCATAAGTCTAAAGAAAGAGCTGATATCACTGGAAGTACTAGAAAAATTAAAAAACAAAAAGGAACAGGTACAGCGCGTGCTGGTTCTATTAAAAGTCCAATCTTTAGAGGAGGAGGTCGTGCGTTTGGACCACGTCCAAGAAACTACCGTTTTGACCTTAACATTAAGTTGAAAAGAGTAGCTCGACGTTCAGCTCTTTCTTTAAAAGCAAAAGAAGAAGGAATTCTTGTCCTTGATGGATTGAAGTTTGACACACCAAAAACAAAAGAGTTTTTATCAATTTTGACTGCGTTGAAATTGGATAGCGAGAAAGCTTTGTTTATTGTTGGAAATAACAATGACAATGCATACAAATCAGCGAAGAACATTAAGAATGTTAAGGTTGTTTCAGCTGATTCTCTTAACACTTATGATGTGTTGAATGCTAAGAAAATTGTAATTGCAAAAGATGCAGTTGAAGTAATTGAAAAGATTTTAAACTAATTGGTGATGAACACAATTATTAAAAAACCACTTATTACAGAAAAGGCAACAATCGATAGTGAAATGAATAACAGATTCACTTTCGTGGTTGACCATAGAGCGAATAAGATAGAAATTAAAAAAGCCGTCGAGAACATGTATGGCGTATCAGTTGAATCTGTACGTACAATGAATTATGGCGGTGGAAAACCCTCTGTTAAGTTTACTAACAAAGGTATCGTTGAGGAACGTAGCAAGCGCTTTAAAAAAGCAATAGTTACTGTTGCCGAAGGAGAAACGATTGATCTGTTTACTAATGTTTAATTAATTAAAAGAAATGAGTCTTAAAAAATTCAAGCCTACAACTCCAGGGCAAAGACACAAACTCATCAGTGATTACTCTGAGATCACAACGTCTAAGCCAGAGAAGTCGCTTGTTTCTTCTAGAAAGAAATCAGGTGGACGTAACAACTCTGGTCGTATGACAATGCGATATGTAGGTGGTGGTCACAAGCAGAAGTACCGTGTTATCGACTTCAAAAGAGATAAAGCGGATATTCCTGCGACTGTAAAGACGATTGAGTACGATCCAAATCGTACAGCTAATATTGCTTTACTTTTCTACAAAGATGGTGAGAAGCGCTATATTATTGCGCCAGAAGGTCTAAATGTTGGTGACGAAGTCATCTCTGGAAAAAATGCAACTCCAAAAGTTGGAAATGCAATGTACATCGCAGATATTCCTTTAGGAACTACTGTACATAATGTTGAAATGACACCAGGAAAAGGTGGAGTTATTGCTCGTGGAGCTGGAACTTCAGCTCAACTGATTGCCCGTGAGGGTAAATATGGTATTTTTAAAATGCCATCTGGTGAGGTGCGTATGATCTTAACAACGTGTCTAGCTTCAATCGGTGCTGTTTCTAACCATAACCATAGTTTATCAGTATCTGGTAAAGCTGGACGTACAAGATGGTTAGGACGTCGCCCTCGTGTGAGAGGTGTAGTAATGAACCCAGTCGATCACCCTATGGGTGGTGGTGAAGGGCGTCATTCAGGTGGTCACCCACGTTCGCGTAACGGTATTCCTGCAAAAGGGTACAAAACGCGTACACCAAAGAAATATTCAGATAAGTTTATCATCGAGAAAAGAAAGAAATAGGATATGAGTAGGTCATTAAAGAAACCACCATTTGTTCACTATAAGTTAGTGCAAAGAGTGGAAGCAGCACAGTCCTCAAAATCTAAGAGCGTAATTAAAACATGGTCTCGTGCCTCTACAATTACTCCTGATTTTGTTGGATTCACAATAGCAGTTCACAACGGAAATAAATTTATTCCTGTTTTTGTAACTGAGAATATGGTAGGGCACAAATTTGGAGAATTCGCACCAACGCGTAACTTCAGAGGACATGCAGGTAATAAAAAAGATAAAAGAAGATAATTTAAACTTCGTATCATGGGTGCTAGAAAAAGATTAAAAGCCGAACAAAGAAAGGAAGAGAATAAGTCGATTGCATTTGCATCGCTTAAGAACTCTCCTATCGCTCCGAGAAAAATGAGATTAGTTGCTGATCTTATACGTGGAGTTGAAGTAAATAAGGCGCTAAACATATTGCAACATAATCCAAAGGAAGCTTCTAAAAGCCTTTCAACACTTTTGCGTTCTGCAATTGCAAACTGGGAGGTAAAAAACGAAGATAAGAGCTTGGAGGATGAAGAGTTAATTGTGAAAACTATTGAAGTTTCACAAGCCGGAATGTTGAAGAGAATTCAACCAAGGGCTCAAGGTAGAGCGGCGAGAATTAGAAAACGATCCAACCACGTACGTATTGTTGTGGACGGAGTTAAAAATTAGAAAATGGGACAAAAAACTAATCCAATAGGAAATAGATTAGGTTACATCCACGGTTGGGATTCTAACTGGTATGGAGGGTCTGACTATGCGGATAAAATTGTTGAGGATGATAAGATTAGAAAATATCTACACGCTCGTTTATCACGTGCTAGTATTTCTAAAGTAATCATCGAAAGAACATTAAAATTGGTTACTGTTACTATCAATACGTCACGTCCAGGGGTGATAATTGGTAAAGGTGGTCAAGAGGTTGACAAGCTTAAAGAAGAGCTTAAAAAATTGACGAATAAAGAAATCCAAATCAATATTTTTGAGATTAAACGTCCAGAATTGGATGCTCAATTGGTAGCGGATAATATTGCGCGTCAAATTGAAGCACGTATTTCTTTTAGAAGAGCAATCAAAATGTCGGTTGCTTCTACTATGAGAATGGGTGCTGAAGGTATCAAAGTTAAAATTTCAGGTCGTTTGAACGGGGCAGAGATGGCGCGTGACGAAATGTACAAAGATGGTAGAACTCCATTGCATACATTTAGAGCTGATATTGACTATGCATTGGCAGAAGCTCACACCACTTATGGACGTATCGGTATCAAGGTATGGATCTGTAAAGGTGAGATTTTCGGAAAACGCGATCTTTCACCAAATATCGGGCTTGAGTCTCAAAAGAAAGGTGCTGGTCGTCGTGGCGGTGCTAAAAGAAAGAAAAAATAAGTTGAATTCTTAAAACGTACTGAAAGATGTTATCACCAAAGAAAACCAAATTTAGAAAAGCACAAAAAGGAAGAAACACAGGTCTTGCTCAAAGAGGAAGTACTGTAGCTTTCGGATCTTTTGGACTTAAAACCTTGGAACCAGCTTGGATCACATCCAGACAAATTGAAGCTTCACGTATAGCCGTTACTAGATACATGAAGAGAGAAGGTAAAGTCTGGATTCGTATTTTCCCTGACAAACCTGTTACGTCTAAACCTGCAGAGGTACGTATGGGTAAAGGTAAAGGTGCTCCAAGTCACTGGGTTGCTGTTGTTAAACCAGGACGAATTTTATTCGAAGCAGATGGTGTACCTTATGAAGTAGCTAAAGAAGCGCTTCGTTTGGCAGCTCAAAAGCTTCCTGTAAAATGTAAATTCGTTACACGTAACGATTATGTAATCCCAGGTAAATAAAAAAACAAATGAAACAAGAAGAAATCACTCAATTATCCCTAGAAGATCTTAAAGATCGTCTTGATAACTCAACAGAGCAATTGGAAAAACTAATCTTGACACACAAAGTGTCTCCTTTAGAAAATCCACTTCAAATTAAATCGTTGAGAAAGACAATCGCTAGATTGAATACGGAGTTGACTAAAAGAAACAGCCAAGCGTAAGCTGGCAATTTAGAAAATGCCTTGATATGGAAAATCAACATTTAAGAAAAGAAAGAACTGGTGTTGTAACTAGCGATGCGATGGATAAATCAATCGTTATTACAGTAGAAAGAAAAGTAAAACATCAGAAATATGGTAAATTCATAAAAAAATCTACTAAATTTGTGGCCCACGATGAAAAAAATGATTGTAACGTAGGAGATACTGTTACAATTCGTGAGTGCCGACCTTTGTCTAAGACAAAGAATTGGAGAGTAGTAGAAATTTTAGAAAGAGCTAAATAATCATTAAGAAATGATACAACAAGAATCAAGACTTGCAGTTGCCGACAATAGTGGAGCGAAAGAAGTATTGTGTATCCGAGTTCTCGGAGGTACAAAACGTCGTTACGCTTCTATTGGAGATAAAATAGTGGTTTCTGTCAAGAGCGCAATGCCCTCTGGTAACGTCAAAAAAGGACAAGTAGCCAAGGCTGTGGTAGTAAGAACGAAAAAAGAAATCCGTCGTCCTGACGGTTCTTATATTCGCTTCGATGATAATGCTGTGGTTCTCTTGAACCAAGCGGACGAAATGAGAGGAACTCGTATTTTTGGACCAGTAGCAAGGGAGCTGCGTGATAACAATTACATGAAAATTGTTTCATTAGCACCTGAAGTGCTTTAAAATCGTAACATCATGCAAAAGAAATTACACATTAAAGTAGGTGACACCGTTAAGATCATTAGCGGAGTGCACCGAGGTCAAGAAGGAAAAGTTCTTTCAATAGACAGAAAAAAGGATCGTGCGATCGTGGAAGGAGCAAACGTTGTTAAACGTCATGCAAAACCAGATGCAGCAAATCCTCAAGGTGGTATTGTGGAGAAAGAAGCGAGTCTGCACATTTCCAACCTCATGCTTGTAGTTAACGGAGAACCAACTAAAATTGGTCGTAAGTTAAACAAGGATGGAAAGCTAGTTCGATACGCTAAGAAATCAGGAGAAGAAATTAAGTAATGAGTTACATACCAAGACTTAGAAAACAGTACCAGGAGGAAGTTGTTCCTACTTTGCAAAAGCAATTCGGATTTAAATCTGTAATGCGTGTACCAAAAATTGAGAAAATTGTTATCTCTCAAGGAATTGGAGAAGCAGTAGCAGACAAGAAAATTATCGATGGTGCTATCGACGATATTACAGCAATTACAGGTCAAAAACCAATTGCTACAGTTTCAAAGAAAGACGTTTCTAACTTTAAGTTAAGAAAAGGAATGCCGATTGGAACTAAAGTAACTCTTCGTGGAGATAACATGTATGAGTTTTTAGATCGATTGATCTCAATCGCTCTTCCTCGTACACGTGACTTTAAAGGAGTTCCTGCAAAGGGATTCGATGGACGTGGAAACTTTAATATGGGGGTAAAAGAACATATTATTTTTCCAGAAATCGACATAGATAAAGTAAATAAAATTTTAGGAATGGATATCACTTTCGTTACATCAACGGATAGTGATGAAGAAGCAAAGGCATTATTAGATGCTTTTAAGTTCCCATTCACAAAAAAACAATAGTATGGCTAAAGAATCAATGAAAGCGCGTGAGCGCAAAAGACAAGCCTTAGTTGAGAAGTATGCGGATAAGCGTAAAGCGCTTAAGGATGCTGGAGACTGGGAAGGACTTCAAAAATTGCCAAAAAACTCTGCGGCTGTGAGGTTACATAATCGTTGTAATTTAACAGGTCGTCCAAGAGGGTATATGAGACAATTTGGGCTTTCAAGGGTGACATTTAGAGAAATGGCACTTTCTGGTAAAATACCAGGAATTAAAAAAGCAAGTTGGTAATCTATAGTAAGTAAAGATATGAATACAGATCCAATAGCAGATTTTTTGACTCGCATAAGAAATGCGAGCAGTGTAAACAAGAAAATTGTTGAAATTCCTTCTTCGAAAACGAAGGTAGCAATGGCGAAAATCCTTTTTGAAAAAGGGTACATCGCAAACTACAAAGTAGAAGAGGATGACAAACAAGGAGTAATTAAAATTGCACTTAAATATAATCCTTCAACGAAGGTTCCAGCGATAACTAAGTTAGAGCGTGTATCTTCACCAGGATTAAGAAAGTATAGTAATTCAAAAGAATTGCCACGTGTACTTAACGGACTAGGTATTGCGATTATCTCAACATCAAAAGGTTTGATGACAGATAAAGAAGCAAGAGTTGAAAAAGTAGGTGGTGAAGTTCTTTGTTACGTTTATTAATTTATAAAGTAATAATTAGCAATGTCAAGGATAGGTAAATCCCCAATAAGCATCCCGAGTGGAGTAGAAATTAAAATGGATGGAAACCTCATTTCAGTGAAAGGTGCAAAAGGAACACTCACACAAGAGTTTGATCCTGCAATCACAATAGTAATTGAAGATGGAGTAATTACATTCAACCGCGCATCGGACGCACCTGATCATAGAGCTAAACACGGTCTATATAGAGCGTTAGTTGGTAATATGATTGAAGGCGTAACGGAAGGGTACAAAAAGGTATTAGAAGTAATAGGAGTTGGTTTTAGAGCTGATGCACAAGGTCAAATTTTGACTTTGTCTGTTGGACACTCTCACCCTATTGTTTTCCAAATACCTGATGAAATTAAGGTAACTGCAGAAACCGCTAAAGGTAAAGCACCAGTTGTAACATTAGAGTCTTCTGATAAACAACTGTTAGGACACGTAGCTGCCAAAATTCGTTCCTTCCGTAAACCTGAACCTTATAAAGGTAAAGGTATTCGCTTACAAGGTGAGTATGTAAGAAGAAAAGCTGGTAAAGCGGCAGGTAAATAACCTTAATAACATAAGTAAAAATGGCATTTAGTAAAATAGCTAGAAGAGCTAAAATTAAGAAAAGAATCCGTAAGAATTTAACGGGTACTGAGACACTTCCAAGACTTACTGTGTATAGAAGTAACAAACAAATTTACGCACAAGTAATTAATGACTTGAAAGGAGAAACTCTAGTTTCTGCATCGTCTCAAGGAGTGAAAGAATGTGAAAACCTTCCGAAAATCGAACAAGCTAAATTCGTAGGTAAATTAATCGCTGAAAAAGCAATTAAGGCCAATATCGAAGCTGTGAAGTTTGACCGTAATGGTTATTTATATCATGGTAGAGTGAAATCGCTTGCTGACGGAGCAAGAGAAGGTGGATTAAAACTTTAATAAAAATGGCAGCAAAAATTAATAATAGAGTTAAACCAGCTGACTTAGAACTTGTAGACAAGTTAGTTGGAATTAACAGGGTTACTAAAGTAACTAAAGGGGGTCGTACATTCAGTTTCTCTGCAATCGTAGTGGTTGGAAATGAAAACGGAATCGTTGGCCAAGGTTTAGGTAAAGCAAATGAAGTAACTGAAGCAATTTCTAAAGGAATTGATGATGCGAAAAAGAACCTAATCCAAGTTCCAATTATTAACGGGACTGTGCCTCACACACAGAAAGGTAAATATAGTGGAGCAAGAGTTTTACTCAAACCAGCTTCTGAAGGTACAGGTGTAATTGCCGGTGGTGCAATGCGTGCTGTATTGGAAAGCGCTGGAGTACATAATGTTTTGGCTAAATCTCAAGGATCATCAAATCCAGCAAACGTGGTTAAAGCTACAATCGATGCACTTGCTCAAATGAGGGATGCTTTGTCTGTAGCAAAACAACGTGGGATTACGATGGAACAAGTGTTTAACGGTTAATATAATTTATAATGGCAAATAAGACAATTAAAATTAAACTTGTAAGAAGTGCTATTAACCGAACACAACGTCAAAAAGACACGGTTAAAGCATTAGGACTACGTAAAATGAATCATATCGTTGAAAAAGAGGCAACTCCTCAAATTTTGGGTATGGTTGCTAAAGTTCAACATTTAGTTGAAGTAGTTGAGTAAAAATCTTAAAATTAAAAAGCAATGAGTCTAAATAATTTAAAACCAGCGAAGGGTTCTACTCATAGTCACCGTCGTATCGGTCGTGGTCAGGGTTCTGGTTACGGTGGTACAGCAACGCGTGGACATAAAGGAGCTAAATCTAGATCTGGTTATAGTAAGAAAATTGGTTTCGAAGGTGGACAAATGCCACTACAAAGACGTGTTCCAAAATACGGATTTACGAACATCAATAGAGTTGAATATAAAGCAGTTAATCTTGATGTTATTCAAACCTTAGTGGACCGTAAAAACCTTACTGAAATCAATCCTGATGTACTACGTGAAAATGGTTTATTAGGGAATAGAGAATTAGTTAAAATCCTTGGAAGAGGTGAACTGACAGCAAAAATTAGCGTTTCTGCACACAAGTTTTCTGCATCTGCAAAAGCAGATATTGAAGCAAAAGGTGGTGATTGTTCAGAAATCTAATTAAATTTGCAAACTATTTTACCCAGATGAAGAAACTAATAGAAAATATAAGTAATATTTGGAAAGTTGAAGAACTAAGGAAAAGGTTATTGATAACCTTTTCCCTAATTCTCGTTTTTCGAATCGGATCGTTTATTGTTTTACCAGGTGTTGATAGTTCTAAGCTAGCTACTGATGGTGCCGAAGCCGGAACTATTGAAGGTTTACTTGGTCTGTTGTCAGGAGGAGGATTTACGAATGCTTCTTTCCTTGCCTTAGGTATTATGCCTTACATTTCTGCATCGATTATTATGCAATTGATGGGAATGGCTGTACCAGCTGTTCAAAAAATGCAGCAAGAAGGGGAAAGTGGTCAAAAGAAAATCAACAATTATACCCGTATACTTACAATTATAATCTGTGCTGTTCAAGCTCCAGGTTATTTATCGTTGTATGTTGCTGGTAAAAATGCTATACCTGAACAATTTATCGATTCTCCATTATGGTGGACGCAGTCTGTTTTGGTACTTGTTGCCGGAGCAATGTTCGCTGTTTGGCTTGGTGAACGTATCACTGATAAAGGTGTTGGAAATGGTATCTCTTTGTTAATTACAGTTGGAATTATAGCGCGTCTTCCACAATCTTTTGTGGCTGAGACAGCACAACATTCTTTCTTAATTGTAATTATCGAAGTTATCGTTTTCATGCTCATCGTTATGGCTACCGTTTTAGTAGTTCAGGGGGTAAGAAAAATCCCTATGAATTATGCAAAGCGTGTTGCCGGAGCGAGAGGTGGTGCAGTTGACGCACAAGGTGCTCGTTCTTATTTGCCGATTAAGGTAAATGCTTCGGGTGTAATGCCAATCATTTTTGCGCAAGCAATCATGACGGTTCCAGTTATGTTTATTGAAAAACAGTTCGGAATTTTTGGATTCTGGTATAATCTAGTATTATTTGTTCTGATTATCGTATTTACTTATTTCTATACGGCAATCATGATCAACCCTAAGAAGATGGCTGATGACATGAAACGTAATGGAGGATTTATTCCTGGAGTAAGACCTGGTGATGAAACAGCAAATTATATCGATAATTTAGTGTCTAAGATTACCTTACCTGGTTCTGTATTCTTAGCATTAATCGCGATTATCCCTGCAATAGCCGTACAGTTTGGTGTAGGTGATGGATTTGCTCTGTTTTTCGGAGGAACATCGTTATTAATTATGGTCGGAGTTGTGTTGGATACTTTACAACAAATTGAGTCTTATCTCTTAAATCGTCATTACGATGGATTAATGGAAGGAACTAAAATTAGAGGACGTCGTACGCAAGGCGAAATGTCTGGAATGTAATAAAAGTATTATGGCAAAAACACAATCGATAGAACAAGACGGAACAATTATAGATTCATTATCTAATGCAATGTTTAGAGTTGAATTAGAAAATGGACATGTAATTACCGCGCACATTTCTGGAAAGATGAGAATGTACTACATTAAGATTCTTCCTGGAGACCGTGTTAAAGTAGAAATGTCTCCTTATGATTTAACAAAAGGAAGAATAACATTTAGATATAAATAAGAGTACGTTATATAGAACGTGTAAATAGTAAGTAAAATGAAAGTAAGAGCTTCAGTTAAAAAGCGATCAGAAGATTGCATTATCGTAAAACGAAAAGGAAGAGTTTACGTTATAAACAAAAAAAATCCTAAGTTTAAACAAAGACAAGGATAAGCTAATAGAATAAGTTATGGCGAGAATTGCAGGAATAGACCTACCAAAAAACAAAAGAGGTGTTATTGGATTAACATACATCTTTGGAATTGGACGTAGCAGAGCAAAAGAAATCTTAAAGGCTAATGGTATTGATGAGAACATCAAAGTTTCAGAATGGAACGATGATCAGATTGGTTTGATTCGTAATACTATTAACGAAATTAAAGTGGAAGGTGCTTTACGTTCAGAAGTACAATTAAACATTAAACGTTTAATGGACATCGGATGTTACAGAGGAGTTAGACATAGATCTGGATTGCCTCTACGTGGACAACGTACCAAAAACAACTCTAGAACAAGAAAAGGTAGAAGAAAAACTGTTGCAAACAAGAAAAAAGCAACTAAATAATAGTTATTAATATGGCAAAGTCTAATCAAAAGAAGAAGAAAAATGTTAAAGTAGATGCTGTTGGTGAAGCGCATATTCAAGCTACCTTCAACAATGTCATTGTATCTTTAACCAATGCTCAAGGACAAGTAATATCTTGGTCTTCAGCAGGTAAAATGGGCTTCAAAGGTTCTAAAAAGAACACCCCTTATGCTGCACAAGTTGCTGCTGAGGAGTGTGCTAGAGAAGCGCATGACTTCGGATTACGTAAGGTGAAAGTGTTCGTAAAAGGCCCAGGTTCTGGTAGAGAATCAGCTATACGTGCAATTCATAACTCAGGAATTGAAGTAACAGAAATCAATGATGTTACTCCATTACCTCATAATGGTTGTCGCCCACCAAAACGTAGAAGAGTATAATTTTTAAACACCGGGGAAACCCACTGACGAAGGAAGATGCCTTAATTCTCAGTTCCCCAATTATAATATAATAGTATGGCAAGATATACAGGACCAAAGTCGAAAATTGCTCGTAGATTTAGAGAACCAATTTTTGGCCCAGATAAAGCACTGGAAAAAAGAAGTTATGGACCGGGACAACACGGACCAAATAAAAGAAGAGGTAAACAATCTGAATATTCTATTCAGTTGACCGAAAAACAAAAAGCAAAGTACACTTATGGTATTCTTGAACGTCAGTTCTTGAACCTTTTTAAGAAAGCTTCTGCAATGAAAGGAATTACTGGTGAAAACCTTTTGATTCTTTGTGAGTCTCGTTTAGACAACACAGTTTATCGCTTGGGAATTGCTCCTACGCGTAGTGCTGCACGTCAATTTGTTTCTCATAAACACATAACCGTTAATGGTAAAGTTGTAAACATTCCGTCTTATTCACTTCGTGAAGGAGATGTTGTTGGTGTGCGTGAGAAATCTAAATCTTTAGAAGCGATTACTAATTCTATTGCCTCTAGAACAACAGATTACGATTGGTTGAATTGGAACCCTTCTACAATGTCGGGTACTATGTTAAATACTCCTTCAAGAGAAATGATCCCTGAAAACATCAAGGAACAACTGATTGTAGAATTATATTCTAAATAAAAACTAATATATTATTATGGCTATTTTAGATTTTCAAAAGCCGGACAAGGTAATCATGATTGAGTCTGACGATCACGTTGGACAATTCGAGTTCCGTCCATTGGAACCGGGTTATGGGATTACCGTTGGAAACGCTTTAAGACGTATATTACTTTCTTCATTAGAGGGTTTCGCAATATCTTCAATAAGAATTGAAGGAGTTGACCATGAGTTTTCTACTATCAAAGGTGTAGTTGAGGATGTAACTGAGATAGTCCTTAATCTTAAGCAAGTTCGTTTTAAACAACAAATCGAAGACCAAGATGAAGAAACTGTTATTATCTCTGTAGGAGGACAAGATACTTTTACGGCGGGTGATATTGGGAAATTCACAACTGGATTCCAAGTGCTTAATCCTGATTTAGTACTTTGCAATATGGATACTTCTGTGAAGTTAGACATTGAGCTTAAAATTATTAAAGGACGTGGTTATGTTCCTGCAGAGGAAAACAAAACTGCAAACTCTCCGTTCGGAACAATTTTTATCGACTCTATTTTTACGCCTATTAAAAACGTAAAATATACTGTTGAAAACTTCCGTGTAGAACAAAAAACAGATTATGAAAAATTAATCTTTGACATCGTTACAGATGGTTCTATTCATCCAAAAGATGCATTACAGGAAGCTGCAAAGATTTTAATTCACCACTTTATGCTGTTCTCTGATGAGCGCATCACTTTAGATAGTGAAATTAAATCTGAAACTGAAGAATTCGACGAGACATCGCTACACATGCGTCAATTGTTGAAAACGAAACTAATTGATCTGGATTTATCTGTTCGTGCATTGAACTGTTTGAAAGCAGCAGATGTTGATACTTTAGGTGATCTAGTAGTCTATAATAAAAACGACTTATTGAAGTTCAGAAACTTTGGTAAAAAATCCCTTACCGAACTTGAAGACCTAGTTGAGGCTAAAGGATTGTCGTTTGGAATGAATACGTCTAAATATAAATTAGACAAAGAGTAAAAACTGATATAAGACTTTAAAATGAGACACGGTAAAAAAACAAAAAGTTTAGGGAGAAAATCTGCGCATAGAAAAGCAATGCTTGCCAACATGGCGTGCTCCTTAATCGAACATAAAAGAATCAATACAACTGTAGCTAAAGCAAAAGCACTTCGCGTTTATTTAGAACCATTGCTTACTAAAGCAAAAACGGATTCAACGCACTCACGTCGTGTAGTATTTAGCTACCTTCAAAGTAAAGATGCGATTACTGAGCTATTCCGCGAGGTTGCTCCAAAAATTGCTGATCGTCCAGGTGGATACTTACGTATAATTCGTACAGGAACTAGATTGGGTGATAATGCTGAGATGTGTATGATCGAATTGGTTGACTTCAACGAGTTGATGACCAAAGAACCAAAAGAAAAGAAAACGCGTCGTTCAAGAAGAGGTGGTGGTACAGCTAAAGCTGAAACTACTGCAACTGAAGGAGCAGCAAAGGAAGAAACTAAATCGGAAGCAAAAGAGGAAGCGCCTAAAGCCAAAAAGGAAACTGCTAAAAAAGCAGAGCCTAAAGCAAAAAAAGAAGCTCCTAAAAATGCTGAAGAAAAAAAGGAAACTCCTAAAAAAGAGGATAAAAAGGACGATAAAGAAGAGAAATAATCTTCATTGTTATAAATTATTACGAGGCTGTCATAACTTTAGGCAGCCTCTTTTTTTATTTATAACTATTTATTTTGCAATTTTGTGCTTTAAATATATTTGAGAATGAATCATAAATCTGGTTTTGTTAATATTGTTGGTAGTCCAAATGTAGGTAAGTCTACTTTAATGAATCGCTTGTTGGGTGAAAAACTTTCTATTGTTACCTCGAAAGCTCAAACTACACGGCATAGAATCAGAGGGATTCTTAATCATGAAAATTATCAAATTGTATTTTCAGATACTCCTGGTGTGGTGAATTCAGCGTATGAATTACACGATGCTATGATGAAATATGTAGACACTTCTCTTCGTGATGCTGATGTTCTTCTGTTTATTACTGATGTCTTCGAGGACACCATGAACCACAAAGAAACCTTAGAGAAAATTAAATCATTGAAAGTCCCAGTAATCTGCCTGATCAATAAAGTTGACCTAAGAGACCAAGATGTAGTGGGAGATAGAATAGCATATTGGAAAAAAGAACTACCTAATGCTACGGTTCTGCCTGTTTCAGCTTTACACAATTTTAACGTAGAGCCTATTCTTGATCTTATTTTAGAGCATTTACCAGATTCTCCAGCCTTCTTTGACAAGGATGCTATTTCTGATCGCCCAATGCGTTTCTTTATTTCTGAAATTATTCGTGAGAAAATCTTCCTAAACCTAAAAAAAGAAGTGCCATACGCGTGCCAGGTTGAGGTTGTTGAATATATCGAAGAGCCTGACATCATAAGAATTAGAGCAAACATTATTGTTGAAAGAGATTCTCAAAAAGGAATTATAATTGGTGCAAAAGGAAGACAGCTTAAATATATCGGAATCGATAGCCGTAAGGACATCGAAAAATTTGTGGATAAGCATGTTTTCTTAGAAACTTTTGTTAAAGTCGATAAAGATTGGCGTAATAATGAAGGGAAACTTAAAAAATACGGATATTAGTTATGAGTAATATAGTTGCAATCGTTGGTCGTCCTAATGTTGGAAAGTCAACTCTTTTTAATCGTTTAACAGAATCAAGAAATGCCATCGTTGAGGAGATGAGTGGTGTAACGCGTGATAGAATATACGGGAAAGGAGAATGGATAGGGTATGAGTATTCTGTGATCGATACTGGGGGATACGTGAAAGGATCTGATGATGTTTTTGAAAGTGAAATTAGAAAACAGGTTGAAATTGCTATAGAAGAAGCAAGTGTTATCGTTTTTGTTGTAGATGTTACAACAGGTGCAACTGATCTTGATGATAAAGTAGCGAAATTACTCCGTTCTTCAAATAAGAAAATATTTATTGCAGCAAACAAAGTAGACAATACTGCAAGGGTCGGATTATCATCTGAGTTTTGGTCTTTTGGATTAGGAGATGTTTATGATATTGCTGCAGCAAGTGGTTCGGGTACTGGAGAATTGTTAGATGATATTGTAAAAGAATTTAAAACTAAAACAATTGAATCTGAAAGTGACCTACCTAGATTCGCAATTGTTGGTAAACCAAATGTGGGGAAATCTTCTTTGGCCAACGCTTTGATCGGTGAAGATAGAAATATCGTAACCCCAATTTCAGGTACAACACGTGATGCAGTAAATACACGTTATTCTGCTTATGGATTTGATTTTTTGTTGATTGATACTGCTGGAATTAGAAAACGAGCTAAGGTCAATGAAGATATTGAATATTATTCTGTATTAAGATCTGTGCGTACAATTGAAAGTTCTGATGTATGTATCTTTATGATCGATGCAACTGAAGGTATTCAAAAACAAGATCTGCATATATACTATATGTGCGAAAAAAACCATAAAGGAATCGTAGTACTTGTCAATAAATGGGACTTAATTGAAAAAGATACCATGACAACTAAAGAATACGAAGAAAAAATTCGTGCTCAATTGGCTCCTTTTAATGATGTTCCGATCTTATTCACTTCTGCAATTACCAAACAACGAATTCATAAGGCGCTAGAAGTTGCAATGAAGGTGTACAACAATCGTGTAAAGAAGATTCAAACCTCGGTGTTAAACACCGTAATGCAAGAAGAAATTGACCGCTTTCCACCACCATCACTGAAAGGAAAGTATGTCAATATTAAATACATTACCCAACTTCCAACACACGCTCCTGCATTTGCTTTTTATAGTAATTTACCACAATATATTCCGGATAGTTATAAACGTTTCCTAGAAAATAAAATAAGACATCATTTTGATTTTGAAGGGGTTCCTGTTAGGATCTTCGTAAGGAAAAAATAAGCTTTATAAAATTTAAAAAAAATGGTTGAAGACTTATGTCCTCAACCATTTTTACCATAAACCATAAACTTAAATCATAATAAACCCACTGTATAGACGTAAGAAAATCATAAAGGGTTGTAATGTTTTACGATTATTCTTATTTTTTTTCAAGCATCTTCGTATATTCATCCAAGAAATAAAAAGAAACTTATGCCATTTAATGCTATTTTTGGTTGGATTATTAAGAAAAGAATTCATCAAATTGAACTCTTTAGAAAACATCCTGTGGAGGTTCAAAAAGAATGGTTTGAACGTCTTATCTTAAACGGACGAAGGACAGAGTTCGGTCAAAAGTATAACTTCGGTGACATTGAAAATTATGAGGACTTTCAACGTAATGTTCCTCTCCAAGATTATGATGATGTAAAAGACTGGGTAACACGAGCTGTAAATGGTGAAACTGATATTCTTTGGCCAGGTGAAACATTATGGTTTGCTAAGTCTTCTGGAACAACATCTGATCGAAGTAAGTTTATTCCCGTAACAAAAGATTCACTTGAAGATTGTCATTATAAAGGAGGTAAAGATTTATTGGCCATTTATTATTCCCACTTTCCAAGTACAAAATTGTATAAAGGTAAACACCTTGTTGTTGGAGGTACTGCAGAACAAAATACACTTAGGCCAGATAGTTATACGGGTGATTTATCTTCTATAATTTTAAAAAACTTGCCTTGGTGGGTTGAAATAAAGCGTATTCCCTCTCGAGAAACTGCATTGATGAGTGAATGGGAAGAGAAAATTGAAAAGCTTGCTGAAGAAACTATGGATGAGGATGTTTCTAGTATTTCAGGGGTGCCCAGTTGGACCTTAGTGTTATTGAACCGAATTCTAGAAAAAAAAGGAAAAAAAGATATTCGTGAAGTCTGGCCAAATCTTGAACTTCTGATGCATGGAGGAGTGAGCTTTAAACCCTATGAAAAAGAATTCAGAAAAATTATTCCTCATGATGATATGCATTATATTGAATCTTATAATGCTTCTGAAGGTTTTTTTGGAATTCAAGATGAAATCGGAGGAGACTTATTGTTGATGTTGGATTATGGAGTATTCTTTGAATTTATTCCCATGTCCGAGTATAAAGGCACAAAATCAGAAAAGGTAGTTGGAATTAAAGATGTAAAGGTTGGTGAAAACTATGCTATGGTGATTTCGACTAATGGTGGACTTTGGCGATATATCGTTGGCGATACTGTTCGTTTTACAAGTGTAAAACCATATCGTGTAATCGTTTCTGGACGAACGAAGCACTATATCAATGTCTTTGGTGAAGAGCTAATTGTTGACAATTCAGATACAGCAATTAAACAAGCTTGTGAACAAACTAATTCACTTATAAAAGACTATACCGCATGTCCTGTTTATATGGAAGAAGGTAAACAAGGCGGACATGAATGGATTGTTGAATTCACAAAAGAACCAGAAGATATGGCCGTATTTTCAAAATTGTTGGACAAAAGCTTGAGAGAAGTTAACTCCGATTACGATGCGAAAAGAACTAGTGATTTGACCTTGAACTTCCCTGTCGTTCATAAAGCAAGAACGAATTTATTTGATGATTGGCTGAAAAGTAAAAACAAATTGGGAGGACAACATAAGGTACCGAGATTATCTAATGACCGAAGTATCGTTGAGGATATTTTAAAGTTGAAACATAGCACAGTTATTGATATAAAACAATCATGAAGTTGCTGAGCATTTATTTAGTCCTTGTGTTGTATTCAAGTTTTTACTCGTTTGGACAAGACTATTCTTGGAAGTTATTGAATAGTTATGCGCATCCAAATATCGAAGCATGGGACATTAATCCGCTAGAAGAATTAATCGTTTCAAGTAAAGGTAGCTTACTTAAATTAGACACAAATTTCCAAGTGGTTTTCACACAAAGCAAAAAAGAATTCGGAGATATTTCGAAAATTGATGCACGACACTCCTTAAAAACCTTGTTGTTTTCTGAAAATCAACAAATGTTAGTTTTCGTAGACAATACTTTAACCTTTCAAGAGGGAAAGGTGGATCTTTCGTCATTAAGTGTTGATTATGCCACTCAAGCTTGTTATTCTGACCATCCTAACCGATTTTGGATATATGATGAGCAAGATGCAAGACTGTTTAGATTTGAAGGGATTAAATCAAGTGTGAAAAATACTGAGATTTCTAACTTGTCGGCAATAACATTAGAAAGTTTCCCCACCTCGATTGTAGAGAGCCAAAACCAACTCCTTCTTTTCTATAAAGGAAGCGGTGTTTTTATTTTTGATTACTACGGTAGTTTGTTGCGTAAATATGACTTTCCAAAAGTTTTACAAATTTATCCTACTGAAAATCACATTTATTTATTGCGTAAAAATGAATTGATGAGGGTACATCGAAGAACTGGAGCTGAGCTGACTATATCATTACCAATAAAAGGTGTCGAGGATTTCCGAGTGTTTGGAGATGCGGTCTATTTTAAAGATAAAACAGGTGTGAAGAAATATTCTTTATTTCAAGAGAAGTAAACGAAGAATTATAAACAATATTTGTATTTTAGTCCATCATTAAATAAGTAGAATTATGCATATCGCTGTTGCTGGTAATATCGGATCGGGAAAAACAACCTTAACAGAGCTTTTAGCTAAGCACTATGGTTGGGAAACACATTATGAGAATGTATCTCAAAATCCATATTTAAATGATTTCTATGAAGATATGCAACGATGGTCTTTTAACCTTCAAGTGTATTACCTAAATAGCCGATTTACGCAAATACAAGAAATTCAACAAACCGATAAGGTAGTCATTCAAGATAGAACAATTTATGAGGATGCTTATATTTTTGCACCAAATCTTCATTCTATGGGATTGATGACCACCCGTGATTTTGAGAATTATTTCTCACTTTTTAATTTGATCGAATCTTTTGTCTCTTCTCCTGATCTTTTAATTTACCTTAGAGCAAGTGTGCCGACATTGGTCAATCAAATTCAACAAAGAGGACGAGAATACGAAGAATCAATTCGATTAGACTACCTAAAAAGGTTGAATGAACGTTATGAAGCTTGGATCAGTACTTATGATAAAGGGAAAATGCTGATCATTGATGTGGACAATAATAACTATCACGAGAACCCAGAAGACTTAGGGAAAATCATTTCAGCAATTGACGCAGAAATACATGGTTTGTTCTAAAATAGAATAAGAACATTTGAGTGAACACTCAGAGTTAAAATAAAAAGCCTCAAAATTACGAGGCTTTTTTTATGGGTTAATATTTTTTACATCGTTTGACTATCAAAAGTTTTTAATAGATTCGAAATTTCAAGAATCATAGCAACTTTCTTTTCGTCTTCTGTCTTGTTTTCATTATGATTTTCAGCGAACTCTCTCAAAATAATCTCAGCATCTAAAATGTGGTGTTCCTCAAATGGACCTTCCATATTTTCAATAATGGTTAAACATTCTAAAGCAACCATAAAGTCGTTGTGAACTGCAATAGATACAAAGTCTACAATGTATTCCGAATAATCGACTTTACTGTTCCAAATGGTGGTTAATAGAGACATGTGAACTTCTTGGTAATCGTCATCCAAAAGAACGTCCATTATGGATTGCGCACTTGAGGAGGATTTTATATCCCCAATAAATGCAATGATTTCTTTTTCTGCCTTAGGAGAAACGCCTTTTTTCCATACATCAATAATTGGAGCGATAACATTGTTATCTCCATTGACTTTTAGGGCTTTAAGTCCGTCAATGATCTTCTTTTCTTCCCCTGTATTGATGTCCTTAAGTATCGCTTTTATTTTTGCTCTACGTTCTTCTGCTCTTTCTGCTGATGCCATTTTAAAATCTTTTTTGCAAAGTTAAGGATAAGTATACTTTATCCCCTATTTTCAGTAGGACTAATTGTTAAACACGAGTTAGGTTTTAGTTTTATCTTTATATTTACAAAGTAAACACTGTGTTTATAAAATATAATTAAATTGACAAAGGATGAAAAGATTGACAAAGGAATGGGCTTATGGTAAGGATGTTAATGCCTTAGTGTTGAGATTGGTTATGGGGCTTTCTATGTTTTATGGTCATGGTTTAGGAAAGATGAATGTTCTTTTTGGAAGCGGAGAAATCAATTTTCCGGATCCACTAGGTATTGGTATGACTTTGTCTATTGGAATGGCTGTGTTTGCTGAGGTATTGTGCGCCTTATTGGTAACTGTTGGGTTGTTTACACGTCTGGCATTAATTCCTTTGATTGCGACCATGGCTGTAGCGGCATTTATTGTACATGGCGGTGATCCTTTTGGGAAAATAGAGTTGTCTTTACTGTATCTTGCAGGTTATGTAGGATTATTATTTATCGGACCAGGACGTTTTTCTGTTGATCATATTATTAAGCGTTAATTCGCATTACTATCTAATAAGTTACCATGGAAGTCAGATCAGAAGATGCCAATTACTTCGGTATTGGAATAATGCAATTTAAAAGGGGATATAATATTGGAACTTTATGGAGGTCTGCTCATATTCTTGGAGCGTCTTACATATTTACCATAGGGAAAAGCTATAAAAAACAAGCTTCAGATGTGTTGAAATCTTGGCGTGAAATTCCATTATTTCATTACGAAGAATTTGAAGACTTTTACAAACACATTCCCTACAATAGTAGATTAGTGGGGGTAGAGTTAGACGACAGAGCTGAAATGTTAAGTGAATATCAACATACCCCAAGAGCAGTTTATTTGTTAGGAGCAGAAGATAACGGTTTGCCTTCTGAGGTTTTGGATAAGTGCCATGAAATCGTGCAACTGCCAGGTACAAACTCTTTGAATGTCGCTGTAGCGGGTAGTATCGTAATGTATGATAGGGTTTCCAAATTACCGACGCGAATGCCCCAATTTAAAAAGTAGGTCATAAAAAAAACCGTTCAGACATTTAGTAAGAACGGTTTTAAAATATTGAGTGCAAAGATTTACTCTTCGATAACTTCAAATTTGAATTCAGCAGAAACCTCTTTGTGAAGGTTTGCTACTCCTGTATAAGTTCCCACTTCTTTAATTGGCTCTTCTACAATTTTCAAAGATCTTCTATCTACTTCAACACCTTCAGCTTTTAACATTTCAGATAACTGAATAGTGTTAACAGATCCGAAGATACGTCCGTTTTCTCCAACTTTAGCTCCAATCTTGATGGTAACACCTTCGATTTTCTTCGCTAATTCTTGAGCTTCCTCTTTGATTTTTACTTCTTTATGAGAACGTTGTCTCAAAACTTCTTCGTGCGCTTTTTTTGCTGACTTTGTAGCAATAGTTCCATATCCTTGTGGAATTAAAAAGTTAAGCGCATAACCAGGCTTTACGTCAACGATATCGTCTTTGTAACCTAGCTTATCGACATTCTTCTTTAATATGATTTCCATTATTGTCTTATTAATGTGTTAATAATTAGGCTTATCTTAATTGGTCTCCTACATATGGAAGAATCGCAATGTGACGAGCACGTTTAACAGCCTTGTTAACTCTACTTTGAAACTTGGCAGAAGTTCCTGTTATACGACGTGGTAAAATTTTACCTTGTTCGTTTAAAAGTTTCAATAAAAAGTCTGCGTCTTTATAGTCAACGAATTTAATTCCGCTTTTCTGAAAACGACAGTATTTATCTTTTTTAATGTCAATGTTTACCGGCGATAAATATCTTACATCTTGTGCCATAATTGTAATTTTTTTTGGTTCTTTACTTTAATTACTTTGCTTCAGCCTTTGCAGGTTTAGCACTTTTCATTCTTGACTTTCTTTTTTCAGCCCACTCTTTGTGGTGCTTGTCCATTTTTACAGTTAAGAAACGCATTACACGCTCATCACGTTTGAAAGTCACCTCTAATTCAGATACTAAGTTTCCTTCTCCTTCAAATTCTAAAAGAAAATAAAATCCAGTTGTTTTTTTCTGAATTGGATAAGCCAATTTTTTCAAGCCCCAAGACTCAGAATTAGTTAGTTTTCCGCCAAGAGATTTAATCTCTTCTTCAAACTTCTTTACTGCTTCCTTTGTCTGATCTTCTGACAAAACGGGAGTTAAAATGAAAACAGTCTCGTAGTTATTCATATTATTATTGTTTTAATTAAGGGCACAAAGATAATCAAAAATCTTTTAATCAATGCTTTTTTGATTATTTTGTTTGTGGGTGTTAGGCTGTAGGCTAAAACCTTTACGGATAACAAGTTGAATCGCTTTGAGAAATCTATTGCTTGTTCAATTTATTGTGTTCTCTATGAGTAGAATAGGAAATTAAAACCCAAAAAAAACAATTTAACCAAGATAGGAGTTTGCTCAAATTTCTTTAACTTTATTGTTAGTCTGTTGTGAATTAGATGCTTACGTTTTAGAAGTAGTGTGTTGATTGTAGAAGATTTGATTTTAATTGTGGATTCAGTATTTCTTTGATGTGATTCAATGGGACTATGAAACGCGGTGTTTCTAATGCATTTTTTTATCTAATTAATTGTATTTGTCTATTTGTTATGTTTTTCCAATAATCTCTCAATAAAATAGTGGCTTTTTTGAATCAAATAACTCATCTTTGTTCTAACATAAATAATATTGTGTGAGCTAAGGTTTTTATATTTTGTGCTAATGACTTTAATAACGCGAATAAACTAAATGCTCTCTTGTACAGAGAATAAGAAATAAATTAGAGCATTAGTCTTATAAGCTGTTCGATTAAGTCAATAAAAAATGTAAATTTCGCTTTTAAACTCAACATTAAGGTGTAGTAAAATGAGAAGAAATTTTGTAATCACGAGTACGTTGTTATTAGGCGCTTCACTTGCGCTTTCTATCTACTTAAGCATGTATTGGTATGTGTTGGTTGGATTGGTGTTGTTACTCACCATCATGGGGTATGTCGATATGTTCCAAAAGAAACACGCAATCCGAAGAATCTACCCTGTAGTTGGTCGCTTGAGGTATGTTATGGAAGAACTGAGACCAAAAATGTATCAGTATTTTATTGAGTCGGATATTGATGGACGCCCATTCAATAGATTAGACCGCTCATCGGTATACCAGCGTGCTAAAAATGTTCGTGATACAATTCCTTTCGGAACACAATTGGATTTGTATGCAGAAGGATATGAATGGATGTGTCACTCTGTTGCTCCGAGAGCATTTGATACTTTAAATCATGACCCTAGGGTGATGATTGGGAATAAAGATTGTAAACAACCATACTCAGCAAGTATCTTAAATATTTCTGCAATGAGTTTTGGATCTTTAAGTTCTAACGCCATTGAAGCTTTGAATGGTGGTGCAAAAATCGGAAACTTCGCACACAACACGGGTGAAGGAGGGCTGAGTGATTACCACTTAAAACATGGAGGAGATATTATCTGGCAAATTGGTACAGGATACTTCGGATGTAGAGACGAAGAAGGTAACTTTAATCCGGAACTGTTTGCTGAGAAATCAAAGACGCCTAGTGTGAAAATGATAGAGTTGAAATTGTCTCAAGGGGCTAAGCCTGGACATGGAGGAATTCTACCTGCATCCAAAAATACAGAGGAAATCGCACGAATTCGTCACATTAAACCGCATACTCTTGTGGCTTCACCTCCTTTCCACTCCGCTTTTGATACGCCTTTAGAGATGATTCAATTCATTAAAAAATTAAGGGATTTGTCTGGAGGAAAACCTGTAGGGTTTAAATTATGTATTGGACATAAGAGTGAGTTTATTGCGATTTGTAAAGCGATGATTCATTTAGATATTTATCCAGATTATATCGCCGTAGATGGAGGAGAAGGAGGTACTGGAGCAGCACCGCCTGAATTTAGTAACTATGTTGGTGCCCCTTTAATTGACGGTTTAGATTTTGTTCATAATATATTAACCGGACTAGACATTCGCAAACACATTAAAATTATTGCTTCAGGAAAAGTAAGTTCAGCATTCCACGTGGCTAGGGCTATGGCTTTGGGCGCTGACTCATGCTACCAGGCACGTGCAATGATGATGGCTGTGGGATGTATTCAAGCATTATTGTGTAATACAAATACTTGTCCGACAGGTGTTGCAACTCAAGATCCGAAGTTGACTGTTGGTCTAGATGTGAAAGATAAGAAAACACGTGTTGCTGAATACCATAGTAAAATGGTGAAGAATTATGTTGAATTATTAGGTGCCTCAGGATTAGATGTAACCAAAAACTTAACGCGTTCACATATTTACCGCCGTGTTTCTTTAAATGAGATGATTACTTATGAAGAACTGTTCCCTTCCATTGAACCAGGTTCAATGCTTGAAGAATCTGGTATTCCTTTAAAGTACAAACTAGACTTTATTAATGCTGATATGGAAAGCTGGGGGATAAAATTTCATAAATTACAATAGCTGTCGCTAATGTAATTTATGAAATTTTCAGTATTGAGTGTGAGTGAAGAGTCTTGAGGCGAAATCAATTATAGCTTCAATTACAGATGATATAGGTCTTTCTATGATTAGGAAGGCCTTTTTTTACTTTTAAACATACTACGAAGTTGAGATTATAGTTTAAGAATGTTGACAATCAAAAGCATTACTTTCTTTGATTTTCTTCCAATAAAATCCGTAATTTTATACCGTGGAAGTAATCAAAAAAATTATACGATTTCCTTTTATACTATTGATTCGATTGTATCAATACATCATTAGTCCGATATTTCCTGCGAATTGTCGGTACAATCCAACTTGTTCTCAATATTCAGTGGATGCAATTAAAGAATGGGGAGTCTTTAGAGGTGGATGGATGGCGATAAAACGAATAGGCTCTTGTCATCCTTGGGGAGGTTTCGGAGATGATCCTGTGCCACGAAAAGATAAAACCAAAGATTGAAAGAAGATCAATAATTCGTAACTTTAAAATTCATAATTCGTAATTCGTAATTGATTATGTAATTGGTACTTTCTTTGCATCTCAACGATAAATCATTTTAAAGATACAATATGAATATTCAACATTTCGTTTGCCTTTTTAGCCTTCTAATTTCTTTTGCTTCTTTCAGTCAGCATGAAAAACCACTAATGAAAGTAGATAGTTTGCTTGAAATTAGACAACCCAATGCAGCTCAATCAGAATTGTGGGCGGTAATCGAAAAAGCGAAAAAGATTGAAGATCATCCTACGCTTTTAGAAGCTGTTCCCTATTTTAAAAAAGTTTTGGCTCCATTGGATAAAGAGGAGCGTGCAGCATTGTACTTCAAAGTGTTTAATAGAGTGCAGGACTTTCCAAAGCCCTCAAATTCTATTGCTGAACTTCAGATGCTTCAAGAAGTAGCTTTCAATAATTATCAATGGTTGAGCAGAACACACCTCGATGTTTACGATTCTATTAACCTTAATGAAGACTCTGTTCGATTCGAATTTGTATTGAAGCACATTGAGGGGTTAGAAAATCAGTTGAATTCTTTAACAGCTTACGATTTCCAGCCTTATCGCAGAGTGCTATCCATGAATGACGATAGCCTTTTTATTCATCGTACCCTTTCCGATTATATGGCGTATCAACTAATTAATCTATATGAATCTTCTGTGATTCAACATGGAGGAACTTTAAAGCACCTAAATTCAGATCAAAAAGAATGGTATGGACTTTCTTCTACGTTTACTCAACTCAATTTGCAAGAACATCAGTTAACAGGAGCAATCCTTAGGTTGTATCAACAGCTTGAATTGAATAATCAAAACCATCCGAATTACCTAAGTACAGCTGTCTACCAACGTCTACACTATTTAAAAAAGTCATTTCACAATACAAAGGAGGTAGAGCTAGCATGGCAGAATCAATTCAATAGTTTTAGTACTAGTTCAGCCCGTTCAAAATTCTTATTTGAAATTGCGAAAAGTAAATACAACAAAGGAAAAGCTTACCATTATGTAAGACATCCAGAACTCGAACCTTTAATTAAGGAAGCCCATGAACAATTAACGGCCGAAATGAAGTTGTTTCCGAATAATGATTTTAAACATGAAATTCACACTTTAATTACTGTGATCAATAATCAGGAAATCAATTTGACTTTACCGAATGTAGTAAGGCCAAACATAAAAATTCCTTTATTGATTAAGTCAAGGAACTATTCAGCTCATGTGATTCGTATATATAAAATAAAAGATTTCGATTTTGTTCAATACTCTTCATTTCAAAACTACTTGCTTGAAGAAAACTTAACGCTAGAAAGAACTTTGTCTCTTGATTTAAAAGATGAAAAGTTATTTCAAGAACGAAGTTTAGAGTTGTTGTTAGATGGATTTTCAACTCCAGGCCAGTATTTTATTGTGGCCACAAAAGAGGGCCAATCACTTTTCGAGTTGGCCAAAGATAACAAATTGTGGAATGCAGAAAAAGTGATTTCTAAGGCTTTCACGATCTCTACAATTAGTACTACTAGCTCAACAATAAATGGCGAATATACAATGCTTGTCCTTGACCAGTCTACAGGTAAACCCATAGAAGGTGCCGAAGTTCAATTGTATAAACATAACTACCGAAGAGGAAATGAACCTCAGTTGATAAAGAAAGGAACAACAAATAAAAATGGTCTGTTTTCACATCCTATTAGAGACAATGGAAGGTTGTTTTATTCTGTTGAATACAAGGGCTCATTCCTTTATGGTGGAGAGTATGCTTACAAATCTGGGAAGGACGTAAAGCAAAACAGGATAGAGTTGCTGACGGATCGATCTGTCTATCGACCTGGACAAACTGTATACTTTAAAGGAATTGCCTTTGAAGGAATGGAGAACGAATTTAAAGCTACAGCAAAAAAGAAAATCACAATAACCTTAAGGGATGCTTCGTATCAAGAAATTTATAAATCTACATTCACCAGTAATGAGTTTGGAAGTATTGATGGAAGTATTCAATTGCCGAGCTCAACTCCTTTAGGTAGCTTTTCTTTGGTGGCCAGCATGGATGGTTTATTCACTAATTCACTTACTTCAAGCACTCAGTTTATTGTTGAAGAATATAAACGTCCAACTTTTGAAGTAAAGTTGAATCAGCCAACAAAAGAAGCGAAGTTGAATGATACTGTTTCAGTTGTTGGAAATGCCAAGGCTTTTGCTGGATTTCCTATTGCTAATGCCCAAGTGAGTTATACCATTTATAGAAAATGGAATCGTTACTGGAGGTTTTATTACTCACCTTTTTCTGGAGATTTGTTGAAAGAAGGAGAGGTGAAATCAAACGTCAATGGAGATTTTAAAATTGATTTCTTTGCTGAGGAAGATCCTAATGCAGTAGCTAATGCTTATTATAATTATGAAGTAAGGGTTAAGGTTACTGATCTTTCAGGAGAGACTCATGAACAAACTTTATCGCTTAATTTGAGTAAAGTAGGGTTGTCCTTACAAGTGAATGCAGTTAATCGATTCTTTACCCATGAAAAAGAAACGGCGCTTATCGAAGTGGTCAATTTGGCGGGTGAAAAACAAGAAGTTTACACTGGAAAATTAGAAGTATATCAAAAAGTATCGGATGATCAATTCTTAAATCGTCTATGGGAAAATGCAGAAGATACTCAGTTTAAAGAGGAAGAATGGGCTGCTTTATTTCCTAACATGATGTTGAATTCATTCCAAAATCATTCCCAAAAAGAGAAGTTGATTAAAAGAATTTCTTTTACCACTGGTGATACTTTGCAATTGAATGAGTGGGTCAATAATAAACAGGGTCACTATAGCGTGAAATTATATGTGTTAACGCCCTCCGGTGATAGTATTAAAGCAACTCATGACATAGAAGTGATTGATGTGACAGAAAAAGATTTGCCTGTGCATGCTGCTTTGTGGACTTTTGTTTCTGATGATGAAGTGAAGGTCGGGGAATCTGTCGATTTCCAAGTGGGCTCTTCTTTTAAGAATAGTAAAGCCTTAATTTCTTTTTATAAAAAGGATAAATTAATCCGTCAGGAATGGGTGGACTTAAAACATAGACATTCACAATGTTATACAGTTCAAGAAGAAGATCGAGGTGTTCTAACCTATAATGTAGTGTTGTTGAACAACGGTGTTTTTTACACGGCATCTCAAAATGTGAGGGTTCCGTTCAGTAATAAGCAGCTAAAAATCAAAACATCAACTTTTAGGGATCAATTAACTCCTGGTCAAAAAGAGCGATGGAGTTTTACGGTTCAGGATGAAAATAACGAAATGGTAAATGCAGAGTTAGCTGCAACGCTTTATGATGCTTCATTGGATCAGTTTAGAGGACATGGTTGGGGCTTTTTCCCTTATTACGGGAGGGGGCAGTACAGCAACTGGAGTAATAATTGGAGCAGAAATACCTCGAGTTTTGGAAGCGGAGGTGTGAGTTGGACGCTAAGAAGTGTTCTCACTGGAGAAAATATGAAGTACAAGAAGCTTTTAAGTCCTCCATCTTATGAAATTGTCAATTATGGCGATGAACTATACCTTTCAAAAAGTCGCTCTGCTATTAGTAGTCAAGCCGATGTTGCTGAGGTGGAAGAGGTGGCGTTCGTTACTGAAGGATCAGGCTCTGGTGCAGGAAGTGATGCAGAAAGTGTTGAGTCTGTTAAGAAAACAGAAGAGGACAAGGCAAAGCCTGAGCCCGTCAATCCAAGAAGTAATTTCAACGAAACGGCATTCTTCTATCCCACAATTTATTCAAACGATTCTAATGAATATGTATTAAATTTTACTTTGCCGGAATCATTGACGAAATGGAAATTGTTGTTGTTAAGCCATAATCAAGAAATGCAAATTGGAACTTTCCAAAAAGAAATTGTTGCTCAAAAAGAGTTGATGGTAACTGCAAATACACCACGTTTTGTAAGACAAGGCGATGCAATAGATTTTTCTGCAAAAGTGGTGAACTTAACAAAAAAGGAACAAACCGTTGAGGTGTTCTTGAAATTAGAAAACCCGATTAATGGTGGGGCTTTAAATTTAATTGGTCGTCAGCCTTTAAGCAAAATGGTGACCATTGCCGCTGGAGCTTCTGAAGAAGTCGTGTGGAACATGAATATCGGTAATCAAGAAGTGATTCAATATACAATTACAGCTTCTAATGAAAGCTATAGTGATGGAGAGCGCAATGTAATTCCTGTTTTAAGTAACCGTGTTTTGATTACAGAAACAGATCATGTTTTATTGCGTAAACCGGGAAAAACAAGCCATGAATTCGAGGCCTTTAAAAACCAAAATTCAACCACTTTAGACAATAAGTCTTTCACCGTTGAATACACTGATAATTTGGCTTGGAATGCGGTGATGGCTTTACCATATTTAAGTAAAGTCAATGATCAAAGCGCAACTGCTTTAGCGAATAGCTATTACGCCACTGCTATTGCAAAGCATATTGTGAACAGCAATCCACAAATTGAAGCAATATTTAAACAATGGAAAGCTAAAACCCCTGATGTTTATCTATCTGAATTAGAGAAGAATGAAGAATTAAAAACAATTCTTTTGAAAGAAACACCTTGGGTTATGGAGGCTAAAAATGAAACCGAACAGCGCAGAAGAATAGCACAGCTGTTCGAATTGAATCAATTGCAAAATAATCAACACAGTCTTTTGCACGAGTTAAAGAAAGCTCAGAACAGGGATGGAGGATTTGGATGGTTCGGTGGTGGAAAGTCAAATGCTTACATTACTCAAAATGTTTTGACGCGATTTGGACAGTTAGAAAGATTGGGGATTTCCATTAAAGAAGAAAATGCCTTAATCCAAAATGCTGAACGTTTTCTAGCAGAATATCATGTTGAGAAATACAATAAGCGTATCAAGGATAAGAAGGGATATACGGTATCAGCAATGGATATGTATTGGTTGTATTCTAGAACCTTCTTTAATAGTAAGCAATCAGCACAAATAGATGAGGTTATAAACTATTATCAAACGAAGTTGAAAAAAGAATGGACGCGTTTCAGTCCATACGAACAGGCGATAATGGGAATTTATTTCGAAAATAAAAAGATGGATAAGGAAGCACAACTGATTTATGCTTCTTTAAAGGATAGGGCAAAGAAAAACACACGCCTGGGTATGTACTGGGTGGAAAACGCAGGATACTATTGGTATCAAAATAACATAGGTAGTCAAGCAATGATAATTTCCTTCTTTAAGGAAATGGATGCACCAGAGGATATGATGGATGATATGCGTTTATGGCTAATTCTAAATAAAGAAGGAAATGCGTGGGAAACGGGTGTTTCAACTGCAGATGCTGTTTATGCTGTTTTGCTAACAGGGAAAGATTATTTAAGCTCTTCTAAACAACCAAGTATTAAAGTCGGAAGTCAGCAACTCGTCTATGCATCAACATCAAAAGCCAATGAAGTAGAGGTGGAATGGACTCCAGGGTTAGGTCAGGTAAAAAATAAGTGGACAGGAGGTGAGATTACTACAAACCTTGGTGAAGTTGAGGTTGAACGTTTTACAGAAGCGCCTGGTGTACTGAATATGTATTGGCAGTATACTGATGAGCTGTCAAAAATCAAGAGCAGTAATAATCAATCCATGAGTATTCGTAAAACCTACCGTCGAGTAGTTCCAGGAGAAAAAGCGGAAACAGGAATCATTGATTCTACATTTAAAATAGGAGATAAAATTGAAATTGAGCTGATTGTTACTGTAGATCGCGATTTAGAATTTGTGCACATCAAAGATTTACGTCCTGCAGGATTTGAACCCGTTCAGACTACAAGTGGTTATGTGTATGATGCTGGCTTGTCTTATTATCAAAGTCCAAAGGACGTATCGATGGATTACTTTGTGGATTATATGCCGAAAGGGACTTATAAACTGACTTATACCGTTTATGCAACACACAGCGGAAACTTTAATAGTGGAGTTGCGGAAATTCAATGTCATTACGCCCCAAAGTTTTCAGGGAATAGTAGAACAATGGAGGTGAGGATAGGGAGGTAGTTTATGGTGCTATTTGACTTTCTGTTGATGCGGGATTTGTCTCGTATTCAATAGTTTTTTTGGGATTTGCTTTATTGCTATTTAAAGCTTTTTTTAGAATAGAAAACAAAGAGGGATTTCATATTTGTTTTTTATCGGCATTGTGATATTAATGTTTTGTCGTAAATTCAAATTATATTGGTTATAAATTGTACTACTATGAAGTGTTTCTTATTGAGTATTGCATTGATCGTCACTTTTTCATTTTTTGCTCAAAAGAGTGAGGAAAAACAGAGGTCAAAACATTCTTTTTATCTAGCAGCAGGCATATTTGGGCAAACAAACATTTTTGACCTATCACAACCGTCTTATGATTACTCTGGTATAACTTCGAGCTTAGTTTATCAAATTAGTTTCCCTAAACGATTTGTTCTTGGTGCTGAGCTTTTATCAGATCAATCCTTTTTTAAAAAGGAACACAGTTGGGATCCAAACGTTTCAAATATAGGAAGGCTTAGTGGAATTTCATTGGGAGTACAATTAGGGGTGAATGTTCTTAGAAAAAAACACTTTGACCTATCTGTACTCATTGTTCCTCATGTCAACCTGCAGAAATACATCGTCAAAAAACACACTTTGCACAACAATGAAACAGAACTTTTAAAATACAAAAGTAGATACTTATTTGTACCTTTTGCTGCTTGGCGTTTTGATTTTTATTATAAGTTCAATCAATTACATTCTATTGGACTAGCTACCGATTTTAACTTTGATATTGAGTTGTATGATTTATTCGGAAATGTTCTTTTAGGAGTAGCTCGTGCAATGTTTTCTTATCGTTTTACACTTCCGTCTTCTTAATTAATAGGGAAGATAAAGTAATTAAAACTAGCATTCTATTGATGCGGGATTCATCCCGCATTCAATAGATTTCTTTGGCTCTATTTTATAGCCGTTTCAACGGCTTTCTAATTATACTAACTAAATCGAAAATAAAGCCGAACAAAAAAATAAGCTTTTCCTACGCGTTTCTTACTTATATCCCATTTTCTTTCTCTAATTCTAAATAAAGACTATTTTCGTTATTTGAAAAATACTATTTATGAAACATCTTCTACTTTTATTAAGCCTTGTATTTGTTAATTCATTTTTTTCTCAAAAAGTTTTGCAAGTCAAGGATGCTTTTTCTTTGTCTGGTGGTATGTATATGCAAAAAGGTCTCCATAATAGTAAGGGAGCTTCAGTTTCTGTTGGTTATCAAGCACAGTTCCCAAATCGTTTTGTATTTGGAGTAAATTTAATTACAGACAGAACACCATATATTAGAACTAATAATGCAGTTGGAAAAGTAGAAAACTGGCATAAACTAGAGGCTGTAACGGGTGGTGTTCAATTAGGTGTTCATATCGTGCGAAGAGAAAAAGTTGATTTATCGTTCATGATTACTCCACACATTAATTACCAAGAAATGACTTTTGAAAATCGGAATACTGAGACGGGGGATGTCTTTAGTCATACTGAGTATACAACGCTTATTTTTACTCCACTTGTGGCTTATCGTTTGCAAGCTTTCTATAAATTTAATTCATCTCATAGCATTGGGATATTCGCTGATGTAAATAATGAACTTGATTTTACCTTGAATGGATTTTTTGATTTGATTAGTCCAAGTAGAATCTTTGTTGGACGTGTTTTGTTTGCTTACAGATATACTCTTCCTGAATGGTAGGGAGTTGTCTTGCATTTTTTCCCTTTTTTATTGCCTTTCTAACTTGATGTAAAGACTGTCTTTTTAATTTTAACTTCGTCAAGTCGTAACTTTTCTTCACGTCATTATATTTGTGTTGACGCACTAACTTGTTGACAATCCTACGGTTGTACAAGTGTGTTTTGGTTTGTTTTTAGGTGTTTTTGTAAAACCTTAAAAAATATTTAGCCTTACCTAAATAAAAATAATATATTTGACGAAAATATAAATTTCATAGGATGAATAAAAGCATACAACGAGTTATTTTAGCATTGTTTATCTCTGTCTCTTCAGGAATAGTTTTTTCACAAACCACAATAATGGGGGGCGTTCAAAGCGATGAGGGAGAGCGCTTAGCATGGATTGACATCGTTGTAGATGGAATGAATAAAGGAGCTACCTCTAATGCTGCTGGTGAGTTCACAATTTCAGGGTTACCAAAAGGTTCTTACCAATTAATTTCTCGGTCTACGGATTTTCATAATGATACTATTGCTGTGGAACTAAAAGACAATAATCCAATAACGGTTAGTTTTGAGTTAGAAGCCATCGCTACTTCATTTGAGGAGGTTGTGGTATCAGGAACAATGAGAACGGTTCGAAAATCTGATAGTCCAGTGCCCATTGAAGTATACTCTAAAGAGTTTTTTAGGTCTAATCCTGCGCCGTCCATTTTTGAATCGCTAGGACAAGTGAATGGAGTTAAACCTAGCGTAAATTGCAGTGTTTGTAATACAGGTGATATACATATTAATGGATTAGAAGGTCCGTATACAATGATTTTAATTGATGGAATGCCAATCGTAAGTGGTCTTTCAACTGTTTATGGTTTAAATGGTATTCCACAAGCTTTAATTGAAAGGGTTGAAATTGTAAAAGGTCCTGCTTCAACATTGTATGGGTCAGAAGCGGTTGGCGGACTGATTAATGTCATTACTAAATCACCAGATCAAGCACCTCTATTTTATGCAGAAGCTTTCGGAACTTCTTGGGGAGAAGTTAATGCTGATGTTGGTTATCGTGCTAATTTTGGTGAAAAAGTTTCTACCTTACTTGGGGTAAACTACTTTAATTATAGCAATCCGATTGATAACAACAATGATGGGTTTACAGACATTACTTTGCAAGACAGGATCTCAATTTTCAATAAATGGAACTTTAAAAGAAAAGAAGGTAGGGTTTTTACTTTGGCAGGTAGATATGTATATGAAGATAGATGGGGAGGTGACATGAATTGGACACCTGAATATAGGGGTTCTGATTCAATTTATGCAGAAACTATTTATACGAGTCGGTGGGAGTTGTTGGGGAATTATCAATTGCCATTAAAGGAGAAAGTGATGTTTATGTTTAGTGCTAATGGACATGATCAAAACTCGAGGTATGGCGATGAGGTTTATGATGCGGTACAAAACATTGGTTTTGGTCAGTTTACTTGGGATAAAAAGCTAGGTAGACATAATTTATTGGCAGGTGCTGCATTGCGTTATACTTTTTATGATGACAATACCACTGCAACAGAAAAGAAGGTGAATGGTGAAATAGTGAATGATCCTTCAGCAATCTATTTGCCAGGAATTTTCCTTCAAGATGAATGGAAGTTTGCACCACAGCAAACCCTTTTAATGGGATTGAGATATGATTATAACTCACTGCATGGAGATATTTTTACACCCAGAATCAACTATAAATGGACATCAAGGAATAAATTAAACACCTTGCGTTTAAGTGCCGGGTCTGGATATAGAGTAGCTAATGTTTTTACAGAAGATCACGCGGCATTGACAGGGGCAAGAGACGTCGTGTTTCTGTCTGATCTAAATCCGGAAACCTCTTGGAATGGAAACATTAATTACGTTAGGAAATTAAGTTTCGACAATGGGCTGTTCTTGAATATCGATGCTTCTGTGTTCTATACTTATTTTGATAATAAAATTATTCCAGATTATGAAACAGACCCAAATCTAATTATTTATGATAACCTTGATGGTTATGCTGAGTCTAAAGGAATATCATTGAATCTAGATGCTCGTTATCAACATTTTAATGCTAGAGTAGGAGGGACAATTATGGATGTGTCTAGTGTTGAGGGTGGGGAGCGTATTCGTCAAGAATTCCAAGAAACCTATACCATGACATGGAATTTAGGGTATGATTTTGCTTCTGTTGGAATGAAATTAGAATATACAGGTAATTTATATGGACCGATGGTTCTGCCTTTAATTAGTGATTTAGACCCTAGGATGGGAGAGTCAAAACCTTATAGTATTCAGAATATTCAAATAACAAAAGTATTTAAAAATGGATTGGAAATCTTCGGTGGAGTAAAGAACCTTTTGAACTGGACACCCAATAAAGGAAATCCATTTATTATTGCTAGAACGGATGATCCTTTTGATCAAAACGTACAGTATGATGGGAATGGAGATATTTTAGCTACACCCGATAATCCGTATGCCTTAAAGTTTGATCCCGATTATATCTATGGTGCGAACCAGGGGGTTAGAGGTTTTGTAGGGTTGCGCTACACAATCCAGTAAGTTTCTTTTGTAGCAATGTTTTAATAAATCTGTTTTGTTTCCTCAAAGGCTTACTTTTATAAAGTTCGCTTTTGAGGATTCTTTTTTTTACTTTTAACTTATGTTTTTGCACTTGTTTAAATTACTATGAGGAGGCTTACTATATTTATGGTTTTATTTCTGGCATCTCAATCATTTGCGCAATTGAATTCGTATTCTGCAAATGATTTAGATAGTCTGCAGTATACCGAAAAACGACCTGTAGTTTTCTTCATTAATACTGACTGGTGTTCAAAATGTTTAGCCATGGAAAACAAGGTGCTGAAAAGCCAGGATATTTCTGAACTATTGAATGAAAAATACTATTTAGTTCTGCTGAATGCTGAGGGTACTGATGATATCGTATTTAAAGGAAAGCGTTATGTTTATGAAGCCTCTGGAGTAAACGAAGGGAAACATCAATTGGCTATGCAGTTGGCCAAAAAAGACGGGACAGTGGCTTTTCCAAGTACTGTGATTATGGTGGGAAATAGTGTGGTGTACAAAAACAATAGTTTCATCACCAGAGAAGAGTTGAAGACTGTTTTGGATGAGGTTCTTCTGCTTTAGAATTAAACGCTAAACATGTATCATCGGAGTCATTCTCAATGAAAAATTCTTTTTTTTGTTTCAAAAAGTAGGGGGCAATAATCCTGAAAATAAGGTTTAGTGTACGTAACAATTTAGCGCTGTCTTATTTGATTCTTAGGTTCTAAATCTTTACAAATAAAAAAGCCTGCCTTGATTTTTCAAGACAGGCCATTGTTTTTAAATCCGGATTAGTGATTTACGCCTAATATTTTATCAATTGTGTGGAATGATACAGCATGGTAGTAAGGTCGAGCTTCTTTGTAGACTTCTTTACCCCATTCTAGTGTTTCTTCAGTTTTCGCAAGAGTCGTATAGAGTGGCTCCAAAAACTTTCTCCTTCCTACTTTTTTCAAGAAAGCTTTTATTTCAGGACGAATTTCTTTGTAATCATTTTTGATTCCGAGTACAAACCATTCAGACATGATTTCTGAATTGCCACTGTTCTTAAAGTTCAGCTGCTCATCGACCATGATCATTTGTTCTTTTGAAAGCTCACCATCAAATGCGCGAATAAAGGCTAACCATTCTTGGGTGATTTTATCACTGCGCTTTAAATCAGTAGGTAATTTATTTCCGTCTTTTACTTCTTGAGCAAGTTCTTGTGCTACAACAAAACGATCAGAATTTAGTTGGATCACGTTAGATGGGATTCCCTCCCCATAAATCCATTCGTTAAGATTGAATTCAATGTTTTCTTTTTCGAATAAGTTTTCATTGATGTATTCTACAAATTTTTCTGTTGTTAAAGTTTTAAATTCGTGTGCTTTAAAATAAGCGTTTAAGAATACATCAAATTTCTCTCTTCCTACTTTTTCTTCAATCGTCTTTAAGAAAAATGCTCCTTTGACATAGGCAATGTCAGTCATACCATCGTCAGGGTCTCTACCGTGCAAATCCAATTTAAGATAGGTATCTTTTTCGCGACCTTCAGCCATTAAATCATCAACACTCCTCTTAAGTTCTTGAAATTCAATCATGGCCAACATGTCAGCAATCTCTTCGCCATACACTTCCTCCATAATTCTATTTTCGAAATAAACAGTAAAGCCCTCGTTTAGCCAGAAATCATTCCAACTTGCATTTGTTACTAAGTTTCCTGACCATGAATGTGCTAATTCATGCGCCACTGTACTCACTAGACTTCCATCTCCAGCAATTAAGGTAGGTGTTAAGAATGTTAGCCTTGGATTTTCCATTCCTCCAAATGGGAAAGAGTAAGGAAGAATAATAACATCGTAAACATCCCATAAATATTCTCCATAAAGTCCTTCGGCTGCATCAATCATTTTTGGAATGTCTTTGAATTCAGCTTCGGCGGCATCAATTAAATGCGGTTCAGCATAAACCCCAGAGTTGTCACTCAGTTGTCTGTAATCTAATTCCCCAACGGCTAATGCAAGTAAATAGGATGGGATAGGTTGCTTCATTTCGAATGAATATTCACCTGTTTCATTCTTCTCGGTAGGATTTGTAGCACTCATTAAAGCCAATAATTCACTTGGAACTTTTAAATCAGCAGAATAAGTAAATCTGTTTTCAGGGGTGTCTTGCACAGGAATCCATGTTCTTGTTAAGATGGCTTGTCCTTGTGTATATAAAAATGGATATTTTTTACTGCCTGTTAATTCAGCTGGAAGCCAATCTAATGCATCAGCATCCTTTTGTGTTGAGTAATAAATATTGACGAATTGGTCTTCAGAACTAAGGTCAACAATTAATGGAGCACCTAACAATGAGTCGTATTGACCGATGGTGAATGTAGTTTCTGTTTCAGTACCTTTTTTACCAAGAGTAACTTTTTCAATGTTCATCTTTTTAATGTCAAAAACAGCTTTATCAGCTCCTTTGTTGTCCATTGTATGACGAGCAACACCAGTGAGAGCTTTGTTTTCAAAATCTACATTGAGTTCCAGATGGAGGTGGTTTGTACTGATTTCATCAATGTTACCATAGCTATGATTTTTGACAGTTGTAGTAGCTTGTTGTTCTTCATTCTGAGGTGTTTCTACCTGTTCACATGAGAATAATGTGATCGCAATAAAGGCTGGGATTAATCTTTTTATCATAATATTTTTACCATTTTCAGAGTGTAAAACTAAAACTTTATTCCTGTAATTCTTAATTAAATTGCCGAATCACGTAGAATTATCGTTAAGTCCGCCAAATCAAACGATTATTTATTTTGTACTAAACAAATTAACGTATTTTAGCAAAGGCTCACTTTTTTTAATTATTTTCACCACCCAAATCGTAAAGTATCAATTATGAGTTTAGACAGTAGTGTGAAACGGGAGGTTATGGGACACCCAATTGGGTTGTTCATTTTGTTCTTTACTGAAATGTGGGAACGCTTCTCTTATTATGGAATGCGTGGTATTCTTACTTTATATATTGTAGCCTCTGCGACAGCAGCAGATCCAGGTTTAGGATGGAGCAGTAAAGACGGAATTTGGCTTTACGGTTGGTATACAATGTTGGTCTATGTGGCATCAATCCCTGGAGGTTGGGTAGCCGACAAATTCTTAGGGCCTAAGAAAACAGTGATGTGGGGTGGTATTCTTTTGTGTATTGGTCACGGAGTACTTGCAATTCCTCAAGATTGGGCGTTTTTCACAGGATTGGCTTTCATTATCTTAGGAGTTGGTGGATTAAAACCAAATATTTCTACGATGGTTGGTGGACTTTACGAAGAAGGTGACATCAGAAGAGATAGTGGGTTTACTATTTTCTATATTGGAATTAACATTGGAGCATTTTTAGCAAGTATTACTGTAGGTATGGTGGCACATATTTATGGATGGCACTACGGATTCGGATTGGCTGGAATCGGTATGTTATTAGGTCAAGCAGTATACATGTGGGGACAAAAATACCTTGTTGGAGTGGGTGAATTTACAGGTGGAGACAAAGCAACTCCTGAAATGAAAGCTGCTGCTAAACGTCCTTTAACAAAAATCGAAAAAGACAGAGTTATTGTTCTTTTGATTTCATTCCTTATTGTTATTGTTTTCTGGGGTGCTTTCGAACAAGCCGGAGGGTTGATGAATCTTTATACAGATACAAAAATTGACAGAACTATTGGTTTAAGTTGGTTAGAAGAAATTCCAGCAGCAGTGTTTCAGTCTTTGAATGCGGCATACATTATCATATTTGGTACCGTAATCGGTGGATTCTGGGTGTGGTGGAAGAAGAAGGGTAGAGAATCATCTTCTCTTTTTAAAATGGCCATTGGTACAATTATCATGGGATTAGGATATGTATTTATGATGTTTGCCTCTAAAGAAGCAGCTTCTGAAACTTTTGGAAAAGCAGCAATGTTCTGGATTTTCCTCGCTTATCTATTCCATACCATTGGTGAATTGTCTACTTCCCCTGTTTCTTTGTCTTTTATTACGAAACTAGCACCATTAAAGTATGCCTCTATCATGATGGGTATTTTCTTCGCAGCTTCTGGTTTTGGAAACAAACTGGCAGGAAGTATTGGAGAGTCATCTCAACTTACTCCTTACAACGGTGATCTTGTATATGAAATGGATGAATTAACTCCTTTTATTACAAAAGATTCTATGAAGGTGCGTGATGACAATAATAAAGAAATGACGATTTATGATTATCCAATTACGCAAGACAAAAACTTCGAGATTAAAACAAGTCTTTTCTTGCAAGATGGAGAAATTAAGTTTGCGGACTACAAATCGAAAAAGGAGGTTACAGGTTTGTTCTCCTTAGATGATGAAAGAAAAACAGAGTTAAAAGAATACTTGGCAGAACACAATGTGGATCAAGAGAACCGTTATCATGCAAGGTTGCAGTTCGAAAAAGATCAAGACGCTGTGAAAGCGACTGAAAACAAGGGTGATGGTAAAAATTATACTGTAACCTTTGTTGTAGAAGAACAACAAAATGAACAAGAATATAAGACCTTCTTATGGCTAACTATTTTTACGGTAAGCTTTGGTCTTTTACTGATTTTATTCCTCAACAAGCTTAAGAAATTAACACACGGTGCGGAGGATAAAGAAGTTGAAGGCTTAGAGGCAGAAGGTTATGAAATAGCGGATACTGAAATAAAAGGATAAAAGTTAAATACGGTATACAATTATGGCAAATGTAGATACAACTCAACACGATGAGTTTTTTAAGAGTAAAGTTTTAGGCCACCCAGCTGGTTTATTTGTACTTTTCTTTACTGAAATGTGGGAAAGATTCTCATTCTATGGAATGAGGGTATTATTGATAAACTTCCTTACAATGGCTGTTATCGGTAGTAATCCGGGTTGGGAATGGACCGCAGAAAATGCTGGTGCACTTTTCGGAACTTATGCCGGTTTGCTTTATCTAACACCAATACTTGGAGGAGTTATCGCTGATAAATTTACTGGATACCGTTGGGCAGTATTGATTGGTTGTGTAATCATGACTGCAGGTCATGCTTCTATGGCATTCGAAACTGAATTCTCTCTTTATATGGGATTGGCCCTTTTGGTACTAGGTACTGGTTTCTTTAAGCCTAATATCACTTCAATTATTTCTGAAATGTATACTTACCTCCCAGAAAAAAAGGATGGTGCTTATACTATTTTCTACATGGGAGTTAACGCAGGTGCATTTTTCGGGATGATGCTTTGTGGGTACCTTGCTGAACGTGTAGGGTGGTCTTGGGGATTCGGATTAGCCGGTATCTTTATGCTTTTCGGAACAGTACAGTTCTTATTGGCTAAACCTCTCTTTGGTAAGATTGGAGCACCTCCTGTGCGTCAAACTAAAGAAGAAAAAGCAGCTGAAGTAAAAGATTACAAAGAGAACAAATTTACAATGGTTGATAAAGTATTAATCGTTGTTACTGCTATTATTGGTTTGCTTTATCTAATTAATGACCCGGTTTCTAAAATTGGTGAGGTTAATTTATTGCCAGAAGAATTCTTCTTGTCAAAAGACACTTTATCTGGGCCTTTGGTAATTGTACTAGGAGGTCTTCTTTTATTCCTTTACCTTATAATAACACGTATTAGAAGGTATGAAAAAGTCATCAGAGACCGAATGATTGCAGTGATCATCTTTGCATTCTTTACCGTATTGTTCTTTATCCCTTTTGAACAAGCGGCAACTTCTATGGTAATTTTCGCAAGAGATTATACCGATAGGGTCTTGACAGGAAACTCAGCATTGATTTTTAATATCGTAAATACTTTGTTGACGATTATCCCATTAATGATCATTACTTGGGTATTGTACTTGTTGAATAAAAAATCTTTCAAAAAGATTCCAGGAAGTAACGTCGTTTTGGCCTTGTGTTTCTCCTTGGTTTGGGGTATCGTAATATGGATGCTGGCAAGAGACTTTAATACAGTTTCATACGAAGCGCAATATGCCGCTGTACCTGTTGAACAAATTGCAAACGAAAAAGGAGAATATGTTTATGAAGCATTTTCAAATGATGAAGTTTCCAATGCAAGCAATAATGACCACTTTAAGGTAGGAAGCCTTGTTGCTGTAAGACTTGGTGAAGGTGATTATGTCTCTTTAGATACGGTTAAAAACAACAAAGTAGTAGTGAACTACCAAGAAGAAAGAGAAGATTTACACTTTGCTTTTGGAAATGTTAAAAATGCCGATTCAACACATTTTAAATTGGATGTAACTGCAGTGCGTAGTCAACAAAACTTCCCGATTTACAAGAAAAAGGGAGAAGCAGAGGCTGATGAAAAGACTTATCTTTCTGCACCATTTATGTCTAACAACACCAATGCAAAACTATCATTAGGTGCCGAAGCAGCGTATTTATTAGACGCCCCTGGATCGGTGAAGGAAAATAGCGAAGTCGTTGTTCAACGTGATCAAAAAAGTGAAATAGAGCCAGTTCGTTTTGCGTATGGTGAAATTGTTGAAAACGCAAATGGTGAAATTTCAGTGAGTATAGATACAGTTCTTGTTGGGAAGCAAACGATTGTATATCAACCAGTTTCTGAAGCACGTCCTTTACTTAGTGGGGAAGAAACAGTGAATAAACCATTGTTTTTCTCTACAAATGAAGAGCTTAAAGTTGGAGATAATGTCGCAACTCATGTTGAGCTTGGTAAGTTTGTTTACTTAGATGGAGAAAAAGAAGATAAGCTTGCCGAGGATTATGTAAAAGCTGAAAAATCATCTAAAATTATTCAAGCTAGTGTGTCTGAAATTAAAGATAATGAAGTCGAAATTACTGTTTCTTGGTTCAGTATTCTGAACTCATTCTTCATTATTGCTTTCGCCTCTTTCTTCTCGAAATGGTGGGAAAGTAAATACAATCCTTCTGCGGCGATGAAGTACTCTTTAGGATTAATCGTAATGGGAATCGGATTTGCTGTGTTGGCTTATGGTTCAAGCTTTATTCCTCAAGGAACTGAAGCAGGGATTGTTCGTGTAAGTATGGTCTGGTTAATTCTAGCCTACTTCTTCCATACACTTGGAGAACTCTTCTTATCTCCAGTAGGGCTTTCGTACGTAAGTAAACTTGTTCCGGCAAGAATGATAGCCCTGATGTTTGGAATGTGGTACTTGGCCATTGCAATTGGAAATAAAATTGCCGCATCTATGGGTGGAATGGTAGACGAAATTCAAGAGGAATACAGTATTTCTTTCTTCTTCTTGATCTTTACAGTTATCCCTGTTGTTGCAGGTGTACTGATTGCAGTGCTTAACCCATTGTTGAAGAAATTAATGCACGGTGTAAAATAAATTCCGTCATAACAATAATTGATTTTCTGAAAACCGGTGAACTATTTCATCGGTTTTTAGTTTTACATCCAAACGATAAATTGATTTATGGAAGCTATTGAATTTAATCTTGAAGGGGAATATATTGAACTTTTACAATTGTTGAAAGCTATAGGTGTTGCCCAAACTGGAGGGCACGCCAAGATGATTGTTGACGATGGTGGCGTAGTGCGTGATGGTGAAGTAGAAACGCGTAAACGAGCTAAAATCCGCAAAGGCGATGTGTTAGAAGTAGAGGGGCAAATAAAAATAACTATCCTCTAATCCACAAAGTGAAACAAAATTTAAATCCTATTTAGATAAGCCTTTAAACAAAATCCCTGAAGTTTATTATTTTTTTATAGTTTTAGATTTACTTGCTTTAAAATCAAAAGTGTATACTTTTCTAGGGAAAACCCTTGTATGACTTCTTTTTATCTTATCTATTTTTGAGGTGTAGGATCGATTGTTCTTTTAATGTAGAGTATAAATTTCCAATCATGCCTGCTATCAGATTGCTTTTTTCATAATTTAAAGCGCAAGAAGCCTTTGGACGAGACACCAAAGGCTTTTTTATTCTAGAACGAAAAAACACCTTTTGCTTCGAAGTTAAATTTTTATCGAAGCAAAAGGTGTCTAAACCATATCCTTATTTCAGATTTTTGCCTTTAAATCTTTTCAAGTTTAAACACATGCTTTAGTGTGCTAGAACTGATTGTGATAAAATATAATCCACTAGGCAATTTACTGATGTCAAATTGAGTATCGAGTTTGTTGTTGTTGATACTAAATTCTTCATGAATAAACACTTGACCTTGAACATTAGTAAATCTGATGTGGTGTTTTTCATTATTTAGGCCTTTTCCAGCAATAGAAACTGTATTTCTTGTGGGATTAGGATAAGCGATTAATTGTATCGTTTGATCAGAATAGGTGAGTCCTAAATCTGAAACTGAAACACATGCCGAAGTGTCAATACAATTCCCCATCGTGAGAACTACAGCGTAATCTCCAATTTGATTTGGTATGAAACTTTGGTTTGTAGCCCCATTTATTGGATAATTTGTGCTGCAATCAATCCATTGATAACTTGCTCCAGCTGCGTTAGCTGTAAGTTCACCATTGATATAATTGACCGTATTGTCTAAGTTTATTGCGGTGACCTCTAATGTTCTTTCTGGACCACTTCCGCAACCACTATTGGCCTTTACTTTTATGGTTCCTCCTGTTCCATCTGTCGTAGCTGAAATGAGTGTTGAATTAGAACTTCCTGTCCAACCTGAAGGTAATGTCCATGTAAAACTTGTTGCACCGCTTACCGGACTAATCGAATAATTTTCTTGAGATGGCCCCTCACATAAAGTGCTTTTTCCTGCTATTGTACTTGGAGTACTTGGCATTATGGAAACATCAATTTGTTTTGTGACAAGATCACTACTTCCACAATTATTGTTTGCTTTTACAGAAATCTGTCCACCATTATTCCCCACATTTACCGTAATTGAATTACTTGTTGAAGTCCCTGTCCATCCTGAAGGTAGCGTCCAAGTATAACTTGTTGCGTTTGAAACCGCCGCAACAGAGTAGGTTTGCGTAGTGTTGGAACAAATGCTTGTGTTTCCTGAAATATTTTGAATATTTCCAGGCAATGGACAAATGTGTGTGACTTTCACTTTAAATGTTGGTGAGCTTGGTGGTGTATTGATGTTATCCCATTCAAATATGCGAACATAATAAGTTTGTCCTACTGTTAATCCATTAAAGGTTCTAGAGATTGAATTGGGTACACCGCTTGGGTCATAACAACCTAAATTTGTTCCTAGTGAACATCCTGACCTGAGTTCAATAACTCCATCAAAATTACTGGCATAGTTGGATAATGTGACAGTATGACTTGTCGCTTGTGCAACAAACTTAAAGTAAACATCTAAATCGTCAGGAGATGAACAATTACATCCATCACATTGATTGGCACCAAATGATCCTGTAGCACATTTTACAGTACCCGATAATGTTGGTCCATTCGATATTATTGTAGTTGCATTACTACAGTTATCATTTGTTGGCGCTGTGCACGGTGTTCCAGTACAAGGTCCATTACTGTTGGTAGAAGTATAACAGTATTTTGCCTTAACTTTACATGAACATTCTAAAAAACTTGGATATCGGTTGTCTGAAAATGGCACTCCACCAACGTCTCTCCATTCAAAATGAATGTGGTCACCAAATGAGTTTCCCGTGTCTCCTCCATCGGCTAGGATACATCCTTGCTGAACTGATTGACCCGTTGAAACAAAAATTGCATCGTTGTGAGCATAATAAGTTTGTGTTCCATCAGAATGTCGAACCCGAACAAGATTTCCATATCCGCCATTCCACCCTGCAAAAACAACAACTCCTGCTTTAACTGCACGAACGGGATCGTAAACATTGTTGGGCGTGTCAAAGTCTATAGCTACATAACCATGTGCAGTGTAATTATAGACTGAATTTGGGCCACAACTGGATCCTGTCGGACCTGTAGGTGCTGGAGAACCCGTTCTTGATACGTAATGACTAACACCACTGTTCCATGGTAGTTTAAATCCTTGGCCATATACTTCAAGTGCAAAGAATTGCAGCATGAACAAACAAAGAATCAATTGTATTTTAGATTTCATAATGATCTGTTTTAAATTAGTATATGCTTATTGCTTGGCTTCCGACCAACCGATCAATCCGATAAATCCATTTTCATCTGCTATTATTCTACTTTCTTCCTCTGTTTCTATATTGAAGAGTAACAATTGATTTGGACTGACATGCACATTGTTCGGTTGCGAAGCTGCTGGATAAGCAAAGAACTTTCCATCAGGTGACATTTTTGGTGAGCTGGTATAGAAAGAATGGATGTTGATTTCGCGAAATGCTAATGTGTTTAAATCCAATTCCCATAATTCTTCATTGTTCAAATAACTATCAAATACAAAAGCTTCGAAATAAACACGCTTATTGTCAGGACTAAAGATAAGTGGTTTGAATCCATATTTTTGATTTGGACTAGAAGCCTGGTTGAAGAGGATTTTACTTTCTTTCGTCGAAAGATTATACAAGCGTACATTGAATAATGTGTCTTCGTCCTTGCGTTCGGTATAAACCCAAAGGTTAGGGTCTAGATTTGATTGCAGCCCCATATAAAACAGCATGTCTTTTGAAAGTGGTAAGGCTTCCAGCACCTCTTTTGGAATTACACTTGTGGTGAATCTTTTCTCCATTTCTATCAACTCCATTTCAGATTCATTTGTAAGAAGAAAGGGGTGGTAAACACCAGTTTCTTTTAGATTGATGCGAAACCTTTTATCATTATGTTGATAGATGATCTCATATGGAGAAACCGAATGAACAGCTGAAGATGCAGACTCTGTTTGTAAGACAGCAGTTTCTTCAATAGTCACACTGTCGGAAACAGATGGATCATTATTTGTGGATTGTGCATTGTTATTGTTTGAGACAATAAACGAAATAACTCCAACTGCAATAAGTCCTGCAGTAATGAGTAGTGTAGACTTTTTCATAGTAGTGAAAATTAAATTTTAACCTAAGTTGTAGTGTGTTTAATTTAAAGCAAAAAGCTTTATTCGTTAAATTTACAACTTTTTTATTTATAGAAACAAATATATTTGTTAAAAATGATTCGAAATCAATTTCTAACAAAAGCTTCAATTTAAAGTAAGTCTAATTTTCTCAGGATGAGGAGTTACCAACGGAGAATTAATTTCAGGTTAAATCTTCTGTGAGTAAGGTGGTTTGGGATGGCGATATGGCGACCTTCTGTGTCTTGAATCCATTGTTGCGATAGTACGTTTTTAATGCCTAGTATATTGAAGATTTCAAAGTTCAACTGTATGTCCGTAAAGGGTCTAAATATTTTTATGCGGTCCTCCTTGTTGGGTTTTTTATAGAGGAAATCATACCCAAAACCAATGTCCACACGAAAATATGCTTTTTGACGTAAAGTATCTTGGTAACGAATATTCCCTGGAGGGCCATAAGGTAGTTTTGAACCAAATTGAAATCCTAATTGTGCTGTGAATTGCTCAACTCCAGGCATTCTGTCTTGGACTAATGTTGCAAATGTAAACCATTGGTCGGTTGGTTTAGGAATAAACCCAGGCGAATTAAGTGTACTATCTACGGGTGTATTATTGAAAGTATAACCAGGAATAATTTCATCACCATCTGAATTAATGTAGGTATAATAATCATCATTGTTCAAATCTTCAATGCTCCTCAGAAGTCCTATCTTGAAGAAAGACTGTACCCCGTCAATAAATTCACCATGAAGATTAAGGTCTAATCCGTAAGAATGGCCCACAGCAATGTTTTCGGCATAATAACGTGTGCGCACATTGTCAATACTGTATGGGTTTACATCCCACATATATTTATAAAAAACTTCACCAGTCATTTTAAATGGGGTATTGCGTTCCCACATTTCGAAGGCATAATCGGCTCCTGCAACAAAGTGAAATGACTTTTGACTTTTGGTTGCTGGATTAACAGAACCGTCAAAGCGCCTTAATTCTCTGTAGAAAGGAGGTTGATAATACAAACCTGAACTGGCATGCAAGCGGACATAGCGTTTTTTTAATGCGCCATTTGAATTTACATAATATCTTCTTGGATAATAACTTAGCATTGCCCGGGGAGTTATGTAAAACTCATTGTTGAAGGCAGTGTATCCAGTTCTAACTCCTGTATTGAATGAAAGTTGAGACCTTGAGTTTTCAACGGTATCCTGATGTATGTACTTGGTCTTGTTCCCTAGAGAATCTTTTGACCGAACTGTTACGGCAACAGGATAATCATGTTTGTAGTAGTCAAAAGCTTGACTGTATTGAAGGTATCCACTGGTTCTAAAAGTGGATAATTGATTTTTCGCCTTTATTGAACTGTTGAGGATGATTTCATTAGGATTGTTTTGGGGTAAACTGTAACCTGCAGAATCAATGAGTCCCCATTCGCTGATGACATCATTAAACTCTTCATATTGCGCAGAAACTCCCCAGTCGATCTTTCCTTTTTTATAATAATCTAATCCATCCTCTGTTAATTTTAAAACCTGATAACTCCCTTCATGACGCAATGAGTAAATAGTGGCTTGTAATCTGTTTCTTGAATGGTCAAGGTACGCCCCAATTCCAATTGTCCCAACAGAATCTCCATATTCTTCTTGGGCTGGATCTTTACCTAATTCATTGATGAAGTATTCTCCCAGAATATCAAAAGTTTCTCTTTCGTCTGTATTGAATACCTTAGCATACATGGCTAAATTAGTTCTTTTATTGACATCCCATTTTAAGGATGTTGCACCTGTAATGGTTTGGAAACGGGTCACTTCTTGACCTTCGAAATAAACTTTAAAGCTGAGTGGTTGACTAACGGTACCAAATTTTGTTTCTTGAGATACGGGAGAAAAAAGATAGTCATTAGAAGAGAAGTGTCCCAAAACGCTCCAGACTAAATTTTCTCTAATGGCAAAATTAGTCAACAACTGGAAGTCATAAAATTTGGGTTTGTAAGCTCCTTTGATCGGTAGAGCATTTAAAAGATATCCTTGATCTTGATAGCGTCCAGCAACAGTATAATTGAATCGCGCGTTAACTTTGTCTTCGGCATGAATTGAAACCCCAAGAAAAGAGGCGTCTAATGAACCTCTGAATCGGGTAGGAGTGCGGTAAGTAATATCCAGTACAGAACTCAGTCGGTCTCCGTAATTTGAAGTAAATCCCCCTGCACTAAAAGCAATGCTTTGCACAAGGTTAGGATTAATGAAACTCATGCCTTCTTGTTGACCACTTCGTGTTAGGAAAGGACGGTAAATTTCGAATCCATTAACATAAACAAGGTTTTCGTCATAACTACCACCACGTACATTATAATTATTGGTCAATTCATTGTTCGAAGTTGCCGCAGTGGTCAGTGTGATATATTTTTCTACTCCACCACCTGGAGCCGGAATAGCTCCGAGTTCCATCATGGGTAAATCATTAATGCTGTTATCTTTACCCTTTGCCGTTACATCAAATCCTGAGATGAATTGGACATTTAGTTTAACTTTATCAATGCTTCGGGTTTCGTTTTCTACAACAGTAATACTTCTTTTTTGAACTTCATCATCAAATTGAATAATGATGGTTTGGAATCCGACTGGAGCTTTAATTTCAAAAACACCATCTAAATTAGTTCTTGTACGTATTGATTTATCGCTCTCTAATACAATTGATATCTCAGGGAATCCTCTATTTGATTTATCTACAATTTTACCTGTGATGGTTCCCTGTTGAGCCAAGGCTTGAACAGTGAGTATTGTAAATAAAATAAAAGTGCTAAAAACCCTCATGGATAATTTGTTTGCTGCCAATAACGAAGAGAAATAGAAAATGGTATAACTAAATTGAAATTTTATAACAATTCTTCAATGATTTTATCCATCGAGTATCCTTCAGCTTCAGCTTTGTAATTTCTTACCAGACGGTGTCGCAATATGGGTTTTGCTACAGCTTGAACATCTTCAATGTCGGGCGCATACTTACCTTTCAAGGCGGCATGACATTTAGCACCAATAATCAAGTATTGAGAGGCTCTAGGTCCTGCACCCCATGTGATGAAATCTTTAGTTAGTTGGGGGGCTGAAACATCATTAATACGTGTTCTTCCTACCAACTTAACGGCATACTCTAATACATTATCAGCTACCGGGATTTCACGAATCAGTGCTTGAAAACGTATAATCTCCTCGCTGCTCATTATTTGCTGAATAGAGATTTTAATATCTTGAGTTGTGGCCTTAACGATTGACATTTCTTCTTCAAATGTTGGATAATCTACCCAAATGTTGAACATGAAACGGTCAAGTTGTGCTTCTGGCAATGGATACGTTCCTTCTTGTTCAATAGGATTTTGCGTGGCTAAGACAAAAAATGGTTTAGGCAAAGGATAAGTTTGACCTGCCGCCGTAACAGTTCTTTCTTGCATTGCTTCCAATAGAGCTGATTGTGTTTTTGGTGGAGTACGGTTAATCTCATCCGCCAATACAATGTTATTGAAAAGTGGACCCTTTACAAATTGAAAAGCACGATTTTCATTGAGTATTTCTGCACCAACAATATCTGATGGCATTAAATCAGGGGTAAATTGGATACGGTTAAAACTTAAACCCAAAGATTGTGCAATGGTGTTGACAAGGAGAGTTTTGGCTAATCCTGGCACACCTACTAAAAGACAATGTCCTCTCGAAAACATTGAAATCAAAACTTGATCAACAACCTCTTCTTGTCCAACTATGATTTTATGAATTTCTTTTTTAAGTAACTTATATTTATCAACGAGTTGATCTAATTCTTTTACGTTTGACATAATAGTGCAGATTTAATGGTTTTCATTTATTTCCAACGGTAATGAAAATTGCAATTCGAAAATTGTTCATCAAAACGAACATAGGTTCTCCCTATTTTACCGTTTACCCATTCTGTAATAATTTTTTCTTTTTTATTGTTCTCAGCTGCCTTTTTGATGAAGTTATAATCATCTTTTAAGTTGGCTTTGTGTGGTTCAGTTCTGTTCTTAATACGTACAATTCGAACTCCATCTCTTCTTGTTCGCATATCAGAATACATCGCCGGATTAGAAATTTCTCCAGTTTCTAGTCCATTGACCAATCCAAAAATCTGAGGATCAATCTGGTTGATGTTGGCAACATCCCAATACATATCTCCGGTATATGGGTTAGAAACTGAACCTTGATTTTGACGTGTGTCATCATCTTCCGAATATTCTTTCACAGCTTCGTCCCAAGTAATTTCATGTTTTTTTAAACGTGCATAACATTCATCCATTAGTGTTGCTGCATCAGTGAGTTCTTGACGACCGATTTCAGGTGACAATAATATATGACGAACAACATAATCATCTCCTTTTCTTGACTCTAATTGAATAATATGATAACCGTATTGTGTTTCTACAACATCAGAAACCCCTCCTGGTTCTAATGCAAATGCTGCGGCTTCAAAAGGTTTAACCATCATTCCTCGTGTGGCTTCAATTCTACCCCCTTGTTTTGCACTTCCTAAGTCTTCAGAATGAATGGTTGCAACTGCTGAAAATGAACGGTTCCCGTCTATTATGTCTTGTCTCCAACGGCTTAGTTTTTCAATAACAGCATTTCTGCTAGCTTGGGTGATTTTCGGGAAAATAACAATTTGTTGAATAGCAATTTTCTCGTTGATTAAAGGAATACTGTCTTCTGGAATTGATTCAAAAAAGGCCTTTACTTCATTTGGACTCACTTCAACATCAGCAATAATTTGTCTTTCCATTTCTTGAGACATCATTCGGTCACGAATAACCTCACGGAATTCTTCTTTAATTTGAGTGTATGTTTTTCCATAAAAAGATTCAAGTTTCTCTCTACTTCCGATTTGTTGTTCTATTGAACGTAAACGGTTTTCCATTTCCGCATTGACTTGACCGTCTGAAATATCGATACTGTCTAGTTTAGCTTGATTAAGTAGGAGGTTTTGATAAAGCAACTCTTCCAAAATAGTGCAGGAAGTCGTTTCATCTACGGTCATCCCTTCTCCCTGTAGTTGTGCTTTCTGAGCTTCAAGGTCAGAACGTAAAACGGGTAGGTCACCAACTTGAGCAATAATCTCATCAATAACACTGCCTGATCCAGATGAAGAACCTTGCTTGTCGGTAATGATTTGAGCATTTCCTGCAAGTATTATCCCAAAACTAAAAATAAGTAACTGTATATTTTTCTTTAACATTTTCTAATATTGTTTCTTTTGCTGTGCTGCGTAAATTATTCACCCTTCTTTTTAAAATGTGACGGCGAATTCCAGCGCGTTCTACTTCCATCGGTGAAGATATAGATTTTGTTCTGAAATCAAGTACATTTATGTAATGAGTCTCACCATTATCTTTAAAAATAGCTTCGCCACGTCTTTTGATTAAATCATCTTTAGTATCTGTTGAAATAGGTATTTCCCTCACTAAATCATCAAAATAAATCCAACGTTCTTGCTCGAAGTAAAATCCGCTGGCGTAAAGATTTGCATATTTTTTTATTTCCTCTAGATCTTTATCATTCTTTAACAAGTAATGTTCATCTATATTTAAGACGCCTGCAACTGTATCTGGAACCTTGATGTAAAGTGCGCGTACAATGTAAGACTCTGCTTTGTAATTCTCCCTGTGGCTTTCGTAATAGTCTTGAATTTCTTGATCGCTAATGATTGAGTCTAGATGCTTAGTGATGAATTGGTTCTCTAATTCAAACAAGTTTAACTGCATGAGTTCATCTTCAATGCTCAATTCATGGGCAACTTTAACTTTAGGTGAGACACTCTCTATTTCTAACTTAACACCTTGCTGTTCTATCCACTGTTCAATTGCTTTTTTCTTTGCTTCTTCATCGTTTAGGTGAGAAAAAAACAGCTCTTTTCTGACCTCTAATTCTGATGCGTAAAGAATGTGCTCCCCAACTTGGCAGATTTTTTTATCTCGATTACCAGAGCAAGAGAATAAAAACAGAAAAAGGCTGCTCCATAGAACAACCTTCTTCAATTTATATGAAACGATCTTATTCACCTATTTTATATAATACTTCTTCATTGACAACAATGGTGTGTTTTTTCTTCAATTCGTTTAACCATTGCGTTTCTAAATGTGCTTGATAATCTTGAATTGCGGCACCACGTGCTTCTGTAATTGATTTTGGTCCTGCAGGAAGGATTTCTTGGATAACCACAAGGTAGTACTTATCCCCTTTTTTAAACACCTCGTTTACTCCAAGCTTTAAATCTTGATTTTTTAAGACTGGGTGTTCTGACTGAACATACTTTCCTTTCTCACCTTCTAAATTCAATTGCGAATCTGTGTTAACTTTGCTTACAATGTCACTCATTTTTACAGTGTCCATTGCGACCAATAACTGTGCTTCCAAAATCATTTCCTCTTTGTCAGAAGAATAGATGTCAGCATGAACTCTTTCCGGCCACTGATACTGATCAATATTGTTTTCAAAATAAGTTTGAAGTCCAACAGAATCTTGAATGGCTTTGTCCCAAACTTTATCTTTCATGATTTCGTATAAAAGGACTCCATCGTGGTATTCTTGAAGCAATGATTTGTAGGCTGGATACTTTTCTTGGAGCTTGCTTTTCTCGTCATTCATGATCGATTCAGCTTCCCATTGTTGGTACTTTTCATTGACATATGCTTCAATGGCCATTGGCTTTTTATTCTTGTGATTCGTAATGAAGTCAAGAAAAGATTGCATGTCATACTTCGTTTTGTTGTATTTGAACATCCATTTGTTCTTTTTCAACTCAGGCGCTTTAAAGTTTTTCTTGAAAACAGTACTGTCGATGTTTTCATAAAACCACGCTAATCTTTTATCGCTTTTATCAACAAACTTATTTTCATTTTTGAGTTTGGCAATAAATGCTTTTTCTGAAAGCTGAGCTCGGTCACCGCGATTTAATTTTTGTTGAATCTGTGGTTTTAACTCAGCTAAAGTACCTAAAGGTTTGTATTCAATTCGTTGAACAATATGGTAACCATAAGCTGTTTCGAAAGGCTCGGAATAATCACCATCGTTTGCTAAAGCAAATGCAGCATCTTCAAACTCAGTTACCATTCTTTGGTTTGTTCCCGAACCAAAAGGAGGTAATTTTCCACCTTTTGCTTTTGAACCTTGATCGTCAGAATACAGTCGAGCTAGTTTTGCAAACGATTCGCCATTCTTTAACTTTTCATGGATTTCATTGATTTTCTTTTCTGCATTTTCTTTTTCTGAACGACTAGCGTTTTTATTGAAAACAACCATAATATGAGCGGTTGTAATGGTTCCTCTTGCATCACGCTTGTCAAACACTTTTATTACATGGTATCCAAAGTTGGTACGAATCGGCATTGATACTTCTCCAATTGGAGTGTTGTAAGCTGCAGTTTCGAATGGATATACCATTTGGAAGGCAGTGAAATATCCTAAGTCACCTTTGTTTTCTTTTGCTGAGGGGTCGTCAGATCCACGAGGTCCACTAGCTACAGTTCCAAAATCTTCACCTTCTTTAATACGGTTCATCAATGTCAAAGCTCTGTTGTATGCCTTCAATGTGTCTGCAGGAGAAGCGTCTGCTGAAACATTCACCAATATATGAGAAGCCCTAATTTCGTATTTCATTCTTTCATAAGCCTCATTAATTAATTCATTGGTTTTCTTTGTATCAATTAAATAAGGTTGAGCCAATTGCTCTTTGTACCCATTTAATTCTCTTACTAAAGACGGAATTGTGTCATATCCTAAAGCTTCTGCTTCTGCAACTTTCAGCTTGAATTTTTTATACAATTCCATGTATTCATCTAAAGTCTCTTTATCGTATTTAGGATCTTCATTGTTCTTCAAGTAAACTTGTAAAAATTCACTTTTCGTAACAGGTTCACCATTAATCGACATTACTGTAGGGTCTTTTTGGCTAAATCCATTAAAAGCAAAAAACAGCAATGAAGCAAATAGCAATAAATTCAATTTAAAATTCATAATACTCAATACTTTAATTTATTAAAACGTTTACGAAATTAATAATCTAATTTAAGGTTAAACCGTAATTCCAAGAAAATATTGCCTCTCGACTATTTGAAGCTGTAATTAGGAGCTTCTCTAGTGATGGCAACATCATGTGGGTGAGATTCTGTCATTCCTGCATTAGTTATGCGAATAAATTCTGCACCTTGCAAATCTTCTATTGTTGCTGCACCACAATACCCCATTCCAGCTCTAAGTCCACCTACAACTTGGTAAACAACTTCTTCTAAATTTCCTTTATAAGGAACACGACCTGAAATTCCTTCTGGAACTAGTTTTTTACTGTCGTCTTCAGAATCTTGGAAGTAACGGTCTTTTGAACCTTTTTCCATGGCCTCGATTGAACCCATTCCACGGTAGGCTTTGAATTTTCTTCCTTGGTAAATAATTGTATCTCCAGGGGATTCTTCTGTTCCTGCGAACATTGATCCAACCATTACGATGTCTGCTCCAGCAGCAATTGCTTTAACGATATCACCAGTATAACGAATTCCACCATCAGCAATTACAGGAATACCTGTTCCTTGAAGTGCGCCAGCAACATCATTGATTGCAGTAATCTGAGGGACACCAACACCTGCAATAATTCGCGTTGTACAAATTGAACCTGGACCAATCCCTACTTTTACTGCGTCCGCACCTGCATCGGCTAAGAATTTTGCGGCAGCTGCAGTAGCAACGTTTCCAACAATTACATCGATGGAGTCATGCTTAGCTTTTACTGCTTTTAGTTTCTCTACTACTCCTTCCGTATGTCCATGAGCTGTGTCAATAACGATAGCGTCAACTCCAGCATTCACCAAAGCATCCACTCTTTCTAAGGTGTCATCGGTAACACCAACTGCGGCTGCTACACGTAAACGACCGAATTGATCTTTACATGAGTAAGGGTGTTCCTTTACTTTTATAATGTCTCGGTAGGTAATTAAGCCAATCAATTTATTGTCTTTGTCTACTACCGGTAGTTTTTCAATTTTATGTTGCTGTAAAATACCTTCAGCTGTCATTAGGTCTGTCGCCTCATTGGTCACTACTAAATTGTCTTTAGTCATTACTTCAACGATTGGACGGTCTTTTATTTTTTCAAAACGCAAGTCACGGTTGGTGACAATACCTTTCAACACTTTGTTTTGATCAACGACAGGAATACCACCAATTTTATTTTCTTTCATCAGGTTGAGCGCATCTTTAACCAATGCGTCTTCTCTCAAAATAATGGGGTCGATAATCATCCCGCTCTCAGAACGCTTTACTTTGCGCACCTCCAAAGCTTGAAGCTCGATGCTCATGTTTTTGTGTATCACTCCAATACCACCCGTTCTAGCAATAGCAATCGCCATGCTTGATTCTGTTACGGTGTCCATTGCTGCAGATACGACTGGCGTATTTACACTAATGTTTTTAGTGATTTTACTTTTTAGAACTACGTTTCGGGGAAGCACTTTTGAGTGTGCTGGAACAAGAAGTATATCATCAAATGTTAATCCTTCTCTTACTTTACTTATATCTCGGAATGCCATGTGAACCTATTTTTATGTAAATAAATTCACGCAAAAGTAATAAAAATTAAAAAGAACTCACTTTTTTTGATGTTTTTATATTGATAAAATCTGTTAAACACTCATTATTCTTATATTCGAGGTCTAAAACTATAAAAACACATGCTGAAACACTTTGCTGTACTTCTATTTTTCTTCGGAATGATTGCTGGTCAATCTACTTATAGTCAGCAGGTTGTTTTTCCTGAAGTGCTTTTGAAAAATGTGCCAACAGATGTGCAAGTGCAATCTGATGTTGAACTGGACTATCTCATCCTGAATAAAGACACTGTTCCGTTGAGTAAAACAGGGGAGCACTATGTCATGATCGTGTCACTACCAAACAACAATATCCATTTCGAGAATGCCAATGTAGAATATGATCAACCGATGGTGATTCCGGGGTGGTTGTCACTTTTGCCTCCGTTGATTGCTATTCTTTTGGCGTTGATATTTAAGGAAGTGCTTTCAGCTTTGTTTATTGGGGTCTTTATTGGTGCAGCAACCATTGGGTTTTATGGAGGAGGGATATCAGGAATTTTCGCTGCCTTTTTTACAGTCCTAGATCACTATATATTGAATGCATTGCTCGATCCCGGCCATGCTTCGGTCATTTTGTTTTCGGTGTTGATAGGTTCTATTGTCGCAGTGATTTCCAAAAATGGAGGAATGCAAGGGGTTGTGAATCGATTGATTAAATATGCTACCAACCGCAGGTCTGGAATGTTGACGACTTACTTTTTGGGGCTGGCCATATTTTTTGATGATTATGCCAATACCTTGGTGGTCGGAAATACTATGCGTCCCATTACAGATCGCTTGAAGATTTCTAGAGAAAAACTGGCCTATATTGTTGATTCTACTGCTGCTCCTGTGGCTGCTGTTGCATTTATCACGACATGGATTGGTGCAGAGTTGACCTACATTACAGATGGACTTGCGAAAATTGAATTGCAACAAGGAGTTACCATTACCGAGAGTGCTTATGGGGTTTTTATGAATTCTTTAGCCTATTCTTTTTATCCTGTTTTTACCTTGTTTTTTGTCTTTTTTATTTTGTACAAACAACGTGATTTTGGTCCGATGTATTCCGCAGAAAAACAAACTTTAGAAGAAGGTGTAGTTGGAGATACAGTAACCAATAGAGAGTTGGAAGAATTCAATCCTGTAAAGCATGCAAAAATCAAAGCTTATAATGCAATCATACCTGTTTTTATCGTGATTTCAGGAACGTTTTTAGGTATACTCATCACAGGTTTGTCGACCTCTCATGCAGATTTACTTGCTGGAGGAATAGACTTGAGTCAGGGAACTTGGGCTGCGATTGGAACAGAAGGAGGGGATGAAGTTGGTTTTTTTAGGAAACTAGGAATTGTAATTGGGAATGCAGATTCTTATGTCGCTTTGTTGTGGTCATCCATGGCCGGATTGACAGCAGCAATTGTTTTAACAGTAGCCCAAAGAATAATGTCACTCAAAGAAGTGATGGATGCTGTTCTAGTGGGTGTCAATACAATGATGCCAGCGGTAGTGATTTTAATTTTAGCGTGGTCCTTGGCAGGTGTAACAGAAAGTTTAAGTACAGCAGAATATTTAAAAGCCTTTTTCGGAAATGACTTTTCACATGTCTGGGTGATTCCAGCCTTGACTTTTGTTTTGTCTGCATTTATTGCCTTTTCAACAGGTTCCTCATGGAGTACAATGGCCTTGATGTATCCACTTGTGATTCCATTGTCATTTGCTGTAGCAGCAGCGGATCCCAATTATTCCGAAATGGCCATAATGTACAATACCATTGCTTCTGTATTGGCAGGTGCAGTGCTTGGAGACCATTGTTCGCCTATTTCTGACACGACAATTCTGAGTAGTTTAGCAACTTCGTGTGATCATATTCAACATGTGAAGACCCAAATGCCTTATGCTTTAATTGTAGGTTCGGTGGCCCTGGGTGTGGGTGTGATTCCAACGGCTCTAGGTGTGCCAAATCTCGTGGCATTTGGTGTAGGGGTTGGATTACTTTTTCTTGTAGTTCACTTTGTAGGAAAGAAACAATAGCGTTTTTGTTTATTTTCTAATGAATAAATGAAGGATAATGGAGAGAAAAACAGCTTTTATAATCTTTGTTGAGCGTTGTTGATTATGAATGTGTAATTACTTCTTTTCTTTTACTTCTGTAGCTTCAAGATTCGTTAAATTATAGGGTAAACCCCTATTTACTTTACTCTTTATCTAAAGTATTTTTGTTTTGGAATTGTAAAGCTAAAAACAAGCGTATATTGAATCGTATATGCTGTTGTATAAGCTTTGTTTTATGAATTATTAAATAACATGATATGAGGAGAAGTAAATTAGTGATTATCTTTACTACAGCAGTTTTACTTAATGTTACTCAACTGTTGTCACAGGAGTCAAACATTGCAAAGCTTACCGGAGTATGGGAAATTGAAGGTACCTTAATGGGGGATAATGGAGAAGGGTGGCTTATGCCTCACAAACCTAAAAATCCTGATTGTGAAACAAAAGACCATGTGGTTTTTAAAGAAGGGGGGAAAGCATTTGAGGTCTTTTATTCAAGTGAATGTGCTGAAAACCGAAAAGAATATGATTGGAAATTAGATGAGAATCAAATAATTCTAAGTAAATCAGATGTTTCTAAACCGATGTTTCTTCACAAAGTAGATGGAGATCAATTGATTTTAGGTTTAAGACCTAGACCGGGTAGTGACAAGTGGATGTATGTTAGGTATAAAAAAATAGAAGAGTAGGGTTTACTAGATGAAGGAGGTTTTCTCAGAAGAATCATATAAGGTCTCTAATTATATCCTTCAAACGTCCATTCTGACAAAAGCTTAAATCGAAACGATATTAAGATGATCGTTAATGATTTTGCTGTTAGTTACTATATGATGTTGATGTTTTTAAAATTATTTTAGTTATTAATGCTAGATTAATATTAAGTTTGCTTATCTAAATATAGAAGATAAAATAGACCATGGAAACGTTAACCCAACGAAACATTGATTACGACCGTTCAAATTTTTCAGATAACGAGCTCGTTGATATATACAAACGCATTCTAAAACCACGTCTGATTGAAGAGAAAATGTTAATTCTCTTGAGACAAGGTAAAATTTCAAAGTGGTTCTCAGGTTGGGGACAAGAAGCAATTAGCGTCGGAACAACCATGGCCATGAATAAGGAAGAAGTGATACTTCCAATGCACAGAAACCTTGGTGTTTTTACCACACGTGACATTCCTCTGAATCGACTCTTTGCTCAATTCCAAGGGAAAATGTCAGGTTTTACAAAAGGGCGTGACCGTTCTTTCCATTTCGGAACAATGGATTACAATATTGTGGGAATGATTTCTCACCTAGGACCGCAATTAGGAATTGCCGATGGGATTGCACTTTCTTCATTATTAAAAAAAGAAGAAAAAGCAACATTGGTTTTTTCAGGTGATGGAGGAGCAAGTGAAGGAGACTTTCATGAAGCTTTAAATGTTGCCGCAGTGTGGCAGTTGCCTGTTATTTTTACCATTGAGAACAACCAGTGGGGATTATCAACTCCAAGTAATGAACAGTTCCGTTGCAAGCAATTTATTGATAAAGGAATTGGTTATGGAATGGATGCTTTCCAAATCGATGGAAACAATATTCTTGAAGTCATTAACGCTGTAAAACAAATCGCAGAATCTATTCGTGAGCGTCCAAGACCATTCTTATTGGAATGTTTGACCTTCAGAATGAGAGGCCATGAAGAAGCTTCAGGGACAAAATACTATCCTGAAGGAATCCAAGAAGAATGGAACAAGAAAGATCCTGTGGTGAATTTTGAACTGTTCTTAAAAGAAGAAGGATTGTTGACAGAGGAAATGATTGCTGAATTCAAAAAGGACATTAAAGAAGAAATTCAAAACGGATTAGATATCGCAGGAGAAGAACCGAAAATTGTTCCTGATACTGCAACGGAAATAAAAGATTTATTCAAGGAGCACAATCAAGTTGTTGTTGCGCCTGAAAGCGAAAACAAAAGTGAAAAAAGATTGGTTGATGCTATTTCTGATGGTTTGAGACAATCTATGGAACGTTATCCAGAACTTGTTCTCATGGGACAAGATATTGCCGATTACGGAGGTGTTTTTAAAGTTACCGAAGGATTTGTTGAGCAATTTGGAAAAGACCGTGTACGCAATACACCATTGTGTGAGTCTGCAATTATTGGAGCTGGATTAGGCTTGTCTATCGCGGGAATGAAAGCCATGGTTGAAATGCAGTTTTCTGATTTTGTATCGGTTGGTTTTAATCAAATCGTGAATAACCTTGCGAAATTACACTGGCGTTGGGGGCAAAATGCTGATGTTGTTGTGAGAATGCCAACAGGAGCAGGAGTTGCAGCTGGGCCTTTCCATTCGCAAAGTACAGAAGCATGGTTTTTCCATACACCTGGATTGAAAATCGTTTATCCAGCCTTTCCTGGAGATGCGAAAGGACTTTTATCGGCAGCTATTGAAGATCCAAACCCAGTATTGTTTTTTGAACATAAATATCTTTACCGTAGCTTGAGAGAAGACGTTTATGATGATTACTACACCACTGAAATAGGGAAAGCAGCAGTGATTAAAGAAGGAGAGGATGTGACGATTGTAACTTATGGATTAGGTGTTCATTGGGCGCTTGAAACATTGGAAAAAGACGCTTCAATTTCTGCAGATTTAATTGATTTAAGAACACTAGCACCTTTAGATATGGAAACTGTAATCGCTTCTGTAAAAAAGACGGGAAAAGTTATTGTTTTGCATGAAGACGTTGAAATCGGTGGTATAGGCGCTGAATTAGTGACTCAAATAAACGAAGCTTGTTTTGAATACTTAGACGCACCAATTCGCAGGGTTGCTTCTTTGAATACACCCATTCCTTTTGAAGCTAATTTAGAAAAGAACTTCTTGGCAAATGCTAGATTTGAAACCGTTTTGAAAGAATTATTAAATTACTAAATACACCCGATGGAAAAAGGAAATAAGCGTGTGATAAAAGGATGGATTTTTTATGACTGGGCAAATTCAGTATACAATTTAGTCATTTCCTCCGCAATATTTCCAGTTTTTTATGCCAATGTCACGGAAAGTCACTACCTAAAAAGTGTAGGTCGTAAGCAGTTGCTGCCAGATGAAAATGTAATGGTAGAGTTCTTTGGATATACTTTATCTAACTCTGTTTTGTTTTCGTATGTCTTGGCAGTATCCTTTTTGTTGGTCAGTATTTTGTCTCCTATTTTATCGGGGATTGCCGACGTTTCTGGAAATAAAAAACGCTTTATGCAGTTCTTTTGTTACCTCGGAGCGCTTTCCAGTATTTCATTGTTTTGGTTTAATCCCGCAAACATAGAATGGGGAATGCTATCCATTTTCTTGGCCAGTATAGGGTTTTGGAACAGTTTAGTATTCTACAACGCCTTTTTACCCGAAATTGCAGAACCCAAGGACCATGATAATATTTCTGCCCGTGGATTCTCTATGGGGTATTTTGGAAGTATGATTTTATTGGTGATTTGTTTGGCAATTATTATGTTGGGGGATGCTTCCTTCACAAAGTATAGCTTTATTCTTGTCGGACTTTGGTGGATGGGGTTTGCTCAATTTACATTCCGTCGTTTGCCGCATAACGTATATAAACGAGAGGTAAGTTCAGGCTATATATTTAAAGGAGTTACTGAGTTAAAACGTGTTTTTAACGAATTCCGTCAAACCAAAAGACTTAAAAGGTTCTTGATGTCTTTCTTCTTTTTTAATACAGGAGTACAAACTGTTATGTTAATGGCGGTGGTCTTTGCCAAAAAAGAAATCAATTGGGGAGAAGGTGGTGGTGACAGTAGTCTAATTGTAGCCATTTTGTTAATTCAAATTCTAGGTGCTGCTGGGGCATATCTGATGTCATTTATTTCTGGTTTAATAGGAAACCTGAAAACTTTGATTGTTGTGGTGGTAGGGTGGATGTTACTTTGTATCTGGGCATATTGGATCCATAAACCAATTGAGTTTTATTTCTTAGCTGCTGGAATAGGATTGGTGATGGGTGGAGTACAAGCGCTTTCTCGTTCAACTTATTCCAAGTTCTTGCCTACTACAGAAGATCATGCTTCTTACTTCTCTTTCTACGATGTAGCTGAAAAGTTAGGAATCGTTTTGGGACTTTTCTTCTTTGGATTAATGGAGGCGTTAACAGGAAACCTTAGGGCTTCTGTACTTTCTATCGTTGCTTTCTTTGCAATTGGATTGGTCTTATTGATATTTGTCCCCCGTAAAGAATCAGCTAAAGGAAGACGCGTATTGAGCGAAAGTAGATTGAGAAAACTTGCTGAAAAAGAAGCGCGTGGGGAGTAGATCTTAACCTCATGCTTACACTGTTTTGCACTGGAGCTGCACATTGTTATTTTTCTTGATGCCTCCGCAATTCTCCCAAATGAAAATGTTTAATTACAAAATGGCAACTGTCTTATTGTTATTTAGTTGCGGTTTGTTTTGTTGCGAATTTACCGACATCAAACAATTATTATAAAGATGTTTTAGGCCAGAAAACCCTCTAAGTTCTTCATGTGTTTGCCAGTAATCTGAATATAGTTAAGGAATGTTATAAGCTGCCAATATTTGTTATAAGCCTTGATATGATTGAGTTTTATGATTTATGTTTATAGTGTCTAAGAAAAAGACGACAAACTATTATACACTTTTCAACAGATTCAATTATGACAAAAGAAAGATCAAAACCTTTAAAAACAAACACGTTTTTATCACTTCGAGATTATGGTATTTTAATCAATACTTTAGTATTAATTTTTGGCGCTGGTGTTCTTCTTTATTTTTTACAACATCAATTTCAAGAAGTACAAGCCATTAAATTCAATTCTTTTTGGGGAAGTATGTTATTTTATTTCACCCTGACAGTTTTAGTCTCTAAAGTGCTTTTCTTCTTGTTTTTACTTTATCACTACTTTAAGTACAAACCGATAGCATCTGTTACGGATGAAGAATTGCCCACTTTAACAATCATCGTTCCTGCATATAACGAAGGGTTTTTCGTTTTCGATACCCTAAAAAGCATTGCTCAAAGTAATTATCCAAAAGATAAACTTCAATTGATTGCTATTGATGACGGGAGCGGTGACGATACTTGGGATTGGATGAAAAAGTCTAAGGCTGAATTGGGCGATTTTCTATCCATTTATCAACAGCCTGAAAACAAAGGAAAAAGACATGCGCTGTACAGAGGGATTAACCTAGCGAAAGGAGAAGTGATTGTAACAATTGATAGTGATTCATTGATTTATGATGATACACTTAGAAATTTAGCCTCTCCTTTTGTGGTAGATAAAAGCTGTGGCGCTGTTGCTGGAAATGTGAAAATCCAAAACCTTAAGAAGGCAATTATTCCGAAAATGTTGAATGTTAGTTTCGCATTTAGTTTTGGATTTATTCGTGCTGCTCAAGGTCAAATGAAAACTGTGCTTTGTACGCCTGGTGCACTTTCAGCATACCGAAAAGAAGCAGTTATGCATTGTTTGGAAGATTGGATGAATCAAACCTTTCTTGGGGTTCAAACAGATATCGGTGAAGATCGAGCAATGACCAATATGATCCTAAAACAGGGCTACAATACATTGTTTCAAAGCAATGCGCATGTTTGTACAAACATTCCAGAGACCTACGGTATATTGAGGAAAATGTTTACCAGGTGGGAAAGGAGTAATGTTAGGGAAAATATTATGATGTCCAAATTTGCATTCTCTGATTTTAGAAAAGAGAATAAACTCAAACCTAGAATTTTATTGATAAATCAATGGATGTCTATTATTTCTGCATATCCTGCCTTGATAGTTATGGTGCTGAGTTTGGTTTTTTACCCACTTCTTTTTCTTAGCTCAACAATTATTAGTGTGGCTTTATTCTCCATCATTCCAGCACTTTATTATGGAATTAAATACAGCAAGATGAACTCGCTTTGGATATTTACCTATAATTTATTTTATTTTTTCACTCTTTTTTGGATTACGCCCTACGCTATACTAACAGCCAACAGACGAGGGTGGTTGACCAGAGAACAAAACGAGGCAATTCCTACAGATGACTCTGTTATGAATTATGAGTTATGAATGTTGTGCTTTGTACTTCCCTAAATAGTTACTTTACTCTCTGCGAAACTTTGCGCCCTCTGCGAAATCTTGGCGGACTCTGCGGTTCAAAAAAATCCGTAAAAATCCGCGTTCCTAGATCCGCGTCATCGGCGTGCCAATACAGCTATTAATATAGTAATTACGAATTACGAATTAGTGAATTACGAATTAGTGAATTATGAATTATGTACTTCCCTAAATAAGTACTTTACTCTCTGCGAAACTTTGCGCCCTTTGCGAAATCTTGGCGAACTCTGCGGTTCAAAAAAATCCGTAAAAATCCGCGTTCCTAGATCTGCGTCATCGGCGTGCCATTACAGCTATTAATATAGTAATTACGAATTACGAATTAGTGAATTACGAATTAGTGAATTATGAATGTTGTGCTTTGTACTTCCCTAAATAGGTACCTTACTCTCTGCGAAACTTTGCGCCCTTTGCGAAATCTTGGCGGACACTGCGGTTTAAAAATAAAAAATCCGTAAAAATCCGCGTTCCTAGATCCGCGTCATCCGCGTGCCATTACAGCTATTAATATAGTAATTACGAATTACGAATTAGTGAATTACGAATTAGTGAATTATGTGCTTTGTACTTCCCTAAATAAGTACTTTACTCTCTGCGAAACTTTGCGCCCTCTGCGAAATCTTGGCGGACACTGCGGTTTAAAAATAAAAAATCGGTAAAAATCCGCGTTCCTAGATCTGCGTCATCGGCGTGCCATTACAACGCACGTATTAAGTATTCGCAATTCTTTCAATTCCTAATTTCAATAATTGACCCTACTTATCGTATCTTTGTATCCAAATTTAATTCAAACATGAATATCCACGACTTGCTCATACGAGATAAAGAAGTAGTTTCTTTAGATGATATTTTTTTAAATCAAGAGAACCGAAAAAACATTCAACAACTAATTAAAGAGTACAAGTATGTTGATGAACTTACGAAGTATAATCTACCTGTAAACAACAAACTCTTGTTGCAAGGAAGTTCAGGTTGTGGAAAAACAACTACAGCCAAAGGAATTGCAAATGCTTTAAATAAACCAATTTACATTCTCAACTTAAGTAATATTGTTTGCTCGAGAATTGGAGAAACAGCTCAAAATATAAAACAAGTATTTGACAAAGCAGGACGCACAAAATCTATTCTATTTTTAGATGAGTTTGACCAAATCGGAAAGGCCAGAGACACAAGTGATAAAGAAGTTGGTGAAATGCGAAGATTGGTAAATACCATAATTCAACTGATCGATTATTATCCACAAGACGCCTTGTTAATTTGCGCGACTAATCACCCAGAAATTATAGATACAGCTTTGTTGCGTAGGTTTCAGTTGCGTATCAACTTTGATTTGCCGAATCAAGAAACCCTTGATGCTTACTACGAAAAACTGCTGTCGAATTTCCCAACTGAAATGCAAGGGGTAGTTCGTAAATACGGAATTTCCTTTGCTGAAGCGAAAGACTATATTCAAACTTCTGTCAAGTCTATTTTAATTGAACAATTAGAAAAGAAAGCGTCCTTACAAGAGCAAGTATTAGATTCGAAATAAGGAATGAACAATAGAGTTAAAAAGAATCATACTATTGCTCAGTTTTTAAATAAACATGCTACTTGGAAGACGATATTTTTCTTGTTCGTGATTGTGATGTTTTTCAATCTCTTTTTGTTTCCAGTATTTCATTCAACCAATGCAGACAATACACTATTAGATACTCAATTTTCATACGCTGTTAATGATGCTTATTTGATTTTAGATAAATATTCAGCAGAAGAAAGGGAAGAATACTTTTGGGGGACACTCACTTTGGATCTGATCTACCCTTGGGTTTATGGCTTGTTGCTTTCGATGCTCTTGTTTAAATCTTCTCAGCGTGTTTTTATTGCCTTGATTCCTCTGGTTGTTATTGTTGCAGATTACCTAGAGAACTTAGGAATTGTTTTATTGCTGTACCATTATCCAGAAAAGCTAAATAATGTTGTACGTTTTGCCAGTTTTTTCACTTCCTTAAAATGGGTTTTGATTCTTTGTACTGTTTTATTGATCATCGCTTTACCTTTTTTTAAACGAATCAAACGAAAACATTAATCAATGACTACATTTAAAATAGGATCGTCTTTTCCATTCGCCGTAGCAATAGTTGGTGGGGTTATTTCTTTTGCTGGACTTTTGTTATTGGCTAATTTATTTCTTGTTGGAATAGTTGCCATGGCAATTGGAGCATTCTTTTGGTCCAGCACCTATGGACTGCAAATTAATGATGAAACCCAAGAGTTTCGTGAATATGGTTCTGTGCTTGGTTTGAAAAGAGGTGATTGGAAGCCTTTGGATCAACTCCCATACCTCACTGTGCTTAAAAGTAGAAAAGGTACTACTTTGTACAGTCGCTCTAATCGGTCGACTACAATTATCAATGATGATTATGAGGTGGTGATGTTGAATGAAACACACCGTGTAAAGGTTTTAGTACAAAGCTTTGAGAAGAAAGAAAAAGCAATGAAATTTGCAGAACAATTCGTAATAGATTATAATAAGCAACTTGTAAAGTATAATCCCGTGGTAAGTGATGCTACTCTGCGTAGAAGACGCAGGTAATTACCATCTCCATAAAATATAAGTAGAGAAAATAATGAATAAGTTCCTTACGATTTTTAAAAATCAAGTTTTTGAAACCTGTTCACTTGTTCTTGAAAATTACAATAATGAAAAGGAAGGTAAGGCTTATGAAGCTTGTCAGTTTGAGTTAAACGGGAAAAATATTATTTCAAGAAGCGCGAAGAAAACCCCTAAAAAAATCGGTCAGTTTGTTACTTTTTGGAAAAGGAACGCTAAAGGCATAACATGTCCTTTTTCTGAAAGTGATGAGGTCGATTTCTACATGGTCAATGTGCAATCAGAACATCGATTGGGTCAATTTATTTTTCCAAAATCTGAATTGTTGAAACGAGGCATTATCTCAACATCTTTAAAAGAGGGGAAAAGAGGTTTTCGTGTTTATCCACGATGGGACATTCCACAAAATAAACAATCAAGAGCAACGCAAGCTTGGCAGTTGAATTATTTTTATGAGCTTGAGTCAACACTAGACTTAGAACTGCTTAATCATTTGTTTGCTGAATTTTAGTAAAAGACTTTCTTCTAGACCAAGGGTGTAGTAGTTCACAGTTTGGTGACCAACAATAACTTTGTTTTTGACAAGGTCATGACTAGCGTTGGCATAAGAAAAAGTGGTTCCTATTGCTAACCATTTTAAAGGCGAGTAGGCATAAGTTCCACGAAATTCCCCGAAAAATTTTCCGTTGGTTGTTGTGGTTCCATTAAACACACTTCCCGAAAAGTTTTGTCCTATTTTGGAAAGAATGCTAAAAGCGGCATTCGTTGATAAAAGTCCAGCACCTGCAGAAATTTGATGATTCTGTCCATAGGAAAAGTTTAACATTCCAACAGCACTGATCAATAAAACTAAACGCTTCATTTTTTTAATTTTTGAGTAGTAAATAATTGGTTTGAGGAGTATAGGTAGTCCTCTGAAAATAGGCGTAGTTAATGAAAGAAATTGATTAAAACCAAGAAAGCGAGTGAATTAACAATATTTGCTTTTCTTTTAATCCATCCTTAGTTTAAGATTCGACTTTTGAACATATTGCATTACTTATTGTTTTAATGATTGATTGTGATCTTGAAGAACGTACTTTTTAGTAGTTTCCAACTGGAAAGCCATAGGGCAAATCCCTTCAATTTGTTTTATGTTTGAAGAATAGAATATAAAACGAGTTGAATAAAAAACGAATAATGAGTAAATTAATATCACATTCAGCCTTTTGGTTGTTATCAGTTTTCGGAATAGGATTAAACTCCTGTGCCCAAGATGAAAAAGTTAACGAGCCGCAAGAAGCAACAACAAATATTAAGAAAGAAATAAATATGGAAAATAAAATGAAAGTAGAAATATGGAGTGACGTAATGTGTCCATTTTGCTTTATCGGAAAAAGAAATTTCGAAACTGCATTGGAGCAATTTAAAGATAAAGAGCATATAGAAGTCGTATGGAAAAGTTTCCAATTGGATCCTTCTATTCCAGAAGTGGCAAAAGACAGTTATGAGGATTATCTGATTGAAAACAAAGGGATGCCTAGGGCACAAGTGAAAGGAATGTTAGATAATGTTACCCAATCTGCAAAACAAGTAGGATTAGAGTATAACTTCGATAAAGCTGTAATGGTGAATTCTTTGAGTGCCCATAAATTGCTTCAGTTAGCCAAGACTAAAGGATTAGGAAATGAAGCGGAAGAAGTTTTGTTCCGAGCTTTCTTTACAGAGGGGAAGAATATTGCAGACTTAGCCACTTTAACTGCCTTAGGTAAAGAAATTGGCTTGGAGGAGAACGAAATTCAGTCCGCAATGAAGGATGAAAAATATACTGAACTTGTTAAAGCGGATATTCAAGAAGCAAGGCAAGTTGGAGTTCAAGGTGTTCCTTTCTTTGTGTTGGATAGAAAATACGCTGTTTCTGGAGCTCAACCTGCTCAAGCGTTTTTAGAAAGTCTTACCCAGGCCTATACGGAGTGGAGAGAAAAAAATCCTGAAATAAAACTAAAGGTTACCGAGGGGCAAAGTTGTGCACCAGACGGAACGTGTGAATAAATTTAGAATTATTTATTGAAAAACCCGAAAGCAAGTAATGTGTTTTCGGGTTTTTTTATGGAGATTGACGCATCTCTGTTATTTACTATTCAAGAAGAAAGTTCTAATACTATAAGGCTTTGAAAAAGACTGCTCTGAGGAATTGTTGGTCATTGTGTTAGAATAAAAGCTATTTATATCCGCTATGTTTTCTCCATTTTAGTATATTGTTGGCTCATTAAAAAAATAAATTAAATGAAAAAGCTACTTATTGGATTATTTGTCACAAGTCTTATGTTTTCTTGTGATTCAGGTACCGCAGAAACAACAGAAAAAAGTGTTAAAGAATGTGATGCAAACGATGTGGCCTCAGCGGCAAAATGTGTTTGTGAACTTTTTGAAACCGAAGATGCCTTACTTCTTGAAGGGGATAGCGAAGAGCTTAAAATAGCTGAAGAGAAAACCAACAAGTTCAACAAGGAAATCGACAAAGCTATTGCAGATGGAAAATACACCGAAGATGATTTGGTTGATGCTGCAAGTGAAATCGGTTGTAATTTATAGTAGAAACAGACCTCTAATTAAGAGGGCGTTTTAAAACTTTTAAGGGCCATTCTCTAGTTATTAGAGAATTGTTTTTATATTTTAGGGGATCCTTTTTATGGAATCTCAACTAATTTATTCACGTGACTTTAATCAAAATACAGGATGAAAAATAAACTTCAATCGCCCCTAACTTTTCCTTGTGGTGTAACTATGAAAAATAAATTCATGTTAGCTCCTATGACGAACACTCAAAGCAATGAAGATGGAACTCTTTCCGAAGATGAATTGCATTGGCTGACAATGAGAGCGAAAGGTCAGTTCGGATTGGTGATGACCTGTGCAGCACATGTTCAAAAGATAGGTCAAGGATTTCCTGGTCAGTTAGGGATCTTTTCAGACTTGCATATTGAGGGACATAAAAGGTTGGTTGCTGAAATCAAATCTCATGGCAGTCTAGCGGTCGTTCAGTTGCATCATGCAGGAATGAGAACGCCTTATGAATTGATTGGAGAGGCGCCTGTTTGTCCTTCGGATAATGAAAAAAGTGGAGCTCGTGCCTTAAGTTCAGAAGAGGTAAAACAACTTAAAAATGATTTTGTAGCTGCGGCTTTACGCGCGCAAAGATGTGGATATGATGGGGTAGAAGTACACGGCGCTCATGGTTATGTATTAACTCAATTCTTAAGTTCTGAGTTTAACCATAGAACTGATGAGTATGGTGGAAACCTTGAAAATCGTTCACGACTTTTGTTTGAAATTGTTCAAGAAATTAGAGAACAATGCGGAAAAGAATTTTTGTTAGGCGTTAGGCTCTCTCCAGAACGATTTGGTATGGATTTGAATGAAGTAAAGCAGGTTTGTAAACGATTTATTGAAGAAGATATAATTGATTTTCTCGACATTTCTTTATGGGATGTTTTTAAAATGCCTGAAGAGGAAAAGTATCAAAATAAGTCCTTGCTGGCGCATTTTACTGAATTAGATTATAAAAATGTTCTGCTCACAGTTGCGGGTAAAATTAGAAATGGAGATGAGGTGAAAAAAGCAATGGAGTCAGGAATTGACTTCGTTTCTATAGGTCGTTCTGCTATTCTCCATCATGATTTCCCCGAAAAAGTAATGAATAATATAGATTTTGAACCGGTAAAAACACCAGTTTCTCCAGATTATCTAAAAAAGGAAGGCTTAGGAAAAGATTTTATTCAGTACATGAGGAATTGGAAAGGGTTTGTAATTGAAGATTAGGCGAATCCTGAAGAATGACATTTCTGGTAATCATGATGGTTTTATTTTTATATTTACTCAAATAAAGATGTGCCTGTAAGTTACTTTAATAACTGCAAGCATAGAAAGCACCATTATGTTCATTTCAACTTATCAGAAACACCAACAGATTCTAACTTTTTACCTTTTAGGTATTTTGGTTTTCGTTAATCGGTTTTTGATACTGAAACTTTTCAATCTAGAGTATGTAGGAAGTGATGATCTTATCTTTTGGCAAGCAGCTGTTGATTATGCTCAAGGTATTTTTCATGAACCATTTTTTTATGGACAAGATTATAACTTTGCGCTAGAAGCAATTCTAGCTGCGCCCTTAATTAATTGGGGTGTTCCTGTTGATGTTGCTTTACCCGTAGTTTCTTCTCTCATGGGAGTGTTCCCATTTCTATTTTTTTCCACCGTTCTTTTCCGAAGAGGTAAGAGAATAGAGGCCTATCTTTTTCTATTTATTCCCCTAACATTACCCGTTGAATACGATATTATAACTTCAATTACACGTGGATTTACCAGTGGTTTGTTCTTTTGTTCTTTGCTGATTTATCCTCTGTTAAATCCAACTAAGTTATGGTCTTTTGTTATTGCCGCCTTGGCCGTTTCTTTTGGCTATATTTTGAATGCCAATTCTTTGCTTCTGTCTTTTCCAATTTGTTTGTTCTTGCTGTTTGAAAGCTACAGAAAACCTGCCTTTTATTTAGTGTTTGGTGTGCTGTCAATTCCTGCTTTGCTCATTAAATATTTCTCGGAGCAGTTTTATGTGGACCGACCAGAGTATTTGGTGCACTCAATGTGGAAGCTCAAATTCGACTTTGAAGTTATGCTTGAGGGAATCTCTCATTTAGATCAGTATTTCCGTTACCTCATGCCGGTAATATGGCCTGCGCATTGGATGATTCTGCTCCTATTATTGATTTTGGCCATTATTATTACTAAACAGAATTGGAAAAAAGGAATTAGTTTGTTGCTCACCGTAATCTTCATCATCCTTCTTTTTGGTGTAAATAAAATCAATGATGATATAGGTGTCATATTTTTATCTTCTACAAGAATGTTTTTGGCCATGCCCTTACTTTTAGGCTTGGCATTTTTATGGCTGAAAAAAGGGTTCTTGTCAGAGCAAAAATGGAGGGTCATGATCCTGTCTCTAGGAATGCTTGTCTTTTTGATTAAAACAACTGCTTACTCTGCTGTAATTGACAAGCATACAGAAGAAACAAATTACGGACCTGTGGCAATTAAAAAATTGGATGATTTAATAGATGATTGTGCTGAGATGGAAAAAATTACCCGTCAATACGATGTCGATTTAGTTGTGTTTATGCCAAATTGGGAATATAGAGTGCCAAGTATGGAGTTCTATAATTACGGATGTCCTATTCTTCAGGAGAATACTGTTTCATCAACGATGAATTTATATGAAAGAAGAACGTGGATTTTTCAGAAGGAAAGAGATATGGTCAGAAAGAATATAATACTGTTTAATTTTTATCCAGAGCATTTTGAGCTTCTTCAAAAAGAATACGATATTGAGCAGATTAACGAACATCCAAGTATGATCTTAATTAGAGAGAATGACAAAAGTCTTCTTGAACTCTCTGAAGCGTTTGATTTCCCACTTAAAAGGCACAACTACTAAGAACATCATGATTCCGTTTATTTGTTCAATTGTATTTGATGGTCAATTTCCGTAGCTGAATTGTTGAATTCAATACCGTTTTATAAAATAGGTTAAAACGTCTATAGACTTTATTTAGATGTATTGGATTGTGTATTTTTGAAACCTAAAAAAAGAGTCAACGTGAAGAGTAGAAAGAGAGTATTGATCATTAAAGGTGTACTTCTGCTTATAGATTTATCTGTAATTCTTCCTGTTGCTCTTGTTTTTAGCGTTTATTTTGGACTTTTTGGAAAGCTAGAGTCCAAAGCTGAATTGAAAAATATTCAAAGTTATGTTGCTTCAGAAGTTCTTTCTGAAGAAGGAAAAATATTGGGGAAATATTATTGGGAAAACAGAAGTACTGTTGCTTTTGAAGAAATTCCACCTGTCGTTGTTGAAGCCTTAATTGCAACTGAAGATGCTCGTTTTTATGAGCACAATGGAGTAGATGCGATTGGACTTATGCGTGTGTTTTTCAAAACCTTATTAATGGGTGATAAAAGCTCTGGTGGGGGAAGTACAATCGGACAACAGCTGGCCAAAAATTTGTTTAAACGTGAAAATCACGGTGTGCTCAGTATGCCAGTGAATAAAATCAAGGAAGCCATTCATGCGGTTCGCTTAAACAGCGTGTATTCACAGGATGAAATTTTAGCCTTGTATTTAAATACCGTTTCAGTGGGAGAAGACACTTATGGGATTAAAAATGCGACCATGCGTTTTTACAGTAAACCACTTGATTCTATTCGAATTGAAGAAGCAGCAGTCCTCATCGGAATGTTGAAATCTCCAACGGCATACAACCCCCGACTTCACCCTTCAAGGTCTTTGAAGAGAAGAAATGTTGTATTGAATAACTTGGTGAAAAATAATTATGTCTCAAAAGAAATTGGAGATTCTTTGAAAAAGATTCCATTAAATCTGAATTATAAAAATGCCGGAAGGTATGGAGATATAGCCCCTTATTTTTTAGTCCAAATTGAAGAGTTAGGTAGCAAAATATTGAAGGATTTAAAAAAAGACAACGGTGAAAGTTACGACATATACCGTGATGGATTAAAGATTTATACGCCTATAAACTATCAAATGCAAATGAATGCAATTGTGGCTGTTGAAAAACAGATGCGTAATTTGCAAAGTTTGTTTAATCGACATTTTAAAAGTTCGGCAGCTTACACAAAGTTGGTCAACCGAGAGGTAGAAAAATCTGCGCGTTATAAAGAATTGAAAGAGAGAGGGCTAGGAGAAGATGAAATTAACAAGGTGTTTGACACTCCAGTTCCAATGAATATTTTCGACTGGGAAAATGATGAAGAAGTAAATCTTTCGCCATTAGATTCTATAAAGTATTACTTGAAGATTTTGCACAATGGTTTCTTGGCCATGCAACCCAATACAGGTGAGATCAAAGCATGGATTGGTGGAAATGATTACAGTTACTTTCAATATGACCATGTCACTTCGAAAAGACAAGTTGGTAGTACCTTTAAGCCTATTGTTTATGCCACGGCTCTAGAACAAGGGGTAGAACCTTGTGATTATTATTCTAATGAACGTAAAATATACGATGAATTCGAAGCTTGGTCACCACGAAATTCTGGAGATGAATATGAAGGTAAATATTCAGTTAAAGGTGCTTTAGCCAATTCTGTAAATGTAATTTCAGTTGAACTTTTGTTCGAAGCTGGAATTGAGAATGTTGTTCAGACTGCTAGAGATATGGGGATTTATAGTGAAATACCTGCTGTTCCTTCAATTGCTTTAGGAGTTGCAGATATTAGCCTGCTCGAAATGGTAACGGCCTACTGTACTTTTGCTAATGGTGGCGAAAGTGTTGCTCCTGTGTTTATTTCCCGTATAGAAAACCGCAAGGGAGAAGTGATTTACGAATCAAAGCAAACCAAAGGTAAGCGTGTGTTTTCTCAACAAACAGCCTATTATATGACGGAAATGTTAAAGGGTGTGGTCAACGAAGGAACGGCCAACCGCTTGCGCTCGAGGTATGGACTAAACCTCGATATGGCAGGAAAAACAGGAACAACGCAGTCTCATGCGGATGGTTGGTTTATTGGTTTTACTCCGGAATTAGTTGCCGGTGCTTGGGTAGGAGCAGACAATCCTTCTGTACATTTTAAATCGATTCGACATGGTCAAGGAGCGGCAACTGCCTTGCCAATTTGGGCTTACTTCATGCAGGAATGTAAAAGTAAAGAAGTGTGCAAACCATACATCAATGGTAAATTCAAGTTTCCTCATCATTTAAATGAAATGCCAGACTGTGAATCCTTCAAGGAGAATAATGTAGTAGATAAAGTGCAAAATTGGTTTACACGTGATAAGCGCTTAAGAAAAGAACGAAGGGAAAAGAGAAGAAAGGAAAGAAGAAGAAACTGAAGACTCCCTATCTTTTATGGTTTTTTCTCCAACACTAAAAGCCATTAAAAAAGCCTTTCTTATAGTACTTCCTGGTTCAATATATAATTCGACAGTTCCATTACTAGCCCCACCTCCAGCAGAAAAACCACCAGCAGTGACCCCACAGTTACAGATGTCTTGATAGAATACCGTTTGAGAAGTAACATTCAAACAAATACAACTAAATAATAGATATAATAAATAGGTTGCTCTCATGCTAAATTACTCGAAATAATAAGTAGTAAGTTACAATAATATAAAATTAAAATCAAAATGAACGTTAAAATAGTTTTGTTGTAAACAAGCCCAATTGATCCAACTAAAACTTCGAAGACAAGCTCACAAGAAAGTTATAAATTATGAAAATCGATTCTCTCTTTAATTATTTGAAAATCAGTCTGATGGTCATGTAAAACTGCACACGACTCAGAATGGGTCAACTGTTGATAACCCCGTGTAAGCGAAGCGCAACTCGGGGTTATGAACTCAATCGGTAATTCTGTTTTTCTTTTCGCCACCTCAAGAAAGAACAATACACAAAAAAAAGCCAACAGTCATGTTGGCTTTTTTACTGTGCAAATTTATAATTAGAATTATTTTTTAAATTCAGTGATTGTCTTTTCAATAATTGCTACACATTCCATCATTTGCTCTTCATTCATTACCAATGGTGGTGCAAAACGAATAATGTTTCCATGTGTTGGTTTAGCGATTAATCCATTTTCTTTCATGGCCATGCATAAATCCCAGGCAGTTGTGCTTTCTGGAGTATCATTGATTAAAATTGCATTCAATAAACCTTTTCCACGTACTTTTGTAACCAAGTCTGTGTTGTCAATTATTCGGTTCATTTCCTTACGGAACAATTGCCCCATTTTCTCAGCGTTTTCAGCAAGTTTTTCATTTTCAACAACCTCTAAAGCTGCCACTGCAACTTTTGCTGCCATTGGGTTTCCTCCAAACGTAGATCCGTGTTGGCCTGGTTGGATCACCCCCATTACCTCGTCGTCTGCTAAAACAGCCGAAACTGGATAAACTCCACCAGAAATTGCTTTCCCAAGAATTAAAATGTCAGGTTTAACATTTTCATGGTCGCAAGCCAAAATTTGACCAGTACGTGCGATTCCTGTTTGAACTTCGTCGGCGATGAAAAGTACTCCTGCTTCAGAACATAGTTCACGTACTTTTGTCAAATACCCTTCGTCTGGAACAAAAACTCCTGCTTCACCTTGAATGGGTTCTACTAAGAATCCTGCAACATTTTCTTCTTGCAATGCTTTTTTTAATGCCTCAGTATCGTTGTATGGTATTTTGATAAAACCAGGGGTGTAAGGACCAAAGTTCTTACGCGCGTTTTCGTCATTCGAAAAAGAAATTATCGTGGTTGTTCTTCCATGGAAATTATCGTCACAAACGATGATTTTAGCCTGATTTTCTGCAATTCCTTTACGTTCATAGGCGTATTTTCTACAAATCTTGATTGCTGTTTCTACTGCTTCAGCACCAGAATTCATGGCCAAAACTTTGTCAAACCCGAAATATTCTGTTACGTATTTTTCGAATGGTCCTAAAGTGTCGTTGTAAAATGCACGCGATGTTAGCGTTAAGGTTTCTGCTTGCTCTTTTAGTGCTCCAATAATATGTGGGTGACAGTGACCTTGATTAACCGCTGAATATGCAGAAAGAAAATCATAATAATGTTTTCCTTCAACATCCCATACGTGAACTCCTTCTCCTTTTGCCAAAACAACTGGCAGTGGATGATAGTTGTGCGCTCCGTATTTTTCCTCCATCTTGATTAAGTCTGCTGAAGATAATTTTTCTGTTGTTGTACTCATATTTTTGTTGTTTTTATCAATTTCGAAGCGCTTTATCGTCCAAAACGCCTATGCTTATGCAAATGTAACCAAACGGAAGGGAAATAAAAAAGAAATCAGGGTTCAAGCTGTGTTAGAAAATATATTTTATTGCTCTCAAATAATATTAAATGCGTATCCGATACTTTACCAATAAATTTAGAGTTAATCTTCAATCCTCCATTAAAACAGAGTTTTATGAAACAGGTATATTATTAATTTCAAGATATGACAATGTTTAGGATCCATGACGTAAGAATTCCGTGATTATCCGCGTTGCTTGCAGTTCTGCTGGGTAAGCCCAAATCATCCGTGTCATCCGCGTTCCAATACAGCGCAAACCATTTGCTAGGGAATAGAGCTTAAATTAATTATTGGTAAAGATCTCGAGGCATTAAAAATTGGGTTTTAATGTGTTTTCCGCTAATCACATGGCGTAAATGAAGATTTTATATTGAAAAATTCAAAATTCGTAATTAAATATCTACCTCACAAAAACCCACTCTTCCTCTGTAGACATCTCTTCATTATAGGAATAGCCGTCAACATTATAGCCTTTTAAGTCTTCGATATTTTGATATTGATTTTGAATAATATCTCTTGCCATTGCGCCACGTGCATGCTTTGCATACATCATGATGATTTTGAATTGATCTCCTTTTAAATCTTTAAAGACTGGAGTAATAACCCTGTTTTTTAACACCTTTTGGTCAACGGCTTTGAAATATTCGTTGGAGGCTAAGTTCACAATCACTTCGTCTTTTTTTGTTTCGTCATTGATGAACTCAGCGAGTTTTGCTCCCCAATATTGATATAAGTTTTTCGTTTTTGGAGTTACATTCCATCGGGTACCCATTTCTAATCGGTATGGATACATCAAGTCGAGTGGTTTTAATATTCCGTACAATCCCGATAGAATCATAAGGTCTTTTTGCGCATTTATAAAGTCTTGATCTGTAAATGACGCTGCGTCAAGACCTTTGTAAACTTCTCCAGTAAACACAGTAACTGCAGGTTGAGCTTGCTCGTTCAAAGTTACAGGTTCTTGCCAATCTTGGTAACGGGAATAATTTAAATCACTCAAGTTTTCTGAAAGTTTCATGAGTTTTCCCAGTTCCTTTTTAGATATTTTTTGAAGCTTTTTGGCAAGATAATTTGCATCGTTTAAAAAATGCGCCTGTGTTGTAATTGGCGTTTTTATATTAAGGCTATAATCTAAAGATTTGGCAGGAGATAATAATATTTTCATTGGACTTAATTTTGAAGCTCAAAAATACAAATTTTTAATGGTCTTGAAAAGCACTTATGTCATAGCTTTTTGACCTGTAAAACTGACACTTTTACGGCTATTTGCATCAAGTTATGACAGATTGTCTAGATCTGCACAATGGCAATGAATTTGCGTAAAGGGATGTAGTTTTAAAAATGACGAAAATGGGAAAACGAGATAAAGAAGAAGCTGTAGATAAAGAAAATCTTGCGGCTGAAGAAGTAAATAATACAGCTGAGCAAGCTGAAGATACTCAGAATGAAGAAGCTGAAACTCCAGAGTTGTCGAAAGAAGAACAGTTGGAGAACAAAATTGCGGGTTTAAACGATAAATATTTACGCTTGTATTCTGATTTTGAAAATTTCAGAAAAAGAACGATTAAGGAAAAAGGTGATTTAATTATGAATGCTAGTGAAGGTATCGTTAAAGATATGCTTCCAATTCTTGATGATTTTGAACGTGCTATTTCCAACAATGAAACATCTGATGACGCAGAAGCGATTAAAGAAGGTTTCCAATTGATTTACAATAAGTTCAATAGCGTTCTTGTGGCTAAGGGGTTGAAACCGATGGATAGCAAAGGAGAAGATTTTGATATAGATCACCACGAAGCCATCACCAATATTCCTGTAGATAAAGAACAGAAAGGAAAGGTAGTGGATGTAGTGGAGAAAGGATATTTTCTAAATGACAAAGTACTGCGATACGCTAAGGTCGTTGTAGGTCAATAAACGATATTATGAGTCAAAAAAGAGATTATTATGAAGTATTAGGTGTAAGCAAATCTGCCTCTGCATCTGAAATAAAAAAAGCATACCGTAAACTCGCGTTAAAATATCACCCGGATAAAAACCCAGATGATTCAGCAGCTGAAGAGAGATTTAAAGAAGCAGCTGAAGCGTATGAAGTTTTGTCAGATGAGCAGAAAAAACAACGCTATGATCAATTTGGTCATGCTGGTGTTGATGGTTCAGCTGGAGGAGGCGGATTCGGAGGGATGGATATGGATGACATATTCTCTCAATTTGGTGACATCTTCGGCGGTGGATTTGGAGGTGGCAGAAGAGGCGGCGGGGGTGCCCGTCAAAGATCTGCTAGAGGTACCAATCTGCGTGTGAAAATTAAACTGACACTTGACGAGGTTGCGGAAGGTGTGAAGAAAAAAATTCGTGTAAACAAGCTGGTCAACGCAACTGGAGTCACTTTTAAAGATTGCCAAACGTGTAAAGGAACAGGACGTGTTCAGCGTGTTACCCAAACTTTTTTAGGGGCAATGCAGACTGCTTCAACATGTCCTAATTGTCAGGGGACAGGTAAAATCATTGATAAAAAACCTGCTGGTGCTGACAGTCAAGGACTAGAGCGTAAAGAAGAAGTTATCGAACTAGATATCCCTTCAGGAGTAGAAGATGGAATGCAACTTTCTGTCAGTGGAAAAGGAAACGCTGGACCATTTGATGGAATCCCTGGAGACCTTCTTGTAGTTATTGAAGTATTGGAGCATGAAGAATTGCGTCGTGATGGACAAAATGTGCATTATGAAGCATTCATTAATTTTGCAGATGCTGCTTTAGGGGCAACCATCGAAGTTCCGACAATTAAAAGTAGAGCGAGGATTAAGGTTGAGCCAGGTACGCAAAGTGGAAAAATGTTGCGCTTAAAAGGAAAGGGTTTACCAAGCGTCCAAAACTATGGAATGGGAGACCAATTTGTACACATTAATGTATGGACGCCACAAAAACTTTCAAAAGAAGAGCAAGAAATTATCGAAAAGTTAAGGGAAAGTGAAAACTTTCAACCGAATCCAGACGGAAAAGAAAAAGGTTTCTTTCAAAGGGTAAAAGATATGTTTAGTAACTAGTTTTATACTTTGAATGATTTTTAAAAAGTCCCGACAGTAATGTTGGGACTTTTTAATGTTAGAGGTTTTTTAATGTCTATAGTTTTTATACATTTATACAAAAAGTAATCAAATGAATGAGAAGCAAAAAGAATACATGAGAAGGGCAATTGATTTGTCAAAGGAAAGTGTTGCTAACGGGGGAGGGCCTTTCGGAGCAGTAGTTGTAAAAGATGGAAAAATAATTGCGGAAAGCGCAAATAGTGTTACAATTGACAATGATCCTACAGCACATGCAGAAGTGAATGTGATCAGAAAGGCGTGTAAAGCCATCAATTCTTTTGAATTGGTAGGATGTGATATTTACTCTTCGTGTGAACCTTGCCCCATGTGTTTAGGTGCAATTTATTGGTCAAGACTCGATAATCTTTACTTTGCCAATACGAAAAAGGATGCTGCTGACATCGGTTTTGATGATTCCTTTATCTATGATGAAATTAATGTTCCGATAGAAAAAAGACGTGTGAAAACTAGTCAGTTTCTTAGGGATGAAGCTTTGGTAGCATTTCAAGATTGGGAATCTAAAACTGATAAGACAGAGTATTAGCCTTTCTTTTATATTTTTGATTTTTAGTTGTTTACCTTTTGCTTTGTGTTACCTTGTTGATTATGAATCGCTTGGTAGAAGTAAAAGTAAGGAAGTAGAAAATTGGAAATACTTTAAAAAAAATTATTTAGTGCATTTTCAAAATCTTATATTTGAGAGTCAAGCTAGTTGTAATAAAGCAGGTTTCTTGATTAAAGATAAATTTATTTACTGACAAGATTATGGAATCAATCGAGAAAAAGAAAAAACCCAGCATGTATGAAAACGTGATGAAACAATTCAATCATGCTGCTGATACAATGAATTTAGATAAGGGGATACGAAAGATCCTTGCTTCTACCAACAGCGAAATTAGTGTACATTTTCCAGTTAAAATGGATGATGGCTCAATTGAAGTTTTTAATGGTTACCGAGTTCAACATAACAATGCACTAGGACCTTATAAAGGAGGGTTGCGTTTTCATCCTGCTGTGGATATTGACACGGCAAGAGCCTTAGCTATATGGATGACATGGAAAACAGCACTCGCTGGACTTCCTTTTGGTGGAGGGAAAGGTGGAGTAACAATAGACCCTAAAAAGTACTCCATGGGTGAACTTGAACGCATTACACGAAGATTTACCTATGCGTTGGGCGAAAATATTGGACCTGACGTAGATATTCCAGCACCTGATGTCAATACCAACCCACAAATTATGGCGTGGATAGCCGATACTTTCTCTTCTACAAAGTCGCCTTCAACACGTATGTTAAACTTGCATGTTGTAACCGGAAAACCGATTGGCTCTGGAGGTTTAAAAGGAAGAGATCGCGCAACGGGGTACGGTGTTGTATCGTCGATTAAATACTGGGCGAAATTAAAAGGTGTTAACTTACAAGGAAAGACTTTTGCGGTTCAAGGCTTTGGAAATGTTGGATATTGGGCCTCTCATTTTATGATGGAATTAGGTGCTAAGTTGATCGCCGTGCAAGATGCTAGCGGAACGATTTTTAATGAAGAAGGAATTGATGCCGAAGCTTTGCATAACCATGTTGGAAATCATAATGGAGTAATCAAAGGATTTCCTGATACTCAAAAAATAGATAATTCAGAATTTTACTCTATCAATTGTGATATTCTAATCCCGGCAGCACTAAGCAATCAAATTACCATTGATAATGCAGCTGGAGTAAAAGCAATGCTCATCGCTGAAGGAGCAAATGGTCCTATTGATACAGAAGGAGAAAAGATACTTTTGGAAAGAGGTATTGATATTTTGCCCGACATTTTATGCAATGCGGGGGGTGTTACAGGAAGTTATTATGAATGGTTGCAAAATAAACGCAGTGAAAACTATAACATAGACACCGTTCTAAAAATGATCGATGAAAAGTTAGGTGAAGCATTCGAAAAAACGGTAAATAGTGCAAATAAATACAATACGGACTGGAGAACAGGAGCTTATTGTGTAGCTTTGGAAAGAATTCAACAGACATATAAGGAAAGAGGAGTATTCCCATAAGCAAATGATATGAATAAAATTGGAATTGTAAAAGGAAATGTATGCTCAACAACGGCTATGCCATCACCTGATGATGTAAAGACCATCAGTAAATTCGTTGATGTGTATATTCAATCTGATGCAGGAATGGAGTGCGGATATAGCGATAATGAATACGCTTTGGAAGGATGTTTTATCCGTGACAATAGTGAGGAGATTATTGCTTCGGCTGACTTAATTCTTTTCCAAAATCCAATTTCTGAACCTATACAACCGGAAACAAAGAAAATCATTGTGGCTAATATTGATGTGTTCAAGGATCATGAACAATTGAAGTTGTTTATGCACAAGAATATTGACTTGTACACTTTTGAAGCAATTAATGATGGCACTGGAAACTTTAAAGATAAGTTTGTAAACTTTATTCGTTTTCACATGGGAGACCCAATTCAATCTGAATATATTGCGCTATTTTCAAGGTCAAGAGTGTTGAAAAATGGAGAGGTTGTACACAAAGATTTACTGGATTAATTCAGCGTCAAAATAGTTGAAAGCGCAATGTTCTTCCGAATGTTGCGCTTTTTGTCTTTTTCTATTTTATTCTTCTTCTTGAACAATCACAAAAATGTCTTCATTGTCTCGCTTGAATAACTTTTGTTCTCGAGCAAATCTTTCCAGTGCTTCGTTATCGTCCAACTGTTCTAAGGTTAACTTGGTTTCAGTAAACTTTTCTAGCAAGTCCACCTTTTCTTGTTCAAGCTTGTTGAGCTTGACTTTTTGTCTAACTACGTTAAAAATATCTACATCATCTAAAAACAGAGTATACAACACAAAGATTGTGAAGGTCAGGATATACTTGTTTTTAAATACTTTTAACCATTTCATAGACAACAAAGATAAGCAATATTGACAGGTTTATCGATTGAAGCGTGTAGAATTATAAAACGAATGATGTTGATAAGACAATGGGCGATGAATTTCTTCTAACAGAAAAGCCCAGACAAATTTGCCTGGGCTTTTTTAAGAAATAATATCAATTGATTATCCCATGAACGGGTATCTGTAATCCGTTGGTGGAACAAATGTTTCTTTAATTGTACGTGCAGAAACCCAACGCAATAGGTTTAGTTTTGCACCAGCTTTATCGTTCGTACCAGAACCACGAGCACCTCCAAATGGTTGTTGACCTACAACAGCACCTGTTGGTTTGTCGTTGATGTAGAAGTTTCCAGCAGCATTTTCTAATTTACGCAATGCATGGTTAATTGCATAACGATCTTGACTGATAATTGAACCTGTTAACGCATACTCAGAAGTTTCATCCAATAAAGTCAATGTCTCATCAAATTTATTTTCGTCGTAAACATAAATTGTAATTACAGGTCCAAAAATCTCTTCAACCATTGTTTTGAACTTAGGGTCTTTTGTTACAATTACAGTAGGGTCAACAAAGTATCCCTCCGATTTGTCGTAAGTACCACCAAGAATGATTTCAGCATCTTTACTTTCTTTTGCGTAATCGATATATGCAGTGATGCTATCAAATGCTTTCTCATTAATTACAGCAGTAACAAAGTTTGTTGTGTCCTCAGGAGATCCAATTTTGAAAGAACTAACTTGTTCAATAACGATTTCTTTAACATCTTCCCATAAGTTACTTGGAATGTATGCACGAGAAGCAGCAGAACATTTTTGACCTTGGAATTCGAATGCGCCACGTGCAATTGCCGTAGCAACTTCAGGGGCTTTAGCTGATGGATGAACCATGATAAAGTCTTTTCCTCCAGTTTCCCCTACGATTCTTGGGTAAGATCTGTATTTTTCAATGTTGTTAGAAATGTTTTTCCAAAGTGTACGGAAAACTCCTGTTGAACCTGTGAAGTGTAGACCCGCAAATTCTTTGTGCTTGAAAACAACATCACTGATGTTTGCTCCTCCTGTTGTTACCATGTTGATAACTCCATCAGGAACTCCAGCTTCTTTAAATACTTCCATTATAACATTAGCAGAATAAATTTGTGATTCTGCAGGTTTCCAAACAATCACGTTTCCTAACATTGCCGGAGCAGATGGAAGGTTGGCAGCAATTGCTGTAAAATTAAATGGAGTAATTGCCAAAACAAACCCTTCTAATGGACGCCACTCTAATCTGTTCCATACGCCTGGTGAAGACTCTGGTTGATCTTCATAGATTTCAGACATGTACTGAACGTTGAAACGGAAAAAGTCGGCCGTTTCACATGCTGCATCAATTTCTGTTTGGTATACGTTTTTCGATTGACCTAACATTGTTGCTGCGTTGATTTTATCACGGTAAGGACCAGCGATTAAGTCTGCTGCTTTTAAGAAAATACTTGCTCTTTCTTCCCATGGAAGGTTAGCCCATTTAGCTTTTGCTTCTAAAGCTGCTTCAATTGCTTGTTCAACATGCTCTTTTTCACCGTAGTTATAGTGACCTAAAACTTTTTGATGGTCGTGAGGTGAAGTTAAAGGTCTTTTGTTTGACGTAGTAACTTCTTTGTTACCTATATACATCGGAACCTCGATTGGTTCCTGATCATTCATTTCTTTATATTTTCCTAATAAGGATTTAACCGCATCCGAATTCGGTTCGTACGAATTAACTGGTTCGTTTACCGCTTTGGGTACTTTGAAGTGTGCATTTGCCATAATTATTCTTTTTTGTTGGTGCAAAAATAGCGATATATCTCTACATTTCAAAGTGTAAAGAAATCACTGTTATTGGAAGGCAAACCAAAGACGGACGAATAGAAAACCCAGATTAAAAAAATCTGATTTTCATTGGATATTAATGGTGATTTTGTGTGATATAGGCTTAAATTTTATACTTTTGGTTTTCACTACAATTTACTTAGATGAAGAGGATTCAAACTTTATTTATTCTGTTGTTAATTATTCCATTTGGACAACTTAAAGCCCAAGTAGAAATTGACGGCTACATACATGATTATGAGACCGCCACTGTTGATGAAAAAATCGCTTTGTTCTTTTTGTTCTCGAGTGAGCTGACGAGTCATTATAATGACAGCATTCTTTACTATGCAAAAGACCTTCAAGAAGAAGGATTGAAAAATAATAGAGAAGATGCGATTGCGCTTGCCAATTGGGGATTGGCACCTTATTTACAAAAAAACTCTTTGTTTGAACAAACTACCGATAAGCTAAACAGCGCCCTGAAATACTACAGTAAAGTAAGAAACGATACAATGGTTTCTTCATGTTATAACATTTTAGGAAATACTTTTTATCTACAAGGAAAGGTGAATCTAGCAGAAGCCTATTATGAAAAATCCGCTAAAATTGTCGAAAATATTGAGGATATTAGACACAGAATGGTTCCGCTCTACAACCTAGCTAGGGTATATGTTCAGCAAGGAAAATATGAAGAAGCAAAGAAAAATCTTGATGTTTACTTTGTTTACCTTAAAGATTATGACTTAGAACTGTCTATGAAAAGTGCTAATGCTTATGGATTGTTGGGGCAACTTTATCTTGACCAACAAAACTACCCCAAAGCAATTGAGAGCTATACCCACAGCATGGAGGTTGGACTTACCGTTGGGAATATGAAAACAGTTGCTAATGGATACACCAATATGGCGATTGTTGAGTTTTATACGGAGAATTATGATCGTTCAGAGCAGTACTTCCGACTCGCTTTGTCTTATCGAATTAAAGACAATAACCTGTTTTATATTTCTGAAGGTTATTACAATTTGGGAGATTATTTTTATGGAATTGGAAAGTTAGATTCAGCTTTAACCAATTACCAGCTTTCAGTTGATGTGGCAAAAGAAGGGAACAACTTATTGTTTCAAAAAGATGGGCTGGTTCAAATCAGTAGTATATACGATTCTTTAAAGAAGCATGAAGAACATGTTTTGGTTTTAAAACAAATAGTTGATATTCAAGAAGAGTTGAGTAAGCAGAGATTTTCCGAGGAGTTTAAAGCGCTAAAAATGAGTTATGAACAGTCTTATAATGAGGCTATAAGTATTGGAGGGATGCGTGAACAAGAACTTGAAACGAAAGTTGGTGCTATTGAATCGGTATTCAATAATTGGCTCGTAATTTCCGTCGTATGTTTATTAGGGTTCATGACATTTATTTTCTTGCTTAAGAGGTCCAAAAATAAATAAGCTCTTCATTTTTATTTTAAACTAATGTTGATTTACTTTGTTAATAGAGTAAAGAAATAACTTATTATGGCAGAAAAACAAGCAACTTTTGGAGCAGGATGTTTTTGGTGTGTTGAGGCTATCTTTGACGCATTGAATGGAGTAGTAGAGGTTGGGCCAGGTTATGCAGGTGGTCACATCAAAAATCCAGCGTACCGAGAAGTGTGTGAGGGAAGAACTGGACATGCTGAAGTGGTTCGAATTGTTTATGATGATACGTTAGTAAGCTTTGAAGAACTACTGGAGGTCTTTTGGTTTGTTCATGATCCTACAACCTTAAACCGCCAAGGTAATGATGTGGGAGAACAATACCGATCTGTGATTTTTTACCACGATGAAGAGCAAAGAAAACTAGCTGAAGAGTACAAGAGAAAACTCGATGAATCTGGAGCTTATGAAAATCCTGTGGTAACTGAAATTTCGCCTTTGACAAGTTATTTCGATGCTGAACAAGACCATAAGGATTATTACCTTAATAATCCAGAGCAGGGGTATTGCTTTGCAGTGGTTCGACCAAAACTGGAAAGGTTCAAAGCAGCTTTTGCGGATCGACTCAAATAATCTATTTGCTTCCCTTCATGACTCCCATAAACATCAACAAGTCATAAGAGAAATGTGCTGCTACGCAAAACCATAAGCCGAAAATTTCATAGGCGAATGACAAAAGAAGAATAAAAGGAAAGAGAAGAATTCCGAGGGCGTTCTTTTTTAATGATGTTGGGCTAAAGTAACCATGAACAGCGATAAAAATAAATGAAGTGAGCCAAGGACCAAACCATGTCTGTAGCCCGGCACGGAAAAGTATTTCTTCTCCAAATCCAGCGCAAAATGACATGAATATAATGTCTGCCCAATTGAGCTTTAAATTCTTTAGCATGTTAACTTGATGTAAAGAAAGCTCTTCGAATATGGGCAGTTGTGAAACTGCTATAACAACGAAACCATAGAGGAAACCGAACTCCAAGCCGAGTAGGGTCAAGGGACTGAAAAAATGCTCAAGTTCAAAAACAGAAAGTAAATCTATGTCTTCAAAAATCCACAATAAAGTCAAACCAATTGCAGGAAAAACCAACAAAGTGACGAGGCTTAATAAGTGGAATTGTACTTTAGGACGCATAGATTTGTTACTTTTGCTTAAAAATAATTAAAACAATGAAAGAGTTAATTTTTAATTGGATTAAAACATTTTATTCCATCGATAAATCAGCCCCGATTGAGGAATTATTATCTCATCCAGACTTTGTTAATCATAAATTCTTTTGGATGCTTGCCATGTTGGGAGCACTGATTGTTTTATTTGTTTTAACATGGTATCTTACCAGGATGATTCTGCTCGCAGTTATTAAAACAATTGCCCTAAGAAGCAAAACGAAATTTGATGACCTCTTGGTGGAGAAAAAATTCTTTAAATCAATTGCGCATATTTTACCCCTCTTCTTTTTGGATTACTTTTTCTCCATTACTTTTGTTTCTTATCCGAAAGTACTAGATCTCTCACTCCGTTTGAATGACTTCCTTATTATTTTAGTCATACTCATCAGTGTTCGAAGGTTCTTTAATGCTGTGCGTGTTGTGCTAGAGGATAAACCGTATTTTAAAGATAAACCCATCGGTGCTTACATTCAGACCGTGAAGTTGATCATAACAATTGTGTTTATCATTATTATGTTGTCGGCATTGACAGGCCAATCTCCATTGTTCTTCTTGACTTCTTTGGGAGCGATGACAGCAATTCTATTGTTGATTTTTAAAGATACAATCCTTGGGTTTGTTGGAAGTATCCAAATTTCAGCCAACGATATGTTGCGCATTGGTGATTGGGTTACTATGGAAAAGTATGGGGCAGATGGAGATGTAATCGAAATCAATCTAACTACAGTTAAGGTTCAGAATTTTGACATGACCATCACTACCATACCTACGTATAGTTTTATTTCAGATAGTTTTAAAAACTGGAGAGGAATGGCTAATTCTGGGGGAAGAAGAATTAAACGTTCGCTTAACATTAAGATTGATTCTATAAAATTTGCAGATGACGAATTAATTCATCGACTGTCAAAAGTGAAATTGCTATCCGATTTTATTGTAGAACAACAGAAGGAAGTTGAGCAGTACAATAAAGCCCATGGCTTGGTAGACGAATATCAGTTAAACGCACGTCGTCCAACAAACGTAGGTTTGTTCAGAAATTATGTACAGTATTACCTCAAAAATAATAATGAACTGAATCAAGAAATGTCTTTAATGGTAAGACAGTTACAACCGAACTCTAAAGGTTTGCCAATAGAATTGTATTGTTTCTCCAAAACCAAAGTTTGGGCAGAATACGAAGTGGTAATGGCAGATATATTTGACCACCTTTTCGCTGTGGTAGAGAGTTTTGATTTGGAAATTCATGCAGAACTTACGGGTTCAGACTTAAGAATGTTAAACCTTAAGCCGTAAGCTTACATTTTTTGAATTACAAAATCTGTTCTACGATTTTTCCGCTTGTTTTCCGCACTTGTGTTTGGAACCTTTGGCTGTTCTTGACCATACCCTTTGGCTTCAAGTCTGTTTTTTGGGACTCCGTATTCAATAAGGAACTGCTTAACACCTTGAGCTCTTCGTTCTGAAAGTTCAAGGTTGCTCTGAGCATTTCCTTCATTATCGGTGTGACCTTGAATCATAACACTGATGCTTTCATTTTCTTTAAGGAAACGTCCAAACTGTTTTAAAATGAATTTCGCACGTTCTGAAAGTTCGTCTGAAGCAGTGTTGTAAAGAATGTCGTTAATGGTGTAAGGTTCCCCAACTTTGATTTCTCTCAATTCCATGTTTTGTGACCTGATGGTTTTACCTTGTGCCAATTCTTCTTTGGTGATGATTTTAGAATCGAATGCATGTCCTTCCTTTTTTACATTGATCATGACATCTTCTTGATCTTCGGCTTTAACAACTGCAGCATACTTTCCATCGTTTCCGTTCACCTTAATTTTGTCAACTTTATCTGAATTAGAATAAGAGATTTCTATTTCTACATCCTCAATAGGTTCGTTATTGTCGGCAGTTAATTCCCCTTTTACTACAACCACTGCTTTTGGACGTGCTTCTTCATACAATTCAAATGAATAAATGTCCCACACTCCTTTTTGACGTGAAGAAAAGAAAGCTTCTTTTCCATCTATCGAAACAAACAAACCTATTTCATCTTCTTCTGTATTGATTGGATATCCAATGTTTTTAGGTTTAGACCAAGTCCCATCTTCGTTTTTACGCATGTAAAATATATCTGTTCCCCCTAAACCTTTTCTATTGTCAGATACACTTGATATGAAATAAAAGGTTTCACTGTCTTGATGGAAGAAAGGACTTTTGTCTTTTCCGCGTGTGTTAATTTCATGAAAAGGTTGAGCTGGCCCCCAAGTGCCATCAGGCAAACGTTCTGAATAGAAAATATCATCGTTTTGTGTTGTTGGACGATTGGCAGCAAAGTACAAAGTATTTCCATCTGCAGACATCGAAGGTTGACCTTCCCAACCGTCATTGGTATTGATGCCATCACCGAGGTTTTTCAATTCCGACCAGATGTAGTCATTCCCTCCTTCACCCGTTCTTTCATAATAGGTAACATATAAATCACAGTTTCTGTACATTTGTCCCCTAACGCGTTCGTCACGACAAGCGCAAATGATCATTTCCTTATTGTCAACAGATAGAGTTGCAGCACCGTAGCTGTCAAAATACCCATCGTTAAAGGGAGCTTCTAAAGGTCTTCCACCATCAAATAAACTGTTCATGTCTTTGCGTTTCGACCAAGTAAATTCTTCTCGAATATTGGAAACGATATCTCCTTTGGCTGTCCTGTCTACCATTCGGGTGTAAAACATCAATTCGTTATCAGGAGAAATCATAGGGAAATACTCGTTGTTGGAAGTACTAACATTTTTCACTTTGTTGGGAGAGAATGGAACCTCTTTCTCATAAAAAGACTGTTCTTCTTCGTATTTAGCAATAACCTCCGCTACATCCTGTAATCGTTTTTCATGGTCATGCGCAAACTTGTTCATTTCTGAATGATTGTATTGTTGAAACTCTTTGAAGTAACGCATCGCTTCATTTTCCTTCCCAAAACTATAGTTGATAATTCCTAAGTAATAATAACAGTCGGAATGAAAATCGGTGCATCGATCAATGGTTTGAATAAAAAGCTTTTCTGCCACACGCATATAATTGTCTCCTTGTTTTGGATCTGGATTTCGATTGTACATGTCCATTGCTTTGTTGTAAGCATAGGTTCCAAATTCAAAATATGGAGTAGCATTGTCTGGTTCTGCGTCAATGGCGTCGTTAAATAGAACAGATGCTTCTCTAGGCTCTAGTTCCTTGGCTTTTTCAATTAGCTTTAAAGTTTTCTTTTTCGGTTGCATACAAGATTCATCCTCTACTTGTGCGAAATTGATGAAAGGGAGAAAGAGGATTAGGAATGTTAAAGTATAGAGTTTATTCATGTTTTGTTTGTAAAAAGATCAATAACGGATTACAGTATAAAATAACGGTATTTATTCGTAAAAGTTACATTTAAAGACAAAAAAAGCGCCATTAAAGAATGACGCTTTTTTGTAGTATAATTTAATTAACTGTGTTAATTATCGAACAACCACTTTTCGACTCTCTAATTTTGATTGTGTTTCAATGTGGATAAAGTAAATTCCTTTTGGTAATTCTACTTGAATGACTTCATTTGGTTGAACGTCTGAAATTGTCTTTACTTTCTGACCTAAACTATTACTGATAAGAATGTTTTTCTCACCAACCCCATTTGTTCTTATATTAACGATTCCTGTACTTGGGTTTGGGAAAATATGAAGAGACAATTCATGTTGATTAGTGCTCAGGCCTGTAGTTTCACCACTATCTTCGTATTCATGAATAACACCTACGGCGTCTAAATCGAATCCCCCTGAAGCAAAAGGAGTAGGGAAAGGGTCATTAATCATGTTGTTTTGAGCATCTTTTGTGCCTTCGCTCCCAAGTGAACCAACTACATCAATAATTTTCACATGAGTGATTTGATTAACATTAAGTCCTTGCTCGTTTTTCAATTCTTCTAAGTCAAATGGAGTTCCAAAACCACTTTTGTATTTCCCCGCTAAATTATATAAATAACTTGCGTCAACAGCTCCAAATCCACCAATTGGTGTGTCGGTTTGTGTTTCTGAATGCGAAGGAAAACGCACGAAATGGATTCCGTCAGAACTAACTTCAACATGTGCCAACTCTAAGAAAGTGTGGGAGAAACCATTTTCGAATACCGCAAAATCAGGCCCATCTCCATTGGTAATCGGAGTGTCAAATGTTAAAATAGCCTCTCCTAAATCACCTAAAGAAACAATCGCATTATTGGATGGTCCAATGGCGTTTTGGGGTTCTCCAGCACTGGCTCTATTGGATCCTCCTGCTACGGCATTGGTGTCACTGATGTTAATATAACCTCTGTTTACTTCAACGCCTGTTGCCCACGATACGAAAATAGAACTGTCTGCCTTGATCGCTGTTGTCCCTGCTTGGTCTGCCGATGGGGCGTATGATTGCGCCATGGTCAGAGAACTCGTTCCTACTAAAAGAAATGTAAATATTTTATTCATAATGTATAATTGAATTTGGGTTTAAGCCCACATTGATACTATTTGTTAATTGTCCTGATGAATTATAAAACCTTAAATAACCACTGTTGGTAAAGTTCATCGCATCAAAGCAAATAAGTTGGTTTGATTGATATGGGCTTACACCATACAGTGTGCTAATGTCTTGGTTGTTGATAAAGCTCGGATTCTGCATGGTTTGATCTGAGCAATTGTAAATCGCCACTGCTGAAGAACTTGTGTTATAATCGTAGTGACTGATGTACAATTGATGGTCAATCATCGTTAAACTCGTTGCAGGAATACCCAAGTTGACTACCGACTTATCTACTGTGTTTATCCTTACGACTTCTGAAGGATTGGCTCCGTAATCTCCACGTTTAACAACGTAAACATTGTTGTAATCATCAGCACAAATTGAACCTGGATTAGCTCCAACAACAAAGGTATCCACGACTACTAAGCTACTTAAGTCAATTTCAAATACCGTTGTGTCAGGATTTCCATTGTCTAATCCACCAGAGTTGGCCACAAAAAGTGAATTGTTAGAAATACAAACCCCTTCTGGATTCCTTCCTACTTTTATGCGCTTGGTAATTTGTAATGATGAGGTATCAATCGCACTTACATAACCATCAAAACTTGAAACAAAAACCTTTCCCTGATGTGTTGTAATGTTTCTGGGTTCTTGTGCTTGACCATTGTAGTTGAAGGGGATTTGCTTAATGCTTTTTAAAGAACTTTTATCAAGGATTTCAACAGTGCTTGAACCGGTAACAGTGATGTAGATCTTATTTCCGTAGACGATCATGTCATTTCCAGTGTCCCCTAAAGGACGATTGTTGGTGTTGAGAAATAAATTTTGTCTAACATCTTCAGTTTCTAAATCAATCCAAGAAAGCGAACTGTTGTTGAGTTGAAATAGTCCTTCATTCAGAACCAGTATTCCCTTCGAATATCCGCCTTCTGGAAGAGGTTCTGCTTCTTCTTTTTTACAAGCAGTAAGGAATACCAAAGCGACAAGGATGTATTTAATTGAATTCATAACTTAATTTTATAAAGTAATTTCTACCCGGCATTACATAGTAACGGATAAAGCTATATGCTGAATTTCCAACATTTTTAATTCCTGCATGCAGTTTTAAACTGTGTTTCTGTTGAATGTTAAATGAATAGTTGGCAGAAACATCAAAAGTGATGTAAGGATCTAATCGGTTACTCTGAATGTTTTCATTCAAACTGTACCTTTCGCCAATGAATAATCCAGCAAGATGTAATCCTATTTTTTTGTAAGTAGCGCTGAAAGTTGCATTACCCGTTAGTGATGGAGTATAAGCAATTTGATGTTTGTAAGTAGGGGCGTTCTCATCACTTATATCAATTGCTTTTTGATAACTTGCTCCAACTTGAAGGTTGATATTCCATTCTTTATTGATGTTGAACTGTGTTGCTAAATGAAGATCTCCACCAAGAATATCGACCTTACCAATGTTTTGAATTGACCAAACAAAGAGGTTTTGAGTTGGAAGCGCCAATATCTTATTCTTTACTTCATTTTTGAATAAATTTCCGTTCACTTGAACATCGAATCTTTTGATGGTTTTATAGTATTTGAATCCGAGGTCTATTTGAGAAGACTCTTCAGGAGAAAGCGCCTTGTTGCCTACTTGTGAATAATACAATTCATTAAAAGAAGGGGCACGAGAAGAAGGTTTAAACCAGGCAAACAACTGTAAGTTTGAAAAAAGTTTGTCAGATGTAAAAAGCGCCAGTTGCGGATGGAACTTATGGTAATCATTGCGGTGGTCTTGAATACTGTTTTTGTCGAGGAAAGATTGGTTAAAAACACTCACTTCTGCAGATAGGTATTTCATTTGATACTTCAATTTTAACATGGCTGTATTAGTGAGACGTGTCGGATTCCCTAAGTCGCGTGAACTCATGAGAACATCGTAAGCCATATCATTTCCTGCATGAAAAATGAAGTCTTTGAACTGATAACGAAGATGTATTCCTCCAATAGTGGAGTGGGTAGTGTATTGGTTGTCAATAAATCCTTCCTCATTTAAAAAGGTAGGGTCATGATAGTGTAAAAAACGATGGGCGTATTGTCCAAATGCTTTTAAACTGAATTTTTTTGAAAGCAAACTGTAATTTATTCCTGCGCTTGAATTGTTGGTTTTCAGGCTTTCCTGTGCCATGTCGTTATAATAAATAACAGCACCTGGTAGTTCTTGATCTATTCCACTGGTTTTGGCTGATAATTTTAGAACATGGTGAGTTGAGTTATGGCGCCATTTATAACCTCCTCCAAAGGAGAAGTGATAATCATTTAAACTGTTATTTCTTCTATAAGTCGTTTTTAGTTCATTCCCGTAATTGAGTTGATAAGGGTAATTCCCTTCGTAGGTCCGTAAACTTCCAGTTAAACTTAAAAAAGATTTTTGACCTCCATTTTTGAGCGCAATAAAGGCTTCTTTTTGACCAAAACTACCTAGGATTACACTACTGCGTATGGAAAGTAAATGTGGAGAGAACTTTTGGTCGAAAGTCTTTAAGTGAATTGCGCTGCCTTTAATTAAACTAGAAACTGGAACCAGCGCATTTGCATTTTGATGGCTGACTTTAACTTCTTGGAGATTGTTGGGTTGAATATTCCCAAGGTTACTTTGACCATTTTGAGGGTCGTTGAGAGGAATTCCGTCGATCACAAGCTGGGTGTGTTCACCTCCTAACCCACGATGAGAAAGCGTTTTCATTCCACCGATTCCACCATAGTTTTTAATGGTTACTCCGTTTACATATTGTAACAAAGTACCTAAATCATGTGGTGCCAGTTGTTGAATGTCTTTTTCAGACAATGTTGTGTGTTGGTCTACCTTTAGGTGATTTCCTTTGATGGTCACTTCTTCAAATAATGTTGTGTCTTGCTGACTCCAAATAAATAAAGGAACAAAAAGCAGCATGAAGGATAGGCCGACATGTTTAAAACTGCTATTTGTTCCTTTTTTCAACAAAACACTTATTATTGAATGATTAGTTTTTTAGGTGCGCTTGTTGGTTCTGAAATATTCTTTACTAAGTAAATACCTATTCCTAACCCAGATACATCTATTGAAGTCAGTTCATTTACCTCAAAATCTATTACGATTTCACCATTCACATTGCAGATGGCATAAGAACCAGTGTCTCCTTTGATGTTTAATGTTTGTTGCGTTGGATTTGGATACATTGCAAAAGTCGTTACTTCTTCTTGTGCTACACCCGTTGTGTTTTTGTAAATGAAATCATCCATTGCAAAATATAGTGGAGTGTTGATCCCCCAATCTCCAACATCTGAAGAATGAAAATCAAATGTTAAGTAGCTTACACCTGTTAAAGTTGAAAGATCTACATTTGTCCAAGCATCAACAATATAATCTTCTGTATTATCTGCAAATCTATAATCAGCTAGATAAAAGTCTACAGAGTCTACTAGCGCATCGCTACCATCATGTCCATAAATACGAACGAAGAAAAAGTCTTCTCCTTCAGTTCCGTCAGGAGATCCGTCAGCTCCATTTGGGCTTCCGAATTGTTTTGCAAATTGATCACCATCTTTCATTGAGAAATAGACGTAAGTAGTATTTGACAACTGTACACTGATTAGGTCGGCGTGAGTACCCGGTAAATAAAGGGTGTCACCATTTGTATAAACAGCATAATTCTCAGAACTATTTGCACCAACTCCAGGAATAGCGCTGTATTGGTTACCAAAACCAGTGGTTGTATTGTCTGTAATGTTGGAATATGAAAATCCGCTCCAAGAACTCCATTCGGTATTGTATGCATTTCCGAAGGTAACACCACCTGATGTAAATTCACCTGCTTCATCACTACCATTGTAGTAAGACTCTGCAGAAGGGAGGGTTAAATCTTCAAAATCAACAGTTGTTTGCGCTTTTAGAGTTGTAACAGCAAGTAGCGCACTTGCTAAAAAGTAAAATTTCTTCATTTTTAAAGGTTTTAAATGAATTAAACAATTAATAAAATGAAGACATCAAATAGGCTGAAAAAGCCTTAAAGATTAGAAATATCGATACTGCATTTTTTTTATGCCGTATGGTGATAAGTCCGACTTTATTCTGAAGTCTCCTTAAACATGTTTTAGACAAGTCTTCTGACTTACTTTTTTATTCTTTTCTGCCTTCCCAACCATCAGGTGACGGGTCAGTGGCTTATAGAAAAGAACTTATAAAGCATACAGCTGCAGATACAGTTCTTGATTCTCACAAGATTCCTTTCGTATGATTTTCACATACCTTCTAAAACGTAGTACAAAATTAGGGGGATTTTTGGATATTACAAACAAATCATTAAAACTAAAAAAAAAGGACGCCCTTGATTTTAAGAGACATCCTTTTTTTTAATGATATATGAGTACAATAATTACTTATCTCATGATTTTCTTTCTGCTCAGTACTTCTTTGTTAGCGTTGGTAAATACCAAGAAAGAAATCCCTTTACTTGCATTCGCAATTGTATTTTCACCCTTGGATATTTGATGAGAGGAAGTCAATTGCCCAGCATCGTTGTAGATGCTCAATTGCCCTTCTGTCTCTGTATGGATCAATAAGCTTTCAGGGTTTACTTTTACCATGAAGAGATCAAAATCTTCTGTTGCAATAGCATTTGTTCCATCTAATTCACCGGTGATCTTCAAATAAATAATCCCCATTGTCATTGACGGATTACTGATTTTCATTTCGTCTAAAACCAAACCTGTTGCATTATTAAACGAAACCACCGCCTTGTTAGGTGTTCCTGTTGCATCTGAAATAATACTATTCATTGCTTCATTACCGTTTGGTCCGCTAATGTCCATATTGAATGAAATCGAATTGGGCTGAGAAAAATGAAGCTCTACTTTTATGTTTGTATAAGCTGATGTGTTCGAAATACTAAGAATCCCTTCGTCATTGGTCTGGATATTTACTTTGTCTGTACCAACTATCGAGAACGGATCGTTAGTTGTCCAGTTCTCAACGACAAATTCATTATTGGCTCCGTCTTGTTCCAGTATTGTTGTTTGTCCTGTTACTGCACCAAGTGAAAATAGTGTTGATAGTGCTGCTACCGTAATGTTAAGTAGATTGTGTTTCATAAATTTTAATGTTAAAAGTTCGGTACTAAAATAGTTCTTTTTCAGTTATTTTATGACTTTTTACATTTTTTATTGTCCAAGCACATCTAAACCTTTTTAAATTTGTTGCATTCCTCTAAGGAGAAACAACGCTCACTAATTGTTATAAATATGAATAAAAAATCTTCTCTATTCACCTTGTTTTATGGGGTGTTATTGTTTGTCGGACTATCTTCATGTAAGGCAGAAACCAAAAAAGAGTTCGCAGAAGTGGGTAGTCTCATCAGTAAAGACACCTTGGAAAATGAATTTGCTGAAGCGTTTCAAATTGTTTATCACAATAATTTTACTGAAATACTAATTCTGGATCCTACAACAAAGGAGGTCATTCAAAATTATAAAATCGGTAAAGAAGAGCAGGGTTTGTATAATTCATTCACCCACAATATTGAACGTGTAGTTGCTATGTCGACAACTCAAATTGGAATGATGAGAAAATTAGCAGTAGACGATAAAATATGCGGGGTGTCTGGGTTTAAATACCTCTGTCATCCGATGAGTCAAGCTAATGTTGTTGAGGTTGGTGATATGGGATCTGCAGATGCCGAGTCTTTTATGTCGGCAAACCCAGATGTGGTTCTTTACTCTGGATTCAACTTACATGCTCCAATTCTAAGTAAGTTAGAGCAAGCGAACTTAAAGACTTTTCTTATCTACGAATGGAAAGAAACTCATCCTTTAGGAAGGGCAGAATGGATCAAGGTGTTTGGAGTTTTGTTTCAGAAAGAACAGGAGGCCAATTCAATTTATGATGAAATCAAAAAACAGTATTTTGATATTCAGGAAAAGTTAAGTCAAGAAGAAAAAGGGGCTAGTGCTTTTTCTGGAACTTATTATGGAGATGTTTTTAATGTACCAGCTGGTGATAGTTATATGGCTCAACTGTTTAAAGATGCCAACATCAATTATATTTATTCTGAAACTAGTGGTACAGGGAGTTTAATGTTGTCGCTTGAAAGATTGATAACCGACAATAAAGACACTGAAGTGTGGTTGAATCCGAGTGCTTCAACAAAAACTGAGCTGCTCAATCAAAGTGAAAAGTTTAAATTGATGAAGGCCGTTAAAACGGGTAAAATTTATTCTTATACCCAAAAAACCAATTGCTTTTGGGAAAACTCACCAATAGAACCGCACAAGGTGTTGGAAGATCTAGGGAAGATATTTCACCCTTTATTGTTTGAGGATAGAACCTTAAATTACTATTCTCTTGTGACTGACGAGTAGTTGAAGAAACAGATCGTTTAAGGTGTTTTTAAACCGCTATTGACTCACAAGCTTTCGTCATTTTAAAATATAATTTATCAAACTAAGGTTTTTTTGCTTGGGCTTGATAACTTTGCCCTGCGATGCAGACAGTCAATAAAACATATTGGAAAACAAGTAGCTTATTATTTTTAGCGCTTCTACTGTTGGTTTTGTATGATTTAACCTTGGGAAGTTATACAGTGTCTTTAAAAGACTTGTTTAACGGTTTGTTTAATTATGATGCAACATCTACCCATGAAGTTACGGTACGTATATTTCGATTTCCACGTGTGATTACAGCAGTGCTGGCGGGAGCAGCCTTGTCGATATCAGGACTTTTAATGCAGACCTTATTCCAAAATCCGCTGGCTGGGCCATACGTGTTAGGAATCAATTCAGGTGCCTCTTTACTGGTCGCTTTGAGTACAATGTCATCTTTCCATATTGTTGGAAGCGACGTCGGCTTGGTGACTTCAGCAATGGTTGGAGCGTTTGGTGCTGGGGTATTTATCTTGTTCAGTTCTTTGTACGTTAAAAATAAAGTCTCTTTATTGCTCATAGGAATAATGTTTGGAAGTTTTACAGGGGCATTGGTGAATGTCGTTCAGGCTTATGCTGATCCCAACAACCTAAAAGCTTTTATGCTGTGGAGTTTTGGGTCTTTGCAAGGTGTTGAATATAATCAATTGAGTACTTTGAGTTTTGTTGTACTCTTGGGAATTGCGCTCTCCATGTTATTGGTTAAACCCCTTAATTTATTATTGCTTGGAGATAAAAGCGCTTCTCTACTGGGAATCAATGTGAAGAAAGTAAGGGTTCTAATTGTACTTGCAACAGCAATTCTCACTGGAGTAATTACAGCGTTTTGTGGGCCTATAGCTTTTGTTGGTTTAGTGGTTCCAAATATGGTGAAGCTGATTTATAAAACGACCAACCATTATCATTTGATGATTGGAAGTGTTTTGGGTGGGGCTTTACTTATTGTTATTTGTGACATCGCAATGCAATTGTTGATGCCTTACCTTAATTTGCCTTTGAACGCACTTACCGCTTTAATCGGTGCACCAGTAGTCATGTGGATAATAATGCGAAAATTCTAATGCTGAAGTTTGAAGGTTTACATATCGGATTTAAAGGTGGAAAGCGGAAGCCTTCAAGAGTTCTTTTTACTACTGAAGATTTAAGTTTTCAACCGGGAGATTTTGTTGCTGTAATTGGACCAAACGGTTCAGGAAAAACAACATTATTCAATTCCATTTTATCTGAACAGAAAATTATAAGCGGTGAAATTTATCATAAGAACGTTAATTGGAACAGCATCACCCGCGAAGATAAAGTGAAAGTAATGAGCTTTGTTCCTTCAAAATTTAATGGGGTAGACCACCTTAATGTTTATGATTTGATCGCTATGGGAAGAGCTCCTTATACCAATATGTTGAATCAGTTAACGGAGAAAGATCATGCTGTCGTAAAAAGGGTGATATCACAATTAGGTCTAGATTCTTTTGTAAGTAAAAACACTTTGCTTTTAAGTGATGGAGAACGTCAAGTTGCCATGATTGGTAAAGCGCTTGCCCAAGAGACTGACATCATGATTTTGGATGAACCTACTGCCTTTCTTGATTACAACAACCGCAGAAAAGTACTTCAATTGCTAAAGGAAATCGCTACTAAAAATGAACAGCTCGTTTTTATTTCCTCCCATGATTTAGAATTGTGTTTCGAATATTGCAATAGAGTAGTAGCAATTGATTCTAAAAATAAAATACTGTTAGATTTTACCGCTCCTTTTGATAAGGAGGAGGTGATCAAGAAAGTGTTTTAAGTGTTTAGAGGATGAATTTACCGCTTTTTCAACCGAGTTGTTTATTCAGATTGTTGGATAAAATAGAATTCACCTTTTGTTTTATACTCACAATATTCCTAATATCTTTGTACCAGTTAAAAAGAGAAGAAAATGAAATACAATTTAAGCGAGGTGAACGAGCTCATCAGAGACCGAAGAACAATTTATCCTGAGTTTTTTAGTGATCGTAAAGTGCACAAAGAGCAAATAGAGTTGTTGTTAAACAATGCAATTTGGGCCCCTACGCACGGAATGACTCAGCCATGGAGATTTAAAGTTTTTATGGATGAAGGGAAAACCCGCTTAGGTGAATTCATGCGAGATTTGTATATCAAATATACACCAGCAGAAGAGGTGCATGAAATCAAATTGGCAAGAAACACGACTCGTCCTGCTAAAGCATCAGCGGTAATCGCTATTTGCATGGAAAGACAAGCTTCTGAAAAAATTCCAGAAATCGAAGAGATTGCAGCAGTGGCTTGTGCGGTTCAAAATATGCATTTAACAGCAACAGCGTATGGCTTGGGAGGTTTTTGGTCGACTCCAAAATTAGTGTATACCGACGATATGAAGGATTTTTTAGATATTGGCGAGAAAGACCGTTGTCTAGGATTGTTTTATATCGGTTATCCAGGAGAAGATTGGCCAAAAGGTCAGCGTAAACCCATTGAATATGTAACAGAATGGATACAAAAGTAGAGAATATTGTCGATTTAGGATTGGTGAATTACGTTCGCCACCCTTCAGATCCAAACTACATTGTGTTTAGATTTGCCGATAAGAATCGTGCGGATGATTTTGAAGAATCCCTCAAAGAGCAAAAGATTTGGTTTGAACGAGCAGTTGAGGAAACACGTGGAAAAAACTATACGCTTTTTGGAATACACAACAGGGATTTTTCTAAGGTTGAAAAAATCAATTATGCCGTAGAAGGAAGAAATAGAAACTTTATTATTGGCAATAAAATTTTAAGGTGGTCGTTAGTAGTTTTCTCCTTAGGAGTTATGGTTCTGGCAGTCGTGGGGTATTGTTCAAGTCCTACTTTAGAGGAAAAACTAAATGAAATGCAGCAAATACAAGAATAATCTTGAGAAAATATATCCTTTTATTCATCCTTTTTTTGGTTGGGCTTACATTTACCAACGCTCAATCCTATAGGTCCAAACCGGAAAACTTTTTCGGTTTACAGTTTAAACCATTGATCCCATTTGGACTGGTAGGGGATAAACCTTTTACCATAAAGGAAGGGAACTTCGAATCTACTATTTCACCAACGTTTGGTTATTCTTATGGTGGTGTTGTTCGAATTGGGTTAACAGAATTATTGGCCTTAGAAACAGGATTGAATTACAACCGTAGAAATTATAGAGCTGATCACGAAGTCCCAGATTCAAACCTTGTTGGGAGCGATAACTTAGGTTATGTGAGCTTTGAAATCCCTTTAAATTTTCTCGTTTATGTTAAACTAGGACAACAAATGTACATGAATGTAAGTGGTGGGGCATCGGTTAATTATAATCCTTCGAATATTCGTTCTCATATTAATCCCGGAGGCGGGAAGGACTTGTTTATCTTTGAAGGTAGACGGTTATCTTTTTTTGACTTTAATGCGAATGCAGATGTAGGATTTGAGTACAGAACAGAAAAAAGCGGGACGTTTTATCTAGGAATGTCCGCTCGAATCCCTTTTAAACCAACTTTAGCTGTTGCCTCAGAATACCGTTATGGTACCCATAGTCTAGTCGCTTATGGATTAATCGATGGAGCAACATTCTCTTTAAACCTTAAGTACTTCTTCTTTAATAATAAAGTAAAGAAAGGACCACAGTTTCAAGGTGGGCCGATAGAGCAGTAAGAATATAGTAAAAAAAATAGACCGCTAATTAAAACGGCCTATTTCATAAACTTTATTCAAAAGAAGTTGAGTCTATTTGTTTAGTACAACTTTCTTAATGGTGCTATTTTCTTTGTTTTGAACTTCTACGTAATAAATTCCATTGGAGTAATTGCTTAAATTGAAGGATACTTTCTTTTGATCGAATGGAGAGTAAATTCTATATTTAATTCTATTGCCTAAAATGTCATAAATAAATACATCATAAGTTTCGTTCTGCAAACCACTTTCAACTGAAATGGTGAACTCAGAATTTGTTGGATTCGGATAAATATTGAAATCTATCACGCTTTTCTTATTGTCTGCGAGACTAGATGTGCTACAATCTAGAACTTGTAAAGCATAAGAATGAGTGTCTTCTCCATTATTGTCTGTTACGGTTAATTCTACAGTGTAATAACCGCTTTCGGTATAACAGATTGATTCACTTGGGTTCTCAGCTGTACTGAATTGTCCATTTCCGAAATCCCAGTTAAAAGTAGGGTCTGAACCATATACACTATTGCTTTCGAAAGTTATACAACTGTCCATGCAAACAACATTAGAGCTGAGACAGTTAATTTCAGCTACTGGGTTTTCTAAAGTATCACAATTTATAACTTCGAAAGGAATAGATATGCCGCCGTTAATGATACATCCATTACTTGAAGTTACTTCGGTTAATTCTAGGTTAAAAATACCTATAGAGTCTGTTGCAATGATTATACTTTCAAAACCATTATTATTATATTGATTGCCATAAAGTGAGTAGGTGTAATTATCAGTTGGACCAACAAACCAATTAGCTCCTGCTTCAAATATTATAGTGTCACCAAGACATACTGTTAATGAATCGCTGTTTAAAAACAAGTAAGGACTACCAGACTCAACCATTGTAGGGCTGTTGCATTCAAAAATACTCCCGTCTAGGTGGGTTACTGTTGCAGAATAATAAGGAGGAACGGAAGCGACTGTTGTCGAAATATGAGACGGATTCATTACATCTGAAAAGTTTCCAGATCCTGCATAAGAGTATGAATAAGTGTTTGATCCTGGTACCGCGACCAATTCAAAGTCGACGATCATTCCTTCACAGATTATTCCTCCTGAAAAATCATTGAGATTGCAGCTTCTACTTTCTATTGTGATTTCGTCACAAAAAAATCCATCATTGTTACAGAAGGCGGTTCCAGATGTACAGTTTGTTGATATATTAGAGTCGCAGAAGTTGCCTTTGCATCCCCAGAAATCGTCGCCCCACTTGTATGCGACTGTACTATCGGCACACAAATTATCGAGAGAATCTAAGTGGTAGTTTGGCACATCTTCATAATGAATAGTATAAGGATTTGATCCTGAAAAAGGATAGCCTCCCGAGATATTCAAATTTAGTTTTCCATCGCACCCTCCAGTATCTCCTTTAGTTGTTCTTAAGTAGTGAAGCAGGTAGATTGAACACTGAGGCGTCAGGAATCGTAGTGTAAGTAATAGTTGGATTTATTGGATCAATAAAAATGTCTGCGTCAAATTGATAGTCTGGAAAACCAGCCACCTGAGCCAACAATGTCACAGCAACAGTTGACCCCAAATTAAAGTTGGTTTCAATAGCCGCTCCACTAAAAGGTACAGAACTACCATTGATTGATAAGGAATAAGTTACATTCGCAGGGTCTACAAAAGTTTGATAATAGCCCTCTCCTGGAGCAGTCATTGTAGGAACTGTTTCTTGCCTGATACATGTTCTGACCTCAATTGATGTCTGCGCAGGATCCCAATGGGTTTTTAATTTAATATAACTGTGAATCCACCGATTGGGATTTGATTGGCTCCAAGCTAGGGAGGTAATAAAAGCAATTGATAATAAAATGAGTAAACGTTTCATGAGTAGTATTTATTTAGTTGTTTAAAAAGACAACGCAGAGCAAGCTTTATGAGTTGCCTTAACGTTTATTAAACCTTCAAATTACACACTTTTCTGAACACACTCGAGCAAGCGAAAGATTGCAGTTAAAAGAAGGGTGGCGTTTAAATATAACTTATACCACCACTTGCTCCTCAACCAATTCAGCAAACATCAACCCATCTTTGTCAATAGATAAATACTTCACTGTTTGAAGTTTGTTCTCCAGACTTTCATCGTATGGATGTTTAACTTTTATGTAGTTTTCAGTAAAACCATTTATGTATCCTTTATCGTTCTGACTTTCCCAAAGCACAGTTCCAGTTTTACCCACCTGAGACTCATAAAAAGCGCGTTTCTTTTTCTCTGATAAAATACGCAGCATTTTACTTCTTTCTTTTCTGACATGCATTGGAACCACATCTCCCATTTTGTTGGCAGTTGTATTTGCTCTTTCAGAATAGGTGAAAACATGCAAATAAGAAATATTCAATTCATTTAAGTAGTTGTATGTTTCCATAAAAGCCTCTTCTGTTTCTCCAGGGAAACCAACAATAACGTCAACGCCAATACAAGCGTCTGGAGCTATACTTTTAATTTGCTCAACACGATTGGTATAAGTAGCGCTTAAATATTTACGACGCATTTTCTTTAAAAGTTCATCAGATCCAGATTGTAAAGGAATGTGGAAATGAGGAACAAAGTGCGCTGAATCTTTCAAGCAAAAATCGATGATTTCATTGCTGAGCAAGTTGGGTTCAATGGAAGAAATTCTAAAACGTTCAATTCCCTCAACCTTATCTAATTCTTTAATAAGTTCAAAAAAGTTCTCGTCTCCACCTTGACCAAAGTCACCAATGTTAACTCCAGTTAGAACAATTTCTTTTATTTCTGTTGCTGCTACTTTATTTGCTTCTATAACCGTTTCAGCAATTGTTGCGTTTCTACTTTTTCCACGAGCCAATGGGATTGTACAGAAAGTACAAAAGTAATCGCATCCATCTTGTATTTTTAAGAATGACCTTGTTCGATCTCCATAAGAAAATGAAGGTTTAAAATCTTGTACTTCTTTGATTTTACCATATTCAACAGTAACACCTTCTGTGTCCAAACTGTTTTCGATATGATTGACAATGTCAAATTTTTCGTTGGCACCCAAAACCATGTTCACGCCATAGATGTTGGCAATCTCTTCAGGTTTTAATTGAGCATAACAACCGATAATAACGATGTAGCTATCTGGATTGACTTTTTTTGCTTTTTTTACTAATTGAACACATTTTTTATCTGCATTTTCAGTGACAGAACATGTGTTGATTACAAAAATGTCTGGCGTATCATCAAAATCTACTTTTGCATACCCCGCATCTTCAAAGCTTCGCGCAATAGTGCTGGTCTCCGAAAAGTTTAGTTTGCACCCTAATGTATAAAACGCTACCTTTTTATATTGTATCATAATAATACCAACTTAAATGTTTTAATGCCAATGACGTCTTAGCATAAAGAATATTTCCGACCCTAAACCTTTTAGGAAGTTTAAAAAGAAGTCTGATTTTATGATGACGTCAATTAACTTATTATCGGTAAATCCACAAAATTAATCAAAAGAATTCAAAACAGAATAAACTTAGCAAGCTAAGCCCTTCAATTCTTACAACAATAACCGTTAAATTCAATTGAACCTTCGTTATTCATGTCCTTAAATCCCTTCATTTGGTTGGCTAAACTTCAAAAAATACATTTTAGTCTAAGCGCATATTTCTTAATATTGTTTAACACAATTTATGGAATTTCATCGTATGCAACATCTTCATTAAAACAAATATTATGGGGAAATTTATTCTTTTATTCACAATCCTTCTCTGTTCAATAACAATTAATGCCCAAGAAACAGGGAGCCTATTATTGAAGTGCAAAGTAAAACAAAGCTTTCAACCCATAGAAGGATTGAAAGTAGAGGTTTTTCAAGACACTTTGTGTAGGGAAGGTATCACGCAAACGGATGGAAAAGTGCTTTTCAAAGATTTGAAATCAGGCTTGGCAAAAATTATATTCTTGTTTGAAAATCATGTTGAAGAGCAAGAGGTTTTTATCCAAGTGAATCAGTTGTTCCAATACACCGTGTGGTTAGATTCTTCAAACTTGAAACTTCAACAACTAAGCGCAAGTCATTTTCAGAATTCAATTGACGGTAAGTCAGAAATGAATTTGATAAACCAAACTAAAATTCAGCCAGTTCATAATGTTATAGGTGCAACTAATTCATCTATGCAACAATTTGATGAGGTGATGATTGTTGCTTATAACATGCCTTTGATAAACACAGACTATGGCGCACAATCACAGATAATCACCAGAGAGGATATTGCGAAAACACCTGTAAGATCAAGCACTAAGATGGCAACAACTCTTGGAGGAGTGTATTTTGACGAAGACGAAGCGGCATTGAGTTTCCGAGGAGCAAGAGAAAATGCAAATCACTATTTTGTAGATGGGGTTAAAATACTTGGGTCCTCTCAATTACCAAAATCATATATCGGTGAAATTACTGTTTTTAATGGATCTATTCCTGCGAATTACGGAGATGTGACAGGTGGTGTAATTAGCATTGAATCCAAGTCGATTCAAATGAAACGCGTTTCGGACTACAAGACTCAATCTTTAGCTTCTGTTTCTGGGAGTTTTTTAGACTTTGATTTACATGGAACAGAAACGTTCAATTATGATGAGTTCCTACCTATCTACGAAAATGAGTTCTTGTCACCTTTAAATCATCCAAACGCTACATTTGGCTTAGACGTTGATCAGGCAGCTTGGGAATATCTGAAGTATTCAGTAAAAACGGGCAAGACCATTCAGCGTGATGCGATAAAATTGGAAGAGATGATTAATGCATTTCAATACAAAAATGTAGTGGTTCCAGAAAGTGAATTGTTTAATGTCGAACTCTCAAGATCCGAATGCAGTTGGAATAATACTAACGAACTTGTGACAATTCATTTGAAAGCAAAAGAATTCCCCATTGATAGTATTAGAAAGCCGCACAATTTTGTTTTTCTATTGGATGTGTCTGGTTCTATGAATTCTAGTAATCGTCTTCCTTTAATCGTAGAAGGACTTTACAATTTTGTAGATGATTTGAAACCCAATGATCGAGTTGCTATCGTTACGTATTCGGGACAAAGCGGTGTTGTTCTTGAGTCAACAAGTTGTGAGAATAAAAAAGTTATTTTAAATGCTCTGTCGAGTTTAACGGCCGGAGGTAGCACAAACGGCATTGGAGGAATAAAAGAAGCTTACCATCAGGCTGAATTGAATTTTGATCCTGCTTTTAATAACAGAATAATACTCGCCACAGATGGAGATTTTAACGTTGGAATCAATAGTCCAGATGATTTAGAGAACTATATTGCCGAAAAACGAGGTCAAGGAATTTATTTAACGGCATTGGGTGTAGGTATGGGGAATTACAAGAGCAGTACATTGGAGACTTTGGCTAAAAGAGGAGATGGAAATCATTTCTACATTCAATTCTTAGAAGATTTGGATGATGTTTTGAGTAATACAGGTAATTTAATTAACATAGCAAGTGACGTAAAACTAAATGTTGAGTTTAATCCAAGACTCGTTTCTAACTACCGTTTAATAGGTTATGAAAATAGGCTCCTAAAGCCCGAAGATTTTACAGATGATAGTAAAGATGGTGGCGAGTTAGGGTATGGACATTATGTAACTGCTGTTTTCGAAATAGAAAAAGGAGAAGCAACTTCGGTTGATAATCATTTTGTTAAGCAAAGACCGAGATTTGGGACTTCACAACTTGCTCATGTCAAATTGCGCTACAAGCCGTTCGAAGATTCAATTAGCGTTCAGAGAGACTACCAACTTTTCAATAATCAACCCAAGGAGGACATTGAATTACTTAAACTTGTTATTGCTTTAGGGTTGGAGTTGCGTGATTCCGCTTTTAAAGGTGATTTGACGAAAGATGTATTGCTATTACAAGCTAAAAACTTTGTGGCAAGAACGGAAAGAGAGGTGGAGTTGAAAAAACTAATACTTAAACTCTATGATCACGATTAATTTTTTTAAGCGATAAACCATAATTCATTCTTAATTCCGCAAGTCAATGGTTTACGGGTTTTTTTGACTATGTCTAATATTAACTTGAGTTATTTATCATTGAAGGCAGTTACCTTCTTTCTGTAATTGACTTTTTGAGTTTTATACCTTAATATATAGACTAGACTTTTTTATCGACCTTACAGAGCTTGTTTTTATTTGAAAAACTTTCATTTTTTTTCATCATGTAACAAATAGGTTTTTAGCACGTTAGGCAAAGTTAGATTTGCCCTTCAAAAAAAAGAATAGA
>NZ_CANNGT010000003.1 GCF_947504225.1 Brumimicrobium ulvae | reverse complement strand
CATGTGAGAGAGTGTAATAACTGTGAAACAAAAGAACAAGCCTACAACTCATGCAGAAATAGGCATTGTCCAAAATGTCAGTTTACAAAAAAGGCTATATGGGTGGATAAACTAGCTTCAAATCTTCCTCCTGTAAAGTATTTTCATCTTGTGTTTACGGTTCCAGATAGCCTAAATACTTTGTTTTATCTTAATCAAAGAGATGCTTATGATTTACTTTTTAAGGCTGCCAATGAAACAATAATGCAAACTGCCGAAAACATAAATTATCTTGGAGCAAAAGCAGGAGGTGTTGCAATACTCCATACTTGGGGTCAAACATTAGTTTACCATCCACATATTCATATGATCGTTCCAGGGGGCGGGCTTTCTGAAGATGGCAGAGAATGGATACCTGCTCATGAAAAGTTTTTTCTCCCTGTTAAAGTTTTGAGTGCTATTTTTAGAGGTATTCTTTTTAAACACTTCGAGAAAGCCATTCAAAAAGGTGAGATTAAATTAACCAATGACATAAAAGATGTTGAGACATTGAAAGGAATATGGTACAAGAAAAAGTGGGTAGTTTATGCCAAAAAACCTTTTGCAAAGCCTGACAATTTGATTAATTATTTAGGTAATTATACCCATAGAGTGGCGATTTCTAATCAACGTATTTTAAAGCACACTGATGGTAAAGTTATCTTTGGATATAAAGACTATAAAAATGCTGGTTTAAGAAAAACAATGTCCCTTCCAGAAGAAGAGTTTATCAGGCGTTTTCTACAGCATATTCTTCCTTCAGGTTTTAGAAAAATACGCTACTTTGGATTTATGTCCTTACGGTTCTTAAAAGAAAACTTAGATAAATGTGTTGAAATATTAAACAAAGCGGTGTTTCTTCCTATGTTGGAAGGCTTAAACGCATTGGAAGTTGTCAGTTTTACTCTCAATAAGGACATGACTGCATGCAAAAAATGCAAAAAAGGAAGAATGAGGGCAAAACACAAAATCATTGCCTCACCTACATGAGGCTCTTGATTTCATTGAACGTTCTTTTACTTATTGTAATGATCTACAAACGCTAAAAAAAGTGTAATGGGATAAATATGTCTTGTTACAAATGAATTTATATGAAGAGCTTTTTATTACATATCGAAATCATTTTATTCCTTCATTTTACCACTCCAAAAATGAAGGGAATATCCATCCAAATCAAATCGGTCCTATAGTTTACCCATAGCGCGGCATAGTCCAACTCCGTTTTATCAGCGATTTTCTACTCGTCAATTAATCGACTGATGGGTTGACAATTAATTTTTTACGACTATCTTTAGCTATTGAAAGAAAACAACTGATAAAACGCTATTAAGTTGTGCTTAATTTAAAACAAACCTCAAAAAATGAAAGATATATTTCCTGGCTATAGCAAGAAAAGTGATGCAGAAATAAAAAAATTATGGGACAATGGAATTATATGCTTTGATGCAAATGTACTTTTGAACTTATATCGTTATTCTAATGATACGAGAAAAGCTTTACTTGATTTAGTTAAAAAATTCTCTTCGCAAATATGTTTACCTCACCAATCTGCATTGGAGTACAATAGAAATCGTTATGAGGTTATAGCTGACCAAGAAAAAGCTTACAAAGAATTCATTTCAAAAATAGGACAAATAGAAAGTGATTTACAATCTACTAGCAAACCACCATTTTTATCAAATAAACTTCATTCGTCATTAAAAAAAGTATTTAAAGACGTTAATTCTGAGGTGGAAAAAAGCATTAAAAAATATTGTGATTTTCTTCAAGACGATACAATATATTCGGATTTAACATCAATATTCGAAAATAAAATCACACCTGAATTTTCTCAAGAGGAACTGCAAAAAATATATGATGAAGGCGAGAAAAGATATGAGAAAAAAATACCACCGGGATTTGAGGATGAAAAAACTAAACAAGGAAATCGGAAATTTGGAGACTTAGTTCTTTGGAAACAAATAATTGCAAAAGGGAAAAAAGAAAAAAAGCCAATTATTTTAATAACTGACGAACGTAAAAAAGATTGGTGGTGGAAAATAAAAGATGGTCGTAATATGGGACCTCGACAAGAGTTGGTAGAGGAAATGAAAAAAGAAGCGAAAGTTGATTTTCATATGTACTCTTCGGAAAGATTTTTATCGTATGGTCTTGACCACTTGAAAGAAAGGGTAAATAGAAAAGCACTTGAAGAAATAAAAGAAATAAAAAGAGCTGAAATTGAAGAAATTGAACGAATCAAAAAGCGTCAATACATCGAATTCATCAAAAGAAAAGAAGAAAAAGCCAATAGAGACAGAGAAAGAAATAATTATTTAGACCATAAAATAAATGTTACTCAAAACAAAATAGAGAGACATAAACATAGACAAAGAGTCCTTGAAGACCAACCTTTCGACAAAGCTAATAACGAAGAAGAATTAGTGCATCTTTCAATAGATTTAAAGAGATTAGAGGAAAGGTTAGAAGATTTAATGAAAAAAAGAGAGTATAACGAAATGAAAGAAAACAATATAATCAGACGATTTTTCAAGGATTTCGAAAAAGATAATGACGAAAAAAACTAAGCACAATAACTAAGTCTTCGGCGTGCCGATAGGTCAACGCTGAAGACCATGTTGACGGATCAGGTGTTCCTTATGGGGAAAACGATTTAATACCTTGTTTTTGAAAATTTATTTTGGTGTGTTACGCTTTGATTATGAGCGTGCATTTCGAATTTAATTTGGTTGATTACAATTCACTGTTCTTAAAAAGGAGTATTTACCAGATGTAATACTATTTTTATGTCTATATCACTACTTCTAAGCCATAACTTTTCCATTACGCACATGTCGTTTATTCTAAGTTGCTGATTTAATGGTTTTTAAAGTTTTTCTCCAGTTTTTTGGTGGACCTCTTCCATCAAAAAGTAAAACTGTGATTAATTTTCCTTTTTTACACCCTGGACATCGCCTGTGGTGCGTTGGGTTTTCCTTAATAATTTCCGCTGTATTTTGTTCATTCAATAACTTTTGAAGTTCGGGAAGCTTTATCTTTTTCCAACTGCTGCTTAATATTCCAAAATGCCGTATTCGAGTAAAACCTTTAGGTAGAATATGTAAAGCAAATCGTTTTATAAAGTCGGAAGTTTTAAGTGTTATATCGTGTTTTTGTCCACCTTTTCTATAATTTTTAGCAGAAAATGTGACTGTTTTCTTGGCGTAATCAATGTTCTTAATTCTGTGATTTGAAATGGCTATTTTATGGGTATATCTACCAAGATATTCGATTACAAACTCAGGTTTAAAGAAGGGCTGTTTAGCGTAAACGACCCATTTCTTAGAAAACACTTTATCGTAAATACTTTGTGGAATTTTTAACTCACTTTTTCTAAGCAAAGCAATGTATTTTGCCCGAAAAACGGTACTCATTGACTTCACATTAAATAAGTATTTTCCTTTGCTTTTTGAAGACTTCCACTTGTTGTTTTTTGTTACGCCTCCGCCAGGAACAATGCAATGCAAATGGGGATGAAGTGATAAATTTTGACCCGCACCCCGTTAGAAATTTGTATATTCATAAAATGGAAAAATTCTACGTTTATGTGCTGTCATCAAAAAAGGATAATTCTTGGTACATTGGGTATTCATCAAATCTAGAAAGTCGAATAATTCAACATAATTCTGGAAAAACAATTACTACAAGTCGAAAAATGCCTTGGGAAATTATTTATTACGAGGTTTCGTTCAATAAAGCAGATGCAATAGCAAGAGAAAAGTATTTAAAATCAGGTATGGGGCGTAGATATTTAAAGAATAGATTGAAAAATCAACTCCATTTCTAACGGGGCAAGAGTGTGCAATACGCTTATCATTCCCATTTTCCCTCCCAAGTGCTTTGGATTATCACCAAACTGCTGCAAAGTCTGCCAAGCAGCTTTAAATAAAGCTCCATAAATAATCCTACCTTCTCTTAAAGCATACTCATTAAACTCAGAAGGAAGAGTAAAAACCACATGGAAGTATGGAACTTCTAAAAGTTCATTTTCTCGGGCATTAATCCACTCTTCGCGCTTGTGTCCTTGGCAAGTTGGACAATGTCTATTCCTGCAGCTGTTGTAACTAATGTGTAATTTATTACAACAGTCACACTGATCAATGTGTCCGCCCATCGATTGTGTTCTGCATCTTCGAATAGCCTGCAGCGTTCTTGTATGCCAACTTGTAGGAGCCAATTTTGAAAGTTGATGTTGCTCTAATTCTAAAACATCAGCAACTTTATATTTACTCTTCAAGTCCTGTAAAGCAGATCTAGCGGACTATATTTTTTTGAAGAACCTGAGTTTGAAACATGAAGATAAACCAGCGTTGTTTCTATTCTAGCGTGACCAAGAAGTTCTTTTAATGCAAGTAGATTCAAACCACTTTCTAGTAAATGTGTAGCGTAAGAATGTCGAAGTGTATGTGCTGTAATTTTCTTTGAAGTTCCAATCTTGCTTCGGTTTTCTTTGATTACCCACTGTATTGCTCGAACTGTGATAGGTAGAGGTTTTCCATTATCAGTTACTTGACTATTAAAGAGATAAATAACTGGTTTTTCCGTTCGAATGTACTTTTTTAGACCTCTTGCCAGATGTAAACTTAGCGGAACATATCGATCTATTTTACCTTTTTGTTTTCTAATAAAAACAGTGTTTCGATCAAAGTCAACATCAGATAATTTTAAAGCACAAAGTTCATAACTTCTCAGTCCACAAGCGTAAAGCGTGGCAATAATAAGTCTATGCTTTAAATATTTTGGCGCATTGATTAATTTTTTCACTTCCTCTAAACTCATCACCACGGGAAGATCGTTTTGTCGCTTTATCTCAGGAAGTTAAACTTTCTGACCATCCATTCCAAGCAATTTGTAGATCGCCCTTAGTCCATAAATCGTGTGTTTGAAAAAACTATCCGAGGGAGTATTATGTTGGTTTTTACAATGAAAAAGATAATCATCAATAGCTTCCTTATCTAGAAGTTCTGGACTTTTCTTGTAATGCAAAGCCAAATGAGCAAGGCATCTGGAGTAGTTCTTTAGTGTGCTTTTTGACTTTCCATTAATCGAGAAGCTTTTGGTTAGTTTCTCGTGCAAGTTTTCAAAACCCGCAACCTCTAAAATTGCAATTTCAAGGAGGGTTTTACTTTTTTTTATACATAATATTTGATTTAATTTATATTCAAATGTATTAAAATGCTAATTTAGAGGGTGATATAAGCTTCCGATCCCGAGAACTCGGGAGAGGATTCGTTCAACAATGTGTATAATTCATTGCTTTGGCAAGTGCTTATTTGGAAAATTCCTTCGGAATTTTCTCGCGTTCGTTTTTGTTTACTAAATTAGTTGCTTAAACACGCAACTAACCATACACAAAACCGTTGTTCATCGCCCACTCCTACCCAGTACTCAAATTAAATTTGGTTAATTGTAACTTATAAGTTACATTTGTGTTATGAATGAAAGAGTTCGCCAAGTTGTTGAGTTTGAGAATCACTTCAGTAGTTTCCTTAAGAAGCAACCCGTAAAGGTTCAGAATAAGATATTTAAGATAATTGAGGCTATTGAAACTTTAGAAAGGGTACCTAAAAATTATCTTAAAGCTTTAACAGGGACTGATGGTTTATACGAAGCTAGAATTCAACTTGGATCGGATATCTGGCGTGTATTCTGTTTTTTCGACAAAGGTAAATTAGTAGTTCTTTTGAATGGATTTACTAAAAAGACACAGAAAACACCTAAAAGAGAGATTGAAAAAGCATTGGGTTTGATGCAGAAGTATTACGCAACTAAAAAGAAATAAAATGAGCACTAGAGATTGGAAAGATATAAAAGATGATGTGTACGGTGAAAAAGGTACAACTCGTCGTGATGAATTAGAACGAGACTTTGAGTCGTTTAAGATTGGTTTACTTCTTAAAAAAGCACGTGAAGGAAAACAACTCACACAAGAGCAACTTGGGGAGCTTGTAGATAAAAAGAGAACATATATTTCTAGAATTGAAAATGATGGTAGTAATATGACACTCAAAACTTTATTTGATATCGTGGAGAAAGGTCTTGGCGGTAAGGTTAACATATCAATTGACATATAAGTTAAGCCGGTACACTAACACAGCCTTTGCCGTCAGCCTGTAAAAACCTTCGATTTTTACATTCATGTATTTCAAAAAATTTGTATCTTCGATAAAACATTTAAAAACAGGCCGTCGCAAAGCCTCAACCGTTGTAAGTAATGCCGAAAAACCCAGAAACCAAGTGAATAAAACAATATTTGAAATTACCAAAATGGATTGTCCTTCAGAGGAAAATCTTATCCGAATGAAATTGGACGGAATTTCAAGCATTGCGAATTTGGACTTTGATATTCCGAATCGAAAATTGACCGTTTTTCACAGCGGAGAAATTGACCAAATCGAAAAGTCCGTTATCGAATTGAATTTAGGTGGAAAAAAAATCTCAACGGAACAAACCGACCGAACGGAATTTAAAGAAAACGAAAATCAGAAAAAACTACTTTGGTCTGTACTTGCCATAAATTTTGCTTTTTTCATTATTGAAATGACAACAGGAATTATCTCAAAATCTATGGGACTTGTTGCCGATAGTTTAGATATGCTTGCGGACAGTTTTGTGTACGGAATTAGTTTGTTTGCGGTTGGCGGAACAGTAATAAAGAAAAAACGGATTGCCAAACTTGCTGGATATTTTCAAATAATACTTGCGATTATTGGATTTGTAGAAGTCTTGAGAAGATTTTTCGGAAACGAGAAACTTCCCGATTTTTCAACAATGATTATAGTTTCGATTTTTGCACTTATTGCAAACGGAATTTGTCTTTATATTTTGCAAAAGTCAAAAAGCAAAGAAGAAGCACATATGAAAGCGAGTATGATTTTTACTTCGAATGACGTGATTATCAATTTAGGAGTAATAATTGCTGGAATTTTGGTAAATTGGTTGAGTTCGAGTAAACCTGATTTAATTATCGGAACAATCGTTTTTATTTTGGTAATTCAAGGAGCGTTTCGGATTTTGAAATTAAGTAAGTGAATGAAAAAAGCACTACTTACAACAACGTGTAAAATTAATTGCTAGTTCTAGCCTACTTACGAAAATCCTCGCGGATTTTCTATTCGGTTTTTATTTGCTAAATTAGTTACTTAAACACGCAACTAATCATACACAAAACCGTTGGGCGTAAGTTTAAAAAGACACCGATACATTGACAGAATATCCTAAAGACATAAAATTTAAATATAGTTGGAGAAAATACCAACAACGAGTACTTGACGAATTGCAAGACCACTTAACTGACCGTCATCTACACGTAATTGCACCGCCAGGCTCGGGTAAAACCGTTTTAGGACTTGAAGTTGCTATTCGACTTAATAAACCGACTTTAATACTTGCCCCGACAATTGCAATTCGTAATCAATGGATACAACGTTTTTGTGAACTGTTCCTTCAAACCAACTTGACACCAGATTGGATTTCGAGAGATATTCGCAATCCAAAATTTATGACCGTTGTAACTTATCAAGGACTACACGCAGCTTGTAACAATTGGAGAATTGAAGAAGAAGAATTTGATGACGAAGAAGAAAACGAAGAAAATGGAAACGGCAAATCCACTAACTCAGAACTTGACAAAATTGTAAGTGGACTAAAAGCTCAAAACATCAAAACTATTGTTGTGGATGAAGCTCACCATTTAAAAAATGATTGGTGGCAAACCCTTACAAAAGTCAAAGATAAATTAGATCCAATTATTGTTGGCTTGACAGCTACACCACCCTATGACGTTACAGCCACAGAATGGCAACGCTACATTGACCTAAACGGGCCAGTTGATACTGAAATTTCAGTACCAGAATTAGTGATTGAAGGGGATTTATGCCCACATCAAGATTACGTTCATTTTACTTTGCCAACAGAAAAAGAAAATCAAAAAATTGTTGATTTCAGACAGAACATTGAAAAGCTTTTTCAAGAAATAAAAAATTATGAAACCATTATTCAGGCAATGGAGCAACATCCCATTTGGCAAAACCCTAAGGAGCATTTGGATTGGATTTATAACAACCTCTCCTACTATTCAGCTTGTTTAATTTTTCTAAAAGCCAACAACAAAGAAATTCCCGAAACACATCTTGAAGTAATTGGAGATAAGAAATTTGAAATTCCCAAACTAGATTACGAGTGGATTGAAACGCTTTTAGATTTTTACCTCTACAAGGAAAAAGAACACTTCAAGACATTTGAAGAACATCAAAAAACGCTTGAAAACCGACTAAGAAGATATGGGGCAATTGAAAGGCGACAAATCAATTTTTCCCATAACAAAAAAGTAACCGGATTTTTGACTTCAAGCATCAGCAAACTAAACGGCATCAAAGAAATTGTTGATTTTGAGTACAAGAATTTAAGGAACAATTTGCGTTTAGTAATTCTTTCCGACTTCATCCGTAAAGAGTTTTATATCAACACTCCCGACAATAATCTTGAACTCAATAAAATTGGAGTTATTCCCATCTTTGAAAAATTAAGACGAGAAAATGAGGAGAACAAAAAAATTGCAGTTTTGACAGGTTCAATGATAATCATTCCTGTTAGTGCTTATCCTGCATTTGAAGCAAAAGCGGCAAAATATGGCATTAATCAAATCAACTCTAACCCTGTTCCTTTTGACAGCAATTACATTTTAATCAGCCAAACTGAGCAACTCAAACACGACATAGTTCACATAGTAACTCAAATCTTTCAACGTGGAGAAATTGAAGTTTTGATAGGAACAAAATCTTTGCTTGGAGAAGGTTGGGACGCTCCAGCAATCAACTCTTTAATCTTGGCAAGTTTTGTAGGTTCATTTGTGCTTTCTAATCAAATGCGTGGCAGAGCCATTAGAACACAAAACGGAAATGGTGATAAGACAGGAAACATTTGGCATTTGGTCTGTATTGACCCAACTTCACCCACAGGCGGAGACGATTTTGATTTACTTAAAAGACGTTTCAGAAGTTTTGTAGGTGTTTCATTCAAAGAAGAACCCGGAATTGAAAGCGGTATTGGCAGATTGAATTTGCCCGAAAACATTCATCATAAAGAAGAAGCTGAAAAGAAAAACCTTGAAATGTTTACCCACGCAGGTGACAGAGAAAGTTTAAAGCAACGTTGGAAAGAAGCGTTGGCAACAGGAATAAACCTTGTAGAAGAAATCAAAATTCCATTCCCCGAAGAACGAGAATATAAGACTGTAAAGTCAATGTATCTCGACAAGACAATTAAAAACCTATTGGCAACTTTAGGTTCAGGATTGCTTGGCTTTGGGTTAGAAAGTTTACAAGGTCTTGGAAGAGCAGCAAGAAACATAAAAACTACTCAAGAACTTTATGTTTTCCTTGCAATTCTTGGAACTATTGGAATGGCAATTTTCGGCAGACAGACTTACAAGACATTGAAACTGTATTTTAAATACCGAGACATCTCAAAAGACATTCAACAAATTGGTGATGCACTTTTAAATTCATTAGTAAAAGCAGGTGCAATTCGAACAAACAATTCAAAATTGAAAGTTGAAACATCAGTTGACAATTGGGGTGCAGTCTATTGTCATTTAGAAGGCGGAACTACATTTGACAAATCAACCTTTATAAACGCACTTCAAGAAATTATTGCTCCGATTGACAACCCACGGTATGTAATTATCAGAAAGAATAGATTTATGCTTTTCGTTAAGCAAAAAGACTATCATTCTGTTCCAGAAATACTAGGGCGAAACAAAAAATTAGCGGAATATTTCCAAAGCCAATGGGAAAGACTTGTAGGTGCTTGCGACTTGATTTTTACAAGGACAATTGACGGAAGAAAGCTACTTTTGAAATCAAGAGTTAAATCATTGGCAGCACAATTTGACGACAAAGTAGAACACGTAAATAAATGGAGATGACAAGAAAACCTACGCCCAACAGCCGTTTTGCAAAAGCGGGGGTTTCGTGCTTCTATGACAGTGGAGTGCTAAATTCAAGTTCTGTACTTTTAATGAAGTTCAACGCTAAAAATCCCCACCTGCGCAAAGCCTCAAACCGTTGTAGGTAATTAAGATGACCGAAATGAACCTAAGAGAAAATGAAAAAATAGAGATGGAAATCCATCATTCAAAAAGACTACCTTTCAGACTTGAAGATTGGCTAAGGTCTTTAATTTTCATTGGCTTGACAGTTGCGGCAATTGCTTCTTTAAGAGGCGATGGCATTTTATCTATTGGGACGGTTTTTCTAATTGTTGTGTTTTTCTTAGGTATTCTCCCATTATACTTAAGATGGAAAAAGCTACAGCCATTAAAGTACATTATCACGAATGAACGTTTAATTATTTTTAATCAGACTCAAGATAAAATAGTGAAAAGCTATGATTTCACTATGTTTCCTGAAATTAATCTTCATGAAAATGCTTATAATTCAGGTTATATAATCATTGGAAATGTTGAACCAACATTTGGTCGCCATGGATTGTTTGGGACAAAAGTTGGTGTAAATCTAGCAGATCATGAGGTAGTATTAGAAAACATTCCAGAGGTTAGAAAAACATTTAATTATTTAAAAACAAAAATTGAAAATACCTATAACACGCAGTAAGCAATATGGCGCACGAATATACTAGAGAGAAAGCGCCACATCGCCTACTGCAAAACGTTAGCAGAAATAAAGATGTTTAAAATAAATAAAATGGCAAAGCAAAAAACACAAAATAAAACAAACTGGTTTTTTCTCTTTATAGTTTTGTTTTTGATAGGATGTATGTCTGAACAGGAGAAAAACGAAATAAAGTATGATAATTTATTATTTGAATGTGACAAACAACTTGAAATTATGAAAGACCCATACAATTCTTTTGGTTTTAATCCTTCAAAAGCATATAAAGTTAGTACAGAGGAATATGATTTTAGTTTATACCCTAGCGGAAGAATGATAACAATAAAAATATTAGAATTCGTTGAGGATGAAGAATATGAAAAATTGATACAAATATTAGAAACTTATTATAAGGATAATAATGTTGTAAAAAAAATATTTAGAAATCAAGGAGGTACTGTTAATATTGATTGTAGAAGAGGATATTGATATGAATACACATTATGAAAACATAAAAAAAATGATTCGAAAAATTAAATTACTTCTGACACCACTAGTTTGGTTGACTCTTTTATCATGTAATGCCAATGGACAAACAAATGATCTAGGCAGGGAATGTATAGATAAATGTGTTCATTTAAACGACTCATCTTTATATTCTTTTAAACTTCAAGTTGTAAAGGATTCTTCACAAGAAAATACTATTTTCGAAATGTATCAGTCATTCAAAATTGGAGAAGAATCCTATAATATACAGGCGAATATCGATAAATTTAATGCAACATCTAAAGCTTACAGTCTAGGACTGATTAAGAATTTCTTAAACGATATAAATATAGATTATCAGATTTTACAAAATGGATTTGACATTTCAAATAAAAAGAACATTTGGAATTCCTTTATAAGTCTACTTTCTCCTGAAGTTAAATCTAATATGATTGATGGACTTGGGGATGAAAAAGACTCTATCCTAAACCTTATTGATCCAATGGGACAATTTCTTCAATTTACTAGTCCAATAGTTCAAATTCATAATATCAAAATCCCTCAAAATAGTTCAATCATTTGGAATGGATATTTACATGGAGAATATTATCAAATAAACAATATGCTAATTCCATGTGAATTCGAACTTGAGAGGGTTGCCGAAGGTCAGTTCAATTTAAAAACCACTGTTAATGTTAAAAACCTAAAAGAAAAATTGATAAAACACGGTTTGATAGAAAAGTTGTTAGGAATATCTGAATCGAACTTTATTTCATCGACATCAAAAATTACTGGAGAACAAATTGAAACATTTATTTGGAAGCTTCCTAAATTATATCCTTCCAACTATGACCAACAATGGGTGTATTCAAAAGTAGAGTAACTATAACACAGCCTTTGCCGTCAGCCTGTAAAAACCTTCGATTTTTACATTCATGTATTTCAAAAAATTTGTATCTTCGATAAAACATTTAAAAACAGACTGTCGCAAAGCCTCGAAACGTCAGACTGTCTCAAAACTTAATAACTCTGTTGAAAACCTACCAACATAAATGTCAAACCACCCTTGGTTTTTCGTATCTTTAAGTTTGGAATATCAACAAGGAGAAAACCGTCAGCAGTTAACCTTATACACCACTTTTTTGGATGATATGATTCCACAGGACAATTCAGTGCGATTTATCGATGAGTTTGTAGAAAGCATCAATTTACAGGAGATGGGATTTGAGTCATTGCCTGTTCAGGGAAGACCGCCGTATAATCCCGCAGATTTATTAAAATTATACATTTATGGTTACATGAACCGCATGCGTTCTTCTCGACAATTAGAAAAAGAACTTAGCAAAGCGATCTCATGAACACCTATAAAAATATACACTTGTACATAATGTCATCGTAACCTAGAAGTAATTTGGCTTCTGAAAAATCTAAAACCAGATCACAATACCATTGCCAGATTTAGGAAAGGTAATCCCAAAGCCATCAAGCGTGTTTTTCGTTATAGTGTTGAAATTGCTAAAAACTTCAACCTTATTGGAGGGATTTTGATTGTTGGAGACTCCACTAAACTACGAGCACAAAACAGTAAGAAGAACTATACAAACAACGGCAAGCATTGGTTGAACATCCTTATGGAACCATAAAAAGACAGTGGGGATTTGATCACATCATGACCAAAAAAGGACTTCAAAGAGCAGAAGCAGATTTTGGTTTAATTGCATTGGCTTACAACTTAAAAAGAGTCCTGAATCTGGAAGTTACAGCCAAGGAAATAGTCAAATATGTGCTAAATCGGCTCAAAAAGCTGTTCTTTTTACCCAAAACCGCTCTAAAAGTGCTAAAGTTTCATTTTTACAAATCATTAGCTTTGGGGTTGAAAACGCTGTAAATCATCGAAATTTTCTTATTTTTAGAGGATGAATTGGTGGTTTTGAGACAGACTGCCGTTGTGTGTAATTTGGAGTAACATGAACGGACACAAATACATTTTATTAATTCTTAGTTTAACAGTTTTAATTTCCTGTATGAATAATACGAATGATGGGCTCGATAAAGAGTTGAACAGCCAAAATAGAATGGAATTATCATCAATAGACGGATATTGGATAATGTCGGACTATATTGATAGTGTTTTGCAGAATAAAGCCATTGAAGAGCAAGCAATGAAAAGACTGACTTGGTCGGCAATAATTTTAAATATTGAAAATGGCACATTAACATATTATGGTTTAATCCTCGGAAACAAAAAGTTAAAACTGAGTAGTACATTTGATAGTCTTACAGTTATACAGGGGATGGGTGAATATCAATTATCATATAATAGTAAAGTGGATATACTAAATGCAAAATCCATTAATGACTATTATGAAAGTAAAGATAGTTTGAATTATTCATTTAGAAGAGTAAGCAAAAATGAACAAAGATTGATTGACGGAATTGACAATAAGCCATTTTTCAATAAACTTAAACCAAATTTTTATTCATTGTTTATTGATAGTTTGATTTCTGGAGAATACGAGTTAATCAGAAATAATTCTGAAATAATGAAACTTGAAAAAACAGGAACTTTAAGGGGATTTAAGAATTATAACAAGTATTTTATTCACGATTATTTTGGAACATTACACCCATATAGTCCAGAAGATGCAATAATATTTGAAGACACTACTAATGTTTATGACGGTAATGAACCACCAAAAAATATTGGGGTTTATAGCTGGGAATTTAAAGGAGACACTATGATTTTAACAGAAATGTTAACAGAAACTTATGATAGTTATTATAAAGGAATTGTACAATATGAATTTATAAAAAGCCGCTAACACAACCTTTGTCGCCAGCCTGTAAAAACTTTCGATTTTTACATTCATGTAAATGAAATGTTTGTATCTTCGATAAAATATTTAAAAACAGGTTGTCACAAAGGCTGAACCGTTATCATCAATGTTAAGACATCCACTCGTCAAAACTGGACGGCTAATCAAAAAAATGAATTTAAAGAATGACAAAGTATTTTCTACTGACACTTACTACCCTGTTTTCGATTGGACAAGCTTTAACGCAAGATACATCACAGGTTAATAACGCAAAATATTTAGATGAGATTATCATTATTTATCAAGCACTCAAACGAACTCCAGTAACATTTCAAAATATTTATTCAAAGGATATAAAACAAAAATCTACAGGACAAGAACCTTCTTTTTTGCTTTCCGAAACGCCATCAATAACAAATTACTCTGACGCAGGAAATTCGCAAGGATATTCTTATTACAGACTTCGGGGAATAGACCAAACAAGGATTAATACAACCTTTGATGGAATGCCGATGAATGAACCTGAAGACCAAGGAGCGTATTTTTCAAATTATCCCGATATTTTAAATTCTGTCAGTAAAATTCAAATCCAGCGTGGTGTAGGCACTACAAAAAACGGAGTCGCGAGTTATGGCGGAAGTGTACAATTATTTTCACCAAACCTTTCTGACACCACAAAAACAACTTTTGGTTTGGGTTATGGTTCTTTTAATAGATTGCGAGTGTTTGGCAAATACAACACTGGAATAAAAAACAAAAAAGCCCTTTATGTCAGAGCCTCACACATTTATTCAGACGGATATAAATATCATTCTTCCAACAATTCACAATCGGTATTTTTAAGTGGCGGTCTTTTTTATGATAAATCCACTTGGAAACTCAATGTTTTGGCAGGGCATCAACAAAATGAAATGGCTTGGATTGGAGTTACAGATAGTTTGATAAACATAGACAGAAGAATCAACGGAAACAGCAAACAAGAAAAAGACAGATTTTTTCAAGTGCTGACCCAATTGCAAAATCATTGGCAAATCAACCAATCTTCTTCGCTTCAATCAAGTGTTTATTATACTTTCCTAAAAGGAAATTATGATTTTGACCTAAACAATTTTTTGGGAATGGCTTCAACAATTGAATTATATAACTATGCCGTTCAATCTAATTTTTTTGGCTTTTTCAGTAATTATACTTTTTCAAAAAATCGGTTTAAACTGACCACAGGGTTGCACGGAATTATATACAACCGACAACACACAGGAAGTGAAAAAGCATTAGGACAACTTTACCAAAATAATGGATATAAGAACGAAAAAAGTGTTTTTACCAAAGCAGATTATAAGTTCAAATGGTTTATGTTTTTTGCGGATTTTCAATATCGGTATGTAAATTTTGATTATAAAGGTTCGGTTGCTATGCAGAAATTAGATTGGAGTTTTATTAATCCAAAAGCTGGATTGAGTGCCGCTACCAATCCAAATTCCACGCTTTATTACAGCGTAGGATATACCGGACGAGAACCAACAAGAAACGATATGTTTGGAGGGAATGATGATTTGTTGGCTGATAGTTCGGGCAAGGCAATTTTATTCAATACAAAACCCGAATATGTGCTAAATCACGAATTAGGTTTTAGGTTTCAAAAAAGCAAAATCAATTTCGGTACGAACCTTTATTATATGGATTTCAAAAATGAAATTGTTTTGGACGGAAAGTTCGGTCCAAATGGTTTGGCTCTTACCAATAATGTTGAACAAAGTTTTAGAACAGGAATTGAATTGAGTGTAAACTACAAGATTTCAAGACATTTTTCTCTAGTCAATAATTCGTCTTTCAATTATAGTCGCATAAAGGAACAAAAAGAAACATTTAACCCAATACTAACTCCACCTGTCATCATAAATCAAGAAGTCGTTTTTTCTAAAAATAATTTCACAATAGCGTTATTAGGGAGATACCAACATCAATCATTCATTGACTTTGCCAATGAAGAAAAAGTCAATGGATATTTTCTATTGAATAGCAGGGCAAGTTATAGTTTTAAAGGCATTCTATTTTCTGTATTTCTAAACAATATTACAAATACGAAATACTTTAATCAAGGATATGTGGACTTTGACGGAAGCAAAAGATATTTTGTTCAAGCACCAACAAATTTTTACGCTTCAATTCAGTATAGTTTCTAATGACATTATTCGACATAAATAATATCTCTTTTGAAATAATCGGCTATCAAATCAGCTATATTGAACTGATAGGAACACTATTCGGGTTTTTATCTGTTTATTTTGCATCCAGAGCCAATATACTTACTTGGGCTACAGGAATAATCAATGAATTGTTTTTATTCATTTTATTTTTTCAAGTTCAACTTTATGCAGATATGTTTCTGCAAGTTTACTTTTTTATTGTCACCCTTTTCGGTTGGTATAATTGGAAACATAAACCCAAGAAAAATAGTATCACTTCAATAGATTTGAAAACCAAAATGTGGATAGTGGTAGCAATTGTTTTAGGTACACTAATTTCAGGCTTTTTCTTTACAAATATACATTTGTATTGGCCGCATTATTTTAAAACAGAAGCGGCATTTCCATTTGGAGATTCATTTGTAATGGTATTGAGCATTATTGCAACAGTATTGCTTGCTCAAAAGAAAATTGAAACGTGGTATTTATGGATTGTAGTTGATATAGTTTGTGTATTCTTATTTTACAAAAAAGGCATTGTCTTTTTAGCGTTAGAATATTTTGTCTTTCTTGGATTGGCAGCTTACGGTTTGTTGAATTGGAAAAAAGAAATGAAGAATGGTTAAAGCATTTGTATTCGGAAAGTTTTTGCCATTCCATAAAGGACACGAAGCAATGATACGATTTGCTTTGACAAAGTGTGATCATCTAACGGTACTGATTTGTTGTAGTGATAAAGAAAATATTCCAGCCGCTAAAAGAAAAAAATGGATTGAAATAGGTTTTGAAACAGACAAGAATATGGAAGTAAAAACATTCAATTATTCTGAAAACGAATTTCCAAATACATCTGTTTCTTCCCTCGAAGTTTCAAAAAAATGGTCAGCAAAGTTCAAAGCGTTTTTTCCTGATTACGACTTGGTGATTACTTCTGAAGAATACGGTTATTTTGTTGCTTCGTTTATGGAGATTAAGCACATCGCTTTTGACATTCGAAAACAATTATTTCCTGTTTCGGCAACTGCCGTTCGTAATGATTTATTTACAAATTGGAATTTTTTGCCCGACAGCGTAAAACCCGATTTCGCAATTAAAGTGGTAATACTCGGTACTGAAAGTACAGGAAAAACAACCCTTACAGAACACCTTGCCAATCATTTTAATTGTAGTTTTGTAAAAGAAACAGGCAGAGATTTAATTGACAATTCCAACTCGTTCGAATTTGACGACTTACAGCTTGTTGCAACCGAACACGCCAACCGAATCGACAAAGCAATTTCTGGCAAAAGTCCGTTAATCATCATTGACACCGATATTCACATCACTAAATCTTACTCCAAATTCCTCTTTGACAAGACACTTGAAGTTGAAAATGAAATCTACAATTCTAACAAAGCAAGTTTGTATCTTTACCTCAACAATGACGTGAAATTTGTACAGGACGGTACACGTTTAAGCGAAAACGATAGGAACTTATTGGACCTTTTACACAGACAAGTTTTTACACAACACAACATTGAAATAGTTGAAATTACAGGCGATTGGGAACAACGATTTGACAAAGCAGTAACCACAATAGAACAACTCATAAAAGTGAATGAATAAAGCAAAGGGCATTATAATGTATTTAAAAAACAAGTCAAACAGTAAGGTAACCAGGTACTTTATTTCGCATCATACTTTGCGATAAACCGAAATTTTCGCTCTTCGAAATCATCTACTTTTCATATATTAATCAACTCACAAAAAAGAAACCGATGAAAAAAATTTTGTTTTCAATTTTTATCTTAATTTTTTTACCAAATCTACATGGACAAGAAAAGCTAGCTAACAAAAACTTTGAGATTAATGATAGTCTAACTAAACTAAAGTATATTGATAAAGTCTTTCGTATGGAAGATGAGGATTATTGTGATTTCTATATTGGTATAGACGTAGAAAATGAATCAAAGAATTTTTAAACTCGCACTATACGAATTTCATTTTAATAAAGTCTAGAATAGATACTGTATTGATTTTTGAAGGGAAACGTTGTCCAGGGTTTGAGTCAGGCGAAGTCATCGTGTATAAAGCCAAAGAAGGCGAGTTGTTTAGACATTTATCTAAAAGTGGAAAAATAGCATGCTTAGAGAGAAAATACTTAACCATTCATACTTACCCCTGTTGTGCGATGATAACAAATGTATTATCAAAATTTGATATTGAATACGGGGTTCTTGTAGATAGTAGTCACGTTTTCTTTTCTACTTTTAACCATACCGATTTTTCAGACATAGAACATTTTAGACGCACAACCGAATCTCGACAAAAAATTAAACTTAAAAAAGAGCTTGAACTTCGTTGGATAGACAATATAGAACCCCCGTTCATCCAGTAGAAGCTTGTGAAAACAATAACACAAATAAAATCGGTTCCTTTGAAAAGGCAACGGTTGGTTATCTAATTAAATACAATAATGAAAAAACATGGGCGCTTATTCAGTTCAGTAGCACTAGTGCAAAAGAAATGTATTGCCCTTTAAACTTTGAGAAATCACTTCTAGAAAGTGAAGAGTTTTATGTTTATGGGTGGATAAAGTTTGAAGACTTCATAGAAAAATGATATTTTCGGTTAGCTTAAAATACAAGAAATAGGAGCCAAGCCGCATTGAATGGTGTTTCGATGTATTTCCACCGAACATTGATATTGAAAGCTTAAACTCCCATAACTACGATTTAAATTTTCTATTAAAAAGTTCGAGCACCTCAGAAGGTCAGCCAATTGACTTGACTGATTTACCTGAAGCTGATTTTTATGGAGTGATATTGTGGAACGACTTTTTTCAAAGAGCTTCTCGGAAGTTAATAAAGACAGTACGAAAGTACATTGAAAATACGGGACAATCAATACACATTATTTATATTAATAAGCAAAATGCCTTCTTGTGGCAGGTGATGGATTCTGAAACTAAAGAAAAAGTAAAAACACTTTACAATAATTAAACGTTTCCGTCATTGAACGAATAAATTCATACCGATTATTTCCTACGGACACGTGATTAATTCCCGTAAACCGACCAACAATTTTAACACGTTCAAGGGAGTCCGCCGAATACTTTATTTTTGAAAGATAACTTGTTGATTTACGCCTTAATTATGTGTTTTTATTTTACACCTAAGTTGGTTAACACTAATTGTCGAACAAAACACTCCTTTACCAGGGGTTGCAATTCTTTGGTGTCTTTTTGATTAACTCTCGGTCAATACTTTTACATGTGGTTTTTCAATTGTACCTCCCTTTTTAAAATTGGATTTAGTTACTCTTTCTCAAAAATTCTTTGTATTTTTTAGTCGCCTATAGAAAGTATAGAGGACTAGCGTTTTAACAAAACTAAAGCTAGCCTAAATTAAAACTAAACTAAAATGAAAAAAAGTATTTTCCTTGTTTCAATGATTTTCTTCTTTCTGTCTGCTTGTGCGAAAGAGCGAAATAAAACTGTAACTGTGGTTCGGGATTGTTCTGGGACGTATTTGGAGTTTAATGAAAAAGACTATCATGTTTGTAACCCCGAAAAAGTATCTTCTTTTGCTAACGGAGATGTAGTAACTGCAACTTTCAAAAAAATTGAAGAGTGCAATGGTTCAGCAAAAGATGCAACTGTTTGTGCATTGTATCATAAAAATGAAGGGTGGATTAAGGTGAGTAAAATAAATTAATCTTACCCTATTAAAAACCTCCCTTATCGCTTTCCTGGGTAAGAAAACAACTTCAAAACAGATTGTTTAATCTACAAATTAAGGTTATTTAGACAATCCTTTTATTTTTGTGGAACAGACAAAATGTTCATGAGAAATTTGATTCTTCGTTTTCTTGATTTTTTCTACCCTGTTTTCAAACCCTTTTTGAATAGGAAGACCTATTATTATGCAGCATGTGGTGGTGCCAATATGCTTTTAGATTTGGTCTTGTATTTCATAGCCTACCAATTTATATTCGACAAAGAAATCGTGCAAATCACACCGTATCTTGCTTTCGAACCTTATATAGCAGCATTTCTTTTTGCCTTTGCTATTACCTTTCCTACAGGATTCTTACTTTCAAAATATATAGTCTGGACAGAATCAAATATTAAAGGTCGGGTGCAATTGTTTCGCTATTTTCTTCTGGTATTGGTCAACCTGATTTTGAACTATGCCTTACTGAAAACCTTCGTTGAAATCTTTCATTTTTATCCAACAATTTCAAAAGCGCTGACGATAATTATTGTCGTAACTTTTAGCTATCTATCACAAAAGCATTTTACATTTAAAACGAAGAAAGAAAGTTAAGGGAATGCGCTATTCAAATTGTCAATTCAGTTTCCTAATTTCTTACTTTATACTATTACATCAAGTGATTTATTTCATGAAAGCAATCTGATAATTCTTTCATTAACTACTGAACTTTCTTATATTTATTCATGTAAACCCTATTTGTTTATTACATTTATGATAAGAATATCAATTTATATCATTTTACTTGTCGTTTTATCTAGCTGTTATTGTTTTAATGAAGCCGTAACGATAGCACCAGAACCAAGAGAGTTGAACCGTAGACATGAAGGATATAAATGTATTGATTGGGGAGGAAAAGGAAAATCATTTCAAATGAATAGTTATTATGGTTTTCCGAGTTCCATCAAATTAAGGAATACATTAAAAAACTGGACGAATACTACTGCCGATTTCACAAAGCATGACTATAAAACAACGGGGCAATTTGGTTTGCGTGTTGAAAAATATTTACCTTCATTTATAGTGCCTTTTCGAGTTTTAGGGGTTGGTTTCGATTATGCTTATGGACAACATACAATTGATTTATCAGCGCAAGGTGAATCAAGTTCCTTCGCAATTCAAAATCATCGAATGATGGTTAGCGTTAATCATATGACGTTTGTTCAGGGTAGCTTTATTGGCTACGCAAGCCTACAAAGTGGGGTGAATAAATTATCTTATATCAAAGAAAATGACATGCTTTCTTTGACGGGGAATAATCAAGTAGAAAGATTAGATTTTGCCTTTCGAATTGGTTATGGTTTACAGTATTATTTTAAAAATTCTTTGGCGTTGACATTGGAAATGGGGTATGGAGATGGTGCTTACCTAAGAGCTGGGTTCGTTTGGTGGTTTTATTAAAACAACTTTTTTAAAAGCCTTTTCAAATCTAATACTTTCAATCACTAGTTTAGGTAGAAATTTCAGTAATGCTCAAGAAGTGTTCATGTGAAGTTGAATCTCTTCACAAAAGAACACAGCATAACAACCATACTCCAGTGAGCGCTATAAAATGAATGAATACGAGAAAAACTGACTGTTTCCACAATAAAAAAACACCTTCCTTATATTCAATTAGTAAATTCGTAATTAAATCATTAGTAATTACTCTTGTGATTCCCCAGTGATTATCGCGTCTTCATTCCCTTTCTTCTTTTCCATTCTTTAGAAATCAAGCTTAATTCTCTACCCGTTTGTCCAGCAACAGAAGTATTCTCATCTGCTCTTCTCAATAAGTATGGCATAACCTCTTTTACCGGGCCATAAGGAACATATTTCGCTACTTGATATCCTGCGTGAGCCAAGTTGAAAGAAATATGATCAGACATTCCTAAAAGTTGTGCGAAATATACTCGCTTGTCATCTTTTGCAACACCATATTCTTCCAATAAATCAACCAGCATAAGTGAACTTTCTTCGTTATGTGTTCCACAACATAAGGCACAGTGTTCGATTTCTTGAACCATTAAACGAATTCCTTCGTTAAAATCAATGTCACAAGTTTCTTTATCGGGTTGAATAGGAGAGGGATAACCCATTTCTGCTGCACGGTCACGTTCTTTTTCCATATACGCACCACGCACAAGTTTTCCGCCAAATTTATACCCTTCACGTTTTGCTTTTGAAATTCCATTTCGAAGGTATTCTAAACGGTCGTGTCGATACATTTGTAAAGTGTTATACACAATACACTTCTCTTTGTTGTATTTGGCCATCATTGCTTCAACTACACGATCAATAGTGTTTTGAATCCACGATTCTTCAGCGTCAATAAAAATAGGACAATCACTCTTATGGGCGTGAGCACAAATATCATTGATGCGGTCTACAACTCTTGCGAATTCTGCACGTTCCAAAACTGTTGGTTCTGCATTGATGTCATTCAACTTTTCAAGTAAGGCATGACGAGAAAGCCCGGTGACTTTAAAAACGGCAAATGGAATAGCCTTGTTTCCTTTGGCTTTTTCAATGGTGGCCATGATCTCATCTCGTGTGGCATCAAAGTCAACTTCTTCAGTTTTCCCTTCTACAGAATAATCCAAAATGGTCCCCACTTTATTGTCAAAGAGGGTTTGGATGGTCTGGTCACAATCATCAATCGTTTCACCGCCACAAAACTGCTTGAAAATGGTGCTCTTTATCAATCCATTGATAGGCAACCTTAATTTAAACGCGATTGGAACCATCTTTTTTCCCAATTGAACAAGCCATGATTTCCCCACTAATTTAAACATGGTGTAAGCACGCTTTAATTCTTTGTCAGACTTGTAACTGAACGCGATTTCTGTATTATCAAATGATATCATTCGGCAAATTTAATTTCAAATAAATTATACACAAACATTTTTAACTGATGTTCTTCACTTTTTTTGATAGATGTTCTTTCGATTGTTAAAAAGTTGTTGTTGTTTTGTCTTTTAAACATTCTAAAATATTTTCTATGTCAAAGCAAATTGCGTCTAAAAATAACAAAATAGAGCTGGGAATGTTGAGTAGTTCAAGTTTTAACTTGCTTTTAACGACCCAATACAAAAACAGCAAGAAGATTGTAATCGTTGATGAAAATACACAAGAAGAATGTTGGCCGTATTTATTAACTTCATTTGAAGCGCTTAAGGAGGCTGAAGTAATTGTTTTACCGACAGGAGAGGACAATAAAGTAATGGAAGTCTCATTTCAGGTTTGGGAAGCTTTGACAAATTATCATATCCAACGCAATGACTTGGTGATTAATCTTGGAGGTGGAATTGTAACTGACATGGGGGGATTTATTGCTTCAGTCTATAAAAGAGGAATAGATTTTATCAATATTCCAACGACATTGTTGGCCATGGTCGATGCTTCTGTGGGAGGAAAAACGGGAGTCAATTTAGGCGCTCATAAAAATCAGTTGGGCGTTTTTTCCATGCCAGTAATTACATTTTGCGACCCTATTTTCTTAAATACGCTTGAAGACAAAGAACTTTTAGCAGGAAAGGCGGAAATGCTTAAGCATGGACTAATTGCCTCCGAAGATTTCTTTTATCGATTGAATGCAGACACTTCTAAAATTCCTCACGAAGACCTAATTGCTGAAGCGATTCAAATTAAAGCAAATATCGTCGATGCCGATTTTAAAGAGCAAGGAGACCGTAAGAAGTTGAATTTTGGTCACACCATAGGACATAGTATTGAAGGATTTTTAATTGAACAAGAAGTTGAAATCACACATGGTGAATGTGTGGCTTGGGGAATGTTGGTTGAATCCTATCTTTCTCAAGAATCTGCCGAATTGCCTCCTGAAGATCTGTCTAAAATAGAGTCCGTTATTCGCAGTCAATATCCTGAACTTCCTATTCAACCTGATCATTTCGAAACTTTAATTGAATTGATGGAACATGACAAGAAAAACAAAGGAGCTTTAATCAATTTCACTTTGTTAAATAAAATAGGAAAATCTACAATCGATTATCAATTGGAAAAAGACCAGGTCATTGAGGCTTTATATAAAGTTTTTAAATGATGCTTCGCCTTTCAACTGTAATTTGTAAAATAGAGAAAGACATAAGATGAATCCATTTACGCTTAAAGAATATCAGCAACTGTTTTTGAATGAAGACAAATTGAAACACTGTTATGACCAAAAATGGTTTAAAATATTTGTTCCGAAATCTTATCAAGGACTCGAATTGTCGATGAGGGAAGGATGTAAAGTCTTGAAAGAAATAGCTGAAATTCAAGGAGGCTTAGGATGGACTGTCAACCTAGGTGCTGGAGCAAATTGGTTTTCAGGATTCTTTAATGATGAAGTTGCTAAAACTCTGTTTTCTTCAGATCAAGCAGTAATTGCGGGAAGTGGTTTTGCCAGTGGGGAATGGCGAACAACAACAAATGGATATCAAATTTCTGGTGAATGGAGCAAATGTACAGGAGCAAATCACGCTACATTATTTAGCTTAACAGCCAACAGCAAAAAAGAAGGAGCGAAAATATTTGTTGTGCCGAAAGAGCAGGTTCAACTTTCAGCAGAAAAGTGGCCAATTATGGGGATGCGGAATTCATCTTCGTTTGGGATTGTGTTAGATCAGGCGGAAGTTCCAAAAGGGTATGATTTTCAGATGAATGTGGTGAAGAACAATTATCATTATGGCGTTTTTCATATTCCTTTCCAGTCTTTTGCACGATTATGTATGAGCGCATCCTTTCTTGGAGTGGTCAATTGTTTAATCAAGCATTGTTTAAGTGATTTAAGAAAGCCTGGGGTAATTGCGATAATTGAAAAGGGACTGAAGCCTTTAATTCAATCAACAGAAGAGAATTTATACGCATTGGCTGAAACAACAGAAGAATTAAGTTTAAAGAAAGAATTCACCGAAGAGGAGGCGTTAAAGATCCGCACTCTACTTGGAGAAAGACACTTGAAAATTTTCGACCAAATTCAATCTTTGTTTTTAGCAGGTGGATTACCTTTTATTGAAGAAGATAATCTGATTCATTGGGCGTATCGAGATGTATTGACAGCAGTTCAGCATTTCATGGTGAAGCCCTAGCTCAACGAACAAATTGATTGACTTAGTGTTGAGTTAACTGAAATAAAAGAATATTGAAGAAACTAAAAGATAGAAATCTAACTGAAGGGAGCATTTTAGGCTCTTTGATTAACCTTTCTGTGCCCATTATTTTAGCCAACGCTTTGCAGAGTATGTATCAGTTGATTGATACTTTTTGGTTAGGACGATTGGGGGCGAATGCAGTTGCAGCGGTTAGTTTAAGTTTTCCGATTTTATTCTTAATTCTTTCTCTTGGAGGTGGATTAACACTCGCAGGTTCTGTAATTGTTGCTCAAGCCAAAGGAGCACGGATTCAGAAAAATGTAAATTACAGCTCTTCTCAGACAGTTTTCGTCATTTTCTTCCTATCGATTTTTCTTTCAGTCGTAACTTTTTATGTCTCTGAGCCTTTAATGCAACTTGTTGGGGCAGGACCTGAAATTTTAGCAGACTCTGTAATTTATTTTAAATACTCTTCATTTGGATTCATGTTCCTTTTTATGTTCTTCGTTTTCCAATCGCTTATGCGGGGAATCGGAAATGTATGGCTTCCTATGTATATTGTGTTGGGAACGGTCTTGTTGAATTTGGTCCTTGATCCTTTGTTTATTTTTGGTTTTGGTTCATTTGAAGGAATGGGAGTCGCAGGAGCGGCAATAGCCAGTGTGATAACTCAGGGGATTTCAGCTGCAGCAGGTATTGTTATTTTATTGAAAGGAAAGCGTGGAATTAAAATTAAATTCTCTCAAATGAAGTGGGACTTCGGTTGGACAAAGAAAATGTTTGCCATCGGTATTCCATCAAGTTTAGAACAATCAACACGCGCAGGAGCAATGACAATGCTTGTGGTGTTGGTAACAAGTTTTGGAAGTGAAGTTGTTGCAGCATACGGAATTGGTGTTCGTATATTAAGCTTAATTGTTATTCCAGCACTTGGATTTTCTATAGCAACCACCACTTTAGTGGGGCAAAACATTGGAGCCCGTCAAATTAAACGGGCAGAACAAGTAGGAGATATGAGTGCGAAGATTGCATTTTTTGGACTAACAGGGGTAGGAATGTTGTTGTTCTTTTTTGCCGAACCGATTACGGAATTCTTTGTGCCAAATGACCCGCAAGTAATCAAAGACAGTGCTTTGTTTATTAAAATTATGGCACCTAGCTTTGGTTTACTTGGACTTCAACAAGTTCTGAATGGTGTTTTCAATGGAGCTGGTTTTACACAAGTATCTTTATTGATTTCCATATTTGGATTATGGATGATTCGCTTCCCTGTTGCTTATCTACTTTCTAATAACACGACACTGGATGAGGTTGGTTTGTGGTGGTCATTCCCTATTTCCAACTTTATGGCGGCCGTCGTTGGTTTTATTTATTATAAGACAGGGCATTGGAAAGGAATGTTGTATAAAGGCAGACATCAATTGGGAAATAAACTGAATTGAGCTTGAAATTTATTATTTTCGTTAAAAATTCTAATCAATGAAATATTTGGCTTTTATTATCGGATTGCTTCTGTTTTCTACTGCAGGAAAAGCACAGTCCTATCATTCTGAAATTGGAGTAGAGATTCAAGCAGCGTCTTTTTCTACGCATGGAGGAACTTTTGGTGGAGCATTAAAGTTTGCTCTTGTTGAGGAGGAGGCATTAGCTTTCGGACCTAGTATACGCTATCAATACATGTTCTCGAAAAACCATACAACAGGGGCCTCAGGAAAATCTTCAACGATTGGGGGAGGAGTTTTCCTTCATTATCGCTTTTTAGAGTGGTTTTTTCTTGGAACTGAAATGGAATTGCTTCAAAACCCATTCGTGTTCAAAAATCCAGATAAAAAATGGAGGTTGACTGCGTTCTTGGGAGGTGGGATTTCAAAAAGCTTTGGTCCTGTTCGCCTCAATGTTGGAATTCTTTATGATGTTGTTGATGGCTTTAGAGATCCATACACCACAGATCCTTCTCCATTGAGTCGTGACTATTTCTTTAAATTACAAAATCCAAATAATCCTGGAGCAGCAAAATACCTTCCTATTATTTATAGAATTGCATTTTTCTTTCCTTTAAACAATAGGTAATAATGTTCAAAAAGAAGATTCCACTCATTGAGGGTGACTTTTATAAGACTGAGGAAGGGTATATTGTATTTACTGAACAATACCTTTTGAGGAGAGGATATTGTTGCAAAAATGGATGTAAACATTGTCCTTATGGTTATGATCCAAAGACCGATCGTATTAAAAAGAAATAATCACTAAGTTCAATTGATAAGAACTTAAAACGTTGTCACATCTTCGTGTTCTGAAATACAGTAGGAGGTAATCTTGGTGATTTTTTGATCTTCATTGAATTCAAAAACATCGCAGGCGTATGAAAAATCGATGCGTTTACCGTTCTTGCTAATCTTAGCGGTTCCTGTAATGGCGATTTTGTTATTGTCTACAATACGGTCTATGATTTTAAAATCAGTATCTACAGATTGAAAGTAACGTTCTGTTTGTTCACAATCTTTAATCACAGCTACCTTGCCTTTAAAGGTTCTTCCTCCAACAACATTCCAGACTATGTCATCACTTAGGTGTTTGATAACCTTGTGAAACTTTCCTAATGAGAAGAATTCTGCAATCTTTTGAATGTCCATTGTTTGGTGTATTTATTGAATGATTTGATTCTAGAGGGATGAGGTAAAGAAAGATACGACTTTATTTTTTATTCTCCATGATTCTGGCAAAGTTCCACCAGTTTTGTTACCGTTTTCCAGTTCCTTGTTGTGGTTTGAGTGTTGAGTTTTCGTTCGATTACAGCACTGGTTAATTTCGTTTTATGAAATTTGCCTTCACAATGAATGTAGAGATTTTTCGCTATGATTTCAAAACGGTCTTGTTTTAAATCCATTGATTTAAGCTGTTCAATAGCTTCTGCAGTGGGTTGCTCTTTTAAAAAAGTAAGATGTAATTTCCCCATCTCTATGTTTTCTGAAAGGAAAGGGTTCGAGGTATAAGCTTCGATTAATTCCGCTTTAGAAAGGAGAATGACAGGGACATCAAAATCAAACTTTTTTTGGATGGCTATTATAATTTGATCAGCAAGTTGAGAATTGTCCTCAATAGATTCAAAAAGAACATTGCCACTTTGAATGTAAGTCTTAACTTGTTTACACCCTAATTGGATAAATAATTCTTTTAAATCAGCCATCAGAATTTTCTTCTTTCCACCAACATTAATTCCGCGAAGCAATGCTATTTTATTGTCCATTATGCTTTGTATAGTGCTTCAATTTTTTCTTTATTTCCGTCTAGGAAGTACTTTAAATATTGGAGTGCCTCTTCTAAAGTATAAGAAGATAAATCACTGGTTAACATGCGTTCAGTTTGTCCTAAAAGCCCAAATAACAGTCTCACTTTTATGGGTCTACTGTACCAGAGGGAGAATTTTGGAACCCCTGAATTATCTAATTCATCAGCTGTTATTCCAAAGGAACTCTTTCCTTGGGTATTTTTAAAATCTAAAGATGGACTATAATATATTTTTGCATCAGGGAGTTCATCACATAGTTGAAGCTGTTCTTTCCAAGGATAAGTCTTAGCCAATTCAATGGCTTTTTGTGCATCAATTAATTCAGTAGGATATTCGATAAGTTCTTTATCGGGGTGACAAATGGAGTAGTTAAAGGTCATAAATTATACGTTATTGTTTTTCATTGTAATTAAATCGTCAATGGCATTCCAAAGTGATATTCTTTGTTCTAAAGCTTTTTTGGCAATAGATACGGCTGCTTGCCACTTTTGCTCATCATCACCACAAAGTTCAGAGACCATTTTATGGGAGGAAGGGCCATGTCCATCCCCATCTAAATCAACATGGCGTTGAAGATAGTAAGTAAGTTTGTTGTAGGATTGATTTTCTGGATTTCCTTTTTGTAAAATTTCGATAAACATATCTGGAATAATTCCCTCTCTCCCGAAGGTAAAAGCAGAAGCCACAATGTGTGCTTGCTTTGTATCGATCACAGAAAATGAAAAGTTTACAAATTCAGCAACTCTGTCATCTATCTTTACTTCTTCAAGTGCATTTTGAACAGAACACCCCTTTTTTAAATGCGCAATAAATTCTTCAATCTTAGAAGTATCAGCATTAATTTGATGCATGGCATCGAGGTACATTTCAAAATGACTTTTTGCCTCTCCTAACTCATTGACATCACTTTCTTCTTCGTAAACGATCTCGTTGACAAATCTTGCTACATCAGAGTTTTGTGCAGGAATCCATGGTACATTTATGTTCGTCAAATCCCTTTGAAGTGATTTTAATAAAGACATAAAATCCCAAACCGCAAAGACATGACACTCCATAAATACTTGTACATCAGAAATGTCATTTAAATTCTTGTAGAGGCGATGTGTTTTTAATTCTTCCCTAAGCCTTAGGATTTCATTTTCAATATTTTGAATATTCGCCATTTTGCACCTCTAATTTGTTGAGTTTAATCTAATGTAATTAAATTATTGTTGAATTACGAAAAAGAAAGTTGGTTTTTTTTGTGTAGGATACACATTTTCAATTCATTAATGACTTTGTTGTTGTTTAAATAAGGACGAGAGCCCTTGGTGTAGATAAATAAATAAAAATACAAATCTATAATATTAAAAAGCGCCGAAGATTTTGGATTTGAAAATTCATAAACGCATTTTTAAGGTTAACCTGAAGCCCAACCCAATTGTATAACGTTCTTAATATTTTCTTCAACTACCCCTAAAAAGTTCATAAAGCGCCTAATTCACCTAAAACCAATTTCAGAATAATTCAATTTTTTTGTCGGTTCTAAATTTTGCCTATCATTTATATAAATGAAATACTTAACTTCTTGTTAAGAATTGATTTAAGACCTTTTTTAATAGGTATCTTTGCATTTTTTAAAAGACAGCAAGATAGATGAACAAGGGCTTAATCGCATTAGCTTTCGGAGGGTTAGCAATAGGAATGACTGAATTCAATATGATGGGTTTACTCATGGATATTGCCAAAGATGTAAACATCAGCATTCCTGAGGCCAGTAACTTGATTGGCTTATATGCCCTGGGAGTTGTTGTGGGTGCGCCAACTTTAGTAATCGCTACAGCAAATGTTCCCCCTAAAAAAGTGTTGATCTATTTGATGCTCATGTTCTTTTTATTCAATGGCATCTTTTCCATGGCGCCAAACGGCTGGAGTCTTTACATCTCTCGGTTTGTTTCTGGCTTACCTCATGGAGCGTTTTTTGGCGTTGGTTCGGTGGTCGCTGCAAAACTCGCTAAGCCAGGAAGAGAAGCGCAAGCCATCGCTGCAATGTTTACTGGAATGACCTTGGCAAATCTCGCTGGAATTCCTTTGGGAACCTATGTGGGACATCATTTTTCATGGAGAATTACTTATGGTGTAATTAGCCTGTTGGGACTTGTTACGGCAGTTAGTATTTATTTTTGGTTGCCTGTAATTGAAAAACCTACCATCAATATCCGTAAACAAATGAATTACTTCGGACGAAAAGAAGCGTGGTTGATTATTGCTGTAATTTCGATAGGAACGGGTGGTTTGTTTGCTTGGATCAGCTATATCGGACCTTTGGTAACAAAAGTGTCTGGAGTTGATGAAGGGAATGTGCCCATCATAATGTTTTTGGTCGGTTTAGGAATGTTCATTGGAAATCTAATCGGAGGGAAACTTGCCGATACCGTGATTCCTACAAAAGCAGCAATGTATTCTTTTATGGCAATGGCCCTTGTATTGGTCTTTGGGTATTTTATTTCTTCGGTAGAATGGGCTGCTTATCCTATGGCTTTTTTAACTGGAGCAGTGGCATTTAGTATTGGCTCTAGTTTGCAAATGATGTTGATCAATAGCGCCGAAGGAGCAGAAACATTAGCAGCTTCGGCTGGACAAGCGGCCTTTAATATTGGAAATAGTATAGGGGCGTATTTTGGTGCTATTCCTATCGGTTTGGGATTGGCCTACAACACCCCAATGTTGGTAGGCGCTGGCCTAGCTTTTACAGGAAGTGTACTGGCGTTTGTATATTTAATTAAATATAGACTTCGTCAATTCAATAATAAAGTGAGCAAGTAAAAGTTGCGTTTATTTCATGTGCTTTAAATTCAGGCCATAAAGTACGGAGAAAAGCGCTGCAAGAACAACCGCTGAGATGACTGAAAAAGTGATGATTAGTTCCATCGGCGTAATTATGTACATTGTAATAATAGGCAGCAAACTATAAATCACGTAGAGGTGAAATCCTATCTTTTTGAGGTTGAACATCATGAAAACTCCAATTGCTCCAATGATTAAAGTAATTAAGGATAAGGTGTGTGACAACATAAAAACCTCATTGTTAATGTACACTGCGTTATCAATTATCGTATTGGCCATGCCGGCTAATTGCTCTCCAGCACCATTAGCACTCAGTTCAGCGGATAATCCGTAAAGCCCTTCCAACTCTGTTTCTAAGGCTTCCTCAGAGAGTGGACCACTAATTAATGCACTAGTTACAGCCAAAAGACTACCGATAATGTATATAGCACTTAGGATTACAAGAACAGTTAGTAAAACGGGTCTTTTAGCTTGTGTTTCTGTTGTTAATTCTTCCATAGCATTCTTGTTTTAGTGTTTATTGCGGCCGATTGACCAATTATAATGTTGAGTTATTACTTTTTTTAACGTAATCTTTACTTGTTCTGAGGTAAGTAGACATATATTCATCTTCCTTGATGAAAGGTACAGCTTTTCTGAAGTCCTGATGGGCATCTTTCAAAACAGAACTGGTTTTTTCTACCCCTTTAAATTCTACTCCTTGTGAAGCGGTCATTAATTCTATTCCTAAAATCTGCCAAAGGTTTTCAACTACACGATATAATTTTGTAGCAGCATTGGCACCCATACTTACATGGTCTTCTTGACCGTTTGATGAGTCAATCGAGTCGACTGATGCCGGTGTGCACAATTGTTTATTTTGACTAACAATGGAAGCTGCGGTGTATTGTGCAATCATAAATCCGCTGTTGAGTCCTGGTTGGGCAACTAAGAAAGCTGGTAATCCTCGCATTCCGCCCATGAGTTTATAAATTCGACGTTCAGAAATATTCCCTAATTCTGCTAAGGCAATTGCAAGAAAGTCTAGTGCTAAGGCTAATGGTTGTCCATGAAAGTTACCTGCAGAAACAATTAAGTCTTCATCGGGGAAAATGGTCGGATTATCTGTTACCGCATTGATTTCTCTAGTCACTACTTGCTCAGCATGGTCTAAAGTATCCCAACTTGCGCCATGTACTTGAGGTACACAACGGAAACTATAAGGGTCTTGGACATGTACTTTTTCTTGAGTGATGAATTGACTCCCTGCTAATATACCACGAATGGCTTCTGCCGTTTTTATTTGTCCAGCTTGATTTCTGATTTTGTTGACAGAAGGTGTGAAGGGATCTATTCTTCCATCATAAGCTTCTAATGACATTGCTGCATTAATATTGGCTTGTTTCAAAATCTGTTTTCCTTCGTATACAGAATGCGCAAGGTAAGCACTCATGAATTGAGTTCCATTCAACAAGGCCAATCCTTCTTTTGATTGCAATTGAATAGGAGAGAGGTCTAATGAAGTTAATACTTCAGCTGTTGACATTCTTTTTCCTTTGTAGTAGACTTCACCTTCACCAATAAGTGCAAGGGCAATATGTGCCAATGGTGATAAATCTCCTGATGCTCCTAAACTACCTTGTTCATACACTACAGGGATGATGTCATGGTTATAAAAGTAAAGCAGCCTTTCAACAGTTTCCAATTGAACACCCGAATGACCGTAATGCAGTCCAATAGCTTTGAATAAAAGCATTGTTCTTACAATGTTGCTCGGAGTTTCTTCTCCCGTACCACAGGCATGAGAGCGTACTAAGTTCACTTGTAATTTGGCCAGGTCTTCTTTAGAAATTGATTGGTCATAAAGCGAACCAAATCCAGTATTTATACCGTAAATATTTCCTTCGGTGTTTTCCATTTTGTCGTTTAAGTATTCACGACATTTTAAAATGGCTTTTCTTGCATTCTCTCCTAATTCAACTTTGTTTCTTGAACGGATAAATTGGAATAATTCGTCTATCTCGAATTGCTGATGATCAAGGACTATTACTTTCATTATGCACAATATTTTGTTATGAAATCATCTACAGACATTGTTACTTGCTCTCCAGATTGCATTTCTTTAACGGTTACTTCATTATTTTTTATTTCGCTTTCACCAATTACCACAGTATGCTTTGCATTTTTATCATCTGCATATTTAAACTGCTTTTTTAGTTTTGCGCTTTCAGGATACATTTCTGAAGGAACTGAAGCGTTTCTTAGTTTTTGAAGAATAGGAAGTGCAAAATCAGCTTCTTTTTCACCAAAATTGATGAATAAAAACTCTAGGGTTTGGTTAATGTTTTCCGGGAATAACTCTAATTCCGTTAACACATCGTAAATTCTATCTGCACCAAATGAAATTCCTACTCCTGATAAGTTCTTCATTCCGAAAAGTCCTGTGAGGTCATCATAACGACCACCTCCACAAATAGAACCCATCTTTACTCCGATCGCCTTGACTTCAAAAATAGCTCCTGTATAGTAATTTAACCCTCTGGCCAAGGTAACATCGAAGTCTAACTTTGCATTGCGCAGGCCTAAGATTTCAGTTTTAGCAAAAACATATTCTAATTCTTCAATCCCTTTCATCCCCACTTCACTGCTGGCAAGGAATTCGCGCATGAAGTCAAGCATCTTTTGTGTCTCTCCAGTAAGACTGAACAAAGGCTTGATTTGGTCAATTGCAGCTTGACTTACTTCTTTCTCTAATAATTCTTTCACCACACCATCTTCACCTATTTTGTCAAGTTTGTCAATGGCTACTGTAATGTCGATGATTTTATCTTCCTCGCCAGTTACTTCTGCAATTCCAGAAAGAATTTTACGGTTATTGATTTGAATGGTAAAGTCTGGAATTTTTAAATCAGAAAGGACTTCATCAAAAATCTGAATGAAGTCTACCTCAAATAAAAGTGAGTCGCTACCCACTACATCTGCGTCACATTGATAAAACTCTTGATACCTTCCTTTTTGAGGACGGTCAGCTCTCCACACAGGTTGGATTTGATAACGTTTGAAAGGAAAAGTCAAATCGTTTTGGTGCTGTACAACAAACCTTGCAAAAGGAACAGTTAAATCATAACGCAAGGCTTTTTCAGCAAGTGAATTAGCAAACTTGGGTAGGTTTCCATCTTCAAGTGCGTTCAGATCTGCTTTTTTTACTTTGTCTCCTGAGTTCAGTATTCTAAAAATCAAACGATCTCCTTCATCACCATACTTTCCCATAAGTGTTGAAGAATGCTCAAAAGAGGGAGTTTGAATAGGAGCGAATCCATATTTTTTAAAAACACTTTTGATGGTGTCATAAATATACTCTCTTCTGTTTACTTGGAAAGGAAGAAAATCTCGAGTTCCTTTTGGAATACTTGGTTTTTGCGACATTTTAAAATCTTTTAGGCAAAAATATAAAAAAACCACTTCAAAGCTGAAGTGGTTCACAATATGTTGTATTTAAAAAAAAATCTACTCAAATGCTTTTCCAAAAGTTTTGGTGATGAACGGACCAACAACAGGCAATTCTTTTTTTGTTCCGTTTGCAGCATTAATGATTCCAATGATCAATAAGGCTAACATACCGAGGTAGATTACAGGGTATAAAATACCAGATAATGTAATTGCAAGTGTTGGACTAATTAGGGTGAGGATTACCGTTAATATGACAAGACCAATCATTAAAATCAATCCTGAAATCATTAATCCAATAGACTGCCTTAAATGAAAAGCTCCAAAAGACTTAACTTCGTCTTTTTTATCGTTGTTCAAAATAAGTGCGATAATAAAACCGATTAAGGTGAGGTAAGCAATAACACCTACTGATGTATCTGTAACTTGTTTGTTTTCTTCCATAGTATTTAATTTTATATTTTTTAAATAGAGCATTAATTTGCTAATACTTTAAAGGCCGTTCTTCTATTTGTTTGGTGATATTGCTCTTGCAAATCTTCATCAGAAAGTCCATTGATATATGCTGGAGTTAATTCGACATCTTTATTGTCTATTACGATTATAGCAGGTTCAGTTTCTCCTTTACCTTGTGCTACGAGTCTTTCTAAGGCAATTCCTTTGTCGATAAGGTAATCAACAACACTTTGTGCTCTTCGTTGAGAAAGCTTCATGTTGTATTCTGCGGCTCCTCTTTCATCTGTATGTGAACGGATTTCAATTTTTAAGCCTGAGTTAAGGTTCAAGAATTCAACTAATTTATCCAATTCCACTTTTGATTGTGGTCGTAATGTTGCCGCATCAAAGTCATATTCTATTCCTTTTATGGCAATCTCCCCAGTTGGAATCTTTGTTAAAAAGAAGTCTTGTATCAAATTTGTAGATTCAACCACACCTAAAGTGTTTGCAATCTGTGCGTCGGCAAAGTAATCCTTCTTTGTTGATTTAATGAAAAACTCTTGATTTATAGAAAGGGTTGTTTCGTAATACCCATCTTCATTTGCTGTAATCATTAAGTCCTCCTTTTCACCACGGATATCTTTGAAATTAATCTGTGCGTTTGGAATGATTTCATCTGTATCAAAATCGTAAACGTAACCACTGATACCAATAATCACCTCTGGACGTGTAACCTCATAAATGTTATTACAGTGCATGTTCAATGTTCTCACAGAATCACATTCATTACACCCACCTCTATCTGAAGAGAGGTAACCTTTGTTCATTTCTTTTCCCCAAACAAAATATGAATCATCTCTTTCTGAATTGATTGGTTTTCCAACATTGATTGGTTTGTCCCACCATTCTGTAATTATGTTTATTGTTGTTTTAAACACATCCAATCCACCAAATCCAATATGCCCCTCTGAAGAGAAGTATAGTGTTTTTGATTCTGGATGATAAAATGGCGTCACTTCATCTTGTGCCGTATTAATGTTATCACCAAGGTTTTTTGGTTCTGTCGTTTCTCCATCTTGATTAATTGTTGTTACCCAAATATCCATACCTCCATATCCACCGGGGCGATTAGAAGCATAGTATAAGGTCACTCCATCATCAGCCATACTTGGCGTTGTTGATTTGTAGCCATCTAAATTGATGTCTTTCCCCAATTTAAATGGTTCTGTCCAACGACCATTAAAGAATCGTGTAACATAGATTCCAGTTTCACTTTGGTTTTCTGGATTGACACGTGTGAAGTACATTGCTTTTCCGTCTGGAGATAAAGTTGCTCCTCCTTCGATAGAAGGTGAGTTAACGTTTCCTTCAAACCATAATGGCTCCGTAAAGCTTCCGTCATTATTGGCTTTGGTTAAGTAAACATCACTATTATACATATCATAGCCTGCTTCATAGTCCTCAGGGAGCATTGAATCAATTCTTGCAGAAGAAAATAACAATCCATCTTTATGGTACATCATACCAAATGAGGTTGTTCCTCTGTTAATAGTAGGATCCAAAAGTCTAATTTCAGCTTTAGAATGTGTTCCTTCATCTTCTAATGCGAAGTTACAATCTCCAATCTTTTCTAATGATAACTTATGGTATAAGTTTTCAGGATTGTTCAATTTGGTGATCATTCTTTCAAACTGAATTTTAGCCTCTTCATATTTAGCGTTCTTCATTAAAGAATAGCCATAAAAGTATTCAACGTAAGGGAATTCTTCCTTTTCGTTTTCAACGGCTACTGCATACCATCTTTCTGCATTTTCGTAATCTTTTGCTAAACGATAGGCATCTGAAAGTTTATGAAGCACAATAAGCTCATCTTCGTTCTTAGGATTTTTCGGTGGGAAAAATTCTTTTGGTCCTCCTTTCGGGTCAGACTTATAAAAAGCTCCTACACTGTATGGATGATAAGCCAGGTCTTCATTTCCACCTGCTAATCGGTTAATTACCATTGAATAAAAGTAAACGGCAGAAGCATAGTTCTCCATTTCCATTTCTTTATCTCCAGAACGGATTAAACTTTTATTGGTTTGACTGTACCCAAAACTAATTGATACAATCACTGCTAAAGTAGTTATGTATAAATTTCTCATAATCTTGGACATGTTGGAATTGGATTAGTGGTTTTTTCAAATATTATATAGGTAAGGCTAAGTTCTGTTGCACCTCGACCATTCGATACGGGCTTTAATGTAGATGTATTGAAGTCATATGAAATACGGGCTTCCCAACCTCCCCATTTTGCACCTAGTTCTAAAATCGCAGCGTCTGCATTTCTATAGGTGGCTCCACCAATTAGAAAGACATCTGGTCCTTTTAAATAATAGTGGGCTAATAAAGAGAAAGTTAATTCCTCTGCATTTTCTTGTCTTTGGTAATAGACTTTTGGAAGTAATGAAAGACGTTCTGTGATTCCAACCCTAGCTCCCGCATGAATTAAGTAACGCATTGGAAGTCGGTTCCCTGTTCCAAGGAAAGATTCCTCAGGTTGACTTAGGTGGAATACACTACCTCCCAAAAATGGATTTACTCTTGCCCCAGGTGCAGCAAAATAGTATATCGCTCCAGCATTAAAGTCAGGACGCAGAACTCCAGAAGAAGGAAGGTTTTCTCCCGAACCTAATGAAGTGTTGAAATGTCCACCTTGATTGTTGGCTTCATATTGTGAACCCCAACTCAGTGCATTTTGGTCAAATGACTTATGGAACCCTCCAGCGGATACCCCTAAGGTGATTCTGTGGAATTTACTTCTAGACAATGGAATGCTGTATGAGGCTGAAGGCAATATTTGGGCAGTGTTATACGCTCCTGCTCCAGCTCTGTAGTTCATGGCTTGAATTCCAAAGCCCCATTTTTTTCCTATCCTCATGTCCCACGCCACTTGAGCTGTTACAAAAGGACGAGTTGCTACAGCCGCCCATTGGGTCCTGTAGTGTAGATGAAATCTGTGTTTTCCTTCAAACATTCCCGTCAATGCAGGATTTGTATTTAAAGGTGCTGCGTCGTATTGCGATAGGTGAAAATCTTGACCAATAGCAGATTGGCCTAGGGAAATTCCTATAAACAATACTAGTGTTTTTCTAAATTGATTCATAAGTTAATCTTACTTGATTAGTGAAGTGTCTCCAGATATTTCGTGTTGTTCGTTATCGATAGTAGTTGCTTGAACGGTCCAAACGTAGACTCCAACGGGTTGTTCTACTCCATTATATGTACCATCCCAACCTACTGCTGGATCATTGGTTTGGAATATAACTTCTCCCCAGTTGTTGTATACTTTGAAGTCAAGCTTCGCATATGGTCCACCATAAACATACAAAAAGTCATTGTTTCCATCTCCATTCGGTGAAAATGCAGCAGGAACTTTAGGGGGTAAATTAATGTGTACGACATTTCTTGCTGTGTCTAAACATCCGTTTTCGTCTTGAACTGCAAGAAGTACTTCGTAACTTCCGCCTGTTGAATAATCGTGTGTTGTGTTTTGGTCATTTGAAAAGTTTCCATCGTTAAAGTCCCATTCCCAAAATACAATTGGGAAATCACTCGTTGATAAATCTACAAAGTTAATGTCTTGCTCAACATATGCCGATTGTGGTGTAGCCGAAAAAGATGCATTTGGACCAGAGTAAATGGTTGTTACCTTCGTCAATGAATCTACACAGCCCTCAGCCGATGTGACAATAAGTTGTACATTGTAATTCGACGCATTGTCAAAGTAATGTAATGGATTCTCTTCTGAGCTTGACCCTCCATCTCCAAAGTTCCATTCCCAACCTGTAGCTGTACCACCAATAACATAACTAGAATCATAGAATTGAGTACCACCGTTTAAACATGGGGCAGGGGCAGTGAAGTTAACTGTAGGTAAATAGAATGTCGATACAGGTTTTGTAATTGTATCTGAACAGCCGTTTTGAGAATATGCAATAAACGTTACATCATTTGTGTCCACATCTGGCATGATATAATCTGGGTTTTCTTGAGTTGAGAATTCATTTCCTCCTGTAGACCATGAATAAGCAACTATAGGATCTGTAACAATTATATCACTTGTAAAAGATGTTGCTGTTCCGTAACATCCTTCTGAGAATTGGAAATCAACTATCGGAGCTGCTAGAATATCTATGTTAATGGTGTCTCTTTGAACTTGACAACCCCCATTGAGTTCAGATTCAAAATAGATCTCTACAGTTCCAAAAGCTAAATCTGCTGGTCCGTGAATGTAAGAGGTGGCGTTTGCGGTGTCGCTTGTGAATGTTCCATCTCCAGTAGTTGTCCAGATCCCAGAACCTGTTGTTGAGTTAGCGTCAATGTAAATAGGATTGTTTGCACAAACTGAGTCAATGTAAACCAACGAAATTGAGGGTGGTGCATAAAAAGTCACCCATAATGTGTCAGATGCAGCAAAACAGTTTCCATTGATAATAGTATGTGCGATAATCTGAATGGAATCGGCATTGATATCTGCTTGGGTAGGAATATATTGAGTATTCGCTGATGTTGAATTAGTAAATGATCCTGTTCCATCAGTGGTGTACCATTCTACGCCTCCTGCATATTGGAAAGTTGCAGATAAAGGAACAGAACTCGTGTCTGAACAAACTTGTATGTCCGGACCTACATCAATGGTTGGACCCGCAATAAATTCAATGTGCAGTGTTGACTGCGTAGAAGGACAAAGTCCATTCCCCGTTGTAGACAGAATTAAGTCTGTATATCCAGTATTGATTTCAAGTTGAGAAGGAGTGTAGTTGGCATTCAAATCCGTTGTACTTGGATTGAATGTACCGCCATTTCCAACCCAAACACCTCCGCTTGCATTCGTAACAATTCCATTTAAATTAATGTTTGGATTGTTGAAGCATGCTGTTGTATCTGGACCAACATCTGCATTTGGTAGGCCTTGAACATAAATTGTTTTGGTGATTGAATCATAACAACCTCCATCGGTACCAACAATTAATTGAACATCAATATCTCCAGATGAGTTAAATATATGTGACGGATTAGGAACAGTGCTGATTGGTGTACCATCACCAAAATCCCATTCCCAAGAGTTAACCGTCATGTTCGTTGTTGTTGAAATATCAGTAAAACTTGCAGCATTACTAATACATGTCGAGTCTAGGTCATCCATGTCTGCGTTGACAGTTCCAATTTTTAATAATCTTGTTGCAGTATCTGCACATACGGTTCCATATTGTGCAATTAAAGTTAGCGTGTAATCACCAATCGAAGGGAAAACATGTGAAGGTTCATATCCTGCAACACCTGGACTTCCATCTCCAAAGTCCCAATAAAAATCTGATGCTCCAGGAGCAGAGGCGTTGATCATATCAATTGATGTTCCTGCACAGCCTGTTACTGGACCAATGCCAGCGTCTTTTGCTGGGGGACAGTCAACAACGTTGAATTGAAAATCTCGAACAACTTCTCCGATTTTTACACCATTTCTAAATTCTTCACATTTAATTCCAACCACATATTGACCAAGTGTCGCTGGTATTCCTGAAAGTAATCCTGTTTGTGGATCAATTACAAGTGGGTTGGTTGGATACCCTAAAGGGTCGTTGGCATTGAATCCTGGTGACCAAGTAATAGGAGTAAAGTTAATGTTGTTTGGAATTGGATTAGCGTTATATGTAGGTGCATTATCATTATAAGGTGTATAAAGTGAATAAACCAATGAATCTCCGTTGGCGTCTGTGGCGGAATGGTCAAAGTCGACATCGATTCCTTGGCAGACAAATACTGGAGGGAAGTTAACCCAATTCGGTGAGGAGTTGGTTAGCCACTCAGAAGTATTTGGAATATAAGTATTAAATGCTTCTCCAGCACTTCCAGGGTTGTTCACATTGTCTAATGAATTGTTTCGACAACAAGTACTCCAATATAGATGGTATCCTGTTGCAGATGGAGGTAGACTTACAATACTTGTGTAAACCGCTTCCTCTACACAAATCCCAGGGTCAACCGCACAGGAATCTAAAGGCGGGTCTAATGTAATTATTCCCATCCTAGGCATGTTGAAGTTTAAATTTGGAGAAGGTGTTGTTCCATCACCATTTCTAACTTGAATTGCTGCATTAACTGGAAAAGCAGCGTTCCCAGGACCACAGTCTCGGTATAGTTTTAACTTGACACTATATGTGGATCCTCCTAGGTGCTCATAAGTTAAACTCCCCCCAACAATGTGAGTAGCGTATGCAAATGAGGTAAATAACAATACAGTTAAAAGAAGTAGTAGTTGTCTCATAAGTAAATGTAATTTCTCGATTTTCTAAAGGCAAAAATAATGTTTTTTTTGATTAACTGCTAAAAGAAGTGGATGAATGCATAAAAAAAACAGATAAAAGTGTTTCCTTGTCCATATTTTATGTAGTTTTGTGTTGTTGAAAAAAACATATTACTACTTTAAATAAACTACAATCATGAAACAAACTCTACTCATTCTTGCTATTTTAATCCTAGGTTTTACAAGCCATGCACAGTTAAATATAATGTGGGAAAGTCGATTCGATAATGATAATAAGGACGACTTTAGCGAAGGAATTGTGATCGATAATGTTGGGAATTCTTATGTTGTTGGGACAAGTAAAAATGGAGCCAACTATGAAGTTGTGACCATAAAGTATGATCCAAATGGAAATGAAATTTGGAATGTATCTACTCCAGCACCTGTTACGGGACTAAGCCAAGCGGTAGGTATTGCCTTAGACAGTAACGATGACCCTGTTATTGGAGGTTTCTATTACGTAGGGGGGAGTGATTATGATATTTTTGCTCAAAAATTATCTACGGTTGATGGGAGTGTAACATGGACATATAACCATACCGGTTCAGCAAATTATGATGAACTAAAAGATATAACTATTGATGGAAATGATAATGTTATCCTTGTGGGGGGAGTACAAATAAGTGGAATTGATTCTCGTTTTGAAACAATTTCCGTTAGTCCTTCAGGAGTTTTAAATTGGACTCAAACTTATAGTCCTACAACAAATAGAGATTTCGCAAATACAGTAACTGTTGATGCTGCAAATAATGTATATGTTGCAGGAGAAAGCCATAGCAGTGCATCTCAATTAGATTTTTACACCATTAAATATAATGCTGCAGGAGCGCTTCAATGGCAATTAAGAACAGACGGAAATAATGCTGCTGATAGAGCGGTCTCGATAGCTGTTGCAAATGACGGAAGTGTTTATGTTGGAGGGACAAGTTATAGAGGACTTTATCTTGATGATGAAATTATGTTGGTGAAAATTGATGCTGCTGGAACTTTTCAATGGAGCCAAGTTTTTGGTGGAACGGATGGAGCTGATGATAAGGTGAAAAGTGTAACAGTTGATGATGATAATCATGTTTATCTTGTAGGGAGTTTGAAAAATGTTGGAAACGGTGAAGATTTTTATGTCGCACGTTTTAGACCTGATGGAGTAAAACATTGGGATTATATATACCAAAGCCCAACTAACGGATATGATACAGCAAACGAAATTATTGTAAATAGTAATTTTGAAGTGTACGTTGCGGGATATTCAAATAAAGCAGCTACTTCTGATGATTATTTTACGGTTAAGTTGGATACTTTAGGAAGTGTTGGTTGGACCAAAAGATTTGATGGACCTGTATCACAGAGTGATCAAATGTCAGACTTTGAAATCGATGTGGATGGGAACTTATTTGTAACTGGTTCGTCAACTGGAGCAGGAACCTTGCGTGATTTTAGTACAATAAAATACTGTCAATTAGAAACAATAGCGTCTTTAAATGATACGATTTGTGTGGGGGCAAGTGTTCAACTGAATGTTGCCGGAGGAACAAACTTCCAGTGGTCGGCGATTTCAGGTGACCCAATAACGCCAAGTAATTTTACTTGTACTGCATGCGATGATCCTATAGCAACTCCAACTTTAACGACAACTTATGTGGTGAGTTCAGAAAGTGCTTCAGGTTGTATCGACTTTGACACGGTGATAGTAGTTGTAAATCCATTGCCTGGACCGACCATTACACCAAGTGGGCCAACTTCTTTTTGTGATGGTGGATCGGTAAATCTTTCTGCAGATCCTGCTGATGTTTATGATTGGAATACCGGTGAGAATATTCAAACCATTACTGCAGATACAGCTGGTTTTTACGAACTGACTGTAACTGATGAGATGGGTTGTCAAAATACAACTTCTATTAACGTAGAAGTTTTTCCAATCCCTGTGGTTGATGGTGGAGCAGACCGATTCAGATGCCCTGGTGATTCAATCTTGTTGAATGCAACTGGTGCAGATACTTACGAATGGTATACAATTCCAACTTATGGTGATACAATTCAAAATGGTGAATACTTTACGCCTGTAGTAAATGGAGGAATTGTTGTCTTCGGTACTTCAGTTGATGGTTGTTTAGGGAAGGATACAATCAATGTTACATTATATCCGCAACCAACGCAAATTGAAATTTCGCAAGGAATGAGTGGGAATTTATTCGTAAATACAAACCAAGGTACAACTTCTTGGTCTTTTGATGGAACAGATACAGGAATTACGGGAGCAACATTTTACTATGACACTGTAATTTATTGTAATGGTCTGTATGAGGTGTTTTATGAAGATGAAAATGGATGTATGTCTTATGATTCCTTAACTGTGGCTGGTGAAACTTCGTGTGTAGATGAGCCTTCTGATACAGCAAGTGTTTCTGTGAATGAAATTACACAATTAAGCCTATACCCTAATCCAACAAGGAACAGTGTGAATATTTCTTTTGAAAATAATGAAGAGCGCATGATTACTGTTTACTCTATGGAAGGTGTGCGCGTTGAACAAATAGTGAGCGCAGAAAAAGAAATTGTACTTGATTTGTCAAGTCTTGTGAATGGAACTTATATGGTGACAGTTAAAGGCAGTACAACTTTTGCAAGGGCGAGGGTAGTAAAGCAATAAACTAGTATAGATAATTTAAAGCGGGTCGAAAGGCTCGCTTTTTTTTTTGATCAAAACTATATGTTTCTGTGTTTCAAGCTGACAAAGTTTGATTAAGTCTATTGGAATAAATAATAGCTGGTTTTTGGATGTATAAACCTGTTATTTATTGGAGATTAACGATTGAAATGAGGGCAGTAGATAATTGACCTCTATTCCTGTACAAGTATCAATCAAGTATTAATCTGACAGTAGATTGTTCGTACGAACGTAACAAAACGACGAGGAATTTCTACCTTTTTTATTCGCCAACTAATCTTTTTCTCACTCATTGAGTATGTTCAAAGCTAAAGGGAAGTGAGTGTTTGCATCAGCTGCTCCCAACTTTTGAAACAGAACCGAGTCATTATTTATATGTTCTGGATTAACTCCCAGGGTGAAGTAGGTGTGTTGTTTAGCAGTTGTTGGTTTGGTATGTCTCCCCTTGGAATAGGTCAAAAAAAAGCCCCAGCAAATTTGCTAGGGCTTTTTCAATATTGGGATAAAGAATTACTTTTTCTTTTTCTTTGCTTTTGTGTCAACCTCCTCTTCAATCTCTTCACCTGGAATTAAAATTCTTCCACAGTGCTCACAGATGATGATTTTTTTCTTTTGAATGATGTCTAATTGACGTTGTGGTGGGATTCTGTTGAAACATCCTCCACAAGAATCACGGTCAACAGGAACAACAGCTAAACCATTCTTAGCACTAGAGCGCAATCTTGCGTATGCTGTTCTTAAATGGTCGTCCAATTGTTTCATTGCTTTTTCAGACTTCTTGTTGAGTTTTTCCTCATCTTTTTCTGTTTCTGCAATAATGTTATCCAGTTCCGCTTTCTTGGCTTTAAGGTCTTTCTTACGTCCAGCCAATCTGTCTTGAACTTCTTTGATCACCTCTTTCTTGTTCTCAATCGTAGCCTTTGCTTCTTTAGCTCTTTTTTCGTGCAATTGAATTTCCAATTCTTGGTACTCAATTTCTTTACTTAAAGACTCAAACTCACGGTTGTTTCGAACGTTGTTTTGCTTTTCTTTATATTGTAAAATAGCCGCTTGAGCATCTTTTTGCTCATTCTTACGGTTACTGATTTCAGTCTCTATATCTTTTAATTCAACAGTCAATTTCTCAACTCTTTTTTCAAGACCTTCGATATCTGCTTCAAGATCTTCAACCTCTAATGGAAGTTCTCCACGAATCGTTAATATACGGTCAATTTCAGAGTCAATTTGCTGTAAATTCGCTAATGCTTCTAAGCGCTCAGCGACAGTTGTGCTTGACTTAGCTTTTGCTTTTGTTGCCATAAATGCTAAAAATAATTAATAGGGTTTGTATTCACCTTACTCAAATGGAAGGCAAAGTTAATAAAATTTTTCTTCAATATACCAAGAATTAAGTGCGGAGTATATTGCTCACTCTCAAAATGTCCGATATCAGCAATGATTATCGCTTGTTCGGCGTTAAAAAACTCATGGTATTTAAAGTCACCAGTGATATAAATGTCGGCTTGTTGACTTTTCGCGTTGTTAAGTAAAAAGCTACCCGCTCCTCCACAAAAAGCAACTGTTTTGATTTCTTTTTTTATCAATTCAGTATGGCGAATTACTCCACAGTTAAAAGTAGATTTAAGGTGTGTTAAGAAATCTTCAACTTTCATAGCTTGATCCAATTCTCCAATCATTCCAGCTCCTTCGTCTTGATTAGCATTGGTAATTGGATAAATGTCATGTGCAACTTCTTCATAAGGATGAGCATAGTTCATCGCCTTTATAATCTGACTTTCTTTGTGGATTGGAATTAAGACCTCAATGCGTTTTTCTTCTACTTTTTCACGCTGACCAATTTTTCCTTGTGAAGGATTTGAATTTTCTCCGGGTAAAAAAGTTCCTGTTCCATAACTTTCAAAGCTACAGTTGGTATATTCTCCAATATTTCCTCCTCCTGCTTTGAAGATTGCTTGAACCACTTTTTCTGAATGACTCTCAGGACAAAAGAAAACTAATTTTTTTAAGGTGTTCTTTTTGGGCGCCAATATCCGAGGTTTAGAAATTCCGATGCGTTGTGCAATTTCATAATTTACCCCCCATTTATAATTGTCTAAATTGGTGTGAATTGCATAAATGGCAACGTCATTTTTGATGGCTTTAATTACCGTTCTTTCGATGTGATTCTTGCCGTTGATTTGTTTTAAGCCACTAAAAACAATAGGGTGATGGGCAACGATTAAATTTGCTCCTACTTTGATTGCTTCTTCAACAGTTGCTTCTATGCAATCTAGTGAAAGCAATACGCCATTGACTTGCATGTCGTGATTCCCTACAATCAACCCTGAATTATCATAGCTTTCTTGGCTGCCTAGTGGCGCTAATTCCTCAAGAAATCTTGTAATGTCTTTTACCTTTAAATCCATAGTAGACAAAGGTAACTAAATTATGAATTACGAATAAGGGAATTACGAATTCAATTCGTAATTCAACAATTCATAATTGATTAAACCGCTGCCATTATGTCGTTGAATTATCCAATTTTGACCGACCAGCAACTAAAGCATGATATTTGATGATCAGAAGAAAAATTTCGAATTCTCAAAGCTTGAGCCCAATTCGTATTTCGTAATTGACAATTCGTAATTGATAATTCGTAATTGATAATTGTTTATTTCGCAATTGAATTTTGTATATTTATCGTTTTAACTTTTAGAAATTAGATAGAAAAATAGAATTATGTATAATAAAGATGAATTTAAAAAATACGCTACCAAACACTTAGGCATCAATAGCATGCACCTAGGTCAATATATTGAGTCTTCCATGACGCCATATATTATTGAAGAACGTCAATTGAATATGTCGCAAATGGATGTTTTTTCTCGTTTGATGATGGACCGTATTATATTTCTAGGGACTGGAATCGACGATCAAGTAGCGAATATCATTAACGCTCAGTTGTTATTTTTAGAGTCTGTAGATCCAAAAAAAGACATTCAAATCTATTTAAACTCTCCAGGAGGAAGTGTTTATGCAGGATTAGGGATTTACGACACAATGCAGTACATCTCACCTGATGTAGCTACAATTTGTACAGGGTTAGCAGCTTCTATGGGAGCGGTTTTATTATGTGCCGGAGCAGAAGGGAAGCGTACAGCTTTAAAACATTCACGTGTAATGATTCACCAACCGCTTGGTGGTGCTCAAGGTCAGGCTTCTGATATTGAAATTACAGCTCGTGAAATCTTGAAATTGAAAAAAGAATTGTATGACATTATAGCGCAGCATACAGGGAAACCTTTTGATAAAGTTGAAGAAGATTCAGATCGTGATTACTGGATGACTTCAAATGAAGCTAAAGAATACGGTATGGTGGATGAAGTGTTGATCCGCAAGAAATAATAAATACCAAATCAACTAATGAAGTAATTTAGGTAGGATAAAGGCCTTTAAGAATCAGCCCTTCTTTTGCTTGACTCTAAACTTATAGAGCGAAGTGGAAGAAGGGTTTTTAGATTTTACTGTATTGATTTTCCAACTAAGGTTAAGGTTGAAACAATAAACTCCACTATAGAAGCTTGCTTTGGTAAGGAAAATCTCTACAGAACATACTTTTAAAGAAGACGTATGTTTAAAAAATCTATTCTAAGATTTTAAGTCTCCGATTGGGTAGCCTCCTACTAATTGCGTATTTTTGTAAAAAATAAATCAAAAGGTCGATAGCGATATTGACCTTTTTTGTCACAATATATGAGTAAAAAAGAAACAACTTGTTCTTTCTGTGGCCGACCAAAGAGTCAGGTGAGATTGTTGATTGCTGGGATATCTGGACACATTTGTGACCACTGTATTATTCAAGCTCAATCGATAGTTAAGGAAGAAATACCCAGTGGAGGTGTAGGACTTGAAGGAGATGATGCTCCTTTAAATGTGTTAAAACCTACAGAAATTAAAGCAAAACTAGACGAATATGTCATCGGGCAATTGTCTGCAAAGAAAACATTGTCGGTTGCTGTTTATAATCATTATAAGCGTTTAAATCAAAAAGTCGGTGACGATGACATCGAAATTGATAAGTCGAATGTTGTGATGGTTGGACGAACAGGAACGGGTAAAACACTCTTGGCAAAAACAATTGCTAAAATGTTGAATGTACCATTTTGCATTGCCGATGCAACAGTATTGACGGAAGCCGGTTATGTTGGTGAGGACGTAGAAAGTATTTTGTCTCGTTTGTTACAAGCGGCAGATTACAATGTTCAAGCTGCAGAACGAGGTATTATCTTTATTGACGAAATTGATAAGATTGCACGTAAAAGTGATAATCCATCAATTACACGTGATGTTTCTGGAGAAGGTGTTCAGCAAGCATTGTTGAAATTACTAGAAGGAGCAGAGGTAAATGTTCCACCAGAAGGAGGAAGGAAACACCCAGAGCAAAAGATGGTGAAAATCAACACAAAGAACATTCTATTTGTTTGTGGAGGTGCCTTTGACGGTATTGAAAAAATCATTGCACGTCGTGTAAATCGTCAAACGATCGGTTTTGCAAATGTGGAAGAAGAGAGAATCGATAAAGACAACCTATTGGAGTTTGTTAACCCAACAGATTTAAAATCTTTCGGTTTAATTCCAGAGTTGATCGGTCGTTTTCCTGTCTTGACTTATCTTGAGCCTTTAGATAAAACAGCATTGCGTAGAATATTGACAGAGCCTAAGAACTCATTGTTTAAGCAGTACGTAAAATTGTTTGAAATTGATGGAATTGATTTCAAATTTGATAGTGAGGTACTTGATTTCATTGTAGATAAAGCTGTCGAGTTCCAATTAGGAGCACGAGGTTTACGTTCAATCTGCGAAGCTATTCTTACAGAAGCGATGTATGAAATTCCTGGAAGCAAAAATCCAGTTAAAGAATACAGGGTAACTTTAGAGTATGCTCAAAAGCAATTTTCACAATCTAAAATGGCGAAGATGCATGCAGCATAATATTTTTTGAATAAATATTTTTAAAAAGCGGTTTTGATTATTCAAAGCCGCTTTTTTTGTAGCGAATCCTTCAGGGTGAATTGAATGGGTGGTATAAAAAAAGATGTTCATATCATCAAATAAACAAAAGCAGCAAAATGATTATATTTGATAAGGCGTATTTGCCTATTTAAGAAGCTTTATTTACAACACCATATTCAGTGAAAAGAGCGCTTCACGGTTTCCGAAAGTTTATTATCTTTAACCAACACCGCCATTTCGTCATTTAAGGTATGGCTTTTGAATGAGAACTAGACGTAAAAACAAGGTATAGCTCAGTGGAAGTCTGGAAGTTTTTCTGTATATTACTGCACTACTAGGCTGATAAAGAATTACTGTTTTTTAAAACGAAAGAGCTGAAATATGTACATTGATATCTGTAGGATACAGAGTCAAATCTCCCTTAGTAACAACTTAAAACAATAGCAAATGAAACAAATTCTAATCGTAATGTTTTTTACTTGGTCAATTCAAGTTTGTTATGGAATAAAACCAGACTCGACTTATCATTCTACACCTGATGCCCTTGGGTTAATTTATCAAACCAATAGAATAGCAACTTCTGATAGTAAAGCGGAGCTAAACTCGTGGATGGTGAAAGCGGATTCAAATATTGAAAATGGAACGACCCTAATTCTTTGTTATGGTGATTCGGGGAATATGTCTTACTGGTTAAATCAAGCAGGGATATTAAGTCAAGTAGGTTATGATGTACTATTATTTGATTATCGTGGTTTTGGAAACAGTTCATCATTTGCAATTGATCCAGATCAACTTTATTATGACGAATTTGCAACAGATTTAAAAACCGTAATAAGTTGGGCGAAAAGGAATCTTCAATTTAAAAACTTGGGAGTTATTTCTTTTTCTATGGGGACAATTGTTAGTACAATTGCACTACAAACTGAAAAAGTAGATTTTTTAATCGGTGAGGGCTTTGTATTAGATCCAATGGAAATTAAAAATAAAGTTTTGAAATTAAAAGGAAAAGAAATCATTCTTCCTGGGTCTAGTGATGGCTACTTACAAATGGTTTCAAATTTAAAACTACCTATATTATTATTTAGTGGAATTAAAGATGAATTCACAACAACTATGGATAGCGAGAAAGTGATTAATATGAGTGAAAATAGAACGTTAGTGAAATTTGAGGGTAATCATTTGGAAGGCTTTACAAAACTATCAGGTAAGTATTATGGAGAAGGTTATCTAGAAAGCATAAATCATTTTTTAGTAAAAGAAATAAAATAAGATTCTTCTAACATGTGCCGACCAGCCTATAAAAAATCTTCAACATTCACTTTCGTTTAAATCAAATGTTTGTATCTTAGATAGAACCTTTAACGGAAAGGTCTTGAGAAAAGCTCAACCGTTAAAACCTATTACGACTAACAAAACAAAAAAAGTGGAACTAACAAAAGAACAATACGATATAATCAATTCAGTCGGCAATATTAAAATTAATGCAGTTGCTGGTTCAGGAAAGACTACAACTGTGATTGAATATGCTAAGGCTCGACCACGAAACAGTAAAATTCTTTATCTTGCTTTTAATAAATCTGTAAAATTAGAAGCAGTTAAAAAATTTCAAGAAAAAGGACTTTCAAATGTTACTGTTGAAACTGCTCATTCACTTGCGTACAAAAATATTGTTTTCAAATATAATTATAAGGTCAGACACCAAGGCTACAAGACTTATGAAGTGGCTGAACTTTTAAAACTCAAAGGCAATGGAGAAAAGCACACTGAATACATCATTGCAAACCATATAATTAAATTCATTGCTTATTTCTGCAATAGTAATAAAGCGAAAATTCAAGACTTAAATTATCTTGATCTTATTTCAGACAATAAAGCAAAAATATTTGTTACTACATATTACGATTATATTGAGACACAAACTCGACTTTTATTAAGTAAAATGGATAAAGGTGAAATAGAAATTACACACGATTTTTATCTCAAAAAATTTCAACTTTCTAACCCAAAACTGAATTATGATTACATCCTTTTTGATGAAGGTCAAGACGCTTCCCCCGCTATGCTTGATGTTTTTCTAAAGCAAAAAGCTAATAAAGTAATTGTTGGTGATACTCACCAACAAATTTACGGATGGCGACACGCTGTAAATTCTTTAGAAAAAGCTGATTTTAAAACCTACCACCTTTCTACAAGCTTTCGCTTTAGTCAAGATGTTGCTAATCTAGGAGTTGGGATATTAAATTGGAAAAATCATTTAGGCGATTACAAACCTTTGTCTATAACTGGAAAAGGAGAAAATAAAGAGCATAAAGTAAAAGCAATTCTTGCACGAACTAATCTTGGACTTTTACTTAAAGCTATTGAGTATGTAACAGAGAAAGAGAATATAAAGCGCATTTACTTTGAAGGAAATATTAATTCCTACACCTATGCAGATGAAGGAGCCTCTTTGTATGATATACTAAATCTCTACAATGGAAAAAAACGATTGATTAGAGATAAATTAATCAAGGAAATGAAAGACCTTGATGAATTAGAAGACTACATTGAAAAAACAGAAGATGTTCAACTCGGTCTTATGATTGAAATAGTACGAGAATACGGAAATGAAATTCCAAGTATTATAAAGAAAATCAAATCAAAACATGTGGAGAATGATGAAAAAGAAAAAGCAGAAATGATTTTTTCAACAGTTCATAGATGTAAAGGGATGGAGTATGATACTATTCAAATTGTAAATGACTTTATTTCTGAAGAAAAGTTAGAAAAACTCAAAGCAGATGTGAAATCGGAAGATATAAATATATCAAAAATAAATGAGGAAATAAATCTGCTTTATGTGGCCGTTACAAGGACAAAAAACAGCATCCATATTCCACAAACATTAATGCCGAAAGACTTCCCTAAATCTTCTCGAATACACGTGATGCGTGTAGAAAGCAAAGAAGAAAAGTCCGAAAGAAGAGTTGTCGAAAGGACAGGGTCTAAGTCAAATAACCCTAAGGAAAAAGCATACTCAATTGAGAAAATTAGAGAGAAGCACAATGGAGCATACAAACCTTGGACAACTGAACTTGATTACGAATTAACTGTAATGTATTGCGAAGGTGTAAATGTTCGTGATTTATCAAAACATTTTGAAAGGACAAAAGGTGCTATTCGGTCAAGAATTAAGAAACTTGAATTGAAAGAATTATACAGTTAATAATAGGTGATTAAAAGGTATTATATCATTATGTATAGTTCATCGCCTCCCTATCGATTGATTATTATTCAAAGTCACAAAAAAAAAATGTAACTTTTGAATTACAGATTTACATTTAATTTAACTCTGAAAAACTTGGAAATGTGTTTTTCAAAAAAGGTCAATGGGAAAATAAAATAAAATAAAATGAAAAAAATGCTTAAATATTTAAACCTATTGACCTTTCTTCTGGTGGCGACAACTGGACTTTCTCAAGGTCCTCCAGAAAAAATATCACTTAGACAGACCTTCATTGATTCAATGCATACCCAAACCAGAGAGCATATCATAATTGATTCAATATCGGAATATTATAATCTATGTGATTACACAACTCTTAATCAAGCACAAAAAGACCTTATATTCATTTACAATTTTCAAGATACCTTATATAGTTATGACTTCGCTGATTTATTCATTAATCATTCAGACATCATTTTGGTCGAAGCTTATGAAGTGTTTCAAAGAGTTAAATGTAGGTCTACACAAGCTAAAATTGAAGAGTTTAGAGCTTTTTCTCAAGAATACACTGCATACATTGAGAAAGGAGTAATACCAGATGTTTTGAATGAAGACTCTCCTCATTATGATCCAGATGAAGAGTCAAGACTATATCAAACTTTATTTACTTTGGAATTATGGATTACCATGTTGCCTAGGGAAAAGGTACTAAGTATTTATTACTATATAATTGATAACAAGGAGTTCTTATATAAGTGAGATGTGTTTATTTACAGCTAAAAGTCGCTGTTCGTAAATCTACGACATAGAAATCTGAGTTTTCTAGTTGAAAAAAGGTATGTGTAATCGCAAAACAACCGTATTTAGGTATTATTGAAAATTAATAAATTATGAAGAGTGTATTTTTTATCACCTTATTGCTATTTTCTTTTATAGGTTTTAGTTTTTGTCAAACATCCAATTTGATAAATATCAATATCAAATTTGTTGACGAATTTAACAATCCAGTTCGTAGTTTACCTGTAGCTGTCGGGTATAGTGGTGCACCAATGCCAATACATCAAATTACTGATGAAAAAGGCTTGATAAACGTAAATTTAACAAGGTCCAATCCGTTTTCGAAAGACTCTATTTTTGGATGCTACTTTTGGGTTAATTATCAAGATTACGAGTTTTTGTATGAGACACTTGAAATAGCTAATGACACTTTAATAGATGGTCTTACTCAAACCTACAAGATTCAAAAAATTCAGCCAACTAAATTAAATGATGCACTGTTTGATAACTTAAGTGGATTGATTTCGTTAAGTGACTTCGCAATAAAAGATACCATCTTTTTATATCAGTCATATTCCATGCCTATACGCGAGTCGTCAAGGGCGATGGCTCATAGTTCAATAAAATTAGTGAGATTAAGAAAAGACATATTTAAAATAGACGTCTATGGTTCCGAACTCACTTCTAACATCTATGGTTGGGAAGATTCTTTTGTTATTAATCGAACTGAAAAACTCATTAGAATAAACCTAAAAAAAAGAAAAATTAAAATAGAGATAGACGGAGAAAAGTTTAAGTTCTTTTTACACGGTCTTGAAGTTCCAACTCAAAATGGAAATACATACAGATATATGCTCGCACGAATTAAATAACCATACCACAACCTTCGCCCATAAATCTAAATCTTTTAGTTTTCACTTTCGTTTAAATCAAATGTTTGTATCTTAGATAGAACCTTTAACGGAAAGGTCTTGGGAAATAATGGCTACTAGGGGGTTACAAAAAAAAAGGCCTAATATACTTAACAGGGAAAATGGAAAAGGGAATTACTTTGTTTTTTTACTTCGTTTTATTGCCTCTGTCAGGGTGGCTTGTTTTGACATGGATTGTTACACTTTGTAAATTCAAAAGATACAGTACCTTTTTATTTCTTCTTGATTTTTGGGGTGTTTTAATTTATGGAACGTGTTCTCTATGGATTTCTCAATCGTATTTTAAACCTATTGTTTTGACCCAAAAGGATATTTACGGGACATATGTAATTGATAGGGATCAATTTCCAGGAAAACAGGCCGATTGGCAATATGAAAATTTTAGATTTGAAATAACACCTGAGCTTAAAATGATATTTGAATCAAGATTGTGCGAAGGTATTTGGAGAAAAGAAATTGTTGATGTTTCATTTTCTAATGGGTATTTCGACTTAAACAAAAAACAGTACTGCAATAAAAGAATTAGATTACATTCAGATCTTACTAATCACCATATAATTAGAGATAATCCGACCTTATATCGGAAAAAATTTAATGCATTTTATTACGTTTTTAATTCCGAAAAATTTGGAAATGTGTTTTTTAAAAAAGGTCAATGGGAAAATAAAAGGTAATTCATTATTTATTTTTTATAGACTGCTAACAGATTAAACCCCTACCATTATTTCCTTTTTTAATCAATAATATAAAAGTCAAATTGGCTTTAATCAATTGCAAGCATTATCTTTGCATCAAAATTTTTTCATATGGCATTAAAATGTGGAATTGTTGGGTTGCCGAATGTAGGTAAGTCAACATTGTTTAACTGTTTATCGAATGCGAAAGCACAATCGGCAAACTATCCATTTTGTACAATCGAACCTAACGTAGGAACTATCTCTGTTCCAGATCCTCGTTTAGAGAAGTTAGAAGAAATTGTAAAACCAGAACGTGTTGTCCCAACAACAATGGAGATTGTGGACATCGCTGGATTGGTAAAAGGTGCCTCTAAAGGTGAGGGATTAGGAAATCAATTCTTAGCAAATATTCGTGAAACAGATGCAATTATCCATGTTTTACGTTGTTTTGAGGATGATAATATCGTTCACGTTGATGGTTCAGTAGATCCGATTAGAGACAAAGAAGTGATCGACTATGAATTGCAATTGAAAGACCTTGAAACAGTTGAAAAACGTTTGAATGGTTTGGCAAGAGCTGCAAAGTCAGGGGATAAAGAAGCAAAGAGAGCATTTGAACTTGCTGAACGCATAAAGAATCACCTCGAAGCTGGAGAGTCTGTTCGCTCAATGGAATTTGATGAAAATGAATGGCCTCATGTCCAAGAGTTGCATTTAATTACAGTAAAACCTGTACTTTATCTATGTAATGTGGATGAAAGTTCCGTAAAAGACGGTAACAAATTCGTTGACATGGTGAAGGAAGCGGTCAAAGATGAAGGAGCAGAAGTGTTAGTAATTGGAGCTCAAATAGAAGCTGACATTACAGAGTTTGATACCTTTGAAGAACGTCAAATGTTTATGGAAGAACTAGGACTAACAGAATCAGGGGTAAATCGTTTGATTCGCTCTGCTTACAAATTACTAAACTTAGATACTTATTTTACTGCAGGTGTGAAAGAAGTTCGCGCTTGGACTGTTTTGAAAGGTTCTACAGCACCACAAGCAGCAGGAGTTATTCACTCTGATTTCGAAAAAGGATTTATTCGTGCTGAAGTAATGAAGTATGAAGACTTCGTGAAGTACGGCTCTGAGGCTGCATGTAAAGAAGCAGGAAAGTTTGGTGTGGAAGGAAAAGAATACATCGTCCAGGATGGAGATATAATGCACTTTAGATTTAATGTGTAAAAAAGCTTAAGTGTTTTTAAACCTTCAATTGGAAGGTTGAAATAGAGATTGAAAAAATGGTGCGTAGAAGGAGATTTCTCGCACCATTTGCTTTTAGGGGAGAAGTTTTATTTCACTTCTTTCGTTTTTATGTGAAAGTCTCTGTGTGTCTTCGTGTTAAGAAATTTTACAACACCAAATAGGGTAAAACAGCAGGTTGATACAACATCCAGCCGGTAATACTTTTTCGGGAAGTATTTGAAGTTAAAACTTCGTGATAAAGTGTGTCACTTCTAAACATTATACAACGGTTTTCTAAAGGGGCAATATCAATTGGGTCTTGTCCTTCAGGATAAATCCTTAATTCACCTCCATCTCCATCTTTCCAGCCTTTATTCAAATAAATAATCACTGAAACCATTCTGTTGTTTCGGCCGTCAAATTGGTCTAAATGCTTTTTGTAAAATGAACCTTTCGGATAATGGGCCAAATGAAATTCGTAATCGGCTAGACTTAAGTACATCAATCGATTAAATATTGATTTTACTTCGTCTAAAGTTTCAAATATGGAATTGATTTGCGTGTGCTTACCTTTCTCCAACCAATACGTATAATCACCACGTACTTCATTGATGATTTTTTCATTTCCACTTGCTCCAATAGCCGCTTTTTGGAAAACACCTTCTTGCTGTTTTGTCTCAAAAAAATGATGCGCGTTGTTGAGGTCTTCAGGATTGAAGAAGTTGTCTATTGTAATGTAATCCTGTTGGGCCAACAAATCCATTTGTTCATCCCAATAACCAAGGTCTCTTTGCATTGAATTTTCACTGGAAAGATAGTGTAATTATTTTTTTTTACTAAAAAAAATGAGGTTTTTATTTTTTGAAGATGCTTATAATATTATAGTGTCGGCTTTTCAATAACTCTTCATGACTTCTTACTCAAGCTTTCTGCGGAGCACTATTTCATTACCTTCTTTTTGCCTATCTTTGATATTTGTACAAATTATTTATTTATCTAAAGTTTTAGAAATGAGAATTTTTATGTTTATATTAGGAAGTGTATTGCTGATGTCTTGCAAAGAACAGATGAATTCATCACGTGAACAAAGTGTTGAGGATCATTTGACCAGTGGAGAGTGGCGATTGGTTTCTAGTGATACAGAGTTTAGACGCTTTCAGAATGGATTAAAATTCTCAGCAGATAAGCAAGTCTTCAATATTGACTCACAAGGAAGAATTGTTTCTCCTAGCCATGAAAGAATTTACACTATTAGTGCAGATACACTTAAAATTGTAGATTATAAATATGAAGAAGCTTTTCTTTTCCGTGAAGGAACAGATATTCTTATCATTGAAGAATTAACAGATGACGAAATGGTCTTGCAAGTAATTTATCCAGAAGGACCAAATAAATTGTATTTTGAAAATTTAAAATAAACCTATGAAATTACTTACTGCGCAACAAATCAAAGAACTTGAAGCACATACATTAGTGCAACAAAAGATTACTAATGCTGATTTGATGCAAAGAGCGGCAAGTAAAACATACAATTGGATCAAAAGAAACTTAGGACTCAATTATTCCTACTCTATAATTTGTGGAAAAGGAAATAATGGTGGAGATGGACTTGTTCTGGCCCAGTTCCTCATCCGTAACGATTATGATATAGAGTGTGTGTTGCTGGACATTAGTGATCGACAAACGCCAGAATATGAAGCGGAATTAGCAAGGTTGAAACGTTCCGACATTAAGATTAAAATTGTTCGCTCTGAAGGTGATTTAGAACAACTTAACTTTAATGGAAGAATTGTAATCGATGCTATTTTTGGAATCGGTTTATCACGCGCTGCAGGAGGTGTTGCAGGTAAGCTCATTCGCAGAATCAATAGTCATAATACAGTTAAAGTAGTCGCTATAGATTTGCCTTCTGGCTTGTATTGTGATCGATTAAATGAACCTTTAGACCCCATCGTTCATGCAGATTACACCCTAACTTTTCACGTTCCTAAACCTTCTTTCTTCTTTTTAGAAGGTGGAAACGCTATTGGGAAAATAATCGTTTTAGATATTCGACTAGAACATGAATATGCTTCAAGTATAGACAGTAATCACTTTTACTTGACTCCTTCTATGGTAGGGAGCTATCTTAACAAAAGAACGATTTTCACTCACAAAGGAACTTATGGACATGCCAATTTAATTGGAGGGAGTCGAGGTAAAATTGGAGCAGCAGTTTTAATGACTAGAGCAGCTAGTTTTTCTGGAGCAGGATTAATTACCGCAACTGTACCGTCAGTAGGATTTGAGATTTTACAAACAATGGTTCCTGTCGCTATGTGCGACGATGCCTACGGAAAGGATGTTCTAGAAGGCAAGATTCAGGTTGAAGACCGATTTACCTACGGTGTAGGACCTGGAATTGGAACGTCAAGGGAAACCGCTCAGTTTTTAGGTGAATTTTTAAAGCAAGTAAATCGTCCAGTGGTTATTGATGCTGATGCAATTAATTGTATTGCTCAAAATCCAGAGATGCTGGAAGACCTTCCTGAAAACAGTATCCTAACTCCCCATGTAAAGGAGTTTAGAGGTTTGGCTGGTGAAACTAAAAACAGTCACGAACAATTGGATTTACTGACAGAGTTTTCAATAAAACACAAAGTTTACGTCGTTTTGAAAGACGCCAGAACTACTGTGTGTACTCCTGAAGGAAATTGTTTCTTTAGTCTAAATGGTACTCCAGGAATGGCAACAGGTGGAACCGGAGATGTGTTGACAGGATTATTGACCGGACTTTTGGCCCAAGGTTATACACCAGATCAAACAGCAAAACTTGGACTCGTTTTACACGGTGTAGCAGGAGAATTAGCTGCAGAAAAGCACAGTGAATACGCCATGACAGCAGAGTCGATTATTGAGGAACTGGGAAATGCATTTAAAGAATTATTGAAGTAGGCTTCCATTAGTCATCTAAAAACTGAAACTGTTATTGCGAAAATGTATGCTGAGCATATTGCTTCTGTAAGATGATCAGAAAAATGCGGAATGCAAAAGCTAAAGACCGATACAACAGAAAAAGGTGAAACATTTTTTGAATACAAGATTTCTAATCCTTTGATTAATTCTGAATGATATTAGAATAATCAATCCCTTCATCAATTTAGTAATCACATTTAAGGTACTATTTAAAAAGTAAAACTAAGTTAATCTGGTAACTATTGAAAACTAAACAATTCGTAATTATTTCAATACTTCCCTTGCCAACGCTGCTTAATGTCTTCCTCTATTTCTCGTTCACGCTTTGAGCTTCCTGCTTGAAAAAATGAAGCCCCTTTTATTTCTTCAGGCATAAATTCTTGAACTACAAAGTTCCCCGGATGGTCGTGAGAATATTTATATCCTTTTCCATAATCCAATTGCTTCATCAACTTCGTTGGGGCATTTCTCAACGCTAAGGGAACCGAAAGATTTCCTGTAGACTTCACCAACTCTTGAGCTTGATTTATCGCCATGTACGCACCATTTCCTTTGGGGGAAGTCGCTAAATAAATTGTGCATTGTGCAAGAATAATGCGTGCTTCTGGAAAACCAATGGTGTTAATGGCTTGGAAAGTGTTGTTGGCCATAATCAATGCTGTAGGATTAGCAAGTCCAATGTCCTCACTGGCAGAAATAATTAATCTACGTGCAATGAATTTGGCGTCTTCTCCACCTTCAATCATTCTGGCCAACCAATATACAGCAGCATTGGGGTCACTACCGCGTATAGATTTTATAAATGCCGAAATGATATCGTAATGTTGTTCTCCGTCTTTATCGTATCGTGCGATGTTTTGCTGAGCAATAGAAAAAACGACTTCATCTGTAATCTCTATCTTCGCATCTTGCGGGAAAGTGCTGATCACTATTTCTAATAATGTCAGAAGTTTTCGCGCATCACCTCCAGAAATTCTAATCAATGCATTGGTTTCCTTTAATTGAACATCCAATTTTGAAAGGTATTCATCTCTTTCGAGTGCGTTTTTGAGTAATAATTCCAATTGCTCCTTTTCCAATGACTGAAGTGTGTAAACTTGACACCTTGACAGCAATGCTGAAATGACTTCAAATGATGGGTTTTCTGTGGTTGCACCAATTAATGTTACCACACCTTTTTCAACGGCCCCAAGAAGTGAGTCTTGTTGTGCTTTAGAAAAACGATGTATTTCATCAATGAATAGAATCGCACCTGCACGTTCAAACATTCCTTGATTCTCTGCCTTTTTGATCACCTCCCGAACTTCTTTTACGCCAGAGGAAATTGCAGACAATGTATAGAAAGGACGTTTCAATTGGTTGGCCAATAAATTAGCCAAGGTCGTTTTGCCAACTCCTGGAGGTCCCCAAAGAATTAAAGAGGGTAAGACATTCGCATCTAAGGATTTTCTAAGACTTGCCCCTTTTTTTAAGAGATGTTCCTGACCAACATATTCATCCATTGTTTTTGGACGCATACGTTCAGCTAAAGGGGTAGTCGGAGCATGTAACATAATCGAATTTTTATACAAAAATAGCCATTTTGTATGAGACTTAATCAGCTTCTTACTTTTAGCTAAAAGAAGGGCACATAAATCCATCTTTCGTCCTGAATATTACTTTTAAAAATGAACAGATTTGTGACAGAAAAGTGTGGTTATTCATCGGGTCCATCTTACTGTAAGAAGCTATTGAGGATGGTTTTATCAAACACAATATTGGAAAAGAAAAAGGTAGAAGTCTTCTTTTACTAGTGAAATTGCCGTTTTAATGATATTTTTACAAATAAAAGAAATAGAATGAGGTACTTTTTAATTCTAAGTTTATGCTTAATTCCTTTTGTGGGGGGTTCACAATCTATTGAAGGTGTATGGGAAACTTATGATGATGAATCTGGTGAATTGAAATCAGAAGTTAAAATTTATACCAAAGATGGAAAACTCTATGGTAAAATTCTTAAGTTATATAACTTGAACATAGACCCTAAGGATGCAAAATGTGAACTTTGTACTGATTACAGAAAGGACCAACCAGTGATTGGCATGTTGGTGATGTCTGGATTAAATAAATCAGGTTCCGAATGGATTGGCGATGCTGCACTTTTAGATCCCAATAACGGTAAGTCTTATGATGCAAAAGTATGGCTAGAAAGCAATAACAAATTGGCTGTTCGAGGATATATTGGCTGGTTCTTTAGAACTCAATATTGGAAGAAAAAGTAAAGGGCTGAAGAAGGGTATGCTCTGTTTTATTGAATTTATAAAATTACATTATGCTTAAATATTTTCTCATTTTCTTATTCGGTATGATTGCTTTATCATCTACAGCCCAAGCCATTGAGGGAACATGGGAAAGTTATGACGATAGTTCAGGAGAATTAAAAGCAGAGGTTAAGATTTATTTAAAAAATGGAAAGTTATATGGAAAGATTGTGGCCTTACATAACCTCAAAATAGCCTTAAAAGATGCAAAATGCTATTACTGCACTGATTATAGAAAAAATCAAGATGTATTGGGTATGGAGATCATGACAGCTCTGGTGAAGTCAGGAGATGAATGGTCGGGCAAAAAAGCTTTGCTCGATCCCAACAATGGAAAGCTTTATGATGCTAAATTGTGGTTGGTAAATGAAGACCAACTTGCTGTTCGTGGATATATTGGATGGTTTTTTAGAACACAGTATTGGATCAGAAAAAAGTAGCAAATTGAGTTTTTCTAGGCCTTTTTCATTCCAGAACATATTTTTCATTATCTTTAATTTAACATGTCCGAAGAAAGAAAAATATACTCTCTAACACAGTTAAATCAGTCCTTTGAAAAGCACATTTGGGAACAGTTTTCTCAACGTGACTTCTGGATTACCGCAGAATTGATTAAAATCAATCAGAAGAGTGGACACTTCTATATTGAACTGGCGGATAGTGCAAATGATAAAACGACAGCACGTAGTTTTGCCACCATTTGGGCTTCTACTTATAGTACCATTGTTAATGAAATCGGACTAAAGGAAACCCAAAGTATTCTTCAACCTGGAAATAAGGTGTTGATTAATGTGAAAATTGAATTCCATACGATTTACGGACTCAAACTAAAGATTCGCGCCATTGATCCTGCTTATTCTTATGGGGAAATAGAACGCAAACGGCAAGAGGTCATTAAGCGACTTAAAAAAGAAGGTATTTACGACCTTCAAAAAGAACTGCGTTTACCCACTATTATTAAACGTATTGCATTAATTGGTTCTCCAAACACTTCAGGATATAGAGATTTTCAGAATGAATTATTGGTGAATCATGATTTTAATAATTTTGTCATCAAGGAATTCCCTGTTCGTGTTCAAGGTGATGCAGCGGTAAAAGAAATTGTTGCTGCCATTAAAGATGCAAGTAACCACGATGCAGACGTTATTGTAATTCTTCGTGGTGGCGGGAGTAAAATGGATTTGGCCTTGTTTGATGACTATGAAATCTCAAAAGCCATCTGTCATTCTAGACTGCCTGTTCTGACAGGAATTGGCCATGAAAATGATGAGGTCGTTGCCGATCTTGTGGCCCGTGTTACCTTTATTACCCCTACAGCAGTGGCTAGACATATTCACTACGCTATAAGTTCTTTTAAAGAAATTATGCGTGAGTTGCATGACAAGTCTATTCAGATGTCTATGCAATTATTAGGGGAAAGCAAAGAAGAATTTACCCATTATAATAATTATCTTTCTCATTATAGTCGAGAATTGATTCACTTTTGGAGGAGTACTTTTCAAGAACAAGAGTACGAAATTGTGCAGAAAAGTAGAACGCTTTTATATGAAGGTAAAGACAGCTTAGCGGCATTAAGTCATCGCACATCTGCAGAGTTGCAAGGCTTAGTTCAGCAGGAGGGAAGTAGTTTAGAACGTATGCTGGACCGTATTTCTGATTTGAGTCAGCAACAAGTAGAACGAGAAAAAGACATGAGTCTCCAGCAGGTTTTATCGAACATTCAACTTTTGAGTCAGCAGCTTATCGATAGAGAGCGTATTGTTTTTGGTAACCAAGAGGAACTGTTGGCTTTGCTCAATCCTTTGAAAATCTTGGAATCAGGATATACCATTTCGACCATTGATGACGAAGACGTAAAGAATAGGACGGTAAAGCCTGGAGATGAAATGAAAACCCTTGCCAATAATTATTTGATTACGAGTAAAGTCGTTTCAACAAAAGAAATAAAACATGAAAATAACGGATAAAACAACTTATGAAGAAGCCTTGCAGCGATTGAAAGAAATTGTTGGGGCTTTGGAAGCCAAAGAGATTAAAATTGATAATCTTTCTGAAACGGTAATTGAAGCCAAAGAATTGGTTGATTTCTGTCGTAAGAAACTGGATAAAACAGAAGAAGATATTAAACGTATTATTTCGCCAGACGAGGAGAATGAGTAAGGAAGAAACGCGTAAAATAATTCATATTGATATGGATGCTTTTTACGCTTCTGTTGAACAACGTGACCATCCAGAGTTGCGTGGGAAACCATTGGCGGTGGGTGGAACTGGTGGACGAGGAGTAATTGCCGCTGCGAGTTACGAAGCACGAAAATTTGGTGTACGCTCAGCAATGCCTTCTCGTGTTGCCTTACGGAAATGTCCAACCTTACTTTTTGTAAAACCCGAATTCGAAAAATACAAAGCTGTTTCTCGTGAAATCAATGCCATTTTTGAACGCTATACTTCGGTTATAGAACCTTTGTCTTTGGATGAAGCATTCTTGGATGTGACCTATTCAAAATATGAATTACAATCGGCCACTTTAATTGCCCAACAAATTAAAAACGATATTCGGAACGAATTGGACCTGGTCGCCTCAGCAGGTGTTTCTTACAATAAGTTTTTGGCGAAAATAGCTTCGGATCAAGACAAACCGGATGGACTTTTTGTAATCACACCAGAAGAAGGTCCAGAATTTATGAAGCAATTGCCCATTGAAGACTTCTTCGGTGTTGGAAAAGTTACGGCTGAGAAAATGAAGGCCAATACTATTTTTAAAGGAATTGATCTGTTGCCTTATTCTAAATGGGAATTGCAGCAGTTGTTTGGCAAAACTGGGGGCTTTCTTTATGATATTGCCCGAGGTATCGATGACCGACCTGTCCAGTCTGAACGGGTAAGAAAAAGTGTTGGTGCAGAAATGACATTTTCTGAAGATGTTAAAGGAGACATAAACATCAATGAAAAATTTTCGCAAGTTTTCGAAAAGTGGTGGACACGCTATGAAGCACACGGCAAAAAAGGGCGCTCTGTAACCTTGAAAATTAGAAACTATGAGTTCGAAACCATTACACGCTCTATTACAGAGCCTGATTTTGTTGTAAATAAAACTGAAATTCGTGAAAAACTTATGGATTTAATGAAGGAAGCCATTCTTCCTGATGTTCCTTTGCGTTTGATTGGTGTTTCTATTAGTGGATTCGAGTTGGAAGGGGACAAGGAAGTTTCACAACTAACGATTTGGTAACCGTTTTGAATTCCATTCTTTATAGCCCTTCTTGCTCCATAATATAATCCCAACTTGCGCTACCAAACCCTCGATTGGTCCAGTTAATTATTTTTGAAGACTTGTGGTTTGACTTATAAATTAAGTTCGGATAACCGTCTGCAATAATGGTTCTTAATAATGTTGACTTAGGAAATAGTCCAACTTCAATTTTACCCTTACTTCTTTCTTCATATTCTTCTCTGGCAAGTTCATCATTGTTGACCACCAAAACGTACATGGGCAAAGCGGGGTAGATGGCCTTTACTTGTTTCATCTCTTCGAGCATGTCATAGCAATGAGGGCAACCAGGCAACGCAATCATAGTTACGCCATGTTGAAATGTATCAGCGTTCTCTCCTGCAAGTAAAATCTCACGGTATTCATGGTTGAAATCACCTTCGTAAATAGGGTTGGCAGCAAACGCAATTCCAGATGCTCCAAAAAGAATTAAGGTACTCACCAATCTTCTCATGGTTAGGGAGGTGTTCATCAAGTATTGACTATATACTTGATAAATGATCAGACAAACGGCAAAAAACTGAAACATGTAAGGCAAGATTTTCGAAAAGGTAAACGATAATCCAACTTTTAATCCTAAAGAAATTATTGCATTGTGAAAGAAAACCAATACAGCTAGAGTCAATACGGAAATTCCTATTCTAATCATAATATTGCTTTTAATTTGAGTTTAAAGTTACGTTGAAATCTGAAGTAAGTTCTAATTTTCCATCAATCGATTCTTCGCTACCCGGTTTTTTAAATCCTTTTATTTTAGTTGTTTTACCTTTGGTAATAAGGTCATTAAGTTGTTTATTGCTTAATTTTTTTCCCATGAATTCAAAAGGAATAACAAATTTGCAACCTTCTTTGTAGTGGGCGCAGCCGTAAGCCTTTTTTCCTTCTAAAAAACCTTCCTTTTTACAACTAGGGCAGTCCAATGAAGTAATGTCAACCTTTACCGTTTTTGCTCTTTTCTTTTTTGGTTTTTTCTTTTTCTCTTCCTCTTTCGTGTCGTCTAAAATACGGATCACCTTTTTTTCTGTATTGAAAAGTACCTCGTTGGTTAGATTAACGACCATTTCAATCAATTCTTGTTTGAATTGTTCTGGCTGGTATTCACCTTTCTCTATGAGTCTTAACTTGCGTTCCCAATCCCCAGTTAATTCAGGAGATTTTAAGGTTTCGTTGTCAATTACTTGGATTAAGTCAATGCCTGTATGTGTAGCCACAATTGATTTTCCAGAACGGGCAATGTATCTTCTCCTGAACAGGGTTTCAATGATATTCGCACGTGTGGACGGTCGACCAATCCCATTGTCTTTCATAAGTTCACGAGCTTCTTCGTCTTCAACATGCTTTCCTGCTGTTTCCATTGCGCGTAATAAGGTCGCTTCTGTATAGGGCTTTGGAGGTGAGGTTTGCTTTTGATCTAGACGTGCTTCATGAGGCCCTTTTTCACCCTTTTCAAAGACAGGCATTAAATTCTCGTCCTTGTTTTTGGATTTGGCGTCGTCTTTTTGATAAACCACCCTCCAACCCGGAGATAAGATTTGTTTTCCGGTGGCTTTAAATTCTAATTTCAGAACTTCCCCAAGAACAGTTGTATTGCTCACCTTACAGTCAGGATAAAAAACAGCAATAAATCGCCTTGTAATGGTATCGTATATTTTTTGCTCTTCAGGGCTTACTCCGCTCACTTTTACTCCCGTAGGAATTATTGCATGGTGATCGGTAACTTTAGCATTGTTAAAGACCTGCTTGCTTTTGGGGAGTTTTTTATTGAGTAAAGGAGCCGTTAGTTCTTTATAATACTCCAAGTTTTGCAAAATACCTGGAACTTTCGGGTAAACATCATCTGGCAAGTAGGTAGTGTCTACACGCGGGTAGGTCACCAATTTCTTTTCGTATAAACTTTGAATCAGTTTAAGCGTTTGGTCGGCAGAATACCCTTGTTTTTTATTGGCCTCAACCTGTAATGCTGTTAAGTCAAACAGCCTAGGAGGCTTTTCTTTTCCTTCCTTTTGTTCAAAAGAGGTGATCTCGAAAGGTTCATCTTTTATTTTGCTTAAAGCATATTCTGCTTTCTCTAATTTTTTAATTTTCCCCAGTACACTGTTGAATTCCGTGTCGCGATAAACGGTTCGCAACTCCCAATAATCTTGAGGTTTAAAATTGTCTATTTCTAATTGTCGGTTGACAATCATTGCTAAGGTAGGGGTTTGAACTCGACCAATTGAAAGCACTTGACGTTGTAGAGCAAATTTCTTGGTGAATAATCGAGTAGCGTTAATTCCCAATAGCCAATCGCCGATTGCTCGCGCACTACCCGCAGCGTATAAGTTGTTGAATTTATTGCCGTCTTTTAAATTGGCAAATCCTTCTTTAATTGCTTCCTCAGTGAGCGAGCTAATCCATAGTCTTTTGATGGGTGCCTTTGTACCTGATTTCAAGAAAACCCATCGTTGAATGACTTCTCCTTCTTGACCAGCATCACCACAGTTAATGATTTCAGTTGCTTCGACTAATAATCGCTTTACGATCTGGAATTGACGTTGAATCCCCTCGTCTTCGATTACTTTTACGCCGAATCGAGAAGGAACCATAGGCAGATGTCTTAGGTTCCAGTACTTCCAGTCTTCAACGTAATCTCTTGGCTCTTTTAGTGTACAAAGGTGTCCAAATGTCCATGTTACTTGGTAACCATTGCCCTCATAATAACCGTCTTTACGTTGGGTGGCTCCAATCGTATTAGCGATGTCTTTTGCGACACTTGGTTTCTCAGCAATACAAACTTTCATGAACTAGCGAGTGTATTTTTTAATAATAAATGAATAGGGGTTCTTCTCGTCTTTTTCAAACTCAAGAATATCTTCTTCTTCCCAGTTCTCCCAATTCACAAAAGGGAAAAAGGTATCGGCTTCAAAAGTTTCCTTGACTAAAGTTACATACATTTCATCAATCATATCTTGTTCTAAGGCCAATTGATAAATTTGTGCTCCTCCAATAATGAAACACTTCTGACCTTCTTCTATATGTTGGCTTAATTCCTTTAAATCTGTAATTAATGTTGCGCCTTCTGCTTTGTAATCTGCATTTCTTGAAATCACAATGTTTTTTCTATTGGGAAGTGGACGGAATTTCTCAGGAATAGATTCCCAATTCTTTCTTCCCATCACCACTGTGTGACCTTGAGTTGTTTCTTTAAAGAATTTCATGTCACGCGGTAGCTTCCACAATAAGTCATTGTCCTTCCCGATTTCTCGGTGCTTTCCCATGGCTACAATCAATGCACATTTCATAATATACAAGTTTTAAACAGCAACTTTCGCCTTAATGTGTGGATGAGGATCATAACCTATCAATTCGAAATCTTCATATTTGAAGTCGAAAATACTTTTCACATCTGGATTGATTTTCATTGTAGGCAAGGGACGTATTTCTCTAGAAAGCTGCAGTTCTGCTTGTTCAAAATGGTTGGAGTATAAGTGTACATCTCCAAAAGTATGAATAAATTCACCAGCTTCTAAACCGCACACTTGGGCCAACATCATTGTGAATAATGCGTAGCTTGCTATGTTGAATGGAACACCTAAGAACGTGTCTGCAGAACGTTGGTACAATTGACAACTTAATTTTCCGTCGGCAACATAAAATTGAAATAAACAATGGCAAGGTGGTAAAGCCATTTTCTCAACATCAGCAACGTTCCATGCGCTTACGATGTGTCTTCTTGAGTCAGGGTTGTTTTTCAATTGGTCAACCAATTTCGAAATTTGGTCAATCGTTCCACCATTTCCGTCTGGCCAAGAACGCCATTGGTGACCGTAAACAGGTCCTAAATCACCGTTTTCGTCAGCCCATTCGTCCCAAATCGAAACTTTATTGTCTTTTAAATACTTGATGTTGGTATCTCCACTGATGAACCACAACAATTCGTGAATGATCGAACGAAGGTGTAATTTTTTAGTGGTAATCACAGGGAATCCTTTGCTCAGGTCAAATCGCATTTGGTGTCCAAATACTGACCTTGTTCCTGTTCCTGTTCTGTCTCCTCGATCTGTACCGTTTTCAAGGATGTGCTTTAAAAGATGATGATATTGTTCCATGATTTGTGAAATTGAAAGGCTAAAAATAAGGCTAATTTTCATAGTAGTGAAGATAATGTTTAGGGATTTTCAAGAACATTAAGTAGAGTCGTCTGGCCTAACTGATTTTAGAAGCTTTAAGTTCAAAAAGATGAATAGAATGAGTTCAATTTTTAATTATTGACTAGAAATTTTTAACTTTCGCTTCTAATTACGAATCAAATGCGCAACTACTTTCTTATTGGGTTAACATTTATATTTTTCACTGCATGTGGAAACAGTGACAAACTTTTTCCTAAAAAGTATTTAGGAAGCTACCATGGAATTCAAGAAGCTTATGAAGTTAGTATGGGGGAGGAGCCGATAGAGATTCCTGCATCGAAATACGATTTGGTTTTGACCTATGGAAAACTTTGGTTGAGTTCTTCTAAGCAGACCTTGGAGGGAACTTATGAAGTGAAGGCCGAAACGAAAATGTATTATACTTTTGCTGTTGAATTGGAAAATGGAGTCGTGGAAGAGTGGCAACTTTGGAAAAAAGGAAAACGACTGATCCGAAAACCCACTTCTCCGCAGCCAGAAATAATTTTTGTTGCAGATTAAAATGCAAGAAGGTTTAAGAATTATTTAAATTATGAAAGGTAAATAGTTGATGTTTATGATGTGAAACTCCTTAATTTTCATTATTTTCATAAAAGTGTTCCTAAAAAACGCTAACATGTCTAGGTTTGTCGGCAGAAATTAAAGAAGATTTACTATTTTTACCCCAAAACAATATTATTATGTCTAAGAGAAAGTATTTTGATGATTCAACCGTTGCATTAGGAACAATTTACACCGTCTTTTTGTTAGGAGTTATTCTAGCAATTGTTTTCTTTGGATAATCCAGTAAACAAGAAAGGACTTAACCCTAATTAAAATAAATTTACTTTGGAAGAATACACAATGAATGCCCTGTCCTATAACACGGAAAGGGCACAATTATATATTCCTGAATACGGAAGGAATGTTCAAAACATGATCAATTATGCGAAACAAATTGAATCAAGAGAAGAACGCAACCTTGCAGCAAGAGCGATCATTGATGTGATGGGGCAATTAAACCCACACCTTAGGGATGTTGAGGATTATACCCACAAATTATGGACGCACTTGTTCATTATGAGTAATTTTGAAATTGATGTAGATTCTCCTTACGAAATTCCAGAACCCGAATCTTTGTCAGAACGTCCGAAAATTATGAACTATCCTCGCAATAAAAGCAAGTATGGTCATTTTGGTCATTATGCTGAAAAAATGATTAGGGAAGCAAGTAAAATTACTGATGAAGAAGAGAAAGAGTATTTAACGGAGGTGTTGGCAAACCTTCTTAAGAAGAATTACCTGGTCTTTCACACGCAAAACGTTGAGAACAGTGCGATTATTTCTCACTTAAAAGAACTCTCAAACGGCAAGTTGAAATTGGCTAACATTAGTTTATTAAAACCTACCAATTCAATATTGAAACAAGTGGGGGTTACGCCGAAAAAACCGTCTAAAAAACACAAGTCTAAAAAACGTAGAAAATAAATATTATGGCATCATTTGAGATATATGGAGGTAAGAAGTTAAAAGGAGAAGTTATTCCACAAGGAGCAAAGAACGAAGCATTGCAAATTCTTTGTGCAGTTTTGCTTACTCCCGAAAAAGTAACGATTTCTAATCTCCCAGATATCATTGATGTTAATAAGCTGATCAATCTGCTCCAAGCAATGGGAGTTAAAATTGAAAAAGTTGAAAAAGGAACATATATTTTCCAAGCGAAAGATTTAGATCTTGATTACCTAAAATCTGAAGATTTTAAAGAACGTGCTAGTGGATTAAGAGGGTCTGTAATGATTATCGGTCCTTTATTGTCTCGTTTTGGAAAGGCTTTTATGCCGAAACCTGGTGGTGATAAAATTGGAAGAAGAAGATTAGATACGCACTTTGAAGGCTTGATCAAATTAGGAGCAAACTTTAACTTCGATTCTAAAGAACATTTCTATACCGTTGAAGCGAAAAAGCTTGAAGGAGTATACATTCACATGGATGAGGCTTCTGTTACTGGAACGGCAAATATCGTAATGGCAGCTGCTTTAGCAAAAGGTAAAACAACTATTTATAATGCGGCTTGTGAACCTTATTTACAACAATTGTGTAAAATGCTCAACAATATGGGGGCGAAAATCACAGGTGTGGGAAGTAACTTGTTACACATTGAAGGAGTAAAAGAATTGAAAGGGTGTTATCACCGAATTCTTCCTGATATGATTGAGATTGGAAGTTTTATCGGGTTGGCAGCAATGACACAATCTGAAATTACCATTAAAGATGTTGGATACGAACACCTCGGTATTATTCCACAGGTTTTCCAAAGGTTAGGAATTAAATTGGAGAGACGTGGAGATGATATCTTTGTTCCTGCACAAGAGTCTTATGAAATAGATACTTTTATAGATGGTTCTATTTTAACCGTTTCTGATGCTCCTTGGCCAGGGTTTACGCCTGACCTACTGAGTATTATATTGGTGGTTGCTACACAAGCTAAAGGGAGTGTACTTGTTCATCAAAAAATGTTTGAATCGCGCTTGTTCTTCGTCGACAAATTGATTGACATGGGAGCACAAATTATTCTGTGTGATCCGCATAGGGCTACTGTGATTGGAATGGATAGGAAAAATAGTTTGCGTGGAATTCAAATGACTTCTCCTGATATTAGAGCGGGTGTTTCGTTGTTGATTGCTGCATTGTCAGCGGAAGGCAAAAGTGTAATTCATAACATCGAACAAATTGATAGAGGGTATCAAGATATTGATATTCGTTTGAATAATTTAGGAGCAGATATCCGTAGGGTATAGTTATTGCTTATCCCAAGCTAAATACAATTTTTGATATGAAGAATTTAATTATACTCCTCGTAGGCTTTTTACCTTTTCTCTCTTTTGCACAGCCCAATAACGGAATGCGTGCAATTAATTTTACACTTCTAGATCCTGATGGAAATATGGTCGCCTTATCCGATTATAAAGGCCAACTTGTTTTACTCGATTTTTGGGCGTCTTGGTGTGGACCATGTCGAAAAGAAAACCCGAACATTGTTGAAGCATACAATAAATACAAGAATCAAAAATTCACCAATGGAAAAGGTTTTGTGGTCTTAAGTGTTTCTTTAGACAGAGCGGAAAGTGCTTGGATCGAGGCCATAGATAAAGATAACCTGACTTGGGATGGACATGTTTGGGATAAAAAAGGAGAGGTCACAAGAAAGTACGGTGTACGTTCAATACCTCATTCTTTCTTGATCGATGGTGAAGGAAAGATCGTTGCTCAGGGAGATGCTTTGAGGGGAATCGGATTGCACATTCAAATTGAGAAGTTTCTGAAATAGTAATACTTCGACAATAAGATATAAAAAAAAAGGACTTTCAATTATGAAGGTCCTTTTTTTTTACTTGTTCAATATTTTTTTAAACTTCTGTTATAGAAAAAGTAAACTCTTCTGCATCTGGATGAACCAAGGTTTTTTTACATGCTTCTTCTACTTTTTGACTGGCTTGTGTTTGATCTTCAGCTTCAATATAGAATTGGACATGTCTTCCAACACGAGCGTTTATAATTTCAGGAAAACCTATGGATTTCATACTGTTTGTTAGCGCATCTCCTTGTGAGTCGCTTTGATCAGACTTTAACATTATGTCTATTTCAACTTTAAATTTCATGATGATGTTTTAAGAAAGTACTTTGTTGTTGATTACAGAAAGCAAGAGGTACATAAGTACGATGACAGGAATAGCCCATACCCAAAGTGCCCATATTGCAATGAGAGACAAGAGTAAAAATATATATCTGATTTGATTTCCTTGCCATTTAAAGTTGACAAATTTCAGTGCAAATAAAGGGATTTCTGCAACCAATAGAATAGAGAAAACAACAACAAAAGTCAATAAGATTTGGTCTTTAATTAAGGTCATTGAAACAACTGTTTTCCAACTTTCTTCACCAAATCCATCCCAAAGCATCAATGCAAATGAAGCAAAAAACAGACTGTTTGCTGGAGTAGGTAAGCCAATAAATCCAGTAGCTTGACGTTCGTCTAAATTGAATTTGGCCAATCTAAACATGCTCATGAATGGAATTAACAAAGCAAAGAACGGCATCACTTTGTACCAACCATAAAAATGACTAGGTAGAAAGGGAGAGTTATTTCCTACAAGATCGTTGAGGAATACTTGTATCCATAGCTGAACACTGAATCCCATAGTGCCTTCAACCCACAATTCATTGAGTTGACCATCACTGGCAATAATGATGTCCCAAGCGCCAGATAAAATTAGGAGTACGAATACGATTAACCCTGGGGCAACGCCAAAAGTTACCATGTCGGCTAATGAGTCCAATTGTTTTCCGAGTTCGCCTTGCTGTTTCATTAGTCGGGCAACAAAGCCATCTAGAAAATCGCACAAGGCTCCAGCCATTATTGCTAAAACGGCCCATTCTAATCGTCCTGAAAAAGTGAGGATGATACTGGAGACTCCAAACAGTAAATTGAAGCCAGTTAAAATATTTGCTATTGTAAACATCTATGCAAAGAAACAAATAATGTTCTAATGCAGGTTTACAATCAAGAAAATTATCTTCTTTAGAATAAGATCTAAAGAAAAACAATTCTAGAACCTAACATTTAAACCAAATGAAAATGGAGGTCCACCAACACCTGCTTCAAAGTTAACACCGAAATGATCAGAGAAGAAGTATCTCGTTCCAAAACAAAAACGGCCTGAAAAAGGGAATGGAGGATTGTAAAACGGTACACTTGTGTTGTTAACGAAAGCAGATTGATAATCTGTTTCTACACCATCAATATATGCTTTGGCGAAAATAATGTTCGCACCAACTCCTCCAGAAATGTAAATATCCCATTTTGGATTTTCAACGTTAAAATGAATGTAAACTTTGGCAATTAAGCGCAGTTTGTCTTCATCGAAAGCCCTCACCTCATTATGTGTTGTGTAGGTGTCTGTGTCAGGATCATACTTAGAAATAGTTTCAACAGATTCTCTTGAGAATGGTGAATAGATGGCGTCAAAACCTATTCCAAACCTTTCAGAAACGGTTAATTCTCCGCTCAGTCCAACATGACCAAATCCAGAAGACTTGTTCCCTTCTTGATATTCGGTGTCATAAATCCATTTCTTCATATTGGGAGCACCAATGTATGGTTGTAAGATAAATGTGTTTGGTGTAATGGATTGGGCGGTTAATGTATTGCTGGAAAATAATACTGCGCCTATTGTTAGTATAGAAAGTAGAACTTTTAATTTCATAACATTGATTTTTAGTTAATACGAATTTATGTAAAATAGTTGAACTAATTTAGTCTTTTGGTGAATTATAAATGTCAATTACAAGGGATTAAAGTTTTTACCCTCATCATTTAAATCCATTAAACGAAAATAAAACACTTTGCGTTGGTAAATCGTTTTTTTTTATTTCTATAGTCGAAAAGACAAACCAAAAGAGAAAGGTGGTCCACCAATACCGGCTTCAAAATTTATCCCAACATAGTGAGAAAAGTAATATCTACCCCCAAAACAGAACCGGCCTGAAACAGGAAACGGCGTGTTGAGTAATGGGAATTTTGTATTGCCTTTATAATAAGCATTATAGTTTTCGTTTACACCATTACGTTTTAAACTTGTAAAAAGAATATTTGCTCCAATACCTCCTGATAAATACAAGTCCCAACTTGGATTTTCAACATTGAAATGGATGTAAATTCGAGCGATAATTCTTAATTTATTTTCAGTAAAAACTTTCGTTTCATTTGAAGAGCTGTCGATAATTGTTCTTTCAAAAGGAGAATATATTCCATCAATTCCTAAGCCAATACGCTCAGATATCGCTAGTTCTGTGGTAACTCCAAAATGTCCAAACCCTTTAGCATTAACGCTATAACCATCATGATCCGTGGTTTGACCCAATTGTATTGCATTATATGACCAGGTTTTTAAATTAGGACCTCCAACATAAGGTTGAATAATAAAATTGTTAGGCGCAATCCCTTGTCCAAATGTGGGCAAAAAAAACGCCATAAAGAATAGTGTTGAAAATAATCGAATAGTCAATTTCATAAGAATAGTTTGATGATACGAAAATTATAGAAAATAATCCAAACATGAAATTAAAAAGAGATTTAATACATTGAGGGTGAGGTTTTATAAATGCTTTGTGAGATAGTTGATTAAGGTGTTTGTCTTGGTTTGTTAAAACTGTTTTATTAATATCTAAACGACTGATTAAATTGACTTGAAACTTTTTCAATCCCCTTCAATTAAGTACTTTTAGCGCTTATTGTTAAAATTAGTTATTATTTTATACAATATTTTGTGCAATTTTACGCTTTATGGATGTTATGAAAAATCACTTATTGATCCTCTCTTTTACACTAACTCTTTTGAGTGGGGCACTTTTTTCACAAGATGGAAGCGTTGCACCAAAGTACTCAAACGAATTCTTGCAGATTGGAGTCGGGGCACGTTCTCTAGGAATGGGGAATGCAATGGTTGCTGGTGTGAATGATGTTACATCTGTTTATTGGAATCCAGCGGGTTTAACTGGTGTTGAAAACAAACTAGATGTTAGTTTGATGCACTCTGAATATTTTGCTGGAATAGCGAAGTATGATTACATCGGACTGGCCCACAGTATAGACGAAAAAAGTGCTGTTGGATTTGCTGCTATCCGATTTGGTGTGGATGATATTCCGAATACAACCCAGTTAATCGACAATGAAGGAAATATTGATTATGACCGTATCACTCTATTTACCGCGGCAGATTATGGTTTTTTATTTTCTTATGGAAGAAAACTAGGAATAGAAGGTCTGAGCGTTGGAGGTACAGTGAAGGTGATTCACCGTAGAGCGGGCGATTTTGCCAGAAGTTGGGGATTTGGACTTGATGCCGGATTACAATATTCATTGAATGACAAGTGGTATTTCGGAGCTATGGCAAGAGATATCACATCTACTTTTAACGCATGGATTTTTAACCTTGATGCTGATATGCAAGAAGTATTTCTTGAAACAGGTAACGAAATTCCTGAAAACGGCTTAGAATTGACGATGCCAAGATTGATTTTGGCAGCTCAAAGAAAGTTTGATATTGGTTGGCAGGACATTACGGTTACACCAGAAATCAATGCCGCAATCACAACTGATGGGAGAAGAAATACCTTGATTAAATCAGGAGTTGTAAGTATTGACCCAGTTATTGGACTTGAGGTAGGATGGAGAGATATGGTAGCCATCAGAACAGGTGTGAACAACGTCCAATATGTTAAAAACTTTGATGATTCTCAGTCTTTGATGTTTCAACCTAACATTGGACTAGGGGTTACATTTAAAGGAATTACCTTAGATTATGCTTTTACAAATATTGGTAATCAGTCTGAAGCGTTGTTTTCTCACGTAATTTCTCTTAAATTTGGGTTTAAATAGTACTTAACTATTTATTTAATGCTTTAGCATCACTCATGAAAAGACTGATTGTATTTATAACCATTCTATTTACATCACTTATCTCCTGGGCCCAGCCTTATGGGAATGAGTGGATTAATTACAGCCAAAAATATTATCAATTTCCAATTGTAGAGGATGGAGTTTATAGAATTACCCATCAAAACCTCCTCGACGCAGGTGTGCCATTAAATTCAATTTCGTCTAATCAATTTCAGGTTTTTGCTAAGGAAAAAGAACTTCCATTATTTGTTAAAGATAATGGGGATAACAGTATTGATGCTGGTGATTATCTTGAGTTTTACGCAGAAAAAAACGATGGCTGGTTAGATTCATTACTTTACGACCAACCTAATGATATTGGAAATCCAGCTTATTCTTTGTACAGTGATACATTATATTATTTCTTGACCTGGACAACAGGACCAACTAAGCGCTACCTTAACGAGAGTGACGTTAATTTTTCTATTTATGCTGTAACTCCCTTTGTTTTAAGTCAAAGCGAAATCAATTATAATACTCAGTATTACGGTGGATATTCAGCCTATTCTTCGTACAGTTCTTTTTTCTCTCCTGGTGAAGGTTGGGGAGGTCCAAATTATAACGGAGCATCAAATTATACATTGACTATTCCCGTGGAGACACCGAATCTTTATACGGGAACTGGAGCTCCAGCGGCACAATTTCATGCAAAGTCCAATGCCAATTCAAATGCATCTTTTACAGGCACAGGAAATCATCATCTAAGATGGGAAATCGGGAGTAGTAATTTGATGCTTTTAGATGAAGTTTTTACAGGCTTTCGTCAAACCATTGTAAACTCTACAGTTCCTTTGAGCAACCTTTCGAACGGAACAACGAATGTCTTTTTTAAAATAATTGGCGATCAAGGGGCTGCTACAGATTATCAATCAGTGAGTTACTTGTATTTGAAGTATCCGAGAACCACCAATACAACAGCCTCGTTTATCACTTGGGAGATTCTAAATGCTGGTGCTCAAGCCAAAAGTAGAATTGATATCAATGGAGCAAACTTGATCAATCCAAGCGCATATGTTACTGGTGGAAATGTTCCAAGAAAGATTCCTTTTGTAGAAAACGGTGGGGTGTGGCAAGGACTTATTCCAAATGCCACTAGTGGAAACAATCAACATTTAGTGATTGCAAGTGAAACTGAAATTAGCAATATTTCTTCCTTAAAAGCAGTGAATGGAACAGGTGAGTTCAAAGATTATAGTGTGTTAAATCTTGAATCTGCTTACATTATTTTATACAATAAAGTTATGCAGACCTCTGCAAGTCAATATGCCAGTTACAGAAGCTCAGTTAATGGAGGAAGCCATAACGTAGTTATGATTGAGGTGAACGACGCTTGGTTACAATATGGTGGTGGTGTTCCTAAACACATTTTAGGAACTCGTCGTGCGATCAATCAAATCTATAACTTATCGACGCAAAAACCGCTTGCATTATTTATTATTGGAAAAGGAATTTCGGAAGCCAGTGACCCCAATACAGGTTCGGCATGGACGCCAAGAAAAAACAGTGCAACGAACGCTTTGAATCTTGTACCAAGTTATGGAAATCCTTCGAGTGATTTGTGCATTACAGCAAAATGGAACGGATCAACAAGTTTTGTTCCTGCCATTCCGACGGGAAGAATCGCGGCAAGAAACAATGCTGAACTCAATATTTATTTGAATAAAATCCAGATTTATGAAGCTGCTCAAAATCAAAATGCCGTGTACAACAAGGAAACAAAGGATTGGCAAAAACAAATTCTTCACTTTGGAGGAGGGGCTTCTGCCTCCGAGCAGGCTTTGTTACAAGGATACCTCAATGGAATGAAAAACACCATTGAAGGTCCAAGTTATGGTGGAAACGTTAATTCTTACTTTAAAGAAACAACAAATCCTTTCAACCCAGTACAATCTTCAGAAGTCACTAGCTTTTTAGAAAATGGGGTTTCTTTAATGACTTTCTTTGGACATGCTTCTGCCGATGGATTTGATCAAAATATTGATGATCCTGCCAATTGGGGGAATGCTGGAAAATACCCAATGGTTATAGGAAATGGATGCTATACTGGTGATATTTTTAAATCAGGAAGTAATTCTACAGCAGAAAACTTTGTGATGATTGAAGACCTTGGAGCGATTGGTTTTTTATCTTCAACTAAATTAGGATACGCTTCATATTTAAACATGTACTCATCTGAAATTTATCGTCAAATGAGCCCAGAAAATTATGGTGCTTCAATTGGAGAACAAATGGTGCAGACCATCAATAAGCTAGAGAGCATTAATCCAAGTTTCTTGACAGAAGTGACTGCGATTCAGATGATTTTGCATGGTGACCCCGCAATGAAGCTCAATTGGCATGCTAAGCCAGAGATTGATTTGACCATTCAAGATGTTTGGTTTACGCCTACCCAGGTTGATTTAACAACAGATTCAATCAGTGTTAATATCGTCCTGACCAACCTAGGAAAAAGCATTGAAGACACCTTTGCGCTAAATATTACCCGTAATTTTCCAAATTCACTTGTGGATTCCGTCTACACACTTTCTGTGGCTGGATTAGATTATAAAGATACGATTATATACAGAATGCCCCTCCAAGCTACAATGGCTTCTGGGATGAATCAATTCAGTATTCAGGCGGATTTACCTTCTTTCATTCCAGAACAATACGACGAATTCAATAACAATGAAGTGAAGGCAGACTTCTTCATCAATATCGATGGAATAATTCCTGTTCTTCCTCATGATTATGCAGTAGTTCCAAATGATTCAGTAGTGCTCAAGGCTTCAACGGTTAATCCAATTGCCGGATTTAATACTTACAGGTTTGAAATTGATACCACCGACTTGTTCAATAGTCCGTTTAGGAAATACGCTACCGTTAGTGGACTCGGAGGAGTGAAAGAAGTATTTCCTAATGACTGGAAGAAAATTTCAAGTAATGCCAACGAACCATTAGTGTTGGAAGACAGTGTTGTTTATTTCTGGCGTGTAGCTGTGGATTCAAGTGTGTTGGTGTGGAGAGAGCATTCTTTTCAGTATATACCGGGAAAATCGGGGTGGGGACAAGACCATTTCTTTCAATTTAAAAATGGTGGATTCAATGGTGTTGCTTATCAACGACCAAATAGGAGAAGAGATTTTACTCCTCAACAAATAGAACTTTCTGCCCATGTTCATGACAATGCAAGTTCAGTTTACGAATACAATTCTACCCTTTGGCAAGTCAATGGTCAAAATGCTGAATATGGAATGTGTACGACCACTCCTTCTTTGCATGTTGGAGTGGTAAGCCCATCCTCCATTGAACCTTGGGGGACATTTAATAATGGTGAAAATGTAGACCATCAATTTGGGAATGCAAACAATGGTGCGGGTTGTCGAAATAGAGTAGAGTATTTCTTTATTTTTAGGCAGAATTCAGCAGCTCAGCTTCAAGCTTTTGAGAACATGGTTCTGAATGAAATTCCTGATGGTCATTATGTTGTTGTGTATTCCACTGCCCGAGCAATGTATACCCAGTGGCAGTCGCTTCATCCTTCTTTATTTAATACCTTCCAAAGTCTTGGTGCTACAGGAATTGACCCTTCTTCTCCAGAACGTTCGTTTATCTTGATTTTTGAAAAAGGAAATCCTGGCTCTGCAACAATATTACATGCCCAAACTCCAGGAGAGTATATTTCATTGACCTCTAGTTTTACCGGTTCCGTTGGAAGTGGAGTTGAAACCTCTACCATCATCGGACCTTCTGTAAATTGGAAAACACTCTACTGGAAACAAGACAGTGCCGATATTAACCCTAATGATTCTACCCGACTTGTAATTAGAGGGCTTAATGCGAATCAGCAGGTACAATTAGAAATAGACACTTTATTTACAGCTAATGATTCAATCCTTAACTTGAACTCCATTGTTGATGCCGCGCAGTATCCATATTTACAATTACAAGCTAAGTATTTTGATGACGTTACGCTAACGCCAGCTCAAGTTGATAGGTGGCACGTCTTATATGACAGGGTGCCTGAAGCTGCAATTGATGGATCAAATGGATTTGTTTTATTACCCAATGCTAATGACTCATTACAGGAAGGTGTAGAAATGGCCTTTGCAGTGGATGTTCGAAATATTAGTGACTTACCTATGGATTCTCTACTAGTACAGTATTGGATAACTGACAAAGATCAAGTGAGACACCCTATCCATTATGCGCGCCAAGATTCATTGCGTGTTGGACAGACGCTTCGTGATACTGTAAAATTCCCTTCTTTAGGATTTGCTGGAATGAATACTTTGTGGATGGAGGTAAATCCGTACGTTAATGGAATGAATAACGAATTGAAAGATCAACCAGAATTGGCCCATTTTAACAACTTACTTCAGATTCCATTTCACTTAAACCAAGACGATATTAATCCTGTTTTAGACGTGACATTTGATGGTGAGCATATTTTGAATGGAGATATTGTAAGTCCAGAAGCTGAGATCATCATTAGTTTAAAAGATGAGAATCCATTCCTAATTATGGATGAAGATGCAGATACGACTAATTTTGGAGTGTATCTTACCGATCCTTCAGGAGTTCAAAAACGCATCCCTTTCATAGACGGAAATGGAAATCAAGTAATGCAATGGATTCCAGCAGATGGATCTAATTTGAGATTCAAAATAATGTACAACGCGAAGTTTGAAAATGGGGGTACTTATGAATTAATGGTTCAAGGTTCAGATAAATCGGGGAATCTTTCAGGTAAAATAGAGTACCGCATTAAGTTTGACGTAATATTAGAATCTAGTATTACTCATTTAATGAATTATCCGAATCCGTTTTCTACACAAACACGTTTTGTATTTACCTTGACAGGTACACAAGTTCCAGACGATATAGTGATTCAGATTATGACAGTTACAGGTCGCATTGTACGAGAGATAACCGAAGATGAATTAGGCTTTATTCGTATCGGTCGGAACATTACAGAATATGCCTGGGATGGACGTGATGAATTTGGAGATCTATTGGCTAATGGAGTTTATTTATATCGTGTAAAAGCCAAGATAAATGGCGAGGATATTAAACACCGTGCTTCGGGTGCTGATCAGCACTTCAAAAAGAACTGGGGGAAAATGTATTTGATGAGATAGTTTATCTGGGTACCATTCTTGGTTTTGCTTTCTTCTCTCGGATCAAGTAAACTCCGATTAGAATGAGTGCACCACTGAAAATGTACCATGGACTAAACTTTTCTCCATCGAGTAAGCCCCAAATAATGGCAAGAATGGGTAAAAGGTAGGAAACGCTACTGGCAAATATGGCTGTGGTATCTTGAATTAACTTGTAGTAAAGCACAATGGCAATGGTGGTTCCAACAACCGCTAAGATACTTACAAATCCAAATGCTGTCCAGGTCTCTGGTGTTGATTCATGACTGGTGAAAAAGCCGGTTGAGATGAGGATGATGAATGCCGGAATAGCCCACATACTAAACATGCTAGCAGTCAATTCTATGGAGGTTAAGTGTCCTAGTTTATCTTTAATGATTAAGGCTGCTATTGCATAGCAAACAGTCGCAAAGACGATTAATAGCGCGTAGCCAATTTGTGTTTCTTCAGTGCTTGACTCTGAAAAGTACATTAAGGTAGCTGCTCCAAAGAAGCCTATGATTGCTCCAAAAACTTGAGAAATCTGTGTTTTTACGCCGTAAAAAATAAATCCAATCACCAAAACAAAGATGGGAACCAATGAATCTAAAACACCCGCTAAAGAGCTACTGATGTGTGTTTGGGCCATTGGAAATAAGTACAAAGGCAAGAAGTTCCCAAAGAGTCCAGCTAGGGCAACGTAGAAAATAGATTTCTTACTCATTTTGCGTATCACAGGAATTCCAATAAATGACAAGATGATTCCTGAGATCAATACCCTCAAGGAGCCAATTTCGTATGGAGAAAACTCCAATAATGACTTTTTAATCATGATGAATGAACTTCCCCATGTTAATGCCAATACGATAAGCAAAAACCAACGGTTTCCTAAAATATTTTTCATTAGAAAAGAGACTTAAAAAATAAATACTACGATGTTCTGTGTTGGAGGAATGGAGTTCTTTTAGAATGAATTGAAATGTATGTTAACACAGATTTGATAATAATCCTTAACGGAAACTAAACGATTGCGCAAAGTTAAATCAAGTTTTCCTAAATACCATTCTGTAGACGAAAATTTGTGTTAAAATTAAAAGAGAGATTAGACTAATTATTTTTGTGGAAAAGAAAAAACCAGAGTAGAAACTACGTTTTTTACTGTTTCTAACTCTGGTTTGTGTGCCCAGAGAGGGAGTCGAACCCTCACGTCCTAATGGACACATGGCCCTCAACCATGCCTGTCTACCAATTTCAGCACCTGGGCAAAAACTGGGATTGCAAAGATAGGAAATAGAATTGTTTTAAGATATCCTATGCTGATTATTTTTTGAATGTTTATTGCTTGGACTTCGAACTAGTCTAAAAAAAAGTGGAGACTTCTTTCGAAATCTCCACCTTCATTAGTGAGTGATGAATAATTTATTTTTTTACGGTTTCTACAACAGCTTTGAATGCATCTGGATGATTCATCGCTAAGTCAGCTAGAACTTTTCTGTTTAGCTCAAGCCCACTTTTTTTGTATTGTCCCATAAATTGAGAATAGCTCATTCCATGTTGTCTAGACGCAGCGTTAATACGCATAATCCAAAGTGAACGGAATTTTCTTTTCTTTTGTTTACGATCTCTATAGGAGTAAACTAATCCTTTTTCAACAGCATTTTTCGCTACTGTCCAAACGTTTTTTCTTCTACCGTAGTAACCTTTAGCAAGTTTCATTACTTCCTTTCTTCTTGCTCTGGATGCTACGTGATTTACTGATCTTGGCATATTTTATTGTTTTTTGATGATAAGTGCTTCAATGTTTCAGAAGTCTTAGTTACTCAGCACCGGGTTTAAATACTAACCTCTGTCACCATGACAGATTAATTTTACTTCATACAAAGCATGATCTTAACGTTAGGCTGATCCGCTTTAGTAACGTATGAAGTCTTTGTTAAGTTACGCTTTTGTTTTTTTGTTTTCTTTGTAAGGATGTGACTTTTGAAAGCATGCTTTCTCTTAATCTTCCCACTACCAGTTACTTGGAATCTCTTCTTTGCACTGGATTTTGTTTTCATTTTTGGCATATTCTCACTATTTATATTTACTCACTAATATTATAAAGACTAATCCTTTTTAGGGTTAATCATAATTGTCATTCTTTTTCCTTCAAGTTTAGGCATTAACTCTAAGGTTCCGTAATCAGAAAGTTCTTGTGCAAAACGCAACAATAAAATTTCCCCTCGGTCTTTAAATACGATTGTACGTCCTCGGAAAAACACAAATGCTTTTACTTTAGCGCCATCTTTTAAGAATTTTTTTGCGTGATCTAACTTAAAGTTAAAATCGTGTTCTTCTGTATTCGGACCAAAACGAATTTCTTTAATCGTTACTTTAGACTGCTTGGCCTTAAGTTCCTTTTCTTTTTTCTTTTGGTTATACAAGAACTTTTTATAATCCATGATCTTACAAACAGGTGGTTTAGCTTTTGGCGAAATCTCAACTAAATCTAAATCTTGTTCGTCTGCTAATTTAATAGCATCCTTAGTATCCATGATTCTTGGTTCCTGACCATCGCCAACCAATCGTATTTGTGGTACGCGGATTCGGTCATTAATCCTGTTTAATTCTTCTTGCCTTGGTTTAAATGTTCTTCTCGGTTTTCTCATTTATTTTTTTTATAAGTTAAGCGTTTAATCTTTAGGACTTAACTCTTCTTCAACTAATTTGTTTATTATTTGTATAAAATCATCAATGGGCATAGCTCCTAAATCACCTTCGCCTCTTTGACGAACTGAAATCGTGTTTGTTTCCATCTCTTTTTCACCTACAATAAGCATAAACGGGGTCTTCCCAATCTCTGCTTCACGAATTTTCTTACCTATCTTTTCGTTTCTATTGTCTATGAATCCGCGAATATCGGAATTATTTAAAACTTTAGAAACTTTTTCAGCGTATTCATTGAAATTTTCACTAATTGGAAGAATAGCGTACTGCTCTGAAGATAACCATAATGGGAATTCCCCAGCGCAATGTTCCAACAATACTGCAACGAACCTTTCCATTGATCCAAATGGTGCTCTGTGAATCATCACAGGTCGGTGTTTTTGATTGTCTGCCCCAATGTATTCTAGTTCGAAACGCTCTGGCAAATTATAGTCTACTTGGATCGTTCCAAGTTGCCATTCTCTTCCTAAGGCATCCTCAACCATAAAATCAAGTTTAGGACCATAGAAAGCCGCTTCTCCATATTCGATTACTGTATTCAATCCTTTTTCAGCAACGGCTTCTTGAATTGCTGCTTCAGCTTTTTCCCAGTTTTCATCACTTCCAATATACTTGCTCGAATCTTCAGGGTCACGCAATGAAATCTGTGCAGTAAACTTTTTGAAATCTAATGTTTTGAAAATGTAAAGTACAATGTCAATTACATTTTGAAATTCTTTCTTTACTTGGTCTTGTGTACAGAAGATATGCGCATCATCTTGCGTAAATCCACGTACTCTTGTTAAACCATGTAACTCACCGCTTTGTTCATAACGATACACTGTTCCGAATTCCGCATAACGAATTGGTAACTCACGGTAAGAATGTGGCTTCGTTTTGTAAATCTCACAATGGTGAGGACAGTTCATAGGTTTTAATAAAAACTCTTCGTTTTCATCTGGCGTATGAATGGGCTGAAATGAATCTGCACCGTATTTGGCATAATGTCCTGATGTTTCGTATAGCTTTTTACTTCCAATATGCGGTGTAATTACTTGCTCATACCCTGCATCATGTTGTACCTTCTTTAGAAAGTTTTCTAATCGTTGGCGCAATTCAGCTCCTTTCGGCAACCAAAGTGGTAAACCTTGTCCAACGTTTTGTGAAAAAGTAAACAACTCCATTTCCTTCCCTAACTTTCGGTGGTCACGTTGACGTGCCAATTCAAGTTTTTCTAGATATTCTTTTAGTTCAGCGTTTTTAGGGAAAGTAATTCCATAAATACGTGTGAGTTGTTTGTTGTTTTCATCTCCTCTCCAGTATGCACCAGCAATTGAAGTGAGCTTTAACGCTTTTATATGTCCTGTGTGAGGAATGTGAGGTCCTCTACAAAGGTCCGTAAACTCACCCTGGGTGTAGAAAGTGATTTCTCCATCTGTTAAGTCTTCTAAAAGCTCTAACTTATATGGATCCTCTTTCTCCTTAAAATAAGCAATTGCTTCATCTTTAGATAATTCTTTACGGATAAACTCGCTTTTCTTTTTGGCAAGTTCCTTCATCTTTTGTTCTACCTTCTCTAGGTCTTTTTCAACAAAAGTGTAGTCCATGAAATCTACGTCATAGTAAAAACCACTTTTAATTGGTGGTCCTATCGCCAACTTGATTCCAGGATAAAGTATTTCTAAAGCCTCAGCCATTAAATGTGCAGATGAATGCCACATTGTAGATTTACCGTCCTTGTCTTGCCAGGTGAGTAGCTTTAAGGTGCTGTCCGTTTCAATTGGACGCATTGCGTCGACAACCTCATTGTTGACTTCAGCTGCAAGTACATTTCTTGCGAGTCCTTCACTTATACCTTTTGCTATATCTAAAGAAGTTGTTCCTTTTTCTACTTCTTTAACCGATCCATCTGGAAGCGTAACTTTAATACTCATTGTTTATATCTACCTTATTTGTGTACAAAAATACGAGAATCATTTGAATAAGTCTTCTCAATAATTTAAAATATAAGATAGTTTAACTAGAATCCTAAACTTAAGGTAATTGCTCCACGGCTTGGTTTTGATTTTTTAATGACATAATCAATATGTAATGAACTCAAAGTCTCAGGGTCTCCACCATAGGTTACGTAATGTTTAAGGATTTCCTCCATAGATACGTCGGCTTTCTTTCCAGAGATGTTTTTAATCTCATAGAGCTTTAAACGGTGTGGGTTATCTGGAGATAAGTCGTAAATTTCAATGGTAACTTTTCCTTCTGAGTGACTTCCATCAAAAAAGAAGTGGTAATTGTCACGAAGGAAAACAGCGATTTCTATTCCTTTGTATTGGGTGTCGTCTGTAAATTGGAAATAAGTTGTTTTTGTTCCGTCGTATTTTAGTCCTTTTGCCGTAATGTCTTTTCTCAGTTCGACCCTAGATTTTTTTACTTTCTCAATAAATTCATCTTGAGCATATGTACTAAAGATAAAAACGCAAAAAAGTGCTGTAAGTAAATTTTTCATAGTGCTATTGTTGTTTAAGAAATGATTAATTCACGAATTTCATGAATCTTTGCGGTAACAATCTTGATTTCTTCAGGGCTTAATTCAGGGAAACCTTTGGCGTTTTTGATTGAATCAAATGCCTTGTAAGTCGATTGAAGCTCCTTCATTTGAGCAAGTACTTCTGCAGTGTCTTCACCACGCTCTTTGTAAGATTCCAAACCTTTGATGGCTTGTTTTAAAAGATTCATGTGGTCAACAATCGTGTGACTTAGTTTTTTCTTGTCCTTCTTGTCAACATCGAATGTCGCTAAGTACATTCCTTCGAACCAAGCACCAGAAAATTGAACTGCTGCCAATATTCGCATGTCATTGTTTTCTAAAAACTCTTGAGATCTTTCGTAAACATCAATCATTAAACTTTCCATTTCTTCTCGATCAGAAATGTTGTCTTCAATTTGTTTGGCTAAGTCTTCTTCGTTGAAGATACTTCCCATTCCGATTTTATCAGCCAGGTTTTTAATGGCATTAAAGTTTGTAATTGAAGCCTGTGTTTGGTCACTGATAATGGAGTAAACCAAGTCCGAACTGTAGACACCAAAATTCAATAATTGCTTCCCGTCTGTTGTGTATTTTTCTATGTTTTTGGGGTCATTCATGCGCGAAGCTACAAAGTCAAGACCTGCATTTTCAAAAGAACTGACCAAAGCAAATGGCCTAGGCAAAACAAAGTCATAATCATCGGAAGTATAAACATCAGTGGTGTCCACCTCGATGATGGCTGTTTTTTTTAGCTCTGGTGCTTTTGTATTTTCTTCGTTGTTTGAGCAGCTTGTGATTAAAAGGAGGCCCGTTCCTACAAGGATAAGTTTCTGGTATGTGTTCATTAGTTATAGTTTTTTTCTTGAATCAACAAAATTATAAATATTATACAATAAACCTTGCTTTACTTGCTAATTATAGGGAGGTTATGCCTCAATGTTAGGGAAAACCCTTTGTTGACTTAAGTTGATGGAACAATTATATCGAGAAATGTTAAAGGCTTATTTGAATTGATTAATCAAAACTTTTCGCTTTCAATTTAAAGTGGAACTGTTCCTTAATCTAAAAATAAAAACTAATTTTGAATCTTAATTTAAATTAAGTGTAGACTTTATAATAATGAGTATAATCACGCTGACAACAGACATGGGAATGGGTGACTATTATGTTGCCTCTCTGAAAGGGAAAATTTTAAAAAACCTTCCTAATGTGCAGATCGTTGATGTTTCTCATGTTGTAAGTCCGTTTAAGGTGACTCAAGCTGCTTATCTTCTTAAAAATTGTATGCGTGACTTTCCTGAAGGAACGGTACATGTTGTAGGTGTAGATGCAGAGCCGTTGATTAATTTTAATCAGCCAGAGGAAAGTGTTTACCCTACTGTAGTTAAATTTCAAGGTCAATATTTTGTTGCCGCAGACAATGGTTTTTTTAGTTTGTTGATGGGCAATAAAGTCGCTGAAGGGATGTGGCGCTTAGATGATGTGTTGTCACGGCCTGAACTGATGAATTTCCCCACCAAAAACATCTTGGTTCCTGCTGCATGTAAGATCATTGCGGGTGAGGAGCTGGATAGTTTTTGTAGTTCAGTTGACTCCATTCGCAAAGCCATTCCTTTATCTCCTGTAATTGATGGAAATACCTTAAAAGGAGCTGTTTCCTATATTGATCATTATGGAAACATCATTACCAATATTACCAAGGAGGATTTTTACCACATCGGAAAGAACGTGCCTTTTGTTATTTATTTTAGACAAAAGGAATATTATATTGATGTGATTTCCTTGGGGTATAACGAGGTGCCTCCTGGAGAAAAAGTAGCTATTTTTAATGATGGAGGTTATTTGGAAATTGCCATCAATAAGGGGACTCCAGAAAATGGAGGTGGGGCCAACTCTTTATTTGGTTTGCGTGTTGGAGATATTATTCGCATCGAATTTACTCCACGAGGCTCAAGAACAACGATTGAATCACTTTTCTAAAATATACAAATGGTTAGGTTAGTTAAATTGACATTAAAAGAAGAACATGTTCAAGATTTTATTGAACATTTTGATACAGTGAAAGAAAAAATTAATGCATTTCCTGGTTGCAAAGGGATGAAATTGCTCAGGGATAAGCAAAATCCAAAAGTAGTTTTTACCTATAGTGAATGGAATGCTGATAGTGATCTTGAAAATTATAGAAAATCTGAGTTGTTCGGTGAAATTTGGCCAACTGTTAAGCAATGGTTCGACCAAAAAGTCGAAGCCAGTTCTACCTCTGTTTATTTTGATGGCTTTTTAATCAAGTAAAGTAACCTTACAATCAAAAACAGTCCATTAACGCTTGGGTTTTGATAAACTTTCGACAGATTAGAGCGAAGTTAGCAGAGAAGCGTTATTTTTGAACTAAATTTTTATAAAATGGGTGCATTATATCTAAAAGAGATACGAAGTTTTTTGAGCTCAATTATTGGTTATGTTTTCATGCTTATTTTTGTGATTACCTGCTGGTTGTTTTTATGGGTAATCAATGACGATTATAACTTGTTGAATGGTGGGGTAGCAGATTTGTTGCCGTATTACAATTTAGCACCATTGATTCTTCTGATTCTTATTCCAGCAATCACCATGCGCTCTTTCGCAGATGAAAGAAAAACCGGGACAATCGAATTGCTTTATACACGACCCATTTCTGATTTTTCAATCTTGTTGGCGAAGTATTTAGCCGGAGTGACTTTGGTTGTTATTGCGTTGCTTCCAACTTTGACCTTTTATGTGTCGATGCACTTTTTAGGAGATCCTGTTGGAGTAATGGATGATGGAGCAGCAATAACTTCATTCTTAGGATTAATTCTTCTCGGAGCGTCTTTTGTAGCTATTGGTATTTTTGCCAGTACAATCACAAGCAATCAAATTGTAGCGTTTATCGTGGCTATGTTCCTTTGTTGGTTTGCTTTTAGTGGACTCTCTTTGTTGGGGTCTTATGCTACAATAGCCGGGTTCGATAGCGTAATTCGCTATGCAAGTTTAGACTATCATTATGAATCCATAAAAAAAGGAGTCCTGATTCTGAGTGACCTTGTTTATTTCTTTAGTGTCATCGTTTTCTTTTTATTTGCATCACATAATGTTTTAACCGCAATACGTAAATAATTATGGCTAAAATAAAATTAAAAAAAGCTTCTAATAGGGCATATTACGGAATTATCACTGCAATTGCTTTAGCGGTAATTATCTTGATCAACATCATTGTATCATTTTTAGATTTCCGAGTAGATTTTACTAGAGATCAGCGTTATTCATTAACGGAAACTACTATTGGTTTTTTAGAAAGTGATTCCTTATTAACCGATAAAATTCTCTTTAAAATTTATTTAGAAGGAGAGTTTCCTGCAGAAGTAAAACGTTTGCAAAAAGCAGTGCGCGACAAACTCGATGAATTCAAATATTATGCTGGAAGTAGAGTAGAATATGAATTTATTAATCCGAATAAGGGAACCCTAGAAGATCAAGAAGCTTTGAAGGAGCAACTTTTTGACCGTGGACAAGGAATTCGTCCAGTAGATATTACTTACCGTAGTCAAGGAGCGTCTAACATCATTGAAATTTTTCCAGGTGCAGTGGTTGAATACCGTGGAAATACTGTGGGGCATATTCGTTTCTTAGAAGGTGGTCAATACCGTTTGGATGCCCGTTTAGAACAAATGGTTCAGCGTGGAATAAATGATTTGGAATACAAGTTTATGCGTGTGCTTGCTAAAGCAACCAGACAAACAAAAAAGAAAGTTGCATTTATCCATGGACATGGCGAATTAGGAATTCCTTATACTCAAGGTGCCCGAAAGAACATTGAAGATGCTTACATTATTGATGATGTGAAAATTGAAGGTGCGCTGGGTGGTTTAGATCAATATGATGGTATCATTATCGCTGACCCCAAAGAGAAATTTAGTGATAAAGATAAGTTTGTGATTGACCAATACCTTATGCAAGGGGGGAATATCATGGTCTTTAATAATCCTTTGAGTATTAATAACGATACTATTCGAAGAACAGGAAAAACACATAGTGCCCGTAAAAGAACAGGGATTGGAGATTTGATGTATGATTATGGAATCAAAATTAATGAAGACTTGGTCATCGATGCGAATTATGATCCCTTTGCAATGCCTGGCTTACCAAAAGGATTTGTAAATTGGTATTTCTATGTGCGTGCAATGGGAACAGAGCACCCGATTTCAAGTATGGTGAATCCTGTGAAATTACCTTACGCCTCAAGTTTACAATTTGTTCAAACTAAAAATAAAACACGTCCATCAGTGATATTGACGAGTTCATCCAATTCAAGATCATTTGGAAACGTACCCTTGTTGTCTATCGCTATGGAAAATCAATTTGGTGAAAATCCAGTTTTCCAAGATGATCCGACCAATGAAGCCAATCGATTAATGTTGGGGGGAATTGTAGAAGGTGAATTTCAATCAGCCTTTAAAAACAGAATTGTTTCAGCTTATGCAGATAGTCCAGATGCAATTTTGATCGAAGAGTCAGAAAAACCCGGAAAAGTAATGGTGGTTGGAAACGGAACTTTCTTTAAAAACACCTATTATGATTCTGTTTTTGTTCAGGAAGAAAATAAATTCCGATATATTCCAAGATTGCCTAGGGGACGAGAGATAGATGAATTATTCGCTGGGCGACCGATTGGGAACTTCGAATTTTTCGAAAACTGTGTAGATTATATGTTGGGGGAAAGCACTTTGCTTTCTATTAGAAGTAGGGCTATAGACCTCCACCCAACAGACAAATTAAAGATAGAAAGAGAGGGCTCTTTTTATAAATTTATAAACATTGCCATCCCTGTGCTGTTTATTCTCGTTATGGCTACAATTGTATTCATTGTACGTCGATATAAGTACGTTAAAAAATAAGTTGTTATTATGAAAAAACTCATTGTTATAGTAGTAGGTATCGGTTTGATTATCGGGTTATCAATATTTGCCATGAATTTGAAAACAGGTGCTAAAGCAACAGATACCAGTTTGATTGCTTTTGCGATTGAAGATACCGCTGCGGTTGATAAAATTGAAATTTACGATTCTTATCAAGATCAACTTTTTACGGTTACACGAAACAAAGATGGGGTTTGGGAGGGCCCAGATGGAATGTGCGTTCAGCAGGGGATTGTTCAAATGATGCTTGAAACAATGCACAAGGTCACTTTAAAAGGCTATGTACCTAATGCTGCAATGGAGAATATGAAAAAACTGTTGATGGCACAGCACAAAGAAGTAAAGATTTATCAAGATGGGAAGTGGGTGAAAACTTGGTATGTAGGACATTCAACACAAGATCATATGGGAACACACATGTTGTTGGAAACGCCGAGCATGAAGAGTGATAATCCTGTTATTATGGGAATGAAAGGTTTTTATGGAATTTTAGAGCCACGTTTTTTTGCAGATCCTAGAAAGTTTGAATGTACACACCTCTTTTCTTTCCAACGCTCTGAATTGAAAAAGGTAGAAGTGATTAACCGTGTGACACCAGAGAACAGTTTTACCATCGATATTCAAGGTCCGGATGATTACATAGTAACTTCTCAAGGCGAGCGTGTAGATAATGTGATAAAAGATAATTTGGTTTTCTACCTCAATAGTTTCGATAAGTTGCATTTCAATCAACCCAACTATACCTTGTCTCAAAAAGAGATTGATAGCATGAAAGCACAAGCTCCAGACTATGAGTTGAATATTGAAGGGAGGCAATCTGGGTATGAATTAGACCTCTACAGAAGACTAGATCCAGAGTATGATCCGAAAGATACAATAGCTTATGATTTGAATTATCTTTGGGGTGTAAAAGAAGACGGGGAACTGGTAAGAATGCAGTACTTTTCGGTAAGTCCTCTCATTCAAGGGAAAACTGTTTTCGTGGAAATGGAAAAGTAATATGAAAAGTGTAAATATATTTTTGGTAGAACTTTTTAATTGAGTCTAAAAAACTATATTTGCTATTATAAATTTTAAGATCAATAAAATGAATTTTGTAGTTTCTAGCTCAAGCTTATTAAAACACCTTCAAACAATCAGTGGTGTATTGACAACAAATAACACTTTGCCTATACTAGACAACTTTTTATTTGAAATCAATGACAAAACAATGCGTGTGTCTGCTTCAGATATTGAAACGACAATGAAAACGACTTTTGAAGTTGATTCTAATGAGTCAGGCAAGATTTGTATTCCAGCAAAATTACTTTTAGATGTCTTGAAAAACTTACCAGATCAGCCTTTGACTTTTACAATTGATCCAGATGGATACGGAATAGAAATCTCCTACACCAATGGTAAGTCCAAGATGGTTGGTTATAACGGTGATGATTTTCCTAAGGTAAAAGAAATTGAAAATACAGAAAATACTGTCATTAGTGGTGAGGTGTTGGCGGATGCTATCAACAAAACAATTTTCGCCACAGGAATTGACGATTTGCGCCCTGTAATGAGCGGTGTGTTCTGTCAGTTCACTCCTGAAGATATGACATTTGTTGCAACGGATGCACACAAATTGGTGCGTTACCGTCGTACAGACTCTAAAGCTTCAGGGAATTCATCTTTTATTCTTCCAAAAAAAGCTTTAAATATGTTGAAAAACAACTTAAGTTCAGCTGATGAAATGGAAGTGAAAATTGAGTATAATGATTCTAATGCAGTATTTACTTTTAAAGATATCGAATTAACATGTCGTTTAATTGATGGAAAATATCCTAATTACGAAGCTGTTATTCCTCAAGAAAATCCAAATGTACTTACTGTAGATAGAGAAGCTTTCTTAAGATCAATTAAGCGTGTGTCTATCTTTGCAAATAAAACAACACACCAAGTACAATTAAAAATATCTGGTTCTGAGTTAGCTATTTCTGCTGAAGATATTGATTTCTCAAATGAAGCAAAAGAACGTTTAACTTGTAGTTATGACGGTGCAGATATGGAAATTGGATTTAACTCTCGTTTTATCATTGAAATGCTAGGGAATATTTCTTCTGAAGAAATTAAGCTGATGATGAGTCAACCAAATCGAGCAGGACTAATTGTTCCAGCAACACAAGAAAATGAAGACGAAGACATATTGATGTTAGTGATGCCTGTAATGGTAAATAGCTAGTTTTTAGGTGTTAATTGTCGGTTGGTTTGTTCTTGATTTTTTGTTAACTTTAAATTTCCATTATTTTCATTAAGAATAAATCAAATGTATAAGGCTTTACGCATTTCTCTAATAGGGTTAACTGTTTTGATACTCTTTAGTTGTGACGTGTCCAACCACGCACCAATAACAACGTTTAAGGATCAAACTGAAAAGCTGCATGCCATAATTGAAAAAACTAGCGCCGAACAATTTGCCAATCAAAACTATCAATCTTTATCTTTTAGTGAACTAAAAGTTTATAAACCTGAAGCTTTTGTTCAATTGGATTCCATGTATCGAATCAAAAAAGAATATTTAGACAACAATGATTTAAGAGGATTAAAGCAGTCTGGAATTGAAGATCTTATTCCCGGTTATCGAGCAGCTGCTCAAGAGAAAATTCATGAAGTTCAATATGAAATTGAGCACCTTTTTCAAACTTCAACTGCCGATTCAATAAAGGTCTATCATAGCTTCTTCCTTTTTGATTATAAAGATAGCTTGATTTCAGTAACTCCTTTTTATAATTTCCGAATTGCGAATGAACACAAAGACTTATATTATGCCTATCAGTTTGATTATCATTTTGTCACCAATAGAGACCTGATAGCATCAACAGCCGAGCTCGAATTTCTAAACTTTTTTAAACAACGTGAGGTTCAGTTGATAGGTGAAGCTGAATTGCAATCTTTTATGGACCATACCATGAAGGTGATGGAGACGGCAAGAAAAGTTCAAACCATGGACTTTCGTCAATTGAGTAGGAGTTTGGCTATAAATCATTTCAAAAGCTCCAATAAAGAAATTGTTATTGAGCAGTTTGGTACCTTATATGTAATTGAAGAAGGTGATTTTATCCAAGCTTATGAACTTACCATAGAATGGACAGATGAACAAAAAATAATGAATACCTCAACTTTTACCTTTTCACCTTATCTAGAAATAATTAATGTAGAAACAAATATTAAGTAAAAGATGAAAATTTTGTTTTTTGTGGGCCTATTTTTATTCCCATTTTTGTTAAGCGCTCAGGAAGCGAATGACGAAATAGATGACTTTAGTAAAGTTAAAAGTGCGATTTTAGCTTGGGCCGATACAACTTTTTATGATTATAATGAGCCTCGTTTTGAAAATTACCGCGCCAATTATTCAGACGAATATCTGATCGCTACAATGCGTGTGAAAAGTATTGAACGCAGTATTAAAAATCTTAAAAAAACGTATAGCTCAGGTTACTATAAGGAGTCTGATGAAACCTATAAAAAGTCGTTGGAAGAGTTGGAAGCAAGGAAAAACGAAGCGGTAGCATCCAGTTACAATTTTATGCGCAAGGTTGATAACTATGAAATTACTTTTTGGGCCAATATTAAACTCGATTCAGGAATGCATAATTACATTAAACACAGTATTGTACTTAATCATGAGTTTACAATTATGCATCATGAAGTAACAGGAAGCATTGGTGAGAATGAAAATGCTTCTATTCTTTACCGATAGGACTAAGAACTATTGCTTTCTTTGTTGTGCTAATATTGATGTGTTCTTCAGGTAGAAACTGATTCCACTGACCCTTGATGAGCTCATAGTCTGAATTGAGGACTTTCTTGTTGATACGGTTTGCCAGTAAATATTTTTTTCCATAATAAGCGATGGCCATCCCATCTTTGGTGTGTGCAAAGTTGATTTGGTCGGAAAATTGAACTTGAATATCTTTAGGAACCGGAGTCTTTATTGCTTTTATTCCCGTTGCATTTTCATATCCATTGATCAAATAATCTAAAGATGATAAACTAGGTCTTTTTTCACCATCGTAAAGTACATGTAGGGATTGGTTTCCTTTTAATAAGATCACTTTTTCGTAATGGTTAAGTACAACCAATTCTTCTTTGGATTTGTTGTATTCTCTGTTAAAAATTAATGCTACAGCAGAAATGAATAAAAGAAGGATACCTATTTTGAAAAATTTGGCGTTTCCTTTTCTCCATTGATAAAGTGAAAATCCAATTCCAACATAAATCAATAGGACATGCAGAGGGTGAGGAGTAAAGCCTGTGCTGACTTCACCAGGTAAACTGTTGACCCAAACGATAAAACTGTTTAATATATCAAAAATGGTGTTTACGATATAGGCCAAAACATCTACTATCCAAGGAATAAAATGTAGCAAAAACAATAAAACTACACTAATTAGTGCAACTCCTGCTAGAATAAGTAATCCAATGTTGGTGATGAAAAAATAGTTTGGGAATTGATTAAAATAGAGTAGACTTAAAGGGACTGTTCCGATTTGTGCTGCGATTCCAACTGCTGTTCCTTGCCAAAACCAATTGATAATTTTATATCGCGAGTGAAACAAACCAAGTATGGGTCGATAAAACAAAGATATTCCTATTACCGCAAGGTATGACAGCTGAAAGCCGATATCAAATATAAATAATGGATTGAAGATAAGTAAGAATAAGGCAGAGGCAAAGATTGCCTGTAAGCCAAAGAATCTATGACCTTTGATTTGCCCAATAGCCAAAAGCGTAAACATGGCTACAGCTCGAACCACCGAGGCTGACATTCCAGTAAGAAAGGCAAAGCACCACAAAAGAATTAAAGCAGTGTATAAGTACAGGTTTCTTTTTCTGAGAAAACTAATTTTTTGAAAAATGAAATGAAGGAAAGCCAACAGAATTCCAACATGCATCCCCGAAACCGCCAATACATGCATGGCGCCAGCATTAGCAAAGTTATTTCGTTTTTCCATAGAAAGGTTCGACTTGTCTCCTAAACTCAGGGCTATGACAAGACCTTGGTTTTCTTCGTCAATGTATTGCTTTACAATATTAGCAAGGTAATTTCTCGAATTGGTCCAAAAACTATTGAAGGTTTTGGCCTGACCCAATACCTCAATGTTTTCATCGGTTGTAAAAGCGATTGTGCTGATACCTTTTATTTTCCAATATTGTTCTGCGTTAAATTCCCCAGGATTGTTTTTGTTTTTGATGGGTTGAATATCAGGTTGAAAGAGAATAACACTCCCTTCTTTTAAATCACTGTTTGACGTTCGGATGTAACACAATAACTTCCCCTGCGCAAGCGCTTCGGTATGTGGTTTTATTACTTTTTTGACTTCAATGATGGCTTTGTCAAATTCATTTTCTCCTTTTTGGAATTCAATTATTTCACCAAGTAATTGGTCATTCGCTAAGTATATTTCTGAAAATTCATATTCATAGGAGCTGATCACTTTGAAGTGATAACCCAACATTCCAGAGAGGAAAAACAAAACCATGATGTTCCAATTAATCCATTTTCGAAAGAATAAGACTTGTTCACCATAGGCAATTGTAACTCCATAAGTAAAAGCGAAAGTAATCCAGCAGGTGAAAATAATTACCCAGTGAATAGCGGTGAAACTCGCCAAAATAATTCCAAGCGAGAAAGCAATAAGTAATAGTAAAATAGAACTCTTCCTCAAAATAAGTAGTTGTGAAATAGTGATTAACACCTAAACTTAGCGAAAAGATTCTAAAGTCAAAAGTATTTAATTAAAAAATGCTAAATAGAACACCCCGGTTTTTACTTATTTATAAAATCTAAGGTTAATTGCCAATAAGAATTTAATCTTACCCCTGTATTTCTAAAATAATATTTTGAATTTGAAGAGTCAGATAATCATAATTATGGGAGGACTGAAGTCCACCCCAAGAGCATACCGTATTTCTAGAATTTTCAGGCCCGTTTTTTATTTAAACATATATTATATACAATTGCGGGCTGAAAGCCCAGCTCATTTCAACTGGATGCATCGCATCCAGTTGAAAAAAAGGTTATACCAACGCACTGAAAGTGCAACTCAATAGGGTTAATTTTGATTTGGTGTTCATAAACTAATCATTATGATTGAACTAAAGTCAACCCCAAGAGCATATCGTGTTGCTAGAATTTTCAAACCCTAATAGTTCTTCATTATTGACTTGGATATTTATGTATAGATCGAGATTTCTCGTCATCCCATTCCGCGTTTTCGGAATGAGATTCCATCGAAATGACAAGTGTCAGTGGAGGCGTGATGAAAAAGAAAGAAAAGCGAGGCTTTTCTTTCTTTTTCACTAACTAGACTCTATATGTTTGTCATTTCGATCGTTTCTAAGATCGAAGATATTAGAAATGGAGAAATCTAATGAACACTTCAGGAATTATACTTTTCACTTCCTGCATTCGAAAGGCTTAATGTATTTTTAACAGATGATGAGTGTTGCAGTACTTAAATTAAAAGTGCCGAAGGTAGGGCATTTTTTTAGCCAAGGACGAAAGTCCTTGGGTAAGGAAATCAACAAGAAAAACTGATTCAAAATATTCGGCGAAATAGGACGCTATTTCGCCGAATATTTTGAATTTGAAGAGTCAGATAATCATAATTATGGGAGGACTAAAGTCCACCCCAAGAGCATACCGTATTTCTAGAATTTTCAGACCCGTTTTTTATTTAAACATATATTATATACAATTGCGGGCTGAAAGCCCAGCTCATTTCAACTGGATGCATCGCATCCAGTTGAAAAAAAGGTTATACCAACGCACTGAAAGTGCAACTCAATAGGGTTAATTTTGATTTGATGTTCATAAACTAATCATTATGATTGAGCTAAAGTCCATCCCAGTAATATATTGTGCTGCTGGAGTTTTCAAACCCTAATAGTTCTTCATTATTGACTTAGATATTTATGTATAGAAAGAGATTTCTCGTCATCCCATTCCGCGTTTTCGGAACGGGACTCCAACGAAATGACAAGTGTCAGTGGAAGCGTGGTGAAAAAGAAAGAAAAGCGAGGCTTTTCTTTCTTTTTCACTAACTAGACTCTATATGTTTGTCATTTCGATCGTTTCTAAGATCGAAGATATTAGAAATGGAGAAATCTAATGAACTACTTCTGGAATATCAGCATAGAATTAGAATCCTGTTTCCTGCATATGAAGAGTCAGATAATTATCATCATGGCTGAACTAAAGTCAACCCCAATTTTATGTCGTACTTCTTAAATATTGTTCAACTAACTTCCATCCACACAATTCATATAGAATTTATGGTAGAATCAAAATTTGTAGTTCAAATTAAACGTACATTTCTTCTTGCTGTTGGGCAATTTTATCATCCTTTAAGTACTCATCATAAGGCATTAATTTATCAATCATTCCTTTTGGAGTAATTTCAATAATTCGGTTGGCAACAGTTTGTACCAATTCCTGGTCATGTGAAGTGAATAAAATGATTCCTGGGAAATCTTTCATTCCGTTGTTCAATGCCGTAATTGATTCAAGATCCAAGTGGTTTGTCGGTTCGTCTAACATCAATAAGTTCGCTTTTGCCATCATTAAACGAGAAAGCATACACCTCACTTTTTCACCTCCTGAAAGTACTTTCGCACTTTTCAATGCCTCTTCACCTGAGAACAACATTCTTCCTAAGAATCCACGCAGATAAACTTCCTCACGTTCCTCTTCTGTTTGAGCATAGTTTCTTAGCCAATCAACTAAACTTTCGTCTTTTTGGAAGTACTCATGGTTTTCGTTGGGTAAATACGCTGTTGTGATGGTTGTTCCGAATTTGAAATCTCCAGTTTTCGGTTCTTTTCTTCCACTTAAAACTTCAAAAAACGCAGTTAAAGCTTGAGAATTCTTTGAAATGAAAGCGATTTTATCGTTTTTTCCAACGTTGATGTTTACGTCTTTGAAAAGCACTTGCCCATCTTGTTCGTAAGAAAGATTGTTCACATGAAGTACTTGGTCTCCAGCTTCTCTTTCTTGTTCGAAAACAATTCCAGGGTATCTTCTAGAAGAAGGTTGAATTTCATCTAAATCTAATTTGTCCAATAACTTTCTTCTACTCGTTGCTTGTTTCGATTTAGAAGCATTGGCAGAGAAACGCGAAATAAAATCTTGTAATTCTTTTTTCTTGTCTTCCGCTTTTTTGTTTTTATCTGCACGTTGACGAGAAGCCAATTGAGAAGATTTGTACCAGAACGTATAGTTTCCAGTAAATAAGTTGATTTTGGAATAATCAATATCGCAAATATGTGTACACACAGTATCTAAGAAGTGACGGTCATGCGAAACAACAATCACTGTGTTTTTAAAGTCCAGTAAGAAATCTTCTAACCATTCGATAGTTTTTAAATCTAAATCGTTGGTTGGCTCATCGAGAATCAATAAGTCCGGATTTCCAAATAATGCCTGCGCTAAAAGCACACGTACTTTCAAAGCATTCGGCATATCTTTCATCAATGTATGGTGCATTGATTCATCAATTCCTAAGTTAGAAAGCATAGTTGCAGCATCTGTCTCTGCATTCCACCCTTCCATATCTGCAAATTCGGTTTCCAATTCTGAAGCCCGCATTCCATCTTCATCAGAGAAATCTGGTTTGGCATACAAAGCGTCTTTTTCAACCATAATTTCAAAAAGACGTTTATGACCACGAATTACTGTTTGCAATACTTCGTATTCATCAAATTCGAAGTGGTCCTGCTTTAGCACAGCCATACGTTTTCCTGGTTCTAGAGCGACTTGCCCTTTAGTAGGATCTTGATCTCCAGTAAGAATTTTAAGGAATGTAGATTTACCAGCACCATTGGCACCGATAACACCGTAGCAATTTCCATGAGAAAATTTAAGGTTAACGTCGTCAAAAAGAACACGTTTTCCAAACTGAAGGGTCAAATTATTAACTGTAATCATAGTTTTTCAAAATTTTGTGCAAAGATACGCTAAATATATTCAATCCCATACTTTGCATTTGGGTTAAACAGTTGTTTGTAAGTGTTTTGATTATTCATCGTCCAAGTTAGCACGAAGTTTCTGACGCAATTGACGGTTGTATGTTTCCATCAAATACTTGAAATAGTTTCGTGTACTTTTGGCGATACATTTAGTGTATTGTTTTAATCGGTGCTCAATGTGTTCTTGTAAAGCTTCTTGAATTTCTAATCCATCATAAAAATCGTTGGCTTTATTGAAGATTGCTTGAAAATGATTTTCTAAAGAATCATCAACGGCTTGTTTCCCTTTGATGCCTCTATCGATATAATCTTCATAGACTTCTTTCATTTTAAATTGATCTAAAACTTCAGTGTCTACTCGTTCTTGAACATGTTTTGGAAGCATGTATGCAGCTTCAAACATAATGTCTTCTTGCTCAGATAAACGCGCTTCTAAGAAACGGTCTGGGAATTGAAAAGCATCTTGCCAGTTGATGTAGTCTTGCCACAAACCAAAACGACGTACGTTATTTCCTAAATCAATTAATCTGAAAATGTCTTTGTTTGGCAGCTTCCTTGATCCACGCCCAATCATTTGGTGGTAGAGCGTCAGTGAACGTGTTGCACGGTTTAGAATAATGGTTTCTACTGTTGGTTCATCAAATCCAGTCGTTAAGATTCCTACAGAAGATAGGATCGCATTGGGTGTATCTTTAAACCATTTTAGGATGTCTTTTCTGTCTTTATCAGAAAATGTACTGTCTAAATGACGAATTGCGTATCCTCTTTTATGAAAGGTTTCTTGCACACGAATACTGGTTTCAATACCCGAGTTAAAAATCAATGTTTTTGTATTTACAGCCACTTCTTCGTATGCGAAAAGTAATTTTTCTTGCATGAAATAATTGCCGTAAACCTGTTCTGAACTGCTTACTGTAAAGTCTCCATTCGAACCAATTTTTAAACCATGGAGATTAACGTCATAGGTAAATGTTTCTGCATTGGCCAGGTAACCGTTTTCAATTAAAGAAGCAATACTTTCTCCAACTTTTAATTTGTCGTAATGGTCGTTTAATGGAAGCGCTTTATTAGAGCTTAGCGGAGTTGCAGTAACACCTAGTATATTTGCTTCTTGGTAATATTGAAAAATCTTTCTAAAACTATTGTAGTGAGCCTCATCGACAATCACTAATCCAATTTCTTTGATAAAGTTTTCATCATCTTGTAGACGATTGTTTAAAGTTTCTACCATCGCGATGAAGCAATTGTATTCGCCTTGGTCGTCTAGCGTTTTTACTTCACTGTTGATGATTTTATTGCTGACACCAATGGCAGAAAGTTGCTTAGAAGTTTGAACAGACAATTCGATACGGTGGGTAAGGATAAGTACTTTTTTCTTCCATGTTTCAATATATCTCTTCGTAATTTCAGAAAAGATAACTGTTTTCCCTCCCCCTGTTGGAAGTTGAAAAAGTAAATTAAAATCATTGCCGTTTTCTTTTAGTTCCGCAATGATCTGGTCTACTGTTCTTTGTTGGAAAGGATACAGCGTTTTGGGCTTAAAAAGTGCTTCGTCTATCATACCTTGATTATCTCAAAAATTGGGGTACAAAAGTACGCCCTTTTTCGGGAACAAAAAAATATAACACTATAATTTCCTGTTTTAGGGCGCTTTTTGATTAATATTCACATAAAAAAAAGACAGTACTTTTCAAACTGCCTTTTATTCACTTTTAGTTGTTATTTGGATTGGGGAAGTGCGCAATCCAATCGCCTCACCTAATCCTTATTTTATCCTTCTAAAGCTGTCAAGTAACGTTCTGCATCTAATGCAGCCATACAACCTGTTCCCGCTGCTGTAACTGCCTGACGATAGACGTTGTCTGCAGCATCACCTGCAACAAATACACCTGGTACATTCGTTAGGGAAGTTCCTGGCTTTTCGTATTTAATGTAGCCTGTTTCATCCATGTTGATGTAGTCTTTAAAGATATCAGTGTTTGGTTTGTGACCAATAGCTACGAAAAATCCTGTACATGGAATTTCTTTTGTTTCTTTTGTCTTGTTGTTGATTACGCGAACACCCGTTACGCCCATATCATTTCCTAGAACTTCTTCAGTTTCGGTGTTTAATAAGATCTCAATATTTGGTGTGTTTCTCACGCGGTCTTCCATGATTTTAGAAGCACGGAATTCATCACGACGTACTAACATTGTAACTTTTGAACACAATTTTGAAAGGTAATGTGCTTCTTCACAAGCTGTATCTCCAGCTCCAACGATTACTGTTTCTTGATTTTTGTAAAAGAATCCATCGCACACAGCACAGGCAGAAACACCACCTCCCATTTTGAGGTACTTTTGCTCTGATTCTAACCCAAGGTACATGGCCGAAGCTCCAGTCGAAATAATTACCGTTTTAGCATGAATTTCAGTTCCATTGTCAGCCCAACATTTGTGAATTGGTCCACTAAAGTCAACCTTATTAATGAATCCTGAACGAACATCTGTATTGAAACGTTCTGCTTGTTTTTGTAATTGAATCATCATTTCTGGTCCTGTAACTCCATCAGGATAACCAGGGAAGTTCTCCACGTCATTTGTTGTTGTTAATTGCCCTCCTGGCTGTAGTCCTTGATACATTACAGGATTCATATCGGCACGTGCTGCATAAATCGCAGCAGTATATCCCGCAGGTCCTGACCCAATAATAAGACAGTCTATATTTTCTACTTTACTCATGTTCCTTTTGATTTATTTTTAGAACCTCAAAAATAAGAAATTTTCTCTGTAAAGTGGGTAACAAAAGTAGCCTAAGAATTGCAATGCTGAAATTGAATGATGTACTTCCCTAAATATTTTTCTGAATTTGAATTGCGGTGGTAGGGACGTTTTGCAAACTTAGCACAGCGACCTCATAACCACAAGGAGTAATCGTCCTTGAAACATTCAGCAGATCAAATAATTGTAAAGAATATTAAATCTGTTAAAATCCGTGTTCTATTACAGTGTTAACCCTTTCTCTAAAATCGCTAAGCAACACGAATTCATAATTCAACATTCATAATTATTTACCCCTCTGTCTTACTCGAATATCCGATCAATTCATTTAATCTTTCTAACTCTTGCTCTGTAAGATATCGCCATTCTCCAACAGGTGTGTCGAGTAAAATATTCATGATTCTTACACGTTTTAACGCGGTAACATTGTAATCGAAATATTCGCACATTCTTCGAATTTGACGATTGAGTCCTTGGGTAAGAATAATTTTAAAGGTCCTTTTATTTAATTGCTCCACAATGCACTTATTGGTCATTGTACCTAGAATTGGAACGCCATTCCCCATTTTGTCAATAAAATCTTGGGTGATTGGTTTGTCAACAGAAACAATATATTCTTTTTCATGATTGTTGCTCGCCCTTAGAATCTTATTTACAATATCTCCATCGTTTGTTAACAGGATTAGGCCTTCACTTGGTTTGTCTAGACGTCCAATTGGGAAGATGCGTTCAGGATAATTCATGAAATCGATGATGTTGTCAGGTTCAACACGCGTATCAGTTGTGCAGACAATACCCACAGGTTTATTTAATGCGATATATATATTCTCCCTGTTTTTATTGTTGACATTTTTTCCATCCACCGCAACAACATCACCCGGTTGAACTTTAGTTCCCATTTCAGGAACTTTTCCATTGATCGTTACACGATTTTGTTCTATGAGTTTATCCGCAGCTCGGCGTGAGCAATATCCTGCTTCGCTTAAATATTTATTGATACGAGTTTCTTTCATAGTGGCAAAGATAATTGAATTCTCTATATCTCGTAGTATCTCGAAAAAGAGTAGAGTATGTTTACATTAAAGATGGATCAATCCTAAACCCTGTTATAGTTGTGCTTTAGTACATTACTTTTAAAAAAGTTTCTCATTTCCCTTATGCCTCTCACTATCTCTTTTGGTTTTCTTCTCTAAGTTCTTTGCCATAGCTTCGGTCAAGTCTACCCCCGTTTGGTTGGCAATACATGTCAATACAAAAAGTACATCGGATAGTTCATCACCTAAGTCTTTGTTTTTATCTGACTCCTTTTCACTTTGTTCACCGTATCTGCGCGACATTATTCGAGCTACTTCGCCCACTTCTTCCATCAAAACAGCAGTGTTGGTGAGTTCGTCAAAATATCGAACGCCATGTTCCTTAATCCAGCGATCTACCGTGGCTTGTAATTCATTAATTGTCATTATTCCTTGTTTTTTGTGTCAATTGTTATGGTTACTGGTCCATCATTTACCAATGCAACTTTCATGTCAGCGCCAAATGCTCCGCTTTCTACTTTACATGCACTCACAGCTGCTAGCACTTTTTTGAATTTTTCATAGAGCGGAATAGCAATATCAGGCTTTGCAGCATGAATAAAGCTAGGACGGTTTCCTTTTTTGGTTTTGGCGTGCAAAGTAAACTGAGAAATGACTAAAAATGCTCCTTTTATGTCTTGAATGCTGAGGTTCATTAATCCATTTTCATCGGAAAAGATCCTTAAATTACTCAGTTTTCTACTCAACCATTCAATATCTTCATCGGTATCATTTTCTTCAATACCCACTAAAACGACCAATCCATTTCCAATTTGACCAGTGACTTTGTTTTCTATTGTTACGCTGGCTTCTGTTGTTCTTTGGATGACTACTCTCATTTATCTGTAATTTTGGGTTTGATCCTCTGTGATTAAATCAAGGTAAGTGTTGTAACGAGAAGGATGGATTTCTCCATATTCCACTGCTTCTTTGATGGCACAGTCGGGTTCGTTTAAATGTTGACAATTATGAAATTTACATTCGTTTAGTAGCGCCCTCATTTCAGGGAAGTAATGACTCATTACTTTCTTGTCTAAATCTACAACTCCAAAGGCTTTTACTCCAGGGGTGTCAATGATGTAACCGCCTGTTTTAAGTTTGTGCATTTCTGCAAATGTGGTGGTATGTTGACCTTGCATATGATGAATAGAAATTTCTGCAGTTTTTATGTCTAAGGTACTGTCTAATGCGTTGATTAATGTGCTTTTACCAGTTCCACTATGACCCGCAATCATTACTTGCTTGTCTTTAATGTCATCTCTTAAGAATTCGACATTGGTTTTGTTTAGAGCAGAAATTTTTTTACAAGGATACCCTATTTCTTCATAGATCTCCATAATGTCATCTACAAGCGGCAAATGTTCCTCCATATATAAATCCATCTTGTTGAAAAGTAAAGTTACAGGGATACGGTAGGCTTCTGCGGCAACTAAAAAACGATCTATAAAAGCCAAATGTGTTTCAGGGGCTACTAATGTGACCAAAAGATAAGCTCTGTCAACGTTGGCAGCCAATATATGGGATTGCTTTGAAAGGTTGATGGACTTTCTCACAATGTAGTTGTGACGGGGTAATATTTCAGTAATCACTCCAGTGCCATCTTCGTTTTCTGAAATCATCACTTCGTCTCCTGCAGCAACAGGATTTGTAGATTTGATGCCTTTCAACCGAATTCTCCCTCGAATTCCCGCTTGAAGGGTTTCGCCATTTTCTAATTCGATGAGGTACCATTTACCTGTTGACTTGAGTACTTTTCCTTTTTTCAATCTGATCTTATTACTGATAATTCGTTCAAAATTACTGAAAAATTTAAACAAACATCGCCGCATAATGATAAGCTTGTTGTTTTATCATTACAGAATAATCATTCAACACTAAATTCCACTTCTTAACATAATTAAGACAGATTGTTAAATGTATTCCGTTATTTTTGTGGCTCGATAAAAACTAAAGAAGATGAATAAACTTTTAACCTTGTGTTTCATCTTGTTGACTTCTATTACTTTTGGACAGGATATGAAGTTTACAGGAACTGTGAATGACACCATTAATGACCAACCTTTAGAGAATGCTGTGGTGATGGCGGTAAGATTGTCGGATGGATTGCTTTTGGGCTATACACGTACAAGAGAAGATGGTTATTTTGATTTACGTGGGGTTCCTATTGATACCATGGAGCTGATTATTTCGCATTATAAATTTGACGAAAAACGTTACTATATTATCGGGTCAGATGAAAATACAGAAATCCATATTCCTAGTGTCATTCTTCCAGAACAAGCAACACAGTTTGATGAAGTTGTCGTTTATGCCAATAAAGAACCCATCTATTTTAGAGGAGATACTTTAGTTTATGTCGCTGATTCTTTTGCCACCAAAGAAAACGCTATGGTTGAAGATTTGTTGAAGAATCTGCCAGGACTGCAGGTAGACGATGATGGAAATGTGAGCTCTCAAGGACGAAAAGTAACTAAAGTCTTGGTGGATGGAGATGAGTTTTTTGGAACAGACCCCACTATTGCTACACGAAATTTATCGGCTAAAGGAGTTGATAAAATTGAAGTTTATGAAACAGAAGATGAAACTTCAGGAGGAAATTCTGAAGAAAAGATTCAAGTACTTGACGTACGCCTAAAAGATGACGCAAAACAAGGTTACTTTGGAAAAGTGGCCGGGAGGGGTGGATTCAACTCTGAATATTTTAAAGATTTACCCAATGGAAGTCTGTTTTATGAAGGGGAAGTCTTGGCCAACTATTTTGATAAAGACCTAAAGATTTCAGTTTTCGCACTAGGTTCCAATACACCCAACACAGGGTTTAGTCGCCAAGATGCCTCAAGGTTTGGGTTGACCAATGAAATGCGTGGCGGTTGGGGATCTTTTATGAATACCAGTAGTCTAAATGGTTTGCCTGAAAATTATAAAGGCGGGTTTTATTACTCCAATAAATTAGGCGAAAAAGTGAAGATGGGACTGAACTATACGTATAACGATAGTAGATTAACAACGGAACAGGTGAGGAATTCAGAATACCACTTCGCCGATACAACCTACAATAAAAGAGATTCTTCTTTTAAGGAACAACTTCAACAATCCCACACCATTAATTTAAATTTAGATTATGACATAAATGATAAAACCAAGTTGAAATTAAAATCGAGCTTGTCACTTAGAAATGAATCAATGTCTGAAAATAATGAAAGTGATTTCTTTACGACAGACAACCAAAGATTTAGTGCTTCTGATGTGAGCAACGAATCTGAAGCTGAAGGTTTAGAAGGGAATATAGAATTAACATTGAATAAGAAATTTGCTAAACGTTTCAGAGAACTCGATGTTGTTTATCAACTCGGATACACCGAAACAGATCGTGAAAACACCCTAAATTCAAATCAGTTTTTCGGTCAGTTTGTTACACCAGATTCTATTTTTGATCAGCAAAGAACCATGACCAATAACACCACCGGTCATCGTATTATGGTAGATTACATGGAGCCGATAACACGCCGATTTAGGTTGAAATTCCAGTACAGATTAGATTACTTCTTTGGTGCGCAAGCTACCTCAACTTATGACCGTACACCAACTGGATACGATAATTACGCTGGGCTTTACAGTAATGACTTTAGCAATACACGTTTAGAAAATCGTGGTGCTATTGGAATTATGTATACTGATAGAAAACATACCTTAGAACTTGGTTCTAGAATTCGAAATGTTAAAATTGATAACATTAATAATGAAGATAACTCTGTAATTAAACAGGATGTTGACGATCTTCTTCCTTATTTGGAATACAGTTATAAGTTTTCTAATGCTCATCAAATTCGATTCGTTTATAGCACAAGCTCAAATCAGCCAAGTTTAGACCAGTTACAGCCTGTGAGAGACAATACAGATCCAAACAGTTTGGTTATTGGTAATCCTGAATTGGCACCTAATTTTAACCATGATTTGAGTATCCATTACAATAAGTGGAATGCCTTAAAGTACAGTTATATATATGCAGGAGCTTATATGACTTATATTGATAATGCATTTTCAAACGCTATCGTATATAACCCAAATGGACAATCAGTTTCAACGGCGGTCAATGTTGATGGAAATGTTTACGGTGGTTTTTATGCAGGAGGTGGACTTCCATTGTATAAAAAAATACTTCATTTTAGACCAATGGCTTCTGGAGGATATACAAGTTTTAACAGTTATATCAATACGCAAGAAAACACTACAGAAAACTATAATGTAGACGGATCAATCGGCTTGGAAATGAGAACAGATACGATTGAAGTTAGTTTGTCTGCTTCATTAAGTTACAACGACCCTAGGAGTTCATTATCTATGGGTTTAAACGAGCCTTATACTGTTCAGCGATATAAAGCTTCTGTCTTTTTTGAATTGCCGTTCCGCTTCTTTATTGAAAGTGATGCAGTTTATGAAATAAACTCTAGAAGAGCCGAAGGGTATAACGCAACGCCATTTATTTGGAATGCTAAAATTAGTCGACGCTTCCTGAAAACGGGTAATCTGGTGATTGATGCTTCTGTGAATGACATCTTCAATCAGAACATTGGAATTTCAAGAAATGTAGGAACAAATATAATTACAGATACACGTAGTCGAATTATCGCTCGTTACTTCATGATTGGAGCAACGTTGAGGTTCAACAACAATAAAACTAAAGTAGATGAAGGTAGAAATCATTGGTTCTAAATTAACAGCAGTTGTTGTCTTTTTCTTTTTGACAACTTGGGCGCATAGTCAAGTATTGACTTCTGGTGAAATCGTTTTTGAACGCAGAACAAACCTAGAAAAAAGGTATGAAGGTTCAAGCCGTATGGGGGGGCGTTCACAAGAGTGGATGAAAGAGCCGAAAATTGATGAGTTTGTATTGTATTTCAATGATACTGAAGCTTTGTTTAAACCTATATTGCCAGAAGTTGGTGATGAAGATAGAGAATGGTCAACGATGAAAAACTCAACTTACCAAGATTTATCTGAAGGAAAATTAGAGCGCCAATTTTCATATTATGGTTCTGAAATATATTTGTCTGACACCCTTCGTTCAAGAGCATGGATCATTACTGAAAACAGAAGAACGATTGCAGGTTATGAAACCAAACAAGCTTATTGGGAAGCCAACGACTCCACTCGAATTTACGCATGGTATGCAGAGCAGTTAAGACCTTCTGTTGGTCCTGAATCATTCAACGGATTACCTGGAACGATCCTAGGTTTGGCGCTAGAAGATGGGGGAGTAGTTTATTTTGCCAAAGAGGTTAAGCCATTGTCCATTTCGAACTTTAAAAAAGAAATGCCCAAAGGGAAGCCTAAAGACTATCTTTCCAATGCAGAACTAAAGAAAATGGTCATGGAGTTATTTTCTGGTGGAGGTTCTGGTGGACGAATCCTAGATGATGTTTTTGTTTGGTAGCCAAGCGCTTTGCTTACAAGGTTTTCTATTTGAGAAGATGACTTTAATGTTATCATTTCACCCTTGTTTGTTACCCTTTTGTTAATGGGTTAAAGCTTTTGTTAAGTCTTTAGTTATCATTGTTTTTGATGAGGTTTGTGTTGTACATTTGTCACAACTAAAAAACAAAAAAACAATGAAAAAATTAATGATTATCGCAACAATGTTTATCGCAAATGCTGCTTTTACAAACAATGAAATTGGAGAGCCTCAAAAAGTACTGACCCACGATAGTGTGAATAACAATGTTCAATTTGAGGTAGAGAAAATCAATTCAAACTTGTTAAACGTATGGGTAGAGGGAGCAGAAGGAAACTTCGTGAGCATCTCTTTGATCGATCAAAGAGGAAAATCCATCTTTTATCAATTTGTTGAATCCCAAAAGAACCATTTTTCAATTGACTTAGCGAATCTTTCGGAAGGAAAGTATTATGTAAAGTTAAACATGGGAAGTGAAATCCGAATGAAAGTGGTGATGGTACAAAAGTAAACCTCACTCAACCCTAACCAGACAAGCGCTTTAAGATATACTCAACCTCTTTAGAGCTCTTTTTTATGATCAAATTATCCTCAACGCTTTGCTCAAAGCGTTTTTTCCTTTCTAATAAACAATTTTGTTTCTTGAACGTTTGTATCTTTGTAACAAAATTATAGAATTGAAAACAGTTTACATTACCCGAAGAGAACATTTTAACGCAGCGCATAAGCTGTGGAATGAAGAATGGACAAGTGAAAAGAATGAAGCCGTGTTTGGAAAATGCAGCAACAAGAATTGGCATGGACATAACTTCAATATTTTTGTGACAGTAAAGGGAATACCTTCTGCTGATACTGGTTTTGTGATTAACTTAAAAGACTTAAGTCAAATCATGAAAAAATATGTTGTAGAAGCGCTAGATCACAAAAACTTGAATTTAGATGTTCCATTTATGAAAGGTGTACTTGCTTCAACAGAGAATCTAGTGATGAAGATTTGGGAAGAAATTGAAGAACCAATTCGTGCTGCAGGAGGAGTTTTAGCTAAAATTAAACTGGAAGAAACCGAAAACAATTATGTGGAATATTATGGCGGAAACGAACCGTTCTAACCACACAAAAATAGCTTTATGGAAAGTAAATTTGAATACAACGACGAGGTCACTAAAAAGTTAACAGAGGTATATAAAGAGGTCTTATCTGATTTAGGGGAAGATCCTAACAGAGAAGGTCTCATTAAAACACCTGAACGTGTTGCTAAATCTGTTCAGTTTCTAACTCAAGGTTACAAGCAAGACCCGGATGAAATCCTAAGAAGTGCACTCTTTGAAGAAGATTATTCTGAAATGGTGATTGTTAAAGACATCGAAGTGTATTCTCAATGTGAACACCACATGCTTCCATTTTTCGGAAAAGCACATATAGCATATATTCCTAATGGAAAAATTGTAGGTTTGAGTAAATTACCTAGAATTGTTGACGCTTATGCCCGTAGATTGCAAGTGCAGGAAAGGTTAACTTTAGAAATTCGTGACTGTATTCAAAGAACGCTAGAGCCAAAAGGAGTTGCTGTTGTGTTAGAGTGTAGTCATATGTGTATGCAAATGCGTGGAGTAGAAAAACAAAACTCTTCAACAACGACTTCTGCATTTAAGGGCTTGTTCTTATCCAATGACAGTACGAGAAAAGAATTCATTAATTTAATTCAAGCGCGTTTACACTAAACGTAAAGTTGATTATAAGTTGAACAGACGATGTTGGTATTTGATTTCAAGTGCCAACATTTTTTTTATCCCTAATTTTAATCATACTTAAATGAAGTCAGGCGAATTTCCTGTTTCAGTTTTGTTTGTGCATCTGCCAACTTTTCTATTAAGATGAATCGACCATTTCCTAATTCAGCAGCTTCACGCATATTGGCCTCTGATTTTTCATTGCTTTTTATTCCCACTACACTCATGGTAATGTTTTTCTTGTGTAGGTTTTTCTTAATGTACTTTTTGTAATCACCGGAGTTTCTGTTGAAAGCTCCGTCTGTAATAATAATCAAGTGGTTTTGACCATCCATAATCATATTTTTTCGAGCTTGTTTGTACCCCAATTTAATTCCAGCACCACCTGCAGTTAATCCTGATGCTTTTAATTTCTTTACTTCATCGGTAATTTCTTCTTTTCGGTCCCCAGAGATGGGAGCTAATAGCACTTGGGCATTGCTAGCATAGGAAACCAATCCGATTTTGTCCTGTGGTCGTAACATCCCCACAAGTTGATCCAATGAATATTTTAATAATTCTATTCTGTCGGCTTGACGCATGGATGAAGACACATCGATTACAAATACAACGTTAATCGGATGGAAATAGGCCTCATCAAAATTGTTCGGATCCAATTCCTTAAATGCTGGGGGAATAAATTCTTCAATTTCTTCCGTTTCTACTTCTGGTGACTCTTCGATAAGATCACTCAAATCAACTTCTTCAGGTTCGCTTTCATCAATAATAATTACCCTTTCTTCAGTTTCGGCTATCGTTTCTTCGGGATCGTTTTCTGATTCGATTTCTTCGGCAATTAGTTCTTCTGGTTCTTCGGGTGTATCGGGAATTACTGGAGACGCTTTTTTCTTGGTTAAAGCCAAAGTAACATGGTTTCTTTTAAAGTTAACGTAAAGCCCTTCTTCTGCCGGAAGATAACCTGAGTGAGTGGCATAAAAATAGGTGATGCCCAAAGGGATTTTGAGTTTTAGGCGGCCATTAGATGCTGTTTCCCACTTTCCTAACGCACTTCCATTTTGAATGATGGCTACTTTAGACTTTCCTAATTTTTCACCTGTGACTTTGTCTATTGTTTCAACAGTCAACATAAAATCTAAAGGATTTCCTTGTGCAGGAGATTGACCAAAAGAAGGACAGGCTGTAAAATTGTTGCTCTGATCTGGAAGTGAAGCTATTTTTCCTGTCAAAACAATTTCAGTTGGTTCGTTTTTATCACTGGTGTAAACAGGAATTTTATAATTAAATTTTCCTTTTGTTTTTTTATTGATTTGAAAACGAATAACACTTGAACTATCCGGTGCTATGAGGGCGTTTCTTTGAATGTAAACCACTTCCATTGGTTTTTTTACACTTAAAATAAATGCGTCTTTTCCTGTTTTGTTTTTGAGGTAAACATCAACAAACCTTGGTTCATTCGAGTTGATTTCTCCAAAATCATGCTTTGTTTTGTCAAAGACAATTTGTGAGATGCTCAGCGTAGAACAAAATAATGTGAATAGGAAAAGTAAAATCTTCATAGTTTAAATATATAAATAATTATCGGTAGCTGTTGTGCCTTTCTTTGCAAATCTAATTCCAAAATCCACTTCACTCATTTAGGCTAGGCACTTACACAAAACAAAAAAAGGGAAGCATTCGCCTCCCTTTTTTTGTTTTATCAATATGACTTATACTTTTTCTTTCAAAACAGCAGTCAATGCTTCTGTGAGAAGTTGGTCTGCATCTCCAAAGTTTTCTTGGTAATCTACATAACTTCTTTTGATTACTTCTTTTGCTTCGTCAGCACCATATACGTGTGTGATTTCAACATTTTTAGAAGCCCCATCTAAGTCCTTATAAGTTAAGAAAAAATGTTTTACTCTGTCTAATACCTTGGTTGGAACCTCTTCTATTGAAGTCATGTTACCATAAACTTGGTCATCTTTAAGTACCGCGATAATTTTATCATCAGCCTCACCACCATCAATCATTCTAAACCCTCCGATTGGAACACATTCTGCGATTATGTTTCCTCTGTTTACCTCCCTTTCAGAAAGTACACAAATGTCAAGTGGATCATTGTCTCCTACGATTTCAGTTCTCCCTGTTTTTGTATTACAGTATTCAGCAACATGCTTGTCACAATATGTTTGTGGAACAAAACCGTAAAGACATGGCATATTGTTAGAGAATTTCTGTGGACGGTCAACCATGATGTATCCACTGTCTTTATCTACTTCATACTTAATGGTGTCAGAAGGGATAATTTCAATAAATGCATTGATCATGTTAGGTTGATTTTCACCAATTGTAATTCCATGCCATGGGTGTGCAACAAATCTTTGTTTTAAGGCTTTTGCTAATTTCGATACTTCCTCTTTCATATTATATTCTAAATTTCTAGTGATTATCTTTCAATTTTAAGGATTGCAAAAGTACTGAAAAAAATGAAATGAAAAAAGAAAGGTGTTTTTGTAGGTTTTTCTTGGTTAAGAATGAGGCTAGCTATTTGCCAAAAGAAAAATAATCTATTGGATTTAATGGCCCTACATCGCTCCACAATTCGAAATGTAAATGAGGTCCTGTAGAACGTTCTCCAGAGTTTCCAACAACACCAATGGCTTTTCCTGTACTGACTTGATCTCCTACTTTTACATAAACTGTTTTGGCATGTTTGTAAACAGATATGATATTGTTTTCATGACTGATAATTATCGTGTGTCCGTCTTTGTCGTCATACGAAGAATGCAAAACCACACCATTTAAACAAGCTTTTATTGGGGCATCCTTTTTTGTTACTACATCAACTCCAGGATGATCTGGTAGTCTGAATTTTTGACTGATTTCTCCCACAACAGGATCAAAAAGAAACAAATGATCAAATATTTTATCTTGATTCTTTTTTTGTCTTTCAGCGTTTTGCTGAATGTTTTTGTTGAGTTCTTTTTCTGCTTCTGATGTTGTGGTGTCTGAAATAATATTGATGGCCTCCGGTGAGGAGATGTTCTCAATGTTGTAAATAGAATCTACAGATACCTCTCCCAAGATCACTTTTTGGAGATTTGAAATATACTTTTCTTGCGCATTAATTTTTCTTTCTAATTGGTCTGCTTTTAAGGCTGCCAATTCAACTTTCTGCTTGTTTTTGTTTTTGATGTTCTCAGGAAGTAAATAACCTAATGGTGTATAGGAAAATATTGCAAAGTTGAAGAAGAACAAAATGACAGCAAGCAATAAGAAAATACTGATGATTTGGATACGGTTTATTTTTACCCTCCACCATTCCTCGAAGGTTACAGGATCCATTCCCACAATACGTGTAGATTTTTTAAACCAGTTTTTTTTCTTCTCTTGTTTTTTCATTCTAGACCTACAAAAATAGATTAAAAGTGTCCTTGACGTAGCAATATTACGTTAAAAATTCAAAATAGCTAAGGACGTGCGATTAATCATTCTTAAATTTGGCTTGTTAATTGCTAAGGAATAGACAACTATTTTGATTTAATTACGTTATATATACATATGAAATTTATTCTCACATTTATCATTGGTGTTTTTTCTTTCACTTTAACGGCTCAACTGCAAACTGGTGGTGGTCAAACGGCTACGCAATTGGTTCAGAATGTTCTTTTAGGTTCGGGAGTTGAAGTGTCTAATGTGAGTTATTCAGGTGCCTCAGGAGCAATTGGAACATTTAACGCCACAAATGCAAGCATCGGTATCGATGAAGGAATCATTATGACAACGGGTACGATTCACCCAGGACCGAATGGGCCACATGGTCCAAACAATAAAGCCGATGCAGGTATAGATAACGGAGCACCAGGTTACGGTCAGTTAAGTAACTTGGTTGGTAGAGAAACGTACAATGCTACTTTGTTAGAATTCGATTTTATCCCCTATTCTGATACGGTTCGGTTTAAATATGTGTTTGCTTCAGAAGAATACCCAGAGTATGTAGGAAGTGAATTTAATGATGTATTTGCTTTCTTTATTTCTGGTCCAGGAATTCCAGGAGGTATCCAGAATATGGCCATTATCCCTGGAACTAGTCAAACGGTGGCAATTAACAATGTAAACCACCAGCAAAATACGCAGTATTATGAATACAATGGTGAAGGAAATAATGCGCCTTATAATAATGACCCGTACTATGTTCAGTATGATGGGTTCACAGTGCCATTAGAAGCGGTTTCCAAAGTACAATGTGGCGAAACTTACCACTTAATTATTGCTATTGCTGATGTTGGTGATGGAATTTATGATTCTGGAATTTTCTTAGAGAAAAACAGTTTAAATAGTGAACAACCAGTTGAAGTAGAGTATGAATTAACAAGTGATCCTTTTGGTGATGGTCAAACGATGTCACAAAACTGTACGAGCGCAATAGTCAAAATAACACGCTCAGGTAGTCATATTAATCAACCGCTTTCTATTCCAATAAATCTTTCTGGTTCAGCCGTTGAAGGACTTGATTACTCTTCTGTTCCCAACAGTGTGAATTTTGCTGCCGGACAAACAGAGGTAACTTTCGTTATCGACGCTTTAAACAATACTGCATTGACGGGATTAGCCAATGTTATTCTGCAGTTCGAAATAGAAGACGCCTGTGGAAATCTCCAATATCAAACCATAGAACTATTTATTAAACCAGTAGAGCCGGTAGAAATTACCTTGGATGATCAATCCTTATTTTGTCCGGGTGAAGAAATAGAACTCATTCCGGTAGCAACTGGTGGAGGTGGCGATTACACTTATTCGTGGAGTACAGGTGAAACTACACCTACTATTATGGTGAGTCCTTCAACAACACAATCTTATACCGTTAGTGTTACGGATGATTGTTTGAATGAAACTGCAACAACCACTGCCGAAGTGAGTGTGCCCGTTTATGATCCTTTGGTTATTCAAGCTACAAATGATATCGTAGAACAATGTCCTTACGTGCCTCAAAGTCTGATTGTTGAAGCAACAGGAGGTTCTGGAAATTATACCTATGAATGGACGAATCCAGAAGGAAGTGTAATCAGTATTTTTGCTGAGGCTGAAGTTGCTCCAAGAGAGACTACAACTTATACTGTGGTAGTAACAGACGAATGTGGTGAATCTGCAACAACTACTGTTACTGTAACCGTTTTGAGTCCACCACTTGTTCTTGATATTACTCCAACACAACAAATTTGCCCTGGCGATTCAGCTTTGATTACCGTAACGGCTTCTGGTGGATTTGGTAATTATTACTATTTCTGGCCTCATTCTGGAGAAACGACACAAAGCGTATGGGTAAACCCTACTGTAAATACTCGTTATGATGTGATTGTAAAAGATGATTGTCAAACTTTTCAAGTGCAAACCCATACTACTGTTACAGTGGTACAACCTGATGCCGATTTCGATGCCATTACAGACCCTAAGTTTATTGGATTGCCAATTACTTTCCAAAATTTAACCAATAATGGAAATACTTACCAATGGGATTTAGGAAATGGAGCGAGCTCTACAGTGGTTCATCCAAATAATACTTATGATTATCCTGGAACTTATGACATTACCTTGATTGCTACAGATCAATATGGTTGTGTGGATACTATTACTAAGCCGATTACAATTTTAGATGAGTTCTATTTGTATATTCCAAACTCATTTACTCCAGGGGACAATAGAGTGAACACAAGTTTTTCAGTAAGCGCAATTGGAATAGAGGAGTTCTATATAAAAATTTACAACCGTTGGGGTGAGTTGCTATTTCAATCTGATGATGTTGACTTTGAATGGGACGGAACTTTCAATGGAGAAATGGTGAGAGACGGAACTTATGTGTGGAAAATTGAGTACAGATCAATCCATGATGATGAATTACAACTCAAAGTAGGGCATGTAAACGCACTAAGATAATCTGTGTACGTCTCGCAACACTTTGATTGAATCCCAATTTCTTTCCTTTAAATTTTTAACGGTCATTCTGCTTTTGGAAATTGACGACAGAACGAAAGAAATATCTGTTTAAAAATCCTGATAAGATTGTGGCAATATTATCTTTGTAGTTCACTGAATTTTCAATTATGAAGTTTTCACGTTTACAAAGGTACTTGTTGAGTATTTTAAGTGGGTTGTTGATGGTCATCTCTTTCCCCCACACAGGTAGCTTATTCCCTTTGGTTTTCTTTGCATGGGTTCCCTTGTTATTGGTTGAACATAATGTTTACCGAGAAAAGTACAAGTCTTCAAAGGTTTTTATACACGCTTATTTAACTTTCTTCATCTACAATGTTGGAGCGTCTTATTGGATCTTTTATTCAATAGGAGGAGAAGCAGGAGCAGTGCTCGCCTACTTTCTGAACGGAATAATTATGGCCTTGGTTTTTATGCTTTTTCATTGGACAAAAAAGTATGTTGGACAAAAGGAAGGCTATATCGGTTTGCTCTTCTTTTGGATAGGGTTTGAATATATTCATTTTCATTGGGAACTCAGCTGGCCTTGGTTAAACATAGGAAATACTTTCGCCGTCATCCCTGAAATTGTTCAATGGTATGCTTATACAGGTATTTTAGGAGGAACAATGTGGATTCTCCTGCTCAATATGCTTATCTTCAAATTGGTTTCTAATGTAGTTTTTAATAAAGAAACATTAAAAATTCAAACACCACTAATTTACCTTAGTCTTGCCTTAATATTATTTCCTTCAGGACTATCTTATTGGTCATACGCAACATATGAAGAGGTAGAGAATCCTATTGAAGTTGTAGTAACACAACCGAATGTAGACCCATATAATGAAAAGTTTAGCTCTGATTTAAGAATGCAGTTAGATAAGTTTGTTCTTTCTGCAGAAGACTTAATCACTGAGAACACTGCTGTTGTACTGGCTCCTGAAACGGCTATTTCAAGACCTTTTGACGAGGATCGTTATGATAAAGCTGCGTCTTTCAACTACCTCCAAAGTCGTGTCAACCAATGGAACGGAACGAGTTTATTTACAGGTGCGTCTACCCATAAAGTATTCGACCATAAAAGAAGTGTTGCGTCACGTCCTATCCCGAATACAGAGGCTTTTTATGAAGCGTATAATACTTCTGTATTGATTTCGAATAATAAACCACCCTCCTTTGTTCATAAGTCTGAATTAGTTCTTGGCGTGGAAAAAATCCCTTTTTCTGAATGGTTTCCTTTCTTAGAAAAACTGTCCATAGAAAATGGAGGTACATCTGGTACACTTGGAGTAGAGGAAGAGCCAAGGGTGTTGAACACAAACGGGTTTACATTTGCTCCTATCATCTGTTACGAATCCATTTATGGTGGAATGATCGCAGAGCAATGTAGAAAAGGAGCAGAGGTGATATTTGTGATCACCAACGATGGTTGGTGGGAAAACACCGCAGGTCATAAACAACATGCAAGTATCGCGAGGTTGCGTGCTGTAGAAACGGGGAGATATGTTGTTCGTTCAGCAAACACTGGGATTTCCTGTGTAATCAATCAACGCGGAGATGTTGTAAAAGCGACAGATTACTGGGTGCATGATGCATTTAGAGAAACAGTGCACTTGAACAGTAAACCTACTTTTTATGTAACTTATGGTGATGTGATCGGACGTTCCTTCTCCTTCGTGTTCTTCCTGTTGATTTTACTCACATTGGTTAGATACCTCCGAAGGTTCGGAACATCATTTTAAAAAAAGCTTTACTCAAGTAGGAGTAGAGGATTAATCATTCTCTGGTAAAATCTCCATTTTCTCTGCAAAGTGATAACAATAATCACGCAAGTCTTCGGTGATGTTCTTCTCTCCTGTAGCTCGCTCAAATGTATCAGCCATCGTTACTAAGGTTTGGTGAAAAAACTGTTTCATTTCCTCAATTGAAAGATCTTTGGTCCATAAATCAATTTTCATTGTATTTTTCTCTTTTGGATCCCAAAGTGACAAAAACATAGCGCTTGCTTCTTCCTTATCGATATTTCCATCTTCAGCAGACCACTTCATTCGCACAGGAACATTGTTTTCGTTTGTTCCTACATTTATTGTGATGTCTGAGGTTTTAACTATTTTATCTTCGTTCATGACTTAATCAATTTCATACGTTTGTAAAATGATGTTGTATTTAACATCTAATAATTCCGGCAAAGATAATGCTTTGTTTTTATGCATATATCCTTTTACGATTCTATATCCTAAGAATTGTCCCATTCTGTCAGGAGCATCATCAGAAAGTCCAACCGTTTTTGGTCCTTCATTTAAAAAGTTAGTTCTTGAGTTAACATCCGACTTGAATAACATTTGTTGTTCTACCAAATACCTCCATACTTGGAATTCGTTTTTTTCGGCCCACTGAAATTGATCTTCAGCGTACCTTAAAATATATGCTTCATCTGCATTTGGAAATGCTGCATTTAAGACATACAAAATTTTCCCTGCTTGTATAATGTGCTCTGCTAGTTTTCCGTCTAATGAATTAAACAATTGAACTTGAATCCAATTCAACACTACGTCTCTTTCTAAATAATCAATGTTCATGCGGTCTCTCTGCCACTTGTAGAGCTGTGAACTTGGAATTGATTCAATTACCTCACTGTTGGGTGAAATATAACTTTCTAGACCTACAGCAATATTTTCATTAGAACAAGAGATTTGACTAAACATTTTGTTGACATAAAATATTTGTTTTGGTACGATAGTATCTCCAAAATGATGCCTCAAGTATTTAAAAGCTGAATTAATTTCTTGTTCATGATTGGGCAGTTCAGAATAAAGTTTTTCTTTCTCTGCTTCAAGATCACTAATGTATTCTGAATTGTAAAACTCATGAATAATCCGATAAGAAGAATCATTCACGTTTTGTTGAATGTTCTGGCTTAATTCATAAATGAACAAATCGCCCAATTGCTCTTCTAAAGATTTTAAATTGCTTTTCACCTCTTCCAAACTTTTATTGTTTAGCGCTTGATCTGCATTGATATACTCAATAGAAACTTCTGACTCATCCAACTTAACATCTAGCGGATTAGAGTTGCAGGAGTAAAAAAAAGGGATTAAAAATAGAATTGCGTATATTGAGTTCTCTTTGTTCATGAAATATGATTATTTTTGTCAATTGTAGGTAGATTAACTACTTACTATTTGTAGATACGACTAACATTTATATTAGAAATAAATTAATACCAAAAGTATGAAAAAAATACTGACTTTAACACTTGTAGCAGGTTTGATGTTTAATGCAAGCGCGCAAGATGCAGCAGACAAAAAAGTGATGGCTGGATTAACATTCGGTGGGGCATTGAACTTTAATAATCCGCAAACCAATACGATGGATGCCAAAGTAGGTGGAGATTTTGTGGCTGGAATGGCCCTGAATTGGAACTTCTCGAATAATATCGGATTAGCCACAGGTTTAGAGTTTGACTTTAACCGTTTTAAAACCAATAGCTACAATTCAGTTTATTTTGATTATGATGATAAGGAAATTGTAAGACAAAAAGATGCGTCTGCTTCCAACTCTAGTTTTTTGGTGGATGAAAGAAAGCACAAAAGTATCTACTTAAGCCTTCCGGTGATGTTGAAGTTCCAAACTAATTTTATGGGATATATGCGTTACTATGGAAAGTTTGGTGTTAGAAACAGCTTTTTGTTGATGACACGTACAGACAATACTGGTCAAGGTTATGATCAATTAGGAGTGGTTGATAAAGATGTTACCAGCCTTGATGATATGTTGTCTCCTGGTGTAATGTCGGTATATAAAGGTTCAATTGGACTTTCTGCAGGTGCTGAGTATAACATTACTGGAAGCACAGTTCTTGTTGCTGAATTGGGATATTACTATGGTTTTTCTGAAGTATTCAGACAAGAAGGAAGCCTGTTCGGTGATGATGAAAAAGATTTGTCTTTATATCAAGTGAATGGAGGTGTAAAAGAATATTATACGCCAAGTGTAAAACAAGGTCAACTATTATTGAAATTGGCTGTTTTATTTTAAATTGATGCCAGAATTAAATTGTGAAAAAATAGCCAGTCATATTATTGACTGGCTTAATACTTATATAGAAGATATACCCGTCAAAGGTTTTGTTGTTGGTGTATCAGGAGGTGTTGATTCTGCTTTGGTGTCTTCGCTTGTTGCTCGTACAGGGAAAGAAGTTATTCTTTTGAATATGCCTATTCGGCAAGCCAGTTCTGAGTATAAAAGGGCACAAAATCAAATTAAAGTCTTAGAGGACACTTATCCTAATGTAAGAGGTTTGGAAGTGAATTTAACATCAACCTTTGATGCATTTACAAAATCAGTTCCAGAATACTCTGCAGAGAATGCTTTGGCTATGGCCAATTCAAGAGCAAGATTAAGGATGACTGCCTTGTATGCAGTTGGGCAAGCCAATCAATTGCTGGTAACTGGAACGGGGAATAAAATCGAAGATTTTGGTATTGGTTTCTTTACTAAATACGGAGATGGGGGAGTAGATCTGAATCCTATCGGAGATTTATTAAAATCTGAAGTTTTTAAATTGGCCAATCATTTAGGAGTTATTGAAGAGATTCTTAAGGCCAAACCAACCGATGGACTTTGGGGCGACGAACGCAATGATGAAGATCAAATTGGTGCAAGTTATGATGAGTTAGAGTTTGTGATGAACTTTAACGGTGAGGAATCTGAATTGACAGAACGTCAAAAGGAGGTTATGGCCATTTATACGCATTTGCATAAAATCAATCAACACAAGATGAATCCAATCCCTGTGTGTGATCTCAGTGGGATAAAATAAGCTTGATTTATCCATGTTCACGATTTACTTATTGTTTTGATATGGAGTAGGGCAAAGGCTTTATAGGTCTTAGAAAATGTTATAACTATGCCTTCAATTGGCTCCGGGATTAGTGCGTATCGCTTAAGCTTACAAAGAAAACTTATCAGTTGTTAGACAATAAGTCTAATATCTAACCTCAAATGACTATTTATTTTACACTTAGATAATTTTATTTTAATCTAAATCTATGGAATTGCACTTTCACTCTCAGTCTTTAGGAGTTAAGTTTGACTTGATTTATGCCTCAGGAGCCAATCGTAATACGATTTGATCTATTGCTTCCGTGATTTCAATCTGACAACCAAGTCTGCTATTGTCTTCTACAAAGAATGCTTGATCCAACATATCTAATTCTGCATCACTTTGTTCTTCTAATTCATGATCAGATTCTAAGTAGCATTGGCAAGAAGCGCACATCGCCATTCCACCGCAAATTCCTTCTACGGGTAATTCGTATGACTTACAAAGTTCCATAACATTCATGTTCATATCTGTGGGAGCAATCAATTCATGTTTCTCTCCTTCACGATCAATAATATTTACGACAATGTTATTTCCTTCCATGATTTAAATTTTACACAAAGGTAGTGAATTTGTATTAATCACATTTAATTCGTTGGTGAATAAAACTAAAAAAGCCGCACAGCGATTAAACTATGCGGCTTCAGATATGATTTAGAACTCTAGTAACTCCAAACGTCGTGTTCGAGTATTCTAATTTCTTCAGTAATTCTTTGTGACTCCATCAATGCGTCAACACCAACACGGTATTTCTCTACACTTCTGTCATACACGTTTTCTTCTTTATAGATAAAAGAGCTGAATCTACGTTTCATAAAGTAATCATCAAAACTCATCCATCTCGCCCCGTTACTTTCGTTATAAACGAAGTAGTTGTTAAATACATAACGACAATCCGTAGGGAAGTACAACCAGAACATAGTATGTGTACCTTGAATCGTTCCGTTGTCATCCTTGTCATAACGCACAGGTGCAATTCCAAGAATTCTAACATCTAAAACTGATCTTTGCTTATCAAAGAACCAATCTTCTTTTAAACGGTACTGAATAATGTCCTTAGAGGTAAACCAAAGTGTATCTCTCGGAGGGTATACGAAATTCCCATTAACGTCCATTGAATCTTCTTGATACTGATTCAATAATGGATCAATAGGTTCAGGACCTAATTTAGCAAGATAGTATAACAAGTCCTCTCTATAAACAGAGTCTGTTGAATAATTCTTACCTGGTTCAGGCATGATAGGGTATTTGAACATATCACCATCCTTAACAGAGTTTCTTACAGGGTTATAATCTGAATAAACAGTCAAATCTCCTGAAAGAATATGTTGACGCATGATTGTCCATAAACTCCATCTGTTGTCGTTACGAATCCAATCCACTTCACCAGTTTCCGGGTCTGGGTTGGTGAACTCATCCAAAGGGTAGTACAGTGGACGATTGATTTTCTCACGAAGGTCTATTGCTCTCCAAACACGTTTACTCCAAATAACATCTGCTTCACGCACATGCTCATAAGGAATAAGGCGTTTAGTAGGGATGTTCGATTTAAGGTAGACCCCATCAATAACTCCCGTTTTTGTACGGCTGTTAATCGGACCACCATTGATTTCTTGAGCAAAAGTACTCAAGCTAAAAATCAATATTGTACATAGCACTAAATTCTTCATGATATTACTTTTTTATCTTTTTATCTTACTGTAAATACAGCACCTTGACGTCGTATTTGTCCACCTGGGCCTTTATATCTCGTTACAATAGAAATTAAAGCTCCTGATTTTGCGTTTGCGATTATTCTTTTTGCGCCACCGCTTAAGTTGGATCCAGTTCCTTTTTCAGGTCTAGGTGCTCCAGAAACGTTAACCTCCCAAGAAACCACAGAGAACTTCGCGTTCAATGGAATTTCTGGTGGATAACCTGCAAATAATCTATTTGCAGCTCTTAACTGCGCCGAAGTAGCTGTTTCACCATCACCAATACGACCAAGAGAGATCGAAGGTTTTGGTAAGTTAGCAACACGGAACTTAAAGCTTCCTAAACTAGTTGATGAACCATCTTCAGCAACTCCAGCAATATTAATCGTTGCTTCACGACCACTACCTGGTTTTGCAATATATCCAGTACCAGATTTAGTTACACTTACGTTATTCGCCCCTGATAAGCTATACGTTGGGAATCCTGAAGCAGCACCTTCAACTTTATTATTATACCCACGGTACAATACGTTCATTTCAGGTAGGGAAACGGTTCCTGAAGGCTTTCCTACAGTATAGTTGAAATCCCAGTTTTTCCAGCTGATTTCACCTTTTTCTTTAACACCAATCTGACCTTTCACTCTATAGTTACCAGGAGTGCTGGTTTCTAAATTGATTGTTCCCTCAGTTTCTTTCCAATTTGCAGGAATAGTATCATTGATACCATATTTAATTCTTGGAACATCAGAAGAGTCATAAGCTGCAATCATTACATTTAAATCTAATGAATCACCTGCATTAACATACCCAGTTCTAGCAAAAGCTAAAGGGTCAATTTTGTTAAAGTTAAATGTTGGTGCATCAACCTTAGATAACATAAAGTCAGCCGCTGAACTCTCAGCATTTAAAACGTCTACTTTTAAAGCAGTAAACATTGCTGCAGCTGCAACGATAGGAGCGTGGTCAAACATTGCTGATGGCCAAGGCATCATTTTCGTTTTACCAGCATCTTTTACTTCAACTTCTTTATCTATTGTCATTGAGCGGTAAAATTGTTCAATCTTGTCTCTATCTTCAGGGTTTACAGTTTGTAAAGCTTCTGGTAGCCCTGTTGTGTCCTCCGGAGCAGTAAAAGACCAAACCTTCTCTCCAACTTTATAGTTGGCCATTTGCTCTGCTACATAGTTTCTATATGCGTGAATAGAGTCTATAATTGCTAAACCTCTCGCTTTAGGTTTCATTGGATTACCTCCAATGAAAAGCTCAGTTGGAACATCATAATTATCCATTGCTTGGATCTCTAATAATGACTTAAGTTCTAAAATATTACCATCATCATCATTTTCTAAAATCCAATCTTTTCCCTCTACCTTTTGAATCATATCATTAGATTCGGAAAGTATAAAGTGAATAATTTGTTTTGTTCTTTTATTTAAGTTCATGGCCTTTCCTTGCCATAAATCGATGACTTTAGTGTCACCTTTTTGCGCGTTAATTGCTGCTCTTTTATTATCAAATATACCATAAGTGGAACTTGTTCCTCTTTTAATAACCTCACCACTAGTGTCGAGCTTATCATTAATGGTAACAAAAGCGGCAATGATCTCTTTTGAAACGTTTAGTGCCAAAAGAGCAGTCAGTACGAGATACATCATCCCGATCATCTTCTGTCTTGGGGTTTCTTTTCCTCCTGCCATGTTTAGTTAATTTTTAAGAATTAATTTATTAATTAATGTTTAGAACGATATGTTCATTAGTTGATTTAACCGTTATCTCTAACAGTCATTGCTTTTAGCATGTTACCATAAACATTATTTAAGTCCGTTAAGTTCTTAGCTAACATAGACATATTTTCTTTGTATATTTTAGTGTCTTCAACAGATGCTGAAAGATTTTGCATCATATCAGTAACTTGACCTTGGAACTTCTCAGTTGCCTCAAGATGTGCAGAAGAACCTTTTAATTGTAATTCGTATACATTGTTTAATGCAGCAAGGTTTTTAGAAACTTTTTGCATTTGTTCTCCGAAAGATTGACCTTCTTCAGTAGAAGATGTCATTCCAGAAATAGCTACAGAAGCTCTTTCATAAGATTCAGATAGTTTCGCTACTTTATCAGATGCTGATTGTAAACTGTCTACATAAGAGTCTGTTGCAGCAGCTGCAGATGTAACACCTTTCAATTGTGCTGCATTGTCTCCTAAAGCACGCATTCCATCTCCTAAACGAGTCAATAGTTCGCTATCAATGTTTGCTTCTTCAAGCATCTTGTCAAGTTCTCCAGTAATTCCAGATCCACTGTTACCTCCGCCACCTCTTCTAGAAGCTTGTAATTCGGATGGATCAAAATCCTCATCATTACCTAATGCTAATTCTGGGTATACTAACTCCCAATTTGGGTCTTCATGAATTGGTTCAAAGGCTGAGAAAACGAAAATAATTGCTTCAGTTCCTAGTCCTACAACCAACATTGGACCAGCCCCTGGCCAGTGCATAATTTTAAATAAGGCTCCAAGTATTACTACTGCCGCTCCAATACCATAGAGTTTAGCCATAAAATTTTTCCATCCTTTACTTCCTGGTTTCATAGTTTTTAATTTTTAAGGGTTTAACGATTTATTTGTTTGTTTATAATTTACTTGTTATTACGATTATCTCAATTGAAGATCTTGGTCTAATTCTTCACCACCTTCTTTAGAGAAATCTCTACCACCTCTTCCTAGGTGAGTTGCTACTGATCTAAATCCAATGTAAGATTTCGCAGTATCTCTATATTCATAAGTTCGTGTACTGTTCTGTAAATAGTAGCCAATGTCTTTCCATGAACCTCCACGTATAACTTTACGCTTCATTGACGGTGGATCCCAATCCATAGCATTGTAACGGTATTCTGGGTTTAAGTCATGTGACATTTCGTACATAGACTCATCATAAGCTGTTTCACACCACTCTGATACGTTTCCAGCCATACAGTACAGACCCCAACCATTCGGATTGTAAGAGAATGCCTTTACAGTATGGAAACCTCCGTCTTCAAAGTAACGACCTCTCATTGGTTTAAAGTTACCTAAGAAACACCCTGAAGAGTTTCTGATGTATGGACCACCCCAAGGGTATTGAGATAGTTCTAGGTCACCACGAGATGCTCTTTCCCATTCAGCTTCTGTCGGTAAACGGAAGTCGTTTACATAAATTTCTCCCATTGACTGCAACCAGCTATTTAATAATTGTGTTCTCCAAACGTTGAATGCTTTTGCTTGTGTCCAAGTTACTCCAACTACTGGGTAGTTATCATAAGCGGGATGCCAGAAGTACATGTTTGTCATTGGATCATTGAAAGAGTAAGTGAAGTCTCTAACCCAACAAAGTGTATCTGGGTAAACATTAATCGTTTCATCGATAATAAAACGTTGTCTGTTTTCGTGACCTCTAATCGCATTGTTTTGACCAAGTTTGTTTGGGTGACCCATATCTAAATCTTGACCTTGCTTTTCTTTCGTGAAAGGATGATCGGGTGTACGTAACTCACGGTGGTCATTATCAATTTTGTTTCCTTGATAATCATATCCGTCTTGTTTAATATGTACCTTACCTCTACGCGCAGCTTCTACGATGTCAATCCAGTAATACTTAAAGTTTAACTTACGTGTATCGATCTCTTTTCTTTTGTAGAAACGCTCAGCAGATGGATAATACATCTCCGATAATAATGGAACTAACATTGGGTCATCATAAGAAAATGATCTGTCCCAGTTTAAAGAGAAATTATCAAGGTTCTGAAAACGATCACTTGATTCATATTCTACCCATTCCATAATTCCTTCATCGTAATATTCATCACGATAATTAATGTAACGATCCGCTTCTTCGTCTTCTTCAATATTTTCATATATCGTACGACGAGCAATAGAGTCTCTTACCCAGTATACAAACTGACGGTATTCGTTATTTGTGATTTCTGTTTGGTCCATATAGAAAGCCTGAACAGAAACCGTTTTTGCAACTGTTTGATGCATAAATGGAACGTCTTGATCGTTCTGCCCCATTATATAGGAACCTGATGGAATGTAGACCATTCCTAAGGGTATTTCTGGGTAGTACACTTGTCTACCTAGTACTCCAGTTAAATGACCTGACCTTGTACTACAAGATCCAAGTATTAACCCGATTAAACCAATAATTAATAATTTCTTCATCATACCTCGTTTTTGCTTTCCGAATCTCCAATAACTTTCTACAGGATCAACATACTTGGGATTATTATAACGGTAAAGCGTTGTAAATGGTTACAGATTTTTTTAAATTTCTTATAAATACCTTGGGTTTCTTGCCTTTGTGATCGGAATAGGAGGCAATGGGTAACAGTATTTCACAAGTAACTCATGTGAACCTGTTGAGATGCTAGATATTCTGTTTACAGTAATATCATAAGAATAACCGAATGTAAATGATTTCCAGTTAAGACCCGCCATAATTCCTACAGCATCATATGTTCTAAATGTAAGTCCACCATAGAACATGTCGTCCCAAATTGCACGTACATTAATGTCAGCACTTAAAAGTTTTAAGTCCGATCGTACTAATACATTTCCTTCTAAAGATAATGGATTCACATTGAATGCATTGTCCATGCGGTAACCTCCCATAGCATAATAGTGACGTGCTGTGTTGAAATTTAAATCATCTAACTCCATAGCTGGTAGATGTGTAGAGGATAGTCCTGCGTACCAACCGCTATATGACATATAGTAAAGACCGAAATTTGCATCAAATGTTGCTTGTGAAGTAGAAGTCGGTAAAGAACCATCATTTGGATTTCCATCTGGTGTAACCCAAACAGGACTCATTCCATAGCTTACCATTCCAAGAGCTGCTCCTAATCCTAAGACACCATTGCTTAAATTCATATGGTATGAATAGTTTAAAGTCAAGTTGTTTTGTCTAGAAAAACCAATTGCGTCATGGTAGAATGAAATACCTGCTGCACTAGGGAAGTACTGTGATAAGTTCGCTTCTGCATTGACCAAAACAGAGTTTGGAGCACCGTTGAACTTGTCCCATTGGTTTCTGTAGATCATCGTTCCACAGACCTGATGATTCATCCCAACTCCTGTTGCTCCAGGGTTGATACTCATTTTATCAAAAATAAAATGTGTCAGAATTTTATCCTGCTGCCCGTATGTATAGAACATACCGGTGGATAATAGCATAGAAATAAGTAAAAGTCTTTTCATAGTTATACTGCTTCTTTTCAACGTTTTATGCATGTGATTGAGCTTTACATTGCTCCATCAGTCGACTAAAGTAGTTAAAAAAATGTAAAAACGAAATAAATAAAATGCTTATTCAATAATTTTTTGATAAAATCTGTGATTTGATGAAGTTTTCAACAATTTGACGTGGGTAAAACTTAAACTAATTTTTGATAAGTCTTCCACCACAGGTCTGGAACTTCTCCTTTCATAGCTTCTTCATAGGTGTCGTAGCTGCAAGGAATCATCTGGTGGCGCATGAATTTTGAATTTCTCGATCCTGGATAAGGAACTTCAATCCACCAACGTCCTGATTTATTGCTTTTGTAGAAAACAATCTCTTCGTTGAGTTCCTCTAGGTAGACCCTGAACTTAGTATAAGTTTTTTTACTGCCTACTGGGAAGTCGCCTTTTCGATTGGCGTAGCCTTCGTTGAAGTACCAAATTAATTGTGCGACCATTTCATCTGTCGCAAGGTGATTCTTACTATAGTAATTGAATATTCCTAAACTGGATAGTTTGTCGCTGATCCCTGCGTATCTCAAGATTTGACAAGCTTCATTGGCAAATAATCCGTTGGGTGCTGAATAGTAATTGTTTTGCAAGTCACTGGCACGTATGCTTGTTAGGTCCATGCTGAGTATGTCAGTATTTCTCATGTAGGGTTCCGCAAGCTGTGTGGATTGACTGATTTCACCGAGTCTACATATATCAAAATAGAGTTCGTTGAATAGGTCTAATGTATTGTTGGCGATATAATGTGATTGCGCGCCAATATTAGCATAATTGAATAAATAGCAAGGCTTGTGTAAAACAACATGGCTTAACCATCCTTCGTGTGTTATTGTTTCTTCAGCACTTCCCAGGTCTAATCGGTTGTCGATTGCGGTAAGGTTGACCAACTGCTCTAGTTTTTCGTAGGCATTGTATATTGCTTTTGTAAGGTCTTGTGAACCTCCAATAACAACTGGGATGATGTCGTTCTTTATGAGTTCTTGACAAACGGTGCTGATGGCATGAAATGTATCAGCGATTTCTTTACCGGGAATGATTGTGCCTAGGTCGTAAAGATTGTGATTCCAGTTGAATCCTTGGTGCAATTTATAGAGTTGACTTCTGAAATCATTGATGAACTCTTGATCCGAATTGTTTTTATCGTTTCTATATTCTGGGACATAAAACAGGGCGATTCCCTTTTTCTTTATTTCAGGGAATTCGCCATTTTTATTTGCTTGGATAAAATTACCCAGCATTTCTTTTTCGAATTTATCTTCTGTTGATATGCTTTGAAAATAAATAGAAATATCTTTCATCTTGTTGCTTTTCAACAAATATAATTCAAGCATTGATGTGAAATATCACTTTGTTGTAGAAGTAATACACATTCAATTCTCAATAACTACTTTTTCTTCGTTGTTTTTGCAGCGGGCTTTTTCTTTGCAGCAGTTTTTTTAGCTGTGGTTTTCTTTTTAGCCGGTGCTTTTTTCTTTGTTGTTTTCTTTGGCTGATTTTCAGAAATTTCAACACATTGTTCGTAGGTAAGTTGATCTACCTCTTCAATGTCTTTAGGAAGTTTGAAGTTCTTTTTGCCAATTTTAAGGTAAGGTCCCCAGCGTCCATTCAATAGTTGCATGTTTTCGTCTTCTGGGAATGTTTTGATTAGTTTTTTAGCGTCTTCAATTCTTTTTTCCTTAATTAGCTCGATTGCTCTATCTAGCGCGATGTCCATTGGATCATCTTCCTTAATCGAAACAAATTTCCCGTCATGTTGAACGTATGGACCGAAACGACCAATGTTTGCTTTTACTACTTTACCTTCAAATTCTCCTAACTCTCTAGGGAGTTTGAATAGATCCATAACCTCTTCAAAAGTTATGGTTTCTATTGATTGGTTAGGTCTCAAGCTTGCAAATTGTGCCTTTTTTTCTCCTTCCGTATCTCCAATTTGTGCCATTGGTCCATAGCGACCAATGCGAACGATTACTTTTTCGCCGGTTTTTGGATGTTCTCCTAAATAACGTTCTCCTGAAGCACGTTCAGAGTGCTCTAAAGTATCTTCAACAGTTTTGTGGAAAGGATCATAGAAATTCTTAATCATTTCTGTCCATTCTTTCATTCCATTTGCAATCTCGTCAAATTGTTGTTCTACTTCTGCGGTGAAGTTGTAATTTAAAATGTCTCCAAAGTGTTCTACCAAAAAATCAGTTACCACCATTCCAATATCAGAAGGAGAAAGTCTGTTGCGGTCTCTACCGGTTATTTCAGTAGCTTCCTCTTTGTGTGTACCGTTATTGTCTAAGGTGTAAATAAGGTACTTTCTTTCAGTTCCTTCTCTTTCCTTTTTTTCGACATATCCTCTTTTTTGAATTGTGGATATTGTAGGTGCATAAGTTGAAGGTCTACCGATTCCTAGTTCTTCTAATTTCTTAACTAAAGATGCTTCAACATAGCGTGCTGCTGGTTTTGAAAAGCGTTCACGTGCAACAATTGATAGGGTAGAAAGGTCTGTTCCTACTTTTAAGTCAGGAAGTAAGCCTTCAAGTGCTTTGTCGTCTTCATCGTCTTCGTCCATTTTAGACTCTAAGTAGACTTTAAGGAAGCCATCGAATTTGATGACCTCTCCTTTAGCAACAAATAAATCTTTAACAGAAGGTGCTCCTATTTTTATAGTTGTTCTTTCAAGTTTTGCTGGGCTCATTTGGGACGCGATGGAGCGTTTCCAAATTAAGTCATAAAGGCGATCTTCGTCTTTCCCTTTGTTTACAGAAGATACATCAAAGTTTGTAGGGCGAATGGCCTCATGGGCTTCTTGGGCTCCTGCACTTTTACTTTTGTATTTTTTAGGATTACTGTATTCTGGTCCGTAATCTTTGATGATGGTGTTTTTTGCACCTTCCATTGCGGTTTCAGAAAGGTTAACACTGTCTGTTCTCATATATGTAATGAGTCCAGCCTCGTATAAACTTTGTGCGACCCTCATTGTACGGGAAACGCTAAAGCCTAATTTTAAACTGGCTTCTTGCTGAAGGGTAGAGGTGATGAATGGAGCGCTCGGGTTTTTAACTCCTGGCTTTTTGGTCACATCAGTCACCTTAAATGTTGCTTTGTCGCAATCTGCAAGGAAAGATTCTACTTCTTTATCTGTACCAATGTTTCTGGATAATGTTGCGGTAATCTTATCTTTTCCTTCAGCAAAATCTCCAACTACTCTAAAGTAACTTTCTGGAGTGAAGTTCATAATTTCTCTTTCCCTCTCAACGATCAATCGAACGGCAACAGATTGAACTCTACCTGCTGATAAGCTAGGTTTTACTTTTTTCCATAAAACTGGAGAGAGTTCGAAACCTACTAGTCTATCTAAAACACGTCTTGCTTGTTGTGCGTTCACCAATTCTTGGTTGATTTGACGAGGTTCTTGAATTGCTTTTTGGACAGCTGTTTTTGTAATTTCATTAAAAGTAATACGCTTTGTGTCTTTGTTTTGAAGTTTTAGCGTTTCGTAAAGGTGCCAAGAAATGGCCTCACCCTCACGGTCCTCATCCGTTGCTAACCATACAGTATCTGCCGCTTTAACGTGTTTTTTAAGGTCGGAGATGACTGTTTTCTTATCGGGGCTAATTTCATAGTTTGGCTTAAAATCGTTTTCGATGTCAATCGCTACACCTTTTTTTGCCAAGTCTCTTACGTGACCATAACTAGACATAACAAGAAAATCTTTGCCTAAATAGCCTTCAATTGTTTTTGCTTTTGCGGGAGACTCTACGATAACTAAATTTTTTGCCATAGTGATATTCGTTAAATACTTTTTCTGAAATTGAGTGCAAAATAACTCCAAATTAATACGAAATACAAACTTTATTGCGATTTAACTTCTTTTTCCTTTTCACTTTACGCTTTATAATTACATTATATTAGTTGAGAATTATTCGCTTATTTATTGATTTTATTCAACTATTTATAAAAATTAGCGACTGACATTTTGACACTATCAGAAGAAACAATATCTTTGCAGTTCATAAAATAGATATTCATCGATGGGAATTGTTTTAGATAAAGATATGGATGAGAGTCGCCAAGGGGAAGCGATCTCAATGGACAATAAAGAAGGGGGTAAAAAACTCTATCTAGAAAGTTATGGATGCGCAATGAATTTCTCAGATAGTGAGGTTGTAGCATCCATTTTAATTAACCAAGGATTCTCGACCACACAAGAGTCTGCAGAGGCAGATGTTATTTTGATCAATACGTGTAGTATTAGAGAAAACGCAGAGCAAAGAATTAGAAATCGACTGAAGCAATTCAATAGAGCAAAGAAGCAAAGACCAGGACTTGTTATAGGTATTCTTGGTTGTATGGCTGAGCGTTTGAAAACGAACTTGCTTGAAGAAGAAAAGCTCGTTGATTTGGTTGCTGGTCCAGATTCTTACCGAGATTTACCAGGATTAATCGAAGAGGTTGATGGAGGGCAAAAAGCAGTTAATGTTTTACTTTCACGTGATGAAACATATGCAGATATTAGTCCTGTGCGTTTAGATAAAAACGGTGTAACAGGATTTGTAAGTATTACACGAGGGTGTGATAATATGTGTTCTTTCTGTGTTGTTCCATTTACCAGAGGAAGAGAACGTAGTAGAGATCCTCACACCATCGTTCAGGAGTGTGGGGCATTGTTCAATGCTGGATATAGAGAAGTTACCTTGTTGGGACAAAACGTAGATTCTTACCGTTGGAATATGACGAGTAAAGGAGAAATAAAAGATGAAACAAAGCCTACGACTAATTTTGCTCAGTTATTGGAGATGGTTGCAGCAGTTCACCCTAAACTTCGAATTCGTTTTTCAACTTCTCATCCGAAAGACATGACCGATGATGTGCTACACGCCATTGCGAAGCATGATAATATTTGTAACTATATCCATCTTCCTGTTCAATCAGGAAACAGCGATGTGTTGAAAAAAATGAACAGGGGCTATACACGTGAGTGGTATATGAATAGAATAGAGGCCATCAATCGAATTATTCCAGAATGTGGTATTTCGACTGATATTATTACAGGTTTCTGTGGAGAAACAGAAGAGCAACATCAAGACACGCTTTCTATAATGAGAGAGGTGAAATACGATGCCGCTTATATGTATAAATATTCTGAGCGTCCAAAGACTTTAGCGGAAAGAAAATACGAAGATGATATTCCAGAAGAGGTGAAGCAAAAACGTTTGGAACAAATTATTGAACTTCAGCATACGCACAGTTTAGCCATCAACAAAGAGCAAATCGGGAAAGTACTCGAAGTGCTTGCAGAAACTGAGTCAAAACGTTCTTCAGATCGTTTGATGGGACGTACAGATAGAAATCATAAAGTTATCTTTGATCGTAAAAATGCAAATGTAGGAGACTACGTGATGGTTCGCATTACAGATTGTACACATGCGTCTTTATCGGGAGAAATTGTAGAGGACTAATAATCGATAAGTGATATGAATATTCAGCAAATCAAACAGAGGTTTGGAATTATCGGTAATGCCCCTGGGTTGAATCGTGCGCTTGAAGTTGCAATTCAGGTTGCACCTACAGATATTTCTGTATTGGTAACGGGGGAGAGTGGAACAGGAAAGGAAATTATTCCTCAAGTGATTCATCATTTAAGTACGAGGAAGCACGGAAGTTACATCGCAGTAAACTGTGGTGCAATTCCTGAAGGAACGATAGATTCTGAACTTTTTGGTCACGAAAAAGGTGCTTTTACAGGTGCTAGTGGAAGTCGAAAAGGATATTTCGAAGAAGCAGATGGTGGAACGATTTTCTTGGATGAAGTTGCTGAATTACCCCAACAAACTCAAGTTCGATTGTTACGTGTTTTAGAAACTGGAGAGTTCATCAGGGTAGGTTCTTCAAAGGTGATCAAAACGAATGTTCGTGTAGTTGCAGCGACCAATGAGAATATGACTGAAGCGATCAGAAAAAATAAGTTCAGAGAAGATTTACTCTATCGTTTAAGTACGGTTCCCATAAAACTACCACCTTTAAGAGAAAGAAAAGAAGATATTCATTTGTTGTTTCGAAAGTTTGCAGCTGATTTTGCTGAAAAATATAGAATGCCCTCCATTAAGCTTAGTGATGAAGCAATATTCGCTTTAGAAAAGTATAATTGGCCAGGAAATATTAGACAGTTAAAAAACGTTGTGGAACAAATTTCTGTAATCGAAAGTGATCGAGATATTTCTTTGCAAAAAATGAAATCCTATCTTCCTGAAGAGGTTATTTCAGGGGTGCCTTCAATTGTTGGGACGGAAGGAAGTGAAGGGAAAGACGCTTTTTCAGATCGAGAGTTGATTTATAAGTTTTTGTTTGACATGAAAAGAGACATGAACGAGTTGAAAAAGCTGGTGATTGAATTGTTGAATGGAAATAAAGACGTTGATTTAACGGGGACTCAACGAGATGTTTTGAATCGTGTTTACTCCGATATTTCGAATGAAGACAGTAAACGATTGTTGGAATCAGGAGTAAGAGACGAGGTAAATGAAGTGAGTTCATTTTCGGAGCAAGATGAGATGACGATTGTAGATAGCGATTATCAAGAACATATTGAGGTAGAAGAATCTTTGTCTTTGGAAGAAAGAGAAAAGGAGTTTGTGAAAAAAGCTTTAGAAAAGCATAATGGTAAAAGAAAGGACGCAGCTAAAGAGCTGGGGATTTCTGAGCGAACTTTATACCGAAAAATTAAAGAATATAATTTAAAATAAGCCGAGGCTAAACAATGAGAATACTCCTTTTATCTATAGTGGCCCTTTTGTTTACTTCTTGTTGGCCCACAAGTATTTCTTTTCGCGATGGAAGTGTTCCGCCCGAATGGAAAAGATTTATGGTTAGCACATTAGAGAATAAAGCGCCTAACGCACCTATTAGTTATTCCTCAGAATTAACCGAGTTGGTAAAAGATGCTATTCAGAATAGAGTGGGTTTAACTTTAGTTACTGATGAAGATGAAGATCCTCAAATTATTGTAACAGGTGCTGTAGATTCTTATACAGTTACGCCTTTATCTTTACAAGATAATGCCGCAGATGTAAAAAATAGATTAACTATTCGCGCGAGTTTTGAGATATTTATTTCTGCACCTGAGGAGGAGTTGATGGAATTAAGTAGTTCACGGTTTGCAGACTTTGATGCGACACAAGATGTGGGAGCAATTCAAGCACAATTGTTAGAAGAAATTAACGATCAAATAGTGCAAGATGTTTTAAATAAGTTACTTTCGAACTGGTAATGTTAAACTTTGTAGAAATATCGAAAAGAATTGATCAACCAGAATTGATAAAACTGGAGGATTTAGAACAGCTACGTCAATTGGCGGAGCGCTATCCTTTTGCTGCGGTATTTTCACAATTGTACCTCAAAGGTTTGTCGATGCACAACACCATTCAGTTTGAAGCAGAGCTGAAAAATCATGCCTATCGCATTCCCGACCGTTCTCAACTTTTTCATTTGATTCATTACGTAGATGAAGTGGTGGGTCAAGAAAGTGAAACTGCAGTTGATGTTGAAATAGAAGATGCAAAACACGAGTCTTTTGTAGACTCAACCGAGAAGATTCAGATAGAAGATGATGAAAAGGAGGAGGTTCTAACAACAGAAGAACCTGCACCCGAACCTGAAGAAAAAGTAGTGTTTGATTTAACTGATGAAGTTCAAGTTGAAGAGGGAGTTGACTCAGAAAGGGAGGAAGTGCAAGGTGTTGTTTCAAGCGAGGATGAAGTCGGCCAAGAAGCAGAAGTTCCAAGAGAGGAGGAGCTTGAACAAGCAGAGAAAAAGGACCTGAAAAAAGTAGGCGACTTAGAACGGGATATTTTGGCGCATGCGGTTAGCTCCTCAATTTATTTAGAAGTCGACCAAGAATCCGAGGAAACGTATCATGTTGCTCGTTTAAAACAATTAGATAAGCCGAAGGAAGACGAAGAAGACACCGTTTCAATTGAGTTTGATTTACCGACAATAGAGGAAAGTGCCGAAAATGAAGTAGGCGAAGAGAGTGAGGCTGAAGAAAAAGAAGTTGAAAAACCAGAGAGTGGATTAAAAACTTTCACTTCATGGATGATGCCTTTTGCCGAAGCTGAAAAACCAGAGGATACTCCTCAAAAATCGAAGGAATTACCTCAGGAAGAAGAAAAAGCACCTGAAAAACCAGAAGAAAAAGAAAAAAAGAAAGAAATTTTAAGCGTAGAGAAAAGAAAAAACGAGTTCTTTTCACCGGTGCAAAAAGCACGTGAAAGCCTAGATGAAACAAGGCTTCCAGTGAGTGAGACCCTGGCCAAGATTTATGCAGCCCAAGGCAATTATCCGAAGGCAATCGATGCTTATGAAAAATTAATCTTGAAAATTCCAGAAAAAAAGAGTTTCTTTGCACTTCAAATTGAAACCTTGAAAAGAAAATTAAATTAAAATATGGAAACTTTATTTATTGTACTTATCATCCTTGCGAGTGTTTTACTTGTATTACTTGTTTTAATGCAGAATCCAAAAGGAGGAGGATTATCAACAGACTTTGGTGCAGCTCACCAAATGGGTGGAGTTAAGCAAACCAATGACTTTATTGAAAAAGCAACATGGAGTTTGGCGGGGATCATCGGAGTATTGAGTATTGCGATGACTTTGATGTATCATCAACCAGCTAACCTACCTGTTGAAGAAGCACCAGCTACAGAAATGCCAGCTTCTCAAGGAGATGAAGTTCAAGAATAGAATAAGAATAAAACTTGTTTAGGGAAGGTAGATTGTCATTTCTAAACTTTAAGTAAATAAAATTGAATGTCAGTGTGTCATATGCACTGACATTTTTTTTGCTTTTTTTTCTGGATTTCTGACAAAAGATACAGCATTCTTCATTGGCACAGAATTGGTCTATAAGTAAGCAGTTAAAATAAATTCAATTAAACTTAAATAAAATAATATGTCAGCATTAAAACCGTTGGCGGATCGTGTGCTAATTGAGCCCACACCTGCCGAAGAAAAAACAGCTAGTGGAATCATTATTCCTGATGCAGCTAAAGAAAAACCTTTAAGAGGAACAGTTGTAGCCGTTGGTAATGGTAAGAAAGATGAACCCATGACGGTTAAAGAAGGAGATACTGTTTTATTTGGTCAGTACTCAGGAACAGAGATCAAGATTGAAGGAAAAACTTACTTGATTATGAAAGAAGCCGACGTATACGGTGTTTTTCAATAGTTATTAACGTTAAAAAATTAAGTTAGAATGGCAAAAGAAATATATTTCGACGAACAAGCAAGAGAGAAGCTTAAGAAAGGTGTCGATGCGTTAGCAAACGCAGTAAAAGTAACATTAGGACCTAAAGGTCGTAACGTAGTTATTGGTAAGAAATTCGGTGCGCCTCACGTAACAAAAGATGGAGTTTCTGTAGCGAAAGAAATCGATTTGAAAGATCCTGTTGAGAACATGGGAGCTCAAATGGTTAAAGAAGTAGCTTCAAGAACTGCTGATATCGCTGGTGATGGTACAACAACGGCTACAGTTTTAGCACAAGCAATAATAACTGCAGGATTGAAAAACGTTACTGCGGGAGCAAATCCTATGGACCTGAAAAGAGGTATCGATAAAGCAGTGAAAATTATCGTAGAAGAGCTCAAGAAACTTTCAAAAGAAGTGGGTTCTGATAATGATAAAATCAAGCAAATTGCTTCTATTTCTGCCAATAATGATGAGACTATAGGAACATTGATCGCAGAAGCGATGAAGGTGGTTGGTAATGACGGTGTAATTACTGTAGAAGAAGCTAAAGGTATCGAAACTGAAGTGAAAACCGTAGAAGGAATGCAGTTCGATAGAGGGTATCTTTCGCCTTACTTCGTGACGAATCCAGAAAAAATGATCGCTGATTTAGAGAATCCATACCTTTTAATCTGTGATAAAAAGATTACAAACATGAAGGATTTACTTCCTGTTTTGGAACCTGCAGCACAGTCTGGAAGACCTTTATTGATTATCGCTGAAGATATCGATGGAGAAGCGTTAACTACTCTTGTGGTAAACAGAATTAGAGGTTCCTTGAAAGTAGCAGCTGTTAAAGCGCCTGGATTTGGTGACCGCAGAAAAGCAATGTTGGAAGACCTTGCAATCCTTACAGGAGGACAGGTGATTTCTGAAGAAAAAGGACTGTCTCTTGAAACGGCAACTTTAGACATGTTGGGAACAGCTGAAAAAGTTGAAATCGATAAAGACAATACAACCATTGTAAACGGTTCAGGAAATAAAGAAGCGATTGATGCTCGAGTTGCTCAAATTAGAGCTCAGATGGAAACATCTACTTCTGACTATGACAAGGAGAAAATGCAAGAGCGCTTGGCTAAACTAGCGGGTGGTGTTGCAGTTCTTTATGTTGGAGCAGCTTCTGAAGTTGAAATGAAGGAAAAGAAAGACCGTGTTGAGGATGCTTTGGCAGCTACACGTGCAGCGGTTGAAGAAGGTGTAATCCCTGGAGGTGGTGTTGCTTTGTTGAGAACCTTAAATGGCTTGAAAGAGATCAAAGGAGAAAACGACGACGAAACAACTGGTATTGATATCGTAAGACGTTCAGTTGAAGAGCCTCTGCGCCAAATCGTTAAAAACGCAGGAAGCGAAGGAGCAGTTATTGTTCAGAAAGTTCTTGAAGGAAAAGACGATTACGGTTACAACGCAAGAACTGAGGAGTTCGAAAACTTACTTGCAGCTGGAGTTTTGGATCCAACAAAAGTAACGCGTATTGCTATTGAAAACGCAGCTTCTATCGCATCGATGTTGTTGACAACAGAATGTGTGATTGTAGATGAACCAGAAGATGAAAGTGCTGCTGCCGGAGGAATGGGCGGCGGAATGCCAGGTGGAATGCCAGGTATGATGTAATTTGTAGAGGTGCTTGTTGGGTGTGATTTGCAAATTACACTTAACAAGCACTTTTTTTTATGATAATCGATCTGTTAGGATCTTCATTTCGATAACTGGAGAAATACGTTCATAGATAATATTGTTTACGGCCTCAACGATGGGCATTTCAACATTGAACTTTTTGTTGATTTCCATGACTGACTTTACAGCATAATATCCCTCAGCAATCATATCCATCTCCATTTGAGCAATCTTTACTGAATACCCTTTCCCAATCATAAATCCAAAAGTCCTGTTTCTTGAGAACTTTGAATAGGCAGTCACCAATAAATCACCCAAATAAGCACTACTTTTTACATCTCTGTGGATTGGGCTGACTTCATCAATGAAGTTTTCTATTTCTTGAATGGCATTGGAGATCAAAACAGCTTGGAAATTATCTCCATATCCTAATCCTGCACAAATACCTGAAGCAATTGCATAGACGTTTTTGAGGATGGCCGATAACTCTGTACCAAACAAGTCATCTGAGGTTGTAGTTTTGATGTAACGTGTCTTAAATCGATCTGCCATGTCATCTGCAATGTCTTCGTCTTGGCAAACAATGGTAAGATAAGACAAGCGTTCTAAAGCAACTTCTTCTGCATGACAAGGTCCACAAACTATTCCTATTTGGTCATAAGGAGTACCAAAAGTCTTATGAATAAAACGTGCGGGAATGGCGTGATATTCTGGGATAATTCCTTTTACTGCTGAAAATACAGTTTTCCCTTTGAAGTGTTCAATAGGAAAGTCTTCAAACAATGAAGTTAAAAAAGCTGACGGAGTGGCGATAATGATAATGTCAGAAGATCGAATAATTTCAACCAAATCTGTGCTGACATTGATCTTGTCTGTGTTCAATTCTACAGACTGAAGGTACTTTAAGTTTCTTCGGTATTTGTGAATGTTTTCTACAGCTTCCTCGTTTCTCATGTACCAATTCACCTTTGATACATTCTCCGTAAGAATCTTCACTAGTGCAGTAGCCCAACTACCGCCTCCTATAACTCCTAATATTTGTTCAGATTTATCCATAGTTTGTCAGACAAAAATACATATTCTTCTTAATTGCCCACGATTTTATGCAGGATTCTTGGTTTTTTAATTCTTTATCATTTAAATTTATACAGAAGTTCATTCTACGATTTTAATAGAAAGAATAATTTTTTGTAAAAACTATGGACAAAAGTTTGGTGAATGTAGGAATTTAATACTTTTATCCCGTGACAATATAAATATACAATTAATGAAGATGAGTAGTAAGCCTAGAGTTGTTAAAGATTACGTGAAACTTGATAAGCGCGTAAAGCAGTTAATTAAATTAAATTATCCGGAAGGCTTTGAAGACCACTTAGTCAAGTTCAAAAATAAAGATGGAAACACAGTAAGTGCCCTACCTTTTGAAACGGAGGATTACTATTATTTAATTAGAATGACCATTAGTCAAGCACAAGAAATTATCGAAGATGATGATGATTATGATGATGAAGGATTCTTGAAAGAAGAAATCAAAGAAGAGTACGAAGAGAATATTGATGAAGAATTTGAATAGATTCCTCAGGTCGATGATTCTTTCTAAGAAATAAGACCAATAAAATAAAAGGTCACATCACTATAGGTCCAAACGGTATTTAAAGACGACTATCTTAGTCGTCTTTTTCTGTATGTAGATACGAGTTTTTGTAGGCTTTTTTAATCAAGACGAATAGTTGGGGATTGAGCACAAATACTTGGCAATTTGAATTAGGATTATTCAACGCTTTAAGCATAAAAGTGGTTAAAACCATCATTCGCTTGTTCAATAAGTGAGGAATGAATCCCTCCCCAACTTTTGAGACTGACCCGAGAAAACAGTATTGAGTATTGAGCAAGAGCAAGACAGTATTGAGTATTCAGCAAGAGCATAGAGGTGGTGGAGCCGTCTTCCATCTTTAAAATTTATATTTTAAACTTTTTCATAAATTTAAAATCAATCACTTTTGCTACGGAAGGGTCTTCTAATGAATACTTAATTAATACGGTGTCTCCAATTTCTAGAAATGGTTTTAGGCCACATTCCCAAATTTCAAACTTATTATTTTTTATATAATAATAGTAATAGCTTTCATTACAAGAGCGAGCAACATTAATTCGTTTTGTAAGATAACCATGGGTTACCTCTGTATTGGTAGAAAGAAGTTTTTTCTTCTTGTTTTCATAAAACACACCTATCGTTGTACCAATAGTGATAAAAATCAAGATTAATATTATAAATCTTTTATTATTCTTCATTAGAAGTAGCTTTTTGACCAAAAACCGGACTACCGCGAGAAATGTGGGTGAGTCTCCGATGCATTGAGTTTGTCATAATGTTGAATCCCATTTCGTGGTTGGCTGAATCTTTACTACATCACCTAAAAATGTAAACATTTTTCAAATCTAACCAGCCAAAACCACAAGAAGGCTGTGCTAAGTTTCTCAATAGCTTTGTTGGGCTTATTTTTTGTCAGAGATTAATTAATGGTCTAAAGTGTACTTGAACCAGCTGTATGGTTTTTTTTTAACCCGGTAATTACTTCTTGTAGTATTTATTGGTTTTGCTAAATAAGAGGTGGATGATTATATAGATAAGTGCCAAACCAGCAACAATTGCGCCCCCGTTAAAAGCATTTCTTAAAGATTCTAAAGTATTGCTATAAACAGCCATTGTGCCAATGCTTCCAAATAGAATTCCCAATTCTAATGCGATGAATAATGTTCCCGAGCCAACACCTCTTCTGTGACTGGGAGATAAATCAGCCATCCAAGCAAATAAGGTAGGAGAGCTTATTCCAGTGGCAATCCCAAAGATGAAGGAAGCTGCTGTGTACCAAAATTCAGTTTTCGCATTTCCGGTCATGAGCATTGCTACAATTAAAAAAGAAATACCCAGAATTAATGTTTGCCTTCTTCCTATTCTGTCTGAGAGCGTTCCGGCAAATAGTCTTACGGCGATTGTGGATACGACATAAAATACATAATACCAACCTTTGTTTTCAATGTTAAGGTAGACAGACATGTCGGGAGTAAGTACAAGAACCAAACCTGTGCATACCGTAGTTAAAAACATGACCATCGCGGCTGGGAGAACATTTTTTTCGAAAACATCTTCAATTTTCACTTTAAATATGCGCAATGTAAATGGTTGTGGATGAGGTAAGGTTTCTTTAACTGAGAATATGAACAGCAAAGATAAAAGTGCAGTTAAACTCGAAACGATAAAAAGTCCATTCAATGTAAGTGCATTCGCAATTGGAGTTCCTAATCCTTGTCCAACACCAAGCCCCAATGCTATTCCGGTTCCGAAAACGCCCATGCCTTGACCTCTTTTGTTTTCAGGAAGAATGTCTGTCACCAACGCTGTAGCTCCTGTTGGGAGAAAGCCTGTTGAGAATCCATGAAAGAAACGAAGTGTTAAAAAGAAAAGAATAGTTCCACTGAAAGGATATAATAAAGTCATAATAATGCTGACGATTGTCCCTACATACATTGTACTTTTCCTACCTACCAGATCGGCCATTTTTCCAGAAAAAGGACGAGAAAGTGCTGCTGTAACAGTGAAGAGTCCAATAATAAGTCCTTTGTAGCTTTCACCACCTAATGTGGTGATGAATCCATTCAATTCAGGAATAATTAAGTTAAATGAGGTCATGAATAAAAACATCCCCAATGTCAGTGCCCAAAAGTTTTTGCTGTAGCTCATATACTATTTAAAGTTGCAAAATTAATGAATCTACAGTCCTGCCAACATTTTAAATTGGATTTATGTTTTACCGCTTTGAGTTGAATAGGTAGTAAGGTAAAAAAAAGGAAGTGCTAAACAAGTTGTTGCAGATCAATTAAGTCAATAAAGCATTTTTAATATGTCCTTTAATCTACTTTCATCAAAGGAGAATAAGTGAAGTGGATTCGATCTATTCTTCTGGTCAATTCAGAATGTTTTTGGAAAAAGTAAATTCAATAAGGTTTCACCGAAGTCTGCATTGAGATTTTCCTCAATTCAAAATTAAAGAATGATTAATTGAGTTTACCAGAATATTCCAAAGTGAACTTGGGCACATTAACTTTGAAGTTGCTTGTTTTTTCACCTTTATCATTGATGGTTACGAAATTATAATAGCCTTCCATGTATCCAAGACCGGAAGACAAGTCGCAGCCCGAAGTATATAGATGAGTTTCGCCAGGTTCTAAGATAGGTTGTTCACCAATAACACCATCGCCTTCAACGATTCGGGTCGGAGCGAGGGAATCTACAATTCTCCAGTGTCTTGAAATTAATTGAACCCTATTGTGGCTCAGATTTTCAATGATAATGGAGTAATTAAAGAAGAATAATCCCTTTTCTAATTGAGTTAAATCGGAACGAAATAGTGCTGTAACAGTAATTTTTATTCCTTTTGTTATGGCAACATTCATAATATTCGTTGAGTAATAAAAAAATGACAAATTTTATAAGTCAAACGATAAATATAGTTAATGATTTCTTATGTACCAAGAAAAAAAGTGTAATTAGCTCAATAATAAGCGCCTACTTATTTAGAATCGTTCTAAATTAATAATCGTCACACCTAAACAGAGTAGAAGCCCGCTCAAAGTCGAACAATTTTATATTTTTGTGCATTAAATAAAATGTCTGTATAAACATGTCAAAGGCGGTTAGACTTAAAAAAGGGCTTGATATCAAGCTGATCGGTGAAGCCGACCAAGTGAAGGTGGATTTAGAAACACCAACTATGGTCGCAATAAAACCTTCAGATTTTCACGGACTGGTTCCGAAAGTAATCATCAAAGAGGGGGAGAAAGTGAAACGTGGTGAAGTTGTGTTTTATGATAAATACAATAAGGACGTAAAATTTGTTTCTCCTGTTACAGGTGTACTTTCTGAAGTGGTTAGGGGAGAGAAAAGAAGGATTTTAGAAGTTCGAATCAAAGTTTCTGAAGTGGACGAGGTGGTTCAGGTAGACCCTGTAGATCCATCATCTATTTCGAGAGAAGAAGTGATGAAGACAATGTTAGCAAATGGTCTTTGGCCATATTTAAAACAACGTCCTTTAGATAAAATTGCGAATCCAGCGGTAACGCCAAAAGCAATTTTTATTTCTTCATTCGACAGTTCTCCTTTGGCGCCAGATTATGATTTTATCATCCACGGACAAGATCAGTATTTTCAACACGGATTGAATGCCCTTGCGAAGTTGACAGATGGTAAAGTGAATTTAACATTGAATGCAAAAGGAGCTCCAGACGAAGCTTTTGTGAATGCAAAGAATGTTCAAATCAATAGGATTTCAGGAAAGCACCCTGCAGGAAATGTGGGAACTCAGATTCACCACTTTGATCCAATTGACAAAGGTGAGTTTGTCTTTACTGTGAATCCGCAAGATGTTGTGACCATCGGTAAATTCTTCGCTGAAGGAAAATTTGATTCTTCAAAGTATGTTGCTTTGACAGGCTCTGAGGCGAACAATAGAAAATATTATAAGACCATTATGGGAGCTCAATTAACTCCACTTGTGGAAGGTAATTTAGTCCAAGATAATGTACGTGTGATTAGCGGTAACGCATTGACGGGAGAAGCTGTTGGAAGCGATGGTTTCTTAGGGTTTTACGATGCCCAAGTTACTGTTTTACCAGAAGGAGATGATTACAAATTCTTCTTAACAAAGGGATGGTTAGGGCCTGGTTTTGATAAGTTTTCAAGCCACCGTTTGTTCCCTACATGGTTGACGCCAAATAAAAAGTACCGTTTAGATACGAACTTAAATGGTGAAGAGCGTGGATTTGTTGTTACAGGAGAAATGGAAAAGGTATTGCCTTTTGATATTTTACCGATGCAATTGATCAAAGCCATCATTGTAAATGATATTGATGCGATGGAAGAATTAGGAATATACGAAGTTGCACCTGAAGATTTCGCATTGTGTGAATATGTATGTACATCTAAAATTGAAATTCAGGAAAAGATCCGTGAAGGATTAGATGTTATCGAAGAAGAATGCATGTAAGTGTTAAATAATAAAATTTAGGAAATTGAAAGCATTAAAAAAAGTCATTCAAAATCTTGACCCAAAGTTTGAGAAGGGTGGTAAGTGGGAGAAAATGTACCCGCTGTATGAATCTCTCTCAACTTTCTTGTTTACGCCAAAACACGTAACTAAGAAAGGGGCTCATATTCGTGATGGTGTGGATTTAAAACGTACTATGTTTATGGTCGTTTTAGCGATGATCCCAGCATTGTTGTTTGGTATTTATAATACAGGACATTGGCATTACGAATTACAATCTTATTTAAATCCAGAACAATTCGGAGCATATAGTGACTATATGACTGGATTTGGCGATAAACTACTCTATGGAGTGTTACAAGTATTGCCAATACTCATCGTATCTTACGGAGTTGGTTTGGCCATAGAATTCATCTTTGGATTTATGCGTGGACACGGACTTCATGAAGGATTCTTAGTATCGGGAATGTTAATTCCTTTAATCATGCCAGCTGACGTTCCATTGTGGATGGTTGGTGTTGCTACTGCATTTGCCGTAGTGATTGGTAAAGAGGTGTTCGGAGGTACAGGGATGAACATCGTAAACGTTGCCCTTACCGCTCGTGCATTCTTATTCTTTGCTTATCCAACAGCAATGTCAGGAGATAAGGTATGGAAGTCTGGTACTTCAGATATAATTGCCCAAAACGGTGGAACACTTCCTGATGGAGCCTCTGGTGCTACAGCATTAGGAGATGTAGCTTCCTTTGTTGGGGACGCTCCAGTAGTGGCAGGAGAAGCTTTATCTGCTACATCGACAAGTGCAGAGTTATTACAAAAATTTGAAGGTGCATATGATCCTCTTCATGCTATTATTGGTATGGTCCCAGGGTCTGTTGGTGAAACCTCTGTTATTGCTATTATGTTAGGAGCAGCATTGTTGTTGTATACTGGTGTAGCTTCTTGGAGAATTATCTTGTCTTTCTTTGCAGGAGGATTTGTATTTGGATTATTGATGAACTTAATTGGCGCTAACGCATATATGGATATGCCTGCTTATTACCATTTAATTATTGGTGGTTTCGCCTTTGGTGCTGTGTTTATGGCTACCGATCCTGTAACTGCAGCACAAACCCAATACGGGAAATTGTGGTATGGTTTCCTAGGAGGTGGACTTGCCGTTTTGATTCGTGTATTGAACCCAGCTTATCCTGAGGGAGTAATGTTGGCCATTCTGTTCATGAATATCATGGCTCCATTGATTGACCATTATGTGGTTCAAGCAAATATTTCAAGACGTAAAAAACGATTTAAAACAGCTTAGATATGCAAGTTAATAAAGACGGAAACGGTTATACATTTGCCTTCTCAATTATATTGGTTATAGTTGTTGGAGTGATTCTTTCTTCCTTATCATTAGGGTTAAAAGATAGAAAAGACGCGAATGTAGCGGTAAAGAAAAAAATGAATATCCTTTCAGCCTTAGGTGTTGAATCAACACGTAAAGACGGAAGTGAAAAATACGACCAGTACATTAAAGACAGCTATGTGATTTCTCATACTGGGGTTTTACAAGAAAATCTGCCAGAAGAAAAGCAAGCCTTCAATTTAGATGTACAAAAACAATTCAGAGACAAAACGATTAAGGTTGCAGATCGACTTTATCCAATTTTCGAAGCTGAAAAAGATGGAGAAAAGCTTTTTGTTTTACCAGTAGTTGGAAAAGGGTTATGGGGACCAATTTGGGGATTCGTAGCTTTGGCTGATGACTATGAAACAATCGTTGGTACTTCATTTGACCACAAAGGTGAAACTCCAGGTTTAGGGGCTGAGATTTCTCAAAGCTTCTTTGAAAACCGTTACAATGGTGAGAAAATCGCGATCGATGGTACTTTTACGCCAATTACAGTTGTTCAAAACGGAACGGGTTCTGAAACGCAAAAGGTAGACGGAATCACTGGAGGTACCATTACCTCAAAAGGAGTTGAGCGTATGGTGAATGAGACCATGGAAGTGTATTATAAATATTTCAGTAAAAATAAATAGTGCTATGAGTAAGACTGAAGATAAAGTTAAAGCGCCAAGTGAACCATTATTCTCTAAAAAGAATAGGCGATTAATTACTGATCCATTATCAGACAATAACCCAATTACCATTCAGGTATTAGGAATTTGTTCTGCATTAGCGATTACAGTACAGGTAGAACAAGCGTTCTGGATGTCTATTTCTGTAATATTCGTTATGGTTTTTGGAAACCTTGTGGTTTCTTTACTTAGAAACCTAATCCCTTCACGTGTACGTATTATCGTACAGTTGGTAATTGTTGCTTCATTAGTAATTATTGTAAACGAGTCACTCCAAGCTTTCGTTCCCGATGTTTCTGAGAAACTGTCGGTTTTCGTTGGGTTGATCATTACGAACTGTATTATTATGGGACGTTTTGAAGCCTTCGCAATGGCAAATAAACCTTGGCCATCTATTTTAGATGCTGTAGGAAATGCTATTGGATACGCTTGGATTCTAGTGCTTGTTGCTTTGGTACGTGAAGTACTAGGTTCTGGAAAAATCTGGGGAGCTTCCATTTTTGGAAATAACCTTCCGGGTGAAGAATCAGGGCTGTACGCAATCGGTTATATGAACAACAACATGATGATTCTTCCTCCAATGGCACTGATCGTTGTAGGTATCATTATCTGGGTTCAGCGTTCTATGAATAAAGAACTCGTTGAAGAAAATTAATAAGAAGATAAGATTATAATTATGGAAAGTACATTAGATATATTCGTAAAGGCGATTTTTACCGAAAATATGATTTTCGCCTATTTCTTGGGAATGTGTTCTTATTTGGCTGTTTCTAAAACAGTGAAAACAGGAGTAGGTCTTGGATTAGCAGTAGTGTTCGTATTGGTGGTTACTGTACCGATGAACTATTTATTAGAGAACTATGTGTTGAAGGAAGGTGCTTTGGTTTGGTTAAACCCAGAATACGGAGTAAGTGGATCAAAAACCATTGATTTAGGATTCCTTTCTTTCATTATGTTTATTGCAGTAGTAGCTTCTATTGTGCAGTTAGTTGAGATGTTAGTAGAGAAGTTTGCACCTGCTTTATATGGAGCGTTGGGAATCTTCCTTCCACTGATCGCAGTAAACTGTTCAATCTTAGGGGGAGCGTTGTTTATGCAAGACCGTCAGTATTCAACAATCCTTGATGCTTCAGCATTCGCTTTGGGTTCTGGAATTGGTTGGTTCATTGCAATTGTTTCTTTGGCCGCTATTCGTGAGAAAATACGCTATTCAAAAGTTCCACCAGCTTTAAGAGGATTAGGTATCACCTTTATTGTTACTGGATTAATGGGAATCGCTTTCATGAGCTTTATGGGGGTAGAATACGGAAAAAAGAAAGAAGAGAAAACGAGTACTGTGAGTACAGTTGAAACTTCACAAATTATTAACGAAAAACTAGAGCAGTAATGGGTTTATCAATTTTAATTACAGTAATATTCTTCTTAGCAGTTATTTTACTGTTGGTTTCGATGTTGCTTTTTGTAAAGGCAAAATTAACACCACCAGGTAAACTTAAAATTACGATTAATGGAGATAAAGTACTTGAGGTAAATGCAGGAGATACCCTTTTGAATACCTTAAGTAATGAAAAAATATTTTTAGCTTCTGCTTGTGGTGGTGGAGGTACTTGTATCCAATGTACTTGTAAAGTACATGAAGGTGGTGGAAGTATTCTTCCTACTGAAGAACCACACTTTTCAAGAAAAGAAATCAAAGAGAATATGCGTCTTAGTTGCCAGGTTAAGGTAAAAGAAGATATGCAAATTGAAATCGATGAAGAAGTTCTTGGTGTTAAAGAATGGGAAGCTAAAGTGGTGTCGAACTATAACGTTGCTTCTTTCATTAAGGAGTTTATTGTTGAAGTTCCTGAAGATATGGATTACAAGGCTGGAGGATATATTCAGATTAAAATTCCACCTTGTGTTGTAGATTTCAAAACAATGGACATTACAGCGCATCCAGAAGATCACCCTGGACAACCTGATAAGTTCAAAGCGGAATGGGATAAGTTCAAACTTTGGCCATTGCAAATGAGAAATGATGAAGATACAGTTCGTGCTTATTCAATGGCTTCTTACCCTGCAGAAGGAAGAAGAATTATGTTGAACGTGCGTATTGCTACTCCACCATTTGATCGTAAAGCAGGTGGTTGGATGAAAGTAAATCCTGGTATAGCGTCTTCTTATATCTTCAACTTAAAAGTAGGAGACACTGCAATTATCTCAGGACCTTATGGTGAATTCTTTATCAATGAAGATTCTGATGCAGAGATGTTATACATTGGAGGTGGTGCTGGAATGGCGCCAATGCGTTCACACTTATATGAGCTGTTTAAAACAATGAAAACAGACAGAAAAGTGACTTATTGGTATGGAGGGCGTTCAAGAGCTGAGCTGTTCTATATTGAGCACTTCCGCGCTTTGGAAAGAGAATTCCCTAATTTCAAATTCTACATGGTATTGTCTGAACCTCTAGAGGAAGACAATTGGAAAGTGAAGAAGGATATTCACGATGAAGAAGGAGATGGATTCTTAGGATTCGTTCACCAAGCTGTAATCGATCAGTATTTATCTAAACATGATGAACCTGAAGATATAGAATTCTATTTCTGTGGTCCACCTTTAATGAACCAAGCTGTTCTTAATATGTGTGACCAATGGGGTGTTCCACCAGAAAACGTATCATTTGATGACTTCGGTGGTTAATCAAACAGATTATAAATTTAAAAAGCGTTTCTTCGGAAACGCTTTTTTTTTCATCATGAATTAAACCATAATTTTGTTGGAGTTGATTAAATGAAACCAAAAAAAAGAGGAACTCATTGAGTCCCTCATTATATTTTACCTTTTTTTATCTATTATAATTCCTTGGCTGTTTCCAATACCTTTTGTTTGAGTTCCTCAATATACTCCACCAATCTTTCCATTAATTCAGGCTCGCCTACAGCAACAATCTTTGCTGCAAGTATCCCTGCGTTCTTTGCACCATCTAAAGCAACTGTTGCAACTGGAATTCCTCCAGGCATTTGTAGAATGGATAGAATAGAATCCCAACCATCGATTGAGTTTCTTGATTTTACTGGAACACCAATCACTGGAAGCGGGGTAAGTGAAGCAACCATACCAGGTAAATGTGCCGCTCCTCCAGCACCGGCAATTATAGTTTTAATTCCTCTTTTGTGTGCATTTTTACCATACTCAAACATCTTCTCAGGTGTTCTATGTGCAGATACAATATCCATCTCATAGGCTACACCTAAATAATTTAAAATATCTGCCGCTTCTTGCATAACCGGTAAATCCGATTTGCTTCCCATTATAATTCCAACTTTAGCCATGTTCTATTTTTTTTTTCAAAGATAAAGTTTTTACCCTGATTTAATCTTCTTTTATTATTTCATCAATACGTTCTGCCATCTTAAAATCGATTTCTGTAACCACAGCCCCTTGATCATGTGTTGTTAATTGAATATCCACTTTTTTGTAACTGTGTAAATAGAGCGTTGGATGATGTTTTATTTCCTCTGCAATGACGGCCACTTTGTTGATGAAATTCACCGCTTCCATAAAATCTTTAAATGAATAGGTCTTTGTTAATTTGTTGTTTTTATTTTTCCACTCCATAGTATGATATTTTATCAATAACAGGTATTCAACTTCTAGTAAATTTACATCATAATGTTGAATATTTGATTTTATGCCTATACTATTGTGAATCTGAACTTTTATTCGTTAATTTACACTGTATAAACATCTCAAACTACTTCATTATGAAAACACTATTCTCAACTTGTGTCTTATTCCTTTTATCATTTCATTTTGCATTCAGTCAATGTTCGGAAAACGAAGAAACAAAAGTACTGCTCGTTGGTGATAGTTGGGCTTTTTTCATGAATGTAGATGGAACAATTAATAATGTTTATTCAGATTGGGGGCATTCTAACGTGAAGTATTATACCAATCTTACATTGTCTGAAAACGGAGCCGAAACAGTAGATTTTTTAACACCAACAAAACAAGGTGAAATCGCCAATCAACTTATCAGCAAACCTACGATTGAATACGTACACTTGAGCATAGGAGGAAATGATGTTCTGGGTAGTTGGAAATCACAATCCTTTACGCAAGCACAAACCGATTCATTGAGGTTTCAAGTAAAAGACAGTGTGATCGCAGTCATTGATTTTATCAAAGGAGTAAGACCAGATGTAAAAGTAGTTTGGGGAGGTTATGCCTATCCTAATTTTGAAGAGGTGATTACAGGAACACTTTTCCCAAGTTCTCATCCGTTTTATGGGACTTGGCAAGGAATGGAGAACCCTTCAAACCAAGAAATAAATGATTTGTTGAATATTTTCTCCTCCGATATTGAATCCTATTATGCGAATGATCCGCGCGTTGAATTCGTAAAAGCTACAGGAATTACACAATATTCTTATGGACAAATCGACCCATTAGGAATTGCTCCTTATGGTACTTATGCACCTTTAAGTGCCCCATTACCTTATGGTTTTACCGATTATCCTTCTCCAAAGAACTCAATGCGAAATTATGGAGTGTTTAAAGATTGCTTTCATTTATCAGCACAAGGATATAGAGACCTTATAGGCTATACAACTCAAAAGTTTTATCACAAAGCTTTTATGGCCGACAAATATTTTATTGCTGAAGACAGTTTAACTACAGGTTCTGTTTCTTCTGACGGTACAGTGAGTACAACGTTATTCCTTGGTGATTTAGGCGGGACAGTGCACAAGACAATCCTTACTTTTGAAACACTTTATAACCTCGATTCAATTCCAGAGAAGGCCAGTTTATTTCTACATAGAATTCATCACACAGGGAATGAGCCAATAGACCCTAATGTGTTGATAGAAATTAATGATGGTGCTTTTGGAATTAGTGCGGCAGTGGAAGCTGTTGATTTTAGTGCACCTTCCAAAGAAGAAGGAAATCCTTGTGTTTTTGGAAGCAATACGGATGGAAACTGGGTGCGTTTAGATTTACCTAGTGAATTATTAGAGTACATCACAGTTAATGATATCACGCAATTCAAAATATCTTCTCCTTTCATATCTGAAGGGATAATTGAGTTTTCAGGAACCAGTGATCCTGATTTTGCACCCGTATTGAATGTAACTTATGGAAATGAAGCTTTAGTGGCTTTACCAGAAGAGAAAATCAATCAAAATGTTGTGATTTATCCTAATCCTTCTTCTGACCTTATTCATGTGAAAGTGAATACTGCAGAAATACACACGATTAACATTTACGCTATTGATGGAAAAGCAATGCTAAGCACAGAAAACACCGCTATTGATATAAGTAATTTCCCTCAAGGAGCGTACTTTATTCATGTGAATACAAATAAAGGCATAGCCACTCAAAAGTTAATTAAAAATTAAACATTGCTTTATAATTTGGCTTTGGGGTAATTGAAAATAGTTACTCCTTTGAGTAGTATTATATATTATTCGTCAATTAACCTTATTTAAAACATTTTATTTCTTTCTTTAGAGACCATTCATTAATTTGGAAATATCCTATATCTTTGTACTATGAAATGGATTGGAGAACGCATTAGCTTTGTTGATAAGAAAGACAGTATTAGTTTTGTTATCTATCCGCCCAAGTTGGGACGAAAAAAAACATTGATACTTGTTTGGTTTGCACTATGGCTTCTGATCGGTGGATATGTTGCTTCTCAAATATTTCAAGACTATTCAGACCAAGAGAAATTGGCCTTATTCATCTTTATGGTTTTCTGGTTGTATTTTGCCTTGCGTGTCTTGAGAACGATTTTATTCTTGTTCTTTGGTAGAGAATACATCAAGTTAGATGCTAATAGTTTAAGAATAAAAAGAGCGACTGGACAATACGGAAGTGCAAAGCAATATTTCTTAGAAAACATTACCCGCCTAAGTTTAGTTACACTTAAAGAAAACTCCTTTCAAAAAGTTTATGACGATTCTCCATGGGTGAGGGGAACCAACCGTATACAGTTTGAATATTTTCAAAAGAAACACTCTTTTGGTCGAAAATTGGATGAAAAAGATGCAGAAATGATGTTCAAAATTATTACCAAACGAATAGACAAATACTTAAAGTCTAAAAAGTAATACAGAACCTATTAGCTTGACTTCAAAAAGAAAAACCTCTGTTGTTTTTTTGACGAACGCCACGGTTTTGAGTTAAAAAATCAACATTTTTCAGATATTAATCCATGAAAACGCCTTTTATGTAGATAATCTTATTTATTTTTGTGGAAACACATTAAAAATGAAACTACTACACACTTCTTTTTTATGTATTCTAGCTTCTATGACTTTTGGGCAAATTCAACAGCCTAAATCGATTCATCAAGAACAAATGGAATACTATGATGCACTAGGTAAGGATTATCAATATTATGAGGATCATTATGTTTCTCCTGGACCAGTAAATTATCAAAAATCTATTTGTAACATCGAGAAAAAGGTATTTGGATGGCATCCGTATTGGAATAATGGAAAAGAAGCTAATTATCAATGGGACTTATTGACCGACTTTTCTTATTTCGGATACGCTGTAAACCCCAACAATGGTCAACCTACATCAACGAACGGTTTTGAAACGGTTAATTCTGTTACCCAAGCATTAGCCAATGGAGTGCGTGTGAATTTGTGTGTTACTCTGTTCAGTAACCATACCACCTTTTTCAATAGCGCTTCAGCCCAACAAACATTAATCACAAATTTGATTAATCTTATTCAAAATAGGGGGGCCCATGGAGTCAATATAGATTTTGAAAGTATGAGTGCTAGCCACAAATCAGGGTTCAGAGATTTCATGATTAGCTTATCTACTCAAATGAAAAATGCGATTCCTGGAGCGCAAATCTCAATGGCCTTGCATGCCGTAGAATGGAGCAGCATCTATGATATTCCAGCATTATTGCCTCACATCGATTTGTTCTGTATCATGGGGTATGACTATTACTATAGTGGTAGTGCAAACGCTGGACCTACCGACCCTTTGTTTCACTTCGGTAATTCGTATAACTATACACTTTCGAGATCAACAAGTTATTACTTAGACAAAGGTATTCCGAGCGATAAAATAATCTTGGCGCTTCCGTATTATGGTAGACAATGGCAGGTGAATAGTTTCTCCATCCCTGCATCAACGGTTTCAGGAACGGGGTCTTCTATAACTTATGCAGGATTAAAAAACAACGTCAGTGGGAATTATTCTGTAAGCAATAGAAATGTTGAAAGCTTGAGTAATTCAGTGTATTATAACTACACTTCTGGAGGAAAGAAATACCAGTGTTTTATTACGGAAGAAAATGAAATGCGTTCTCGTTTGGATTTTATACGCAAACGTAATCTAGGAGGAATGGGAATGTGGGCTTTAGGAAATGATGATGGATATCCCGATTTTTGGAATGCTATTGAAGACTATATGACCGATTGCTATGTCTCTCCTTGTTCAGGTACGATTGTAGATATTGGTGGAGGAGAAGGAAGAAATTATTATGATAAAGAGGACTACTCTTATACGATTGCGCCTCCAAATGCATCAAGTATAGATGTAGAATTTCAATCCTTTGATTTAGAGAGCGGATACGATAACTTGTACATCTACGATGGTCCTTCAACCAGTTCTCCTCAAATTTCAGGTAGTCCATTCTCGGGGTCTAATATTCCTCCGGCTTTTACTTCATCTGGAGGAGAACTGACCATAAGGTTTACCTCTGATGTGGGAACAACTAAAGCGGGATTCAAAGGAACTTATAGTTGTAATACTGTTGTCATTGATCCTCCTCTGACGATGGTGGATACAGTTTCGGGCTGGAAAACGACTGATTATACTCAAAATTTTACGGAAACTGTGCCTGGATCAGAAATTAAAAAAATGTACTATTCTGTTGCCCATCATAATGGAAGTGAATGGAGAGCGAATGCAGATAGAGGCTTTTTCTATGATAATTTTGATGATTTTACGATTCACCCTGACTGGACCGTTGAATCTGGAACTTGGACAGAAACAAATGTCCTTAGGCAATCAGATGAAAATGATGGAAATACTAATATTTATGCACCTTTGAATCAAAGTTTGTCGAATCACCATATCTACCATTGGAAAGGGAAAATGGGCGGACAAGGAACCAACAGAAGGGCAGGGCTACATATTTTTGTAGATGACCCAACGGCATTGCACAGGAATAACTCTTATTTTGTTTACTTCAGATTAGACGGAGATGTGATTCAGTTTTATAAAGTTGAAAATGATAACTTCGGCGCTCCTGTTATTGATGTGCCTCATGTTTTTAATGATGATACTTGGTATGACTTTAAATTGATTTATGATCGAATAAGTGGTGAGGTTTGGATTTACGTTAATGATGACCTTGTGGCTACCTGGACAGATGCAGATCCAATTGCTACTGGCGACTATATCTCCTTCCGAAACGGAAATTGTACTTATGAAGTAGATGATTTTATGGTTTATCGTTCTCGCTACCCATCGGTTACAATCAATATTGGAGATGATAACACGAATGATATCCGTTATCAAAATCCTTCGCCTTCGCAACCTTCTGGAATGATTCGTTCATTGATTACCAATACTTCTGAGATGATTTCTCAAGCAGATTCAATCCTGGTGAATGTTGATTGGACAGCACCAAACTTTAATTATGTCCATGATGGAGATGGACAAGTTGATCTGGACACTATTTATGCGCCATCAACTGTATTAGAAGCAACTGCAAATTGGTCAGCTGGTGATCCAAACTCTGGAGTTGTTGCTTATGAGTATGCAGTAGGAACTCAGCCTAATGATAATTCTATTGTGGATTGGATTCCTTATGGAATGAATACTTCTGTTGCTTTATTGAGTCAGAATTTTGTTCTGGATGAATTGTATTACTTTACTATTCGCAGTCAAAATGCTGCTGGTTTGTGGAGTGAAGAATCTTCAAATGGCTTTAGGTTTTTGTCTTCGGTTGGACTGAATGAAGGAACAATTGAAATGCCTAAAATTTACCCCAATCCAGCGACCAATATTTTGAATGTGGAATTGAATCAGACAATCGAAGAGGTGTCACTTTACGATATGAATGGGAAACTCATTCGCACAATTGAGGTAAATGCCAAAAGTATTCCTATTAATGTTCTAGATTTTGCTACGGGGACTTATTTGTTAAGGTTAAAAACCGAAAAGCAATGGACAGAACATACATGGATTAAGAAATAATTAACCTAGTAGAATTGGTGTAAGTAAAAGTTTCTTGAACTAGGTTTTGAAAGCATTTCACTAAATTGGGGTGGACTGAAGTTCGCCCCAAATGGTGATCCTAGGTTTCCTAAATTTAAATTAAACAAGGATTTCCGATGAGGGTTGATGAATATGGTCATCAATATTTTTAGGTGATTCTATTTTTCAGTAGAATTACTTTTGTGCTCTTTTACGGTCGTGATGGTTAGAAATGATCATTGCAAAGCCTAAACACGCCGTAGACACAAAGCCTAAATAAGTTCCTTTATTGTTTGACCAATTCAAATTAGAGTAGTCTAGGTCAAAGAGATAGAAAGTCAATAAGACTATAGAAATAATAAAAAGGACTATTCTCAGTTTTCTCATACCTTAAAAAGTAGTTTTAGAAGGTCAAACTGTAGCTTTCTTCATTCTTATTTCCACAAGCATCTATAGCGCGAATGACTACTTTTTTCTTTCCTTTTAAATCTTTTGGAGGGTCAAAGAAAAACATACTGCGTTTGGGCTCGTATTGCAATAAATACCATTCACCATCAATGAAAATGTCATAATCTTCTAGTCCAGATTCTTTTTCAGAAATATTCCAGATCAAACGTTTCCCACTGACTCTGCCATTATTGACGAAATTTCTGTTTTTAATGTAAGGGGCTATGGTGTCAATTTGAACTGAAAATTCACCAAATGATCGGATACGTGCAGTGATCCAGCCATCTTTTACTGTTCCTTTTTCAGAATATTGTGTTCCATATCTTGAGACACGTTGGATGTATGATTTTTCGCTGAAAGATTCATCTGGAATGGGCAGCATCAGTTTAAATGTTTCCTGTAATGGAATTAAATCACTACCAAAAGTGACTGCATTTTGTGAAGATTTCAAGATTAAAGGGGTAGGTTCATAAATAATCCCTGGAGGAAATAGAATGTAATGATGTGCATTATAACTTAAAAAAGCACTGTCAGGATAAAGCACTTTTTGTTTAGGATAAAAGGTGTGTTCCTTTATCTTTTTACCTTGACCTACATTTAGTGTAAAGTTCAGTTTGCTTGTATTCCCATAAGCATCTTTAGTGGTATATTGAATTTCATAAGACTGTCCTGGCTCAGCTTTAAGTATGCCTTGATTTTTTTCATGCCTGTAAATTGGCAAGCGATTGTGTTTCGTTCTAAATGATTTATGAAAGTGTTTTCTTCGATTATGGTATTCTTCATAATCTTTGTGCGTATTGATATGTCTATTGGTAGAAAATGAAATACGTTCCATATTTTGCCCGAAAACAGTATCCTGATCAACCCTTAAAAACGATTCATGAATTCCACAAATGTTATTGGCAGCATCGAGTTTATCGATCACATCAAAAGCGAATCCGATTCCTCCTTTTTCAGAGGTAAAAGAGGCGTCAATATCAACTTTGTTTCCTGAAATATTGTACTGGCCGTTACTTCCCCATACTTGATAATGTTTGGCTTTGTTAGGAACACGGTATCCCTGTTCTGTGAGCGCATAAACCTTTACTCCACGTATTGTAGGTGCTTGACTATCGGCGATATCGAAATTGAAAAGCAAAGGGTTCAAAGGGTACTCTGAAATTGTTTCTCTTAATTCAAAGTGAAGGTGAGGAGCGGTACTTCCTCCTGTATTTCCAGATTTAGCAATGACTTGCCCTTTTTTTACTTTCAAAGAGTCTTTCGCAGGAAAAAACTCAAAGGCAAATCCCTCTTGTTTTTTTTGTTGTTCAGCAACAAGTTGTGCTAACTCCCCAACAAATGCTTCGCAGTGGGCATAAACTGAAGTCAATCCGTTATAGTGGTCAACATAAACCGCGTGTCCATAACCCCAAGGAGAGATCTTTATTCTAGAAACATAACCATCTTCAACACTGAGGATGTTATAGCCTGTTCTTTGGTTGGTTTTAATGTCAATTCCTGTATGAAAATGGTTACTTCTTAATTCACCAAAATTTCCTGCCAATACCATCGGTATGTCCATAGGTGGATGCAAGTCATATTTTGAATAATCAATTTGTGCATTCAGTTGAATAATGCAGTTTATAAATAATAATGTGAACAAAGATTTTAATCTCATGCTGTAAAATAATAAAAAATTTATTTTTGATTAAATCAATCGGTATTCGATATTTCTACTTTTAAAAGTGTTGAGGACTTTATCGTTAATATCAATCTTTAATGCTCTTGAAGGCATTTCGACTTCAAGTTTATTTACAGTATCATAAACTTTAAACTTGACCTGAAACGCACCTTCATTTTCTTTAAAGACAGCATCAATTTCTTCAATAAAAGTATGGGTTACTTCACTTAACGCAACTTTTAATTCTAAAGCGCTTGCTTTTTGTTCTCTCAAACTTGATAAGAAGTCGATTTTCTGAACTTTAAATTCAAATTCATTTTGATTCCAACGTTTTGATTGCACTTTCCCTGTCAGGTAGATAAAAGATCCTTCCACCATATAGTCTTTGAACCTACCGTAGTCTTCTTGGAAAAAGAACAACTTAGCAGAATCGTTATAGTCTTCAATCACTATCGTACCAAAGGGATCACCTTTTCGGGTATGGCGATGTTCAACTTCGGTAATAATTGCAGCGAGTGTGAATTCTAAGTTTTTATATTCATCCACTTTATTAATGAACTCAACACTTCCGTTACAGAAAGATTCTATATCAATTTTATAATCGTCTAATGGGTGACCAGAAATGTAAATCCCTACGACTTCTTTTTCTTTGTTTAATTTTTGCAGCGAAGACCATTCTTGCACCATTGGGATTTTTGGTGCTGGAGTTTCAACGCCTGAATCTTCACCGAATAAACTCACTTGGTTAGAGTTTAGACTTTCTTGATGATTACTTCCAAATTTTATGGCGTTGGCCAAGAATGTTCGGCCATTTTCTTCAACAAAATATTGTGCTCTGTGTGCGTTAGAAAAAGAATCAAGTGCTCCTGAAAGTGCTAATCCTTCAAACGCTTTTTTATTACATTTTCTCAGATTGACACGTTTGGTGATGTCAAAAATATCTCTGTAGGGTCCGTTTTCTCTACGTTCTTCAACAATAGCATCTACAGGTCCACTTCCTACACCCTTAATTGCACCTAAGCCAAAACGAATTGCCCCTTTTTTGTTTACGGTAAACTTAAAGTTTGATTCGTTGACATCTGGACCCAATACTTCTAGTCCCATACGCTTACATTCCTCCATAAAGAAGGTCACTTGTTTAATGTCATTCATGTTGTTACTCAACACGGAAGCCATATATTCTGCTGGGTAATTGGCTTTTAAATAAGCGGTTTGGTATGCAATCCATGCATAACATGTAGAGTGTGACTTGTTGAATGCATAAGAAGCAAAGGCTTCCCAGTCATGCCATATCTTTTCTAATTTCGCTTTGTTATGACCGCGTTCAACTCCTTGGTTCAGAAACTTTGGTTTTAATTCAGCCAATAAAGAAAGTACTTTCTTACCCATCGCTTTACGCAAGGTATCGGCTTCACCTTTAGTAAAACCTCCAAGTTTTTGGGAAAGTAACATTACCTGCTCTTGGTAAACGGTAATTCCATAAGTTTCTTCTAGGAATTCTTTTGATGCCTCAATGTCGTAAACAATTTCTTGTTCCCCGTTTTTACGTTTAATAAAATCAGGTATGTACATTAAAGGTCCTGGTCGATACAGGGCGTTCATTGCAATCAAGTCAGCAAATACTGAGGGCTTTAATTCCCTCATGTATTTTTGCATTCCTGGAGATTCATATTGGAAAACCCCAACAGTTTCACCTCTTTGGAATAGCTCGTATGTTTTTTGATCGTCTAATGGGAATTCATCGGGAACCAAATCAATACCGTGTCTTTCTTTTACAAAAGCAACGGCATCCTTAATTAAGGTTAAGGTCTTTAACCCTAAGAAGTCCATCTTCAGTAATCCAGCTTCTTCAACAACAGAGTTATCGTATTGTGTACAATACATGTCTGAGTCTTTAGCCAAAGCTACAGGCACATATTCGGTAATGTCTCCAGGAGTAATGATTACCCCACAGGCATGAATTCCTGTATTTCTTACGTTTCCTTCCAGTTTTCGAGCACTGCCCAAGACTTTTGCAGGTAAATCGTTTCCTTTTGAAATGTCAATCAGTTGGTTAGCCATGGCGATGCTCTCTTGATTGTCCTTTAATTTAGCTGATAAATCAGCGGCGTCTAGTCCGAAAATATTCTTTAAGGAGGTGTCTGGAATCAATTTTGCCAAACGGTCAGCTTCAAATAATGGAAGGTTTAAAACACGTGCTGTATCTCTAACAGATGACTTCGCAGCCATTGTTCCATAAGTAATGATTTGTGCCACTTGATTTGCCCCATACTTTTCAATTACCCAGTCGATAATTCGACCACGACCTTCGTCATCAAAGTCAATATCAATATCGGGCATCGAAACACGGTCTGGATTCAAGAAACGCTCAAAAAGCAAGTCGTAGGCAATGGGGTCAACATTGGTAATTCCGTTACAGTAGGCTACGGCAGAACCCGCTGCAGAACCCCTTCCTGGACCAACGACAACCCCCATGTCTCGAGCGGCGTGACAAAAGTCTTGCACAATTAAGAAGTATCCAGGATATCCAGTATTTTCAATAACGCTTAATTCAAAGTCTAAACGTTCACGAATCTCTTCAGTAATTTCAGGGTAGCGTTTTTTCGCCCCTTCATAAGTCAGGTGACGCAAATAATTATTTTCTCCTCGTTTACCTCCATCCTCTAAATCTTTAGGATCTTGGAATTCTTCAGGAATATCAAATGCAGGAAGTAAAATATCACTGGCGAGTGTATACTTCTCACACTTATTAGCAATCTCCATGGTGTTTTCAATTGCTTCCGGAAGATCGGCAAACAACTCCTTCATTTCGTCTGGAGACTTGAAATAATAATTGTCATTCGGCAATCCATATCTAAAACCACGACCTCTACCTTTTGGTGTCTCCACCATTTCACCATCCTTGATACAGAGTAATATATCGTGAACACCAGCGTCTGATTTGTTCAGGTAAAAGGTGTTGTTTGTGGCCACGATTTTAACCTCATGTGCTTTGGCAAAACGCAATAAGACTTCGTTCACACGGCGTTCGTCTTCTTGGTCGTGACGCATTAATTCTAAGTAAAAGTCATCACCAAATTGTTCTTTCCACCATATCAGTGCTTCTTCAGCTTGTTTTTCACCAATGTTCAAGATTTTAGATGGAATTTCCCCATACATATTTCCTGAAAGTACAATGATGTCTTCTTTATATTTTTCAACTACCTTTTTATCGATACGCGGAACATAATACCTTCCTTCTGTAAAGGCAATTGATGACATTTTAGCGAGGTTGTGATATCCGTTTTTGTTTTTGGCCAATAAAACTACTTGATAACCATTGTCTTTTACGGTTTTATTGGTGTGGTCTTCACAGATGTAAAACTCACATCCTATAATCGGTGTAATTTCATTCTTGTTGAAAGGCTTTCCTTCTTTCTCCGCCTCCTCACGTTCTTTACGAATGTTTTTGTTGTGGGCTGTGATGTGTTTCTCAAAGTGAAAGGCAGCCATCATGTTCCCGGTATCTGTCAATGCAACTGCAGGCATATTGTACTCTGCCGTTTTCTTGATCAGGTCTTTAATGTTACTTGTAGACTGAAGGACAGAAAACTGTGAGTGGTTATGCAGATGAACAAACTGAGTATCTGCTAAAATTTCAAGTCCTTCCTTGATGTCTTCTTTGGTTACCTCATCAGTATTTTCATACTTTTCTTTTAACTCCTGACTTTTCTTTTTTAAGTTCTCATGTTTGAGTCCAACAGCTTGTATGATATCAGTGTTGACCTCTAAATAATCTTCAAAATAGGCTTCGTCTCTGTGCAGTTCTTGAGCAGTAAAAATTCGCCTACGAACCAATTCGAAGAAAGAACGAGCCGTCGCCTCAACGTCGGCAGTGGCATTATGTGCTTCGTTAAAAGGAACGTCAAATAGATGCTCATGAAGTTCAGTTAAGGTCGGTAGCTTGAATTTTCCACCACGTCCTCCAGGAATACGACAAAGTTCAGCAGTTGTTTCGGTACACGTATCCAAAATAGGCATGTCGTGCATCGGCGTTTCCATGTTTAAACGCACAAATTCAGATCCCATCACGTTGATATCAAATCCAACGTTTTGACCAACAATGAATTCTGATCTTTTTAATGCACTGTTGAATTCCTCCAACATATCAGCAAGTGCTACTCCGTCTGTTTCGGCCAATAGCGTAGAAATCCCATGGATACGTTCTGAATCATAAGGAATATCAAACCCATCAGGACGAATGATATAGTCCTTCGCTTCGATCAATTGCCCTTTGTCATCGTGCAATTGCCAAGCAATCTGAATACACCTCGGCCAGTTGTCTGTGTCGGTGTAAGGTAGATTCCAATTTTTCGGTAATCCTGTGGTTTCGGTATCAAAAACTATATACATGGCAGCTGAATTTTACGCTTCAAAGATACAAATAAGATGGGGTTTTTTCGACCTCAATTTAGAGGAATAGACGAATAGTTTTACACAATACTTGTACATCAACGACTGCGTAAGTTAGAAGAAATAAAAACCTTTTCTACAGACTTTTTTGTGAATCAGTACAACAGTTTTTTTCTATATTTGAAACGTGAAGAATAAGATATTGGTTTTAGACAATTACGACTCTTTTACTTATAACTTGGTCCATTATATTGAATCTAGTGGGGAGTATGTAGTAGATGTTTTCAGAAATGATGAAATTACCTTGGATGAGGTTGATCGATATGATACAGTTGTTTTGTCTCCTGGTCCTGGATTACCTAAAGATGCTGGTATTTTGATAAAACTTATCGAAAGGTATGCTTCAGTTAAAAAGATTTTAGGTGTTTGTCTAGGTATGCAAGGCATAGGTGAAGTCTTCGGTGGGACATTAGAAAATTTACCCCTGGTTTATCATGGCGTGTCAACTCAACTTGATGTTGTGGATAGGCAAGATGCATTGTTTAGAAATTTACCTCCTTCATTTAGAATTGGACGTTACCACAGTTGGATTGTTTCAAGAAATGGATTTCCAGAAGAATTGAAAATAACTGCTGTCGACGAAAACCAACAAATTATGTCTTTGCGTCATAAAAAGTTTCAACTTTATGGTGTTCAGTTTCATCCCGAATCTATCCTGAGTGAACATGGGAAAGCCTTGATCCAAAATTTTTTGGATATATAGTAGAATGCTATTTTTGAAGAAGGGGATAGAAAGACTTCTGTTTTTTTCTATTTAGGATAAATGTATTGTTTAATCTAGTTCAGCTTGGTCAAAAAAACAATGAAATATTTTGTCTTTTTTATTATAAAAAGGGCAAATTACTCTTTTATTTATTCGATTTATGGTTGGTCGGTACGGCGTAAATGTTTGTTAGTCAAATAGTTTTGTTTTTCGTTGTTTTATTGCTCGATAAAAAAGCCATCCTTTTAATATATCAGGCGTTATATATAGTGCTTGATTATTAAGCGAATAAAAACTACTACTCAAATGAAAAATTCTACTTATATAAAAGTGTTGTTTGTAATTATCTCTATGTTCATAATTTCAACTTCTGTTGCACAAATTGATACACCGGAGAAGCGACTAACCAGAATTAATTTCCTTCATGAGAAAATATTTCAATTCGATAATGATTCAAGTTATCTTGAAAACGCTGTATTTGTTCAGATAAAAGAAGGTAGAGATAGTATAGCAGTAAATTACCCTATTACGAATGACTTAAGACAATCCGAATTCTCGCTTGAAGCACATCAGTGGGAAAAAGAACATCAAGAGGAAACTGACTCCTATATCACTTATCTGGAAATATTCATTAGAAAACGTAGATTATGAAAAAATTAGCTCAGTTTTTTGTACTCATAATATTAATTTGGTTTCCGCAAGAAGTCATAGCTCAATGTAATACCAATATCACAATTTGTACTCCTGGAGTGGCAGGACCTTTTAACTTTGCCCCGGCATCAAATAATCCTTCCAGTTGTTTGGATTTCACCAATGGCAGTGGGTCTAATAATTACGCATATATTATTTTATACATTACTCAATCTGGAGATTTAAATCTACTGATCGACGGAAACAATAATTCAGGGTTTATTGATGGGTCCGAATAAATGCTTAGCACTCTTTCAGGTCGCTTGGCTATTTTTTTATTTTTTCTTGATTTTTTTCAATCGTTCACACAAAGTATAAAATGAAAAAAGCCTCCACCTAAGTGGAAGCTTTTTTGCTTTGTGACCCCGTCAAGATTCAAACTTGAAACCTCTACAGCCGTAATGTAGTGCTCTATTCAGTTGAGCTACGGAGCCATTTTTAATTTTTTAATGTGTTTCGCTATTCGTGCATAGCGGGTGCAAAAGTAATGATTTATTTCCTTTAAACAAGAAGAAAATGAAAAATAAATTGATTTTCTTTAATGTTTTTAATAATCCCTCTGTAAATCAATGGGTAAACGAGGGATGGATTTAGTGAACTTCAGCAGAAATTCCGCGGTCCAACAATCCTGTGCACATACTGGCGAGTTTTTCAAATTCTCCTGACTTAACATCACATTTTCCACGGTAGTGAATTAATGTTGTACATTGCTCAGCTTGAATAGGATCATGATCACAAACCTTGATTAAAGATTCAATCACATGATCAAAAGTGTTCACATCATCATTGAAAACAATCAAATTATGTTCTGTAACTTGCGTTTCTAGAACCTCCTCTTCATATAATGTTTCTGTATTCATTTTAACTTTTATCAATTGTTTACTAAATGCAAATCTAAGCTATTATTTCTTTACTGCCAATTCAAGGAAGGCAATTTAGTTCAATAAAAAGTGAGATTATAAGGTCAAAAGTAGAATGGCAATCACCGCAATTCCTCCTCCAATGATTTTTAATGCTGTTGTTGCTTCTTTAAATGCCAAAATGCCCACCAAAAATGAGCCCATTACGACACCTGTGTTGTTAATTGCGTAGGTAACTGAATCTGAAAACCCTGAAAAACGAATGGCCATCATTAAAAAATAAATGGAAAAATAATTGGGGATACCCAGCAGAATCCCTCCAATAATAGCGCGTTTTTGTAACTGTATTTCTTTGCGAAAGCTCCTGTAGAACATAATGATGAGCCCAATGCTCGCAGCAACTCCAAAACCCAAGGCAGAGAATAAAGCCAAGGATAATTCACCTGCCGCAACTTTTTCTACATAATTGATGATGGTATCCAATAATCCACTTCCAAGAAATAAAGCCAATAGAAATAAGACGCTGCTTTTATCTCCTTTTACTTTTCCCTTCTTAGAAGGATAAGTAATTAAAAATACGCCTACTAATGCTGCGATAATTCCGAGAACTTTGGACCAATATACAGCTTCGTTGTATAAGAAAATTGCTGCCAATACAGGAATTGCTAAACTCATTTTTACGGTGACTGATGTAATTCCTATTCCGTTCTTCTGCGAACTGATGCCCATCATTGAAAATAAACTAATGAACAATGTTCCAACAATAAATACATAAGGAATCCATGTGCCTTGTGCTAAATGTTCATTGTTCCATTCACCTCCGAAAATTAAAAAACCGACCGCACATGCCGTGATATAATTGTAAACTATTCCTTGAAAAACATTGATGCTATAGCGTTCGAAAATTCTGAAAATGACCAGAATTAAAGTTGAACAAAGTATGCTTAGCAATAAATAGATCATGTTTTACGGTAATGTTGTATGATGTCTTTCCCGTAAACTTCATGGGTCATCAATGTTTTCTGGGTAAGTGTTGGTGCGGCAATTCCTTTTTTAAATGTTGAGCTTCCAATCAACTGATAGGCTTCATCCCATAAACCTTCAGCAATAAATTGTGAGTGAGTATATGCACCACCTTCAATAAATACTGATATTTTGTTTTTGGCGTGAAGTACAGTTAAAATTTGAGCAGAACTTATTTCTTCAAGGGTGATTATTTCAACGTGTGGAGGCATACCTTCAATCGCTCTTGTTTTACTGATGATGGTTGTGGCTTCTCCATCTTGAAAAACTTGTGATTGTGGATTAGATTTTCCTTCTGGATCTATGATAAATCGATGTGGTGAAACTCCTGCTAGTGCTCTTACGTTCAGCTGTGGATTATCGTTGTTGATGGTCTTCCAACCTACCATAATGGCTTGCTCTTGTCCCCTCCATTGGTGAACAAATAACTTTGTCCTTGGTTGAGTAATCCAGTTGATTCCTGTGGCTCTTTCTTCAGGTAATCGGTCCATAAATCCATCACGTGTTTCTGCCCATTTCAAGATTACGTATGGTCGATTTTGTTCATGATACGTGAAAAACCTACGGTTGAGCCACCGTGCTTCCTCTTCAAGAACTCCTGTATCAACAGTTATTCCAGCGTCCTTCATTCGCTGAATGCCTTTTCCTGCTACTGCAGAGAATGTATCAACGCATGCTACAACGACACGTTCAAATCTGTGCTCGACGATTAAATCTGCGCAAGGTGGTGTTTTCCCATAGTGTGCACAGGGCTCCAAGGTGACGTATAGCGTAGATTCAGAAAGAATTGATTTGTCCTTAACTGCGTTTACGGCATTAACTTCTGCATGTGGTGCACCATATTTTTGGTGGAATCCTTCTCCTATAATCTTGTTGTTATGAACGATAACCGAACCAACCAATGGGTTAGGTGCTACATTGACTCCTCCTAATTTTGCAATTTGAAGTGCCCGTTGCATATATTTTATATCAGAATCTTGTTGGTGCATGGCAAACGAAAATACTAAATTATACTGTTTCGATGATTATAATTCTTGGTGTTAATCAAACTTCAAGGCTTTTATGGGAGAAATCCTTGTGACCACATAAGAAGGAACAATCAATGCTGCGGTACAGAGAACAACGGTTCCAATATTTAAAACGACAATGTGCCACAAGTTCAATTCAACTGGTACAGCATCTAAATAATAAACCTCAGGGTTCAAAGGAATGATGGTGAAATACTGTTGAAGTAAACACAATCCAATTCCAATCACATTTCCAATAATAACTCCTCGGAGAATGATGAAGACTGCCTGATACAAGAATAATTTACGGATGCCCCAATTGGTCGTCCCAATGGCTTTTAATAAACCGATCAGTTGAGTTTTCGTGATGATTAAAACCAACAATCCAGATCCCATATTGATAGTACTGATGAGTAACATTAACACTAAAATAATGATGACATTTAGGTTTAAAAAATCCAACCAAATGAATATCTCTTGCTGATCTTCGGAAATAGTTCTTACGCGATATTCGATTTGATCTTCGTTGTCTTGATAATATATTGCACGTTTGATGTTGGCAGTGATTTCCTCGAGTTGGTTAAAGTCATCAACTTCGACTTCATATCCTCCAATATAATTCTGGTGACTTCCTTTTCCGTCGGTGTATTCAAATGTTACGCGTTTTCCTCCTTTTAAATCTACCGCAAATTGAGTCCCTGATGCATTCAAAAAGGTTTTCTTAAACTGGTCCATCTCCATGTGCTTTGGAAAACAAGGCATTCTCTTGTTGCCTTCTACGCTTACTTTTAAATAAGCTGTGTCAGGTATGGAATTCAATTCTCCAAATCCGTCAATAAACATGTTGTAGTCAGAAGTGATGAGGCGAATAACCGTGTCTTTAACATCACAATAGGTAAATCCTCTTGCGTTTTCAAAACCTTTTCCCCAATCATGTCGGTAGTTTCCATTTCCTCCACGGGCATCTGCATAAATAACGAATTGACCATCACTGGTGACGGTGTCTGCTACCCTAATCGCTGTTTGAATTCCCCAATCGTTAAGTTTTTGAACGTTACGCATGTCGCCAATGACAACTTGCTCGTCAAACTCCTGAAGTCCTGTTTTAAAAATTCCGGTGACCTTGTATTTCAATTTAACTGGCGTGGCCTTTACGAAAAATACATTTACATCGTCTCCAACTTCAATGCTTAAATTTTTTGCAACTTGGGCAGAAACGATGACTTCGTCGTGTGGTATTGTATCTTTCACATTAGGAACAACACCTTCCACAAGGTGAGATTCGAAGAAAGTCCAATCGTAAGTAGCACCAACTCCTTTCATGATAATTCCATGAATTTCTTGTTGCACTTGAAAGGTGTCTATGTTGTTGATTTGATAGTGATTGGTGTCGGCGTCTGATTGTAAAAGAGCGGGCTTGTAAGCAAAAGGTTGAATGTTTTTAACGCCTTTTAGTGCTTTTATAGCTTGTGAAAGTGAATCGTTAAAAATAATTGGAGCAGATTCAAATGTTGAATTTTCACCAGCTTTAACAATTGTTGCATGGGAACCAAAACCAATTACCTTATCTTTGACTTCGTTCTGAAATCCTGTGACAACGGCCAGGGTGATGATATTAATAGCCATAGCAAGAATGATACTCAATCGTGCGATTCGCGTAATGGGTTGAGAAACTTTTTTATCTTCGCCCTTCCCTTTGTGGATTTTCTTTGCTATGTAATATATTTTATTCACAATATCTTAAAATGCTTGCTAATGTACTCAATGCGTCTGTTCCTGAAAAGTTTTTTAGTGTTTTTCCTCACTTCTTGTCATAGTAATTTTCCTGCTCAAGAGCCAACGAAAATAAATACCGAACAAATTACTGAAGATACAAAAGAAAATACCATTGTTGTCGGTGCTGAACAATTAGATGCGTTAAAATTAATTTTAGGTGATAAAAATATTGGATTAGTAGGTAATCAAACGAGTAGGGTTGGCGAAGTTCATTTGGTGGACACCCTTTTGGCAAAAGGTATACAATTAGTTAAAGTCTTTTCTCCTGAACACGGATTTCGTGGAGATGCCGATGCAGGTGAACATGTTGCTTCTGATAAAGATGCTAAAACAGGATTGCCTATCGTGTCTATTTATGGAAACAATAAGAAACCGAGCAATGCACAATTAGAAGGAATAGATGTTTTAGTGTTCGACTTGCAAGATGTTGGCGCAAGGTTTTATACTTATATTTCAACATTGCATTATATTATGGAGGCAGCTGCAGAAAATAATATTCCGGTGGTGGTTTTAGATCGTCCAAATCCAAACGGACATTATGTTGATGGTCCTGTCCGAAAAAAAGGATATGAATCGTTTGTAGGAATGCACCCTATTCCTATTGTGCATGGGATGACTGTAGGAGAAATAGCGCAGATGATCAATGGAGAGAAGTGGTTGAAAAGTGAAGTTCAATGTGAATTAACGGTAATTTCTTGTTTGAATTATGAAAGGGATAGGCCTTATTCCTTACCGGTTTCGCCTTCACCGAATTTAAGAAGTGATGCGGCCATTCAACTGTATCCTGGTTTGTGCTTGTTTGAAGGGACAAGTTTAAGCGTTGGAAGAGGGACGGAAAGACCATTTGAAGTTTTTGGACATCCAGATTTAAAAGGGAAACCTGGGTTTGAATATCGTTTTAAACCTGTGTCGAGCTATGGGGCTAAAAATCCAAAGCTTCAAAATCAAGAATGTTATGGACGTGACCTAAGAGCTTATGCAGATACGACAAGAATCATAGCCTTCGAGATCCAATGGTTAATTGAAGCTTATAAGGCAATGGAGTCACCTGACTTTTTTATTACTAAGAACCGTTGGTTTGATATTCTTGCAGGTACAGATGAGTTAAGAAAGCAAATCATAGCAGGAAAATCTGAAGCAGAAATTAGAGCGTCATGGAGAGATGATTTGGATGACTTTAAAGCGATGAGAAAAGCGTATTTGATCTACAAGTAGAATTAAGAAATAAAAATTTCACCATCGATTTTCCTTAACTTTTATTGGATATAAACCTTTTGATTTTTAATATTTAATAACGATATTGGATTAGTGAATTTATTCAATAAAAATATAACTATGAAAAAGCATTTTAACAAGATTGTATCAGGTACCGCTTTCACTCTTCTCTTAGGAGGGGGTGTTGTATTCGCACAAAACGTTCAAATTGAAAAAACAGAAGAGGCGATTAATGAGGGGGTAACTATTTCATCAAATGATTTAGCAAATAATCACTCTAAGATTTATAAAGATGAAATAATTTCAGCTGCTGATCTGCCCAAAGAAATCAAAATGTACATGAGTAAACATTTTCCGAATGCAAAAGTGATAAAGGCCAAAAAAGAAGAGACTTTATTAGGGGTTCATCATGAATTAAAATTAGACAACGGAGTTGAGCTAGAATTTAATGGAAAAAACGAGATTATAGAAGTCGATGGTTCCACAAAGTTACCAGATAGTGTTATTCCAAGTTCTATTTTAAAGTATGTAAAGTCAAATTACGCTGAAAATTCCATTGTTGAATGGAAGCTAGACAGAAATAAGCAAGAAGTTGAATTAGACAATGGAATTGAACTTGAGTTTACCAAAGAAGGTAAATTTATTAGAATTGATCAATAGGAATTGAGTTTGCTATTGTACTAATGCATTCAAAATTTTAAATGACGTTAATGTGCTTCTCAGCTCTTTTGGGTGGTACAGATAGAATTTACAAAATGGAGAGAGTACTTTGCTTTGTTGTTCGAATGGGAACTGAATAAAACAATTTATAGATGAAATTTATATTAAGCATATTGACTTGCTTGTTTGTTGTTGCGCAAGGCTACAGTCAGTCAGGACAAAAGTTAGCAGATGCTGCAATGGAATTAACAAAACAAGATGTTGTTTACGATCCAAGTTATTATTCTATTCCTTATCCCAATGGCGATGTGCCAAGTGATAAAGGGGTGTGTACAGATGTTGTTATTCGTGCCTACCGAATGTTGGACATTGATTTACAAAAAGAGGTGCACGAAGATATGCGCGCCCACTTTTCGGTTTATCCTAAAAATTGGGGGCTTACCAAAACAGACCGAAATATTGACCATAGGCGTGTGCCTAACTTGATGAAGTACTTTGAAAGAAAAGGCGCATCACTTCCTTTATCCAAAGACCCAAAAGATTATTTACCAGGTGATATTGTAACTTGGAACCTAGGAAGGGGAATGGTCCACATTGGAATTGTTGTCGATAGGAAAACCAGCGATGGAAAAAGACCGCTTATTGTGCATAATATCGGAGCTGGTCAAGTTGCAGAAGACATACTTTTTAAATACACCATCACCGGACATTATCGGTGGTAGTTGTTAACTTCAACTTTTCAATCATTAGATCGTTAATTCACTTGCGTATAGATTAAATTCATGAAAGACTTTAAAAATAAAATAGCATTAATTACTGGAGGAGCCTCCGGAATTGGGAAAATCATGACCAGACTTTTGCTGGAAAGAGGTGCAGAAATTGTAATTTGGGACATCAACCCAAGTGGGGTAGAGCAAGTCATTGATGAGTTTAAAACAGTAGGAAAGATTTCAGGTTATGTTGTAGATGTTGCTCAGCCAGAACAAATTAAATCCACTGCCGAAAAGGTCAAGACAGAAATAGGAACTATTGATCTTTTGATTAACAATGCGGGAATTATTGTTGGAAAATATTTTCATGAGCATTCCACAAAAGAAATTTTGGCAACTGCAGAAATAAACGCCAACGCTCCAATGTTGATTACCCACGAATTTCTTCAGGGGATGATGGATCAAAATGAAGGTGTTGTCTGTAATATTGCCTCCTCAGGAGGATTGATTTCTAATCCGAAAATGTCGGTTTACGCAGCAAGTAAATGGTCCTTGATTGGTTGGTCCGATAGTTTGCGCTTGGAGATGAAGCAACTCAACAAGAATGTTCAGTTTACCACAATAATGCCTTATTATATTACCACAGGAATGTTTGATGGAGTAAGGTCTAAAATACCCTTGTTAGAACCTGAAGCTACGGCATTGTCTATTATAAAAGCTATTGAAAAGAAAAAGGTAATGGTGACCTTGCCGGGTTGGATTTACCGGGTGACGCGTTTTGGACAAGCGATCATGCCCATTAAAATGTTTGATTGGTTCGCAGGTAGTGTAATGGGAATTTATAAAACGATGGAGCACTTTACTGGGAGAGGTAAATAATGATGAATTGAGTTCATAAAATCATTCTAATAAAAAGCTAAATCGAATTGATTTAGTCCTTGTTGCGCTATGTTTTCAATTCGTGTTGCGTATTACAATGTTTGAATTATCTATCAAAAACTGATCATTCAACATTCACAATGCACCATTAAAACACTAGTCTTCTGCTTCAGGTTCTGGTTCCTCTTCGAAACCACTTTTTAACTCATGAGTTTTGGTATTGTACATTCCTTCAAGATCATCAATTTTCGTCTTTTTCCACATGGGAACACCAATGAAATATGATGCTCTACCAATTACGTGTGCACTGATGGGGGCCGTTAATAGAAGGAAAACAATAATCGCAATCACTCGCGTTGTAATAGAAGTTTCCATATAGTGAAGTGCCAATCCGATAAGGATTAATCCAACACCTAAAGTTGCTGCTTTTGTGGTAACAGACATTCTTAGGTATAAGTCAGGCATTCGCACCAGTCCAATTGCAGCAAGGAGAATAAATAGAGTTCCTAGTGAAATAATCACCATTATTATAATATCATTCATTTTTCTTTCTTTTTTCAAGGTAATACGAGAACGCTACAGTGCTTAAGAAAGCAATTAAGGCAAAAATCATTGCGATGTCCAAAAAGGATGGACGATTGGCTACAATGCTGTACACTGCGATAATCGAAATACCAATGGTTATCAATAAGTCAAGCGAAACCACACGGTCAGATAAACTGGGCCCCATAAGAAAGCGAATAAATACCAAAAGAGTAGAGCTGCTCAATATGGGAAGTATGATATATGCTAAAAAATCTTCTAAATTCATCGGACTATTTTCAAAATTCGTTTTTCAAATCCATTTTTAATGCTGTCGATAAACTCATCTTTATCACTGACATACATGGCATGGATATACAATACTTTTCTATCATCTGAAACATCAAGGCTCAGGGTTCCTGGTGTTAATGTGATTACATTGGCCAACAAAGTAATTTCTAAATCTGATTTTGCATCTAATGGATACTTAACAATTCCTGGTTCCATGTAAAACTTTGGTGTCACTACATCAGCTGCAACTTGTAGGTTGGCTTTTACTAATTCATATAAAAAGTAAAATGCAAAACCAATGATACGCGGACCAATGACAAAATACTTCCTCTTGTCATCATTGCTGCTAATCAACCAAAGGACTAAGTAACTCAGGATAAATCCAAAAGCAAAGTTGGTTGCATTAACTGTTCCTGTTAAGAACACCCAAACAACAGCCAATAAGATATTTAATAAAAATTGAACTCTCATAGTTTTGTCTCTTCTTTAATTCCAAAAACAGCATTATAATAATGTTCTGTGTTCATCAATTCTTTTCCAATGCGTTCTGAAATGACTTGGAAATGCTCTGCAAAGAAACTGTAGTATAACGTCACTCCTACCAAAATAATGATAGGTACGATATATGCGGCTTTTTCTGCAAAACTGAATTTTTCAAAATATTTAAATGCTTTTCTTTTTTCTCTTTCTACAGGTTTTTTAGAGAAAGTGCTGTTCCATATTTTAGCAATGATCACAAGGGTGATTAAACTTGCGAATATAAACATGATCAGTAAAAACATTTCTCCTTGGGTGTAACTCGCCATAAATAAAGAAACCTTTGGCCAGAATCCAGATAAAGGAGGAACTCCAACCAGGGCAAACATAGGGATTGCAAAAAGAAATGAAAGTCGAGGATAATTATCCATTAATCCGCCCATGTCATACAGTCTTGTGCTTCCAAAAATACGGTACATTACTCCACCGATTAAAAATAGTGTTGCTTTCACAATGATATCATGGAACATATACATTACTGCACCTACGATTGCTACTTCAGTAAATAAGCTTAGACCTCCAACCATAAATCCGATATGACAAATGATGAGGTAAGAAAAGATTCTTTGAATGTCCTTCTGAACGAGTGCTCCAATTCCTCCAAAGAATATGGTGAAGCCTGCAACTACCATTAAAATCATTTGGTTGATTTCACCCAATGGAAATATCAATGTAAATACACGAATCATGGCGTAGATTCCGACCTTTGTTAAGAGTCCAGCAAACAATGCTGAAACTGCAGCAGGCGGTGTGTGGTAAGAAGCTGGAAGCCAAAAATACAGAGGGAAAACTCCTGATTTTACACCAAAACCGATAAAGAAGATTAATGAGATGGTGTGCACCAACCCTTGATTCTCAATTTCAGGTATAATTCTAGACAGTTCAGCCATATTCAATGAACCTGTGACTCCATAAACCATTGCTATTCCAGTTAAGAATATAATGGAGGAGAGCATGTTCAGTGTGAAGTATTTTACGGCTCCTTCAATTTGAATGTTACGTCCACCAATGGTTAACAATACGAAGGAAGAAATTATAATGACTTCAAACCAAACGTATAGACTGAATAAATCTCCAGTAATGAAAGCCCCGCTGAGCCCCATGATTAAAAAGTGGAAAATTGCATAGTAGCCAAATTTCAAACGAGAGGAAACCATGTTGCGCGTAGAAATAATGGAAACGGCTAAAGCAACAATGTTGGTCAGCACAATTAAAGTCACGGCAAATGTATCTGCAACCATTGTAATTCCAAATGGAGCTTTCCAATTACCGAGCTGAACGCTTTGAATTCCTTCTGTCCATACCTGACTGAAAAGCAGTCCACCAACGATGATTCCAACAATACTTCCTATAATACTGATGTAGCGCTGAACCTTTGGGTTCATCCAGGATAACAACAATAAAATTGCAGTCAACAAATGGACAATAATCGGATATATAGTTAAATGTTCGCTCATGTGATGTCGTCTGTTTTATTCATTGTATCAATATCGTCTGTTTTCAAGACTTTATAAGCACGCTTAATCAAGACAATAGCAAAAGATTGTAAACCAAAACTAATTACAATTGCTGTTAAGATTAAGGCTTGAGGTACCGGGTCTGCAAATATCCCTTCAAGTGCGCTGGCATCTTCTGGAATAAGTGGTGGACGACCTTTAACAAGTCCACCCATGAGGAAAATAAGAAGATTAACTCCGTTTCCAAGGATGACGATTCCTAAAATTAATTTGACTAAACTACGACGCAAAATCAAATAGATTCCTGCAGCGTAGAGTATTCCTGTCATTATCGCTAAAAGTATTTCCATAATTGTTAAACGCTTTCTGAGATCGTGAATATGATGGTTAAACAAATGCCTACCACAACAAAATATACTCCAGCATCAAAGAACAATGCGCTTCCTATTTTGCCAAGAATCGGAATGTCTTTCTCATACCATAATCCTGTCATGAGTGGTTCTCCAGTGATAATCATAGGGGCTATTGCACTTAATGTAGCAATCAGCAATCCTATTGGAATCAAAAAACCTGGGTGAATACGCAAGATTTTTTTGGTTTCGTTTAATCCATTTGCAAAAGCATGAAGAATAAAAGCAATTGCTGCAATGAGTCCTCCAACAAACCCTCCTCCTGGCAAATAGTGTCCACGCAATAAAACGAAGACAGAAAACAAAACCAATAATGGCAGTAATGTTTTCGAAATGGTATTTAAAATCAGACTGTTCATATTATTTCTCGTGTTTTTTAAGGTATAACTTTAATAATCCAAATACTCCAATTGCGGCAATGGCAAGCACTGATATTTCAATCATGGTGTCAAATCCACGGAAGTCAACCAAAATTACATTCACCACGTTTTTACCTTTGGCCAGTGTGTAAGCATTTTCTGCATAGTATTGAGTGACTCCTTTTACCGGATTCTCATTCATAATTTCAATAATTGTAAAGGCCAAGAATGTTCCGAAAGATGTCGCTACAATTGCATCTCTAATGCGATTGGTTTTGTTGGATAGGTTCAAATATTTTGGCAAACGATACAGCACCAGTACAAATAAAATAACGGTTAATGTGTCAATAGAGAATTGTGTCATTGCTAAATCAGGAGCACCATAAAAAATGAAGATTAAACACATGGTATAACCTAAAACTCCCATTCCAGCAATTGCTGTTAATCGTGATTTTGTAAAAACAGTAAATAAAATGGAAATCAACATCATTAAGAGCACCACAATCTCGTTCCAATTCAATGATTTTATTTCTGTTAAAGAAAGGAATATTCGTGGATTAATGAAGATGTGTATTCCGAAAACAATGGTCAACAAAACCAAAATAATCATTACATAACGGCGTAAATATCCATTTTGGAATGTACGGGTTAAAAAATAGGATGTTTTTTGAAATAAATTTGCGAATTGTAAAGCGATGGCCTTAGGAGCATAGCCTTCGATTTTAGCAATTGCATCTTCTTTTTGGTGACTTGGTTTCCAAAGGAAATATAAGCCTAGTCCAAAGACTAAGGTTATACCACTCAGCAATAAAATCAGGTTGAATCCATGCCATATGGCCAAATGTGGACTGTTTTCACCTGTTAATAATGGAGTGATGTTATTTGTAAATAAACTTTGCACCATGCTCGGAAACAATCCGAATAACAAACTTAAAGCGGCTAAAATCATAGGCATAAACCACAATATAAAATGAGGTTTTTTTATCGGTCCTAATGCTTCAGGTAGTTTTCCAGTGAATGGTTTTACCCCTACAAGTAATCCTGCGAATACCATAAATATATTCGTAATTACAGCAAGTGTTGTTAATAGAGCAGGGCTTATGCTTCCATGTAGTGTTGCTTCATAAATTAAGTCTTTTCCAAGAAAACCAACTGTAGGAGGGAAGCCTCCACTTGATAAAGCAGCAATAATTCCAGCAATGGATAATGGGAGTAACACTTTTCTTAATCCTGCCAATTGAGTGATGTCTCTTGTTCCTGCTTGATGATCAATTGTTCCGGTAACCAAAAATAAACTGGCTTTATACAATGCGTGAACAACTATGAAAACAATAGCTGCAGTGATTGAAGCGCTGGTCCCAATACCGATTAAGAACACAATGATACCCAAAGCGCCAATGGTTGAATAGGCAAGAATCCCTTTTAAATCTGTTTTGAATAAGGTGTTAATGGCTGCGTAAAGCATTGTAACTCCACCTACAATCAACATGATGTTGAAGTATTGTGGGTTGGCTTCAAAGTGTGGTGTAAAACGCAATAATAAATAAATACCCGCTTTTACCATGGTTGCAGAATGCAGATAAGTGGATACTGGTGTTGGGGCTTTCATTGCTCCAGGCAACCAAAAATGAAAGGGAAACTGAGCAGACTTTGTGAAAGTAGCTAAGAATAAGAACAGTAAAAGGTAGCCTGTGTACTCATGACTGGCAAAAGCTTCTGGGGATTGAAGCATTTCCGAGATGGAATAAGTTCCCGTCATTTGACCGGCCAAAACTCCAAATGCCAATAAGGCAAGACCACCTAGTCCAGTGATTGTAAGTGCAATAATGGCCGATTTTCTAGAAGCTTTCTCGGTGTTGTTAAAACTAATGAGGAAAAAAGAACTGATACTGGTTAATTCCCAGAATATGAATAGCGTAAGGATGTTGTTGGAAGTGACCAAACCAATCATTGCTCCCATAAACACCGAAAGGAATACGTAAAAACGCATGAGCTTCGGGTGTCCTTTTAAATATTGAGAAGTGTACAGAAATACAATACTACCTATTCCTGTGATCAGCAATGTAAATAAAAGGGCTAAATTATCGAGTCGGAAGTCTAAATTAATCCCCAAAGAGGGAACCCAAGAAGTGAAAAAGTTAAAAATTTCTCCATTCATAACTCCTTTCGCAAAAGTCGAAAAGTAGATAAATAATGAAATGGGAAGAAGGGATGCAAACCACGTCATTCGTTTAAACGTTTGTTGTCCTATTCCAAATAGGAGCAGCGCAAACAAGAATGAAGCAAGTGTAACAAATAAAAATGTGGTCATAATTCTATAATATTCTCTTGACTAATTGGCGAGTTTTATTTTGTAAACCCGACAGCGCGCCTTTTTCAATTCTATAAACTAACTCCGTAATATACAAATTAGGAGAGTTTTTGTTCTACTTTTTACGTTTATTCTTACGAGATTTTTTCCTTTCTATCTTTTTTTCAATCGGTCGAATGTTTCTTTTGACTGGTTTTTGTGAAACAGCGTCTTTTGAACCTTCTCCTACTGAGTGTTTTGGGTTGAGTAGTGAAGGGGCGTCGTTTAAATCTGGAGCCTCTTCCAAAGGAATTAATTTTGTTGTTGCTTCAACACCTTCTGGGAATGGCGTGTATTCAATAGATAGTTTCATGAAGTCTTGAATCTCTTCAAACATCTTTTGGTCGTCTTCCATGATAAAGGAAATGGTATTCCCTTCTGATTGTGCTCGTCCTGTACGTCCAATTCGATGAATGTAATTTTCTCTCTGATCTGGCAAGTCAAAGTTGATTACATGACTCACGTTGTCTATGTCAATACCACGGGCAACTAAGTCGGTTGCAACTATTCCTTTCAATTGGTTTTCTTTGAATTCACGAACCATTCTTAGACGGAAGTTCTGGGACTTGTTACTGTGAATGATACCGTACTGCTCAGGGAAGTCTTCTTCTATTTTTTTGAATAGAATATCTGCATAAACCCTAGATTGAACAAAAATAAATACTTTTTCAATGCTCTTGTCTTCTGTCAACAAGTGCTTCAATAAATTGTATTTTGTATTGAAGTTGTGGGCTTGATAAGCTACTTGATTGATTTTTTGTAGTGGAGTTCCTGTTGGTGCAGCGATAATTCTTTCGGTTTTTCTAAAGAACGTGGCCACTAGTTCATCTACATCTTCTGTAATGGTAGCGGAAAACAAAAGGTTTTGACGCTTCGTAGGAAGTAAATCAAATATGCGTTGAATTTGTGGTCTGAATCCAAGACTTAACATTTCATCACATTCGTCAATGACAACTTTTTTGATGTCTTTGAGCCTCAAAAGTCCTGTCATGGCAATGTCGTAAAGTCGACCAGGCGTTCCAATGATAATATCACAACCGGCATATACAGCTTTTTTCTGTGTGTTGATGTTCGTACCACCATAAACAGCAATCGTTCGGGTAGACATATATTCGGTGAGTTTCTCAACCTCTGAAGCGACCTGGACAGCCAATTCTCTTGTTGGAACCAGTACCAAAACACGCGGATGTTTAGATTCTGTGAATTTCAAATCTCTTAAAATAGGCAGTAAGTAAGCCAATGTTTTTCCCGTTCCTGTTTGCGCAATACCAATTACATCTGTACCAGCCAATACTTTAGGAATGGCCTTCTCTTGAATGGGAGTCATTTCAGTGATTCCTTGTTCATTCAGCGCGTTTAAGAGCGGCTTAGTAAGTTTTATATCTTCAAATTTCATATTCTATCGAATTACTTTAACGCGGTGGTCACTTCCTACTTTTACAATAGAAGAAGGGGTTCGCATATTTTCATTTAAACGCTCATTGAGTATTAAATCTACTGATGATTTAATAGTTCCACTTATTTCAGCATAATTCCCCGGTGTAGCTTTTCCAGATAGATTAGCACTCGTAGAAACCAAAGGCTTTCTCAACCGTTGAATGAGTTTCTTGCAATTCATATCTTCTGTTACGCGAATGGCAATGGTTCCATCTTCTGCTAAAATCGTCTGAGGTAAATTAATTGGTCGGTCATAAATAATGGTCAATGGTTGAACAGCAAAGTCTATTAAATCATAAATCACATCTGGAAAGTCAGTAACATACCTTTCTAACATTGCAACACTGTCTACAAGAAGAATAAAAGATTTGTCTTCTGGACGATTTTTAATTTGCTCCAACTGTTTTATTGCTTTTTCATTTGTAGCATCACAACCTAGTCCCCAAACGGTATCCGTAGGATAAAGTAAGGTTTTTCCCGCTTTTAAGCCTTCTGCTGCATCATGTATATTTACTAATTTCTCCAAGGCGTTTAATTTTTTACAAAAATACTCAACTCATCTGTATTCACACTAATCTCTGCTTCTTTTATGAATGTCATTGTGACCTTCTTCAATTCCATCTTTAACGTCTTTGATTATTTTCGTGAGGTAAAAGTATTCTTGCGTGCTGTTTTGATTGATCCATTTAAATCCTTCGTCATGACCATCTATGGCCAAAGCCATGTTGTAAAATAAAGTAAAGTTGTTCATTCTCAACCATTGTAAAGCTTGTTTATTCCCTTCGGCAGCATTAATCATAGCCATTATGTGTGGATATCCGTTTTCCATTAGCCAGTCTCTAGCTTTATCCCTCAAATGAATGGCGTGTGAAGCCATAACCAATTCCTTATAATCATGCTCAAGAAGATAGTTCAAAAGGTCGCTGTTGCCTTCAATTCCTTTGGCCCATGCTAAAATGATCTTCGGATGGTATTCAAAAGGTTTTACCTTTAGCTTTGATGCCGGTTTTTTGGTCGAATCACCTTTGTATTTTTTGTTGCGTTTAAAAAACTTCATATTTAACAGTTTTCATAATACTTTGCTTGTTCAAAGTTAAGTCTTTTCTCCTTTTTTACTTGAATAAGCTTACTTTTGTAGAAAATTTTGAGAAAAATGATTGACGAAAGGGTATTGACAATGTATAAAGAGTCCAACAAATTTGGTGCTCTACTAGAGATGGAACTTGAAGTTTTAAAGGAAGGTGAAGTGAAATACACGCTTGAGATTAAAGAGAAACATTTGGCTACTCCAATCGCGGCTCATGGTGGTGTAATTGCAGGGCTGATAGACGGGACTCTAGGTGTTGCAGCATTGACCATCGCTGGGAAAAATCAGAATGTGGTAAGCACTGTTGAGTTGCAAGTGAATTACCTAAAACCTGTGAGAATGGGAGATCACTTGGTTTCAATTGGAAAGGTCATTTCCGCAGGAAAACGCTTGTTGTATGTTGAGGCTTCTGTAATCAATCAAGACGATGTGTTGGTGGCAAAAGCAAGCGGGACATTTAACGCTTATCCAGCAGAAAAAGCATTCTTGGCCTATAAGAAGGAGTGATAGATGAGAAGCTGAGAAGTCTCCAAAATTACTTGGATTTAATCTTCTCCCAAGTGCTGTACATACGCTCCTGACTGGGTCTGTTTTCTTCTTCCGCTGTTAAGGGTTCACACGGTTTAAGTGTTGCATAACATTCCCCTGGAAGCGCTTGGTAAAGTGCGGTTCCTTTGGTTTTCCAGTCAATCATTTCTTGACTGACTTCCTTGATTACGCGAGCAGGATTACCAACCACTAAGCTTCTTTTTGGAATGTTCATTTTGGCTGGAACAAAACTCAATGCTCCAATAATACATTCTTCACCAATAACGGCATCGTCCATAATTACCGTATTCATTCCTATCAAAGAATTGGCTCCGATGATTCCTCCATGAACAATTGCTCCATGGCCAATGTGCGCCCCTTCATGTAGTGTAACTGTAGTGCCTGGAAACATATGAATTGTACAGTTTTCTTGTACGTTGCAACCATCCTTGATTACAATTTTCCCCCAATCACCACGAATAGCAGCACCTGGACCAATATAAACGTCTTTACCTATGATTACATTCCCTGTTACAGTGGCATTGGGGTGTACAAAGCTTGAAGGATGTACAACTGGTTTGAAACCATTGAATTCAAAAATATTTGCCATTTTTTATTGCTTTTTTACAACTTTTTTGTTCATTCATACGTTAGTTAAGTAATGAATTATTGCGAATTTACAAAAGATTTAAACGAAAACAATTTAGATAAAAAATATCATGATCAACGGTATGGTTTTCCAACAACAAGCGATGATGAATTATTTGGCCGTTTAATTCTTGAAATTAATCAGGCGGGATTGAGTTGGTCTTTAATGTTAAAAAAAGAAGAGAATTTCAAGTCGGCTTTTGATGACTTTCAAGTAAATAAAATTGCGCAATACGATGAGCAGAAGATTGAGGAGTTAATGAATAATGCTGGAATAGTACGAAACAAGAGGAAAATCGAAGCAGTGATTTATAATGCTCAAAAAGTTATTGAGATTCAAAAAAAATATGGTAGTTTTAATTTATGGTTAGATGAACATATCGGGTACTCACTAAAAGAGTGGACGAAGTTGTTTAAAAATAACTTTAAATTTACCGGAGAAAAGATTGTGGAAGAATTTTTGATGAGTACAAGCTATATAAAAGGCGCTCATTCAGAAAGTTGTCCTGTATTTAAAAGAACGTTAAAAAGTAAACCGAAATGGATAAAAGATATTGGATAGGGTTATTGATTTTTTTACTCACCGCAACAACAAATGTGAGTGTGGCTCAATTTTCATTGGGTGGAGGTGTAAGTACTTTTCATGGAATAAATTTGCCCGTTAATAGAATAGGAGGAAATATTTTTCTAGAAGTACCCCGAACTCCTGAAAATACTTTGTTTGTGCGCGCCGCTTATATGTTGCCTGTAAAAAATGTAAGTGAAACATCTGTTTCTGGGAAACCAGGGGTGACTCCTTCCTTAGCAGACGCTGATTTAATTGCTAAAACATCTTACTTTGCAGTTGATGGGGGAACACGCTACTACCTTTTTAATCAATATGACATAGGGTTTGCAGTTTTTGCTGGGGGACACATTAAAGGAATTCTGAGTTCTTATAGCGCAGATTACCGTATGGATAGTCAATATGATATCAAAGATTATGAAACTGCAGATTATCCACCGCAGCCATTAACAGGTATAAACCCACAATATTCATTGTTATTCGCTTTTGGAGGGACAATTGGCGTGAAATACCAACTTCCTATTCGTGGTGCCTTGATGTTTGATATGGGCTTAGAAGTAATTACAAGATTGTACGATCCTTATGCGATTCTAGGAAATGACATTTCACCTTTGTCTGTTTCATTTAACCTTGGCTACCGGTTCGATTGGTATTAAAACACAATTAAATGATAGTTGTTGAAAGCGGTGGAACAAAATCTACTTGGGTTTTTCATGATATTTCGGGACAACAAAAGTCAATTACGACTGTTGGTTTGCATCCGCAAGAATTATCAGACAGTAAACTGGAGGTTATTTCAGATTTGATCGAAGTGGAACAACTCCAAGGTAGTTCAGTTTATTTTTTTGGCGCAGGTTGTGAAAGTAATGAAGCCAAAAATAAAGTCATCCGTTTTTTAGAAAAATTCTCGCTGCTTGTTCAACAAGTGGAAACAGATATTTATGCAGCTTGTGTAGCCCATTTAGGCGATGCCGAGGGGGTTGTAGGGATTCTGGGGACAGGAGCGGTTGCTGCTCATTTTGATGGCCATAAAATCGTTCAGCAAACTTCAGGTCTAGGCTATATGCTCGGAGATGAAGGAAGCGGATTCGATATCGGTAAGCGCTTGCTTCAATCATACTTTAGAAAAGAATTACCTTTTTTAATCGTACAAGAAATTGATGCTTATTTTGAACATAAGCCTGTCCTGCATCGCATTTATGAATCGGATGGAAGAATGTTTGTTGCTGGATTGACTAAAATTGCGCATAAATTTCGTTCTGAAATTGTGATTCAGAAAATTTTAAATCGTTCATTTATAGATTTTTGTACAACTGCCTTGCAGCCTTTAAATTTAAAATCTAAGGTACATATGATAGGGAGTGTGTCGTATTACTTTGAAAAAGAGCTTAATATGGCGTTTTTAGAGGCAGGGTTTCAATTGGGGAATATTGAAAAAGAAGCGGTTTTTAAGGTTTTTAGCTATTTGTCTAATAAAAACAATACTTAATCCTTGTAAATAATCAATTCATCTATATCTTTATTCTGTTTTTTATGAAAGAGCTGGAAAGACATAAAATAATTATGATATTGTGGACTTGATATTGTAAATGTGAATGGAAGTTTTAGAAAAAGCGGCAACCGCCAACACACCATATATTAACTTTAACTCAGAATCAGGAATAATGCTGATTCAAGGAAGAGCTATTCCTCAGCCTGCTGATGAATTTTGGGCTCCAGTTTTGAAGTGGTTCTATGCTTATTCATCTGCACCGAATACGAGAACAGAATTGGTGTTCAATATGGAGTATTTCAACATCTCAACCTCAAAGCAAATTTTATTCTTATTGCATAAAATGAATGATTTGTTTGAAAAAGGACATGATGTTGTTGTAGTCTGGAAATACACCAAAGAAGATGTTGAAATGAAGGAGGCTGGATTCGACTTCTCTTGTGTGGTTAATGTGCCCTTCGAATTCAAACGAGTAGAGGTTGAACCAATCGAGTCATTCTAAATATTCTACCCTCTTCTTTTTTTCTACGTCAATACCAATCGATTGTCACTTCTCTGTTTCTGAAATCTTTGAGATCAGAGATGGAAAAATCTTATTAAAACAATTCGGGTTTGATAGAGGGGATCGGAATAGATTTTAATTCATGTCGAATAAATAAATCAAGATTAACCCTTTCATTTCATAAGAACATGGTATTTTAGAGCTAAATTTGCAACCATGATAACTAATTTTTCAAAAACCAATTCGATTTTTAATCAGTTTCTGTCTGAAATTCGTGATGCGAGAGTACAGAAAGACCGCCTTCGTTTCCGCAAAAATTTAGAGCGTATCGCAGAGATAATGGCCTATGAGCTCTCTAAAACTTTAAAGTATTCGGAAAAAGAAATCACTACTCCACTCGGAGAAGCAATGATGAATACATGCGATGATGAAATTGTATTGGCTACCATTTTACGTGCAGGTATACCCATGCACCAAGGACTGTTGAATTATTTTGATAAGGCAGATTCGGCTTTTGTAAGTGCTTTTAGAAAACATACATCTAAGGACGAATTTGAAATTGAAGTAGAATATTGTGCCTCGCCAAGTTTAGATGGTAAGGTTTTAATTATTAGTGATCCAATGCTGGCTACTGGTAATTCCTTAGCTGCTGTTTATCAGGTGTTGAAAAGATACGGAACACCAAAACAAATTCATTTGGTTTTTGGAATTGCCACAGAGGAAGGCCTGAATTTCATTGAGAAAAAACTACCTAAATCTACCAAGGTATGGGTAGGTGCTGTAGACCTAGAGTTGACTGCTCAAGCTTATATTGTTCCTGGATTAGGTGATGCAGGAGATCTTGCATTTGGAGAAAAAGTATAGGATATAAATGTGGACTTACATAAGCTTTACACTTTTTAGTACTTGGAAATTTATGTTTGCTCCCATAGCGGGACCAGCAGCAGGCTTAACTTTCTTGGAAACCTTTATTGCTTGTTCAATTGGAGGGTATATTTCAGCAACCATTTTTTACTTTGCCAGTAATTATTTTATGCAACTTTCTGTAAAAAGACATGCCCGACGTGTGCGAAAAGCAGAACGAAAAGGGAAAACGATTCCAGTGAAGAAAAAGTTCACCAAAATGAATAGGCGTATTATCTATTTAAAAGGGAAGGTTGGAATTTATTTTACATGTTGGGCCTTTCCACTTTTTTTGTCCATTCCTTTAGGTTCAATTATTGTCGCTAAGTTTTATAAACACAAACGCAAAACATTTCCGCTGATCATCTTGTTTCTTACGCTAGATTGCTTCCTTATTACTGGAGGAACGTATTTCATAAAAGATTTGATGCTATGAATATTATAAAAGATGTGTTTTTTGATTTAGACAGAACCCTTTGGGATTTTGATAAGAATTCTGAAAGCGCATTACGTGTTTTGTATGAAGAATTAAAGTTGAATAATTATTCTGCTTCTTTTGAAGAATTTCTAAAGGTCTATAGGGATGTAAATGCCCGTTACTGGAATGATTATGGCGCTGGAAAAATAGATAAAACCCAATTGAGAAATGGTCGATTTGTAGATACCTTAAAAAGTTTTGAGGTGAATGACGACAAACTGGGGAAAACAATGGGGGAGCGTTACTTACAAATTTCTCCCTACCAAACTCATCTTTTTCCTTCAACGAAAGAGGTTTTAACGGACTTAAAAAACAACAATTACCGCTTGCACATAATAACCAATGGTTTTAAAGAAGTGCAGTTTACGAAACTTGAAAACAGTGGGATTATTCATTTTTTTGATGATATTCTGTGCAGTGAAGAAGTGGGAGTGACAAAACCACATCCGCTTGTTTTTCAAGGTGCTTTAAGCCGTACAAAAGCGAAAGCTAATGAGTCCATTATGATTGGAGATGATTTTAAAGCAGATGTGATTGGTGCAGAAAATGCTGGTATTCGTGGTGTTTTGTTCGATCCTGAAAAGAAATTCGAAAGCAATGCAACCATTGAACGTGTTGAACATTTAGAAGAAGTTCCACCATTGATTTTGGGAATAAAATAAAGCTACAATTTTATAGGGTTCTAACACGAAGAGCATATTTCAATCAAAATAGAATGTTGCAAAGCTTTGCGCGAACCGTTAACGCTTTTCAAAAAGCGATTGAAACTACTTTCACCATAAGTGTGTAGAAGATATTCTCTTAAAAATAAAAAAAACCGAGAATATTCATCCCCGGCCTTTTATCATATCGTCAATTGTTTAACTCAATATCATTTGTCTCATTTTTTCATACAAAACAATTCCTGCTGAAACTCCAACATTGTACGAAGATATGGTTCCAAGAAGTGGAATTTTTGCACGCTGATGTGCCAAATTTAATAAGGCTTGTGAAATACCATCTTCTTCAGAACCCATAATGATTGCTGTTGGACCACTTAATGTTACATCAAATACAAAGTCATGTGTTTTTTCTGTACATGCAACCACACGTAAACCTGATTCTTTAAGGAAAGCCACTGATTCTTCTAAATCTCTTGTTTTACAAACAGGTATCTTGTGGAGTGCTCCAGAAGAAGTTTTGATTGAATCACTAGTGATTAATGCAGAGTTTTTATCTGGAATAAGAATCGCATGAACTCCAGAACATTCTGCCGTTCTTGCAATCGCACCAAAGTTCCTTACGTCTGTAATTCTGTCCAAAACTAAAATATTAGGTATATCTCCACGTTCAAAAACATCTGAAAGAACATCCGATAACTCATGATAAATTACTGGAGAAATAAATGCAATAACCCCTTGATGATTCTTTTGTGTTAATCTGTTTAACTTCTCAGCAGGTACAAATTGCAAAGTGTATTTTTTATTGGCCAAAGCCTCTTTTAACTCTTTGAATAGCGCTTTGTCCATTCCACGCTGAATCATTATCTTGTTGATTTCCTTTCTGGCGTCAATTGCTTCTATTACAGCACGAACTCCGAAAATCAAATCTTCTATTTCACCTCTTTTATTTGACATATTATCTTTTGTAAAACACAAAGTTAACGCTTGTTTTTGAATTGACGTTGAACAGAAGTGTAGATTCTGTTGTTATTCATATAAATTATAAGTAAAAAGTATGGAAATCTCATCTGTCAGGCTATTTTTGCAGTATGGCTGAAGTTAAAAAACCCATATTCGATTTTTATATTCTTAAGCGATTATTCGTTTATGTAAAGCCGTATAGAAAGTATTTATTTCTTGCGTTCATTTTTACAATTGGATTGGCTGTTCTTTCTCCACTACGCCCAAGTATAATTGGTGATATGGTGGACGAATACATCGTGAAAGATCAAGATGCAAAGGCGCTTTGGTGGTGGACATTAATCGTAATTGGAATGCTGGTTATTGAAGCGGTATTCCAATTTATGACGACCTTTTTTGCGAATTTGCTGGCACAATCAGTAATTAAAGATATTCGTATTAAGTTGTTTGGCCACATGATGTCCTTCAATATGAAATACTTCGATCAAACTCCAATTGGGTCGGTGGTAACAAGAATCGTTTCAGATTTAGAAGCCATTTCTGAAATTTTCTCGCAAGGATTGATCAATATGTTCAAAGATATTATCATCCTTATAACCATTGTTGTTTGGATGTTTTATTCAAATTCAATGCTGACTTTCTTTGTATTGTTACCTATTCCTTTACTCCTTGTGGCCACAAGAATATTTGCAAAAGCAATGAAAAAAGCTTATCAAAAAGAAAGTGTGGAGGTCAATAGGTTAAATACTTTTGTACAAGAACGCCTTACTGGAATGTCAATTCTACAGTTGTTTAACCGTGAAAAAATTGAACAGAAACGTTTTGCAGCTATTAATGCACGTCATCGACAAGCACATATTGATACCATTTGGGCGAATTCGATTTTCTTTCCAGTAGTCGAATTCTTGACCTCTTTATCAATTGCTTTCTTAATTGTTTTTAGTGCATGGTCATTGACAAGAGGACTTTCAATTGCCACTGATTCAACAGGGACTATTGTTAAATTCACCTTGTGGGTAAACATGTTATATCGTCCAATTCGTCAGTTGGCTGATAAATTCAATATCCTTCAAAGAGGAGTTGTTCGTGCTGAAAGAGTGTTTAAAACTTTAGATAGAGATGAGGTGATTCAGGATGCTGGTGAACTTAAAGAGTTAGATTTTCAACAAAATATTCGATTTAGTAAAGTTTGGTTTGCTTATCAGGATAAGGATTGGGTGTTAAAAGACATTGATTTGAATATTGAACCGAACCAAACAGTTGCGTTTGTAGGGGCGACTGGAGCCGGGAAATCTTCCATTGTAAACTTGTTATCACGCTTTTATGAGTACCAAAAAGGAACCATCACAATAGGAAATACTGATATTCGTGACCTTGATTTGACTTATCTAAGAAAAAATATATCTATTGTTCTTCAAGATGTGTTTTTATTCTCTGATACCATTATGCAAAACATAACGCTAGGAGATAAGAACATTTCAAGAGAACAAGTTGTTGAAGCTGCAAAAGCAGTTGGTGCACATCAATTCATTATGAAGTTACCCAATAATTACGATTATGAAATCGGTGAACGTGGTGGTGTGTTGTCGACAGGTCAACAGCAATTACTTGCTTTTATTCGTGCTTATGTTTATAATCCTCACATTTTAATTTTAGATGAAGCAACTTCAAGTGTGGACAATGAAAGCGAGGAAATGATTCAAAAAGCCACAGAGAAACTGACCGTAGGAAGAACTTCTATTGTTATTGCTCACCGATTATCAACGATACAACGTGCCGATAAGATTATTGTGCTCGATCAAGGTCGTGTGATGGAAGAAGGAAGTCATCAAGAGCTTTTAGCAAAAGATGGTTTTTATAAGAATTTATACGAAAAACAATTTTTAGGAAATGAAGAATAAAATGAGATTAAAAATAGGAGGTGTTCCTGAACATTTCAATTTGCCTTGGAGATTAGCCATGGAAGAAGGTGATTTTCGTAAAGAAAATATAGCCTTGCATTGGGAAGATATGGGAGGAGGAACAGGACAAATGATCAAAGGATTGAAAAATAAAACCATTGATGTTGCTGTTTTGTTAACTGAAGGAGTTTCTCGCGCCATTTTACAAGGTTTAGATGCTAAAATCTTACAGGTTTATGTAACTTCTCCTTTGCATTGGGGAATTCATGTTCCTTTTGATGATAAATCAATTCAAAGAACAGATGAATTGGAAGGAAAAACTTTTGCCATTTCTCGTGAAGGATCTGGTTCTCACTTGATGGCATATGTTCTGGCAGATCAAAAAGGATGGGACATCGATAAGTTGAGGTTCAACAGTGTTGGAGATGTTTACGGAGGACTTTGGGCTTTGCAAAATAACGAAGCACAGGCATTTTTGTGGGAAAAATACACAACTCACCCATATACAGAGCAAGAAAAATGTCGCTACATCGATGAAGTCGTTACTCCTTGGCCTTGTTTTGTGATTGCTGTTCGTTCTGAAGTTGCAGAGGAATACGCAGAACAGTTACAAACCATGCTGGATATCGTAAATAAAAAAGCAAAAATGGTGAAGGAGGATGAAAATACGCCTCAAGTTCTGGCTTGGAGATATGGTCTAAAGCTGGAAGATGTTACAAAATGGTTGAGCGAAACCAGTTGGAATTATGAAGGCGCTCGATTCGACAAGGATTTTGAAAATGTAATCGATTACTTGTTAAAACTCAAGTTGATTACTGATGAAGAAGCGGAGGATTATATGAAAAAACTGTTTTAGAAGACCAGATTGATTGATTTTTGTCGATAAGCTTACATGCTATTCGAGTGAATAAAGGGAGAAAAGATCAGGTTGAACACCTTCTTTTCTCCCTTTTTTACAATAGAGACTTAAATCAATTATCTTTTAATCAACTTTACCTTCCAAACATCGCTTTCTGACCTCACTTCAAGAATGTAAACCCCATTCGCTAGTGAATTGCTTACTTTCATTTCATATGAAGTTTGATCAACTTGATTCACTTTTTGATTTTTTATAACCTGACCATTAACATTATATAAAACTAAAGTAACATCCTTTAGGTTTTGTATGAAATCAATAGTGATTTGATTTGTAAATGGATTTGGATAAATATAAAACGGTAAGATTTCATCTTCTGTAAGACCTACTTGAGACTCCAAAAACTGTCCGTTTGAACTGATAATTCCTGATGATAGCCCAGCATTGTTTACAGCCCTAATGTTTACATAGTACATTGTTCCACCGCTCAAGCTTAAGTTGCTGAGCGTGTAATTCGTGGTGTTCCCAACATTGGTCCATGCAACACTATTGGAATCACCTGGTGTAGTGCCAACACTCATTTCATAATGAGAAATGTCAGAGTTGATGTCTGTAGCTGAATTCCAATTTGCAGTAATGGCATTCGCAGTGTAGAAGGTGTCGATATCATTTCCTGAACCATCATAAACATGCGTTAATCCGACCGGTGGAGTCCAGTCAATGTTTAAATTTAATAGGTAAATTTCTGAGAGGTTCTGAGCACTGTCTTGCACAATTGATTTTACTTTTGCAGAATAAGTGTTGGGGTCGGGATTTTGATACCTAATATCACTTGTTGGATCACCAATGCTAACTTGGGTTGATGGGTATCTAGAACGATACACTTTGAAATTTCTTACGGAAAGAATGCTGTTTCCACTTCTAAAAGAAACATAATCTCCAGAAAATAGTGGGTTATCGTGTTTCCAGTCCCCGATTAACTTGTTGTTTTTATAGACAAAAGTTTCTCCTGTAACCCTATCATATACCACTTTAATATTCATCCAAACATTTTCACTAAAGCTAACTGGAACGACCTTTTGTTGCATGAAAGTGTCGTTGCTTACACTGTAAAACTCAAGCGTTTGAAGCTCTTGTCTAAACCAAATGAAATATGAATTTCCCCTGTTGGGGGCTGTAGGATTGTCACTGAAATAATGAAAACCGCCTCTTTTATTATTCCCGTTTCCACTTAACTTCATGTTGAAGTCATAAAGGTATCTATTGGAAAGGTCTTGTTTCAGAAAAGCGTATAAATTTGTGTTTCCTAAAGATTCATCGGTTTGTTCTAAGTGACCATTTGCGCTAGTCCATGTTCCATTTTCTGCAGTCCAGTTAGGGTGAATTGTGGCTTGATCGAAATTATCACTGTAGAAACCATTTTGAGCATTCGCTCCCCAATGTGAACCGTCGTAATCAATGACTTGATAAAATGATTTTTGAAGTTGACTTCCGTTCACGTTATCTTGGTCATCAAAATCAACGGTGAAATCATCAGTTTGCCATGGTTTTACTACACTTGCCATTGTCGTTGGAGCGGTCCAGTCGATGTAAAAAGCTTTGGCGTTTTGGGCAGACCAATTATCGGCACCATCTTTTACTAAAGAGTTTATTCTACATGCATCAATAGTGTTGTTTGGACTCTCGTAGCGACTGTCTTTCGTAGCTAAAGGGCCAACACTTATTTTCTCTTGAAAATCTCTGCTTTTTCGGACTTTTAAATTGTCAAAGTGAACTTGTGAATCTCCGTTTCTTAAAGAAATGTAGCTCCCAGAGGTAAATGGTGATGGATCTGTGTATGATGCCACCCTGGCATTGTCAATAAAAACGATAATTTCACCAGTTGTTGGCGAAAATGTTACTTTGAAATCATACCAAGTATTAACGTTGATGGTGTGGGAAACATTCGCAACAAGATTTAACACATCATTTTCTACCTTGTATATCTGAACAGAATTGTCGTCTGCTCTAAACCATGCTAGATATGAATTTCCGCGGTTGTTAAGTGTGGGATTATCTGCAAAAAAATGTAAACCAGACCTTCGATTTGAACCTGTTCCACTCATGTTTGCCGACCATTGATAGAGGAACTCATGGCTAGCGTTCTGTGTTAGTTCTGTATAGATATTAGTGTTTCCTATCGTTTCATCATTTTGTTGTAGGGCGTTGTTGTTGATTGCCCAAGTCCCGTTTTGAATTGTCCACTCTGAATGAATAGCGTTGTCAAAGTTGTCGTTGAAAAATCCATTGTCGGAATTCGCTCTCCATTCTGTACCATCAAAATCTAAAACTTGGTAAAATTGCTTTTCAACACCAGTTCCTCCTGGGTTATCAGTGTCGTCAAACATTGTCCAAAAATCGTGACCACGCCATTCGTAAGTGGAAGTTACATTTGTTGATGGAGCGACTTGATCAGTAACAACATTATTACAGTCATCAATCACCGCTTGGACCGCTTGTCTTATGCTTGGCATTCTTGCATACATATCATTTCCTGGACAAGAAGTAGGGTTAATGTCCCGATGACATGTAATTCTTTCCATGTATTGCACACCATACGCCTGTGTTTGCATATTTGCAGATCCTAAAGGATCCAATGCTTTGTAATCAAACCACCACGCTAATAAATCATATAGTTTGTTTAACTGTGGAGTGGTTGCAATTGTTACATCAAGATTTCCTAAGAAATTGACACCAATGGAACTGCTGTTGGCCGAACCTGCATGTGCACCTCTAACGTCCGAAGTTGGAAAGTTTGGATTGTGTCGCCCTTGGTAAAGGTTACCATATTTGTCAATTAAATAATTGTAACCAATATCTGCCCAGCCAAGCGTGTTGACATGATAGTTGTAATACGAACGCACAACTGCTTGTCCACTAGAATAAGTGTTTGGAGATGCCCCGTGATGAATAACGATGTGCCCTATATTGATATACGTTGGATTGTACCAAGCGTTTACTTGTGAGCAGGCGGCAGAACCACCACACCATTGACTCCGGGTAATGATTTGTGGTGCCTCAGGACAGTTGGCACGGGCTGTTTTGGTACTTTTTTGTGGTGTATTTGAATCGTTGGTGTCATCAGATAAATCTTTTGCGTCTTGGTAGTTTCCATCAAACAAATCGATTTGTACATGACTCACTTCAACTGGAACTGTAACTTTAATTTGGATTTCAGCTTGACTGGTAGCATCACTAGTGAATAACGCGTCAGACCAATACTTTCCAGTAGGTGTTTCATCTGGACTAAATTCCGCTTCTGTATTCATCCATTCAGACCAATTTCTCCCTGTGTTTCTTGTTCTGTAACTGATTTTGAATTGTCCAGGGTCTATATTCGTTTGGGAAGATGTAAATCCTATACCAAAACAAGAAAACAAGTGGTTTAAGGATAAATCAAAGGTATGGCTCTGGTTTTGAGGAATGCCAGCCTGATAAGTGTAGGTCGTCGTAGGCATTTTATGCGCTTCTATCTGACTATGGTATTGTTCTTCTGCTGTAGAAGTAAAGTTTGAATTTTGAGCGAAAGTGATTCCAGAAGAAATCAATAGTAGGAGTAAAGAAAATAGTAGTTTCATGTTAATTAGTAGTTTGACTACAAATCTAACTTATTTCTTCTTTATATAAAAGTGTGGGAATAGATTTATGTCTTTATCTAAAAATCTATGTTTATTCAACTTTAAGTATAGAAAAAGAATATATCTTCGCAGTGAAAAGTGATAGTGAAATGGGAAAAATTAGTGAGAAAGTCGGAGTTCAACAGTTGGTAGAATCTTTTTATCAACATGGAGTTAAGTACATTGTGTTTTCTCCAGGTTCTAGAAATGCCCCTTTGGTGGTTTCTTTTGCCAATGATGAGCGTTTTAAATGTTTTGTAATTCCTGATGAAAGAAGTGCGGCTTTTTATGCTTTGGGAATGGCCGAGCAATCAAATTCTCCTGTGGCAGTGATGTGTACTTCTGGTTCCGCACTTTTGAATTACTATCCTGCCGTAAGCGAGTCGTTTTACAGAAATATTCCTTTGGTTGTGGTTTCTGCCGATCGTCCTAGCGAGTGGACTGACCAAGGTGATGGCCAAACAATCCGTCAGGAAAATGTATTCCAAAACCATATTTGTGCTGCTTCACGCTTGTTTGAAAGTCCACAGTCGAAAGATCAAAAATGGTTCAATAAAAGATCCATTGATGAGGTAATGAATACTGCAAAGTCTTTAAAAGGAGGACCTGTTCATCTTAACTTTCCTTTTTCAGAACCGTTGTATGCTACCCTTGATGCAGATAAAGCTGCGAAAGAATTTCCTCAGAAAACTACTGAGTTGTTCGCATTGAACGCCCAATTGACCAGTGTTCAAAAAGAACATCTGCGTAATGTATGGAACAGTTCAGCAAAAAAGATGATTTTGTGTGGACAAATGCCCAAAAATGCCTTTTTAAATGAACAGTTAAAGAATTTAGCCAGTGATAAAAGCGTGGCTGTTGTGGTTGAAAACACCAGTAATTTACAAGACAGAAGCTTTGTTCATTGCATCGATAGAACCATTACAAGTTTCTTGGATGAAGATCCGGAATTGTATCAGCCGGACTTGTTGATTACCATTGGAGGAGCTGTAATTTCCAAGAAAATCAAGTCCTATCTACGAAAATATCAAGCGAAAAATCATTGGAAAATCGGTGAGGAATTCCAGTTCATGGATACTTTTCAGTCTTTGACCAATTCAATTCCAATGCAGCCAAATCATTTTTTTGATGTGCTTTTAGAGGAAGGATTCTCAAGGAACAATTCACGTTATGGTGAACAATGGAAACAACTTGATTATCTCGTTCAGGGTAATCATTTGGATTATCTAGAAACAATACCTTATTCAGATTTGTCTGTTTTCAACCTGATTTTAGATACCATCCCAGATCAAAGCGACTTGCACCTTTCAAATAGTTCTGTGATTCGTTATGCTCAACTTTTTGACCCAATTAAGAGTGTTTCCTACTTCTGTAATCGAGGAACAAGTGGGATTGATGGTTCTACAAGCACAGCGATTGGAAATGCCATTGTCGGAGAAAATAAACTGCATACTTTCATTACAGGAGATATTAGCTTCTTTTACGATAGCAATGCTTTTTGGAATCACCATGTTCCTTCAAACTTTCGTGTGTTCTTGATCAATAATGGAGGAGGAGGTATTTTCAATATTATTCCTGGTCCTCAAACCACTCCAAATGGAGACGAATTTTTTGTGGCGAAACACAATTTTTCTGCACAGTCAATTTGCGAAGCTTTTAACGTTAATTACTATGCAGCGAATTCAATGGAGGAAATCGATAATCAGTTGGATGCCTTTTACGCGATTCAATCAAATGACCGACCTGCAGTAATCGAAATTTTCACAGATGGTGAATTGAGTAGTAAAGTACTGGCTGATTACTTCGAAAAAACAAAAGTGAAGAATGCTCCCGTTTTAGAATTATAAAAAAAACTCCCAATTACTTTAGTAAATGGGAGTCAAAAAAAACGTTGGTTTATGTTGCTAATTCATAGCTGTTGCTAATTTATATATTCTTTGATCTTAAATTCAGTTTTATTACTTGAACGGTAGAATATTAATTTAATGCGGTCAAATGGTAGGATTAGTGATTTTGAATGAATTAACTTTTAGCCATTATTCCTCTTCTTTCTTTTTCTTGGGAACGAAATGATAATTGACGTCAATTTTGTTTGATGTTGAGGTTTTTTCTTTATTTTCTGTTTTTCCTTCAGGATCAGCCGGTTGGCCCCTTTTTAATTCTTCTAGTTTTGCAACACGCTGTCTAATTTCTTCCTGACGTGCCAATTGCTGTTCCTCCCAAATTTTTCTATTTTCTTTCCATTGACCTTCTAAATCTGGTGGTTCAATTCCCATTTCTTTTTCAATTTCATATCGGTACTTTGGAGGTACTGGACCTTTTTTACGGAAAACAACCGCCAATAACGACCCAACAAGGAACCCTGAAAGATGTCCTTCCCAGGAAACACCTTGTTCCATAGGAAAGATTCCCCAAATCATTGATCCATATACAAAGGCAACAAATAATGATATCGCTTGCAAGGGCAAATACTTTTTAAAGAATCCACTGATGAAAAGAAATCCAAACAATCCATAAATGACTCCTGACATACCGATATGGTAAGAATGGGTATTGACTGCCAAATACCACAATAAAAACCCAGTTCCTAACCAAACAAAGAGTATTACTTGTAATGCAATTTCACGATAGAAATAGATCAAGGTACTTAACAAGATGAAAGTGGGAACAGAATTGTTGATGATGTGAGAGAAGTCGCGTTGACCATGGATGAATGGCATGAGGAATATACCTTTGATGCCTTCCATTGTTTGTGGCTTAACACCAAATTTGTACAGTCCCAATTGAAAATAACGATCCAATAAAAACACAGACCACATCACTATCAATACCAATAAAGGGTAAATAAGCGCCTCGAGTGTTCGGTTTTTGTCTGATTGAATCATTTTCATAGAAAGGGCTTGTCAAAATGTGTTCCGATTGTAAACTTACGTCATTCTGTCATTAAGTCTTTGCTTTTTTTGAAGAACTTAAGGAGTAACCTTTTCGCTTTACTAATTTTAGAATCGGCATGTGTTTTCACAAGCTAAAATGTTAGAATCTGCGCTTCCCCCTTTGGAGGGGGAAGCAGTCAATAAAATTTTCTTCGTTTCAATTTTAGAATCGGAAAGTTTTTCCGTGCTTAACTGCCAGTTACGAAGCAGAAATGCTTTTTTCGGCTTAGGGGTAGAAACGGCATCCTTTTTTGGAAAAAAAGATATAGTGGATGACCCGACCCAATTTTCTTGGAGTTTACGGAGAGAAATTTGGGGAAGCCCCAAGACAGTATTGAGCAAGAGTATTGAGCAAGAGTTGTGAGCCTATCCAATTACCAGCGGAAATTTTCAAAATTCGTCATTCGTAATTCTACAATTTGTAATTCCTAATTGAATCATTCGTAATTGATTATTCTTATATTCGCCCCGCAATAAAAAACTTAAAATATTATGCGTAGAGTTGTAATCACAGGAATGGGAGCCTTAACACCAATTGGAAATTCAGTTGAAGCGTTTTGGAAAAATGCACTTGCTGGAGTAAGTGGAGCTGCACCCATTAAAACATTTGATGCCTCTAAATTCAAGACACAATTTGCTTGTGAGCTAAAGGATTTTAATCCGGAAGACCATTTAGATAGAAAAGAACGTAAGAAATATGATATGTTTACGCAATACTCATTGGTTGCTGTAGACGAAGCGGTAAAACAAGCTGCAATAGATTTTGAATCATTAGATTTAGATAGAGTTGGAGTGATTTGGGGTTCTGGAAATGGTGGAATTCAAACTTTTGAGGATCAATTGAAAGAATTTCACGATGGAGATGGAACACCTCGTTTTAACCCGTTTTTTATTCCTAGAATTCTTGTGGATATCGCTGCAGGTGTAATTTCTATGAAATACGGGCTTCGCGGAATCAACTTTGCACCAGTTTCTGCATGCGCAACTTCAACTACGGCAATTATCGAAGCGTTTAACTATGTTCGTTGGAATAAAGCAGATATGATTATCTCAGGTGGTTCAGAGTCTCCTATTGGAGCGGCAACCATCGGTGGTTTTGGTTCTTTAAAAGCCTTGTCAACAAAAAATGATGATTATGCCACTGCTTCTCGTCCTTTTGATGTGAACCGTGATGGTTTTGTGATGGGAGAAGGAGCTGGAGCTTTAGTGGTCGAAGAGTTAGAGCATGCTAAAAAGCGTGGTGCAAATATTATTGCTGAAATTGTTGGTGGTGGAATGGCTGCAGATGCATACCATCTAACAGGGACGCACCCAGAAGGTGCAGGAGCAATTAAAGGAATGAAATTGGCTTTGGAAGAAGCTGGGATTTCCGCAGACCAAGTTGATTACATCAATATGCATGCAACATCAACTCCAAACGGAGATGTTAGTGAGATTAAAGCATTGGATGCTGTTTTTGAAAAACGTAAATCATTGTTGGTGAGTGGAACAAAATCAATGACAGGACATTTATTAGGTGCTGCTGGTGCGGTAGAGGCGATACTTTGTGCTCAATCCATCAAAGATCAAATGGTTCCACCAACGATTAATGTTGAGGACTTCGAAGAGAGTTGTAAAGACAGTTATAACTTTCCTGTGGGGAAAGGAGTAGAGGCTAAAGTCGATTATGCTTTGAGCAATACTTTTGGATTTGGAGGACACATTGCTGCAGTTTTGTTAAAAAGATACGAGGAGTAGAAAGAGTTACATATAGAAGAATTAGGCAGAGAGATAAAAACATAGAGGAGAACAGAGAGGGAACTTTCTATTCTCCTCTTTTTATTTACGAAAAACTCTGCGGGCTTTGTGGTTAAATTAAAAATAAAGCGGACTTACCTCCAATTTATTTCCATTGAAAATCAATGCTGGAAACGGAACCTTAACATGGTTAATTACTTTGAATAGAGTTGAAATCCATTTTCTTTTTGGATTGAACTGTTCGAAATCTATGTCGAGAGAGAAAAGGTATTGACTTTTAGCATGGAAGGTTTTAACTCCACTTTGTGTATCCACATAATTGTAGACATTAAGGTCTCCGTGTAACTTTTCGTCTATACTGTATCCAAAACTAAAACTCAACCATTTTGGAAATGTTGATGAGGCATTTAGAAACTGACTTGGAGTAATAGAAACCCAATAGGTCTGTCCATTGTAATCTTTTAATAAGCGTTCAAAGAAGGAGTTTCCAAGTACATTTGGACGGTATTGTGCAAAAGGGGATAGGTGGGCGCTGAACTTTAGTTTGAAGCGTTGTTCTTCCCAAAGTAGATCTTGCCATGCGTACCACGCTACTCCGAGCGCGTTGGCGCCAACATCAGCCCAAGAAAAACCCCATTCATCAGAGTAGCCGTCAAGTAACTCAAGACTGGCCAAATAACCAAATCCAACAGCTGAGCCAATGAGTAAACTTTTCTTTCGTTCAATACCAGACCAGCGGTAAACCGATGAAATGTTTTTGGTAATCATGTGTCCTGTGAAAAAATGGCCTGCTTTATCCATACCCAACCATTGTCGGGAATCATCAAATGTGTGAAAATCATTTGTCCAACTTTCTTTGTACCAAACCTTTTTTAAGGTGAGAATACTTCCTGTCCAACCCGCACCGATAATTCCGCTGGACCAAGCAGTTCTTTTTGGATTGAAAACAGAATCACTTTCAAAAAAAGTCTGTGCTTGACTCATAAAAGTCAGGCCACAAAAGAGTATGAGGAGCAGCTTTTTCACTGGCTTAAAAGTAGTGAATGAAATGTAGAATGCAAGTTGTCTTTGTTTCAAAAGTTCTTTTACAGCTATTTAAAGTCTACTTGACTTTTTAACTTTGTTCGAATCACTCTTCACTTTGCGGTAATGTTTTTTACCCCAACGGTGCTATCTTTTTAATTGAACTTCAAAATGAAAGTCAACAATATCCCCGATTTTTGCAGAAGACGACATTCCATAATCCGTTCGGTTCAAGGATGCTTTTCCCCAGAGAACCATTATTTCCTTTCCATTTTTTTCACCAATCCCGACAAGTTTTAAAGTCAGCGATAAGTCTTTGGTGACCCCTAGTAAAGTAAATTCTCCGTCAACTTTGTACGCATCTCCTTCCGGGGTAAAACTTTTTGCTTTGAATTTAATTTCAGGATGTTTTTCTTCATGAAGATATTCTTCTTCCAAAAGTGATTCATCCCGCATAGAATTGAATGTCGTGATGTTCTTTACGGGCATCGCCACAGATATTTCAGACTGTGCAGTGTTTTCCTTGACGTTGAAGCTTCCTTTTACGACGCTAAACTCTCCACTTGTTCTTCCACCTACAGGGCCTAGTTCAAAGAATACTTTTGAAGCTTCCTCATCAATTGTCCATTTTCCAATTGCTTGGGCAAGGTCTTGACCATTTGGTTCATTTAGTTTTTCGTGATAGCTTTTTCCTGCTGCTTTTGGCTTCTTACTCTGTTCATCTTGTGAAATCCCTAAAGCACCTAAATCGATACCTGAGCTTTGCTGGACAGGTGAGAATAAAGGAGCAATAAGTAAAACTGATCCTAAAGTAATTAATTTAAGGCCAATAATATTCGAAGCGATTTTAAAAGTACTGTATAAAAGTGATAGTACGCCCAAAGAAATGAGCAAAGCACTTAATGTGAGTACGCCGCCTAAACGTTCCAATTGTGTGTAAGCAAAGCCAAGTAAAAAGATGATCATCACAGGAACGAACAAGGCTTTAAACAGTAACAAAACCCTCCATTTTCCTTTTCTATGTTGAGCCAATCGAATAAATAATTCGTAGATCACTGCAATAAATCCAGCCATAAAAATTCCTTCAAGCACTTCTCCGTTGGTGAGGTCCAAAGCCTGAAATCCTGCTTGTTCCATAATCAAAAAAGCGGCTGAGACAAGGAATAGAGCTCCACCTGTACTCAATAAAATACTAGGAGTGATAGAAGTTCTGTTTCGTGCGATAAAGGAAGTGGAAAGGAAGAATGTAGCGGCAATTAACAGGCCTAGTTTTCCTAAAAGGAATCCACCTAAAGCGGCAATTCCACCAATAAAGGCGTAAGCTAATGCGCTTTCTAATAAGTGGGCATCCGTTTTGTTCCACACTATGGGACTAAATTTTGCGGTTAAATATTTGATCATCAAATTCAATACATGCATGATGATTGGCGTAAGGGCGCTAACTGCAGCAATTCCCAGTAATATAAACACATCTTCAACGCCACGACTTAAGTATTCATGTGTTGACAATTCAGGAAAGAGTAGGAGTACAAAGCTTAAAAGAAAGGGGATAATTAAGAAAATAGGTTGTTGTTTTTTCTTCAGTAATTCTCCAAGAGCAAAACTCACACTAAGTGTTGCGATAAGAATGAAAGTGATGGTTTGATTTGGTCCATTTCCATCAAAGAAGTAGTCTTTTGTCAGGATAAGCGTACTCAGTCCGAGGATAAATACAGCGATAAACTCGCTAGGTTTTGTGTTTTTTCTCACTTTTGCTAAGGCTGCGAAAATTCCTGAGATCAATAAAAATACTGCTGTGATGGTGATCATAATCAATTTAATTTTATATAAAAATAGTTGTTATTTTTTAGAAGTGTATTAATAACAAGTAAAAATACAATTTGTTGAACAATCAAAGAATTATAAATAAAAAAGTGATTCTCCGCGACTATACCAGTAACATTTTTATAAGATTTCTCCATCCCAAAAATCAAAGAATTTTGGGATGATCGAAAGGACAGTCGTGTGGGGTCAAGTTAGGGAAAAAGAAGAAAAGCAGAGCTTTTCTTCTTTTTCCCATTTGTCCTAGCCTGAAACCTGTCTTTTCGACAGAATTCCAATTTATTGGGATGACGAGAAATCTTTATATATATCTTTTGAATATCATTTTTTACAATAAAAGTCTTACAGATTGAGGGTTTTAACTTAAAGGTTGACAATCAAGCGAGATATCCATTAAAATTCATAGTGCTAAGAAGGCGGAGAATCAAATAAAAAAAGTCCCGATTCAAATGAACCGGGACTTTTAGTATTAAGATGTTAAGAAATTACTTTCCTTCCATTTTTTCTTTTAATGCTGCAAGTGCATCCAAATCTCCTAATGTAGATTTTTCAGAACCTTTATTAACATCACTAATTGCTTTTGAAGTACTACCACCTCCAGCTTTACCGCTAGATTTTTTAGTAGTTGGTTTATCTTCACCATCTTCAAATGTTCTTAAGTGAGAAACAACGATTTTCTTCGCATCTTTATTGAACTCGATCACTTTAAAGTCAAGTTGCTCTTCTACTTTCGCATTAGAACCATCTTCTTTACGCATGTGCTTAGCAGGACAAATTCCTTCTACACCGTATGGTAAAGATACGATACCTGATTTATCTTTTTGTTCAACGATAGTACCTTGGTGTACCGAACCTTCTCCGAAGATAGTTTCAAATACATCCCATGGGTTTTCTTCAAGTTGTTTATGACCTAAAGAGATACGTCTGTTTTCTTGATCGATTTCAAGAACCACTACTTCCATTTCTTCTCCAACTTTACAGAATTCAGATGGGTGCTTGATTTTCTTTTGCCAAGAAAGGTCAGAAATATGAATTAAACCATCAACTCCTTCTTCTAACTCAACGAAAACTCCGAAGTTAGTGAAGTTACGAACCTTAGCTTTATGCTTAGACTCAACTGGGTAACGGTTTTGAATTTCTTCCCATGGATCTGGCATCAATTGCTTGATTCCAAGAGACATTTTACGTTCTTCACGGTCTAATGTTAAAACAACAGCTTCAACTTCATCACCTACAGTAAGGAAATCTTGCGCTGTTCTTAAGTGCTGTGACCAGCTCATTTCAGAAACGTGAATTAATCCTTCAACACCTGGTGCGATTTCAACGAAAGCTCCGTAATCAGCAAGTACTACTACTTTACCTTTTACAGTATCTCCAACGTTCATGTTCTCATCAAGTGCATCCCAAGGATGTGCTTGTAATTGTTTCAATCCAAGAGCGATACGTTTCTTATCGTCATCGAAGTCAAGGATTACAACATTTAATTTTTGATCTAATTGAACAATCTCTTCTGGGTGGTTAACACGTCCCCAAGAAAGATCTGTAATGTGAACAAGACCATCAACACCACCTAAATCGATGAATACACCGTATGAAGTAATGTTTTTAACTGTACCTTCAAGAACCTGTCCTTTTTCAAGACCAGAGATAATTTGTTTTTTCTGCTCTTCAAGCTCTGCTTCAATAAGCGCTTTGTGAGAAACAACAACGTTTCTAAATTCTTGGTTGATTTTAACAACACGGAATTCCATGTCTTTTCCAACATACATGTCGTAGTCACGGATTGGCTTAACGTCAATTTGAGATCCTGGCAAGAATGCCTCAATTCCAAATACATCAACGATTAATCCTCCTTTTGTTCTACACTTAACATGACCAGTGATAACCTCACCAGTTTTCAACACTTCGTTAACACGATCCCAAGCATGGTGCATACGTGCAGTCTTGTGAGAAACAACAAGTTGACCGTTACGGTCTTCCTGAGATTCAACAAATACTACAACTTCATCACCTACTTTAAGGTCTTGGTTGTAACGAAATTCGTTAATAGGAATAACTCCTTCTGATTTGTAACCGATGTTTACAACAACCTCACGGTCTGAAATTGCAACAACAGTTCCTTTGATTACTTCTTTCTCATTGATAGAAGTTAATGTTTCACCATACGTATCAACGTATTCAGCGTGTTGGGCTTGACTATAACCTTCGTTAGCTAACGCGTCCCAGTCAAATTCAGGATTTCCCTGAGCAATAATTTTGTTTTCAGCCATATTGGCAACTTTTAATTGTATTCCAAGCAATCTTAAAAACTTGAAAGATGTTTATATTAAATCGTCGGGCTTAAGATTAACGATTTCCCAATTTTTCATTAAATTGGAGTGCAAAGATAGAGTATATTTAATTGAATGACAAAATGTAATGGAGAAAATGTGTATTTTATTTCGTGTTTTATGAAAGAGTACACATTTATTTGAAGGCTATAATGTAATGCTTTAAAAATCAAAATTGTAGTCTATGGTCTGAAAGGCATTGTTGTAAATGCTGTCAACTCCATTCGCTAAAACGTTGTTGCCTCCAGGTCCATATTTCCACCAATAAAACTTCATGTAGGTGTCACCATCGTTGGCGCAACTTATAATGGTGTCTATTGGTCCTTCGTATATGTAAATACCGTTTGCGCAACATGCCTCACAATCCGTTTTTCCTGAAATTTTCTGAATTTTCAATTGATTGTTTGTGTTGCTCTTGACGATGAAGTGAGTAAAAGCTTTTGGACTTAGTGAGTGTTGAGTTTCATTTTCTTGCTCTGTGGTCAAATCGTCAAAAGAATAGGTTTTTATGCCTTCGAAATAATTGTCCTTATTTAACTTGAGGGTTAAAAGCTCAAACTTTGATCGTTCGATTTTTAATTCATAGTTTCCTGAAGCATCTGTTGTTGTGGTTCCGACTAACTTTGGGAGGTTGTTACTTAGACTAGAGGTATAAGCTTGTATACTCACATTACTGATGTTTGCTCCGTTATTTAAAGCGCTGACCTGACCTGTCATGATAAAATCAATGTCCTTCTTTTTACATGCGCTAAAAGTCAATCCGAAAAACAGTAGGGTGAGTATTATGTGCTTCATATTGATTTGTTTACATCAAATATAACTAAAATGATTTTTGATATCAAAGGTTTTTAGTGCCAAAACCCAAGGAAGGTCTAAAGTGTGGAAAGTATTGATTGAATCATGCTTTCTTGATTGACAGGTGTTAACCAAATAGCATTTTCTTCCTTTCTGAACCAAGTGAGTTGACGTTTGGCGTATCTTCTGGTGTTTTGTTTGATGAGTTCTATCGCTCTTTCATAAGCGATGTTGTAATTAAGGTATTCGAAAATTTCCTTATACCCAACTGTATTTAAAGCTTGTAAGTTTTGAAATTCTTGGTGTTTTCTGACTTCAGCAATCAAGCCTTCTTCAATCATGTTGTCGACCCGTTGATTTATACGGTTGTATAATTCTTCTCTTGGGTGATCAATGACAAAGTAGTGCGTATTATAACGCGGAACTTTCTTGTTTTGCTTTCGAAGTGTAGAGTAGGGTTGACCTGTAATTTCTATGATTTCTAAAGCACGAATGAGACGAACAGGATTTGCTTTATCTACTTCAGCGAAAAATTCAGGGTCGGCAGATTTTAGTTTCTCCTGAAGAAACTCAATTCCCCTTTGTTTAAATTCGGTATTCCAAAATTCACGTACTTTTGGTTCGTGTGGCAATTGGTCTGTACCATAGATTAGAGCATTGATAAACATTCCGGAGCCTCCCACGAGTATAATATAGTCATGCAGCTTGAATAGTTCTTCGGTCTTGGCCAGGGCTTGCTTTTCATATTGTCCTGCGGTTAATGCGTCATGAATGCTGTGTGATCCAATAAAATAATGTGGAATACCATCCATTTCTTCTGCGCTAGGTTTTGCAGTTCCAATAGAAAGTTCTTTGTAGAACTGTCGACTATCCGCAGAAATTACCGGTGCCTTTAATTGTTTTGCCAATGCCACAGCAAGCGAAGTTTTTCCGCTTGCTGTTGGCCCTGCAATTACAATTAATTTTTTCATTCCTTTGAATCTAGTTTACCAGATCTTAGAAATTTCTTGCGCACTTTTACGCATTGGGTCACCTTCTTTTATATTAAAGGCTTCAAAGAACTCTGGTGAATTCATTAAAGGTCCATTTACTCTATATTTCCCCGGACTGTGTGGGTCAGTTGCGATACGTTTTTTCAATTCAGCATCTGTATAATTGATTTTCCACAATTGAGCATAGGCAATGAAAAAGCGTTGCGCTGGTGTAAATCCTTCTTTGATCTCCCCACGCTTATACTCATCTGTCATGGCATAAGCATAATAAGCCATGGTGATTCCTCCCAAGTCGGCTATGTTTTCACCCATCGTTAAATCTGGATTCACACAGTGACCATCAATAGGACAAAAGCCACTAAATGTAGCGCCTAGCTTTTCGGTTCTTTCTTCAAAATTCTGACGGTCAGTCTCCGACCACCAATTTGTGAAAGACCCATCTGCAGCAAACTTACTTCCCATATCATCAAATCCATGAGTGAACTCATGTCCGATAACCATTCCTATGCCTCCATAATTAACAGCGTCTTCAGCGTTGATGTCAAAAAATGGCGCTTGCATTATTCCTGCTGGAAATGCAATTTCGTTTAGCAAGGGATGGTAGTAAGCATTAACCATATGAGCGGGCATACCCCATTCATCTCTATCCACAGGTTCTGACAATTTAGACATGTTTTCTTTGTAGTAAAAACGATTGCATTCATCTATATTGGCCAGGTAGTTTTCACCATCGATGGTTAATCCGTCTAGGTTTTTCCACTCGTCAGGATAACCTAATTTTCGTCCTATAGAATGAAGTTTTTTCAAAGCTTCCCTTTTTGTCTCCGTAGTCATCCATTCTAAATTGTTGATACGCTCTTCATAAACGGTTAAAAGGTGGTCTACCATTGTATTCACCTTTGTTTTTGCTTCTTCAGAGAAGTGACGTGCAACAAATTCTTTAGCCAGTGCTGTTTTGACTGGTTTGTTGGTCATTTCCTCAATTGCCCTTTCATTGATTGGTTTCATTTCTTTCTTGCCTGAAAGAGCAGTTCCGTAAAAATCAAAGTTGATTCTCACCAACTCTTCATGCATGTATGGAGCGTAATGATTGATCATTTTCCACGCGATGTAATTGTGGATGCTTTCGAAATTTTGGAGTTCGAAAATAGTGGATAGTTTGATGAAGTGATCTGGTTGACCTACAATAACTTGCTTTGTTTTACCATTGCTGTAGTTAGAAATATAACGTTTAACATCAATGAACCTGTTCATTTTTTGAACTTCTTCGATTGACATTGGATTGTAGGTGTTTTCCGGAACTCTTAATTCAGCAGGCTTCATCATTGTTTCAGCCATTTTCAATTCTAATTCAAAAGCATAGTTTGCACGTTCAGCAGGATGGTCAAATCCAAATAATTCGAAAGCTTTTGTCATGTACTTAATGTACTCCTTTTGAATGGGTTGGTTTGTTCGGTCTAAATAATACTCACGGTTAGGCATTCCTAGTCCTCCTTGTGATAAATAAAGCACATGTTGGTCAACGTTTTTTAAATCTTGACCTACGTAAATACTGTAAAATGCTGAAATACCTCTTTCCTTCAAAGAAAAGACAGTTTGCGGGATGTCTTCATTAGACTTGAATTGTTCAAGTTCTTTTTTGACTTCTTCAATTTTCTCCAATGAAAACTTGGCTCTTGCGTTTTCGTTTTTCATTGCTTTGTAGTAATCTCCAATGAGTTGAAGGTCACTTCCTTTTGGTGCGTTTGCAGTCAATGCTTCGTTGAGAATGGAGGTTAATTTCACTTTATTGACCTGGTCCAATTCATTGAAACTTCCCCAACGTGATTCTGAAGGAGGGATAGGATTGTTTTTGATCCAAGTTCCGTTTGCAAATTGGAAAAAATCATCTTTCGGAGAAGTTGATTTATCCAAATAGCTTGTGTTTATCGTATAAGGTGAATTTGCATTAATTTTCTTTTTGTCGTTTTTTGAAGTTCCGCAAGCGACTAAGGAAGCTCCTAAAACCAACAATAAGCCTTTGTTTAAATTGTTGAACATGATTTTGTTTTATTTAATTGGGGTATAGCACATCTCGACATGAGGAATACCGTCTTCTAAGTATTCTTTTCCTGTTGAGTTAAAATTATGTTTGTTGTAAAATGGTTCTAAATGTTTTTGGGCAGATAAGTAAACAGGAACATCGCCAAATTCAGCTAGACAAAAAGCCATTGCTTCTTTCATCATTTGATGTCCTTCTTTTTCACCTCTTTCTTCTTCGTCAAGAACAATTCTTCCAAAAGCAACATCGTTATAGGCAACACCTTGAGGAAGAATTCTCATTGTTCCTACAAGGTCACCAATTCCATTCCTACAGATTAAATGATAGGATTTTTTGTCTTTTCCATCAAGTTCTTGATAAGGACAGTTTTGTTCTACAACGAATACTTTTATACGCAGCGCAATGATGTCATGAAATTCATTTAATGACAAATCATTATAATGTTTAAATTGCCAATTGAGCATTTGTTCCGTTTTTTATGTTTGAATTACTCCAACGTTATATGGTTTCTCAGCAGGTTTCAAATTCGCTGCTTCAATTCCTAAAGCGATGATGTTTCTTGTTTCAGCAGGATCAATAATTGCATCTACCCAAATTCTAGAAGCCGCATAGTATGGACTGATTTGCTCATCGTAACGATTTTTAATCGCGTCATACATTTCTTTTTCTTTCTCTTTGGTAATCTCTTCACCTTTCGATTTTAAAGAAGCCATTTCAATTTGCATTAGGGTTTTTGCTGCTGAAGCTCCACTCATTACTGCTAATTCTGCAGTCGGCCATGCGAGCATTAAACGTGGGTCGTAGGCTTTCCCACACATAGCATAATTTCCTGCTCCGTAGGAGTTCCCCATCACAACTGTGAATTTTGGAACCACCGAATTGGCCATTGCACTTACCATTTTTGCACCATCTTTAATGATTCCTCCATGTTCACTTTTCGAACCTACCATGAATCCTGAAACATCTTGTAAGAAAACCAATGGGATGTTTTTCTGGTTGCAATTCATAATGAATCGAGCGGCTTTATCTGCAGAGTCAGAGTAAATTACTCCACCAAACTGCATTTCTCCTTTACCATTTTTGGTAATGGACCTTTGATTGGCAACTATTCCAACGCTCCAGCCATCAATTCGGGCATACGCTGTAACGATGGTTTGACCATATTCTTTTTTGTATTCTGTGAATTTTGAATCATCAACAATACATTCTATAACATCACGAACATCATAAGGTTTTGTTCTTTCTTTTGGTAAAATACCGTAGATGTCTTTGAGGTCTTTTTTCGGTAGAACACCTTCTATTTTGTCAAAACCAGCTGACTTTGGTGCTCCGATTTGACTCATTAATTCACGAATCGTCTCAATGCATTCTTCATCAGACTCAGATTTGTAATCACACACCCCTGAAATTTCAGTATGCGTTGTGGCACCACCTAATGTTTCATTGTCGATACTTTCTCCAATAGCAGCTTTTACTAAATAGGAACCTGCCAAGAAAATTGTACCTGTTTTGTTCACAATTAAACTCTCATCGGACATTATAGGCAAGTAAGCTCCTCCTGCTACACAACTACCCATTACTGCAGCAATTTGTGTAATTCCCATCGAACTCATAACAGCATTGTTTCTGAATATTCGACCAAAATGTTCTTTGTCTGGGAAAATTTCGTCCTGCATTGGAAGGTATACTCCAGCAGAATCCACCAAGTAAATAATAGGAAGATTGTTTTCCATTGCAATCTCTTGCGCTCTTAGGTTTTTCTTCCCTGTTATTGGAAACCATGCTCCCGCTTTCACCGTGGCATCGTTGGCTACAACGATACATTGTTTACCGGAAACATATCCTATTTTAATTACAACTCCACCAGCAGGACATCCGCCATGCTCTTCATACATTCCTTTTCCTGCAAATGCAGCGACTTCAAAGCGGTATGAACCTTTGTCTAATAATAAGTCAATGCGCTCGCGTGCTGTCAACTTACCTTTGTTGTGATGTTTTTCTATTCTTGCTTTTCCACCTCCTTCATAAACTTTTGCAAGTTCTCTTTCCAGTTGTGCTATTTTAAGACGCATTGCATCGTCGTTTTTATTGAAATCTAATTCTTTTTTTGAAATTGCCATGGTATAAAAATATTGTGGGTTAAAAATAATCGAAATAGCTGATTTTAGACCGATTTTTACAAGAAATTCTCGGTTTTGTTTCTTATATACATCGTTTTCACCAATATTTTTCAAGCTGATGCTGGCCTACTTCAATAAGCCAATTAGAATGTCATCGTAAGTTGAATAAAATCGATCAAATCGAACGAGTAAAGGAATGAAGAAATCATATATTTTTTGATGGTCCTCTTTCTTGTAAATATTTACTTGATCAAGGGTCCAAGAAATTCTTGAAATGGGTTGTCCAGCAGCATTGTACGCAAGTTCTTCCCAAACACCTGGAACAATCATTTCTTCCTCGAGCACTTTTTTAAGTTCTTCAAATTGTTCCCAAACAAGCATGCGAACACCTTCATCTTTATCTTGTAGGTCTATAGAAAAACGTGCGATTTTAGTATCAGCATGCAAGCGAATGTAAATTTGTTTTACACGTGTTGGGTAGTTCACCCAATTGATGCGCTTTCCATTTGCGCCTTTATTAACTCCTGCTTTTTCTTTGAATCGGGTCCAAAATGCAGCGTTTAAAGCCTTGCGTTCTTCCTTCGAAAACATGAATTAGTGGTTAAGCCAATAAATAAAACGTCCCCATAAAGACTTTGGAGCTTCTTGCTTTTTTTCTTCCTGTCTTTTTTGCACCTTCTGTTGAGCTTTCTTTTTACTGGACTTCTTTTTTGGCTTTTGTGCCGACCGCTCCTTCATCAAACGCTCGTAATTCTCTTTCTTCTTTTGTTTTTCGAGTTTCTTTTTCTTTTCTAACTCTTGTTTGTAGGCTTCTTGAGCTTTGAGTTTTTCCTCTTCGTAGGTGAGCTGATTTTTAGATTTCTTTTTCGGACTCGATTTTTTACTTTTCTTTTTTGGCTTAGGAGTTTGAACCTCTTTATTTGCTTCGTTTATAGGTTCTCCTAAAGTTTCTGTTTCAGTTGTTTCTTCGTCCTCCGGCTTATCTTCTTCTGTTTCTTCAGCTCGATCAGATGGTAAATCAATTTTTCCAATGACTTTCACTCCTTCAACCTCCACTTTTGGTGCTTTAATTACACCGTCTTCAATGTTGAGTTCTACTGTTTCTTGGGTGCTTTCTTCAGGGTGAGACTCGTCATGTATTTCCTTTTTAGCTTCCAATACTGACTCTACAGCTGATTCCTTAATTAGTTCTTCTTGAGTTTGAATCGTTTCTTCCTCTTTTAATTCCTTTGAAGGAAGTACTTCTTTTTCAGTTTCTTCAACGACATGGTTTTCAATCTCAGTTGGAGCGAAATGATTTAAAATTTCACCAACAAATTCATCAGGAATTTTAGTGTTTGGAGCGTGTGGGATTTGAACCTCAAATTTTTGCTCAATAAAAGCGACTACTTCAGTTGATTTTACTTTTAATTTTCTAGCTATTTGAGCGAGTCTCATAATGTAAATTTTTGAACAAAGATAAGCTTATTGAATTGAAATAGGAAGGTGAATCTGAAAATTGACCATTTAAATTAAGACTACTCGATTCTATGTGTTTCCTTTATTTGGATTTCCCTGTCGTATTTACTTTTAAAATACCATCGGTAGAGCAAAAGTAAGATTGACTGCTTAACATAAGGCATTCTTATTTCTGCATTGCTTAATCGGGTTTGGTATATATTGAAGAAGTAATGAATTGAAATTTCCTCTTCATTGGTGATTTTGTCACTGATTTCTTTGGCTATTTTCGAGAATTGGGTGTTCAAAACCGCTGATGAATCAATTGAAAAAACAGTTGTCGCACAAGCCATGATGTCTGAAGGACTCTTATAAAGAATTGTATTATTGAAGTCCTCTTTTTTTAATGGAGGATTGAAGTAATCAGTACTGTCTAAAGAACTAAAGAGTGCTTTGTAGGCTTGACCTGTGGTATCGGATAAATGGCCTTCTTCCAATAAATGCAATTCAAACTGATTGAGCAAAGGCGTAACTTCAACATCATAATTTAAATAATAATCTTCAAAGCAAAGCTCTAAATAACTGTACACCTCCTTGTCATTACTTTCTTTTGTGGATTGACACGAGAAGAGCAGCAGGGCAGAGGTAAGGAAAGAGATGTACTTGGTCATTACTTTGTTGTTTTTAACGGGGAAAGATACTTACTTTTTTCTGGTTCTTTGGACTAAAAAGATAGAAAATATTCTTGGAATATCCTGTGAAGAATAGTAGGAGATTATTTCAATGTTCTTTGAGTGTTGCTTTTTACTATCTTTAGGGAAAATATAAAAAAAAGTAAAGCTGTATTGAGATGAAAAAAACAAGTTTAATCCTGTTTGCTTTGGCTGTCGGACTTTCGAGTTGTGGCGATCAAGCGAATGAAAAAAGAACATCAGAAAACATGAATGAAGAATTTTCAGATAATCCATTGGTAATGGTGAGTGAATTGCCTTACCTGGCACCGGATTTTACCCAGATTAAAAATGAACATTTTGAGCCTGCCATTATGGAAGGAATTCGTGTGAAAAGAGCGCATATTGAGAAAATCATCGATCAAGAAGAAGAACCGACGTTCGAAAATACCTTGGTTGCTTTGGAAAAAAGTGGTGAACAATTGAGTCGTGCAGCAAATGTGTTTTATGCTTTAACGGGTGCACACACCAATGATACTTTGCAGGCATTAAATCAAAAGTTAGCGCCATTATTTTCGGAGTTGAACGATGAAATTTATCTGAATTCAGCATTGTTTGAGCGCATTAAAAAGCTGCATGACCAAAAAGCGACTTTGTCACTAGACGCAGAATCAGAAAAACTACTCGAAGAATACTACAAAGACTTTGTTGTTGCAGGAGCAAATTTAAGCACTGAGGAGAAGGAAAAGTTGAAAGAAATTAATTCAAACTTAGCTTCCTTGACAGCAGAATTTGGAAAAACACTTTTGGCAGCAACCAATGAGGGGGCGTTAATCATCACAGATAAAAAAGAATTAGAAGGATTGAGTGAATCTACTTTGGCCTCACTAAAAACTGAAGATGGCGCTTATAGGATTCCTATCCTGAACACCACACAACAACCTTTGTTGAGTTCATTGTCAAACAGAGCTACACGTCAAAAAGTTTTTGAAAATGCTTGGAACAGAACAAGTGGTGAAAAAAACAATACGGAAGACCTAGTGATGAAATTGGCGACTTTACGTCTTGAAAAAGCACAATTGTTAGGTTTTGAAACTTATGCCGATTGGAGCCTTCAAAAAACGATGATTAAAAATAAGGATAATGTCCGTAATTTCTTTGATGGCTTAATTCCAGCAGCAATTGAAAAAGCGCAAGAAGAATCTAAGATGATTGAAGAAATGATGCACGCAGATGGAATCAAAGGTGATTTAGAGCCTTGGGATTGGAATTATTATGCAGAAAAAGTACGTAAGGCAAAGTATGACTTAGATGAAAATGAGATCAAGCCTTATTTTGAAATGATGTCTGTTTTGGAAAACGGAGTGTTTTATGCAGCAGAAAAACTATATGGAATAACATTTAAGAAGAGAGATGATATTCCGGTATACCATGAAGATGTTTTGGTGTATGAGGTTTTTGAAGAAGACGGTTCTGAATTAGGATTGTTTTATGCAGATTTTTATTCTAGAGAGAGTAAAAGAGGAGGAGCATGGATGAGTAATTTCGTTGATCAATCGCACCTTTTTGGAACAAAGCCTGTGATTTACAATGTGTGTAATTATCCAAAGCCAGCAGACGGTGAGCCTACTTTATTGAGTTTTGATAATGCCATTACAATGTTCCATGAATTTGGTCATGCTTTACATGGTTTCTTTGCCAATCAAAAGTATCCTAGTTTATCCGGAACAGCGGTTGCAAGAGATTTTGTTGAATTCCCGTCGCAGTTAAATGAGAGTTGGGCGACAGAACCTGAGGTTTTAAATAATTATGCATTGCATTATCAAACTGGAAAAGTAATTCCAACTGAGCTTTTAGATAAGATCCAAGCTGCAGGAACTTTTAATCAAGGTTATGGTTTGACAGAAAATTTAGCTTCATCAAATATTGATTTTGCATGGCATACCATTTCTTCGCAAGGTGAAATTACTGATGTGAAAACATTCGAAAAAACGATGTTGAACAAATATGGTTTAGATAAGGTTCATGCGGTTAAACCAAGATACAGTTCTAGCTATTTTGCTCATGTATTTAGTGGTGGATATGCTGCTGGATATTATTCTTACCTATGGACAGAAATGTTACATCATGATGCCTACCAATGGTTTAAAGAGAATGGAGGAATGACCAGAGAGAATGGTCAACACTATAGAGATATGGTTCTTTCAGTTGGAAACACTTTAGACTATGATGCAATGTACAAGGATTGGAGCGGAAGAGCACCAGAAATTGCACCGATGATTAAAGCCAGAGGTTTGAATTAGTATATAAAGGAAAACTGTGAGCGAAGAGCAGATGCTTTAGTTGTTAAAAGAATGCTGTTCAGAGAAACGTTTTGGTTAAACTTAAAATTCAAAAGGTCGACACTGCGGTGATCGGCCTTTTTTTAATAGATTGAAAAGAATCTTTTTTTTTTAAGTCTAGGTTCTTTGATTTAATTAACTTGCTATAAAATGAAAACACTATGACAAGAAGCCCTATGACATTAATTTTGTTTTGCGTGATGAGTAGCTTAATATCATGTTCTTTTCCAGACGAAAAAATTACAGAAAATACTAAAAATGATGCTTGCCGACAAGATTTATTGGGCGCGCTTTCTGCTTTTTCTTCCGATTTAGGTTTGCCAATTCAGATTTCACCAAAGGATGCAACGGTAATTTTTGACCATGGGGAAGTTTCGAAGTCCTATGGACGTGATGGGTATAAATATACTGTTACTTTTGGCCTAGAAACGAAAGAAGATGGATGCAACCTAGTCTTTTATAAAAAAGAAAAAGTAGGGCCCGGGCATGAGTCCACTACGAAAAGTGATTTTGGATCCGTACTCCTCACAGCTTGTGGATGCGAAAACCGTGATTAGAACCTGTTTCTTTTGAGGAATAATTATTAATCACGACTGAAATTCCAATTAATTATTGGAAGCGATCTTTTATTTGGAGAAAAGGAAATGATTATATTTCAATTATTGGAGTGTTATTTTTAGTTCAATCACAATTCCTACACAATGTATAATAGGTAAAACCTTTTTTAGATTTCAAACAGGAGTCTTTATTAATCAAGGTCCATTTGGATCTTATTTTAGATCTTGAATTGCTTTTTAGGTGGATTTCTTTGCCTTTATACTCCCATTTTCCTGATATACTTATGTTCTTATTGTTTGTGTTGTCAATATAAGTGAAGGTCATATCGGGATTGATAATTATCGCATAACTGGCTTTATGTCCGTATGTTCCGATGAACTTCTCATGTTCATAATCTTCCAAGTCAAATGCAAATAAGCTTGAAATAAGTAATAGACCAAGAGTGATTTGTAGTGTTTTCATAGTATCAGTTTTTAGTTAGGGCTTTCATTAATTGTTTGAGCCTCAGTAAAAATAAAACTAATTATTAGTAAATCCAAGAAATGACATTTCATATAATTTTAGAAGAAATTATAAATATGTGTTTAAAAGCAGAAAGTATTTAATCTGTCAAATTTATAGACTAAAGCTTTTGATTTTTTATTTTTACCTAAAACAATATTAAATGCAAGAGTTTAAAGGGAACATAGTCGATATACAGAATAAACAAATCATTAAAGGGATATTGAAAGTTGAAAAAGGAAAAATCCATTCAATCACACCGCACAATGATGTCCCGAATCAATATATACTCCCTGGGTTTATAGATGCGCATGTTCACGTTGAAAGTTCAATGTTAATTCCCTCTGAATTTGCCCGATTAGCGGTAAAACAAGGTACGGTTGCTACGATATCTGATCCGCATGAAATTGGAAATGTTTTGGGACGAAGTGGAGTGGAGTACATGGTGAAAAATGGAAATCAAACTCCCTTTAAATTCTTTTTTGGTGCGCCTTCTTGTGTTCCTGCTACAACTTTTGAAACTGCTGGTGCTGAAATAGACCTAGAAGATCTTCGTGAATTGTTCAAATTGCCACGCGTGAATTACTTGGCTGAAATGATGAACTACCCTGGTGTGCTTTTTCGAGATGAATCAGTGATGGCGAAAATTGAATTGGCCAAGAGCCTGAATAAAAAAGTAGATGGACATGCTCCAGGGTTAAGGGGGGAAGATGCAAAGAAGTATATCGAAGCGGGAATTGAAACTGATCATGAATGTTTTACTAAAGAAGAAGCGCTTGATAAATTGAAGTTCGGAATGAAGATTCTCATACGTGAAGGAAGTGCCGCGAAGAATTTTGATGCATTGTGGACTTTAATTGATGAATATCCAAATGAAATCATGTTGTGTTCCGATGATAAACATCCTAATGATTTTGTAGTTGGACACATTAATAAGCTTGTGGCAAGAGCAATTGAAAAAGGCTGTGATATTTTTAATGTTTTGCAAGCGGCTTGTTTGAATCCAATTGAACATTATAGAATGGATGTGGGGCAACTGCGTATCGGCGATCAAGCTGACTTCTGTATCGTTGAGGATTTAAAAGATTTTAATGTTAGTCAAACCATTATCGATGGAAAAATTGTTTTTGAAAATGATGAGGTGAAATTCCCAAGAGTAGAAGCAGAGGTGCCTAATAACTTCAATTGTAAACCTATTGAATTGTCACAATTGAAAGTACCTGCAACTGGTGAAACTGTCCGCGTAATTGTAGTGGAAGACGGTCAATTAGTAACCAAAGAAACAATCCAAACAATAAAACCTGAAAACGGAGAGCTTTTAGCTGACGTTGAAAACGATGTGCTGAAAGTTGTTGTTGTTAATCGTTATTTTGACGCGGAACCAGCAGTGGCATTCATCAAAAACTTCGGATTGAAAGAAGGAGCCATTGCATCTTGTGTGGCTCATGACAGTCACAACATTATTGCGGTAGGAACAAACGATATTGACTTACAAAAGGCCATTAATCTTATAATTAAAGAAAAAGGAGGAATTTCTTTAGCCAATGGCAAAGAAGAAGAAGTCCTCGGTTTACCAGTTGCTGGAATCATGACAACAGATGATGGTGAGAAAGTTGCCGCGCTTTATGAGTTCTTAGACAAAAGAGCTAAAAAATTAGGCTCGAAATTAACTTCTCCCTACATGACGCTCTCTTTTTGTGCTTTGTTGGTTATACCACAATTAAAATTAAGTGATAAAGGTTTGTTTGATGGATCAAAATTTGAATTTGTTTCTTTGTTTGAATAGGTCGATCAATTGAACAGTTTTTTTACAATTCTTTTTGATCATATTTTAAGTATATTTGAGATAAGACAAAATAAATAATATACAGCTAATTATGGCTCACAATCATTCGCATGATCACTCTTCTACCAAAAACCTAAAACTGGCTTTTTGGATGAATTTAGGTTTTTCAATTTTCGAAATTATTGGTGGAATTTACGTTAATAGTGTTGCAATTATTTCTGATGCAATTCATGATTTAGGCGATAGTTTATCCTTAGGTTCTGCGTGGTATCTAGAGAAAAAATCAAAACAATCAGCCGATAAAAAGTTCTCTTTTGGTTATGCACGATATTCTTTATTAGGTGCATTAATTAATAGTTTGATTTTGATGGTGGGTTCCGGATTTGTTATTTATGCTGCCATCGATCGACTTATTTATCCAGAAGATTCTGATGCGCTTGGAATGATTGCTTTTGCAGTTGTTGGGGTAATTGTTAATGGTATTGTTGTTCTGCGAATGCGGTCTTCAACAAAATTAAACGAACGCGTTGTGTTTTGGCACATGTTAGAAGACGTCTTAGGTTGGGTTGCTGTTTTAATTGCCGCGATAGTTATTTATTTTTATCCAACACCATATATTGATCCCATTTTATCTTTGGCCATTACAGCTTATATTCTTTACGGAGTAATTGGACGATTAAAAGAAACACTTTATTTCTTTTTACAAGGAATGCCTAAAGAGATTGATTTAAGTAAAATAAGAAAAGAAATTATTAATCTCCCCAACGTTCAGTCGATGCATCATACGCACTGCTGGTCTTTAGATGGAGAGAACCATGTATTTACGACACATTTAAAATTAGAACATATAAACAAGTTTGATGAGATTATTGAAGTAAAAGATAAGGTTAAAACTATATTAAAGGATAATCAATTTAGCCATTACACAGTGGAAACAGAATTAGATAAGGAGAAATGTTCTTTTAGTTAATTTTTAAAGGTTTATAAATGTCATTATTTTTATTTTTTAAAATTTTAAAATAAAAGTCAGAAAAAACACCAAATAAAATGAGGGGTTAACCCTCTTGATTATCAGTTTTTTGAAATTGTTTTTAACATGTTGTTCATAAAAATGTAATGTTTTTTTATCGATAAAAACTTAATTCTAAGCAACTTTAAAAGTTGAATAGCGTTAAAAGCTTGTTAAACACAAAACTACATTTATGAAACAGATAACAACGTGTGCATTGTTACTATTTACTTTTTTTATTTCTATACAATTAAACGCCCAATCACCATCTGCTGATCAACTTGTTAAAGAATTTTTAGGAGATCAAAAATACCAATCAAGTATATCGGATAACCCAGGATTGATTGAGTACCTAAAAATTAAATCAACAGAAGGGTACAAAATTGATACGGTTGCTATTGTGAAATTCAATCAATTACCAGTTTTACCACAAATCTTATACATGAAAAATGAAATTACTCCAAGTGAGTTTGCAACAGCAGCTAAAGCTGATGATTTCAATTTTTTACTGTATTCTTTTCCCGGGATTGAGAAAGGTGTTTTTCGTTTAGATGCGAGCGATAACACGATCATTGTTATTCAATCCAACGAATACATTAATAAACAAGTGAGAAACAGGTAAGCCATCTTTTACAAAACTACTAAAGCTAAAACTTTTATATGAAACATGCTAAATTAGCAATGACATTGCTGTTCCTATTTTTAGGAATGAATATCCTACAAGCGCAAAATTACAATATGACCAATGGGGGTTCTATTTCAACATGTAGTGGTACCTTTTATGACTCCGGAGGAAATGGAGGGGGTTATAGTGGTAGTGAAAATTTGACCTATACCATCTGTCCAGATAATGGAGGGAAGTTAACAGCAGATTTTACGTTTTTCGATAGTGAGAACAGCTGGGATATGTTGACGATTTATGACGGAAATAGTACCGCTGCTCCTACATTAGGATCTTATACAGGAACCACAGGTCCAGGCTTTGTTGCTGCAACGACAAGTAATGCTTCTGGGTGTTTGACTTTTGTTTTTACATCTGATGGGTCTGTGAATAATGCCGGTTGGAGTGCTAACATCGCTTGTACTCAACCTTGTCAGGATGTTATTGCGAACGCAATTTTTTCTCCTGCTCCTGATGGAGATGGAATTATTAGAATCTGTCAAGGGACTGCAGTAACCATGAATGGAACTGGAGTTTATCCAGATAATAATACCTCCTACGCACAATCTGATGCGACTTCTACCTTTACATGGAGCACGCAAGATGGCCCTGCTATTGTGGGACAAAGTGTTACACATACTTATACAACTGAGGGTGCATATATTGTACAGCTTGAAATTGAAGATGTCCAAGGTTGTTCTAACGCTAATGATATAGATCAAGAAATCCGAGTTTCTACAACACCAAATTTCTCTGGTACTATAGGAAATCCAGACCCTATATGTTTGGGGGAACAAGCAAGTTTTAACGGTGTGGTTACTCCTGTAACTTATGAAAAAACATGTGATCAACCTAATTTTCCACCTATATCTCTACCAGATGGCTCTGGAGTTTCTTATGAAACGAGTGTTAATATAGATTGCTATGGAGCAACTCAATCTGTTACCAACATTAGTGATATTGTATCTATATGTCTTGATATTGAACATTCTTATTTGGGAGATTTAGATATCGTTATTGAATGTCCAAACGGGCAGACTGTTTCTTTAAAAGATTATCCTGGAGGGTCTAGTACATTTCTTGGAGAACCTGTTGATGATGATGGGCAACCTACGGTTCAAGGGGTAGGATACAATTACTGTTTTGATCCAACAGCTACAAATGGAACACTAGTCGCTAACGGAACTGGTGGTGTAAGTTTGCCAGCTGGTTCATATGAGTCTGCAAACTCTATGGGAGGATTGATAGGTTGCGATTTAAATGGAGACTGGACCTTAATTATTACAGACCATTTGGGAAGTGATAACGGATTCATTTTTGACTGGAGCCTGAACTTCGATCCAGCTATTCTGCCACCCGCAATTACATTTACACCGACAATTGTTACTGAAGGATGGCAAGCTGACCCTACAATAGTTGGTGGTACAAATCCTATTACTGTTGAACCTACTTCAACAGGTAATGCATGTTATACTTTTGAAGTAACAGATAATTTTGGATGTGACTATGATACAACGGTATGTATTACTGTAGATCCTTCTCCAGTGATCGACCCTGTTGCTGATGTAACTCAATGTAGCCCTTATACACTGCCTGCAATTACAGGTGTTAATTTGACAGGGAATGAAGCGTATTATACAGGAATGAATGGTACGGGTACGCAATACAATCCTGGTGATGTGATTTCTGCAACAACTACTTTATATATTTATGATAGAGCTACTGTAGCTCCGTTTTGTGAAAATGAAACATCATTTACAATTACAATAATTAATGCAGTGCTAACCATAAATTGTCCACCTGCTTTAACTGCAGTGTGTGATATTTCTGAACAACCTGCTTATGCAAACTTTGCGGCTTTCCAAGCGGCAGGTGGCTCAGCTTCTACAACTGGAGGGGCTTCAGTGCTTCCCGCTACTTTTACTTTGCTTAGTGAGGTTTCTGATGGAAATACATGTCCTGAGGTGATTACGCGTACTTATCAAATTGAAGATGATTGTGGAAATACAGAAACGTGTACGCAAACCATCACCATTAATGATATTATTCCACCTACAGGAACGGCTCCAGCGAATTTAACAGTTCAATGTATTGGTGATGTACCTGCCGCAAATGTGGCACTAATTACGGATGAAGCTGATAACTGTACTGTTACACCAACTGTAACTCACGTAAGTGATGTCTCAGACGGAAATACTTGTCCTGAGGTAATTACAAGAACGTATAGAATTACGGATGATTGCGGTAATAGCACTGACGTGGATCAAACGATTACTATTGATGATAATACGAATCCAACCGGAACCGCACCAGCTGACCTAACAGTGCAATGTATCGGAGATGTGCCGGCAGCAGATGTAACCTTTATTACGGATGAAGCTGATAACTGTACTGTTACACCAACTGTAACTCACGTAAGTGATGTCTCAGACGGAAATACTTGTCCTGAGGTAATTACAAGAACGTATAGAATTACGGATGATTGCGGTAATAGCACTGACGTGGATCAAACGATTACTATTGATGATAATACGAATCCAACCGGAACAGCACCAGCTGACCTAACAGTGCAATGTATCGGAGATGTTCCAGCAGCAGATGTTACCTTAATTACAGATGAAGCTGATAACTGTACTGTTACTCCAACTGTAACTCACGTAAGTGATGTCTCCGACGGAAATACTTGTCCTGAGGTAATCACAAGAACCTACAACATCGCAGATGATTGTGGGAACAACATCGACGTAGTTCAAACGATTACGATTAATGATGATACGAACCCAACCGGAACCGCACCAGCTGATTTAACAGTGCAATGTATCGGAGATGTTCCTGCAGCAGATGTCACCTTAATTACGGATGAAGCAGATAACTGTACAGTAAATCCAATTGTGACTCACGTAAGCGATGTCTCAGACGGGAGTACTTGTCCTGAGGTAATCACAAGAACCTACAACATCGCAGATGATTGTGGAAACAACGTCGACGTAGTTCAAACGATTACGATTGATGATAATACCAACCCAACAGCAAGTAACCCAGCGCCGGTCACGGTAGAATGTTTAACAGATGTTCCACCAGTTGCAGTTACTGTGGTTACAGATGCAGCAGATAACTGTACGGTAAACCCAACAGTTGCATTTGTATCAGAAAGTTCAGACAACAACACATGTAACGGAGAAGTTATTACACGTATTTATAGCGTGACAGATGACTGTGGAAACAGCATTAATGTAACACATACAATTACTGTAGATTCATACACTCCGACATTTACAGTTTCAAGTACTGACCCAACAGCATGTGGAGCAAGTGACGGAACAATTACTATCTCTGGTTTGAATGCAAACACTGACTATATCTTTAGTTATGATGGAGGAGCGAATACCAACATCACAACAGATGCAGCAGGAGAATATGTAATTACAGGATTGCCAGCAGGATCTTATACAGATTATACCGTATCCGATGTAGACTGTCCAGCGTGTAACACCACAGAAAATGTAACCATGACCCTTACAGACCCAAATCCACCAGCAATTAATGCGGGAGTGGACCAGGTGCTTTGTGAAGGAGCGACAACAACCCTTAATGCCATTAATCCAGATGGAGCAACAGTTACTTGGGACAATGGAGTAACCGATGGAGCAGCATTTACCCCTCCAGTAGGAACAACAACTTACACGGTTACAGCGAACTTGGCAGGATGTACAAATTCTGACCAAATGACCATAACAGTTACGCCTTCTATTACAGGATTAACTTGTCCAGGTGCTTTAACAGCCACTTGTGATATTACAGAACAACCCGCGTATGCAGATTATAATGCCTTCATAACAGCGGGTGGTTCAGTGACGATTCCAGCAAATGGGGCGGCGGTTGATCCAGCTTCATTTACTTTATTAAGTGAAGTGTCAGATGGAAATACTTGTCCAGAGGTAGTTACGAGAACTTACCAAGTAGCAGATACTTGTGGAGTGACCGTAACGTGTACACAAACCATTACCATCAATGATTTAATAGCGCCAACCGGAACAGCACCAGCTGACCTAACAGTTCAATGTATCGGAGATGTGCCAGCAGCAGATGTAACCTTAATTACGGATGAAGCAGATAACTGTACAGTAAATCCAATTGTGACTCACGTAAGTGATGTCTCAGATGGGAATACTTGTCCTGAGGTAATTACAAGAACGTATAGAATTACGGATGATTGCGGTAATAGCACTGACGTAGTTCAAACGATTACTATTGATGATAATACGAATCCAACCGGAACAGCACCAGCTGACCTAACAGTTCAATGTATCGGAGATGTTCCAGCAGCAGATGTAACCTTAATTACGGATGAAGTAGATAACTGTACAGTAAATCCAATTGTGACTCACGTAAGTGATGTCTCAGATGGGAATACTTGTCCTGAGGTAATCACAAGAACCTACAACATTGCAGATGACTGTGGAAACAACATTGATGTAGTTCAAACGATTACGATTGATGATAATACCAACCCAACAGCAAGTAACCCAGCACCAGTAACAGTAGAATGTTTAACAGATGTTCCACCAGTTGATGTTTCAGTGGTTACAGATGCAGCAGATAACTGTACGGTAAACCCAACAGTTGCATTTGTATCAGAAAGTTCAGACAACAACACATGTAACGGAGAAGTTATTACACGTATTTATAGCGTGACAGATGACTGTGGAAACAGCATTAATGTAACACATACAATTACTGTAGATTCATACACTCCGACATTTACAGTTTCAAGTACTGACCCAACAGCATGTGGAGCAAGTGACGGAACAATTACCATCTCAGGTTTGAATGCAAACACTGATTATATCTTCAGTTATGATGGAGGAGCAGACGCTAACATCACCACAGATGCAGCAGGAGAATATGTAATTACAGGGTTGCCAGCAGGATCTTATACAGATTATACCGTGTCAGATGTAGACTGTCCAGCGTGTAACACCACAGAGAATGTAACGATGACCCTTACAGATCCAAATCCACCAGCAATCGATGCGGGAGCCGATCAGGTACTATGTGAAGGAGCGACAACAACGCTTAATGCCATTAATCCAGATGGAGCAACAGTTACTTGGGACAATGGAGTAACCGATGGAGCAGCCTTTACCCCTCCAGTAGGAACAACAACTTACACGGTTACAGCGAACTTGGCAGGGTGTACAAACTCTGATCATATGACCATCACAGTTACGCCTTCTATAACAGGATTAACATGTCCAGGTGCTTTAACAGCCACTTGTGATATTACAGAACAACCCGCGTATGCAGATTATAATGCCTTCATAACAGCGGGTGGTTCAGTGACGATTCCAGCAAATGGGGCGGCGGTTGATCCAGCTTCATTTACTTTATTAAGTGAAGTGTCAGATGGAAATACTTGTCCAGAGGTAGTTACGAGAACTTACCAAGTAGCAGATACTTGTGGAGTGACCGTAACGTGTACACAAACCATTACCATCAATGATTTAATAGCGCCAACCGGAACAGCACCAGCTGACCTAACAGTTCAATGTATCGGAGATGTTCCAGCAGCAGATGTAACCTTAATTACTGACGAAGCAGATAACTGTACTGTTACTCCAACTGTAACTCACGTAAGTGATGTTTCCGACGGGAATACTTGTCCTGAGGTAATCACAAGAACCTACAACATTGCAGATGACTGTGGGAACAACATCGACGTAGTTCAAACCATTACGATTAATGATAATACGAATCCAACCGGAACAGCACCAGCTGATTTAACAGTTCAATGTATCGGAGATGTTCCAGCAGCAGATGTTACCTTGATTACTGACGAAGCAGACAACTGTACAGTAAATCCAATTGTGACTCACGTAAGTGATGTCTCAGACGGGAATACTTGTCCTGAGGTAATCACAAGAACCTACAACATCGCAGATGATTGTGGAAACAACGTCGACGTAGTTCAAACGATTACGATTGATGATAATACCAACCCAACAGCAAGTAACCCAGCGCCGGTCACGGTAGAATGTTTAACAGATGTTCCACCAGTTGCAGTTACTGTGGTTACAGATGCAGCAGATAACTGTACGGTAAACCCAACAGTTACATTTGTATCAGAAAGTTCAGACAACAACACATGTAACGGAGAAGTTATTACACGTATTTATAGCGTGACAGATGACTGTGGAAACAGCATTAATGTAACACATACAATTACTGTAGATTCATACACTCCGACATTTACAGTTTCAAGTACTGACCCAACAGCATGTGGAGCAAGTGACGGAACAATTACTATCTCAGGTTTAAATGCAAACACTGATTATATCTTCAGTTATGATGGAGGAGCAGACGCTAACATCACCACAGATGCAGCAGGAGAATATGTAATTACAGGATTGCCAGCAGGATCTTATACAGATTATACCGTGTCAGATGTAGACTGTCCAGCGTGTAACACCACAGAGAATGTAACGATGACCCTTACAGATCCAAATCCACCAGCAATCGATGCGGGAGCCGATCAGGTACTATGTGAAGGAGCGACAACAACGCTTAATGCCATTAACCCAGATGGAGCAACAGTTACTTGGGACAATGGAGTAACCGATGGAGCAGCCTTTACCCCTCCAGTAGGAACAACAACTTACACGGTTACAGCGAACTTGGCAGGGTGTACAAACTCTGATCAAATGACCATCACAGTTACGCCTTCTATAACAGGATTAACATGTCCAGGTGCTTTAACAGCCACTTGTGATATTACAGAACAACCCGCGTATGCAGATTATAATGCCTTCATAACAGCGGGTGGTTCAGTGACGATTCCAGCAAATGGGGCGGCGGTTGATCCAGCTTCATTTACTTTATTAAGTGAAGTGTCAGATGGAAATACTTGTCCAGAGGTAGTTACGAGAACTTACCAAGTAGCAGATACTTGTGGAGTGACCGTAACGTGTACACAAACCATTACCATCAATGATTTAATAGCGCCAACTGGAACAGCACCAGCTGATTTAACAGTTCAGTGTATCGGAGATGTTCCTGCAGCAGATGTAACCTTAATTACGGATGAAGCAGATAACTGTACAGTAAATCCAATTGTGACTCACGTAAGTGATGTCTCAGACGGGAATACTTGTCCTGAGGTAATCACAAGAACCTACAACATCGCAGATGATTGTGGAAACAACATCGACGTAGTTCAAACGATTACGATTAATGATAATACGAATCCAACCGGAACAGCACCAGCTGATTTAACAGTTCAATGTATCGGAGATGTTCCAGCAGCAGATGTTACCTTGATTACTGACGAAGCAGACAACTGTACAGTAAATCCAACTGTAACTCACGTAAGTGATGTTTCAGATGGAAATACTTGTCCTGAGGTAATCACAAGAACCTACAACATCGCAGATGATTGTGGAAACAACGTCGACGTAGTTCAAACAATTACGATTAATGATGATATTAATCCAACCGGAACAGCACCAGCTGATTTAACAGTTCAATGTATCGGAGATGTTCCAGCAGCAGATGTTACCTTAATTACAGATGAAGCAGATAACTGTACTGTTACTCCAACTGTAACTCACGTAAGTGATGTTTCCGACGGGAATACTTGTCCTGAGGTAATCACAAGAACCTACAACATTGCAGATGATTGTGGAAACAACATCGACGTAGTTCAAACCATTACGATTAATGATGATATTAATCCAACAGGAACAGCACCAGCTGATTTAACAGTTCAGTGTATCGGAGATGTGCCAGCAGCAGATGTAACCTTAATTACAGATGAAGCAGATAACTGTACAGTAAATCCAATTGTGACTCACGTAAGTGATGTTTCCGACGGGAATACTTGTCCTGAGGTAATCACAAGAACCTACAACATTGCAGATGATTGTGGAAACAACATCGACGTAGTTCAAACGATTACGATTAATGATGACATTAATCCAACCGGAACAGCACCAGCTGATTTAACAGTTCAATGTATCGGAGATGTTCCAGCAGCAGATGTTACCTTAATTACAGATGAAGCAGATAACTGTACTGTTACTCCAACTGTAACTCACGTAAGTGATGTCTCAGACGGGAATACTTGTCCTGAGATAATCACCAGAACGTATAACATCGCTGACGACTGTGGGAACAACATCGACGTAGTTCAAACGATTACGATTAATGATGATATAGCGCCAACAGGAACAGCACCAGCTGATTTAACAGTTCAGTGTGTCGGAGATGTTCCTGCAGCAGATGTAACCTTAATTACGGATGAAGCAGATAACTGTACAGTAAATCCAATTGTGACTCACGTAAGTGATGTCTCAGACGGGAATACTTGTCCTGAGGTAATCACAAGAACCTACAACATTGCAGATGACTGTGGAAACAACATCGACGTAGTTCAAACCATTACGATTAATGATGACATTAATCCAACCGGAACAGCACCAGCTGATTTAACAGTTCAATGTATCGGAGATGTTCCAGCAGCAGATGTTACCTTAATTACAGATGAAGCTGATAACTGTACTGTTACTCCAACTGTAACTCACGTAAGTGATGTCTCAGACGGGAATACTTGTCCTGAGGTAATCACCAGAACGTATAACATCGCTGACGACTGTGGAAATAACATAGATGTGATGCAAACAATTACGATTAATGATGATACGAATCCAACAGCAAGTAATCCAGTACCAGTAACAGTAGAGTGTTTAACAGATGTTCCACCAGTTGATGTTTCAGTGGTTACAGATGCAGCAGATAACTGTACGGTAAATCCAACAGTTGCGTTTGTATCAGAAAGTTCAAACAACAACACATGTAACGGAGAAGTCATTACACGTGTTTATAGCGTGACAGATGACTGTGGAAACAGCATTAATGTAACACATACAATTACTGTAGATTCCTATACTCCGACATTTACAGTTTCAAGTACTGACCCAACAACATGTGGTGGTAATGACGGAACAATTACCATCTCAGGTTTAAATGCAAACACAGACTATATCTTCAGTTATGATGGAGGAGCGAATACCAACATCACAACAGATGCAGCAGGAGAATTTATAGTTACAGGATTAACAGCAGGATCTTATATAGATTATACCGTATCCGATGCAGACTGTCCATCTTGTAACACCACAGAAAATGTAACGATGACCCTTACGGATCCAAATGCTCCAACTATTGACGCAGGAGTTGATCAAGAAGTTTGTGAAGGAGAGACTGTTACATTAACAGCTGTTAATCCAGATGGAGCAACAATTACTTGGGACAATGGAGTGACGGATGGAGTAGGGTTTGTTTCCCCGGTAGGAACAACGAATTATACTGTTACTGCAGAAATAGCCAATTGCTTTTCTTCAGATGTTGTTTCAGTATTGGTACACCCAACACCAACAGTTTCTGCTGGAAATGATGTTGAAGTATGTGACGGAACACAAGTTACCTTACAAGGAAGTGGAGCTGCTACTTATGTGTGGGATAATGGGGTGACTGACGGAACTCCATTTACACCAAGCGTAGGAACCATAACTTATTCAGTAGTTGGAACCTCTGCGTTTGGTTGTGAAGCTTCAGACCAAGTTGACGTAACAGTAAACGAAAATCCAGAGGTTTTATTCGAAGCTGATGTTACCGAAGGTTGCACGCCTTTAGAAGTTAACTTGGTGAGTTTAACACCTGGAGCTGCTGATTGTCAATTCACAATTGAAGGGATGCAAATCGATGGATGTGACATTAATTACACATTTACAAATCCAGGATGTTATGATGTTAACTTAGAGGTTGAATCAGTTAACGGATGTGTGAGTGACTTAACATTAAACAATTATATCTGTATTGATAACTATCCAATTGCTGACTTTACAGTTGAACCAGGTCAACTTTCAAACATGAATGATGAAGCTACATTTGTAAATGGTTCAATTGGCGCGGAAACATACGATTGGAGTTTCGGAGATGGAGAAACAAGTACTGAAAACAATCCAATTCACACTTATTCAGTAGAAGAGGATGGAGAAGATGCTTACGAAATTCAGCTCATCGCATACAGTGAGTTAGGATGTCCTGATTCAGCGTATGTAAAGTTACCATTCATCGAAGACTTAATTTACTATGTTCCAAACACATTTACACCAGATGGAAATAAGTATAACGAAACCTTTAAACCAGTGTTCTCGTCAGGTTTTGATCCTCAAGATTACAACTTGAAGATATTCAACCGTTGGGGAGAGTTGATTTTTGAAAGTCAAAACGCTGCCTATGGATGGGATGGAACTTATGGTGTAGACAACAACACTATTGTAAAAGAAGGAGTGTACGTTTGGAAAATTGAATTTAAGAAAAAGTATAATGATGAAAGAATTGAGCTTGTAGGGCATGTAAATCTGCTAAAGTAGAAGAATGTCATTCAACACTCATTAAAGTTAATTACAAAAAAACCGAACTCAATTTGAGTTCGGTTTTTTGTTGACAATATCTTAAGGAAGACAGTAAATGCCAGACTTTAAATATATTTTAAATGAATTCTTTTTCTACTAGAATAACTTCCATTTGTTTTTGAATTTCAACAGCTTTTTCTCTTGATTTTTCCGCAAAATCTAATCCGTTTGAAGCATATAAAATTCCTCTAGAAGAGTTCACTAAAAGTCCACAATCTTCATTCCATCCAAAGTTTGAAGTATCCGCTAAGCTACCTCCTTGTGCACCAATTCCAGGGACTAAAAAGAAGTGATTTGGGACGATATTACGAACTGTTTTAATGCTTTCAGCTCGAGTTGCACCAACAACATACATCAGATTTTCTGGAGTCCCCCATTTTGCAGTTTTCTCTAATACTCGTTCGTAGAGTTTTTCTCCGCTCATGTTTGTCATGAATTGGAAGTCCAAAGCTCCTTTGTTTGACGTTAATGCCAAAACAATTACCCATTTGTTTTCATACTCTAAGAATGGAGTAATCGAATCCTCACCCATATATGGTGCGATGGTAACAGCGTCAAAGTCCATGTATTCGAAAAAAGTCTTAGCGTAATAACGCGAAGTATTTCCAATGTCTCCACGTTTTGCATCAGCAATTGTGAACTTATCTTTTGGTATGTAGTCCAATGTTTTCTTTAAAGACTCCCATCCTTTAGGTCCATGACATTCGTAAAAAGCAATATTTGGTTTGTAAGCAACACAATAGTCTTTTGTTGCATCGATAATGGCCTTGTTGAACTCGAAAATAGGGTCTTCAGTGTCCAACAGGTGCTTAGGAATTAAATCCATATCGGTATCTAATCCAACACAAAGAAAAGATTTCTTTGATTTTATCTCTGCTATAAGTTTGTCTTTTGTCATTACTTACGATTAAAAATAAGAAGGCAAATATAGTGAAATTTTATGGGATATAGAGAGTTCATCTTATTTTGGTTTAAGGGCGACAAAGCGTTTTATTGGCAGGTTGAACCCCGAGGTAGTTGATACGTAGATAGATTTTTTGACCTTTAGGTGGTAATTGGAGTTGAGCTGCCCCTTCAGGGCGCTGATGTAAGACGTATTTCAACCCCAAGGCGTTGCCATAGGGTTGAAATGAGTTGCCCTTACAGGGCGCCTCCACCTAATTGCATTTGTCAGAATAGTATTGTTTTCTGCGGGCTGAAAGCCCAGCTTTATTCAGCAGGATGCAACGCGTCCTGCTGAATTGAGGTAATCGTATGCGCCCTGAAGGGGCAGCTCAACAAAAAAACGTATCAGACAAAATATTACGACGTATAGAATTCAATTGTTTGTAACATCGAATAATTATTCCTAACTTAATTGGAACCTAAATTTAAAGCCATGTCACAATCACTATCTAAATTATACGTGCACATCGTATTTCATGTCAAAAACAATAAAGTTACAATGAGAAACGAAGATCAAGACTCGTTGTACGCCTATATGGGGTCTATTATCAAAGACAACCAATCTATTCCAATAATCATTAATGGCGTTGAAGATCATGTTCATATTTTATGCATACTTTCTAAAAATGTTGCGCTTTCAAAACTTGTTGAAGAAATAAAACGCCACAGTAGTAGATGGATAAAAACCCAAAATGATTTCTATAAAAACTTTGCATGGCAGGGTGGATATGGAGCTTTTTCTGTAAGTCAATCGGTGTTGGATAGGACGAAAAAATACATCGAGAGACAAAAGGAGCATCATAAAAAAACAGATATGAAAAAAGAGTTTGTTTTATTTTTAAAGGATTATGATATTGAATATGACGAGAAGTATATTTGGGGAGACAATATTTAACACTTTGGATAACTCGTTTTAATGTTGGGTTGGAGTTGAGCTGCCCTTTCAGGGCGCTGATGTAAGACGTATTTCAACCCCAAGGCGTTGCCATAGGGTTGAAATGAGTTGCCCTTACAGGGCGCCTCCACCCAATTTCATTTATCGGAACAGTATTGTTTTCTATCAGTTTAATCAATTTTTTCCTTAAGATGATTTTGTGGGTTTTGCTTTATAAACCAAGGAATTGTCTTTAGTTAGATTAATCTGCCCCTTCAGGGCCCTGTCAGAAGAAGTGAGTTTTCCAACCCAAGGCGTTGCCATTGGGTTGGAAGTAAGTTGCCCTTACAGGGCGCCTCCATCTAATTTCATTTATCGGAACAGTATTGTTTTTTATCAGTTTAATCAATTTTTACCTTAAGATGATTTTGAGGGTTTTGCTTTCTAAATCAAGAAGTTGTCTTTAGTTAGATTAATCTGCCCTTTCAGGGCGCTGTCAGAAGAAGTGAGTTTCCAACCCAAGGCGTTGCCTTTGGGTTGGAAATTAGTTGCCCTTACAGGGCGCCTCCATCTAATTGCATTTGTCAGAACAGTATTGTTTTTTATCGGTTTAATCAATTTTTTCCTTAAGATGATTTTGAGGGTTTTGCTTTATAAACCAAGGAATTGTCTTTAGTTAGATTAATCTGCCCCTTCAGGGCGCTGTCAGAAGAAGTGAGTTTCCAACCCAAGGCGTTGCCGTTGGGTTGGAAGTAAGTTGCCCTTACAGGGCGCCTCCATCTAATTGCATTTGTCAGAACAGTATTGTTTTCTGCGGGCTGAAAGCCCAGCTTAATTCAGCAGGATGCAACGCGTCCTGCTGAATTGAGGTAATCGTATGCGCCCTGAAGGGGCAGCTCAACAAAAAACAAGCAATGTATCCCAATAATCATTAATTGAGTTTTACGAAAAAATGCGCCACACAATCCGCGCAACGCATTTTTAATATATTTTTCCTTGAATTCTTGAATTTTCAAATCCGATACCTATCGGATATCAATTATCAATCAACCCCGAGTCAATCTCGAGTCAACCAAAAATTCAACACTCATAATTCATCCTTCATAATTAAACCAACCCTTCTTCTCCTTTTAACTTCTCAGCATTCTCAGCCATCTTCAATGCGTCAATCATTTCTTGAATATCACCATTCATAAATGACGAAAGATTATACATCGTTTTGTTAATTCTATGATCTGTAATTCTTCCTTGTGGATAGTTATAGGTTCTAATTTTCGCAGATCTATCTCCAGAAGAAACCAAAGATTTACGTTTTTCAGCTCTTTCGTCTTGAATTTTTTCTAATTCAATTTGGTATAACCTCGAACGCAAAACAGAAAGTGCCTTGTCGTAGTTTTTGTGTTGTGAACGACCATCTTGACATTCAACCACAATTCCTGTTGGAGCATGTGTTAAACGAATGGCAGAATCCGTTTTGTTTACGTGCTGACCACCTGCACCTGAGGCGCGGAAAGTATCACGACGTACATCTCCCATGTTCAATTGAACATCGACTTCTTCAGCTTCTGGTAAAACTGCTACGGTAATCGCTGAAGTGTGTACACGTCCTTGAGATTCTGTTTCAGGAACACGCTGAACACGATGGACTCCTGACTCAAATTTCATTGTTCCATAAACTCCATCTCCTTCAATATTCATAGAAACTTCTTTATAACCTGAAGTTCCTCCTTCTTGAGAATTGATGATTTCTACTTTCCACCCTTTTTCTTTGAAGTACATTGTGTACATTCTGTAGATGTCTTCAACAAAAATACAGGCTTCATCACCACCAGTTCCTGCACGCAATTCAATAATTACGTTTTTGTCATCTTCAGGGTCTTTAGGAATCAGTAAAAACTTTATTTCTTCTTCCATTTGTGGACGTTTATTTTCCAGTTCGTCCAGTTCCATTTTTGCCATTTCTCGCATTTCAGGATCCTTTTCCTCTGCAAGTAATTCGCGTGAAGATGCAATGTTTTCCAGTACGTTTTTATACTCTTGGTAAACTTTATCTAATTCTTCTAGGTCTTTGTATTCTTTGTTTAACTTAACATAGCGATTCATGTCCGAAATGATGTCTGGATCAACGATCAATTGACCGACTTCTTTAAAACGGTAATGAATTGCTTCTAATTTGCTTAATAATGTATTATCCATAAATGTGATTAATATTCAAAAGTACCGAATTCTGATGTAATCGTAAGTTTTTTTGTATTACTTTCTTCTACGCGCCCTACAATTTGTGCATCCACATTAAATGATTCTGAAATTTCAATAATGTCTTGTGCAATTTCTTCTGGTACGTATAATTCCATTCGGTGTCCCATATTGAAAACTTTGTACATCTCTTTCCAATCCGTCCCAGATTCTTCGTGAATTGCCTTAAATAAAGGCGGAATAGGGAAGAGGTTATCCTTAACAATATGTAAATTATCTATAAAGTGCAATACTTTAGTTTGTGCACCACCACTGCAATGAACCATTCCATGAATGTTTGCACGGTGACTGTCTAAAATTTTCTTAATAATTGGAGCGTAAGTTCGTGTTGGAGAAAGCACTAGCTTTCCAGCATCAAGCGGACTACCTTCAACTTTGTCAGTCAATTTGTAATTACCACTATAAACTAAATCATCTGGAACACTGGGGTCAAAACTCTCTGGGAATTTCTCTGCCAAATATTTATGAAAAACATCATGACGAGCAGAAGTTAATCCGTTCGATCCCATTCCTCCGTTATATTCTTTTTCGTAAGTCGCTTGTCCTGATGATGAAAGTCCAACAATAACATCACCTGGTCGAATGTTATGATTAGAAATTACGTCTTCACGTTTCATTCTACAAACTACAGTTGAATCAACAATAATGGTACGCACCAAATCTCCAACATCAGCAGTTTCACCTCCTGTTGAGTCAATTCCGATTCCCATTTCGCGTAAATCAGCCAATAATTCTTCAGAACCGTTAATTAAAGCAGAAAGAACTTCTCCAGTAATCAAGTTTTTGTTACGACCAATTGTAGAGGAAACAAGGATGTTGTCTGTTGCTCCAACGCATAATAAATCGTCAACATTCATAATCAAAGCATCTTGAGCAATACCTTTCCAAACAGATAAATCACCCGTTTCCTTCCAGTACATATATGCCAAAGCAGACTTAGTTCCTGCACCATCAGCATGCATTACTACACAGTGGTCCTTACTTCCAGTTAATAAATCTGGAACAATTTTACAAAATGCTTGAGGGAATAGTCCTTTGTCAATATTTGCAATTGCATTATGAACATCTTCTTTTCCAGCGGAAACACCTCTTTGGTTATAACGATTATCAGCCATGATTTCTAAACGATTATGAAAACCGCAAAGATAAAGAAAATTTTAGCGCTAACGCTTCGATTTGTAGCAGTATTTGAATTAGGCAAATTGGATAAATTGCTCAGTAAAACGAACTGTTGTAGTTTTACTGAGCAATTGGCCATGTTTTTATTCTTTAATGAACTTGAGTGTTGAGGATTTTCCATCTTCACCTTTTATTCTTAAGAGGTAAATTCCCTTTGGTAAATGTTGCACATCTATTGAATCACTTGTGCTGTTTAAGATTGTTTTTATATGAACCTGTCCTAAAACATCGACTATTTGAACCTCATTTTTACCATTACCTAGTCCTTTTACGTTGATTATAGACCTGCTAGGATTAGGGTAGAGTAATAAAGAAGGAGAAATCTCTTGGTCAGTAACGTTTAAAGTGACATCACAATCGTTCAGCATAAAGCTGTCGTAATCATCTTGAATCTTGTCTACTCTTGTGAATAATTTGCTGACTTGGTCCAGATGGTCATTTCCTGATGTTGAAGGAACAATTGCAAAAGTTCTTTTGAAAACATCACCAGGAGCAACAGTACCTGTTTTTATGGACATGATCCCTCTGTAATCATCTGGGGCTACCGGTGTGTTGTATGCAGAATATTCGTTTGGATCATTTGGATCACCAGGTAAAGGGTAGGGTGTTGGATTTCCATCTTGATCTGTCCATGGTGAACCAAATTTATCTCGGCCATTCATGTATTGCCAAAAGTCGGATGGATGCTGAGGGTCTTGGAATCCTATAGTATAATGACCAGAACTATTCATTGTATCATTTAAGCAAACCACTCCAAAAGCAGGAGGATTTATGCCATAATTTGGTTTGTTACTTGCTTGATCGTCGTTTGTGGAATTATAAAAGAACATCATATTTCTTTCAGGGTTGCTCCCTGTATAGTCATCGAAAGTAGTACCGATATCTCCATCAACAAAGTATGTTACCGTAAAGTCTTTTAGGAGTTCATTGGATCTTTTGTATACTGTAAGGTCTATAAATGTAACATCATCGTATAGTGAATTTTCAGACATTTGATAAATCATATAATGGATTTCGATTCCAAGTTTACCACCTCCAGAAGCTGTGTGTGGTTCTGCATCGTCATTAGTGATAATGTAAGTAGCCATACATCCTTTGATTTTTGGATAATCACCATTGAGTGGATCGTAAACGCCATTATTGTTGACATCAACATAAGGAGCGAGGTTATAACTCACACCAATTGTTGTGTCTCCATGCGCGGGCCAATATTCAAGACTCGGATTAATTGTGTAGCCAGGAGTATTGTAATTTGCTATATGATCGTCGATTATTGCCTGACTCATTACCCAATAAGAAAAGCCATAACTGCTTGTGTATTCTGGAGCATTATAATCACCTGTGCTAGAATAAGGTCCAGGACTTTGGTCTTTTTCGTTATGATAAGTTTGAGCACACATTCTAATTTTGGCACTATCACCAATTCCTGCAAACCAAAAAGCTGAACTAGAGATTATTCCTTGTGGGGCATTTTTATCTATTTTATATCCAGCTCCACCAAACATATCATCAAAGGCAAGAAATCCATCGTCACTATTTCGCATGAATGCATTGTTGTGATCAATAATGGTGTAATTTGATGTTGTTTGTGCCTGACTAAAAATAGACATCAATAATAACGGAATAAGTATTAATTTTTTCATAGTAATTAGTTTTTAAATTCACTATAAAACTATGATGCTCTAATGTTTATGTAAAGCGCTTTAAGTTGATAAAATTGGTGAAATTAACTTGTTTGATGTTGTTCTTGGAAGGGTGGGGAAAACAGTTTAAGTCATTTAAATGACATTTAACTCAGTCAAAAGAGGCGTTGATTCGTTTTTAAACAGAAGTTAATTAACAAGTCAAAAAAAAACTGTTCCCGATTTCTCGAGAACAGTTTTTACTATTATGAAAACTTAAACTTATTTCTTTTCGTCTTCAACTTCTTCGAAGTCAACATCAGTTACCTCGTCGTCAGCTGTGTTTTGTTCACCTGCTGCTCCTTGGTCTGCTGCTCCTTGAGCTCCTTCTTGAGAGTACATCTCTTGAGACGCTGCTTGGAATACAGTGTTTAACTTTTCAGAAGCGGTATTGATTTTCTCAATATCTTTTGCTTCGAAAGCAGATTTCAATTCAGCTAAAGCTTCTTCGATCGGCGCTTTCTTGTCTGCTGGAATTTTATCTCCGTATTCAGACAGTTGACGTTCTGTTTGGAAGATTTGAGAATCTGCTTTGTTGATCGTCTCTACTTCTTCTAATCTCTTCTTGTCAGCCGCTTCGTTTGCTTGAGCTTCATTTTTCATTCTTTCGATTTCCTCATCACTTAATCCAGAAGAAGCTTCAATTTTGATTGATTGCTCTTTTCCTGTTCCTTTATCTTTTGCAGAAATATTCATAATTCCGTTTGCATCGATATCGAAAATCACTTCAATTTGTGGCTCACCTCTACGTGCCGGTGGAATATCCGTTAATTGGAATCTTCCTAAGGTTTTGTTGTCGTTGGCCATTGAGCGCTCTCCTTGAAGAACGTGGATGTCTACTGAAGGCTGATTGTCAGCTGCTGTAGAGAATACCTGTGATTTCTTTGTTGGAATAGTTGTATTGGCATCAATTAATTTAGTCATTACACCTCCCATAGTTTCGATTCCTAATGAAAGTGGAATAACGTCTAGTAACAATACGTCTTTCACCTCTCCTGTAAGAACACCACCTTGAATGGCTGCTCCAATTGCAACTACTTCGTCAGGGTTAACTCCTTTTGAAGGATCTTTTCCGAAGAAGTTTTTCACAGCATCCTGAATGATTGGAATACGTGTTGAACCTCCTACTAAGATAACTTCGTCTATATCGCTTATAGATAGTCCAGCGTTTTTCAATGCTTTACGACAAGGTTCAATAGTTCTTTCAACGATGTCAGAAATTAATTGCTCGAATTTAGCTCTTGGTAAAGTTCTTACTAAGTGTTTAGGAATTCCATCAACAGGCATGATGTATGGCAAGTTGATTTCTGTAGATGTAGAAGAAGAAAGCTCGATTTTTGCTTTTTCTGCAGCTTCTTTCAGACGTTGAAGTGCCATCGGGTCTTTTCTTAAGTCAATTCCTTCATCTTTCTGGAATTCTTCAGCTAACCATTTGATGATTCTTTCATCAACATCATCACCACCTAATTGAGTATCTCCATCTGTAGCCAATACTTCGAATACACCGTCTCCTAATTCTAGGATAGACATATCAAAAGTACCTCCACCAAAGTCAAATACTGCAACTTTTTGATCTACATTCTTTTTATCTAATCCGTATGCCAATGCCGCTGCTGTAGGTTCGTTGATGATTCTTTTAATCGTTAAACCTGCAATCTCACCAGCTTCTTTTGTTGCTTGACGCTGAGAGTCATTAAAGTATGCAGGAACAGTAACTACTGCTTCTGTAACTTCTTGACCTAAGTAATCTTCAGCTGTTTTCTTCATTTTTTGAAGAATCATTGCAGAGATTTCTTGTGGTGTATATGTACGGTCATCTATTTTAACACGAGGTGTGTTGTTGTCTCCTTTTACTACTTCATAAGACATACGACCATCTTCATTGTTCACTTCATCAAAAGTTACCCCCATGAATCGTTTAATAGAAGAAATAGTCTTTTGTGGATTTGTAATGGCTTGACGTTTTGCTGGATCACCAACTTTACGTTCTCCTCCTTCTACAAATGCCACGATTGAAGGTGTTGTACGCTTTCCTTCTGCGTTTGTAATTACTACTGGCTCATTACCTTCCATCACTGAAACACAAGAGTTGGTAGTACCTAAGTCAATTCCAATTATTTTTCCCATATCAATTTTTGTTTTTTCAATTTTAATATTCAAACTCAATCCCCTTTAGTCAATCTTTGTGCCATCTGGAAAATCGTGTTTTTCTATTCCTTTTTGGCATATTTTTATTAAAAAATGAAGTAAATAACTGACATCTTGTCTTAAACTGTCATTGTAAACCTAAAATTCAGTCAGATATGCGTTTTTGTTGGATACTTTTGTATATCTTTAGGACTATGTATCGCTATTTACTTTTACTATTCATTACACTACTATTCAATCCTGTCAAAGGTCAAGAAGTGAGCCATGTGCATTCCGTTCACCATACCTTTATTGAAAACAAAGGGCAGTGGGAGGACCATGTTTTTTTTAAAAATAAATTTGATGGCGGAAATATGTGGGTGGAACAAGGACGGGTTTTGTTTCAAATGCAAGATTATTCAATGTTGCATGAAACCCATTTCTCAGATTTTAAATCAGATAAAGAGTTGACCTATAGTGAGAAGTTAATCGAGCTAAAGTTTTTAAACGCACTGGAAGTTACAGAAGTTGAAAAGCTAGGAGCAACTGAACACCATTATAACTACTTTATTGGAAATGATAAAACAAAATGGGCTTCAGGCGTGAAAGGTTATGAGGAGTTTACTTTGAAGGAGATTTATGAAGGAGTAGACCTTCGATTTATAGAACAAGAAAAAGAAATTAAATATGAATTTATTGTTGCTCCAAATATAGAAACCAATAAAATTCAGTTGCAATACTCCTATCAAAAAGATTTAAGGATTGATAAAAAAGGAAACTTGATTATTCATACTGAATTAGGGGATATTATAGAAGAAAAACCTTACGCTTATCAGATTGTTAATGGGAAAATTGTGGAAATCCCTTGTCGTTATGTCTTGAAGGAAAATATCGTGACATTCGAACTGGGAGAATATAATAAACGTGTTGATTTAGTCATTGATCCAACATTAGTATTTGCTACTTATAACGGAGCGGTATCAGATAATTTTGGAATGACGGCAACTTATGGAAGTGATGGAGCTGCTTTTACAGGGGGAACCGTTTATGGAAATGCCCATCCTATGCCTGACCCCAATGCTTTTGATGTAAACTCAAACTTGACTGTAGTAAATGTTGGGAACTCGATTACTACGGATGCTTTTATATTAAAATATTCTCCTGATGGTACAACCATGTTGTGGGCTACTTTTTATGGTGGTGGAGATAATACTCAAGGAACTGACGTGCCTCATTCTTTAATTTGTGATAAAGATGATAATGTATACGTGTTTGGTTCTACTTCTTCAACAGATTTCCCTATAGTTAATGGGTTTCAGTCAACTCATGCCGGTGGTGTACCTTTTTCTGTTAACTATAACGGGGTGAATTACGGAATCCAAGGAACGGATATTTATGTTGCAAAGTTCAGTGCGAATGGACATAATTTGCTGGGCTCAACTTATGTTGGTGGTGATAAGAATGATGGAATCAATTACATCGTTAGTGCGGGGAATTATAATTCGGCTAGTGCGTATGACAGTTTGACGATGAATTACGGAGATCAATTTAGAGGGGAAATCATGTTGGATTCTGTCAATAATATCATTGTTGGTTCCTCAACGCGCTCTGCTAACTTTCCAACACAAAATGCATTTCAACCGACTTTATCTGGTCAACAGGATGGCGTAGTGTTTAAAGTGAAAAATGATTTTTCAACTTTGCTTTTTTCAAGTTTCTATGGAGGAACAAAAACAGATGCTATTTATTCTGTGAAAATTGACTCTAGTTACAATATGGTATTCGCAGGGGGAACTACTTCTACCGATTTAATTACCACGGCTGGGGTATATCAAGGAACTTATTCAGGTGGAAAAGCCGATGGGTTTATCGGTAAACTTTCACCCGATGGATTTACTTTGTTGAATGCAACCTATATTGGAACACCCGATTATGATCAAGTGTTTTTTGTTGAAATAGATCGATTGGATAATATTTTTGTTTTAGGACAAAGTAATGGTGGAACTTTCCCCGTAATCAATGCTGCTTATTCCAACCCTAATTCTGGTCAGTTTATTGCCAAGTTAGATCCAGATCTACTAGGTATAGAAGCTTCTACAGTTTTCGGAAGTGGAGGCAGTACCTTTGATATTTCACCTTCTGCTTTCCTTGTTGATATATGTGGAAATATGTATGTTTCTGGCTGGGGAGGGAGCGTGCTACAAGGTTCTCCAGCTATGGGTGGTATGCCAGTAACATCTGACGCTTATCAAGCAACATCACCGAATGGGTTTGATTTTTACTTGGTGGTGTTTGAACGGGAATTCAATAGTTTGCTTTATGCCACCTATTTAGGAGGAAACGCTTCTAAGGAACATGTTGATGGTGGTACGAGTCGATTCGATAAGAATGGTGTGGTGTATCAAGCAGTTTGTGGTGGGTGTTGGGCCAATAGCGACTTCCCGACTTCTCCAGATGCATGGTCAAACAATAACCTTTCAACAGGGTGTAATGCATTGACTTTTAAATTTGATTTTGGATTAATTCCAAATGCAGAGTTTACTACTGATAATTCTATAGGTTGTTCCCCGTTTGTGGTAAGTTTTGAAAATTTCTCCTCTGATTCTGACAGTTATATGTGGGATTTTGGAAATGGAGATGTGGATTCAACAACTTTTGAACCTGTTATTACGTATACAACGCCTGGTGTGTATAATGTTATGTTAACAGTAACAGATTCAATTTGTCTAATTACAGATTCTGCTTTTATCACCATTGAAGTTTATCCAGAACTTGATTTAGAAAGCATTCCAGATATTAATCTGTGCGACCCTGCGCCAATAACATTAACTGCAGATGCAAACGGAACAGCAACTTCTTTTGTGTGGTCAACAAACAATAATTTTACAGATACTTTAAATGCAACAACAGCAGATTCGATTGCGGTAATTAATGATCCTGTGGCGGGATACTATTATATAATGGCATCAAATAAAGGATGTAAAGTGGTGGATAGTGTCTTGGTTAATTTCACGAGCGCTAGTATGGTTCTCACAGGAGCTATTAACTTGTGCTTGGGTGATGAGACTGTCATAACAGCTTCTAGTAGTGATCCAGGAGTTACTTTTAGTAATTTTGATTGGTCTCAAGACTCCATCATAGTCTCAGGAGATGGAACAGCTGTGGTGACCGTACAACCGAATGGAACACAATATTTGGTTTTAACAGCACAAGCAAGTAATGGCTGTTGGGTAACAGATTCAATTTTGATTTCAGTAAGTAATATCGATGCTTCAAGTGTTATTGCAACGGCTTCAGAAACCAATGTTCCAGTTGGAGGAGAGGTAACTCTAAATGCAGAGCCGAGTGGTTATACGTATACATGGACTCCTTCCGATGATATCAGCAATCCGAATGCTCAAGAAACAGATGCTACTGTTTGGGAGACGACCAACTTTACGGTATCTGTTTCGGATGGGATTTGTACGAAAACCTCTTCCGTTTTGGTCAATGCTTTCCCGTATACTTGTGAAGAACCATTTATTTTTGTACCCAATGCATTTACACCAAATGGAGATGGCGAGAATGATGTACTTTATCTCAGAAGTTTGATTGTGGAGGATGTCTTATTTAGGGTTTATAACCGTTGGGGAGAACTTGTTTATGAAACCACTACAATGCACAGTGGATGGGATGGAACTTTTAGAGGTAAACTACTCGATCCAGATGTGTATGACTATTATTTGGAAGGCCATTGTATTGATGGACAGGAATTCTTAATCAAAGGAAACATTACACTTATTCGATAATTGAAAGCAATTAAATACATATTTGTTGTATTGCTGTGGGCTAATTATAGTTACTCGCAGGACATCCATTGGTCGCAGTTTGATCATAATCCTGTATTCCAAAACCCTGCGAATGTGGGGCGATTTCATGGTGATTATCGAATTCATGCAAATCTGAGGGACCAATGGAGGAATGTAACGGTGCCTTTTCAAACCTTCTCAATTTCGGGTGAAGCCAAACAGATTTATAAAGACTTTAACCTTGGCGCAATTCTTATGAATGATGTTGCTGGAGATGGTTCCTTTAGAACAATTGAGTTTATGCCTTCCATTTCATATACCTATAAACTTACCCCTGATTCTACACATTTGTTTAGACCGGGTGTTCAGTTTGGAATAAATTTTAGGTCGTTTGATGCTACAGCTTTTAGTTTTGACAATCAATGGAACGGACAACAATATGATCCGTCATTGTCTACAAATGAAGTGTTCCAATCTGAAAGGAAAACCAATTTTACTTGGGGGCTTGGTGCTGCTTATGAATTTCAAAAGGGAAAGCGTGAGCGGATAGTTACAGGAGTTGGATTATTTAATATCAACCGACCTAATCAAGGTTTCTTTGGCGATGAGGTAAAAAGAGATTTGCGTTTTAATTTTTTCGCAAGAGCAGAGTATAAAATCGGAATTGATTGGGATATTTTGCCGAGTATTCAACTGAATCTTCAAGGGAAATACCGAGAGTTGATTCTAGGTTCTCAAGCCCGTTACATTTTAGTTGATCGACTAGGGGTTTATCGCGCTATTATGGGTGGAATCTATATGCGAAGTAGTGATGCTTTTTATCTTTCAGCAGGAATGGAATATCAAAATTGGTGGGCAGGAATTTCTTATGACATCAATACTTCAAGTTTAGTACCTGCAAGTAGAGCAAGAGGAGGAATTGAGTTCAGTTTACGATATATCATTCACAGATTTAACCCAAAGCTTATAAAACATAGAGTATGTCCAGATTATATATAGTCATATTAATGGTTTTCTTCTCTACAGCTTTGTCAGCCCAGCAAGAGCTAAAGAAATATCTTGAATTTGCTCAGGAGAAATATGCTTCTGGAGATTACATCTACGCCTTGGAATATTATGAAAAGGCAATGGCTATTGATTCCAATACCATAAATACGCTATGGGAGTATGCCGAGACTTTAAGAGCTTACAAAGATTATCGAAAAGCGGCTTTTTACTATGGGAAAGTTTATGATAGAGAAGGTACTCAGCTCTATCCTTCAAGTTTATTACAATATGGATTGATGCTCAAACAATCGGGAAGATATGACGAAGCATTGGAAGTTTTTAAAACCGCCAAAAAGAAATACCGAAAAGATCCAAGAGGATATTTATACCGCAAGAGTAGGGTGGAAATGCAGTCCTGCGTTTGGGCGAAATCAAATCAAGGGGATTCCACTCATCATGTGTTTGAAGCTCTTCCTGATCATATCAATACTGCCAATGCCGAGTTTGGACACCGAGTATTCAATAATCAATTGATTTTTTCTTCTTTACGTGCAGATTCTGTTGGAACAGCTGAAGAAGTTTACGATCCATCTTATAGCACGCACCTTTACCGTTCAGCAATTAACGACAGTGCATTCGCCGAAGAGGAGTTAATCAGTGACCTCCATTGGGATGGTGTACATACCGGTAATGGTACGTTTAGCTTAGATCATAAACGTTTTTACTTTAGTTATTGTGGGGATGACGGCTATAATTATAAATGTAAGATTTTAGTGGCTTACGTTGAAGGTGATCGCTTTGTCGATGTGGATACCTTAGGAAGCATCATTAACTATGAAGGCGCGAATACAACAATGCCATACATTGGAGAATGGGAGGGGAGCGAAGTCCTGTTTTATGCATCAGACCGTGAAGGAGGAAGGGGAGGAATGGATATCTGGTATAGCTTTATTAAGAATGGAAATCAGTTTCAAAAACCAAGAAACATCAAAAGGATTAACACTGCAGATAATGAATTGTCACCCTATTGGGACAGTGAAAACACGACCTTGTACTTCAGTAGTTCTTGGTATGATGGATTTGGTGGATATGATATTTTTAAGTCCTACTATAACACTTCTTTTGAAACGCCTGAAAACTTAATGGAACCAATCAATTCACCAGCCAATGATTTGTATTACTTTCAAACCGCAACTAAAGATACCGCTTTTTTTAGTTCGAATCGTTTGGGAAGTAACTACAGCAAAAACCCAACCTGTTGTAGTGATATCTTTATGGTTAGGGAGAAGTTAATCGATTTACCTCCTACAATTGAAGAGTCTTTGGAGGATTTAAACCGCAGGTTACCTGTAACTTTGTATTTTCATAATGATGTGCCTAATCCTCGTTCATGGGACACCACTTCTAATGTTAATTATATTGATAGCTATAATGAGTATACGGCGATGATAGACCAGTATAAAAAGGAATACTCTTCAGGATTACGAGGAGAGCGTTCCGATGATGCCAAAGACGATATTGAGGATTTCTTTACTGAATATGTGGATCAAGGAGTGCGTGACTTAATCCAGTTTAGAGATTTACTTTTGATAGAATTAGATAGAGGAAGAAAAATCGAGTTGACCGTTAAAGGATTTGCAAGTCCATTAGCGAAAACAGATTATAATGTCAACTTGACCAAACGTAGAATTGCCTCCATGGTCAATTATTTGAGGGCTTATGATAATGGCGTTTTCCGAAAATACTTGGATGAAACTGCGGAGAATGGTGGGGCGCTAAGAATTACCCAAGTGCCTTTTGGAGAGTATGAAGCAGACCAAATAGTCAGTGATAATCCAAACGACCAAAAGAACTCAGTGTATTCTCGTGCTGCTGCGATAGAACGAAAAATTGAAATTCAAAGTGTTGATGTGATTCGACAAGATGATGTCTTAACTACGCTGTTAACAGCAAACACCCTGGTACATGATGCTGGTACTAAAAGCACAGGGGATAGAATAGAGAAACAATTCATCCTTAAGAATATTGGAGAGCAGAATATAAAGATTGATGAGGTGGTTGTTTCTGGAGAGGCGATAACTTTCGAATACAATGACAATGAATTAATTCCTGGCGAAACGACACCAATCAATGTGGTGTTTGATACAAAGGAATTGACAGGGCATCAGGTAGGATTCGTAGAAATCCGTTACAATGGATTGGAGAAAGGATTGAAATTGGCGATTACAACAGAATTGAAATAAAAAAGGGCGATTCGAAAATCGCCCTTTACATTTTAAGATTTTACTTCTTTGATATCCATTTCGCAAACTGGACATTGTCCTGGTTCATCGTAAGTTTTTCCATCCTCACAATCCATTGGACATTGGTAAACTGTTTTTTCAGCTGTTTGCTCTTGAACTTCTGCTTCAGTGGTTTCAGCACCACAAGCTGTGAACATCATTCCTGCTAAGAAAAACATTCCTGTAGCCATTAAAATTTTAGTTTTTTTCATCATATTGATTTTTTAGATTTTTTATTTTAAACATTTGAAATAATCAAAAGGCTCATGACAATCATTGCACTGATAATGTGCTTTACAGGCTGTCGAGCCAAATTGAGAAATCAATCTTGTGTTTCTTGACTTACATCTTGGGCAAGGAATAACAGGGCGTTCACCAAAAAGTACAGATTTATCTCCTTCATCTTGTGGAGGTGTAATTCCATATTCTTCTAACTTTCTACGTCCTTCTTGACTCAACCAGTCTGTTGTCCATGCAGGGGAAAGCACCAACTCTACTTCTGAAGTGATGTTTTCTTTACCTAAACGTTCTTTAATGTCTTCTTCAATGACTTGCATTGCAGGACATCCTGTATAAGTAGGTGTGATTACAATCTTCCAATGGTTTTTTTCTAATTGAATAACGTCACGTACAACCCCAAGGTCAACGACAGTCAATACAGGTACCTCTGGGTCTGTAACGTCCTCAAGCATTGCCCATATATCTTCTGTCTTCATAGTTAATTTTGAATTATTTAATTACAAATTACGAATTACGAATTGTTCAGTTATAAGTTCTGAATTAAAATATTTCGTAATTCAAACATTCGTAATTCGTAATTGATTTTACCATTCCATTCCTGGATAAGTTCTCTGCATGTATTGCAATTCTGCTAATAAATAGCCTAAATGTTCTGTATGAACTCCTTTTCTACCGCCGCTCATTTGGTAGTTTTCTGCGGGGAGTTTAAGCGTTGCTTCTTCAAGGATGGCTTCAATATTCTTATAGAATTCATCTTTGAATAACTTCACATCTGGAATAATACCTTCTTTAATTAAAATTTCATCCACGTCGTTTTGGTAGAACATCTCGTCGATAAAACGAGAGAGTGCAGTAACTGATTCTTGAACGCGTTCGTGCGATTCTTCAGTACCATCTCCCAAGCGGATCACCCATTCACTAGAATGTCTTAAATGGTATTTAATCTCTTTGATGGTCTTTGTTGCAATAGCCGCAATTCTTTCGTCTTTGCTGTTCACTAGTCCTTCGTAGAATAAATGTTCAAAGTGATCAAAGAAAAATTGACGAACTATTGTTTTACCAAAGTCTCCGTTCGGTTGCTCTACTAAAAGAACATTTTTATATTCTCTTTCAAGACGTAAAAAGGCCAAATCATCTTCAGTTCTCCCTTTGTCTTCTACCTTAGCTGCGTATTTATAGAGCTCTGTTGCCTGACCAATTAAGTCAAGTGCTATATTCGTCAAAGCGATGTCTTCTTCAAGGATAGGACCATGTCCACACCATTCCGATAAACGGTGCCCGATGATTAAGCTATCGTCTGCTTTGCGCAATAAAAATTCAAATAATGCTTCTTGTTTTGTCATTTCCGTGGCTTACATGTGTTTGATACCTTCAGGGACTTCATAAAATGTTGGGTGACGGTATGCTTTTGAATTAGCAGGTTCAAATAAAGGTCCTGCCTCAGAAGGATCAGAAGCAACAACATTTGCCGATTCAACTACCCAGATGCTTACTCCTTCGCTGCGACGTGTATAAACGTCACGTGCATTATTCACTGCCATTTCTGCATCAGCAGCGCGTAAACTACCAACATGTTTGTGACTTAACCCTTGTTTACTTCGGATAAAAACCTCCCAAAGTGGCCATTCTTTTTTACTCATAATTTCTTTACTTAAAATAATATTTTAGGAAGCTTTTTTATTGCGTTTAGCTCTCTTTTCAGCATAAGCGTTTGCAGCTTCTCTTACCCACATTCCGTCTTCTTTTGCTTTTCTACGTGCGGCAACACGTTCTGTGTTACATGGACCGTGACCTTTAACCACTTGCCAGAACTCATCCCAGTCGATTTCACCAAAGTCATAATGCCCTGTTTCTTCGTTAAATTTCAGGTCTTTGTCCGGAATTTTTAACCCAATTTGTTCTGCTTGTGGAACAGTAACATCAACAAACATTTGCCTTAGTTCGTCGTTGGTGTGACGTTTAATTTTCCACTTCATTGATTGAGCAGTATGTTTAGAATCTGCATCATTAGGACCAAACATCATTAAAGCAGGCCACCACCATCTATTTAAAGACTCTTGCGCCATTTCTTTTTGTTCTTTTGTTCCCTTCATCAGTTGAACAACGATTTCAAAACCTTGACGTTGGTGAAAAGATTCTTCCTTACATACACGTACCATTGCACGCGCATAAGGACCGTAAGAACAACGGCATAGTGGAACTTGGTTCATAATTGCTGCACCGTCCACTAACCATCCAATCATCCCCATGTCTGCCCAAGACAGCGTAGGGTAATTAAATATACTCGAATATTTAGCTTTTCCTGAATGTAAGTCATCAATTGTATCTTCTCTGTCAGCTCCTAGTGTTTCTACAGCACTATATAAATATAGTCCATGTCCAGCCTCATCTTGAATTTTAGCCAATAAAACGGCTTTTCTTCTTAAGTTTGGTGCACGTGTCACCCAGTTGGCCTCTGGTAATTGTCCAACAATTTCAGAATGGGCATGCTGAGATATTTGGCGAATCAAAGTTTTACGATAAGCATCTGGCATATAGTCTTTCGGTTCAATTTTAATCTCCCGATCAACTTTGTCCTGAAAATTCCTATCTAAAACCTCTAAATTATCTTTCTCCATTGTTTTTAGTTTTTTATGCAGGTCAGTTCTTGTGAAAAGAACTCCATCCCCACAAATTTATAAAATTATTTGCTATATCTGAAGCCATTCATCATTTGTCCACATAGTTTGTACAGTTTTTATAAGTAAGATATAAAATTATACCTCCTAAACCAAGAATTATGGCTTTAGTTGTTAAATTTGTAAGCATAGAAATAGAAAATTATGAATCCAAGATTTCACACTTTAAAAGTTAAAGATATTCGTCAAGAAACTCAAGATGCTGTATCTATAGCTTTAACAGTACCTAAAGAGTTGACAACTAGTTATAACTATAAACCTGGACAATATTTAACTTTTAGAACAATCCTAGAAGGAGAAGACATCAGAAGGTCTTATTCTGTATGTACAGGATTGCAAGAAAATGAATTGCGAGTTGCTGTAAAAAGAATGCAGCATGGTAAATTTTCAACTTTTGCGAATGAAGTATTGAAAGTAGGTGATGAAATTGAAGTAATGACTCCTATGGGGAACTTTACAACGGAAATTTCCGAAGATACCGAAAAATCATTCTTGTTTTTTGCTGGAGGTTCGGGAGTAACTCCGGTGATGTCTCTCATCAAAACAATTTTACATACAGCACCAAAAAGCAATGTTACTTTAATATATGGAAACCGCGGTTTTGACCACATCATTTTCCGTGATGAATTAGAGGATTTAAAAAATCAATACATGAACAAGTTTAGCTTGATGCATGTGTTTAGCGATGAAAAAATCGGAAATAACCTTCAAGAAGGATTGTTGGATAAAAATAAGATTGAACAGATTTATGCTGCAGTTCTTCAAGGACAAACCATAGACGAAGTTTTTGTTTGTGGACCAGAACCTACTATTCACGCAGTGAAAGACGTGTTTGCCGAAGCTGGATTCGACCCTAAAAAAGTGCACTTTGAATTGTTTACCTCTCCAACTCAAAGTAAACCAAGTCCGCTGCCTAATGTACCTGCATCGCAAAAAGTTGATGCCAATGTTAAGGTAATACTGGATGGTGAAGAGGTGCTACTGAAATTGGAAAGTGATGGGATGAGCATTCTTGATGCCGCCTCAAAAGCGGGTGCAGATGTTCCTTTTTCTTGTAAAGGAGGTGTCTGCTGTACTTGTAAAGCAAAGGTTGTAGAAGGTGAAGCCAGAATGGATGTCAACTACGCTTTAGAAGAAGATGAAGTTGAAGCAGGATATATCTTGACCTGTCAAGCACACCCTGTAAGTGAAAAGTTAGTGGTTTCTTTTGATGATTAATAACAAGATTAAAATAGAATTATGAGTTTTTTAAAGAAAATGTTTGGTGGTAAAAAGGAGTCTGCTCCAGCTAAAAAAGGAAAGAAAGATTCCTCAAGCGCTGTGCTTAAAATCAAACAAATTGACCGTTTGACTGCTGATGCAGTGAAGGTTGTTTTTGATGTTCCTGTTGCCTTGAAAGAAAGTTATACTTACATCCCAGGACAATATATAAATGTTATTGTAAAGGTGGATGGAAAAGACATCACACGTTCATATTCGATTTGTAGCGATGTGAATGAACCGCTGGCAATTGGAATTAAAAAAGTAGAGAAAGGAATTGTCTCTTCTCACTTTAATGATGTTGCTAAGGCAGGTGATGAAGTAGAGGTGAGTTTTCCGATGGGGAATTTTAAAATGTCTAAAGTTGAAGGTAGATATGTTGCAATTGCAGCCGGTAGTGGTGTTACGCCAGTACTTTCAATTGCTAAATTAATCAACAGGACGAAAGATGGGCACCTTGACTTATTCTATGCCAACAGAAACGAAGCGTCTATTATGTTCAAAGCTGAACTAGAAGCATTATCTGAAGATAAAGTTAAAACAACACATATTTTCTCAGAAGAAGAAAAAGAAGGAGTTATGTTTGGGATGATGACGGAAGAGGTAATTACCGGAATCATCAAAAGTAATTTAGAGTTGTTAAAGGCACAAGGGTTCTATATTTGTGGTCCTGAACCAGTAATTATCAATGCACAAAATGTATTGAAGAGATTCGGTGTAGCGGAAGACAAAATATTCTATGAATTATTTACCACTCCAGTACTGATGGAATCTTCAAGTGAAGCCGTTGTTTCAGATTTCAATGGTGTTTCGAAAGTGACCATAATTCTGGATGATGAAAAAGAACATTTTGATTTAGCTTCGGATGGTGATACTATTTTAGAAGAAGCTGAAAGTTATGGAATAGATGCTCCGTATTCATGTCGTGGTGCAATCTGCTGTACTTGTAAAGCGAAAGTGATTAAAGGTTCAGCAACCATGGACAAAAACTTTACGTTAACAGATAGCGAGATAGAGGAAGGTTACATTTTAACCTGTCAAGCGCATCCAAATAGTGAAGAGTTAATTATTAGTTATGACGAGTAAAGTAATTGTAGTTGTAGGAGCAAGTAGAGGAATAGGTAGAGAGTTGGTTCATCAGTTTTCTGCCTATAAATCCAACACCGTAATCGCATTATCTCGAAATTTTGAAGCGATGGAAGCGCAGTTCACTGCAGAAAATATCCATTTTGCTCGTTTAGATTTAATGGATGAAGACTTACATGATGCTTTGGATAAAGTGTTAAAGCATTTTCCTACAATCGATATTGTAGTCAATAACGCTGGGAAGTTGGTGAATAAAGCATTTTTAGAACTGACACGTGAGGACATAAACGCATGTTATCAAACCAATGCTGTAGGAGTGATGCATGCAACCCAATACATGGTGCCTAAGATGATAGAAAAAGGTGGTCACATCGTAAATATTTCTACCATGGGCGCTTTCCAAGGAAGTGTAAAATTTCCGGGATTGTCGGCTTACTCAACTTCAAAGGCTGGAATAACTAGCTTCACGGAACTTTTTGCTGAAGAATATAAAGACACAAAAATAAAAATGAATTGTCTGTGTTTGGGAGCTGCGCAAACCGAAATGTTGGAAGAAGCATTCCCAGGATTAAAAGCGCCTGTTTCAGCTGCAGAAATTGCTGAATTTATTGTCGACTTTGCTTACAATGCGCCAAGATTTTTTAATGGGAAAATTTTGCCGGTGAGTTCAACAACGCCGTAGTTAATTACGAATTGTTTAATTACGAATTACCAAAAGATGAATTATACATTTTTCGTAATTCGTAATTGACCATTTAAAATAACTCACTTTTTTAAAGCTTCACTAATTATTATATAATTACTTTTGATATCTTTTTACAACTGTATTATTATCATAATAATCGATAACCACTCCCTTGTAATTTTCGTTTACCTCTTGACCAATCATGTTTACAGTTTTAATTAATTTTCGGTCTGAAGAGTTGTCAATCGATACAATATCAAATGTTTCTCTTTTTCCATCAAAATCAACCTGCGTTAAACGGTAATAGTTGATAGTTTTCGGAAAGTCTCTGTGGTCAAAAGAATAGTTGTTGATTTCAGTTGAATTTCCAGCACCATTCATTTTAGTTATTTCTGACCAACTAAAACCGTCCACAGAATGTTCTAAAATGAAATAATCATTGTTTGTTTCTGTTGCTGTTTCCCAGTAGAGAAGATTGGTCACCTCTTTTTTCTTCCCATTAAAGTAAGTCAAATCGACAGGCAAGGTGATAGGAGTACAATCCAACACAGCAGAGCCACCCCAGTTGAGATCGAAAGGGGTGTTCGACGCTGAAAAGTTATCAATAACCAATATGTATATTTCATCATCACTCACGTTTAAAGAACTTACCCATCCATCTCCAGATGAGTTCTCTGAATTGTCTGTAGCGACATTATTCATTCCGGTATTTCCTGTGCCAAATGCAAAACTACATCTTGTTGGTGAATTGATTGGAGGACAATTTGCTGCTGCAGTTACATCTGAATATGGCCCCCAAATAGCCCAATCATAATCATCTGAAGCACTAGGGTCAATTGTCATTTCAAGTGTGCCACCTGTGCCGATATTGAGGTAGAACCAAGTGGATTGATTTTCAGTTCCTAAACACCCACTATTTGTAGTGTTCAACTCTTGTGTGCCTGCCCCTGATGCATTTCCATTAATAGGGGTGTTGTTGCAAACCAGAAGGGCGCCTTCACAATCTTGAGATGTAACAGGTGTAGGGCAACTTGTACAAGCCCATTGTATGGTCATACATAAACTATTACTACTGCAAACATACTCACTTAACAGTACATCTACTTGACCAGTAAAAGTAGCAGTCCAAGTTATAGTTGAACTTAGTCCACAATCATCATCATTATGTGCATAGTCCATAGTGTGTGCAGTATTCCAAAGGGTGAGCTCTGTGTCAAAGTCAGTATCACCACATGTCGTCCAGGTATATGTTTCGCCTAATGTGACATTGTAGGTGGCGAATTCACCTGCACTGATACAGTTGTCAACTACTGTGAGGACTGATGAGTTTGTGGTTTGGGTTCCGCCCGGAAATTGAGTGTCAAAATTGTTGCATTGGGCATTTGCAGACAGGTTGAAAAGTAATAAGCTTAAGGCTATATATAAAATTAAATTTTTCATTTTGTTTTTCTAAGTTGTGATCATTTCTTCCTTTCTAGAAGCTTTTCTTCCTCTTTTGTAGAAAGAATTGTAAAATTCTTGAGGGAGTATCCTGATATATTAACGATATGGTTAATTTTCTCTAAGGAGTACAAACTCTCTGATTGGAAGGTAAACTTCCCGTCTTTGATGTATCTTGAGTGATCATCTAAGTAATGGGAAACTTCATCAAAAACAGTTTTTGGGTTTTTATTTTTAAAATCTTCAACTTCAATCGAATATTCGTACTGAGAAAAAGAGAAAAAAGATAGTCCTAAAATAAAGGATGTCAATAACTGTTTTTTAGAATTCATAAATAGAAATTTTTATTTGAAACAGATAATATCAAATAATCATCTGTAGCTTTCAAAGTACAATTTAGGTAAAACGGTTGTAAAACAAGAATGTTATTTTGAAAGAACATTGGTATAACCGATGTATATGTAGTCATCAGCTGAGTTTTAATCTCAATAATTACAGTGTTTATCAATAGTTTGTAATATTAGATCACTTCTAAAAAAAAAATAAAAAAATTTAATTTACTTCGTTAACAACTTCTTCAAAATATCCTCTTTTTCCAGATTTGGAATGGCGTGTTTTTCAATGGCGTCTTTTAAATCAACTGTGATTAATTCATCGGCTTTGATGCCTACCATTTTATTTGAGATGCCTTTCATTAGCAATTCTACAGCCATCACTCCAGAACGTGTAGCCAATGCTCTGTCAAAATAGGAGGGAGAGCCACCTCGTTGAATATGACCTAAAATGGTTGTGCGTAACCTGAAATCTTCTAGGTGTGGTTGGATTTTTCGCATGATGTCCATAGCTCCTCCTTCTTCATCTCCTTCTGCAACAATAACAATACTACTTCGGCGTCCTTTGTTTTGAGTTCTAAGTTGTTCAGCCAATGCTTTTATATCGGTGATTGTTTCTGGGATGAGTACAGATTCAGCACCTGAAGCAATAGCAGAGTTTAAGGCCAAGAACCCTGAATTTCGTCCCATAACTTCAACAAAGAATACGCGTTTATGCGAGGAGGCTGTATCTCGAATGTTATCAATAGCCGAAACGATTGTATTGAGTGCAGTATCGTATCCAATGGTGGCCTCTGTTCCATATAAGTCATTGTCAATTGTTCCGGGTAAGCCAATCACTGGAATGTTCACTTCTTGAGCTAGTACATGTGCACCGCGAAATGAGCCATCACCACCGATAACTATTAATCCTTCGATTCCCGCATCTTTTACATTTTGGACTGCGCTTTTTCGGGCTTCTTTGTCTTTGAATTCTATACATCGAGCAGATCCTAATAGGGTTCCACCTCGTTGAATGATATTGTCAACATCAGTGTATTTCATATTGATAAACCTACCTTTCATCAGTCCTTCAAATCCATCACGAATACCCACGGTTTGAATTCCATAATGCATGGCCGATTTTGTAATGGCACGAATTGCTGCGTTCATTCCTGGTGCGTCTCCACCTGATGTGAGTATTCCAATTTTTTTCATGATATAAGCTGTATTAAATTTTAATTTCTTGTACAATTAACGATAAAAATAAGTGATTCTATTCATTCGGATTGAAATTAAAGAAAAAAGATGATGTTTCTATATGGTTCAATACAAAATTTCTTAGTTTTACCACTTCAATTTACTTTTGTATAAAAGGAAAATATAAGACTTTAATAATGAAGACAGTTCAATTTAGAGAAGCCCTAAGGGAAGCGATGTCAGAAGAAATGCGTCGTGATGAGAATGTATTTTTAATGGGTGAAGAAGTAGCCGAATATAACGGTGCGTATAAAGTTTCACAAGGAATGTTGGATGAGTTTGGTGCAAAACGTGTCATTGACACGCCAATTGCAGAGCTCGGATTTGCCGGTATCGCGGTAGGAGCCTCAATGAATGGATTGAGACCGATCGTAGAATTCATGACTTGGAACTTCGCCATCTTGGCCGCTGATCAAATTATTAATAGTGCCGCAAAAATGTTGCAAATGTCAGGTGGTCAATACCATTGCCCAATCGTTTTTAGAGGAGGAAATGGAACTGCAGGACAATTAGCAGCAACACATTCTCAGTCTTTTGAATCCATGTATGCACACTTTCCAGGGTTAAAAGCAGTAACGCCATCAAATCCAGCAGATGCTAAAGGCTTGTTGAAGTCAGCAATTCGTGATGAAGACCCTGTTGTTTTCTTTGAGTCTGAAAAAATGTATGGAGATAAGGGTGAAATTCCAGAAGGAGAATACCTTATTCCAATTGGATTAGCTGATGTAAAAAGAAAAGGAAAGGATGTGACGATCGTTTCTTTCGGTAAAATCATCAAAGAAGCCTATAAAGCTGCAGATGAATTACAAAAGGAAGGAATCGAGTGTGAAGTAATTGATTTACGTACTGTTCGTCCAATCGATTATGGAACTGTTGTAGAGTCGATTAAAAAAACAAACCGTTGTGTGGTGGTTGAAGAGTCTTGGCCTTTGGCGTCAATTTCATCTGAAATGGCGTATCATTTACAACGTTATGCTTTCGATTATTTGGATGCGCCAGTAATGAGAGTGACGCAATCAGATACACCATTCCCATTCTCTCCAACTTTAATGGAAGAAGCATTGCCGAATGTAGATAGAATTATAAAAGCGGTGAAAGCTACTTTGTATAGAAATTAATATTTTTAGAATACACTTAGGAAAGTCTCAGCAGTAATGTTGGGACTTTTTTTTCTTTTATGGTCAACCGACCGCAGGGAGCTCATGAACGCTTTGAAAACAGACGAGGGTGAGTAATACAAAAAAGAAATGTTACCTCATTTTTCCTCTTTTTGCTAAAAACTGCACCAACAATTCATTCAAAGGCTGATTGGTATCCAACTCATGAAAATCAATGCCGTAAGCGCCACATTTCTGCTCTAATTCTTTAAAGTATTCAGCAACTTGTTTAGTATAATGGTCTTTTACTTCTCCAGGAACTAACTTCATATGTTCACCAGTTTCCATATCCACCAAAGTGTAAGGCCGATTTTCAAACTGAAAGTCCAGTTCTTTTTTCTTGTCCACTACATGAAATAAAATCACTTCGTGTTTATTGTGTTTCAAATGCTGAAGCGCTTCAAAAAGTTTGTCTTTATTTTCAGGATCATTCAACATGTCAGAAAAGACAACGATTAAACTTCTACGTTTACACAATTCGGCGATATCGTGAAGTACTTGAACGGCCTCTGTTGTTTTGACCTCTTTTGCATCGTATTGGTGCAATAGTTTTTCCAATTCGGCGTAAATATAGCGGTGATGAATATTAGATGATTTGTTTTCTGTATGCAAATCTAACTCATCGGTAAAAACAGAAAGTCCTACTGCATCACGTTGACGTTTGAGTAATTCCATTAAAGCAGCAATTCCGTAAATACTGTATTTTAATTTAGACCAATTGTCTTCTTGCTGAAAATACATTGAACTGGAAGCATCTAAAACAAATTGACAACGCAAGTTCGTTTCTTCTTCATACTTTTTGGTGAATAGCTTTTCTGTTCGGGCATACAACTTCCAATCTACGTGTTTTGTAGACTCACCAGAGTTGTATAATCGATGTTCAGCAAATTCAACAGAAAATCCATGAAAAGGACTCTTGTGAAGCCCGGTAATAAAGCCTTCAACAATTTGTTTAGCAAGAACCTCAAGGTTCCCAAACTGCTCTAAATACTCACGGTTAATTTGTTCAGCCATGACGGAAAGATAAGGATTTAATTATGAATGATGAATTATGAATGATGAATTATGAATGATGTACTTCCCTAAATAGCGTTGACCGCTTTGGTTAATATTCTTAATTTATTCCAATCGGACAATTATGCCCCAGAGGTTCTTCTCTTGGGGACTTAAATTTACTAATTTTTCTTTAAACTCTAAAGGAGAATAATCATTAATCAGATTATTATGGTTCCTTTGTAGAGTTATAATGATGTATCATCTTCTCTCTTTGTTCAGGTGCTATACCTTTTAAAGCCATTTTCATAGCCTTTATATTGGCCTCTTTTCTCATATTATCACCTACGCTGTAGCCTAGAACCTCCTTGGTATAAACATCAATGATAAACACAATGTAATAGAGTTCTGTCCCTAAATCAAAGTAAGTTATATCGCTCTGAAGGACTTGGTATGGAGCATGAACCCTCATGCCTTCAATTAAATTAGGATAATTTAGATGAGTTGGCGTTGTTGTTCTTCTGTAGTTTTTGATTCTTCGAATACCATAACCTAAATTCATAAAAACATCACAGAACTTATCTCTTCCCATTCACGCTGGCTTGAGGGTTCTGTATAGTTTATCTACCCCACATATATCGCCTCACTCTCTTTCCGTTTTTCAACATGTTATTTGTGTTTTAAAACGGTCAACCTATATCAGGGAATGACAAATTCAACATTCATAATTCATCACTCATCATTAACTAAGGTTTATAATCTTTCAACACCTTCTTCGTTCCAATCGCCTCCGTAATATAATCTACACTTAACTTTGGACTTCTTGCAGGAGAATGACTTCGTCCATAAAAGATGATTTGCAAATGTAATTTGTTCCACTTTTCTTTAGGAAACACTTTCTTCGCATCTTTTTCTGTTTGTTCTACACTTTTTCCGTTCGAAATTCCCCATCTATACAATAATCTATGAATGTGTGTGTCAACTGGAAATGCAGGAATACCAAAGGCTTTTGACATCACCACAGCTGCAGTTTTGTGTCCAACACCGGGTAAGAATTCTAAATCTTCGTAGTTGTCAGGTACAACACCATCATGTTTGTCAATTAATATTTGCGAAAGTTCATGAATGGCTTTTGATTTTCTAGGAGATAATCCGCAAGGTTTTATGATTTCACGAATTTCTTCAACAGAAAGCTTAACCATATCGTAAGGATTGTCAGCTTTGGCAAAAAGATAAGGCGTTATTTTATTGACACGAACATCTGTACATTGAGCAGATAGCAACACCGCAATTAATAAAGTATATGGATCTTTATGATCAAGAGGAACTGGAGTTGTAGGGTACACCTTGTCCAATTCTTCCATAATAAATTCTGCTTTCTCTTTTTTGGTCATTCCTTTAGTTTAAATCCATTTTTAACAAACCCTATAAATTCTTTAAAAACACTCTTTTTTGTAACCAAATCTTTAGACACTTGTCCGAAAGTTTGCTGAGCATCAGGTTTTAACTTTTTAGGCTGCAAAGGCTCACCTTTTGGAATGTTTAATGAACCTGGTTTAGGAAGAGGGTTTGATTTTTCTTCATTTGCTTTTGTATTTTCTTTATTGAAACTTTCTTCTTGCTTTTCAAGTTCATCCATTTTGTTGAGCATTCCTTCATGAATTTCTGCTAAACGGTCTGCTTTTTCAAAGTTTTCTTTGGCTTTCTTTTGGTATCCGCGTTTTTCCATAAGTAAACCAAGGTTGTTGTGAGAAATAGCGTCTTCAGGGTCTACCTGCACTGCTTTTTCATATAGTTCGATGGCCGCATCTAAATCACCGAAGTAGTCTTTGGCATAAGCCAAAGCGGCGTATCTGTAGCTATAATCCTTGTCCAATCTCAAAGAAAGTTCAAGGTCATCAAAACACTTTTTCTTTTGATTCATATGCAAATGAAGCACTCCTCTGTGAGATAAGATATCAGGATGATTTGGATTTAATTTTAAAGCCTTGTTAAAAGCAATCAGCGATTTCTCAAACTTTTGCTCATCCAACAGCTCTTGTGCTTTTTTATGTTCTGAATTAATATACATTTGTGTTCTCAATTAATGATACAAATTTATGGACTTTCCACAATATAGAAAACGATTTGACAATAAGTCTTTCTACAAAGTAACTTCAGCAACTACATTTGAAGAAGTTCAATTAGTAGGTAAACGTTTTTTGGTTCATATTGTTCATGCCAAGAAGTATTTCGAACAATTACAAATTCAAGATATGCTTGCTTCAGAAATGGAAATGTATCAACTGAGTAACGAAGAAGAATTTGAAGCTCAATTCAAAGCGGCCAAAGCGTATATTGAACAGAAAAACAATCCAAAAGACTGACCTTTTCTCAACATCGATCTGAGAATAGTATATAAAATAAATATTGCTATTTTTGTTAAAAACAATGATATTATGAGTAATCCACAAGGTATTCCTTCTGTTGATTTATCTGAGTTTTTATCAGGAGATAAAAAAGCCCAACAGAAGTTTATAGATGAATTAGGTGCTGCCTATGAAGGTATTGGTTTTGTAGCCGTTAAAAACCATGGTATTTCGCAAGAATTAATTGACGAATTATATGATCAAATGAAAATTTTCTTTGGTCAAGATGAAGCCATCAAGAATAAGTATAACATACCTGGAATAGGAGGTCAGCGAGGATATACTCCTTTTGGAACAGAACATGCCAAAGGGAAAACGGCTGGAGATTTGAAAGAATTCTGGCACTTTGGTCAATTTGTTGAAGACAATGACCCAATTGGTGAACAATATCCTGAAAACGTGAATGTTGAGGAGCAGCCTGAATTTCTAAAAGTAGGAAAAGCTTCGTACAAAGCTTTTGAAGATGCTGGAAGACACTTATTACGTGCGATTGCACTTCACCTTGGATTAGAAGAGACTTACTTCAACGAGCATATCCACAATGGAAACAGTATTTTACGCCCTATTCATTATCCACCAATAACAGGTGAAATTGAAGAAGGAGCTGTACGTGCAGGAGAACATGAAGACATCAACTTGATTACATTATTGGTTGGAGCTTCAGCAGATGGTTTACAAGTCTTGAACAAACAAAATGAATGGGTTTCTGTAACTTCTATTGAAGACCATATTGTTGTAAATGTTGGAGATATGTTACAACGTTTAACCAACAATAAATTAAAATCGACAACACACCGTGTAATTAATCCATCAAAAGAAAATTTGGGAACAAGCAGATACTCTGTACCTTTCTTCTTGCATCCAAGATCAGATATGCGTTTAGATTGTTTGCCTTCTTGTATTGATGAAGAAAATCCTAAAGCATATGAAGACATCACTGCTGGTGAATATTTAATGCAAAGATTAAGAGAGATTGGATTGATAAAATAATGAGAAACGGCTTTAGCCCTCAGCGAAGTAAATAATCAATCATGAATTAAAAAAGCGAAATCAGTTGATTTCGCTTTTTCTGTGTTTTATACTTTGTGTTACAAAGGCGTATTTCTTGTTGTACCACTCAATATGGTCAAAGCTTAAGTTCAAAATCATTCGAACCATTTATAATTTAACGATTTTCTGATGAAAAGTTTCTCCCTCTGTTTCGATTCTAATTTGATAATTCCCACTCGATACATTTTGCAGATCAATAGTTAAACTTCCTACTGAATTATAGGTTTTACTTTGAATAACTTGTCCTATTTCATTAATAACTTCAATATGAAGGTCTCCATTTTTAGGCAGTCCTTCAATGGTAATTAAATCTTGACTTGGATTAGGATAGACTTTTATGCTTTCTACATCAAGTGTTTTAAGAGATAATATTTCTCTAACAATTATTTTAAATTCAATAACAGTAGGGACGTTATAAACATTACAATTGTATGGAGATGTAATTACTGCAGTCCATGTCCCTTCTTCAATACTCTGAAGTTGGATGTCTTCAATCAATGGATTACTTCCCCATGAAATTCCAGATGGATCAAACCACTCAACAGTTCCTATACTCATCTCAAGAGGTAAGCTTAAATTGATATTTGTGCTTTCATCAACCACAACACTATCCGCTTGATTAAAAGTTATGCCTCCATCTAAGCTGTATTCTGTTGTTCCAGTCAAATCAGGAATGTTTTCGTGAACAACTACAGAAATTTCTGCCGCTTTATTTGTTTTTCCATTTGGAATAATGAGCAAAGTATAACTTCCAGGAGGGAAATCTTCGCAATGTAATGTAAGTGTTCCATCTGCCATGAGTTCATTGTGATTAAGTTCTGCTAAACTGCCTGTCGGGTTTCCTGTAACTTCGAAATGAGCAATTTGAAAACAGCCTAAGGTGACTTCAAAGTTCATGTTTGTATTGAAACTTTGACCTTCACAAACTTCAATTTCATCAGCAGTTGTTACTGTTAATTCATAGTCTGGCTCAATAATCTCACACAAGGCAAATGCAACATTTTCTGGAGTCAACAAACAATGGATTTGATTATCATCTGGCATATACCAATTTACGAAAGGTGTTTGAGTATTGGTGCTTAAGGTATCGTCCCAAGGTATATCTCCCTCTCCCAAGTTAAATGAATGATAATAATCTAGTTCGTTATATAAAGCCATTGCACTAGTTGCTGGAATAAAGTTAAAGTATCCGGCATTAATTTTACTGAAAGCATCTTGGAGTAAGTCATCATATTCTGGAGCAATTTCAAAATCATTTAATAAGCCGATTACATCAAATAAGCCTCCTGGTGCTGAATCTACTCCATCTGAATTGTTGTTTTGTTCTGCATCAGCAGTATATGTATTCACAGTAACCCAAAAAACGACTTGTGTTTGCGCTTTGGCGTTTAAAATTTCAGAAACTTGACCAGCGTAGGGCATAAACTTGGCCTTAATTTTTAATCGGGTATTGATTACTCCAATTACAGTCCCCGCATCAATGTCTCCTTCCATAGAAATGTAATTTGGATAAACTGCATTGCCCTCTAAATCTGGAAAAATATTTCCAATCCCACTTCCATTGATCATCGAAACATTTCGAGTGTCTTGAGGATAGCCTATGGAATCTAAACGATTTTGAAATTCATTGCGATAGCCAGGTGCGCCATTTTGGGTGAGCGGCATTCCACTTGCGTGTGCATCTAGGTGATCAATCAACATTTGTTGAGCAGCTTTACTTCGTAATAATCCATCTACTGTGGCTTTTAATTCATCGATGTCAGGATATCCATTCCCTAAATAGTTGACAAGATATTGAACATACATTGCCACATTGGCACCCTGATGCGGTGAGTCGAACGAAAGCCAAAGACGCGCATCATGACTGAGGTTGTTCATCTCCATATATCGCAAAGCATAACGGGTAATTAATCCCCCCATACTTGGTCCGATTAGAACGTTTTGTTCACTTCCAATTTTTAGACTATTAATTTCTTCAATAACCGACACCAAGGCTAAGGCATTTCTTTCGATATAATCAGCTCCACCATCAATCGTATCGCCATACATATTCATATAGGTAGGGAAGTTTACCACAACCACATCATGTTCTGCATGTTGACGCACATAATCTCCCATGTTCAAAGTGTCGCCAAGCGAATCGGTGTAAGTGAGCATGTTGTAAACAGAAAGAATACCTCTGGTGTCTCCTGGGTCAAACCCATCAACAATAAATATAGGTTTGTCAAAGATACTGTCTGCACTGAGGAAAATCTGATATTCGCACTTTCCTGGAGCGATAGAACTGTCACCATAAATGGTTAAGTCGGGAATGTATGCAGAGGTTACGGTATCAACTGCTAATCCAAATAATTCAAATAAATCTTCATTCGAATAATCGACTTGCAAAAATGAGACACGTTCTGCAATTTCACCATTCGAAAAATGTACTCGAAAAATGATTTTCTTCTTTCCTTCTATATGGTACTTTACAGTAACCTCATTGTGAGTTGAAATATTTTGAAACCCTGCTTTATTTCCAAAATCCGCCTCTATTTGTGTTATGTTATTCTCTGTTGTGTTAACAAAAAACGCTGGGTCTATTTGAAATTTTGTTTTTAGTCCTTTTTTTCTTTTGGTAAGGGGAGAAATAATTGTTTGTGAATATTGATCAAAAATATATTCATTGGAGTCTTTAATCATTTGATTGTCCTTAATCACTACCCACCCTTTATCATAAGCGTCTTTACTAACAAGTTCATATTGCGTATGAATCAACCCGATGGGAATCGTGGAATTATAAAGGGTAGGCTCAATTTTTTGTTCAATTTTATCGCTGTTTGGGAAGCGATTCAGCAAATCGGATTGGGCCAATTCTCGGTAAGACTCTGAAAAATCATACATAGAGAACTGTCTTCTTTCATTGTCAATTAATACTGTAAAAGGCTTTACATCAGTGAGCAATAAATCGGTTTTCATTCCGCTGCGATCCAGTTGAGAGAAATCTACTTTTGGATGTTCTTGAGAAAAACCAACTGTAATAACGGATAAGAATAGTAGTGTTAAATAGTGTTTCATAATTTTATAAAGATAATGATAAAAAACTTCACCCTAATTAGGGTAATCGTTTGACATTATTAAAGTTATAATTTTTAATCGTGAAATCAAACATTTCTATTAAAATGACTTAACGACCAACAAGAGATAATTCATTATTCACCATTCTTTGATTGCCTTAAAACATTGATATTCAACCTAGATTACACCACCAATTTCTTATAATTATTCACTACAATTCTGTTGGCTTGCAACTGATTCATTAAGCTATATAAGCCGAAGAATGCTCTGTTGATATAGATGAAATGCTTAGAACCTCTTCCAGCGTCTGTTTTTCTTAAGGACTCATCTTTTGAATACTTTTCTGCCATATTGGCGATTTTATTGAAGAATACTGGGTCTGAAAAATCAAATTCCTCTTCATAAAAGGGGAGGGCAAACAAACTCAAAAGCTCTTTAAAAATTGATGAAAAGAACTTTGTTTGCTCTGGTGTATCCGTTTTTTTTAAAATTTCTAATGCATAAAGTTGCGTTTCGAAGGCTATTGGGTCGTTAAGGATACTAGGTTTTGTGAGTTCGAAGTAGGGCGTGTAAAACTCTTCAGGTACCTCCTTCATGCAGCCAAAGTCAATAGCAATTAATTCATCATTTGAAGAAACCATAAAATTCCCAGGATGTGGATCCGCATGTACTTTTTTGACAACATGAATTTGGTACATATAAAAATCCCATAAAGCCTGCCCCACTTTATTGGCTCTTTCCTCTGAAGGTTTTCCTAGCGCGAAAGTGGAGATATGAATCCCCTCCATCCAATCCATTGTTAAAACTTTATCGTTGGAAAGTTCAGGGTAGTATTTCGGAAATAAAAGGTTTGGAATGTGTTTACAAACTTCTGAAACAGCCAAACTCTGTTCGAGCTCTAAAGCATAATCCGTTTCTTCCATTAACTTTTCTTCCACCTCTTTAAAGTAGCGTTCAGCGTCTTTTCCTTTGATGTTCAACATTCTCATAGCAATTGGTTTGACCATCGCTAAATCACTGTTTATGCTTTCTGCAACCCCTGGATATTGAATTTTAACAGCCAATTGTTTTCCTTCTTTTTTGGCTTGATGAACTTGACCAATGCTGGCTGCATTAACAGCGTCAAAATCAAATTCATCATAAAGCTCTTCTGTATCTTTTCCAAAGTAACGCTTAAAGGTCTTTTTAACCAAAGCAGCAGAAAGCGGTGGTACAGAAAATTGGGATAAAGAAAATTTCTCCACATAGGCTTGTGGCAACATTGTTTTCTCCATGCTCATCATTTGTGCAACCTTTAAGGCACTTCCTTTTAAGCTTTTTAGACTGTTATAAATATCCGAAGCGTTGGACTCATCAAGTTTAAGTTTTGCCTTCTCTTCAGAACCAACTAGCTTTTCGCCATAATACTTAAGGTAATTGACACCTATTTTAGCCCCTGTAGACATCATTTTCGATGCTCTGTTAATTTTGGAAGTGGGGATTTTATCTATTGATTTCATGTTGTGCCTTTTTATTTTTTATTGACTTTTTCTTTCCACAAGAACTTACCTAAATCAACAATGGTGTCTATGGGTTTTGTGTTGAGCACCTCAAAACCTACATGCATTGTTTTTTCAATTAAAACGTCTGTTTTTTCGAAAGAAGGAGAGGTGTCTTCCATCCAAAATTTCATGATAAAAAGCAACTGACCATAAGACATTTTAGACATGCCTCGATCAACAATGTTTGCAAAGTTATCCATGATGACATCTGGAGTCTGAATGTTTAAGGACTCAACAAAGTCAGTGTACTCCGTTTTTAATTCATTCAGTACTTTCAGTGTTTTAAGATGGTTTTCATTTTCTTTTAGAATATATAGGACTATGCTTCTGTTGGCTGTTAACATTTCGAAAAATGTAAAATAGAAACTTAATAACTTATGCTGCGCATCACCTTGCTGAAACGCTTCATTTTGCCTAAGCAGAGCCATGGTGTTTTTAAAAAGATCAACAAAAATCGCTGAGTTGATTGCTTCGAAAGAGCCGAAGTATTGATAGAAATCGGCTTCTTCCATATTGTTTTCTGCTGCAAAAGCATATACACTTTTGGGCTTCTCATTGTATGTTAACACGTGATGTGTGTACTTTTCTACAATGATATCTCGTGGGGTTACTTTTTCCATTTCCATAATTTTGTTGTTTTCATTGTTGATATTCCTCCACCAACATAAAGTATTGTAAACTGTATTCTAATTTGATTTAACTTGTTTTTAAAGCACATCCAATTCAGATTTTTCCTTTAGTTCACCTAAGTTCTTAAAGGAATGACTTTCTGTATCTCTATTTTTTTTTATCGGTGATAAATCATTTATTCGCAGCTTTTTGTTTGATAACGATAATGCAATGGAATTTATTCTAATTCTAGACCTAAATTCATTTTACAACTCACTTTTTATATTGAACAACCTTTAGTGAAAAAAGTTCACTTAATAAAGGTCTTTATATATGCTAAAAAAGCAGTTGGAATTTATCTTTTGAAAATCTTCCTCAAGTTAAAAAGAGTAACCAACTCCGAATATGGTGTTGATTTTGTTATATTTACGATCGAATGTATCTGACTTTAACACAGGACTTAATCCATGTTGATATCCTGCTCTTGCAAAAATATGCCACTGATTTAAACGTCGCTGAACTTCAATGTTACCCTGGAGATTCACATGCCATTTCATCGGAGTAAAGGCACTGATTTCTTCGAAATTTTGATGAGGATATTTGAAGGATTTGTTAGCAAGTCCGATAGAAATGTTAACGCCCAAACTAGGAGTTATAGACCATTTATTAAACTGAAAACGATAGCCAAAATGAATTGGGATTTGAAGCCATGAATAGTTTTGGTGTAGTTGAACTTTTTCATACTGCTTCGTGGTTGTCTGTGTGGTATCATATACAGGGACGAGTGCACTGTCGGGAGGATTTGTTGTTGAATCAAAAACATATTCGTAATGAGATATATAAATCGAATCGCTATATTGGTTTGTAATTATTTGATAATTGTTTTCCTCCTTTTGTTGCGAGAATGTCAAACCACTGCTGAATACATAGTTTTTAAATATAAGGTTTAGGTTGGTCCCTAAATATGGACTGATTTTGTTTCTGCTCTGTGCTTGAATTTGAGTTTTATAGTCATCTGTAACTGCATTTGATATTCTTGACTGATCTATTGCTATCCCTCCAAACAATTGAATTTCGAAACTGTAGGGTTTGAAGGTGGGTTGGGTTGCTATACTGTTGTGAACAGAAGGATAAAGCGTTTTTTCGATTGTGTTTCTATCAAGTCTAAAGAAGTTACTGTTTCCCAGTTGGTTCTTGATTTTCGGTAGTGCTGGAGCAAAAACCATAATTGGAGCATGGTGTCTTGGAAGTGAGTGTTTCAAACTGTTTTGTTGATTATTAGGAATGTGCATACTAACAGAATCGTCCAATGTATTTTTCAATACTGTATCTTTATATCCTTTCACGTTTTTTACTTGTAGAGGATTAAAATGACTGATTTTTGAGCTCAGTGAGTCTTTAGTTTTTAAAGTTGAATTGTGGCTCTTTTTGTCAACTGTACTTACCTCCTTAGACTTAGTATTTAAACTTTTACTTTCTCTATTGAATATTGTTTTTGATTCTATATTCAGTGTTTCCATGGATTTTTTGAAACTATCATTTGAATTAATCAGTCCTGTCTTTTTTTCATTCCAATCGGTCTGAGGATTTTCGTTTCTGGTCTGTGAAACTTTTGTTTCAGACTTTGCTATTCTGTCTTTAACTCCTGTAGATGATTCAACCATACTGTATCTTTTTTCCTGGTTTGGAATAAAAAAGAGTGCAATAAAACCTGCTAAAACGATAATGCCCATCAGTGTAAACAAATAAAACCAGATTGTCTTCTTTTGTTCCGCGTCAAGACGTGCATTAATATCATCAAGAAATGCTTGCGGTGGAGCACCAAATTCCCGTACAGATATTTTTTCTTTGATTAACTTGTCGATATGTTCTTGCTCTTTACTCAAGTTCTAAGGTATTAAGTTTTAAAATGGAACGTAGCTTTTTCCGTGATTCTTTGATGTGCCACTTGACCGATTCATAGCCAATATCCAATTCCTCTGCTATTTCCTTGTATGAATAACCTTCGATGGCGAAAAGATTAAAGGTAATTCTTGAGGCGGGAGGAAGCTGGTTAAGTATCTCTTCAATTTCTTCTTGTGCAAATGCATCAAGCACTGTATCCATAGAAGTATTATGTTCTTTTGAATTAAATTCGAAATCAAGAAAACTTTCACTTTCGGTATGTTCAAATAAACTTTTATAGTTTTTTGAACTTCTAAATTGGTCGATGATTACATCGTACACTCCTGAGTTGGCATATTGATGATTAACGAAGGCTTGGTTTGAATAACTCCCATCTCCAAAGTCCCATGAATAATCATAGGTGGCATCATAATTTGATGGATAGAAATAGATTTCACAATTTGAAGTGTCACTATAGAAAAAACCAGGATTAATATTGCAACTGTCGGGTTGTTGAGCAAAAAGATTATTTGAAAATCCCATCCCAACAAAAATCAAGAATAAAAGAAGTGTAGTTTTCATAACGTTTCGTTTTAGTGTTAAGTCAATCCAGTAGTAGATTAACATGTTGTTTTAAATAAGTGATAGTCTTGATTTCTTGTCAAGTTATCAGCTCATTACTAATAGAAACGTATCTCGTTTTAATAAGTGGGGGGGAGTAGCTAAAAAAATTATAAAATCTCCACTAGTTTTTCTAGGCCAATACCACGAGAACCTTTTAATAAAATTAGGTTATTCTTAGGCAAAGCTGTTGAAAAGAAGTCTTTTGCTTGCTCGGTGGTTTCGAATGAAAGGATTTCATTTTCTTCGGCTAAACTTGAAAATATCTTACCTACGAAAACACCTTGAAGATTTAATTTTTTACTTAAATCGATGATTTCTTGGTGATATTGCTTTGAGTTTTTACCCAATTCTAACATGTCTCCTAAAACAAAAAGCTTGTCGTTGGACTCTATTTCAGAAAAGTTTTCTAATGCCGATCTTACACTAGTTGGATTCGCATTATAGGCATCAAGGATCACTGTGTTGTGACTTGTTTTCTCTAATTGAGACCTATTGTTACTTGGAGTATATTGTTCTAAAGCTTCACTAATGTCCTTGTCGTTCACATTAAAATGAACTCCGATACAAATTGCGGCTAACATATTATAGAAGTTATACTTTCCAATGATTTGTGTTTCTACCATTGGTGAAGTAAAAGAATTGGATTGCCAGATAAAACTCAGCATAGGAGAGAGGTGAACAATGTTACCAGAAATATCAGCCTCAGAAACTGTTCCGTAATTTACGTTCTGACAAGGTGAAGGTAGCTGTTGCTTTAAGGTTTTATCATCTAAGTTACAGAATAAAACTCCTTTGTTTTCAGCAACGGCTTGGTACAACTCTGTTTTTGTTTTAATGATATTTTCAGGACTTCCGAAACCTTCTAGATGAGCATGACCAATATTGGTGATTAGTCCATGGCTTGGATGAGCAATATCTGTTAATTCTTTGATGTCACCTACTTTGCTTGCTCCCATTTCAATGATGGCAATGTCATGCCCCTTTTTTAATTGGAGTAGGGTAAGGGGAACACCTATGTGATTGTTGAGGTTGCCCAATGTGTATAAAACATTGTACTTCTTACTCAATACTGCAGCTGTTAATTCTTTGGTCGTCGTTTTACCATTGGTTCCTGTAATTCCAATAACTGGTATGTCAAACTGTTGGCGGTGATGCTCTGCTAACTTCTGTAAAAACAATAGTCCATCTTTTACTAGAAATATTTTATGGTTATCAGCATATTTTTCTTGATCTACGATAGCGTATTTTGCTCCTTTATCTATAGCTTGTTGGGCATATTCATTCCCGTTAAATCGATCTCCTTTTAAGGCGATGAATAAAACATCTTCAGTAATGTTTCTTGTATCTGTTGAAACGCCACTGCATTCATAAAACAAGTCGAATAGATTCTCCATAATATGATTCTAATAAAAAAGCCCCGACGATGTTGTCGGGGCTTAAATATAATAAAAAGTATTTTTTATTTTCTGTTTTTCTTCGAGTAGTTCATCCCTGTTGGACTTCCAATTCTATCCATTGCACATCTGAATCCAATGTAGTCAGTTGCTTTGTCTTCATCTAGGAATCTTCTGTTTCCTCCAACAATCCAATACGCTCTATCTTTCCAAGAACCACCTTTGTAAACACGCGACTTGTTAGACACTAAAGTGGTTGGCCAAGCAGTTCGGTCATCTCCTCCTGGTTTGATTCCCGAACCTTGAAGGTCAAATTCTTCATGTCTGTTTTGATACATTACCAAATCTGGATCACGTCTTGCTTGGTTAATGTCATTTTTACGCTTTGTGTTATCGTAGTGAATAGAAGACTCAATATCTCCATCCACATAATCGATGTAATCAGCTCTTCTGTAGTTCAAACGTCCGATGTTTTCTTCTTCAGTAACATTACGGTATTTCAATTTACCAGGAGTGTCAATAATGAACTCTTGGAACCCATCTCTCAATAAAGAAATAATTTCAAAAGCATATTCTTCACCCATTGGTCCAATACGAATCTCATCTGCAAATATACCATCAAATAACTCCTCTTGAATTACCATAGAAGCTTCTGTATTGTACTTGTCGTTTCTGTAAGTAATTGCTTTGTCAAGAACAGCATTGATGTCTGCAATAATACCTAATTCCATAGAATCCTTAGTAAAGTTATGCGATACATAGAATGGGTCTGGAGCATAACCACGAGGAACAGGATTTTTCGACTCGTTCGTTTTCATAATTCCTGATTGAATTACAGTATCGTTTGGATCATGCTTTTCTGCAGATACTCTTTGGAAACGTACACGTTCAAATTCGTTCAAGTACTCTTTCATACCATGAACATCATATTCAACCTGGAAGTTTTTATAAGCTACAGCACCTGCGTTATTTAAAACTTTTGTTTGGAATACGTTCCCTCTAAAAGGTCTGAATTCATCAACATCTTCAGAAGATAACGGACGGTATACATCAAGTACCCACTCAGCAACGTTACCAGCCATATTGTAAAGACCATAATCATTTGGCCAGTAAGCGTCAACAGGAGCAGTTACATCAGCACCATCGTTTAAGTTTCCTGCAACCCCCATATAGTCACCTCGACCACGTACAAAGTTTGCACGGATTTCTCCTTGGAACTCTTCATTTTCTTGTCTCACAAAGTGACCATCCCAAGGATAGATTCTTCTGTTACTAATTACCTCAGAATCTTCACCTGACATATTTCCAATCAATCCGTAGTATGCAAATTCCCATTCTGCTTCAGTAGGTAGACGGTAACGTGGTAAAAGTATTCCATCTTCCATACGAACTTGACGTTCACCTAAATCTTTCCCTTTCTTACCTGTTGCTTTTGATGGGTCTAAATCAGTAAGTAATTGTCTTACCTCTTCCTCGTATTGACCATTTAAATACGATTCAGTATTAAAAGTAGCTTCATCAGCTTGATTGATATTAAAGTTAAGGATTCCTTCACGAATTAAAATGTATTCATTCACACGATCGGTTCTCCATTTACAGTAGTCATTCGCTTGTAACCAAGAAACACCCACCACTGGGTAGTCACGATAAGCTGGATGACGCAGGTAATATTCTACATACTTCTCATTAAACCCTAATTGAGAACGCCAAACCAAAGTATCTGGTAAAGCATTTTTATAAATCATAGGGTAACTTTGATACGCTCTACTGATCCAGTAAAGGTATTCTAACCAATGAAAGTTAGTTACCTCTGTTTGGTCCATATAGAAAGAAGAAACTGTTAATCTACGCGGTCTATTGTTCCAATCGTACATAACGTCATCTTCAACACGCCCCATTGTAAACGTACCTCCTTCTACTAAAAGAAGACCTGGTCCTGTTTCTTGATCTATATAAGGGACTTTTTGAAAACCTCCCATACCTGGATTATTATAATCCCATCCTGTGGTATCAGAAACTTCTCGTGAACATGAAGAAACGATTGCAATAGCACTAAAGGCTATGAACCATTGTGTGAATCTTTTCATATTATTGGTCTTTGTTTTCATAATTTTAACTCTCTCAATTGTACAAATAACGTGTTTTTAATCTTTAGTTACAAACTTTGTTAAAAAGATGGACACGAAACCGTTCTAAAACTTGGTTGTTTTGTCTTGCAGTTCAAGTCGAATCCTAAAGAAACTTCATGTGAACCTCCTGAAACACCATTGTTTAGCTTGGATACTGTTACATCGTAACTATATCCAACTTTTATTGTTCCTGTGTTTACTCCTAATGATAATATAAATGCATCTCTTGAACGGAACCAAGCTCCTGCCGTAAATGCACCGTATTTAATATATGTTCCTAACATCAATTCCATAAATCCTTGTTGGTATTGATAAATAACGTTGGGCATAATTGATGTCTCATTGGTGTACTGTGATTTCCCTCCAAGTGGAATACTCGCTCCCATGTGACCAGTCAAACGAATAGGCATAGGGCTATTTCCTACAATCATCGATTCGTTCGGCATGTTTAAATGATGAGCAGAAACTCCAAAGAAAAACTGATCGGTAAATCCAACCATTCCGGCTGAAGCATCAAAAAATCCTTTTGATCCTCCTCGTGGAACATCTCCAGTCGCATAAATAAATCCTCTTCGTGGGTCAATCATATCTCCGAATGTCAACTTGTCCCAATCCAAGAACTTTTGATTCCATGTTGCTTTACCAGCAAACATCATTGTGAATTTACGGTTGACTTTTAAATGATAGTTGTAAATTAAGCTTAAAGTTGTTGTGTTGATGGTACCTTTTCCCTGTTGGTCATGGGTTGCAATAACTCCAACTCCCCCAGCAATGCTTTTGAAATATTGATCGTAAGAAGCGGAGTAGGTTACGAAAGTTCCTGATAATGCAGGCCATTGATTTCTGTAGTTAACAGCAAATCGTGGACAACCATGACTTCCTGCAAAGGCCGGATTCAAATATATCGGATTCGCATAGAACTGCGAAAACTGAGGATCTTGAGCATATGCTTTTGAAGATAGTCCGCTAATTGTGAGGACTATAGACAGTAGCAATAGGGTTAATAAATTATTTTTAAGCATAGTTTACTTTTACATAATACACAAACAACTTTCAATTTTACGAAAAAATTCCCTTATAGTTACAAAAAAAACAAAGTTCTTTTAAAATATGTTGACGATGTTTGCGTTTGATTATTGAAATTAACGCTCCACTTTTAAACTTTTTTATGAGCTTTGGCGTTTTGTATTAAATATAGAATAGAATGATGGACCTAATTTATAAACGTTCAATTTGTTTTTGGTTACTACTTTTTTCATTTTACAGTTTCGGCCAACAAGAAGTTGATGTCCAGTTGAACTGGAATGAAGCTCCAGGAGTGATGACGAGCTCAACCAAAGAGTACCTTTATCCAGGCCTTGAAAATTCATTTGTGAGTGAAAATGAATTTTTATTTCTTCAAGAGTTTAAAAGGTCGAACGCGTCTTCTCAATGGCGTTTTGAAATGTTGAGCTATCAAACTGCTTCAGTCAGTCAGATAACTAAAGATTTTTTGAATACTTTTTCCATTCAGGTTGAGCCTGTTCCTGTATTTGAATTAAAAAATAACAGTAGGCAGGGTAAGTCTACTGCGGTTCTTTCTATGGTCCCTTTTGTGATGGTGAATGGTGAGGTGAGGAAAATTACTTCGATTACTTTTAAGCACTCTACTTATTCCTTGAATGTCAATAAAGCTACGACTTTTGCCGCTTCATCAGTTTTAAGAAGTGGAAGTGGGCAGTGGTATAAGGTTTCGGTAAAAGAGGATGGCGTGCACAAGATGGATTATAATTTTTTGAAATCCATTGGAATTGATGTCGATAATTTGAATCCTGACGATATCAATATCTATGGTAATGGTTTTGGGAAATTACCAGAATTAAATAGTGAATACAGACCTGATGATTTATTGAAAAACGACATTGTTTTGGTGGGGGATGGAGATGGGTCTTTCGATGCTGGAGATTACATTTTGTTCTATGGAAAAGGTCCCGATAAATGGGAGGTCAGCAGCGGTGCTTTTGTTAGGGTGCTAAATAATTATGCAAGATATTCTGCCTATTATATCAATGTTAACTCGAATGAGCCACCGGCTAGAGTTCAAAACGCAGTGCTGACAAATCAACCTGCTTCTCATGTGGTAACCAATTATGATTCTTATGCCATTCATGAAAAAGAAACCATAAACTTAATGAAAACTGGACAGCGTTGGTATGGTGAAACCTTCGATGCTAATCTAACCCAATCATTTTCTTTGAATATCCCGAATTTGAACCCTAGTGAACCCGCTAGAGTTCGAGGATTTATGGCTGCAAAAAACGGCAGTAACAACGGGAATACGAATTTTCAAGTACGCTATAATAATTCCCTTGTAGGAACGGCAATTTTGAACGGTACGAGTGACGATAGTTATTCTAGAGGTGGTTTTGTTTCTGCGCCTGGTGCGTTTAATCCTAGCTCTAGTACTTTCTCGCTTCAAGTGAGTTTTAATCGTGTCTCGCCATCTGATGCAGGTTATTTAGATTTCTTAGAGGTAAATGCAAAAAGTTATTTGAGGTATTTTAACGGTATTCAGTTCAGGGATTTAAGTTCGGTTGGAGCAGGGAATGTTGCAGAAATGCAAATATCTAATTTTCCTAATAATGGGAAGGTTTTGGAGATAAGTAACCCTACGACACCTCGATTGGTTTCAGGAACTTTAAGTGGTAGTACCTACAGTTTTAAGGTGAATGCCGATAGCTTAAGGAGTTTTATTGCTTTCGAAGGTACGAATTTTAAAGTGCCCACCTTCGTGGGGCGTGTTGCTCATCAAGATTTACATGGCTTAAGTCAAGCTGATTATCTTATCGTTACACATCAGTCTTTTTTAAGTCAAGCGAATAGATTAGCAGATTTACATAGAAATAATGGGTTGACGGTCCATGTTGTGACGACAAACCAAGTTTACAATGAGTTTTCAGGAGGAACTCAAGATCCAACGGCAATAAAGTTTTTCGCTAAAATGTTTTATGATAGGGCAGGAGGGGATCCGTTATTGCAACCAAAGTATTTAACCTTGTTTGGAGACGGAACTTATGATCCTTTGAATCGAGTGAGTAACAATAATTATATGGTTCCTGTTTATGAAACTGTCAATTCTGAAAATTATACAGCAGCTCTTGTTTCTGATGACTACTTCGGATTTTTAGATGATTCAGAAGAATTTTCACCCAATGATTTATTGGATATCGCTGTAGGTCGTCTGGTTGCCACAACCCAAAAGGATGCTGTAACTTTAGTCAATAAAATCGAACACTACATGAAGAATGGTTCTGAAATTTATTCTGAGGACTTGGCTTGCAGCGAAGACGGTTATATCACAACCCATGGAGACTGGAGATTGAAATACACTTTAATCGCAGATGATGAAGAGAACGGATATTTTGTTAATCTAGATCTAGAACCAGCATCAAATTATGTTGCCACAAATCATCCGGAAATGAATGTGAAAAAGATTTATGCAGATGCGTATACCCAAATTACGACCGCAGGAGGAGAAAGGTATCCAGAAGTGAATCATGAAATCAATAGAAGTATTGAGTCAGGTGCTTTGGTAACATGTTTTGTAGGGCACGGAGGTTCAAAAGGTGCGGCCCAAGAAAGGATTATGACCATTGGAGAGGTGCAAGCTTATCAAAACATTGATAAATTGACCCTTTTTGTTTCGGCAACTTGTGAATTTGCACGTATTGATGATAATGAAATGGTTTCAATTGGTGAGTGGATGGCGTTAAACGAAATTGGTGGTGCAATTGCCCTAATGACAACGACTAGAGCGGTGTATTTTTCAACAAATTCTGTAACAACGGCTGCGTTTTTTAGTAATGTGTATACACGTGACGCAAACGAATCGCCCCTTACCTTTGGTGAAATTATTTTAAGAACTAAAAATGGTGTTTTGGGAGGTTCGAATAATAAAAGGAGCTTCATGCTTCTTGGGGATCCTGCTTTGAAAATTGCATTGCCTTACGAAAAGGTTGTCCTTGACAGTATTAATAATGTGGATGTGAATATCGAAAATGATACCATTCGCGCCTTGTCAAAAGTGAGGATGCGTGGTCATATTGAAGATCAATATGGAAACCATTTGACAGGGTTCAATGGAGTGATTCAACCTTCTGTATATGATAAAGTAAGACAAAGGTCGACTTTGGGGCAAGACGCTACTTCACCTGTTATTCCTTTTGATGTGCAAGAGAATGTGCTCTTTAAAGGGAAGGCGACAGTGAAGAGCGGAGTTTTTGATTATGAGTTCATTGTGCCAAAGGACATAGACTATAATTATGGTAAAGGAAAAGCGAGCTTCTATTCGTGGAGTAATGGAAATGTTAACGCAGGTGGGTACTCTACTGACTTTTTTATTGGTGGAATTGATACCACAGGGTTGAACGACCAAGAGGGACCACAAATTGAACTGTTCCTTAATGATGAAAGTTTTGTGAATGGTGGAATTACGGATGAAACGCCAATTCTAATTGCGCATTTGTATGATGAAAGTGGAATCAATACTGTAGGGAATGGAATAGGACACGATATCACCATGATTCTTGATGCTAATACGAGCGAAGCAAGGGTGTTAAATGAGTTTTATGAGTCTGATTTAGATACCTATAAAAGTGGAAAGTTGCGATATCAAATGAGTCAATTGACACCAGGTTTACATACTTTAACCTTTAAAGCTTGGGACGTCAACAATAATTCTAGTGAAAAATCAATTGAGTTTACAGTGCATGAGCAGAAAGAAATTGCTTTAGATCATGTTTTAAACTATCCAAATCCATTTACAACACATACCGAATTCTTCTTCGAACACAATCAAGTTTGTGCGGCTTTAGAAGCGCAAATCGAAATCTATACGGTGACTGGCCGTTTGGTAAAAACAATCAATCAAACGGTTGAAACTAGAGGGTTTAGAACAGAAGGGATTCCGTGGGATGGAAGAGATGATTTCGGAGACCAATTGGCAAAAGGTGTTTATGTTTACAGAGTAAGCATCAAAAATCCCGATGGAGAGAAAACGCAAGAAATGCAAAAATTATATCTTTTGAAGTAAAACACAATAAATTTTTAGGGTTTACGTATATTTGTAACCTTCAAGTAAAATGTTGTGTTTTGGACTAAAATTTTTGATCAAATCAACAACAATTAAAAGTTGAATAATTTAAATTAAATGATAAAAAAATATTTTCTAACTGGTTTAACAACGTTGGTAACTGCAGTAGCGATGGGTCAAAGTGGAAACACGCCAAAAGACGCTTCTGAGTTACAGTTAAACACAATCACCACAGCAGTTCCTTTCTTGCAAATTACCCCTGATTCTCGATCAGGTGCGATGGGAGATGTGGGAACAGCATTAAGTCCGTCATCCAATTCTTTTTTCTGGAACACTTCCATGCTTTCCTTCTCAGAAGAAAAGTCCGAAGTCTCACTTTCTTATTCGCCGTGGCTGCAAAATCTTGCTTCTGATATTAATTTATCTCATTTGGCAGGTTTCATTCGTTTGAATGATAGAAACGTGGTTGGTGGATCTTTGCGTTTTTTCAGCTTAGGAGAAATTTTATTTACAGACAATACTGGAGCACCAACAATGCCCCATACTCCAACAGAATTTGAGTTGCTTGGAGGATATGCTTTCCAATTGAACGAAAGATTCTCTTTAGGAATCAACGGAAAGTTTATCTATTCTAATTTGACCTCAGGTGCAATGGTTGATGGGGCAGAAAGTTCTGCAGGATTAGCAGGAGCAGCGGATGTGTCATTCTCTTATTTTAACGACGATATCCGATATGCCGGTAGAAGAGGTTCTTTGGCTTTTGGTGTAACTTTGAACAATATCGGAAACAAAATTTCCTATACGGCTGAAAATGATCGTGATTTTTTACCAACCAATTTGAAAATTGGAACGGCGATGACTATGGATTTAGATAGTTACAACAGTTTGACTTGGGCTATTGATGTTTCTAAGTTGTTGGTGCCTACCACACCGATTAGAAATAACATCAGTGGAGATATTATGTCGGGGTATGACCAAAACATTGGGGTAGTGCCTGGAATGCTACAATCGTTTTACGATGCGCCAGGAGCTTTGGCTAAAGATGAAAATGGGAACTATATTCAAAATCCAGATGGTACATACCAGACTGTTAAAGGAACAAAGTTCAAAGAGGAGTTAACTGAAATTATGATTGGTACAGGGCTAGAGTATTGGTACAATGATTTGTTTGCTGCACGTGCTGGATATTTCTATGAAAACTTAAATAAAGGAGCACGTCAACACTTGACTTTTGGGATAGGATTGAAATACAAAATGTTCGGCATTGACTTTTCTTACTTAACTTCTTTAAGAAGAAACAATCCACTTCAAAACACCATTCGTTTCACATTAAGATTGCATTTAGGAGGAAGTGAGAATGTTTCTGGATCTGTAAAACCTGAATAATGAAAATAAAAATAGGATTTGGTGTTGATGTGCATCAACTTGTGCCAAATCGCGATCTAATTATTGGTGGAGTTACCATTCCCGCACCATTTGGAGCACTCGGACATTCTGATGCTGATGTACTTTTGCACGCCCTGTGTGATGCAATGCTAGGGGCGCTTAACTTAAGAGATATCGGATTTCATTTTTCTGATACCGACCCAAAATACAAAGACATAGATTCTACAATCTTGTTGAGAGATTCTTTCAAGTTGATTAAAGATAAAGGGTATGCCATTGGAAATATCGATGCTACTGTAATTCTTGAGCAACCTAAGTTGAATCCTCATATTCCTGCCATGCAAAAAATCATTGCTGATATTCTTGAAACAGATCTCGATAACGTTTCTTTAAAAGCGACAACCCACGAAAAAGTAGATTCTTTCGGAAACCAAAAGGCAGTAAAAGCTTATGTTGTTTGTTTGCTGATTGGAGTTTAATCAGGAACTTTTACCCCAATCGTGTGGCACCACAAAACGTACATTGTTGTCGTCAAAGAGTACTAATTCTGGATGTACAAGAGGTTCGTTAAACGTAAGGGTGTGAAAATAGCCATTGTTTTTTTTGGGTTTTGTAGCAGACAGCCAGTTGGGTTTGGGTAAAATTTCTATCGCTTGTGTCCGGAGTTTTTGTACCGCAGGTTGACGAATGAATTGACAGGTGTTGCCATTGGTGATTTGATTGTCCTCTATTTTGGTTTCGGTAAAAAACAATCCTTTTAAAAAAAGATAAGAAGCATTTACGGTCCCTTGGATTTTTTGTTGAATTTCTTCTCGTTTTCCCAAAGGTAATTGATGATAGATTAATCTGTTTAATTTCAGTCCAAGGTTGTCTTTTAAACGAGGTCCAACCCATTTTGATGCGTCATTTTGTTGTTGTCTGTCTTTTAGCAAATAATACTTTACAGCACATTCGATATGCATTACTTTTCCCTTGTATTCAATGATAAAGTCAACCTCTCCAATTGTTTTTTGGGCATCAATGATTTGAAAGTTCTGAAGCAATAACTCTGTTTCACGAAAAGTCTGAAAAAAGAAAGAGAGTAAAGCTTCAGCATAAAACCCCAAACGCTTGTTCTTTTTTCTGTCTACAAATTGATTGATCGAGTGAGGATTTTTATCGAGCTCCAAAAAGTATTCAGTGGATAGCGCCTCCCATTCATTAAGCACAGTTTGCGGAAATAATGCGTAGGGCGATAAATCATAACTCGGGTGAAGTGGAGATTCAGAAAATAAAAGCCAGTATAAATCGCGAACCTTTGGAGAGATTAACCGGTAATAAATCGAATGCTGCATGGATTAAAATTACGCATAAATATTTTAATGCTGATGTTTTACGTCATACTCCTATGAATGATGTTAGAATTAAAAAAACCGTTTCCTTTTGCCAATCCTAATTGAATTGATATTTTTGTGCTGAATTATTCACCAAAAACAGAATAATATGAGAATTGTAGATACAATACCGCATGAGCGGTTCAAAATACAAATTTTTTCGTACAACTCTAAGTACACCGTAAAGATAGAGTTAGGACAATTCGAGCAAAGCTATAAAATAGGAGAACTCGATGTAATGGGGGTAGCAGATGTTAAAGCAATGATCACCCCAGAATTCCTAAGTAACTGCCTTAAGCGCTTTGTTGATATGCGTACAGATTGGAACGAAGCTTTTATAAATAAGAATACTAACATAACAAATCAATAAACCCGATGAAAAGATTTTTATCTATTGCAACTTTAGGATTAGCCTCCTCACTTTTTATTACCGCGTGCAACAATAGTAATGAAACAAAAACTGCTGATGAAGAAGTAGCAACACCTGTTCAAAAGAAACAAATGGGTGATGACGACACCGGTATTACGATGGCTTTTTATTATCAAGACAGTATTGCAACGCAATTCAATTTCTATAGAGAAATCGATTCAATCTTGAAAGTAAAGGAAACCAACTTCCAAAAAGAATTGGAAGGAAAGTATCGTGCTTATCAAGCTTATGAGGCGGATATTCAAAAAAGAATGCAAGCCAACGAAATTACGGGCTACCAAATTGAAGAAATTCAACAAACCGCAATTCAAAAACAACAGTCTATTCAACAGTTTGAACAACAACGAGGAGCAGCACTTCAAAGAGAATCAATGGAGTATCAAACGGCTTTGATGAGTAAAATAGCTGAAGCCGGAAAGGAGTTCTCTGATAAAAAGAACATCGATTTATTGTTCTTTTATCAAAAAGGAGGACAAATTACTTTCATCAATAATGCTTATGATGTGACAGAAGAATTTATTCAATTCTTGAATAAAAGAGAAGACGAATTAATGTCTGGTTTTCAAGAAGAAGTTGAAGAAAATCTGAATGAATCAGCGGAGTAAGTTTAAATACATCGATTATTACTTGATAAAGTATGTTTATAGCGCAGGAAAAGTTACAAAGTAATATTGCTGAATACGTCATCTACATGTATCAAGTGGAAGACATGATTCGTGCATATCGTTTCGATATTGATAAGATTCGTGAAAACATCATTCGTCCACAGGTGAAAAGTGAAGCCTTTGAAAATGAAGCAGTAAAATGGTATGAAGAGCTTATTACTGAAATGAAAAGCAGAGGATTAGAGAAAAAAGGTCATTTACACCGATTAGGAGAAGTTATTACAGAGTTGATTTACCTCCACAATACATTAAAAGATGTTGTTGAAGACAAAAAATACCTTGGGCTTCTTGAAGCAGCCAATGAAAATGTAGAGGCCTTTCAAAAGAAAAGTGACCTGGGTTCATTGCACATGATAGAGGTTTGTTTTCAAGCTTTATACATGAAACTACTTTTAAAGTTACAAGGTAAAGAAGTTGGTGCAGAATCTGAAGCAGCGTTCGATACCATGAGAATTATTTTAGCTTACCTCACAAAAGCGTATCATCAAATGAAAGCTGGTGATATGAGCATGTTTCAAAAAGAAAAATAGTGGTAAGAAAAGGATTGCCAAGAAGTGTGAATAAATGAGTTCTGTTTTATTGGTCCCGGAAAGAGTTGTGACTATGTTCCCAATTGACCATCGGAATTAGTGCATCTCTCTTTAGCTTCTAAAAATCTGATCACATATTAGGCATTAGATGTTAGACCAAAAGTCTAATGTCTAATGTGTATTTTTATTACACTTAAAGAGTTTTATTCTAAACCTATGGCACGCTCAGTCCATTTTGATTTAGTCTCTCTTTTTAATTTATAAATCCGTGTAATCTACACCCTAAACTTTTCGTTAAACTTCTCAATTTGCTTCTTTCGTAGTCCGTCAAGATCCTCTGGAACTGTTCTTTTCCAACGTTTATGCGACCAAATCCAATATTCAGGAGCTTCATGAATGGTTTTCTCTAGAAGATGTACAAATTGTTCTGTGATTTCTCCATACTTTAATTCTTGTGGGCTTGAAGTAATTTCTTTTAATCGCATGGTGTAGTGACCACGTTTGATTTTGTGCAGACTAAAATAAACCACGGCTTGATTGTATTTGTTGGCCAACATTTCAGGGCCAAAAACAATTCCCGAAGTCTGATTCAAAAACTCCATCCAATAACATTTGTTTGAATCACCTGGTGATTGATCTGCTAAAACCAATGTAGAGGTGATTTCAGTATTCTTCTTGAAAAAATCATGAACAATCTTCGAATGAATGACTTTCATTCCAAAGCGTGACCTTCTGGCGTTTAGTTTTTTGTCCCAAAATCCATTCGATAAAGGCATTCCGATACCAACAGCTTGGTGGCTAAACAATAAATTTTGTCCAGTAATCAACCATTCCCAGTTGTTGTAATGCCCTGAAACCAATAAAACACTTTTCTTTTGGGCATAAAGCTGTTCCATTACTTCAGGATTTTCAACTTTAAATCGCTTCAATAATTGACGTTTAGAAATACTTAAATTTTTGGCTCCTTCAGCAAGTAAATCAGTGAGGTGACGGTAAAACCGACGTTCTATCTTACGTTTTTCTTTTGTCGTTTTATTCGGAAATGAACGTTCGATATTTCCACGCACTACTTTTCTACGGTATGGAATAACTGTAATGAGTAAAAGGTAAAAAAAATCGGTGAATAAGTACATGATCCTTAGCGGAAGTAAGGAAAGTGGATAAATCAATACGTAATAGGCCAATGCGCTAAACATGTACTTTTTTCGGTAAAAATATGAAAATTAAGACGCAATGAACAGTGATTAAATGTTAATTATTGAGGAAAAGGGTGGTCTTTTTTAGGCCACCATTCCTGTCTCCGTCCTTTAGTTTGCTTTCTTTTTTTGACTACCAATTCATTTGGCTTAGGCTTCTGTTGTCGCCATGCAAAATGTTTGGTAGGTAGAAAAAAATCTGCGCAAAGCTATCGGAGCTACACCAGGGTGGAAGTAAATCCTGCTTTCTTAGCGTTTAGCCTTGCAATGACAAGGAATTCTCTTGTCTTTCAATGGTGTGATTAAAAACTTTAAGTAAATAAATCTCATTATTTTAGCATAAGAAAATAATATAGCTATCTTTGCAGCTGTGTTAAAAGTAACACGTACATAAAAATCATTAAAATAATATTGGAATGTATTTATCAACAGAAAAGAAAAAAGAGATTTTCAAAAAGCACGGTAAGTCTGAAAACGACACTGGTTCTGCAGAAGGGCAGATTGCTTTATTCACTTACCGCATCAGCCACTTGACTGAGCACTTGAAGAAAAATCGTAAAGATTATGGAACGCAACGTGCACTTCAGTTGTTAGTAGGTAAGAGAAGAAGTCTTTTGGATTACTTAAAGAAAAAAGACATCGTACGTTACCGTGAGATTGTTAAAGAATTAGGATTGAGAAGATAATTCTCGATCAATAAATTTATAGGAAAAGGGGGGCAGTCGAAGAGATTCGAAGTTCCCCTTTTTTGCTAAAATGAAAGTTAGGGAAACTAAGTTCTTTAATTTTTTGATAAGAAGTTTTTAAAAGGCAAGGCATGTGAAGTCTTTTTAGTGGTGGAATCCCGACTGTAAACGTCTGAATGACCGCAATAAAAAACACTTGTGCTGAGCGTGCCGAAGTAAGCATAACACAGAGTTTGAAAACTTGTTATAAAACAAAAATGTAAATATATAAATATGAATATAGGAATAAAAAAGTCCATCACTATTGGAGGTAAAGAGATCTCTGTAGAAACGGGTAAGCTTGCAAAGCAGGCCGACGGTTCGGTAGTGTTACAAATGGGCAACACAGTTTTATTAGCTACAGCTGTGTCTTCAAAAGAAGCTAAAGAAGGAATTGATTTCCTTCCATTAACAGTTGATTACCGCGAAAAATTTGCGGCAGCTGGACGTATCCCTGGTGGGTTCTTACGTCGTGAAGCGCGTCCTTCTGATATGGAGGTCTTAATTATGCGTTTAGTAGATAGAGCATTGCGTCCATTGTTTCCAGATGATTATCATGCTGAAACGCAGGTGATGATTCAAATGATGTCTTACGATGGTGAACATATGCCAGATACATTGGCTGGATTTGCTGCTTCTGCAGCTTTAGCTGTTTCAGATATTCCATTTAACGGACCTATGTCTGAAGTACGTATAGCACGTGTTGATGGTGAATTTATCGTTAACCCATTGGTTTCTGAATTAGAGAAAGCAGATATGGAGTTGATGATTGCAGGTACAATGAAAGACGTTGTAATGATCGAAGGTGAAATGCATGAAGCGCAAGAATCTGAATTGATTGAAGCGATTAAAATTGCGCACGAAGCGATTAAACTACAATGTCAGTTCCAAATCGATTTGGCCGCTGAAGTTCCTGCTTCATCTCCAAAACGTGAGTATAACCATGAAGATAGTAACGCAGATTTTGAGAAGAAAATCCAAGACTTTGCTTACGCAAAATGTCAAGAGGTTGCACGTCAAGGTTCTGCTGATAAAAATAAACGTTCTGAAGGATTCAAAGCAATCAAAGAAGAGGTTAAAGCATTGTTTACCGAAGAAGAATTGGCTGAAAACGAAAAGTTAATCGGTTCGTACTTCTCAAAAACAATGAAAGAGGCTGTACGTGATGTAATCTTAAATGAGCGCATCCGATTAGATGGTAGAAAGTTTGATGAAATTCGTCCAATTTGGAGTGAAGTAGATTACTTACCAATGGTTCACGGTTCTGCTGTGTTTACACGTGGTGAAACACAATCATTGACAACACTTACATTAGGGGGTAAGATGCAAGAGCAAATGATCGACTCTGCAACAAAGCAAGGAACAGAAAAATTCATGCTACACTACAACTTCCCGCCGTTTAGTACGGGAGAAGCTTATCCAATTAGAGGGGTTTCTCGTCGTGAAATTGGACATGGTAACTTGGCATTGCGTGCATTAAAGTATGTATTGCCAGAAGACAATCCTTACACCATTCGTTTGGTTTCTGAAATTTTAGAATCTAACGGTTCTTCTTCTATGGCAACTGTTTGTGCAGGTACTCTTGCATTGATGGATGGTGGTATTCCAATTAAGGCTCCAGTATCTGGAATCGCGATGGGATTAATCATGAACAAAGAAGGAAAATACGCTGTGTTGTCTGACATCTTAGGAGACGAAGATCACTTAGGAGATATGGACTTCAAAATTACAGGTACGGCAAAAGGAATTACGGCGTGTCAAATGGACATTAAAGTTGATGGATTGCCATATGAAGTATTGACTGAAGCTTTAGAACAAGCAAAAGCTGGACGTCTTCACATCTTAGGAGAAATCTTGAAAACGATTGCTGAGCCAAGAGCAGAACTTAAACCTTACGCTCCACGTGTTGAATCTATTCGCGTTCCTAATGAAGCGATTGGTGCAATCATCGGACCTGGTGGGAAAATCATCCAACAAATTCAAAAAGATACAGGTGCAACTGTAATGATTGAAGAGGATGAGAAAACAGGAGAAGGTATTGTTCAAATCTTAGCAGAAGGAGCTGAGCCAATGAATGCGGCAACGAAGTCAATTCGTGATATCGCATTCCCTCCAACTGTTGAAGAAGGTGAAATCTATGAGGGGAAAGTGAAGTCTGTTCAGGCTTACGGAGTTTTCGTTGAAATCTTACCTGGTACAGATGGTTTAATCCACGTTTCTGAATTTGCAAATGAACGTATTACTAAAATGGAAGATGTTGCCAAAGAAGGTGATGTGCTGAAATTTAAAGTAGTGGGTCGTGATCCAAAATCTAAGAAATGGAAACTTTCTAGAAAAGTACTTTTAGAAAAAACAGAAAAGACTGAGGATTAATCCTTATTCTTGATCAAATAATTAACCTCAACAGCAATGTTGGGGTTTTTTTATTCAACCTTTTTGACTTGACTTACGTCTGTATTTCTAAACAGAATTGTTTATATTTATCACAGATTGAAAAACACTACACAAAATAACTTAATGAAATTCATCAACGTCTTCGTTGCTGTCCTCTTTGTTGTTCAGGTTTTTGCACAAGACATTCATTTTTCACAAATGAAATTCGCGCCTCTTAATGTGAATCCAGGTGCCGCAGGATTGAATGGAAAGTACAACGCAATTGTCAATTATCGAACGCAGTGGAATAGTGTGGCCGATCCATTCACCACCATGGGCGCTTCTTTTGATATGAAGTTTGAAGAACCTCGAAGAAATAAAGGCTTTCTAGCAGCTGGTATTAATTTCTATCATGATATTGCTGGAGATTTACGTATGACTACTTCGAATGTTAATCTTTCTGTGGCTTATCATTTGAGAATTAACCGTTCTAGCACTTTTGGTTTAGGGCTTCAGGCAGGATATGGACAGCGCGGTATTGGAAGTGTTGACGGTCTGTATGCAAGTCAGCACAATGGAACAGATTTCGACCAAAATATGATCAGCGGAGAAAGTTTCAGACAAACAAGTTTTGGATATGTTGATGTGGGAGGTGGATTTGTTTACAATCACAATTCACTAACCGAAAACACCTTTCGATCAGATGGCTATAATTTGACTATTGGGGCTGCTGCGTATCATTTAACAAGACCAGATTACTCTTTCTTGCAGGGAGGGAATGATGATTTAGAAATTCGATTTACAGGATTTGTTGAGTCAGAATTTGTTGTTGATCGCTCACCCATTGCATTAATGCCTGCTTTGTATTATCAACGTCAAGGTACGCACCAAGAAATTTATCTTGGGACTTACATCAAGTATCATATCATAAAATCATCGTCAAGAACAAGCTTGAGAGAAGGTTTTTCTATTGCTTATGGACCATTCTACCGTTTTGGAGACGCCTTCGTTAATAAATTACTGATTGACTACAACGGATATGCTTTAGGAATATCTTATGATTTGAACTTGTCCTCACTTACTCAGGCCAGCAAAGGACGTGGAGGTATCGAATTTATGTTTAGATATACCTTGTTAGAGAAACACCAAACCAGAGCAAGAATCCATTAATAAGCCCTAAGACTTTTCTGTAATTTTATTGCGTAGGTATGATTAAATGAAATGTGTTGTAACTATTTTTCTTTGAATTGGTTATAGTCATTTTTAGAAATAAATTAAAAATAGTATGAAATAAGCAACGCAGACTAAAAGTCTGTCGTTAAACTATATAGAAGGTTGTAATGTTTTTATTACCTTCAACATGTTCTAATCAAAATCTCTACATAATGAAAAGACTACTACTACTTTTTATCCTTTTCGGCAATGTGTTAATTGGGCAGGAAATATGTGATAATGGAATCGATGATGACGGAAACGGTTTAATTGATTTAAACGATACCGCTTGTGATTGTGAGGGGTTTGGAGTTCCTCAGAATATTCCTTCCTTAATTCCAAATCCATCCTTTGAAGACCGAAATTGTTGTCCTTCTTCTTTCTCGCAATTGAGTTGTGCAGATACGTGGATTCAAGCAACAACAGCAACTTCCGATTATTTTAATTGTGGATATAACTTCCCTGCTTTTAACAATGCAGGCTTAACACCACCCGATGGTGATGCCTATGTTGGAGCGATCTACTCTGATGGTTGGAAAGAATATATCGGTTCATGTTTAATCAGCCCACTTTTAGCCGGTGAAACTTACACTTTATCTTTTCAAATTGCATCTTTTGGAATAACAGGAATGGGTGGAGCTTGTACTAAAACATATGGTGATGTTGATGTGTCAATATTTGGAGCGGCCAATTGTGGTTCCTTACCTGTAAATACAACCAATTGCCCTTCTTCTAGTGACCCAAGTTGGACGTTAATAGGGTCTCAAACGTATACTCCAATGGGAGCATGGGGGGTGATTACTATTGACATTACCCCAGCTACAGATATTAATGCAATCATGATTGGACCACCATGCGGACCGCTGCCTGGCGATTATGGAGGGGGGTGTTATGCTTACTTTGTGTACGATAACTTGATTTTAGCTTCAAATAATTTCTTTAATACGATAACCATTGAAGAAACAGGTAGTTTTTGTACCAATGACGTTACATTGACTGCTGAAGCAGATAGTGTAGGAGGAACTTGGCAATGGTATTATGAGGGAGTAGCGCTTGTAGGAGAGACAGATTCTATTCTTAATATTTCAGCCAATGGATTACAAGCGGGCGAGTATAATCTGAGGTATACTATTGGTGCACGTTGTGAACGTGTTGATTATGTTGTAGATCCTCCTGTTTATCCAACCGCTCTGTTTGATTTTAATATCGTCTGTGAAGGAGATGTAACACAGTTTTCTGATTTGTCTGTCCCTGGTGATTATCCAATTTATGATTGGGAATGGGACTTTGACCAGGACATGATTGATGATGCCACAATACAAAATCCATCACATATTATTCCTACGTCGGGTGGAAATGATATTCGACTTCGTGTTACTGATAGCATTGGATGTGAACATGATACCATAGTGTCTGTTTTTGTCAATCCTAATCCAAGTGTTGATTTCAATTGGGATGACGAATGCTTAGGAGATACCACGTTTCTTGTGAATCAATCCAGTATCTCAATTGGTCAAATCGATTCTTGGAATTGGGATTTCGATGATGGGATTACTGCAACGCTATTCAGTCCAAGTCATGTTTATGCAGCAAGTGGAAACTATAACGTTCAGCTAACAGCGGTCTCTGATAGTGGCTGTGTTAACGATACAGTTCATTCAGTGGAGGTGTTTATTAATCCTATTGCTGATTTTAACTTTACTAATGTTTGTGATGAACAAAGTATGTTGATCGAAAGTACTGCCCTTGCCAATGGTGGTACAATTGCTGATTATTTTTGGGACATCACAAGTGATGGAAGTGTAGATTATTTTGTAGATTCATTTAATCACGTTTTTCCAAGTGATGGCTTCTATGATGTAACACATATTGTTGAAACTTCTAACGGTTGTCGAGATACCTTGATGCAACAAGTGACGGTTTATGCATTGCCAGAAGCTCAATTTACTGTTGATGCAGTTTGTGAGGATACAACAACGACTTTTGTTAATCAATCAAACGTTGTTCCCGTAGATGCTGATGCAATTGTCGATTACGCTTGGAGTTTCGGAAATGGAAACACTTCTAATATTGAAAATCCTACTCATAATTATAATGTTGAAAATGTTTATGATGCGCAATTGGTCATCACAACCAATTATGGATGTAAAGATTCGATCACGCATCCTGTAGAGGTTTATCCATTGCCAGTACCTGACTTTACACCAACAAATGTCTGTCTTGAAGACGTTAATGAATTCTTTGATTTGTCTACCGTCTCCAATGATCATACGACAAATAATGTGGTGCAATGGTCTTGGGATTTTGGTGATGGCTCATACAGTGTTCAACAAAACCCAATCAATGCTTATACTGCTGATGGAACTTATAATGCGACATTGGAAGTAGTTACCAATAACGGATGTCGCGAAGAGATTACAAAAACAGTAACCGTACACCCATTGCCTGTAGTGAGTTTTTCGGGTGTTAACTTGACAGGGTGTTCACCAATTTGCCCAGAAGTCTCGAGTACTACTACGATAAATTCACCTTCTACATTAGATCAGTTTGAATGGACTTTGTCAAATGGAGAAACGCATAATGGACCAGTGTTGAATGATTGTTATAACAATCCAACGGGCGAAAATATTTATTATGGATTGACTCTGACAGTTACATCGAATGAAGGCTGTGTGAGGTCGCATTCTGAGAATAGCTACATAGAAGTTTATCACAATCCGGTGGCTGATTTTTATTATGAACCGAATGATCCTGATGTGATAGATCCTGAAGTAGAGTTTTACAACACTTCTTTATATGCTGATTATTACAATTGGACCTTCGGAAATCAAGGTTCTTCAACTGTAACGAATCCAATCTTCGAATTTAGTCCAGAACCATTAGAGCATAGGATAAGGTTAATCTCAAGTACAATTGAGGGGTGTATTGATACTGCTTTTGCAGTTGTGGATGTAAAGGACAAAATAATATTTTATGTTCCAAATACTTTTACTCCAGATCAGGATAAGTTCAACGAATCATTCAAACCGATTTTTACCCATGGATTTGATCCTCAAAACTACACTTTGTACATCTTTAACCGATGGGGAGAGCTGGTCTTTGAGTCTCATGATACCGATATAGGTTGGGATGGAACCTACGGAGTAGAGGGCAGGAAAATCGTTAAAGAAGGGACTTATGTATGGAAAATTAAATTCAAAGAAACAATGTCAGATAAACATCATACGCATACCGGACATGTTAATTTATTGAGGTAGATTACTCAAGAATAAATCCTGTGAGAACAGGAATCAATTCTTCGTGTAAAGGCAACTTAGGATTTAAGTAGGTTTGGATATTTTCTTCCCTGTTCTCAGAAGCAGCTTTAAAAATGTGATTCATTCCATCAATGATTTTTAATTCTGCTTCGGGATTTGCTTCATGCTGTAATACAGCGTCCTCTTCAGAAACTTGAATGTCTGATGTTCCATGCAATATCAATGTTGGAATTTCGAGCTTTTGAATTTCTTCTTGTGGCGAATATTTTAACCAAGAAATTAAATAGGGTTGTACACTCTTACGAAATAAAGAAGCTAAATCTGTATTGAAATCATCTACTTCTTCGCCTTTTTTAAGTTTTAATAAAATGCGTTTAACTTCTTCAGTATACCCAGGCGATTGAGCTGTAATTTGCTCAATTAATACTTCATCGATGCTTCTTCCCGTTCCAGCAAATGATATAAATTTGTTTACCTCGCGTTGTTGGGCTGCCAACATACCAATCAATGAACCTTCAGAATGACCGATTAAAATAATATTGGTGTATTTCTTCTTTTTTAAATAATCAATGCATGCGTTTACTTGATCAACATTGTCTTGAAATCGTAGATCACCTTCTGATTTATCGCTTTTACTTTTGCCTACCATTAATTTGTCATAGCGTAAACTAGCAATGCCATGTTCGGCTAATTCCTCAGCCAACATGCGGTAACTATTGGCTTGAATCATCATGCTGTTTCCGTTTCTGTCTGTCGGACCAGAACCTGGAATGATGATTACCACCGGTGCTTTCGATTTTTCAGCAACACTAATTAAACTCCCGTAAAGTATTTCGTCCTCCATTTTAACTTTGACTTCTTTTTCTTTTTGAGCAATTGAAAAAAGAGGAATTGAAAAAATCATGACAACTAGAATGGACCAATTTAAATGCTTCATGTTATTATTTATTACTTTCGTATTTGCATTGTAATAATAAGGAATAATTTTTTTGATGAAAAATATCTTTACCTTTTTAACGAATAACAAAAACGAATCGCTTCTTGCATTTGATCCTATAGAAGTGTTTGAATGTGAAGAAGAAAATTGCCTTGAAAAGACAGCTTCATTTATTGAAAAGTTTGAAGATGACTATCGTTTTGGATTCCTTTCTTACGATTTGAAAAATGACATTGAAAATTTAAAATCTGAGCATTCGGACCGAATTCAATTTCCAACAGTTGGTTTTTTTGTGCCACGTTATGTTGTGAAATGGGACGAAAATGGGAATCCAGTTTTTCTGAAAGGTTCAGCAGATCAAAAAGCCATTGATTTTATTGCCTATTTCCTTAGTCAGCAAGAAGTAAAAGCAGAAAACAAAGTTGAGTTGACAGCAGGTTTAAGCAGAGAGTCTTACATTTCTACCATTGATGAACTCCAAGGAGAAATTCAAATGGGAAATATTTATGAGGTCACATTCTGTCAAGAATTTTATGCTGAAAATTGTAAAATTTCACCTTTACCCACTTATTTTGCTTTAAATAACATAACGAAAGCTACCTTTTCATGTTTTGTTGAATGGGAGGGGAGGTATTTACTTTCGGCCAGTCCAGAACGGTTTTTAAAACGTGAAGGCCATCGCTTAATCACCCAGCCGATTAAGGGAACAGCAAAAAGAGGAACGACACCAGTAAAGGATGAACGGCTTAAAACTGAATTGCTAGCCAGTGAGAAAGAACGTGCAGAAAATGTGATGATTGTTGACTTGGTCCGAAATGATTTATCTCGAATTGCTGAACGTAACTCGGTTCAAGTTGATGAACTTTTTGGAGTCTATACTTTTGAAACGGTGCACCAATTGATTTCTACCGTTTCAGCAACAATCAATGAGGAGGTGAGCGTATTGGAAATTCTAAAAGCACTTTTCCCAATGGGAAGTATGACGGGAGCGCCAAAAATCAGTGCAATGAATTTGATTGAAAAGCACGAAACCTTCAAAAGAGGACTTTATTCTGGAAGTGTTGGCTATTTTAAACCCAATGGTGACTTTGATTTCAATGTGATTATTCGCAGTATTTTGTATAATGAAAAGTTAAAAAATATCAGTTGTCCAGTGGGTGGCGCTATTACCTTAAAATCTTCGCCTGAAATGGAATACGAAGAATGTATGATTAAAGTCAAAGCATTAAAAGAAGTACTGAATTCAGATGAATAATGCTCCGACATATTGGGTAGCTTGCAGCGGTGGAGTCGATTCTATTGTGCTGTTGCATCTTATGCTAGAAACAAAGAATAAAAACGAAGTTGGAATTTTACATTGTAATTTCCATTTGCGTGAGCAGTCATCGAATGAGGACGAGTTATTTGTGCGAAACCTAGCAAGAGAACTCAATGTGCCAATACGGGTACAAGATTTTGATACGAAGCAATATGCGAAAAGTCAACGTTTAAACACTCAATTAGCAGCCCGTGAATTGAGGTACAATTGGTTTGATCAAATTATTCGAGAAGAGCAGGCGGTGGTACTATTGGGGCACCATTATGATGATCAGCTCGAAACTTTCTTTTTGCAATTGCGCAGAGGAGGTAGGGTAAAAGGACTTTCTGGTATGCCTGAATACAGAGCAGGCTATTTACGGCCATTGTTAAAACACACCAAGGAAGAGCTGATTTCACTAGCTCAGCAACACGATTGGAAATGGCGTGAAGATGTCACCAATGCATCGAATGATTATACTCGAAATTGGTACAGGAATGAAGTATTGCCCTGTTTGCAATCTGAAGGATTCCCAATACATGAAGTTGTTCCCTTAATGCATTCTTTTCAATCGGTTCTGTGTTTTTTAAAAAGTATAAAAATTCCTGATTCAATTCTGATTGAAGATTGGAAAAGTTATCCTGTGTGGGTTCAACAGCATATTTTGTCAGAACAAGGCCTGGGAGAATATGCAGTAGACGAAATTGCTCGACTCACAAAGTCAGAGAAAGGAAAGTTTATTGGGAATGACCATGCGAAAGTTTGGAATGAAGGAGATGCTCTTGTTTTTGTGAAAGAATCAAGTCAAGCCGTTGAGTATAAGTTAGCCATTTCGAAACATCCAACAGGAACCATAAAACTCAATCCAAGCGATTTATTTTTGGATACATCTAAAGTAAAATTACCACTAACAATACGGAAATGGCAAGCAGGAGATTATTTTCAACCCCTAGGAATGAAAGGGTTGAAATCAGTGGGGAAGTTTTTAAGGGATAGAAAAGTACCTGCGCATCAAAAAGAACAAGTGCGTATTTTATTGGATTCAGAAAATCATATTCTAGGCGTCTTTGGGTTTGGTGTCGATGAAAAATACCGCTTAAATAACAGTACCAAAGAACTTTTTAGGGTTCGATTAATTAAAATGTAAACTAAGATTGTTTAGCTTCTTATAAAGATCAATCAAGCTCTTCAAAAGGCATCAAAGCCAAAAGTTCTTTTTCGATATGGGGTTTAAATACATCATGACCAAAAGGAATTTTCGTTAAGGCTTCTTGCTGGTTAATTTTCTCTAAAAATTGAGTAGCACTTTTCGGGGTAATGATTTTGTCATATTCACCAATAATAAGGTTGAAATGGACATTGTATTTTTCTAAAGTGGCTTTTACTTCTTCATCAGAGGGTCTTAAATCTCTAAAAGCACTCCATGTTTTGTATGCAGTTTCAAACTTCTCATGATCAGAAGTATAGAAATTCAAGAAAGTAACAATTTTCGGGTCAATTATTTTTACTTTGGCCAACCCTCGAGAAATATTCATCAATTCATGCGGTTTATTTACCCAGCGTTGGAATAGTTTTCGTGTAAACCATTGTCGCTGGGTCCAACTGTAAAAGTTTTTATCATCCAATCCATCCGGAGCAATTAAAAACAAACTTTTTACCCTGTGGGCAAAAGCAGGAAAAGCACTTAATGTAAATCGTCCACCTTGAGAATATGCCACCCAGTGAAAACGGTCTACTTTTTCTTTTGTTAATAATTTTTCCAACAATTTTTCAACATCTTTCGAGGTGATTAAGTCTTCATGAATTCTACTAGGAGAAAAGGTGGAGTAGCCATGTAAAAACAAGTGAATGGAAATTATTTTTCGTGTCTTTCTTTCTAAAAATTTAAAGTCTTCTGCGGACCTGCCGTTCCCATGAAAGCAAAGGATTACAGTGTTTCCTTCCCCATAAACTTCATAAGAAAGTTTGAGGTCTTGCAAGGTAACACTTTCGATTTTTCTTTCCATTTGTACTGATATCTGATTGCTGAAAAAGTAAAATAATAACTAAAACAGTTTTAGGGATTCCAATTTATGTCAAAAAATAGCCATAAATATCCTGTGCATACCTATAAAAGTAGTAAAAATGAATTAAATTTGCGTTCAATTTGTATCACGCTTTTACATCATAAGCATAAAGAAAAATTGGAATGCCTAAGAACGAGAAAATTAAGTCAGTTTTAATTATTGGAAGTGGACCTATTGTAATTGGTCAAGCCTGTGAATTTGATTATTCAGGATCGCAAGCAGCGAGATCTTTGAGAGAAGAAGGAATAGAAGTCACATTGATCAATTCGAATCCAGCGACCATCATGACCGATAAAGTAGTCGCAGATAATATTTATCTAAAACCACTAGAACCTGAGAGCATTCGAGAAATTATAGCCAACCATAACATTGATGCAGTTTTGCCAACAATGGGAGGGCAAACAGCTTTGAACTTAGCCATCAAATGTGATGAGCTAGGAATTTGGGAGGAGAACAATATAGACATCATTGGAGTTGACATTGCGGCTATTGAAATTACTGAGAACCGCGAGGCATTCCGTAACCTGATGGAAGATATTGACGTTCCAATGGCTCCGCAAAAAACAGCGAAATCTTTCTTAGAAGGAAAAAGTGTTGCACAAGAATTTGGTTTTCCATTGTGTATTCGATCTTCCTACACTTTAGGTGGAGCAGGAGCAGGAGTGGTGTATGATGAAAATGAGTTTGATAATTTATTAGACGCTGGTCTTCATGCTTCTCCAATTCACGAAGTAATGATTGATAAAGCTTTAATGGGATGGAAAGAGTATGAATTAGAGTTGTTGCGAGACAAAAACGATAATGTTGTAATTATTTGTTCTATCGAGAATTTCGATCCAATGGGAGTGCATACAGGAGACTCAATCACTGTTGCTCCGGCAATGACAATGTCAGACACCACCTTCCAAAAGATGCGTGACATGGCCATTAAGATGATGCGTTCTGTAGGGAATTTCGCGGGAGGATGTAATGTTCAGTTCGCTGTTTCTCCAGATGCTGAAGAGAAAATCATTGCCATTGAAATTAACCCTCGTGTATCACGTTCATCAGCATTAGCGTCTAAAGCAACGGGTTACCCTATTGCGAAGATTGCTGCAAAATTAGCGATTGGATATACATTAGATGAATTAGACAATCAAATTACGAAAACAACTTCAGCTTTGTTTGAGCCGACTTTGGACTATGTAATTGTAAAGATCCCACGTTGGAACTTTAATAAATTCCCAGGAGCAGACCGTAAATTAGGACTTCAAATGAAATCTGTAGGTGAGGTAATGGGAATTGGTCGTTCTTTCCAAGAAGCACTACAGAAAGCTTGTCAATCCTTAGAAATTGGTAGGAATGGTTTAGGAGCAGATGGAAAAGAAATCACCGACCAAAATCAAATTTTAGAAAGTTTAGAGTTCCCAAGCTGGAACAGACTCTTCCATATTTATGATGCGATTAAACTAGGAATTCCGTTTAAACGTATTCAAGAGAAAACAAAAATCGATGAATGGTTCTTGCGTCAAATCGAAGATTTGATCAAATTAGAGCGTAAAATCGAGAAGTTCTCATTGGACAGTATTCCAAAAGAAATGCTTTTCGAAGCCAAACAAAAAGGATATGCTGACCGTCAAGTAGCGCATTTATTACGTTGCTTGGAGTCAGAAATATATGCCAAAAGAGAAGCGTTTGGAATTCAACGTGTATATAAAATGGTAGATACATGTGCCGGAGAGTTTCCAGCGCAAACACCATATTATTACTCAACATTTGAATTGGAAAATGAGAGTGAAGTTACTGACAAAAAGAAAATCGTTGTTTTAGGTTCTGGTCCGAATAGAATTGGACAAGGAATTGAATTCGATTACTCATGCGTACATGGTGTATTGGCTGCCAAAGAGGCAGGGTATGAAACCATCATGATCAATTGTAACCCTGAAACCGTTTCAACAGACTTCGATACTGCAGATAAGTTGTACTTTGAACCTGTATTCTGGGAACACATTTATGATATTATTCGTCATGAAAAACCAGAAGGTGTGATTGTTCAGCTAGGGGGGCAAACAGCCTTGAAATTAGCGGAAAAACTAGAGCGTTATGGCATAAAAATTATGGGTACGAGTTATGACGCCCTTGACTTAGCCGAAGACAGAGGACGATTTTCACAGTTGTTGAAGGATAATGACGTACCTTATCCACAATTTGGTGTAGTAGAAAGTGCTGAACAAGCATTAGAACTTTCAAACGACTTAGGTTTCCCATTGTTGGTTCGTCCTTCTTATGTTTTAGGAGGTCAGAAAATGAAAATTGTGATCAACAAAGAAGAGCTTGAGCACCATGTTGTAGATATTCTTCATGAAATGCCTGAAAACCAAATTTTATTGGACCACTTTTTAGGCGGAGCAATAGAGGCAGAAGCCGATGCTATTTGTGATGGTGAGAACGTATACATTATTGGAGTAATGCAACACATAGAACCTGCAGGAATTCATTCAGGTGATTCGTATGGTGTTTTACCTCCGTACAACTTAGGAGATCTTGTGATGCAACAAATCGAAGACATCACCAAGAAAATTGCAGTAGCATTAGAAACGGTTGGATTAATTAATATTCAATTTGCAATTCAAAACGATAAGGTATATGTAATTGAAGCCAATCCTAGAGCCTCTCGTACAGTTCCTTTCATTGCGAAAGCTTACGATGAACCATATGTAAACTATGCAACCAAAGTAATGTTAGGAGAAAATAAGGTGACAGACTTTGATTTCCGTCCACGTAAAGAAGGTTATGCGATAAAGATTCCAGTTTTCTCATTCAATAAATTCCCTAATGTGAATAAAGAATTAGGACCTGAGATGAAATCAACGGGAGAAGCAATTCACTTTATTAAGGACTTGAAAGATCCTTTCTTTACGAAAATATTTGCTGAACGTAATTTATATTTATCTAAATAACACCGAACATGGTTTTACTTAGCGTGACGGGTACTGTTAGAATGATTTTAATCATCATTGCTGTTTTTGTAATTGTTCGGTTTATTGGACGATTACTAGTAGCAAAACGCAATTTAGATGAAGAAAAGCGTTACAATCAGAACAATGATGCATTCAAAAAGGCGAAAGAAAAAAGCGCGAATGAGAAAGGAAAAGTTCATATTGTAGAAGGAGGTTACCGCGATGCAGAGGATGTCGACTATGAAGAAGTAAAAGAAGATTAATTTTAAAGGAGGTATACTCCAAAGAATAAAATCACAAAAGCAGTAGCGAATTTCGTTACTGCTTTTGTATTTTCTAAAGTTAAATTTAATGATGAGCAATTGGGTTTTTCAAATTAGAAATCATTTTATCAACTGTACCATTTGACGTTCATTTGAGGAAAGCATTATAATCGTTTGAAATAACTCAAAAAAAGACAAAACTTAAAAGACTGAATTTCAAGACTCTTTCATGAAAGATAAAAAAAAGATTATTTTTTTTCAAAAAAAGCATTGCGGATGTAAAAAAGTTCTCTATATTTGCACTCGCCTAACGAAACAACACAGGCCCTTACAACGGTAAGGAAAACAAGAAAAGATAAAAAAAGTAAATTGCGAAAGCAAGTGAACAATACAAAATTTAGTAGTTAATTTACATTAACTATAGTTGACTGTCGTCAGCACCTTCGAAAGAAGATATATAGATTTTGGTCTGGTAGTTCAGTTGGTTAGAATACCTGCCTGTCACGCAGGGGGTCGCGGGTTCGAGTCCCGTCCAGACCGCATTTACAAAACGCCTCTATGGCTGGAGGAATAGAGACCCCTAAGATGTATCAATGTCTTAGGGGTTTTGTCTTTTATGGAAGTTTGTCTTTAGATGGTTTTTATGTGAGTTTTTTGTTTATCTTAAATAGAGAACCATAAATCACCACCATGAATCAATATTGCACGTACATCTTATTCAGTCCAAAGTTTAATAAATATTACATTGGACAAACACAAAATCTTGAAAATAGAATTTCAACGCATAACTCAGGAAAAGTAAAGTCCACCAAACATTATTTACCTTGGGTGAAAGTTTTAATTCTAGAAAAAAATACGCGTTCAGAAGCTATTGTTTTAGAGAGAAAGCTAAAGAATTTAAATAGAGAACGATTGTTAGAGTTTATAGATAGATATAAGGTGTGAATTTTAACGCCTCTATGGCTGGAGAGTTCCGACGCTTCGGTCGGAATTCAGACTGTAACGTCAGAAAAACCCCTAAGATGTATCAATGTCTTAGGGGTTTTGTCTTTTATGGGGTTTTGTGTTGTATAGCCTCTATAGCGGATCAAGATGAATCAAGACCAATTGTTGTGGATTAAGCACAAATACTTGTCAATCTGAGTTAGGATTATTCAACGTTTTAAGTATAAAAGTGGTTAAAAACATCAATCACCTATTGATGCGGGATTCATCCCGCATTCAATAATTTAAAACATTATAAGCTTAGCCGTTTTAACGGCTTCTTTCAACAATTAGAACAAACCTTTTTAATGTAAAGGATAAGCACTCTTCCTTTAATCAAAGATAAAATGGCGTGAAAAATTAATGAGAAGAGGAGAGGGCCATGTCCTATTGAATTCCCCAAGACGAATATAGCCTCCTCATTACAATCAATAAGCACACTTTTATTGTTCTACAATCCTTGCTGTTTTAAAGAACTGCATCCACTTATCTTGAAGTTCTGTTGGTATTTTGGCTTCTTTTATAGCCCTGAAATTCATGAACAGGGAAGTTTTTCCTTGAACGACATACCAGAGTTGTGATTCTGGTGTATTGTCAATGTTGTATTCTGGAGATTCAATGATGAAAATAATCCATGGGTATTCGGCCGATTCATCTTTCTCAATGAACGTTAACTTTGCCTTCGGAGCCATTTTCTTGGCCTGTTCAATCATCATGTTCATGGCCTTGTCCATAGGAACGTTTTTTGCTCCTTTAACGGTCATCATACTTCCAAACTCAGTCCAATCTTCTAAGGATTCATCAGCATGAATGTACTCAACTAACGTTATCTCACCAGATTCTTGCTCGCTGCCTACTTTCCAATTCTCTTCTTCGGGCCATTCAAGCAATAAAGTTTCGGTAGATTGAACTTCACCCCCACAAAATTGAATCAAATACTGTTCAGCTTGTGCTTCACCTAGTTCTAAAGCACGTTTAAAATCTAGGCATGCTTCTTCTTGTCTACCAGTTTGTGCACGAATCTGTCCTCTCAAAGTTAAAGCGTTTGGAGTCGACGGATCCAATGCTATCGTTTTGTCCAAATCCGGTAATGCTTCTAGGTACTTTTGTTGACTCGCAAAAACAGTTGCACGACTATAATAAGCCTTTACAAAATTGGGGTCCAACTTAATCGTTTTGTCAAAATCAGCCATTGCTGACTTATATTCTTTGAGCGCCAACTGACAAGAACCCCTGTTGTAATACGCGAGTTTGTTGCTTTTATCTGCTTTTATGGCCTTAGAATATTCTTTAATAGCGCCTTTGAAATCTTGTTTTTCATGCTTTTCTATGCCCTTTTCCAAGTATTCTTCCGCAGTTTGTCCGTAAATTGTAAGCGTAAAAATCAGTAATAATACTGTCAGTATTCCTTTCATAATATTTGTTTTTTTTGATCAACTCCTTTGGCATTTTCTCACCAAATGAATGCCTCTAGGCGCTTTGCCCAAAGAGTATTAGTTCCATCATTGTTAATTCATGACAATATAATAACTATTCTGTGATCTCGGATAGCTAAAACACATAGGAACTAAAGCTGCACATTTTATTCAAAACCATGCTCTCTTCAACCACTCTAAAATATCGAAGATTCGGTTTTTGTTGTAAACTCTTCAAGAAAGCGCATTCCTTTATATGAATTTCCTTTGGCGTTTAATTTCGGACTCCAAACAGCAATGGCGTATTGTTTTGGATGTACTGCCACAATTCCACCGCCGACGCCACTTTTTCCAGGAAGTCCTACCTTGAAAGCGAAGTCTCCAGATTCATCGTAAAAGCCGCAGGTTTGCATTAAGGCGTTTATTCTTTTGGTTTGACTTCGGGTAAGTATTTGTTTTCTTTCCGTTAAGGTAAAGCCGTCATTGGCTAAAAATAAAAACAGGTTGGAGAGTTCTTCGCAACTCATTTCAAGTGAACAAAGATCATAGTAGAAGTCAAGTACATCAGAAGGTTCGTTTTCTATGTTTCCGAATGACTTTATTAAATTGCATAAAGCTGCATTTCTATATCCAACTTCCTTTTCAGAACTGGCTATTTTTGAAGAATACGTAATGTCTTTGCTATCAGAAAGGTTTCTTACAAAATTCAGGAAATCTTCTTTAGGGTTCTTTAAGTTATTTAATAGAACATCAGCAATAACAAGCGCTCCAGCATTTATGAATGGGTTTCTCGGAATTCCATTCTCTACTTCAAGTTGAATCAGTGAGTTAAAAGGTGTTCCAGAAGGTTCCACTTTTACCCTTGTCCATAATTCTTCGCCGAGTAAGTCATACGCCATAATGAGGGATAATACCTTGACAATACTTTGAATGGAAAACTTGTCATAACAATTTCCCACTCCAAAATTTGAATTGTCAATCGTTGAGATGTGTACACCAAAAAGCGTTGAATCTATATTTTCTAATTCAGGAATGTAAGATGCTAAGCTTCCTTTGTCTTCACTGTTCTTTATCTGTTCGTAAAGATTTTGAACTATATCGTTCACATCTACATTTGTATTCATATTTCTAATTTTAAGGGGATAATTTTAGACATGTTATTCACTGTTTTCACTCTGCTCCAAAGTTAACTTGATAAACATAAAATTCAAGAAAGTAGTAATTTAATTGTAGAGAGCTGATCTATAACTTTAGGCAGAGTGGAGAGAAAATGATAACAATATAAGTCAGGTAAGATAGAAACGCCATAATTCAGTTGGTAATATAGATTCAGTCAGCGGCGGTACTCGAACTAACGTGCTGTATCGTTCCCGTCAGTTCGAGTGAACTACGTAACGCAGTGAAGTAATTTGTATCGAGAACAAAGAGAACCTCAACAGAAACAGAAGTAATTTATCATCTATTTTTTTTGAGCCTATTTCCGCCTACACCGCCAAGTTGCCTCCCCAAATCCTTTTGAAACAACCCAAACAAAGGAGCTTCTAAAGTCGCTCTTTCTTTGCGTGTTCAAATAGGTTTTGTGTTCGCCAAGCTTTCTGGTTTCGTCGGGGCAGGGGAGCCGATGAATCGGGAGGGAGAGGGAGAATTCTCAATTAATTTGTATTATTGTGAAAGCTATGGAAAGCAATGAGGAATTATCGAAGTACCTATTTCAGCTTAAGAAGTTAAGGCGAGACAGGAATAAAAAAAGAGGAGACGCTCCGCATAAACCTGTTTTGTTGTTGGCGATTATTGAAGGAATTGAAAATGGGGATATAATTTCAAATCGCATTGCCATTTCCCCTGAATTAGTGCTTTCGTTTAAAGATATTTGGTCGAAAATTGTTGTAACCGATCATTTACAGAATTTTGCAATGCCGTTTTTTCGTTTGAAATCGGATGGATTTTGGAAATTACATTCTAAACACGGTTCATTTATTCCAAGAACAATTTCTTCTTTTGCTGGCTTAAGAGAAGCTATTGAACTCGCCGAAATGGACAAAGCTTTATTTGACTTCCTTTTGAATCCAATTTCTCGTGAAGTAATAAAGGCAGAAATGCTGAATCATTACTTCCCCGACACAAAAAACAGGTTGACAAATTCTCAAAACGATTTTGTAAATCAACTGAAAAATCAAGTTTTAAATAATGACCGTCTCACTTACGCCGAAAGAATAGCAGAATTAAGAAGTAAAATGCAAGTCAGTGAATTCGAAGAAGAAATCTATGTTAGAAACGGAATTTTTAAACGAGAAATCCCCAAACTTTACAACTATACCTGCGCAATTTCAGGATTGAGAATCGAAGCCACAATTAACGCACAGTTAGTTGACGCCTGTCATATAAAACCGTTTTCAATTTCACAAGACGACACCGTAGGAAATGGATTTAGTTTAACACCAACACTTCATAGGGCTTTTGATCGGGGATTGATCACGATTGATGAAAAATACGAAGTCTTACTTTCTTCTTATTTTAAAGAATACGATTCACCTTATGCCTTAAAACAATTCGAAGGGAAACGAATCCTGCTCCCTGAAAATAAGAACTACTTTCCTTTGCAAGAGAATTTCGATTGGCACAGAAAAGAATGTTTTGTGTTATGAGAGAGTGTTGTTCTGAAAATTGAATAAAAGATTTATGAACCTTTACAAAATCAAATCAGGAGTATATTCTGCTTGTGGTTCTTCTGCTAAGAATAAATCTAATTCCTTCTGATAATTAAATCCTTGAATTTTTTGACGATACGTTGCAGCTATTTTAGGATGTTCTATTTCAAGCTTTCTATTTTTACTAATTTCCAAATATTCATTTTCTTGGTCAATGCCCAAAAACCTTCTGTTTACTAGATTTGCAGCTATTCCTGTTGTACTACTTCCTGTGAAAGGATCTAAAATCCAAGCATTAGGTTTTGTTGATGCTAAGATTAAACGAGTTAAAACTGATAGAGGTTTTTGAGTCGGATGTTTTGTACAGCTTTTTTCCCATGGTGCAATTGCAGGTAGTTTCCAAACATCTTTCATTTGTTTGTCACCATTTAATTTTTTCATTAGCTCATAATTAAAGTAGTGCGGTACTTTAGCCTTTTTTCTTGCCCAAATAATTTGCTCAGTTGAATGTGTAAAATATCTACAGGATAAATTTGGAGGCGGATTAGTTTTCTGCCAAGTAACAATGTTTAAAATTTTAAAATCTAATTCTGTTAAAATCTGACCAACGCTAAAAATATTATGCATGGTTCCACTAATCCAAATGGTAGCATCATCTTTCATCTTTTCTCTTGCCATACTTAACCATTTACGATTAAAGTCATTGACAAATTTCGTTCCCTGAGACTTATCCCATTTCCCTTTGTTGACGCTTACTATTTTTCCGCTTTGAATAGAGAGACCGTTATTCGATAAGAAGTATGGGGGGTCGGCAAAAATCATATTAAAGTGGGAAAGCAACTATATTGTGATGCTCTATCAAAGAATGAATAATTTGTCATTTGTTTTAAAAGAAATAAAAATTAACTTTATATGAGTTCTTAATGTGGATGTTAAAGAAAATTAATCTTTGTTTAAATAGTTTTTATGAATTTAAAATTAGATTTATCGCTCGCAAAACAATACAAAAGTAAGTCTCAAATTTCTAGAGTTTTGACTGAGAATTGGTTAAAAGTTAATAGTTATTGTCCTAACTGCAATGAGCCATATTTGTCTGAATTTGAAAATAATAGACCAGTTGCTGATTTTTATTGTAAGAAATGTAATGAAGAATACGAGTTGAAAAGTAAAAATGGACATAAAATAGGGGGGCAAATAGTTGATGGTGCTTATGATACAATGATTGAAAGAATTAATTCAGATACGAATCCAAGCTTTTTCTTTTTAACTTATGACAACAAGAGTTGGATGGTAAATAACTTGATTATCATCCCTAAACATTTTTTTGTAACGGATATTATAATTAAACGTAAACCTCTGAGTTTAAAGGCTAAAAGAGCTGGATGGACAGGGTGTAATATTAATCTTGAGAGAATTCCCCAGAATGGTCGTATTTTTCTAGTTAAAAACTCTGAAACTATTTCATCGGACTGTGTAAGGGAGAAATGGAATAAAACTACATTTTTAAAATCAAAAAGAAAAGAAAGTAGGGGTTGGGTGTTAGATGTTTTAAACTGTTTAGATAGGATTGATTCCAATAACTTTTCTTTGAGTGATGTATACAAATTTGAAAATGAATTAAAAATAAAATATCCAGACAATAATTTTATTAAGGACAAAATAAGACAGCAACTACAAGTACTGAGGGATAGAAACATTATTGAATTTAAATCAAGAGGTAATTACAAGAAAATAAATGATCTATAATAACAATATCGGTAAAGAAGTATATGATAAAAATCTGGCTAATATTAGTCTAGAGCAGAAGGGGTATTTCAAGGAGAATGATCTTTGGATTGCTTTTGACAATTCAACAGGTGATCTTTTTTTAGAAGAGTTTAAAGTTGAAGTTGAAGCTGTATTCTGGTTGAGTAGATTTTTCGAATATTCTGAATACTCTGATTTTAAGTATTTTAAAATATTTAGGAATTTTTATTATGTTAAAAATACTGGCTTTATTAGGCTAGTAAAAAAATTAAATGAGTCAAAATTGATATAAAAACTTTTAGAAAATGACTATTATATTATGCTGGTATACCTGACACGTGTGTTTGGTTTATAGTACTCCCCATTTTTAAGACAACATATTAAGTTGTAATTTTAATCAATAAACATGAGAAATAAAACAAGAACATTTAGCGCGTCTTTCAAGGCAAAGGTGGTTGTTGAAGCGATTAAAGAGCAATCTACAATGCAGGAGTTAGCTAGTAAATACAACCTGGATGGTAAACAAATATCCAAATGGAAAGCTGAGTTTTTATCGAATGCTTCATCGGTTTTTGAAAAAGAAAATGAGAAAAAGGAGCTTGAAGAAAACTCTGATACTTTACATAAAACAATAGATGAATTAAAAGTTGAGAACGATTTTTTAAAGAAAGTCTTGGGAAAATAAGTACTGGTGATAAAGGGCAACAAGCAGTTAGAATTTACCAAATTATTGATGAGGGAAATTGACGGGTATTTTCTTAAACCTCCTTATCATGTCCAAATGCGAATGCGAAATCACCTTGATTTAGCAATCTAGTTTCTCGGATAAAATCTGTTGGGTTTCAACCTCCCCCTCAAAAATTTCAATAAACTCCAGCACAGCGCTGAAGTGCTTGCGATTCAAATAAAAAATCACATCATGCTGCTCATGAATCACAATCATTTCGTCGTTTTCAAAGGCATTGGCGTCTGTAATGAATTGGGGGTGAGGACCAAGTCCAAAATTTAAGTTTTTGATTAGCCATTCTTTCGATTTAACTTTTGAAGCTTTGATGCGATGATACTCTTTGATTTCTTCTTTAAAATAAACCTCTCTTCTGGCGTATTCAGTAATTTCATCTAAGAAATGGTAGAAGTCTAAAAATAAATGAAAATTAATGATGATGGGGTAAAGTGGATGGGCTTCTATGTCCGAATTTGGGGAGTAACTTATATTATTGTCTCTATAATACGTAGTGATGTCAGAATGGAAGTCAGCATATTTTAAAAGCCACCATTCAATCTTATCCAGATGCATAAAAGGTGTGTCGATCAGTCGTTCGAAGTCGTTTAGGTATTTTCCAAGGTGGTCATTTCTCATGGTAATGATTTTTGGTTTTAGTTAGTTGTTGAAATGAAAATACAAAATAAACATGAAATTCGCCATCTTATTCCACGGAAATAAAATCCATTTGAAAAGAGGGGGGGCAATAAAACCGAAAAAACAATCGCTGGCCTAGAAGAATTTTGTTATTCCCACAACCTCCTCATTACTCCTTCCATAACTCACAATCCCAACCTCCAAGGGCGTATTCTTAAAACGATGCAATGCAATTTTTAAGGCATCCAAAATCCATTTTGTGTCATTACCAAAAGCACCACCTCCTAGAAGTGTTAGAAATACTTTTTTAGACCCCGTGCGTTCGTAATTGATCAAAGCAGCGTGCAATGTAGCTTCGTAACTTGCTTCAAGAATCAAGCGTGCAAAACGCTCCCAGTACATAGGTTCAAGGCGTGAATAGGCAACGGGTAGGGCGGAGCAGTAGGCTTGAGAAACGATTTGCTTGTTTTTGCTCAAGGTAACTTCTGTATCCCATTGAATTCCGATTTTTAATTGTCCTTTTAAATGTTCTTTTTGTGGTGGAGTCAATTGGGATAACTGACCATTGATGTTTAAAAGTCCTTCTTCACTCGGCAAGGCATATCCATTGCTCATTTCCCAAAGGTTGTGCTGTACATTGTTTAATTCTTTTCCAATAAGTTCAAGACAGTCAACCTGCTTGTTTTTGGTTTGACCTAACTGATCCTTTACAGGGACAAAGTAATTTCTGTAGATTGTTCCTGCTCCACAAGCTATTGCACATGCAGGACCTTGTGTTCTATCGTGTTCATATATATCCACTCCTTGCTCTGGTGTTACGTGCGGACCAACCATTTCCAGTAAGTTGAATTGAGAAGCTACCTGGAAAAATGCGTTTTGGTTTTTGGAGTCACAATGCATCTTTTGAACATCGCCGACTATTTCATGAACCATAATCTGATCACCTTTAAACTTCCCAATAGGTGAAGTTTTTCGGAGCGCTTCCAAAGTAGGGATCTCCAAAGTACCATATTGATAAGATTTACCATTTACTTTTGAAATCAATTGATTCCCGTCGATACGGATATTTTTTTGTACATTTTTAGGTGATTCCTCTTCGAATCCAACAAGCTGTTTAAACCACATGATATTAAGTTGTTTTTGTAAACTTATACTTTTCTCTTTATTCTAGTATAATTTTGCAAATATTTTTCAAAAAGACGAACCGTCGGTAATTCATATTTCATAATTCATAATTATTATATTTGCCAACATGAATACTACTCTTATAATTTCAACCTTGATTGTCATCCTTTTGATTTTCATTTGGGTGATCTACAATCAACTCATTACTGCAAGAGAATCGATCAATGAAGCATTGGCAGGAATTGATGTGCAATTGAAAAAGCGTTTCGAATTGATTCCGAGGTTGGTGGAAATTGTGAAAGGATACACCAACTACGAAGCGGAAACATTTGAAAAGGTGACAGCTTTGCGGTCGGAGGATGGGAAAGATATGGTGCAGAAGGAAAAAGAAGATGCTGGACTGAATTTAGTGAGTCAATCCATTAAAGTAACCGTCGAAGATTATCCCGAATTGAAGTCCAATGAACATTTTCTTGAATTGATGAAAGAACTTTCTATAGTTGAAGATGAGTTGGCCATGTCAAGACGATATTTAAATGGTACCATCCGAGATTATAATACCAAAATTGGTGTTTTTCCTAATTTGATCATTGCCGGGCCTTTTGGTTTTAAAGAAAGACCGTTTTATGAAATAGAATCCTTTGAACGTGAACCTCATAAAATTTTTGAATAGAAATGAAACGACTATTACTACTATTTTTATTGCTTATTTCATATAATCTCTCGGCACAGACCGAAAAGATCCATGTTTTTGAAAGTGATATTAAAATTCAAGAGGATGGAAGTGTAATTGTGCATGAGAAAATCTCGGTAGAAGTTCATAATGCTAGGATAAAAAGTGGGATTTATAGAGCAATTCCCTTAGACTTCTATGTAAATGACGAGAGAAGAAGACAAAAATTGAAGGTTGTTGATGTTCTGCGAAATGGGTATCCAGAGCCATATTTCATTGAGTCTTATGAGGGTGGACTTCGAATAATGGTTGGACAAAAAAATTTTATGATCGACCCTGGAAGGCATGTTTATGAAATTGTTTATGAATTAGATAGAAGTGTTGTTTGTGACGATAAAAACAGCAGCTGTGAATTAATGTGGAATGTCAATGGAAATGATTGGGATTTTGGAATAGATTCTTTAGTTGCTAAAGTTTATTTACCAAATAATTCCAAAATAGAGAACTTCAATGCATGGGTAGGTAAATACGGTTCTGAGGAGAGTAAAGATTTTGAGTCTTACGCTATAAATGAATCTGCACATACTTTTTATTGTACAAATTTAGGTCGCAATGAAAACCTAACTTTTTCAATTGATTTTGAAAGCAGCGTTATGACTCCTGCATCATTTAATCAAAGGGTAAATTACTTTTATAGAGATAAAGGACTTTTTTTAATTGGAGGTCTTGCTCTTGTTTTATCATTTCTGATTAACTTTTTCTTGTGGTTAAAGTTCGGTAAAGATCCAAAAGAGGGAACTATTATTCCGCAATTTTACCCTCCAGAGAATATGAGTCCTGCTGAGCTATCATATTTAAAAAATAAGGCAAAACCAGATAAAAATATATTCGCAGCTCAGTTAATTCAATTGGCCGTTAAAGGGCATGTAAAAATCAATTCAAATGGTGACGAAGGTCGTGGTTGGTTTAAAAAGAAATCATTTACTGTAGAGCTTATAGAGGATAACAAAGATAAAAAAGAGTTGAACGAAATTGAAGAGAACTTCTTATCTAAATTGATGAAAGGAGCTAATTCAATAACAGTAAGTGGTAAAATAGATAAACGAATTAGTCTTGCTTTTCAACAATTGATAAAGGACTTAGAAAAAAAGCAAAAAGGAGTTTTTTATAAAAAGAATAGTGGACTCATTTTACCTCAAATAATCATCTTATTTAGCAGCTTTTTTTTGATGTTATATACTTTTAATGTGTTTGGTGGGCCATGGTGGACAATGCCTTTAGTGTTTGTTTCTTTGATCGTTATTATGATTGTTTTTATGAAGCTAATTTATCGCCCTACAGTTCGAGGTAGGCAGGTGTTGGATCATATTTTGGGTTTTGAAAGGTTTATAAAGTATGCGGATGAATTAAGAATTAACGCTTTGAATCAACCTGATATGAACTTTACTTGTTATGAAGAAAACCTTCCTTATGCTATTGCATTTGGACAGTCTGAAAAGTGGAGCCAACACTTCCCGGCTGAGGTGCTGGATGATGGTTTTAAAACGAGTAGTCGTATAGGGCGATTTACTTCTTCTTCAGTTGCTTTAGGAGCTATCTCCTCAGTTTCTTCAGTTGCTGCATCATCACAGAAAAGTTCAATTGCTTCGAGCAGATCCGGAGGTGGCTCTAGTGGTGGCTTCTCTGGTGGTGGCGCTGGAGGCGGTGGAGGAGGAGGTTGGTAGCTTCTACATTCTCAATCAATGTGTTGTGCTTGAGCAATAACCTTGATATTTTGTACCAGCTTCCTGCTTTTAATGATTAACTCCTGTTCCGTAATTCACATTGAGCAAAGTGTATTTACTTCTTGGTCTTTAAATACTGAGGATTGATATACAATTTTCCATCCTTTAACTTCTGCCAATACGCCTTCATATCTGCATTGATTTCTGGAGCCATAATGTAAAGTCCAATTATATTAGGAAAGGACATGGCTAAAATCATCATATCGGCAAAACTAAGCACTGCCCCAAGGCTTACTGAAGCTCCTAACACAACAAAAAGCAGGTACATTACTTTGTAAATCATTTCAATTTTTTTGCTTTTCCCGAAAAGGTAAGTCCAAGAACGCATACCGTAATATGACCAAGAAACCATGGTTGAAAAAGCAAATAAAAATACGGCAATGGCAAGTACAGTAGGAAACCAAGATACAACACTCCCAAATGCATCGGCAGTGAGTTCTACACCTCCTAATCCAGTGTTGGTTTCATGCATTCCTGTGAATATCAAAACAAGTGCAGTCATGGTACAAACGAGCATGGTATCAATGAAAGGTTCAACCAAGGCTGTAAATCCATCTGCAATGGGATGATTTGTTTTTGAAGCACTGTGTGCAATGGCGGCAGAACCTACTCCTGCTTCACTTGAAAAAGCAGCACGTTGTAAACCGATAATTAATACACCAATAAATCCACCTTTTAATGCATCGGCAGAAAATGCTCCTTCAAAAATGGCGGCAAATGCTCCACCAATGTATTCGAAGTGATAACCGATTACGACCAAGCAACCTATGACATAAAAAATGGCCATGACAGGAACAACTTTCGCCGTTACTTTTGCAATACTTCTAATTCCTCCAATAATCACGGCTCCTACCAGCAAGGCGAATAAAACCCCGAACATAAATCCATGGCCTTGTAAAGCTGGAATTTGCTCAGAAACAATTTTAAAAGCTTGGTTAGACTGTAACATGTTTCCTCCTCCGAAGGATGCACCGATACCTAAAACAGCAAAAAATGCAGCAAGAAACTTACCTAATCGTTTGAGGTTTTTCTTTTCTAATCCATAGCGCAAATAATTCATCGGCCCACCAAAAATTCGACCTCCTTCATCAATGTCACGGTATTTTACCCCGAGTGTACACTCTGCGAATTTCAAAGACATTCCGAAAAATCCTGCGAGAAACATCCAAAAGGTTGCTCCTGCACCTCCCAATGAAATGGCAACGGCAACTCCGGCAATGTTCCCTAATCCTACAGTTGCAGATACGGCTGTAGCCATGGCTTGAAAATGAGTGATGGTTCCTGGTGCATTTGGATCGTCATATTTCCCTTTGGCCAAATCAATGGAATGTTTAAATCCACGTATGTTGACAAACTTTAAGCGCAAAGTGAAAAATATGCTTCCTAATATTAACCAGATCACAATGAAGGGAATGGTGTTGGTTTTTACATCTCCGTTGGGATGCAGTAACGCTTGGGGCTCATCAAAGTGAATGACGCCCAAAGGTGGAGACTTAAATGAACCTGTCTCTGGTTTTCGGGAAACACTTTCTCCTTGTTGAGCAATGTGTTCTAATTTTCCAGGAGCATCCGCATAAATGATATACTCTTTTTGCTCTTTGTTTTCTAAAATTGCGATTTTTTGACCTTTTTCGACTTGTGTTTCATGGTCTACCAACCAACTTTTAACTAAAAATGATTCTTGTGGTGCTTTACTTATTCGTGGTAATAAAACATCTTTGTGTGAGGCGTAGACTACTGGGTCATAGAGGCCAATACTTGCAAACGCATCCCAAAATAATACCGCACCTAAAACGTCAACTGCTGGTTGAACTCCACTGTTGAAAATTTCGGTAATGGATTCTGCAGGAATTTTAAATGTTTTAGATACTGAATTTCCTTCGGCATCGGTTACAAGAACTGAATGCTTCATTCCCTCAATTAATCCATGGGATTCATCTGATGCTAAGGGAGTTTCCACATTACTCCACTTGTATAGATAAGGTGCTGTTCCTCCTTTGACAATAACTTTTGCTGTTCCGTTGTTTATTTCTGAATCTGGATTGGTCCATTCTACTTGTACTTCAAAGGCTTCTTTGGTAGAGTGTTGAGCTGAAGCAAATGAACCTAAAATGAATATAAAAAGCGATAAAAGACTGTATTTTGTCATAAAAAGTTTGAAATTTCGTTGTTTTTTGTCAAAAATCACAAAATAATGATATTGCTAAACCCACCCAAGGTAATTCCAGTTTTTCTTCAATTGGACCATATATAAATTGATGATTTTAGAATTTAAAGCTAAGTATTGTTTCTGTGAATTTTTATCGTTAAATTATCCTAAGAGAATTGGTGGTGAGCTTGTTTTTCATTAGCTTGGTACTCGAAATCAAAAACTATAAAACATAAAATTATGAAGAAGACCATAAAATTTTTAGTACCTGCATTGTTTATTTTAGCATTGACTTTTGCATGTAAGAAGGAAGAACATGGTCAGCTTAAAGTCCTATTAACGGATGCACCAGCTGATTTCACAGAAGTGAATGTAAACATTACAGAAGTTTGGGCTCATTATTCAGGAGGCTGGGTCGAATTGAATGCCAATACAGGATTCTATGATTTGTTGCAATTGCAAAATGGTGTAACGGATGTCCTTGCAGATCCAACATCGTTGCCAACAGGGAAAATCAATCAGATGAGGCTTGTACTTGGAGGAAATAACTATGCTGTTGAGGTAATTGACTCGGTTAGCGTTCAACATCCATTGTTGCTTTCCAGTCAAGACAAAACAGGATTGAAAATCAATTTGAACTCTGAAGTTCTGGCCAATCAAACGATGGTAGTGACTTTAGATTTTGACGCAGGAAGTTCAATTGTAGAAACTGGAAACAATGAATACAAATTAAAACCAGTTATTAAAGTAGCTGATGTTACTTACGTACCTTAAAAAAAACAAGCCAGAAAATGATTTTGGCTTCAAGTTTGCAAACCCATGATAAAACAAAAATAAAATGATGAAAAAGTTAGTATTAGTATGCGCAGTTCTAGGAGGAATAAGTTTATCCGCTGCGGCACAAACAGAAAAAACACCAAAGGTGGAAAAGAAACCTCAAGTTGAAAGTCAAAAAGAAGTGAGAAATCCTTCTGAGCAACCTATTCAGATGGAAACCGTGAGAAAAGCCCCGCCAACTAGAGAAATTCAAGTCAGAAAAGTGGAAGTAGAAAGTACGGAGGCGAAAAAACCAACTAAACTTTCTGAAAAACCGTCTGAAGTTCAAAAGGAAACAAAAGCCGTAAATAAAAGAGCACACGCCGAAGAGAAATCAAAGGGAAATGCTTTTAGCGGAAAAGGAAAAGGAGGTGATAAAAACCTTGTTGATCCAGAAAAGAAAGAGAAGAAAGAGAAGAAAGCCAAGAAAGCCAAAAAGTTGAAAAAAGCTAAAAAGGTGAAATAAAAATTTGATTCCCCCGCTATTGAGGCATTAACAATTTTACAGGCAAAACTGTTGGCATTTTACTAAAATGTGTAGGCTACGATCTGTGAATTTTAAAATAGCCTTTAGTCGATGGATAATGATTTCCCGAAACCTCATTAAAAAATTACGTGAATAATAGTGGGGAATCATAAGTTAAGCGTTTCTCAATATATATTTAAACCGATTGGAATTTTCTAGTCGGTTTTTTTTGTTGCTTGTTCGTCTTGCCAGGCGGCCACTTTTTTATCATAACTTTCTTTAAGGTGCTATGGTTTTTTGACTCCGTTTGTTGAGCAGTAAACTCAGCAATGCAAAAGCGGTAAAGGCAAAGAAACCAATTTGAATGCTGGATTGATTGGTGGTGAGAACTTCAACTTTTGAACTCAAGCCCTCGATTTGACTCAGTTGTTCGGTGAGGATTCCAGAAAAACCTATGTAGGCCATGAATATAGCTACAACCATAACGTCTGCCATGGACCATTTCCCTGTTTTGTAAACCAAAAATAAAGCAATTTTGTTGGACTTCATACGGGGAATTAGAACCATACACACTGAGGTGATTAACTTGGACAATGGAAACAACACACTAAATATAAAGACTAAAAGTCCGACCATAAGCAAATCAAATCCTCCTTGTTGAATCATGAGTTGTATGACCTCGATGATGCTTTTGCTTTTGTAATAAATGACTTGCTGTTGAAAATTGATTTGCTCTCCCAATAAGCTGATTTTGAAATCTGATATTCGGGCGTCAATCTCTATCATGGGTAATGTCAACCCGAGGACTAAAAACAATAAGCAAACTAAGGTCAGTAAAATGAATTCCATTTTGCTAAAAACTTGAGAGAAAAAAATAAACACAGCTGTCAATACGGCAATTACGGCCAAAATGTATTTGTACAAGTTTGATTGCTCTTGAAAATCATTAAGCAAAGTTCTTAGCCCCTCGATAGTTGCAGGACGATCTCCCCACGGGTACTTTTTCAATACCGCATTGTGGGCTGAATAATCGACTTCAGAAAAGGTGTTTTCAGCATACTCATTGATTTTAGCAGTGATGTATGCTTTTAAGTTTTTTTTGTTTTCAGGGTCGTCAAGAAATTCAACAATTTGCTTAGAGAATTCTGGAATTCTAATTTTCATTGAGCCGAATATATCGAAAGCCGAAGCGCCAATGTTTTTTATTATACCTGAAAAACTATCCCTGTTTTTATCGTAGTAATCTTTTTCAAAATCATGAATAACATTCTTAAGGAAGTCGGTTATTTTCTTTTCTAATTTGACTTTGTCTTTTCCTTGAACTTCTAGTTCATCAATTTTTTTGGCAATTATCTCAGAAACAATATCGCGCCACTCATCCACATTAAATAAACCGTATTTTATGTCTGAAATTTCGATCAAATCTTCTTTAATCAGTCTTTTCTTATGGTTGGTTTGGTAAATCAATACAGCTAATGTGCCCAAACTTAGCAATAGTGAAATGATCAGTAGTAAACGTATATTTTTCAAAAGGTGTTGTGTTTGAAAGTCCGTGAACGATGACTTGTTTTCATAAAAAGAGTTCTAATTGAACACGATTTACATACGAACAAGTATTGGTATCTAAAATTGTGTTGACATCAAACTTAAGAAATATAAATATTATTCACTTTGAATTTTTGTGTTTTGTTTGATGAGGCCTATTTTGACTACGAAGTACTGTTTTTTTATAGATAAATGAAATAAGTGGTTTGAAATCAATGTGTTTTGTTGTATATTGAAGGTCATTATTAATCTAAAATAAACACAAAATGGCAGTATTAAAAGTTATTGAAGTATTAGCAAACTCAGAAAAAAGCTGGGAAGACGCAACAAAAAAAGCAGTTAAACATGCAGCAAAAAGCCTTAAAAACATTCGTTCTGTTTACGTGAATGAACAAAGTGCTAGCGTAAAAGGCGATGACATTACAGAATTTAGAGTGAACGTAAAAATCACCTTCGAAGTGGAATAAAACAAATCGATTTTATTGAAAAAAACCTGAATTATATGATTCAGGTTTTTTTGTTTCTTATTTATTCTAAGCGACTGCCTTCATGTTCTGATTGGTCTTTTTTTGGCTACCCCTTTCACGATGATGTAGATGTATACACTGATCAATGAAGCAAAGAAACACCATACAGAAAGCACATGATTTTCATAGAAATACAAAGCAGATCCGTAAGAAATGGCTATGAATACGCCGAGTATCCACATGCGTTTTACATTGGAGAAAAACAAAGAAAGAAGGGTTGCAGCTGCATAGAGAATAGCTCCATATTTATAAATTGTTTCAGGATAATTATTCGAATATGCAATGTGATGACCAGAAATACTGGCTTCCATATCATAAGCATTAAGGAAAAAAGCTAAAGTCCCACTTACAAGTATTCCAACGCCCGCAAGTATTTTCTGTATTAACTTCCGATCACTTTTTTTGTCGAGCATAAGCACCCCAAAGGGGACAATAAAAGGCCAGATAATTTGAGCGAAAAAAATAAATATATATGTGGCGACGCGTTGTATTTGAATCATTTCAGGGTCGGGGAGGGTTAGCCATAAGACACCTTCAGCCAACTGTTGCACTCCAAATACCAAAGGAATACTAGCAAACCATAGTTGAGATTTATGCGTAGTCTTTTTTATTGTAGCTACTCCAATTACTGTAAGCGCTGCTCCTGCGATAAAACTTGCTTCTGCTGAAAAACACATAGTAGATTCTTTGAGTATTATAAGTTTTTACAAAACGAGATCGATATTCAACTAAATCAATGTATTTCGCAATAAGCAACAAAAGCCTATTTGAAAATCGTATATCCTAAGTTCAATTGCAGTTGAGAATAACGTATACTAAAATTAGTATTGGTGTTTTCATCCATGAAATTGGTCTGGAATCGAACACCTGCGCGAAGTCCAAATGCAAATTCATATTGAACCCCTGCAATAAATCCTAAATTGATTCCTCTGTAATCAATCGGACTTTCTGTAAGCTCTTCTGTTTCTATAGATTCCTGGTTGTATACTGTTTTTCTATATCCCGAACTCCTGTAATAACTATCACTAAGATGCATCATAAAGACAGGGCCTGCAAAACCACTAATGGTTTTTTTATCTCCGTACCTTCCTTTTCTGAAGTCCTTTTTTACAGAAGCCAATATCGGAAGCTCGAAATTAACAGTACCAACACTCGAGAAATGCTCTTCATAAAAGGTTAAACCATTTTTTGAGTTCTCTACAATCAATGTAGAGTTATGATGTCTTCCTGAAATTAAAAGCTCAGCCATTAATTCAAAATTGTCGTGGAGCTCATAACTTCCAAAGAGTCCTCCAGAAAATGACTTTCCAGACACTGTTTGATTGTTTAAAGAATCTCCTAATGTTTCATATTTCGGCATATTGTGATTAAAGCCAACAAGTGCTCCGAATTTAATTTGAGCCTGTGCTAAAAATGAACAAGATATAATTGCGATACTGAATACTAATTTCATCATGGCCTTATCTATTTAGTAAATGCATTTACGAATTTGTAAGTCCCTCCAACTCGCTTAAAGAGCACTAAAGCAAAAGAAATATCCTCTTCTGTCCAATCTGGATTTCTATAGACTTCAAACTCTAAGTTGATTTGATAGCCTTTTTCTATTTTTCCTGTAGCTACTTTATAAGCCCATGGATCCTTGAACTGCGTATTGATCGGATGGGCAAGATTAGCAACGAAATTGGGGTGAACCGTATTGGGACCATCAGGATGACCGTTTTGTTCTCCGACTTGATTGCTAACAATTAAAAAAGGTGAAATAACAAAGTCTCCTTCTGCAGCTTTGAAAAATTTCGTCGTTGTTTTTAAATGAATTTTTTCATCAGATAAGGTGTATTCATAATTTGCACCGGCCAATACCTCTGCGTCAATATGTTGTGCAATACTTCCGATTCCTGCATGATTAACACCGTTGATGGTATCAAAGTTAAAGAAGAAACGCGGGGTTCCTCCTCCAATTCCAAACAAGTCGTTCACCCTGTCGTAATATGTATTCCCTTCAGGGGAAACATAGGTGAAGGCCGTTTTAAAGGCCATAAAAACAGCTTCGTCTTTGTATTGTTGTTTTAAATCGGCAAATAAATCAAAACCCCAACCACCACATGGTCCACACCAAGTTGCAGTTCGTTTGGCAACTACGGACATGTTTTTTTCTTCAACATTTAAGAATTTGGAATCTTGTAAATTGGTGACTTCTTTCTTACATGAAAAAAGCGCTAAGGATAGTACTGTGATAGTAAGGACAATTTTTGACATGACTAGATTGTGTTAATGTTTTGTAATAGACGTACAGGAATGAAAATTAGTTGCTTAACAGATGGGATTGTTTTGTTTTATCGTTGAATTGTACATGATTAAACATTAAGGTTGTTACCTAGACCTATGGTATAAAAGGCATTAAATAGATACAGGTGTTTTTAAAAGATATTAACAATTCAATGATGATAGACCTTTTTGTCTTATTTTCGCCGAAGTTAGCTATACTCTTATGAAAAAAATACTTTTGACTTTAGGTGTGCTTTTTGTCACAACCCTCTCGCTATTTTCTCAATCCATTACTGTTGTGCAAGCCAATGGAGGAGAAGAACTCTACGCATGTGAAACGTATCCAATCACTTGGAATTTTTCGGGTGGCGTCTCGAATTACTTTGATATTGATTATTCACTCGATGGAGGAACCATTTGGGCTTCTGTTGCAAGTTCGTATTTCTCAAATACTGGTGTCTACAATTGGACAGTGCCAAATGTGCAATCAAGTACCGTACTGTTTCGGGTGAAAGATGCGCAAGATGGAAGCATCGTCGATGAAAGTGATAATTATTTTACAATTGGTGTTCCTGTGAATATCTTATCTCCAAATGGAGGTGAAGTTTTTTTAGGCAATACGGTTGAAACCATTTCTTGGGATGCCCAAGGAACGAGTAATTCTTTTAACCTTTATTATTCGGTAAATAATGGCGTTTCTTGGTCAACAATTGTGACGAACCATTCAACGGTTTCTGGAACTTACGATTGGACAGTACCCAATTTGTCTTCTACCACTTGTTTGATTCGTGTGGCCGATTATGCACAAAACTGTAAGCAAGATCAAAGTGATGCGGTGTTCACGATTAATCCCGCAACTCCTGTCTTGACCTTTCCCAATGGAGGGGAAGACTTATTGTCCTCGTGTAACGAAACAATAACTTGGGACCCCTCAACTTTTTATTCTTCAGTTCGTTTAGATTATTCGGTTGACAATGGCGCTACGTGGAATGTAATTACAAACTCAACGAGCAACGACGGTTCTCATACCTGGTCAAACAAGCCTTCTGGACCGTTTTCATCTTGTTTGATTAAAGCTTCAAATACCGCTGACTTATCTGTTTTTGATGTTTCAGATGCGGTGTTTAGTATCAAAGCTCCACTAGAAATAACAAGCAATTTCACAGACACTTTATATGGTTGTACAAGTTTTCCTGTAACATTCGATTATGCCAAAACCTGCGAAAGTTATACTTCTTATTTCTATTATTCCATCGACAATGGAACCAATTGGATCAGTTTTGGGAGTTTCAGTAACAACAGCTACTCAACTTCAGGAACACGCTCTTTTAGTGTGCCGAATGGTATAAACAGTGCGAATTGTTTGTTCAAGGTATGTACTGAAAGTAATCAGGGGGGATATTGTGACATTTCAGATAATCCTTTTACCATTTTACCCGCGCCCATTGATGTGGAGGTTACCGCTTTAAATGGTGGCGAATCCATTTTACCTGATGATGTGGTAACACTGTCATGGGTAAATACCAGCGGATTAATGGGCGTTTATGATGTCTATTACTCTACGAATGGAGGAAGCACTTATACTTCTATTGCGAATGATTTAAATTCTTTAAATTACAATTGGACAGTTCCAAATATTCCAACAAATAACGCATTAATTAAAGTAGTTTTCAATAATCAATCCTGTAATTTTGATGTCAGTGACGCTACTTTTACCATTGGAAAAAGAACGCCTGTTTTAACTTATCCCAATGGAGGAGAAACATTGACTTCGGGGTGTCAAATCAATGTAACTTGGGATGCAAGTACATTCTATTCTTCTGTTCGAATTGATTACTCCTTAGATAACGGAGTGACTTGGATTCCTGTGGTAACAAGCACCTCCAATGATGGGTCCCATCCTTGGTCTCTTCCAAACGGCCCAGAAAGCAATGTTCAAGTCAAGGTGACTCAAACCAATGATTTATCTCAATTTGATATTACAGATGCTAGTTTCTCTATTGACCCTGTAGTAGAACTCACGACACAATTCACAGATACGCTCTATGGATGTTCTAACTTCACTGTAAACTTTAACTATTCTAAAACTTGTGTAAACTACAACACCTATTTGTTTTACTCAATAGACAACGGTGCAAATTGGGTTAGTTTTGGATCCATTTCAAACAACTCCTATTCAACCTCAGGGGCAAGAAACTTCAATGTTCCTAATGGTATCACTTCTGAAGATGCTTTGTTTAAAGTGTGTACAGAAAGTGACGGAACAGGATATTGTGATGTTTCTGACAATCCTTTCACTATTTTGCCTGCTCAAATAGATGTTGAAGTCAATGCCCTGAATGGAGGAGAAACTATCCAATCAGATGCTACCACTTTATTAACGTGGACCAATACTTCAGGTTTAATTGGTACCTATGACTTGTACTATTCAACAAATGGAGGAAGTTCATATACCCAAATTGCGAATGATGTGAATGGAACAGCTTACAATTGGACGGTACCGAATACACCAACTTCGAATGGTTTGTTTAAAGTGGTCTTTAATAATGAAGCGTGTAATTTCGATGTGAGCGATGCTGTTTTTACCATTGGTAAGCGTCCTGCATTAGTGACCTTTCCAAATGGAGGTGAAGTGTTCGAATCTGGATGTAGTAATACCATCACATGGGACAATACTACATATTACGGAAATGTAAGAATTGATTACTCAACTGACAATGGAGTGAGTTGGAACATGGTGGTTGCTTCAACTTCCAACGATGGTTCACATTCGTGGAGCTTTCCAAGTGGTCCGGAGAATGATTTTTTAATTAAAGTCTCTGAAGTTGGAGATTTAGGCCACAACGATCAAAGTGATGCAGTAAATACCATTCGTCCACCGGTTGAATTAACAACTGTGTTTACGGATACTTTATACGGTTGTGAAAACTTTACTGTTCAATATAATTATTCAAAGACTTGCGAAAGTTATACGACATATTTGTATTATTCTATTGACAATGGTGCGACCTGGACGAACTTTGGATCTAGCTCAAATTCTTCTTACAGCACTTCGGGTGCACGTAATTTTAGCGTCCCCAATGGAATCACAAGTGATGAGTGTATGTTTATGGTGTGTACTACTAATGACGGAACTGGATATTGTGATACAACGGCTTACACGTTTACTATTCTTCCTTCTCCAATTGACGTAACTATCAGCACACCAAATGGAGGGGAAACCTTTATTATTGGAGATGTTGAAACCATTACCTGGACAAATACACCCAATTCAACAGGCGTTTATGATTTGTTCTACAGCACGAATGGAGGTTCGACTTTCTCGAGTTTAGCCTCAAATATATCAGGGAACTCATACGATTGGACAGTACCCAATATACCGAGTACCAATTGCATCATCAAAGTGCAAATGGATGGAGCACCATGTAATTTTGATCTTTCGGATAATGTTTTTGAAATTTCACCACAACCTGCTGTTTTACTTTATCCAAATGGAGGAGAAGTACTGGAGTCTAGTTGTCAGGTTAACATCACTTGGGATCAAAGTACTTACTATTCTAGTGTTCGTATTGATTATTCAATAGATAATGGCGCAACATGGAATAACATTACCAATTCCACTTCGAATGATGGAAGTCACCCTTGGACACCACCAACAGGTCCGCAGACACAAATGAAAGTACGTGTTTCTCAAACCAACGACTTAACCCGATTTGATGAAAGTGACGCTGTATTTTCTCTTAAGCCACCAGTTGAATTAACTACAGTATTCACCGATACTTTGTATGGTTGCGAAAACTTCCCTGTTCACTTTAACTATTCAAAGGTATGTGAAAGCTATACTTCTTATTTCTATTACTCTGTTGATAATGGTGCGAATTGGATCAGTTTTGGATCGTTTTCAAATAGTAGCTATTCCACAAGTGGTATTCGAAATTTCAATGTCCCAAATGGAATAACGAGCAACGAATGTAAGTTTATGGTCTGTACGACAAACGATGGTACAGGTTACTGCGATACTTCAGCGTATACTTTTACTATTTTACCCGCAAAAATCGATGTGGAAGTAGTCGCATTGAACGGTGGAGAAACGGTTCAACCTGATGATGTGGTTTCTTTATCATGGTCCAATACTTCGGGATTAGTTGGAACCTATGACGTTTATTATTCTACCAATGGAGGAAGTTCTTATACTTCAATTGCGAATGACCTGAATAGTACAAGTTTTAATTGGACTGTTCCCAATTCCCCAACAAGCAATGCGAAAATCAAAGTGGTATTCAACAATCAATCGTGTAATTTTGATGAAAGTGATGCTGTTTTTACCATTGGCAAAAGAACACCTGAATTAACTTATCCTAATGGTGGAGAAGAGTTTCCTTCGAGTTGTAGTATAAATATTACTTGGGACAATTCGACTTTCTATTCAAGTGTTCGATTAGATTATTCGACAGATAATGGAGTAACTTGGAGTCCAATCGTAACGAGCACTTCAAATGACGGTTCACATACTTGGCATAGCGTTCCTTCTGGATTGATTCAGAATACATTAATCAAAGTCTCACAAACCAATGATCTTTCTCACTTTGACATCAGTGATGCACCTTTCACAATAAAACAGCCTGTTGAAATCACAACGGTGTTTACCGATACTTTGTATGGATGTGAAAACTTCCCGGTTGAATTCAACTATTCTAAAGTTTGTGAAGGCTACACTACTTATTTGTATTATTCAATTGACAACGGCGCCAATTGGGTCAACTTTGCGAATCATTCGAATAGTTCGTCTTATACAAATGCCACACGAAATTTCAATGTTCCCAACGGCATAAGCAGCAACGAATGTAAATTTATGGCGTGTACTACAAATGATGGAACAGGATTTTGTGATACAACTGCATATACTTTCACCATTCTTCCAGCTAAAGTGGATGTAGAAGTTACAACACCCAATGGAGGAGAGTCTTTTGTTGCTGCCTCATCAACATTGATTTCATGGACCAATACAGCCAATACTTCAGGTCCGTATGATGTTTACTCATCAATCAATGGCGGATCTTCATGGTCACTAGTTGCGAATAATGTCATTGGAAATAATTACAACTGGACAGTTCCTAATACTCCTTCCAATAATGCGATGATTGAAGTGCGTGTGGATGGACAATCATGCAATAGAGATGCAAGTGACAATGTCTTTACGATTTCTCCTAAAAACCCTATCGTTTTATTGCCGAATGGAGGTGAAGAATTCTATTCTGGAATGTCAACGACAATTACATGGGACAATTCAACCTTTTATGGAAATGTTAGAATTGAATATTCAATAGACAATGGCTTATCATGGAATAACATTGTGACTTCTACTTCAAATGATGGAAGTCATTCATGGACACTTCCCAATGAGAATTCTGCACTGTGTTTAATTCGCGTTTCTGAAACTTCAGACGTGAGTCGTTATGATGTTAGTGATAATGTATTTAGAATTAAACCGGCAGTAACGATTATCACTCCTAACGGAGATGACGGAATAACCAATTGGGGAGGCTGTACAGTAACCTCAATTTCCTTTGACCGTTCTCCAGCTTGGAACCGATACAATATCTATTATTCTATAGATGGAGGAACCAATTGGACCACAATTGTTACCAACTGGGTATCGAATGCCAGTACTGCAACTTACAACTGGACAATGCCCAATATTCCTACTAGTCAAGCACTAGTAAAAGTAGAACCTTATTACCAAACGGCTTACTTTGATGAAAGTGATGCTACCTTTACAATTACGAAACCTGTAACACTTACGCAACCGAATTTTGGGGGAATTATGCAGGTCGGAAGTGTGTATAATATCGAATGGGACTCTGATGGGATCTCTAATATCTATGACCTTTATTATTCGTCTGACAATGGAGTGACTTGGAATACGATTATTATCGGACACAATACTTCCACAAACACTTACGCTTGGACAGTTCCAAATGATTTGTCAACACAATGTTTAATAAGAGTTCAAGACAACATTGATAACTGTAAGCAAGACGTAAGTAATGTTCCGTTTACCATCACCAATACTGCACCGCCAATTACCATCACAACACCAAACGGTGGAGATACTTTAATAGGATGTGCGACGTATACCATTGATTGGTCAGAAGAATCTACTTTCGGAATGTACGACCTATTCTACAGTACAGATGGTGGAACAAGTTGGACGACCATCATTGAAGATTACCCAACGACAAGCTCTTCCTACGATTGGGTGGTTCCAAATATTGATGAAAATGGTGTTTTAGTGCGTGTTCTCGTTTCGGGAACGATTAAGGAAGACATTAGCGATGCACTCTTTGTTATTGAAAGTAATTCAGTAGAAATTTTAACACCCAATCAAACAGTATGTTCTGGGACTTCAGTATCGCTCTCTGCTTCAAATGGAGTCAATTATTCATGGACACCAACTGTCGGATTGGATGACCCCAATAGTGCTACTCCAATTGCAACGCCAAATACCACTACGACGTATTATGTAAATAGTACAAATGGTACTTGTGTCTCCACAGATAGTGTAGTCGTTACTGTTGAAAATAATCCTTCACTTGTGGCTTCTGTTGCTATTTCTGCAGATCAACCTTCAGTGATTTGCGCAGGAACAACTGTGAACTTTACGGCTTCTCCAACAAATGGAGGAAGTACACCTGTTTATGATTGGATGGTGAATTCAGTTTCTACTGGAATAAGTACTGCAAACTTTTCAACGAATTCTTTAAATCATGGAGATGAAGTAAGTGTAATCATGACTTCAAATTTAGCATGTGTTACTGGAAGTCCAACAACTTCAAACACAATGACGTTTACAGTAAATCCACTATTGACACCAACAGTTTCTATAACAGCATCCAAAGACACGATTTGCGTAGGGGAAACAGTTAACTTCTCAGCCTCTGTGAGTAATGAAGGTGGAAGTCCAAATTATGATTGGAAAGTCAATGGAGTTTCTACTGGTTTTACTGGAAGCACAGCGAATTTTTCAACCCTCTCGGATGGTGATGTGGTTAGTTTAGAATTAACATCAAGTGAATATTGTGTTTCAACCTCTACGGTTACCTCAAATGGAATTACGATTCATGTTTTTGATGTTCCAGCGGCACCAACAGCAATTGCTGGAAACAATGAAGTTTGTGCTTCAACTTTGAATAATTACTCTGTTGTAGCTGATCCGAATGTAACAGCTTATTCTTGGAGTATTCCTGGTTCTTGGTTGGGAAGCAGTACAAGTAATCAAATTGGAATTACCCCAGATGTTTCTGGAATGATTTCCGTTCAAGCGCAAAATCAATGTGGAAACTCTGTTACCTCTGATCTTAATATTACCGTAAATGCTACACCGTTGGTTACTGCTAGCGCAACGAGTCTTGCAGTTTGTAAAGGAGAGTCAGTAACACTCTCAGGAAATGGTGCCGCTACTTATGTTTGGAACAATGGAGTGTCCGACGGAGTAGCTTTTGTACCGACATCATCGGATGATTATACGGTCATTGGAACAGATGCAAATGGATGTCAATCTACAGATACCATCAATATCCAAGTGACACCACTTCCTAACATTACCATCGCAGGGAATTTAGAAATCTGTAATGGAGAAACGACAAACTTGATTGCAAATGGTGGATTGAGTTATGTTTGGGATGATCTTTCTACGAACGCCACACAAACGGTTTCGCCAACATTAACGACTTCATATCAAGTTACAGGAACAGATGTCAATGGATGTTCTTCTATAGCATCAGCAACGGTAACTGTTGAAACTACTCCTAACGTCTTCATTTCTGGAGCAACTTCGATTTGTCAAGGTGAATCAGTTACATTAACTGCTTCAGGAGCGTTAAATTATAATTGGAGTAATGCCTTTTCAGGTGCAAGTCAAACCATTACACCAACGGGAGATACTACTTTAACAGTAATCGGGGCAACTGCCAACGGCTGTTCTTCGAGTAGTTCCATTACAATTACAGTAAAACCAGAAGCGAGTGTCAATATAACCGGACCAAACACGCTGTGTAATGGCGAAAGCATTGTATTGACAGCAAGTGGAAGCAGTAATTATTTATGGTCTACTGGAGAAACTACAGCAAATATTGTTGTTTCACCAACTTCTACGACTGTTTATAGCGTTACAGGATCTTCTCCAGGAGCATGTGATGTAACAGTGGACCATGTTGTAAATGTTCATTCCGGGCCAGCAATTTCAGCAACTGCAGACCTTACTATTTGTGAAGGTGAATCAGCGAACTTAACAGCAACAGGAGCAACTTCTTATTCATGGGATAATGGAGCAGGAGTAGGAGCAACAGTTAATGTTACGCCAACTGCAACAACCACTTATACCGTAACAGGAACCAATGCTAACGGTTGTACATCAACCGATGAGGTTCAGGTGACTGTGGTGACTTCTCCAGTACTTGCAGTTTCGAATAACGCGACCATTTGTTCTGGAGAATCAATTGATCTTTCTGTTTCAGGAGCTTCAACTTATACATGGGACAATGGTGCAGGAAGTGGAATGCTAGTTACCGTTGCTCCAACAAACTCTACAGTATATACCGTAACAGGAACAAATGCCAATGGTTGTTCAGCAACAGCTCAAGTAGCAGTAACTGTAAATCAGGCACCGACTTTAAGTTTTACAGGTAATACAGAATTATGTCAAGGTGGTTCAACAGTGTTGAATGCTTCAGGAGCGGCAACATACATGTGGGACAATGCCCTGGGAACCAATTCAAGTGTTGCCGTTTCACCAAGTATCTCAACTATTTACACAGTAACGGGAACTGCTAATAATGGATGTTCAACTGAACTGCCAATTACAGTAAATGTAAACGCTTTGCCTAACGTACAAGCTTCAGCAGATGTTGCAGTTTGTTCTGGTGCATCTACTTCTATCTCTGCGGTTGGAGCAGATTCTTATGTATGGGATAATGGTGCTGGAGCAGGAAGTTCGGTTAGTGTTGCTCCAATGTCGACTACAACTTACACCGTAACAGGAACAGATTTGAATGGATGTTCTGCTACAGATGAGGTGATTGTAACAGCGAACGCTGTACCAACGGTTACGGCCTCGAATGATGTGACGATTTGTGAAAACGAAACGACAAGTTTATCAGTAAGTGGAGCATCAACTTATTCTTGGAGTAATGGTGCAGGAACAGGCTCAACTGTAAATGTGAGTCCGACAAGTACTACAGAATACACTGTAACAGGAACAGATAATAATGGATGTACTTCAACGGATGTTGTATCTGTAAATGTAAATGCTGAACCTGTAGTTTCTATCAGTGGGAATACTTCAATTTGTGAGGGAGAAACTACTTCCCTAACTGCAAGTGGAGCGGCTACATATACCTGGTCGAATGGTTTAGGAACAGATGCAATGGTTTCCGTAGCACCAACTTCGACAATAACTTACGAAGTTACCGGAACGGATGTCAATGGTTGTAGTGCGACACAAACAGAAACAGTTACCGTTAATTCTGTTGATTTAAGTATTTCAGTAACAGGAACTACCTTAACAGCTTTGAATACTTCGGCAACAAGTTACCAATGGATTGATTGTGATAATAACAATGTCTTTATTGGTGGAGCCACAAGTTCATCTTATACGGCAACCAGCAATGGGAATTACGCTGTGATCATTACAGAAAATGGCTGTACCGATACTTCCGCTTGCTACATGATTTCAACAGTTGGTATAGAAGACGAAGAATTGGTTTCAATAAGTGTGTACCCCAATCCAACACAAGGACAAATCACAGTTGATGGAATTCAACAAAATCAAACCTACAGAATTCTAAACATCAATGGGAAACTATTGAAAGAAGGTGAGTTTGTAGCTGGCCAAAACCAAGTCGACATAACAACATTTGCAAAAGGGATGTATATGTTGAAAGTAGGTGAGGAGACCTTTAGAATTGTAAAGCAATAAAATATAATAGAGGGCCGAGAAATATAATTGAATAAAATGAAGGGTTACAAGTTCCGACTTGTAACCCTTTTTTAATGAATTTCACCTACAATATTAATAAATGTGCAAAAGAAAAGTGAAAGCATTTCGCCATGCTGAATAATATTTATACATTTAAACTATGTCATTTCGCCTTTCCAAAATATTGCCTATCTTATTCCTATTTATTTCGCTTCAATGGAGTTGGTCACAATCACCTACCACTTATTTTGATGAAAACAACCCCAATGTGAAGTATTTGGAGCACCTGATCAAAAAAGGAATTGATGAAGTGCGTGTCGAAAAAGGGTTAAATCCTTTGGTTAACGATTCCATTTTATACCTTGCTTCAGCGGATCATGCGCAATTTTTAAAACAATATGGAAGGCTTTCGCATTATCAATCTCAAAATAAGGAAAAGAGAACCCCCCAATTGCGCGCTGAACTTTATGGTGCTGTGAATTATAATGTAGGAGAAAATGTCGCATCTATTTCTTATGGTGCATCTTCAGAAACGTATGGAAGTATAGCAAAATCATTCGTAACTAATTGGGTGAATTCACCAGGACATTATCAAAACATTATTTCATCTGATTATGAAATTACGGGAGTGAGTGTTAGTGTACATAATGAGAAAAAAGCAATTTTCGCTTGTCAAAAATTCGCTAAAGTTGATTTTCGATTCGTTTTTGAAGAAAGTTCAACCTTTTTTCCCTACTCCAATTATGCACCTCCGCAACAAATCAATAGTTTTGATGAAGTTCCTCAGGAATTGATTCCTAAATATAAATACCCTTATAAATTAAGACATGATAAGTTAGAAGTTTGCGCAAGTTGTCCTGATAAACATAAAGAATCACCAGATATTTCTTTAGCTTATGATGAACGCAAGGGATTCGTATTACGTGTTGAAAATTCAGCGTATGTCAATAAACTCATTCGCAACAAGTGGGACGGTTTTGCAGTAGAGTTGGTCGATTATGAAGATTATGCTTGTGGAAGTCCATTTTATTATGAAAAACCAAGTCGTAGGAATGGACAGTTGCGTTTGAACGGGATGTTGTTGGAACCGAAGTTTAGGAAAGATTTAGAGCGTGGATTCCGCAAAAGGAAAGCCAATAAGGAAGTTAAGTTTTTCCCTTATATTTTCAGGAAAGATTCGGTGAAGTTTTTCAAGCGCTTTGGACAATATCGATTAGACAAATACACGAGTGAATACTTTGAAATTCGATTGGGAAAACCGCCCAGAAATGGACCGCGTTTTTTTAATCATAATTTGATTGTGATCAAAGACAAACAGATTTGCGATGTATATTATTTTACCAATTATTGTGGTGATGTATACGAAGAATATAAAAGCACAGATTTTATTCCTTTTCAACCCGATACGGTAGATTATTTATTTCAAATCAGCCCTGATCAACTGTCCTTTTCTATTCCGTTTCAACAAGGTCGGTATAATTTTGAAAAGGAAACGGTACTCAAAAATATAAGCACGCTCTCTGAGTATGATTTTATTATCGATTCGGTGAAAATAAAAGCATTTTCTTCCGTAGAAGGTGATTCAGCCATTAATGCACAATTGCAAATCAAAAGAGGGGAAAACATAGCTGATATTTTTCAAGGAATTCAAGAGAAGGAAATTGAAAAATCTATTAGTACCGCGATCAATTGGACCGATTTCAGAAGAGCAATCAGAAGAAATCACGAAACACGTCCGCTCAGTCAATTGAATAACAAAGAATTGTTGAAGGAAGTGAATCGGAATTCTACACAGTTAGAGCCTCAGTTAGCGGCTTCAAGGAAAGGAGATGTAATGGTCTATTTTCATGTCATTCCCAATCTGAAATCGTTGAAATACTACATCAAAAAGGAATTCATTCGTTTAAACGAAGACATCCTTCAAAAGTACAAAAGCAGAATTAATTTTGAGTCTGAATTGAATTCAATGGCTGACCTGTACAAATACACCTATGCCATGATTCAGAAAGATTTTCTTCAACCAGATATTTTTTTGGCAATGGAACCGCCACCTGTCATGGAACAGAATCCACGTTTGGTTCAGTATTACTTACTTTTTGGTAAAGAATATCCAGAAGTGTTTTCAACATTTGACGATTATGAGAAGAACAGGTCTTATTATTTCAATAATTATAAGAATTCCACAAAAATTGATTTTATTCCAGAGTTCAATTATTGGATGTTGAAGATGATTTCAGAAGAATTGATTGAGCGTAAAAAACTTACCCAGCAACAATTGGAAGTATTAAAACCACGAGCAATTCAATTGAAAAGCTACTATGAAGATTTTGAAATGGCCAAAAAGAATATCGATAAGGTGAACTTCAATTTAAATATGCTTGCCTTGAATCACCATTTCAACTCAAATCCAGAAGGCGAACAAAAGAATGCCATTATGGCTTTATCTCAGGTTCATCAGTATTATTCCGATAACGAATCACTGAATGACTCATTGATGTTGCACCTTGCCCGAATGGCCATATTTTATCAAAATCCAGAGTTAGCCCTGAATATGGTCATGCCTTTTCATAACACTAATGATGAAATTCGTGCCTTTGTAAACGAAGTTGCTTATCAACACAAGACTGCACCATTCTCTGAAGTGTATTACCAGAAACTGATTGATGACAGTAAGATTTTACCTCCAGAAATATGGTGTAATATGTTTATCAAACCCTGTGGAATTCCATTTCAAGTTTTCGATCATGAAGCATTGAGAAAACTCTACTGTAGTCAATGTGAAGGAAAAAACGATTATTTGAATGGTATTTACTATGGTGAAGAGTAGGGTGATGAGGGAGTTAATTTTTTAATCTCTGCGAAAATTCCAGTCTTACCTTAATGTCTTTGCAATATTCACGATACCATTCTTCATTTTCTAATGCAATTGCCTGATCAATCATTTTTATCGCTTCAAAATAGTTTCCTTCTTCTTCATAAATTTGGGATAAAAGGACATAGTCAGTACTTTGTAATTCACCATAGGAAAAGATAGATAGAAGTAATTCTTTAGCTTTTTTAGCGTTTCCTTCTTTGTAGTAATAGTGTCTTGATAACTGATTGATTGCATAATAACTACTCCATCCAATAGTGTTGCAGGAGATTATATTTTCATAGAAAGGAATCGCTTTATTATTGCTTCTCCAAAATTTGGATTTATGTAAATAAGCAAGTCTGTAATTGGAGTTGGGATTACATCCGTAAAATTCTAGGGCTTTCCTGTGCGCTATTAATGATTTTCTCTTTTTCCCCAAAAAGGTGTAATACCAAGCAATTCTGTTATAGTATTTACTCTTAAGTAAAGTTCCATCTTCATTGGTGATATAGTAATCGTATACTGAATGAAAACTTGGAGGGTATGAATTAGATTGGTATACTGAATTGGTCGTATCCACCATCTCAATTGCTAGGAATAGGGTTTCAATTCCCTCGTTTATTTGCTGGTTTTCCGCTTGAAATATAGAGTAATAATAAAATCCTTCTGAAGGAATGTTAGAAATATAGTATTCAGGTTCTTTTTTTAAGACCTCTCTGACAAGTGAATCTTTTAGTTTGTCTATTTTGAACAGGTCTAAGTAATCAAGAAAAAAATGCCTGCTTTCAATGTCTTTCTTTCCTCTAAGCTCAATGTTTTTTCTCAATGTATGAAGGGCAGAAACAGTATCATTGACATTCGTATAGGTATACATGAGACTTTGTAAATGCTGCATCTTATTGGTTAAGTCATAGAGTTTATGATATGTTTGTGAAGCTTCTTTGAATTGATTTAGAGCAAATTGTGATTTGGCTTTTCTTTCCATCCAAATCTCATTATTTGGCTTGTAAATAAGAATACTATCACAAAACCCAATAATTGTTTTATGTTTTCTATTGGAATAGAGTAATCTAAAGTAATTGTCAACTATACTATTATATCTCCAGATTTTCCTTTTGGTATTTAGGTAATCGTCAATGTTAAAATTAAAAACCTCTTCAAGGTATTTTAACGATTTTTGCGGATTACTATAGTAGTAATAATCCGAAAGTTGTTGACCAGCTAGATTTCGATTCTTATTGCTTTTGGCCTTCATTAATTCATATGTCGATTCGGCTTTTAAAGAATCGTCATCATAAAGGTTGATTTTTAAAGAAAAAAACAAAGAGTCTTCCTGCAGTTCTTCGTTTGGAAAAGAGGTTTTATTAAATATGATCTTGTAATTTTCTATGTCATAAAGAGATAAAAATTCATAATACCAAAGTATATAAATGTTGACTACATTATAATTTAAATCTGTTTCACTATATGCAATGGCCACTTTTGTTTTTTCTTTCCATTCTAATGAGTCAAAATGTTCTAGCTTATAAATTAAATTGTCGTTTTCTTGTGAAAAAGAGGATGAAGTAAAGATTAAAGAACAAATAATAAGTCCTAAGACAAAAAAGAATTTCTTTAAAAATATTATCGTTCGACTGTGATTTACCTTCAACATAAGATTAGCATCTGATCATAAAAATAGACAAAAGTTTATTGTTCCCCGGCATTACGCAACTATTAATTTATAGGATACAGAATTCTAGTTAAAACACCAGACCCTTTATGAATTTTTGTGGATGAGATTAAAAAGAGTTAGTTCTTTTTGTTTTGATTCTTTGTCTTACAACAACTAAATATGCTTAAATTCACTATTCTCCTGTCTTTAAGAATAAACCATTATTTGAAGCCTTTTTATTGCGTTTGAAAGGTTTAGTGTGTCGATTGCAAATAATGAATGTCATAACGCTTAAACAAAAAGTGTCGAAGGTACGGCATTTTTCTAGCCAAGGACGGAAGTCCTTGGTGTGTAAAATAAATAAAAAGCCAGCTTCGTAGCAGTTATACTGCTGCGTTTTACCTTATACTCCACTTCTTCGGACTTTGAGAAGTATGAAAAACAGCAACAATAATAATTTCATCTTCGAAAACATTAAAATACACACCGTAGGGAAATTGCTGCAAAAAAGCGACTCAGGTTTGGTTATACCTAATTTGAATCTTCATAGGGTTTTCCTGAACCGACTGAAAGGAGCTCAACGAAGTTAATATTTTGGATGGTTTTAGAGATGTGTTTTTCAAAGGTAAGCCTCCTAAGCTTCCGCGCGAATAGGCGAAGCCTTCTCGTGGCCTTAACTCCCCACACATCCACCCAGTAATACACAACAAAAAAACTCCAACTAGAAAACTAGTACTTATTTGAAAATATTTGTATTTTTAGAAGATAATAGTTGAGCTTCAGTCAACCACGAGATGGGACTCGACCAAACACAATACGGTTCAAGCAGAATAGGCCAAGAACAAATAGGTGAAATTATAGCAAGTAGCGATTTAAATTTAGTCAATATCAATACCGCAACACAAAATATCATTGGAGATAAATACTTCGAAATGAGTAATCATTTAGGGAACGTCCTTGAAGTGGTTTCAGATCGAAAACTTCCTGTAAATGATGGCAATGGAAATATCGATTACTTCCTTGCTGATGTGGTAAGTTATAGTGATTATTATCCGTATGGTATGCAAATGCCGGGTAGATCACATCAAACCGATGCTTACCGATATGGCTTCCAAGGACAGGAAATGGATGACGAGGTGCTTAGTGGTGTAGTTGCTCGGGTGGATACGCACTAGTATATCGTTCTTCAACTAATTTCCAACCACACGAATTCATAAAGAGTCAAACAATTCATGTGTAATAGAGAAGAGTCATAAAATTTATAATATTATCAATACGATGATTATAATTGAGCGCTTAAATTAAGCACCTTAATCCTTTTCCTTTATATTTGTTCTCGTACTATAAAACACAAAGCTTTGAACTCTTCTGTACTAAAATCAATTAGCTGCTTAATTTTCCTGACTTTAACTTTATCTAATTATGCTCAAGAAGTGCGTATAGGAAAGCAAGTTTGGCATGAAAAGAACCTTGATTTAGCTTTCTTTCGCAATGGTGATCCAATTCCTCAAGCACAATCTAAAGAGGAGTGGACAAAAGCCATAGAAGATAAACAACCTGCTTGGTGTTATTATGACAATGATTCAACTTCTGCTGAAAAGAGAGGGAAGTTGTACAATTGGTATGCTGTAAATGACAAAAGAGGACTCGCACCAAAAGGTTGGAGAGTACCGAATTTGGATGACATTAGAATACTCAATGATTTTTATTTAACGATGGACGTTTCAATAGTCGAAGAACCGCAACTTAAAAATTCACAGGAGTTTATAGAGAGGTTAAAGTTTGATTTTCAAAACACTTCAAATGATTCTTTGTTTGTTGTCAATCACAGTGATGATTATAAAAGAAATTCCCCTGTAAGATATGTCGTAGATTTATATACTAATCATGGATTGAGTCATTTTTCACAGGAGGAAATTGAGTTTTTAGAAAAACAGGATGTGGGTTCAGTTACCCAACTTAACGATGGTGATGATAAAATTACTTTGTTTAAAGTCGTTGATCAAAGGGAAAACGAGTATGTATCGATGAAGTATTTACTTATTGACAAAAAAGAATACACTGATGAAGAGGCAATGGTTTTAGCTGATAGTATTCTTCAAGTCATTAAAGAACAAAATAACTTTGCTGAAATGGTTCAGTTATTTAGTGCTGATCCTGGTTCTATTGATCGAGGAGGTGTTTATGAGGATTTTCGTCGCGGAATTATGGTGAAAGAAATTGAAAATTTTGTTTTTGACAATCAGATTGGAGAGTTAGGCATAGTATTGTCTAATTTTGGGGTTTCTGTCCTTCAAGTTTTAAATAAAAAAACAGCGCTTAGACCTGTGGTGGTTAAAATGACAAAAAAAATTATTTCAAAAAGTTCTGTAGCCATTCATTTAAAAGATAAAAAAGAATGGAAATCAATTCCTGTTTATGTACATTCTGATCATAAATTCAAAGCGGTACCTTCAGGCTATCGTGCAAATGATGGGCAGTTTCAATCTGGAAGAGAATTAGCGATGTATTGGACTCAAACTGTCAATGAAGAAGGTTTTCCGGCAGCGTTCTATCTTTTTAAAGATGAAGACGGTTTGGAAGGCAATTATTTTGAAAAAGATATTGGGATTTCTGTTCGGTGTATAAAGGAGTAGGTGATGTTGAGCATGAAAGCTCAGAAACTAACTTTATTCAAACAGCCTCATTTCTTTAGGGAGGACTGTAAAGTAGTCAGCTGCTGAAACAAAAGTCCAATTTGAGCTTTGCTTTTTGTTGATTCCATAATAAATTGAAGAACTGTCAAGGTCTTGATGATTTTGCATTAGTGTAAATTGAATTTTGGCGTGAATCAAAGAGTCGTTCGATGCGATACTCTTGATGTATCCTCCTTTCCAGTAGATCAATTCAGCTTTAACTCTGTCTTGTTCTTTCTGACGTGGCATTTCTTGGAATTTTGATTTGAACACAGCATCGCCTTTTTCTTTGTAATGTTTAACTATCAGGGGATGGGTTAAATTCAGATAAGACAATGCATCACCTTCGTTACGTACTTTGATCAAAAGGTTCATGTCTGCATTAAGTTTGGTCTCTTGCTCCGTTGTTAAGGTACACGAAGCCAGGAGCAGTGAGGCCCCGAAAAGGACGGTCAAACAATGACTAATGGACTTAAAAAAAACCATATTTTAATTTAAAACAACAATCGCAAGGTTTAAAGCTGTTGCAAAGCTAATCCACAATAGATATGGAATCAATAAGAATGCAGATAAGCGATCGAGTCTATAAAAATGGCGTATTAGGATGATGACCAAAGCCAATAGCATGAAAATGACAACAAGGGCTAATACAGGCATTTGTAGTCCAAAGAAAATTGGTGTCCATGCTAAGTTCAAAACAAAGTGAAGCAGAAAAATAACCAGTCCTCTTTTAGCAAATTTAATAATAATAGGGTAGCGGCCAATGGCTACAATTTGCCAGATAATTGCAAAAGACCCGCCCATCAAAATATAAAGAATAGTCCACGCGGGACCAAAAACCCAAGCAGGCGGATTAAAAAACGGTTTGTTGAGTTCATCATACCAAGCTTCATATCCATTCATTGAACATAATCCACTAAGGATTCCTAATCCAAGAAAAACGATTGAACTAACTACTATTTTCCACCAAAGTCCACTTTTAAAAGTAGATGTATTGTGCGGTCCTGAATGTATTTGCATGTGCTTCTATTATATATTTAATTTCTTCAGAATAGCCACCTCCCATGCTTGCAACAATAGGTAAGCTTAGTTGATGCGCCATCTGAAATACTATTTCGTCTCTTTTTTTACATCCTTGGATACTCACTCCGAGTCGCCCAAGTTTATCTGTCTCTATAATATCAATTCCTGACTGATAAAACAAAAAATCGGGAGTAAAAACCTTTAAGATGTCGTTTAAGGACTTTTCAAGTAAGTAAAGATACTCAGAATCTTTGATTCCATCAGGCAGATTAATATCAAGGTCTGATTTTTCTTTCTTCAAAGGGTAATTATTGGCGCCATGCATGCTAAAGGTAAAGACTTCAGGAGTATTTTGAAAGATTTCAGCAGTTCCATTTCCTTGGTGAACATCCAAATCGATGATCAATATCTTTTTTGCCTTTTTAGAATTCAATAACCATTGGGCTGCGATTGCCTGATCGTTTAACATACAAAATCCTTCTCCTCGGTCTGAAAAAGCATGATGGGTTCCTCCCGAAATATTCATTGAAACACCATGAAGTAGTGCAAATTCGGTACACATACGTGTTCCTTCCATGATGATTTGTTCACGGAGTATTAATTCATGATCATGAACAAATCCTGTTTTTCGTTGTGCTTTTCGGTCCAGATTTAAGTTTGTTAAATCCTTGAAATACTCTTTGGTATGGGCTGATAACACCATCTCTTTTTCGATAATTCCTGGACTAAAAAAAGCAGTTTCATCAACAGTTCCTTCCAAAAGTAATTGCTGGGGAAGCAGTTCATATTTAGCCATAGGAAAGCGATGACCTTCGGGCAAAGGATGAACGTATTTTTGATGAAAAGCAATTTTGAGCATGCTCAATTACATTGGAGCGACCATCCGCATTAATTCTGCAGCCATAAATGCACCAAAGGTTCCAATAAAGTAACCGACCACAGCCATCAGGACTCCAACAGTTGTTAGGGCAGGATGAAAGGCATTGGCAACGATAGGAGCAGAGGCGGCACCACCAACATTGGCTTGACTACCCACTGCCAAGAAGAAGAACGGAGCACGAATTAATTTGGCAACAACAATTAAGAGAGTTGCATGGAAGGCCATCCAGATCAGTCCAACAAAAATCAATAAAGGCTTTTCAAAGATTTGGGTGATGTCTACCTTCATCCCTATTGTAGCGACAAGAATGTATAAGAAAACAGACCCAATTTTAGAAGCTCCAGCACCTTCATAATTCTTGGCTCTTGTGAAACTTAAAATGAATCCATATATCGTTGAAATAACCACCATCCAGAAAAATTGACTAGCGAAAGTACTTCCTTTTCCATAGTTTTCTAAGAAGAATTCAGAAAGGAATGTTCCTGCAAAATGTGCAATTGCAACACCTCCAAACACCAATCCGGTGATTACCATAAAGTCTGTTAAGGTCGCTTTACGTTCTACTGAACTTTGAAAGTCTTCTACTTTAACAACCAATTCATCTATTGCACTACTGTCTGCCTTTAACCATTTATCGATTTTATTTTTCTTGCTGATTCCAAAGAGAATCACTGCCATCCAAATATTTGCCACAACGATGTCCACCAAGATCATCCCTCCAAATAGCGTTTCTTTATAGTTGTAGGTTTCAAGCATAGCTGTTTGATTGGCACCTCCACCAATCCAACTCCCTGCAATGGTTGCTAATCCTCTCCATGTGGCTTCATTTCCAACTCCGCCAACTGTTTCAGGATCGATGAATGTGAAAATCCACACTGCAAAAACTCCTCCTAAGATAATTCCAATTGTTCCGGTGAAGAACATAATTAAACTCTTCGAACCTAGACCAAGTAAACTTTTGATGTCAGCTGAAAGGATAAGTAGAATCAATGACCCAGGAAGTAAATATCTACTGGCCATATAATAAAGATTGGTTGCTTCTGGATCAATAATATTGAATGAAGTCAAGGTCGCTGGAACCATATAACATAGGAACAAGGCTGGAATAACAGTATACAATCTTTTCCAACTTTTTCTGTTAAGTCCTGAGGTATAAAAAATCAAGGCCAGAATCACTGCTAGAATCCCCAAAACAATTCTATCGTCTGTAATCAAAGCATTTTTCGGAGCTTTTGCTAAAAAGCTAATTTTCGTTTCCCCTTTATGTCCTGTGAAACCTAACTCTTCTCCATTTCTTGATGGAATAACATTTACTTTAATGATTTCTTCAGGTCCAGGATTTTTGAAAAAGATATTTCCAATTTCACTTATAATTAAAGTGTCTTCGTTGAAGACCACTTGAATCTGATCTGCGTTTTTAAAAACCCTTCTGTCATCATCATTGAAATTGAACACACCATAAGCAGATTCATTGAATTTTTTAATCTCACTACCAAAGTCATAAGCTTGCATTTTTTTTAGCACCTCTTCTGGAACTTCTTCTTTTGTAATGACTAATGAGTCTTTACCACTGACCATGACATGTTCTTGACCGATGGTAGAGTTGACCAATAAAAATAAACTACAAAGGAGAAATAAAATTGAATTCTTCATGAAATTGTGTGTTGTTTTTTCTTTCGCGCTCCAAAATAATTAACAATTCTGAAATAGCGTGTGAATATGACAGAAATTTCAATTAAATCAATTGCTGTTCGTTGCGTTTTTAAACTTAGAAATATGAGTTGCTCCCAACTTGGCCAAAAGAATTTGAAGTTGATTGACAGTTCTTTCATTCTCTGGGGTGTTCAACATAAAGAACTTTACAGATAAACTCTTTTCATCGGTAGTCATTTCCTTATTGAAAGGAGCATTGAGAATGGTCTCGAATAAATCTGAATTGAGGTCTTTGGCCAACACCCTAACGTTTAAGGTGAGTGTACTTTTATCTGAATCAGAAATGGCTTCAGAACGTTTTTCAGCATTTTTATTTTTTACGAAATATGCGTAATTGTATAAGTTAACCGTTTCAAATTCACTGATGAATAGTGGAGTTTCTGCAGCTTCCGTAAAGACAAAGCTTTTAACGTTTCGGGAAATAGAGTCATAATAGAACAAGTCCCCTTCTTCGTTGTAACGGTTTAATACCTGTGCAGGATATTCGTCATATTTAGATTTAGAAACCCACATAGATTGAATGTCTTTTCCTTCAAGGAATTCTTCTGGTTTTCGAGGTGTGCTGTTGTTTGTGGTGCTGTGAACTTTGTTGTTACTAATTTCAGTAGGATTATTCAGTTCTAGAATATCATTTCCTTTTTCAGCAAGTAGGGCATGCGCTTCTGTGATAGAAATTCTTTCCCCTTTATAATACGCAGTAACGAAAGCATCAGTAACTCCGACATCAATTGCTTCTCTTTGTTTTGGTTTGGCGTCAACAAGAGAACTAAAGATTCCTGTAGAATAACGAATTTGACCATTGGACATTCTTTTGGTGATCAATGGAGTTATATTGAATAGCTGAGCAGAACTTACAGGTCTGTTGTACACCCCAACTTGAACGGTAAAGTATAAGCCCATTTTGGTTTCTGCTACATCTGCTTCAGCAGCTCCAGGTGCTTTGTTGTAAGCGAATTCGTCAATGACTTTTTCAACCGTTGTTCCGCTGGTATACTCAACTCCTTCTTCAGCAACTAAGATAGCATTCTGACCACTTTCAATTGTTGGAACACATGCTCCAGAATTCATTAATTCGATTGCGCGATAAACAGGCACTCTTTCTCCATCACAGTAAGCCACAACAAAAGCGTCGCTGTATCCCATTGTCCTGATTTGATTTCTGGCTTCAGTTGCCGTTGCTCTACTATTGAACATACCTGCTACGTATCTGATTAAACCAGGACGAACAACATCTCCTGTAATGGGCGAAAATTCTGTAAAGGTATTGTTGGGTACTGGTTTGGCAAATGCTCCAATTTGTACACGGAAAACCAATCCTTTTGGTGATTCAACCTTTAATGGAATAGGATTTTCGTCTGAATAATTGTTTTTATTGTTCGGATTAATCACTAAGCCCGTTGCAATAACAGGAAGTGTTGGAGCTTCATTAATTGGTGCTACATCCCGGGCAATCATGTTTTCTATTTTCGCTTTTTCTTCAGGCGTTTCAGGAAGTTTCTGCTTAACCTCCTTCAGTTGTTTGTTAACTTCCGCTCTTAAGGTCTTGATTTCTCCAGATACTTCATTGATTTGTTTCATGTGCTTTTCAATGGTCTTCTTTTCTTCTTCGGTAAATACGTTTTCCTCGTTAGTAATATTCTTGTTTTTTGTGGAAGTTAAAATCTTCAGTTTGTTTTGTTCGGAAATCAATTGCGCCTCCTTTGCCTTTAAATCATGTTGTAATTGATTTAGTTTATTGTTTTCCTGTAACACCGTTTTGTATTCCTCAGACTGCGCAATTTCTACTTCTTCAACATAGGTCAGCTGTGTTTCAATCGCATTTTTATCAATTCCCTCCTCAGCGTCTTTCTTTTTCTGTTCATCTATAAAGGATAAATGAGATGCGTTTTCCTCAAATTTGCTTTGCAACAAACTTTCTATCTCAACAAGCATTTCTTTATTCTCCTCGAGTATTGCTTTTTCTTTCCTGTTCCCATTCGGTATCTTGGCATTGATTTCCTTGATTTGGTCTTGAACACTTAATAATTCAATTCCAATCTCTTTTTGCTCTTGTTGTATATCTTCTTCCGTTTTTAAAATGTCGACCGGACTAATGTTTTCAAAATCACTGTGTTCAGCAATAGACTTCATCACCTCATTGGCTTTTTTCTCTTTTTGCTCAGACCTTACCTCCTTGAGGGTTGCATTTTGCTTTGTTTGAATTGATTGAAGTAAGTCGCGCTGTTGTTTTGGGTCTTTTACTTCTTTAGCTTCTCTAATCAGGTGATTAATTTCTAGTTTGTTTTGTTGTGCTTTCAACATCGCTAGTGTTGGCGTTCCATTGTCGTCAATTGTTTGTTCTAAGCTTCTGTTTAAAAAATTGTTTAGGTTTTCAATCGATCTTTCAAGAACTATACTCTCCTTACTCGCAATTTGATCATCAAGAGCTTCGATTTTCTCTTGGTGTTTTGAATCTTCTTTAAGTGAAGGGTTTTCTAACTCTTCAGCTAGTAGTTTATTTTTAGCTTCAAAAAGGGACTTAAATTCTTCTTTTTGCTCGTAGGATAATTCTACGCTAAATTCTTCTTGTATTTTGGACAAATCTACATGATCTGGATGTTCTGATGTTTGGGTTACTTCACCAAATTCAAAACTTACGTTTCTTCGTTTTTTAACCAGCTCTTTCTTGACAATATTTAGGTAACGAATTTCTAAACTGTTGTTGGAAGCCTTTATATCTCTATTTAATTGTAAAATTATATTTTCTAATGCTTGTGCTTTTACGTTGGCTTCATTGATGTCTTGAGGTTCAGCTTCAATAAGGTCGAATTCTTGTTTATTCAGTAAGACCCTTTTTAGACTTTCTTTATAAGCCTTATTGATGTTGAACTCTTCTTTTCCTTGGGCTGCTTTTAGCTCCTCAATAAATTGAAGGGTCTGGTCCCTTTCTTCAGTAAGTATGTTCAATTCCTCTGGAGTTTTCCCTTCTTTTTTCTCAATCGCGGTGTTAATCTTGGAAAGATGTACTTCTTGGGCGTAAAGTAACTCTTCATAATTGTTCTCTCCTGAATGGAAACTCTTCAATAAAGAACTGATTTGCTCTTTAAATCCTTTGTCAGCTTGGTCCAATACCTGATCTCTATAAGACATTTCTTTTGGCGCAACTCCATGAAGTTGTTCTGCAATTATTTCATTTTCCAAAGCATCAATCTCTTTGTCTAGTTGCTCGTCTAGCTCTGCAAAAGCTTTAATCTTTTGCTCTAAACCTGGTTGAGTCACACCACTTTCTTTTTGTTGTATGGCCTCAGAACTATGTTCTTCTACTGAAATTTTTGCGATGTACTTTCTTTTAACTAAGTCTTTTTTAGATTTCGTTCCATTGCTGATGTCTTTTTCAAGTTGTGAAATATCATTCAAATATTCAGGATCTAGCTCTGCTAAAATTGCTTCTGGAGTGAATTCATTTTCATCAGTTATAACATCATTCTCCTCAATTGTTTTCTTTAAAACTTGAATTTCATCTGTTAACTGACGTTCTATTTGTGAAAGAAATTCAATTTGCGTTGAAAGCTCAGCATCATCGTTTCCATTTTCTTTTTTCGCGACAAGATTTGTTGTAGCGTCTTCTATGGTTATTAAGGCTTGGTGTTTTCGCTCAAGAAGTTCTTTTGATGTGGTCAGACCTTTTTCTATTTCATTTTCAATTTCTTTTATATCCTTAAGGTAAGTAGGATCTAATTCAGCAAATAATTCTGCAGGTGTAGAAGGTGATAGAGGGTTTTCTTCTTCAGAAGAAGTGTTACTTGCTGAAGTATTCGAAGTTGAAGTGTTAGTTTCTGCATGCTTATTTTCTGCTTCAATCGCATTTGATAGCTCATCAATTTCAGACTTAATTTGGACTTCAATTTGCGACAATAAATCCGATTTTGTAGCGAGATCATCATTATTGTTTCCAGAATCTATCTCGTTTTGAATTTCAGATTGAGCTGCTTCAATACCAGTTAAAGCTTGTTTTTTGCGATCAAGAATGGCTTGCTTTGTCGAATTGCCTTGTTTCACTTTTTGCTCTAAGGCTTGAATATCTTGAGGGTAATTCGGATCTATTTCTGTAAAAACAGTTTCTGCACTTAAAGGAGAAGTATTGTTTTTATTTGTTGTGTTTTGACCTTCTTCAATGTTACTTTCTTGAGTATTGGTCATTGTTTCTTCTGCAATAATGTTTTCTTCAGCTATTTTTTGATTAAGGTCATTAATTTCTGTGTTTAGCTGACTCTTAACTTCAGAAAGTAGTTCGATTTTAGTGGGTAGGGTAGGGTCAGGATTTCCTTTTTCAATTTCAGCTTTAAATTGAGATTGCGTACTTTCTACAACAACTAATGCTTGCTGTTTACGCTCGAGCAAATCTGTTTTCGTTGCTTTTCCATTCGCTATTTCAGTCTCTATTTGCTCAATTTCTTCAAGATAATTGGGGTCTAATTTGTTGAATATAATTTCCGATGTCAGTTCAGCCAATTCTTCTTCTGAGGTGATTTCTTCGGTTTCGTTTGTGGTCGAGTCTCCTGTGTGCTCAACTGTAGTGTTATTGTTTTCACTTGTGTTAAGAGCTATGTCTTCATTCACCTGGTTCAATGCCTCTTCAGTTATATCAATATCGTTTTTAAGGGCAAAGGCTTCGTTATCGCTGTTGAGTTTGTCTTGTTGCGCGATCAAATCATTATTTTTCTTTACAATTTCAGAGGAAGAAGTGTTTTCTTTTGCTGTATTTTCACTTTTAAGTATTTCTGCTAAAGCTTCTTTCTGACCATTAAAATCACCTTGAGCATTCAGTTGATCATCGATATACTTGATTTCATTTTTCAAATCAGCATTTTGATTTTCGTATCGACTAATTTCTAATCCTATTTCTTCTTTTTTCCTTTTAGAAGCTGCTTCATAATCTTTATTTAATTGTGCAAGTTTATTTTCTAGAGCTTTCTGATTAGCCTCCAATTGTTTTTGACGTAGTTTCATTTCTTCCTGAGCTTGAAGATCGGCATTGATTTGAGTTACAAATTCAAAATGAGCATCAAGATTGGTTTCTTCTAGCAGTTCCTCACTCACGAAGTCTTTGTGCTCATTCAATATTGCAATCAATTGGTCATCGTCATTTATAGCAAGTTCTTTTGTAACTTCATAAAGCGATTTGGCCTCTGTTAGTTGTTCTTCCTTTTCCTTAAAATCGGTTTCTAAGTATTTTAAAACGACTTTTGCATTGTCCATTTCGGCTTGATAATGTTTTGCTTTATCAAGTTCTTTTTGTGCCAGTTGTGAATAGCGTTTTGCACGTTGATTCTGGTCACTGATTTTTGCCAATTGCATTAAAGAATCTGCCTTGTTTAAAGCACTTTCGATTTTATGGTTTCCTTGATCAAGCGTTGCATTGGCTTTTCCAATCAGTTCTTGTGTTTTAATTTGACGCTCATTCAAATTACCGTATTTACTTTTTATTAAATCATGAATTTCAACATTTGTAAATGCCGAAAGCCCGATTTTGTCGAATAACTTTCTTTGTTCTCGAACTTGATCTAACGAGTCAATGTCAAATTGCTGGCTATTGACCTCCATTTTAGATTTTAACTTAATGGCTTCAGCGATAATTTCACCTTCATTTTCAAAACGTTCATCAAACAAGTTTTTAAAAATAATGACCTCAGCTTGGTCTTTTTGAGACTCAGTTATGACTTGTTTTAAAGGACGGAATTCCTTTAGATAGGGCAATTCGATAAATTGTCTATGCAATTGTTCCTTTTCACCAACGCTAACGATAAATTCATAACGACCTCCTTTGGGTAAATTGATTAAATAATCTCCTTTAGGCGATGTGTTGAACTTCCCCATCAATTCACCTGAGTTATTCTTTACGGTAATATTCAATGCTTTCTCTGAAGGATCAATTGTAGAGTTGAATTGCCCCTTTAATATCACCATTTGAATAGGGAAGCGTTCAACACGTACATTGTAAACATGGACATTGTTTCCTTCACTTTCTCTTTGGGAAGCGAAATAAGCATAACGATCAAGTGAGTCTACAATGTACAGAAAATCATTGTCTGGAGAGGAAATGGAAATGTCCATATTCTCGGGAGGACCAAACGAATTGGTTTCAGGATCATAAGGGCTTCTGAAAATATCATAACCTCCCATACTATTGTGACCTTCAGAAGAAAAATACAAGTACTTTCCACTGGGATGCATGTAAGGGAAATCTTCGTTTAAGGATGTATTGACATCTCCAAAAACAGCTTGTGCTTTGGACCAAGTATTATCTGGAAGTCGCGTTCTTACATAAATGTCCTTGTGACTGTTATTATCGCCATAGCTTGAATAATAAATGCGCCTTGAATGAGACGGAAAGTGAATCAAAGGAACGTGATTATTTTTTTTGTCTAGTCTGGATTGGAACTCTTCAGTAACAATCAATTCTCCTCCGATGTCTTTTAGATCATAAATTCTAAAAAAACTTTCTTTATTGATTTTAGTTTTATTCAAGACCACGGTTTCGGAGATGTTAGCAATCAGCGACTTTCCATTTCTACACATTTCAATTTGGCGATCTACATTTAACTTTTCAAGCGAACGACTACCCGCTTTTTGTTTGTAGATTTCATAATTCTTTATGGCTTTATCGAATTGAAAATTAAGGTGATATGCTTTTCCTAGGTAGTAAAAGGCTTCGTCATCAACTTTATTACTTTGCTGAATGGAATAATTTAAATACTTGAAAGCGTCTTGTTTTTCTCCTGAATTAAAGAGTAAACAGGTTCCATATCTATAATTGTAATCTGGATTTCTAGGTTCTAATGAAAGTAACCTAAGGTAGAGTGGTGTAGCTTCAATAAACTCTTCACTTTGAAATAAGCTCAATGCTTTTTTCTCAATATCCTCTCTTGTCTCCTGTGCATGCGTATGAATAGCGCCAAACAGGATGAACAATACGAATATTTTTATTTTAAGTGACATTAAGTAGTAATAAGATACGTGTGTTTTAGATACAAGTTACGTCTTTTTTTTAAAAAGACTCATTTTATTTTCATTTCCTTTAATTAAACGTTTGATATTATTATGATGAAGAATCACGACAGCAGTGGAAAGTATGATACTGAATATCAGTAAAGAAGTGTTTTTATTGTCAAAAACAAATTCAACCAATAAAGGAAATGATATAGAGGTAATTATTGCACCAAGGGACACATAGTTAGAGGCGATAAAAACGACAAGGAAAATGGCAATACAGATCAGCGCAGCTTGTGGATGAATCCCTAAAATTACTCCTAAGGAAGTTGCAACTCCTTTCCCACCATTGAATCCCGCAAAAACGGGGAAGATGTGTCCCAAGACAACCAAAACCCCTGAAACTATTTTAAGGTGAATTAAATGGTCATCTGCCCAGGCATAAGTGTTAACGAGGAAGGGAAGGAGCACTGCAAAGGTTCCCTTGAGCACATCCACACTCAGGACTACAATTCCTGCTTTTTTTCCTAAAACTCTAAATGTATTGGTTGCCCCAGCATTTTTACTACCATGCTCTCTAACATCCAAGTGGTACTTTGCCTTTCCCACCCAAACAGCTGTTGGTATGGAGCCCAATAAGTAGGCGGCTATTCCAAATATAATAAATTCCATTCTTTAACTTAGTTAAATACACGCATAAACTGACTTCTGTAAGCTGAGTTTTTGGTGATGTCGTAAACGAATTTTCTCGACTTTTTCTTATCAGATTTTAATGCTGTGATTTCATCATTGAATTCTTTATCACTAGAAAGAATATTCATTACTCCATCTTTTCTGTTGTCGTAATCGAAGAAGTAAAGATAAGCTCCAGGAATATCAATCATTAATCCAAAACGGTCACCTAAATTAGAACGTTGCTCTGCAAAGAACTTTGTAGGTACATATTTCATAACCGGTTCACCATAGATATTTACAATTGCTGCCTGAGCAGTTGATGTTTTCATTCCACGCTGTTGTTCTCCAGATTTGGTGTAAGAAGTCAGTCTTAACCCTGTAATCACAATAGCATCTTGCATTGATCGAGGAACGTTTTTAAATTCTTTCTTTAAAGTATAATCAGATTTTATTTTATCTGCTGTTTTTAGATCTGTCCACTCTACCAATGCTTGTTCAAGTGTTGTTGAATTAAAATCTGCATCAGGTAAACCAGGAACTTCTCTAATTTTCACTGCTACGTTTTCAAATTCTTTTTTATTGAAAGGAATTCGGAATGCCATAGTGATGTTTAAATCTGTTTGTTCATTTTCTTGATTGTAATTCAACACCCCAACAGCTTCTGTTTCTACAGCGCCATAATCCATTCCTAAACTGATTTTACCGTCTCCGTTCATCGAACAAGATTCTGTGTGTAAAGAAATATAGTTTCCTTTTTCAGCCCTGTTGATTAACTTCTCTTGACTAGCAATTTGGAATTCTTTTGCAGCATTGTTGTACTGTAAGAATCCACTTGCAGTCATTACTTCTGGATCGTTTTCATTTTCGACTGAACTTAAGAAAGTAGGATAAAGGCTCACGCTATCCGTATTAGAAGAATTTCGCCAACGTACTCCAACAGTAATTTGGTTTCCTTCTAGGTCTTTCATGTTTTTACTCACAGGGATCTGAATGTTTTCTGGGTCTATTGCAGTCTCAAATGCCATCCAGTTTCTTTCGAATTTATCACAGTCATGATTAATTTTAGTAGCTCCTTTAAAGAGCATGAATTGATCTGCTGCTCTCAATTGTGTTTCTCCGTAGAAGTCGAATTGATCACTCAATTTAAAAGCTTGTTCTTGATTGACAATACCCTTGGCTACTGTCTGAAACGAGGTGTCAAGTTTGATTTCAGTTAAATGAATCAATTGCTTTTCTCCATCACCGACTCCATATTCATAATCACCAATTGCGGTGTAAGCTCTTCTGGCCGTTATTTGAGCTTCTACATTCTTAATGGTGTGGTATTTCGTAATGTAGTTGGCGACAATTTTAGCATTGGTGAACTTGTCCATTTTAGCATCTTTTCGGATGACTACTTTGGCACTATCTGGGAAAATCCTCGCATCTGCTACTTCTATAAATTCAGTTTCAAAAGCATAAATGGTTTTCTCTTTTAGGTTAAATAACGCTTTTGGAGATCTGAATTGTAATGAGTCTTGTTTCGGGTGAATGCTATAAAAGTTTGGCCCTACAAGGTCCATAGCTCCATCAATGGCTAGGTTATCGTTGGCTTTCTTCTCTAAAGTCAATTCGTCATTGTCCATTAACCATGTAAATTGGTCAATCTTACAAACGTATTGGTTAACAGGGAATTCAACTACAGATTCACCAGCGTTAGATTTAAAGACTCCCTTTCTACCCTTAAAGTCAAGGTCACCATTAACGTTTTCTGTTTTGAATGCCAATGCGTTTTCACTTAAATCTCCTTCGGCCTTATACTTATTGGTCAATTGGAAGGAAGAGGTATCTGCATGAACATCCCATCTTGCGAAGTCGAAGTGATGAGATCCCATTTTGGCATCTTTTAATTCCAAGATTCCATTTCCTTTCATCCCTTTAGCTTTCAAAATCGTAGTACCTCTTAGGTTGGCCTCACCATTATAGAAGGAAATTAATTCTTTGTTTGACCTAGCTTTGAGGACTTTTTGCTTCGGTAAGAAGGTGATGAATGCATCTGGTCCATTCGCATCTGGAAATTGAACTCCTGTTTCTTGAGGTTTATTGACGAATGAAGCGACTCCAATTGTAGAGTCAGGTAAAAAAGTGAACAGTTGTTTTGAGGTTGATGAAGAGTTCAAAAAGTCAATTGTTCCTCCTCCTTGTAATCCATTGTTCGAAAGCAATATTTTATTGTTGTATCGCGCTTCAGTTCCATAGAAAGGGTAGCCCTCTTTGGGAACATCCTGTGAGAATCCTAAAGAATAATCTGCCATAACTTTAAGCTCATCTTTCATTTTTGGAAATATACCTGCCGATGTCAACTCTCCTGGAAAACGTAATGCTTTTTCATCAAAAGTGGCTAGACTATCCAGTTGGAAAGGATCAATTTCAAAGTAAAAACGTTCTTTTTCATAAGCCCCAAGGTGTAATTGTTTTTGGTTGTAAAAGACCTTTGATTTTTCTTTAGAGACAAGAATAGGGTATTGATCGAATCCTTTTTTTATTCCAGATCGGTTTGTGGTGTCATCAACTAAAATTTCACCTTTGATTCCTGATATAACAGATTGAGATGGGATAGGTTGCTTGCCATCAGATGCCCTTAGCGGGTTGACCTTAAATAATGCTAATTCAGATTCAAAAATATTGAATTTATTGTCCTCGTAGCTATAGTTTCCGTGGTCAATTTTAATTTCCCATTTTCCACTGTTTACCCATCCAGAGAAATCAATATTTCTATTCTTTTTGATGGTCACTTCATTTTCATCAGGGAAGATGGTAGTTTGTTTCACCGTTGCAACAGTAATGTAGTCTACGGCATTGGCTTTTAAATCCAAAGAGCTCAAGTCTATTTTTGCAAATTCAGTTATTTTAGCCCTTTCTTGGTTTCGTTTGTTTACTTTTTGTTGTAATTCAGCGTTATTATTCCCTGTATTGTCTAAACGAATTGGTGCTAAATTAGAAACAAATGAAATATTATCATAATCACTTTTTCCAGATTTTGATTTTACAAAATGCTCTGTTTTATCATTGATTAGCACGATTCCTCTTTCGGTGTCATAGCTTATGAATCCTAAAGTAGAGAGTTCTAATAATTTTGGCTTAGCTTGCTGTAAGGTACGGTTTAGTGCTGTAGCAGCAGTTCCTTCGGTCATTTGGAATTTGTCATATTTATAGGCATAGTTGTAAAGCGCCGATAATGGGTGCACAGATTCTAAACCTTGAATACTTTGAAATAATCGCTCATCATAATAATTGAAGGATTCAAACTTAGCGGTCCTTTGTTCTTCAGAAGTCGACCTGTCATATCCAAGTATAAGTTCAGACGAACTCTTATTCCAAGAAATCTCATCCGTATAAATATTCAGTTGATGATAAGTATCGATGAATGGAGATTGAGATATAACCGCATTTCCTCTAACGAATTTAATAGATTGTTCTTTTAAATTGTAGGTTATGTTTAGTCCAGTATGACTGATAGAATCATTTAATCCGATGTAAAGTGAAAAACGTGCCATAGGTGTAACTAAGCTATTTTCATTGACACGTACTTGATCGGAATAAGAAACGATGAATTTCTTGTCATTTCGATAATAAGTTAATTTAGCTTGTTCTTTGCTGTTTCCAATTCCAATAAATTCATTTGCTTCTAAAGAAAACCCTCCTTTATAATCAACGTCTTCAACAATATCTTTAATTTCAAAGTTAGCTTGATAAGATTTAAATTGTGGATAAGGAAGTTCATTGTCTTTTCCTATAGCTCCTTTCATTGCACGGTCTAATAATTTACCTTCAATAGGCTCCTTGATATAGGGGGTTGTCAATGTTACACTGTCTGCAGTAAGGTTGGTAGATCTAAATGAAATGTTGTATGATCTAAGTGTTGCATGTGTTTCTTCTTGTGGTAAACCTACTTTCTCCCATGTATAGGTCCCACCGTTTCCTTCCCATCTCTCTCTTGTGAGGTCAGCAATTCCGTTGGTGTTGATGATTTTTATCGAATCCGAAAATGGGTTTTGCCTTTTATCACTTCCACGATTTATGGTTTTACAGATTAATGTCACATTCTTAAATTGAATGTAGGGTGTTTTGTCGTTGATGAATTTAAAGTCTTCTCCTTTACAAATCCACTGATAGTTTGGGTCATCAGCAATTATCTCCTTGTGCAAAAAGTTTCCTGAGACCTGCAAGAACTCTTGAATTCTTCGAGGGTTTCTGTTTTTGATTAATCCATCAGTAATCTCATGCCATGTATCTATTTCTTCATCACTTTTTTTGAGGGTAATCAAAGAATAAAATGAAGTAACGTAGTTATAGGTGTGAGGATAAGCCGAATGTCTTTTGTCCAACAATATATTCACGGTCTTAGCCATCTGTTGGAAACGATCTTCAGGGAAGGCTGTTCCTTCTAGGAGTATTGGGCGCAACTCTAGGTCAATAAATGCAGTGACTTCTTTAGAGCCAGAAGAGGCTAAAAGTCGTGAGTAATCTGCAACAAACTGTTCGCGGTCTATGGTAAATTCCCCATCTTGGCTAAATGCATAGTTGAAGGACAATAAGGTCACGATAAAGTAGAGTACGCTAATGTTTTTCATAATTATATTTTTTTTATCAACTTGAGGACCGCCCATTTCTCTTTGGTGAATATCTCAATAACATCAAATCCACAGTTTTTGGCTGCTTCTGTAAGTGTTTGAATATCCGTTTCAAAAAATCCACTCAACAATAACAAACCATTGTCTTTGATGAGATTGGAGTAGCCCTCCATATGTCTAAGTAAAACGTTTTTATTAATATTAGCTATAATAACGTCATAATTGTGCTTTGGTACAACTTCTAAATCACCTTTAACAATTTTAAAGTTTTTGGTTCCGTTACGTTCACAGTTTTCAATTGCATTTTCGACAGCACCTTCTTCGATATCCGTTCCAAAAACTTCTGAAGCCCCTAGTTGAGCAGCTAAAATTCCTAAAACGCCTGTTCCTGTACCGACATCTAATACATTTTTTCCTTTAAAGTCAATATCCAATAAAGCTTGACTTAATAAAAATGTAGTTTGGTGGTGACCTGTTCCAAATGACATCTGAGGTTGAATCTCTATGCTTAAATCAAAAGTATCGTCGATAGGATGAAAGGGAGCGCGGATCATTAATGACTTACCTACTAAGACCGGTTCATAATCAGATTCCCATACGGCATTCCAGTTTTGTGATGGAATCAGGGTCTGCTCATATGCTATATTTACTTCATTACCCGCATAAGTTGCAATTAGTTCCTTTAAGCGCTCTTCCTTGAAGTTCTCTTCACTAATATATGCTTGTAGCTTTTGGTCTTCTTCCGTAAAACTATCGAAGCCAATATTAGCCAGTTCTTGTGTTATGATTTCTGTCCAAGGATGCTTTGGCGATATGTCGAAACTTATTTGAATATAATTCATAAATTATTGATATGTTGAAATAATAGACATAAAGTCTTCTGGTTTTAGCGATGCCCCTCCAATCAGTCCTCCATCGATATCAGATTGTGTTAAAAGTTCTTGTGCATTTGAAGGTTTACAACTACCACCATAAAGAATAGAAGTTGTTTCAGCAACAGAGTTTCCGTAAGCATCAGCAATGGCAGCACGGATACTAATATGCATGGCATTGGCTTGTTCTGGGCTAGCTGTTTTTCCTGTGCCAATGGCCCAAATAGGTTCGTAGGCAATAATCACTTTTCTAAAATCCTCTTCTGGTAGGTGAAATAAGGCGCTTTTCAATTGATTAATTACGATTTGTTCGTAATCTTCTGATTCGCGTTGTTCTAAACTTTCCCCACAACAAAAAAAGACTGTTAATTGCTCAGCTATTGCCGTGTTTACCTTTGCTTTTAAAAAGTCGTTTGTTTCATTAAACAATTGTCTTCTTTCAGAATGTCCAATTAAAATCGCTTGTGTCCCCATATGTGCAAGTTGATGAATGCTGATTTCTCCTGTATATGCACCGTTCTTTTCGGGATGCCCGTTTTGTGCTCCAATCTGAACGTGTTTACTGTTGTCAATGGCCTCTTTTAAATAAATGAAGGGGATAAAATGATAAACATCACATCTGAAATTACCTTTTGATAAAGTTTCGTCTATGGAAGCATTTAGCTTTTCAGCCTCATCAAGTAATAAATTCATTTTCCAGTTACCTGCAACAATTTTTTTTCTCATTTCTTAATCGACTTTAATACTGTTTTTAATTAACCATTCCCAAGATGGAGTAGAGCGGAAAGGGAACTTTCCGTTAACCACACCTTTTTTCAATACCATTAATGTTGGATTTGAACGGGTGATTGCTTTAATTTCAATTTCATCATTTTGAACCGTTGGAACAATTAATCCTGTTTCTTCCCTAAAGGCTATAACATCCTCTTTTGATGCTGTTGAAATCATAATTACAGGAATGTTGTGTTCTTTGGCGTTCTCATTGATTTCTTTCAAACGTGAAATTCGGCTAAAATTACCTTTTGATAAATCACGACTGAATATCAATAGTATTTGCTCTTGTGCTAGAATAAAATCCTTTAGATTAATGTCGGTTAAAGATTCGTCTAAACGCAGGATTGTATCGCCGATAGCGTAAATTGAAGTGTCAATATCTGGCAAATAGAAATCTTGGAGTGACATTGGATATCTGTCTCCAGTGTTCTTATCAATGACATCAATGTATTGCGCTTGATTGTTTTCTAGAATTTCAGCAATAGGAGCAAACTCCTTTTCAACTGTGGTTAATCCTTCTACACTTATACTTGGTTCAAACTGTTGAATAGAATGTAGAATTTGTGGTACAATGGTGATGGTTTCTCTTTTAGAAAACTTCCAATTCTCAGTGTCTCCCCAAATGGCTTTTGTGCTCTCATTTAAATCGGTTAATAAGGTGTCTTGACCTGTAGTGTTGTGAGTATAAACCATCAAGTTTTCATATTGCCCCTCTCTACCGTCAGACATGCGTTCAATTAAGTTGCTTCCTACGTGATAAGGGCGATAATCGCGAAGCGGCAAGTACATTAATACATAGGTGACGAAGATAGAACAGATAATGGTCAGCATTAATATCATCCCCCAATCATTTCCAAGGATACGACCACCTGTTCTTCTGATCCATAAAGCCAAAAGTAAGGATGCTAATCCAAATAAAATAGGGAAGCTCCATGTGAAAATGTAGGAGAAGAAACTGATAAATACTAATCCTAATGTGATCATTACGATGTTTTCACGTCCATTGTTATTGGTGATTCTTCTTCTTGAAATAAAGATGATTACAACTAAATAAAGGAGTACAATGTCTTTCCAAAAACTCTCTGCAGGAGTCAAAGACCTTCCAATTGAACCTTTCATGGCGTCTCCAAAGCATCCACAATCATCAACACATTGAGGTTTTTTAACTTCACGAATGGTAACAAAATCAGCATTTTGCTCTAGGATAGTAATATTTTCATTTTCTTGAGCTTGTGGTATCTTTGCCATAGCAGCAGATGAATCAATTGCATAAGTGTCAACATCCGTAAATGTAGTGTGTGGATCACATTCTTTGGTATGCCACGTTAAAAAAGTGAAAAAGAGCATCATCACTAACATCAACCAAGATGAAGCCCTCATTTTTGCGCCTAACAATACCAATGCACCTAATACAATCTCGAAAATACAAATCAAAACACTGAGCAATAAAGCATGCTCGATGAAAAACTCAAGGGAGAATGTTTCCCAATTAAACCATTCTTTAATTCGGTAAGCCAGTGCCCCATCTTCAAAATACTCTTCCAATTTGTAGGCAAACCCTTTGGGGTCATTGGCTTTTATTAATCCAGAAACAATGAACAAACCTCCTACTAAAACACGGGCGACATAAGCAAATAACAGCCAACCTTCTAACAAGAAAGCAGCAACCAAAGTAGCAATCATGATTCCGTAACCCAGAACTTTGAAAATTAAAGAGCTTTCCTCAAAGGAGGGATGATAGCCCATGACTAAAAAACTCAACCCTAGTAAATTAAGGGCTATCACTATGATATTTAAGATAAGTGACTTTCCAGAAAGTGAATATTTAGTGTTATTAAGCATTTCCTTCGTTTTTAAATGTTAAATGAATTAGCGCAAATACCGCGTAGTTTAGCATGTCGTAGTAGTTGGCATCTATACCTTCACTGATGATTGTTTTACCTTTGTTGTCCTCAATTTGTTTAACACGAAGCAATTTCATTAAAATTAAATCTGTTAATGAACTGACGCGCATGTCTCGCCATGCTTCACCATAATCATGGTTTTTGTTTTTCATTAATGTGAGGGCCACTTCAGAGTATTTGTTATATAGTTGACCTGCCTTTTCAGGTGAAATTTCTAAAGGGAGGTTTTCGCCTTCCTCGATTTGAATAACAGCCATTATGCAGTAGTTAATTATTCCTATAAATTCGTCCTCTATATCCTCTCCAACTTTGTTCTCTCCTGTCTCTTGAATGGTCCGGATTCGTTGAGCTTTTATAAATATTTGGTCGGTTAAAGAGCTCGTTCTTAGGATTCTCCAAGCGGTCCCATAGTCTTGAGTTTTCTTTTCAAATATTTCGCGACATTTGGAAATAACTTTTGTATATTGTTCGACAGTTTCAGACATTTTTAAAGTAAAAAGTATTTATAGTGGGGAAAGATAATAAATATGACTTAATTAAAGGGTTTAAGTCACAGGATAAATTACTTAATCTTAATTCACCACTTGTGATGGGGATATTAAATGTTACCCCAGATTCTTTTTTTCAAAACAGTAGGAATAGAGATGTCGAAAAGGCTATAAAGTGGGTTAAAGAAATCATTTCAGCTGGTGTTGATATCATAGATGTAGGAGGAGTATCAACCCGACCAAATGCTGACCTGCTTTCTACTGAAGAAGAGTTGAAGCGTGTTATTCCTGTGATTAGAGAAATTAACTGTCGTTATCCAGATGTTTTGGTGAGTGTTGACACCTTTCGCTCAACGGTTGCTCGTGAGGCTGTTCTTGCAGGAGCCCACATTGTGAATGATGTTTACGGTGGAAGATTTGATGAGCAAATGTTTGATACGGTAGCAGAATTAGATGTTCCTTATATTTTAATGCATAGCCGTGGTGATGCTGGAAATATGCAAACCCTCTGTGAGTATAATGATGTGGTCATGGAAACGTGTAAAGAATTGAGTCATTCAGTGATGGGGTTGAGAAAAAAAGGGGTAAAAGATATTATTATAGATCCAGGTTTTGGATTTGCAAAGGATTTAGAGCAAAATTACGAATTGTTTGAAAATCTTGATTTTTTAAAATCGCTTGAGTGCCCAATATTGGTTGGAGTTTCGCGCAAGTCAATGATATATAAGTTGCTGGGTGTAGGACCAAAAGAAGCTTTGAATGGAACAACTGTTCTCAATACATTGGCATTCATAAAAAACGCATCAATAATTCGTGTGCATGATGTAAAGGAAGCGGTAGAAATGAAACAAATAATTACAGCCCTAAAAAAATAATTATGGATTTAAAGAAAAGTTTATACGAAATACTTTTTGGAGCAATTCAGGAAGGGTTGATATTGGTTGATAAAGATGGTGTAATTGTTGAAGCCAATAAAACCGGAGCTTTGATGTTTGGATATGATAAGGCTGATTTGATAGGTCAGCGGATAGAAGTTCTCGTTCCAATGAGGGCGAGAGGAGGGCATAAAAATCATCGAGATATTTATAGTAAGCGTCCAACAAGTAGACCTATGGGGTCGTCTTTAAAACTTGATGGGGTGCGCAAAGATGGAAGTGAATTTCCTGTTCAAGTGAGTTTAAATCCATTTGTAAGCGCTGGAGGAGAAAGTTATGTTGTGGCCTTGGTGTCTGATGTGACAGAGCGTAGAGAAAGTGAATTGAAACTCCAGAAGCTACGAGAGTCACTGGAGCAAAAAGTTAAGGAACGAACTGAAGAACTGAGAGAGAGTGAGCGGTTGTACAAGTCCATTGCACGTAATTTCCCTAGTGGAGTAATCAGTATTTTCGATAAAACCTATAAATATCTTTTTGCAGAAGGACAAGGGTTGTATGAGCTAGGAATTGAAACTTCAGATCTTATAGGGTTGGATTATCTGAGTAGAATAGATCCTCGTGCAAGAACCTTGGTGAAAGAAGAATTGGATAAAGTTTTTAAGGGTGAACCGAAAAGCTTCGAGGTGGTTGTGGAAGATAGAATATACGCAATCAATGCTGTTCCATTGTCGGATGAAAGCAGGGAAGTGAATAAGATACTGGTTGTTGAGCGTAACGTAACCTCTGAAAAACAAGTCGCTAAGAAATTAGAAGAAACACTTCATAAAGAACGAGAGTTAACAGAAATGAAGTCAAGATTTGTCTCAATGGCTTCGCATGAATTTCGAACGCCACTTTCTACAATTAATTCTTCGGCAAGTTTGATCCATAAATATCATGAAAGGCAAGAGTTCGAAAAGATTGTAAAGCATGTAGATAGAATTAAAAGTTCTGTTCGTAATCTGACTTCTATCTTAAATGACTTTTTATCATTTGAGAAGTTGGAGTCAGGTAATGTGAGTGTTAATTCAGAACTGTGTTGTGTGCCGACACTATTACATGAAGCTTTTGATGAAATGACCAGCATAATAAAACCAAAACAGTTTATTCGTTATGAGGGGCCAGAAAAATTGACCATTAAAACAGATGGAAAGCTTTTGAAAAACACAATGTTAAATATGTTGTCGAATGCTATAAAGTACTCTAGAGAGGATGGTGAAATAATTGTGACCTTAGAAGACTTGTATAAAGGGGTGAGAATATCAGTTCAAGATTTTGGGGTGGGGATTCCTCAAAAAGATCAGAAAAATCTGTTCTCTAGGTTTTTTAGGGCAGGTAATGTTATTAACATTGAAGGAACTGGATTAGGGTTAAATATTGTAGTGAGGTACCTGGAATTATTGAAAGGAAAGATTTCATTTGAGTCAAAAGAAGGGGAGGGAACGATATTTTTTATTACTTTGCCGAAAGAAAATTTGTAATCATAAATTTAACCATGACGAAGATTGTTTTAATAGAGGACAATAATGAAATGCGAGAAAATATCGAAGAGATATTAGAGCTAGCAGATTATCAAGTGTTGTCAGCTGAAAATGGTAAAGTAGGAGTAGAACTTGTTAAAAAAGAATTACCAGATATTATTGTCTGTGATATTATGATGCCGGAACTTGACGGTTATGGAGTGCTTTATTATTTAAGTAAAATTCCAGAAACTCGTGGAATTCCTTTTATTTTCCTTTCAGCAAAAACAGAACGTCAAGATCTTCGTAAAGGGATGAATTTAGGAGCTGATGATTATGTTACTAAGCCCTTTGAGGAAATAGAACTCTTAGAAGCCATCGAATCTAGATTGAAAAAACGACAACGTTTTGAAGCGGTTATGGAGTCTAACGATAAGTGGAAGGGGTTTCAAGATGCTGTTTGCGATTTAACAGGGTTAGATGGTCTCAAAGATAGTGCTCAAGTTAAAACAATCGGAAGAAGAGAAGGGGTTTATTCTGAAGGAGATACCCCAAAGTGGTTGTATTATGTAAAAGAAGGCCATGTTAGGAGTTTTAAGGTGACACAGGACGATAAGGAGTTAGTGACTGGACTTTATGGGCCTGGAGATTTCTTTGGATATATCGATCTTTTGTCTAGTGAGTGTTATAAGGACTATGCTGTTGCTATTGAGGGGGCTAAACTTGCTTTAATTAATAAAGAAGATTTTGAGCAATTGGTGCTGTCGAATAAAGATGTTTCGATAAATTTCATTAAGCTTTTAGCGGGCGATATTTTAGAAAAAGAAAATGAACTGGTTAGTCTTGCATACAATACAGTGCGTAAACGAGTTGCCAATGCTTTATCTAAGTTATACCTTAAATATAAAGAGGAGTTGGCAGAGCGTGTAGAGGTTACTGTAACAAGAGATGAGTTGGCCAGTATGGTGGGTACCGCCACAGAATCAGTGATTCGTATTTTGAGTGAGTTTAAAAAGGATGGATATATCAAAACAAAGGGATCACTAATTACTATAATAGACTATCCTTCTTTACGGGATTATCGTTATTGATTTTATGATTTGGTAATTTCTATTTTATACCTTATATATAGACTAGACTTTTTTATCGACCTTACAGAGCTTGTTTTTATTTGAAAAACTTTCATTTTTTTTTCATCATGTAACAAATAGGTTTTTAGCACGTTAGGCAAAGTTAGATTTGCCCTTCAAAAAAAAGAATAGAAAAAGGCTTGTAAATGAAAAAAAGCTCAGTATCTTTGCACCCCGCAAACGAGCGGTATTAAAGTTAGAAAAGAGCTTCAAACCTCAGTTGACATTCAAATTAAAAAGATTTTAAATTAATATTAAAAAAGTCTTGTTAGTTTAAAAAGTGTCTCTATCTTTGCACCCCGCAAACGAGCGGTACAAAATTGAAAAGGAGCGAATAACTCCAGCCAGACAAGCGAAAAAAAGATTTTAAATTAAATTCAAAAAAAGTCTTGTTAATTAAAATAAAGCCTGTAACTTTGCGCCCCGCAAACGAGCGAATATTTACAAGGTTGATTAGCGAGAAAAATAAAAAATAATTTATTTTCAAAATAAAACTTGTAGGTTAAAAATTATTACTAATTTTGTCGTCCCCGAAACAAACGTG